>CAVQVV010000016.1:0-25514 GCA_963717245.1 uncultured Actinomycetota bacterium | reverse complement strand
ACCGGCCTCGCACTCGGTGTCGTCGGCAGTTTCGGGGTTGGTCTAAATTACCGAGGGGCGCTCGCGGCCGGGCTGGTGTTGGGGTTCGCGCTCGCAGCGCTGGTATGGCTGGACATACCAGCCGATGTGACCCAGGCCTCCAGTCCCAGAGTCGCCCTAAAGCACGACCGCACGGCGGCGCTCTCATTCGGCCTGATACTGGCGCTGTCAACTGGCCTCGCGGGGGGTCTCGGGTTCGGGCTCACTTCTGGACACGCCCTCGGCGTCATCGATGACCACATCGTGGGAATGTTGATCGGTGCGCTGGTGGGCGCGGTCGCAGGGGGGATCCTAGGTCGCCGCATATACGGGCGCGTGGGTAGTCGCATGTTCGCTCTCACCGGCGCCGTCGTCGGTGGCCTCGTGTTCGAACCACCCGATACCGGTTATCATACGACTCTTGGGATTATCGCCTACGGGATAACCGGCGGCCTTGCCTGCGGGTGCGTGGGCGTGCTGTCCAGAGCGTGGGGAGCCTATACGATCAGCCGGATCTGGCTGGCCCTGCGCGGTGACCTGCCATGGCGACTAACGCAATTCCTCGACGACGCCCACCACAGGGGCATATTGTGGCAGGCGGGCGCGACGTACCAGTTCCGCCACGCCCGCCTGCAAACCACCTCACCCGCGCGGACCCGAATCCGAATCCACCCTAATCCCAATCGGGATCCACAACGACACGCTGTCGACCCATTATCGAGGCCCCGCTCGCTGTGAAGAGAACGAGCAGCAGCACGAAGCGTAGAGTCGTTCCGGCACCGACTTCTCCCTTGCGGGGGATCGGCCCGGGAAAGTCCAGCGCGCTCAGCACCCCGGCGAGGCGGGTTGCTCGCCATTGGATCAGCGCGAGCTCGTCTGCCTCGTTTTGGCAGTTCACCGCGCCGAAGGTCATCAGGGAAGCCTGTGTGAGGTCGGGCGGTTGCGCTCCGGCGTCACGGTAGGCTTGTTCGGCGCGGGTGGCGTGCGCTTCGGCGACGCCGACCAGGGCGTGTGCCAGCTGCGCGGCCTGAAACTCTTCGTCAGCCTCGGGCCTAGTGTCCAGCCCGACCATCATCCCGAACCGGGTCAGCAGCGCGCCCAAGTCGCGCGTGGGAATCACCTCGCCCGCCCATCATGGTGACGGTGTGTCTCGGGTGAGCAGGGAGCCCGCGAGGTCGGGGACGTCTGGCGGGCTTCGGCGAGGGTAACGCGTCCGTCAGGTCCCCGATGGGGGCCTCGCTCGTGTGTGGCTGGCCCCAGCGGAGCCGTTGACGATGAAGGCCAGGCACACATCCGCGCCCAGGGCGACCATGGTCGCGTTGCGTCGGTACCCGGCTGCCCGGCCGTGGCGGTTCCAGTCGGCGGGGTGGCGTTCCGGGGTCCATCCCCAGTTCCGGGCTACCGCGTCGGCGAGCTGGTCAGCTCCCCGCGCGCCGCCGTGGACGATGACCGGGGATGGCCAGGCGCCGCCGATGCTGGTGCCCACGCAATGGAGGTAGTCACTGATCGCTTGGACGATGGCTGCCCGGTCGGTCCACGACCGCGACCCGGTGATCAGAATACGGCAGCCCTTCACCGCGGCTGGGGTGCGTCGACGGTGATGGTCCATGTGGGCCCGCAGGCGCGGCAGGCCCACGAGTCGGTGCTCGGGGTGAAGCCGATCCAGTAAATGCACCAAGCGGTCTCACCGGCCGGGGCACAGCTTGTGGGTGGTGGTGCTGGTGGTCATCGGGTCCTCCTGCGGTCGGTTCGGACGTCGGCCCGGGTGAGGAGTCGGGCGTGGAGTCCACAGTGGAAACGCCTGGTGCCCGACGACGGATCCGTGAGTGTCGTCGTAGCACCGATCAATGTTCGTGGTTATTGCCAGACGTTGTCTTCTGGCTTGGGTGTGTCGAGTCTGCCTCGTAGTTGTTGGAGGGCTCGCGTTCGAGTGGGCCCGATTGCGCCGGGTGGGATTCCGATGGCGTTGGCGATCTCGGCGTAGGGGCGGGCGTTGTCGGTGAACAGCGCCCGCAGTAAGGCGCGCCGGCGGGGTGACAACTCGTTGACGTATTTCCATAACCTGTGGGTGTTATCGGTTTCGATGGCGCTTTGCTCGGGCCCGGTTGAGGGGTCGGGGACAGCCGCTAGTGCCGTTTCGAAGAGGTTCGGGATGGGCGTGGTCTGGCGCAGGATGCGCAGGCATTCCCGGCGTGCGGTGGTCGCCAGCCATGCGCCGAGCCGCTCTGGATGCCGTACCTGGTGGGCGTTTTCGGCTAGCCGTAGCCAGGTCGTTTGCGCCGCATCGAGGGTGTCGGCGTGTTGCAGCCGAAATGATCGCACTGTCGCGGACACGAGCGTGCCGTACCGGCGAAGGATTTCTTCCCATGCTGCGGAATCTCCGTCGCCGACGCGTGGCAGCAGGTCAGCGATGTTGCTCGTGGCGTCGGCGTCGGCGTCGGCGGTGTCGTTGACGGTGGCAGTGGGCATTGGTATCGCGACCTTCCTGTCTGCCGTGGGATCGGGTTGAGGCCAGCGCTCACTGCGGGTGAAGCTGCGGATGGCCCTGGGTTGCAGCGGGTTATGACGTCAGGCCAGCTGGTGGTGGTCACGGGCACGTCGCTCAAGCGCGGCAGTGTCCGGGTTGGCTGGGGTTTCTCTGTAGCCGTCGACGTGCAGGGCCGGGTTGGTCGCTGTGGTTGGTTCTGTCAGCCTGGGGCTGTTCGGCAACGCCGCCCTATCCCGTCACCTGTCCGCGGCAACGTGTGAGGCCCCCGTGAGCTGTCCCTGGTAGGTCGCGTGAGGGGGACCGCGCGCCACCAGGGCGTCGTCCTGCTCGCGCAGGGCTTGTTCTAGCTCGTAGAGTTCTCGCACCCGTTGCGCTACCCGCCGATGCCGTCGGCCGGCGACGTGAGTCTGCAGGGTTGCTCCGATCAACGCACCGAGGGCAAAGACCAGAGCTGCCAGCAGGAACATGATGTTGACCATCTCCACCACCTCCGTAACGAGTGTATACGTATACGTCATAGTGAGACAAGTCATCGCGTGCTGGGCTGGAGTAGGCCAGGGCGAGGGGGCCGGCGCATCGGGCGTGAGGTCACTCGGCCCGCGAGTGGGGGACAGGATCACCCGAACGGCAGCCGGCAGCCGTTCACGATCGATGATCTCCAGGGTCGCCGACCGGAGCCAACTCAGGGATCACCTGCCCGGCGGTAGCCGACGCCGACGTACCCCGTAGTACAGCGGTGTTGACGTATAAGTCATACAAAGGTTAGACTCAGTCGGAGCTAGCAGCGTCTCAGGTGTCGCATGCCGGGCATCATCGACCAGGCGGAGGGAGATCCCATGGCCAGCGAGTCCTCTCCCATTTGTTTCCGCGTGCCCTCTGACGAGCGGTCTCTGCTTGAAGTGGTCGCCCGACACCAGGGCCAGACGCTGTCGGCGTTCGTTCGAGACGCGGTGACCCGGGTCGCCCAGGGCCTGATCGAGGAGTACGGGGCCGAGGCGGTATTCCAGACGTTCGAGACCAGCGAGACCCGACGAGCCGAAGAGACCAGAGCCAGGGTTAATGACTTCCGCGCCCGCCTGCTCTCCAGTATCGTGGATCATCTGACTGACCTGCCCTGACCTGGAGGCGACCATGATCGGCAGTAGCGAAGCCGAGTCCCGCGCAGTCGCGGGAGCGGTCAAGGGCGCTCTCGGTCAGGCTCGCCTCGACGCAGGCGTGAACATCACCGCCCTACTCGTTGATATCGACAGCGCAGACAGCTTGGACTACCGCCAACACTTCATGTGTTGGCAGCTCACCAGGGTCTTTCGGCCCTCGTTGTCCGAGAAGGTGCCACCGGCCGTGGTTCGCAGTGTGGTCAAGGAGACGGTGGCGCCGCGCATCGTTTCCCTGAGCCGTCGGGCGTGGCCGGTGGACTCACCCCCGGATCTGTCCGGGATGCGATTTGACGGGGAGATGCCAGGTGGATCCGCGGGCGCCAGCGACGGAGCTGGCGTGGTCGGCGACACTGCTGGCCCAGGACTACCGCGCCCCCTATGGACTCGGGCAACATCCGATTACCGTGAAGTATGGGTACCTGCGTGACCGCGTAGGTCTTAGTTGGCTCGGCGACGAGAGGAAAGCGTCACTCCATCAGGCACTGCGCCGACCCGCGGCGCCTAGCGATCCCCGGTCGTTAAGAGTCCGGCACCTACAAAAGAGGCCTGGAGAAAAGGGGATGATTCATCGTAGCCTGGCGACGCCACCATCACCGCCGGCGTGCCGGGCGGCGAGCGCAACGTGGTGTTTAAACCTCGTCAGCGAATCAGCGTTGGTTTGATCGGTGCAGCACGTCACCAAGTGATCAAGGGACCGTAAGAGATCCGCGGCAAGACAGACCACGATATCGTTCGTGGTCTCAACGCCGGGCTTAGCAATCCAACGCAAAGCTTGGATCTTCCGCAGAGTGACCGCAGCGATGTCAACCGTATCCCTCAAGAACGGCTCCGCGGCATCCACATCGCATAACACCAGCTCGTAAATATCGGGAACCTGAAATTCCTCTTTGAGGATCCCGAACACCAGTTGAGTCGCAGCATAAAGAGAGACCAGCTCCGGCGGCTTAAGGCGACCTTCCTCGGTAATCATCGTCCTCACATCCTCAGTTGGTGGGTACGGTTGCGGCGGCGAACCACCGTTCGAGCGCTGGAAGGGGTGAGGTGTGCTGGGCCGGCGCTGGCCCAGCACACCTCACCGTCGGGACGGACCGGGATCCGGTCGACATCAGCTGCGGCACCGGTGTCCGTTCCGATTGCTGGGACTGCATCCGAGCCGGCGGCCTCGACGGGCCGGGCGATGACCCGGTCACACCCCCGGGCAGGGGATCTGTGGTGTAGGTCTCATCCAAACCCAGCACGAGCCCGCGGCCGGTCCGTAACAGCGCACTCACCCCCGTCGTGGTGCCTCCGGCGGTGCTCAGGTCCAGATCGGGCATCCGGGTCCCGACCAATGGATCGGAACCACCGAGGTCATAGCGCAGGTCTGCGCCCAACACGCGGGTCCGTGTCACCAGCCCCAAAGTAGAGCATTCATCCACGTCAGGAGGTTGCGCTTACGCCGTTCTCCGCCGCACGACCAGTCTCAGGACTAACCTCCGATGTACCCTGACCAGGAACAACAGTTCAGTTTGGGGCTGGTGACACGGACCCCAGCGTTGGGTCGGCTTCGCGGTCGCCGTCCACCCGTGGGGTGGGCAACTTCTCGGCGGTGAGCTGTAGCCCGTACAGCACCGCCAGGTGCGCGTCCATCGGATCGGACTTGCCCTTGCCCCGGCGGGTCTTGCGAGTTGGTTGTTCGGCCTCGATCACCGGTTAAGAAATATCCCTTGAGTTCAGGTGGGGTGTCCTGGCCGCTGTAGGCCCAGGACCTGGCCCTTCTTCCCGCATCTGCGCGGCGGCGCGTGTCTGAATCTAGCTCAGGATTCTTCTAGGTCTATCGTCCTGGCTGGTTGATTTGCCGGATCGGTGAAGGCGGGGGGCTGGGTTGAGCCTGGCGGTAGTGCGGGATCTGCGGGTGGCACGCGCCCCTGCCACGGCCGAGGACCTGGAGGCGCTGGAGACCGACGTGCTGGCCGGGTTCGTGCTGGCCCGGGCGGCCGCCGGGTTGTCGGACGGGACGATTGCCTCGGATGTGGCGCATCTGGAACAAGTCCGGGCTTGGTTCGGGCGGCCGTTGTGGGAGATGGCGCCGTCGGATGCCGATGTGTACTTCGGACGGGCATTGCGCGTGGTCGCCAAGGGGACCCGGTTGTCGCGGGCGCAGGCGGTGAAGACGTTCTTTTTCTATCTGGAGCTGCGGCACAAGGTCGAGATCCATCAGATGACCGGGCATGTTGTCGAGTGCCCGATTGATGAGATGAACCGTCCGCGGGGGCGCCAGAGCGCCAGGCTGCGGATCCCGCCCACCGCCGCCCAGGTCGGCCAGTTGTTCGCCGGGTGGCGCCAGGAGTTGGCCAGCTGCCGCAAGTTCGCCCCAGCCGCGCGCAACTACACCGCCTGCCGGTTGATGGCCGAGGTCGGTCTGCGGGTCAACGAGGTCTGCAAACTCGACCTGGGCGACGTCAAGTGGGAGCTGGGGCGCTTCGGCAAACTGCATGTGCGTCACGGCAAGGGAGCGCGGGGCTCAGGCCCTCGCGAGCGGATGGTGCCGCTGATCAACAACGCGGGGACGCCGCTGCGCTGGTTCATCGAGGACGTGTGGGCGCAGTTCGGTGACGATCACACCCGGCCCGGGGTGCCGCTGCTGCCCTCGGAACGCAAGAACACCGACGGCACCGCGACCCGGGTGGGCGATGAGACGTTGCGTGCGGCACTGGCCACGGCCGCGCAACGCTACCTACCGGCCTGGTCGGAGGTGCTCACCCCACACGTTCTGCGGCACTTTTGCGCCTCCCAGCTGTATCTGAACGGGATGGATCTGCTGGCGATCCAGGCCACGCTCGGACACGCGTGGATCGCAACCACCCTTTCCTACGTCCACGTCCCGGGAACTCATGTCGAGGACGCCTGGATCGCAGGTCAGCAGCGCTGCGCCACCCGGCTGAAGGGATTGATCAAATGAGGTGGAACCTGCGTCTGGCCGCGGCGAACCGGGGTATCTGGAAGGCCAGTGAGCTGCAACGGATGCTCGCCGAGCACGGCATGGCCGTGTCCGCCGGGAAGATGTCGGGGTTGTGGTCGGGCGAGCCGGCCAGCATCAAGCTCACCGACCTCGATGTCATCTGCGCGGTGCTCGGCTGCGGGCCCGAGGAACTGTTGATCCCGCAGCCGGAAAAGGTCAGACGGGTCGACGACCAGAACGATCAACCCGCAGCGGCGTCGGGAGCCTCCGGATCCACGGCGGCGGGCACGCCGGCGGTGACGCCCAAGCGTCGGGACGCGCGCTCGCTCCCACCGCTCTGACATGCCCCCACACAAGGTCCTGCCCAGAGTCAAGAGCTGCGTGGACTGCCTGGCCTGGGGAGTGCTCGGAGCGCGCCGGTGCTCATCGTGCACGGTGCTGCGCCATGAGTATCCCGGCGGAGACGGACAGTGCGCCGGGTGCGGACGAGTCCTGGCGTTGAAGCGCGGCTACTGCCGACTGTGTTGGCAGCAGGCCGCCTACGAGTCCAAGGCCGCCGGCGGGTTGCCCCGAGGCGCGGTCAGCGTGCTGGAATCCGGCGGGCCACGAGTCGGGCATCAGCTGTTCTTCGACCGGATGAAACTGCGCCAGGCCGACCCGGAAGCCCACAAATACGGCCGCCGGCGCGGGGCGCCCCCCAAGCCACCCCCAGCTCCGACCGCCCGGCCAGCGGTGCGCTGGGTCCAGCTGAGACTGTTCGAGGCCCACCGGGACTTCACCCGCTTCGACGAGCCAACCAGTGTCGATCTGACCAACCCATGGCTGCGCTGGGCGATCCACCTGGCCTACCAGCGAGGCGAGGCCCGCGGCTGGAGCCGCGGGGTGCGTCTCGGGGTTCGACGAGGCTTGACCATCGTGCTGTCCGCGCACGCCGCCAGCGACGTAGTCCGCTGGTCAGAGCTGTTCCCCGCGATGCGCGCCCTGAATATCGGCAGCGAACGCGTCGCCGAAGTCCTGCGGGAGATGGGTGTGCTTCTCGATGACCGCCGGCCCGTCTTCGAGGACTGGCTGCACCGCAAGCTCGACGAACTCGGTCCCGGTATCCGCGTCGCCATCGAGGCGTGGCTGCGGTCAATGCGTGATGGCGGGCCACGAACAAGGCCTCGTGACATGGCCACGATCCAGAACTACATGAACAACATCCGTCCCATCCTGCTCTACTGGTCACAGCGCTACGACCACCTGCGTGAGGTCACCCCTGGGGACATCCTGGCCGCGCTCGACGATCTGCACGGATCCGAACGGAACAACGTGCTGGTCGGGCTGCGCCGTCTGTTCACCTTCTGCAGCACAACACGGGTGATCTTCCGCGATCCGACCCGAGGCATCCGCGTCGGACAGCACCCCTATGGGATCGTCCAACCACTCGACCAACGCGACCTCGACCAGGCCGTCGAGACCGCCACAACCCCGGTGTCCCGGCTCGTGCTTGTCCTGGCCGCCGTCCATGCCGCCCGCAAAGCCGCCATCACCAACCTGCGGCTCGAGGACGTCGACCTAGGCAACCGACGGCTGACCATCGCCGGACGCACCCGACCGATCGACGAGCTCACCCACCAGATCCTGCTCGAGTGGCTGGACTACCGACGCACCCGCTGGCCCAACACCGCCAACCCACACCTGATCATCAACCAGAACACCGCGATGGACAACGACCCTGCCGCCACCGTGTGGGGACACAAGGAACTACGCGGCCAGACCGCGACCCTCGAACGGCTGCGAGTCGACCGCCAACTCGAGGAAGCCCTCGCGCACGGGCCCGACCCGTTGCACCTGGCCACCGTGTTCGGGCTCGACCCCAAGACCGCGATCCGCTACGCCGAAAACGCCAGAGTGCTCCTCGTGACCAGCGCGGAGGAACAAGCCCCGCAGTCCCGGCGACTTGAGTGAAATGGGCATGCAAGAGCGGCGGCCATCAGGGTCGATCGTGCAACACTGCGATGTGACAACCCCCGAAGCTCTGACGTTTGTGCTGGTTCCGGGCATGTGTGCCACCTCCTACGTGTGGAATCCCGTCGTTCGCGAACTCGCCCTGCTGGGCCACCGAGCGCTGCCGGTCGAGTTGCCCGGACATGGCTTCGACACCGCCTTCCCACCCGGCTATCAAGGCCAGCACGACGAAGACACATTCGTCCAGGCACGCTCTCCACTCGCCGGGCTCACCCTGGACGACTACGTCGATCACACGCTGGGCCTGGTTCGCAGGGCCGCGACGAACGGGCCGGTGATCCTGGTCGGCCACAGCTTGGGCGGCGCCACCGTGACCAGGGTCGCCAACGCGGCACCCGAACTGCTCGCACGCACCGTCTACCTCTGCGCCTACTGCTGCGTCGCCCTACCCACGGTCATGGCATATGCAACACAGGCAGCTGCCGACCCGAATGCTCAAGGTGATCCGCTCATCCGGGCCAGGGAGCGAGGCTGGGTCGGCAATCCGGCGAGCACCGGCGCGACGCGAACCAACCCCCGCACCGGCAACCCCGAGGTTCTCGCCGCGCAGCATGCACTGCTCATGGCCGATCTGGAGCCCGCCAGAACCGCCGCCGTACTGAGCTACGGGCTGCAACCCGACGAGCCAGTGGCAGCGCTAATCGGCAACGCCCAGGTTGACCCGGCCACATGGACCACGGTCCCTCACAGCTACATCCGCACCCTTCAAGACAGGGTCATACCGCCCGACCTGCAGGACCGCATGATCGCCGAGGCAGACGCCATCAGCCCAGACAACCCTTTCGACGTCCACACCATCGACACCAGCCACCTGGCGCTGATCACACGACCCACCCAGATCGCGGAAACCCTAACCAATCTGCTCACCTAGCGCGGTTCACCGGGAACCCACGGGTCGAATCAGCCCACAGGATACGAAGAACCTCGAATTCAACGTGAGGAACCTTCGGTTCGCGCGAACTCTGGGATTTCCCGGCCCGTGACCAACGATCTTGCGAAAACTGGCGCTAAGGAAGCCGGGGTGGCTGCGGGGCAGTGACCCGGGTCACTGTTGCGTATGTTGAGTGCCTGTGTCCGGGGACGGGGATGAGAAGGGCTTCCTGACCGCGAAGCAGCTGGCGGCGTGTGGCTGTTTCGACGGCGCGCCATCTACCGAGGAGCTGGAGCGGTTCTTCTTCCTCGATGACGAGGACCGGAAGCTCATCGCGAAGCGTCGGGGCGCCGCCAGCCGGCTGGGGTTTGCGCTGCAGCTGACGACGGTGCGATTCCTCGGCACGTTCCTGGATGATCCGCTGGACGTGCCGTCGGTGGTCCTGGATGAGCTGGCGGGTCAGCTGGGGGTCGCCGATCCGTCGTGTGTGAAGACCTACGTCGAGCGGGCCAATACCAGGTGGGAGCATCGGCGGGAGATCTGCCGGGTTGATGGCTGGCGAGAATTCAGCAGCGTCCGGGAGGAGCTGAGCAGGTGGATTGACCACCGAGCCTGCACCACCGGCGCCGGCCCGAAAGCCATCTTTGACGGCGTCGTCGCCTGGCTTCGGCAGCGGCAGGTGCTGCTGCCAGCCGTCAAAGAGATGCGCATGCTGCAACGCGGAGGCAAACCCACCCAGCTGGGGGACGCCTTGGCTCACTTCGGCAGGATCTTCAAAACTCTGCACGTCTTGGCTTACGTGGACCGGGAACCGTACCGGCGAGGCATCAAGCGGATGCGCAACCTGCAAGAAGAGCGCCACGGCCTGGCCAAACACGTCTTCCACGGCCGCAAGGGCGAGCTGCGCGAGGCCTATCACGCCGGAATGGAAGATCAACTAGGTGCGCTGGGCCTGGTCACCAATTGCATCACTCTCTGGAACACCGCCTACATCGACCTGATCCTCGATCAGCTGCGAACCTCCGGTTACCCGGTGCGCGACGAGGACGTCGCAAGGTTGCATCCGTACTGGTACAAGCACATCAATGTCGCCGGCCACTACAGCTTCCACGCTCAGGAGCTGGGCGGCACCGGCCTCCGCCCGCTTCGCGACCCGAACCTGCCCGAGGACGAATGAACGGGCCGGGCGTGGCCGAGCAACAAACATCCGAAAGTCGAGCTCGTTGCGGTCGGCCGTGTCCGGCGCCCGGTTGGTCCGATCGGCGGGCTCGTGATCGATGGTGTCAGGAGTGCACCGGGTGGCGTCTGTGGCCGCACCGATCGTGAACATTGCGTCACACGGTCGCGAGGTGCTCGTCGTGGGCGCCTACTTCGCCGATCTGATCTTTCGGGACTTATCCCGACCTGTCCGCTCCGGCACCGAGGTCTTCGCTGGGGGGTTCAGTCTGCTGCCCGGCGGGGCCTTCACCCTGGCGATGGCCCTGCACCGCCTGGGGCACGACGTCGTGTGGGCCACCGACTTCGGCAATGACGCGTTCAGTCAACAAGTCCTGTCTGGTGCCCGCGCAGAGGGTCTCGACGAGACCGGCTTTCGCCATCACCCCATCCCGTTACGCAGCGTCACAGTTGCGTTGTCTTTTCCGGGTGACCGGGCCATGGTCAGCTATCAGGACCCGGTCAGCCCGCAGTCGCTGGCCGCGCTGCTGCATAAGCACCGCCCCCGGATGCTGATACTGCCCAAGCTTCAATACGGTGCGGCCGTGCAGGCTGGCCTGCGGGTCGCCCACCAGCTCGGAACCCAGGTGTTCATGGACTGCCAGGACGTCCCCGCCACCCTCGACACCCCCACGGTGCGCGAGGTCCTCACCCAGGTCGATGTCTTCGCCCCCAACACCGACGAAGCATTGCGGCTGACCGGTGCCACCACAGTCGATGACGCTTTGGAGGTGCTTGCCGGCCTGGTGGACACTGTGGTCGTCAAACGCGGTAGCGCCGGAGCCGCCGCGGTCCAGGGTGGGAAGCGGTATGACCTCGCCGCCGTCCCGGTTGAGGTCCTGGATACCACCGGCGCTGGTGACTGCTTCAATGCCGGCTTCGTACACGCCCACCTCACCGGACAACGGCTTCCCCACTGCCTGGTCGCCGCCGTCGCCTGTGGTGCCGCGGCGACCGCTGCCCCCGGCTCCAGCGCCGCACCCGACCTGGCAGGGCTGCAGCACTGGCTGTCCCGGGTACCTCACCCGTGACTGTCCACCGGCCGGAAACCCGGCAACGCGGGCGAGGACGCCGACCATTCGCCCACCGCCGGAACTGCGTTACACTCAGTTATTTGTTCATGTAACGTTCCGCTGATATTAATCCTAGATGCGCCCCGGCCCACCGGCTGGGGCGCATCTCTGCGTGGCGGTCGGCAAGGGCCGTGGCGCAAGCGTAGTGGCCCGGGCACACGGCAGCCCCGCGCCACCGGAGAGGCACTGCATGAAGATCCTGGTCGCTGACCTCGACGGCACGCTCCTGGGCGGCGATGCGGCGGACCGGCGCCGGTTGCATGCTGCTCTGGCCCGCCATCCCGAGGTGACGGTGGTCTTCGCGACCGGCCGCGGGCTGCCCTCGGTACGCGAGGCGCTGCGAGACCCGCTGCTGCCGCGACCTCGGTGGATCATCGCCGACGTCGGAGCGAGTGTGATCGACGGAGTGGACCTGGCCCCGATCGAGGCGCTGCAGGCACAGCTGCGGGCCGGCTGGCCCGGTGCGCAGCGGGTGCGCGCCGCGTTAGACCGCTTCCCCGCGCTGACCTATCAACACGGCGTGGCCCAAGACGGCCGTTGCTCGTTTTACCTGCGCCCCGAGCAGCTAACGCAAGAGATCACCGACGCTGTGCGGGCGCTGGGGTGCACCTGGCTGTACTCGGCGGACCGCTACTTCGATGTGCTGCCCCGAGTGTGTCCAAGGGCGGCGCCCTGGTAGCCCTGGCCCGGGAGCAGCACTGGCCGATGGCCTCGGTCCTGGTCGCCGGTGATTCCCTCAACGACCTGTCGCTGTTCCGGCTCGGCGCGCACGGCGTGATCGTCGGCAACGCCGAGCCCGCCCTGCGCGCAGCGGTAGCCGCGAGCGACATCGTGCACAGACCCGACCAGACGGGCGCCGCCGGCGTCCTGTCGGCCCTTCAGGACCTGGGCTGGGTGCAACGCGACTACCCGCTGGTGGTCGGCTACCACCGCCCACCGGTGAGCTGGACCCCCGACGGATGGCAGCCGCCGTCGAGCCCCAACGGCATCCTGCCCACCCTGCGCAGCTTGTTCACCGGTGACCTGGAAGCCATCTGGGTAGCCGCCGCGGTCGTGGGGCACGACGCACCCGCGGCCTGCCTCGACGGGCACAACACCGGGCTGCCGCTGTCGTTCCTGCCGCTGAGCCCCACCGAATGGGCCGGGTACTTCCACCGGGCCTGCAAGGAGACGCTGTGGCCGGTGCTGATGTCCCAACCCCAGCGGCTGCGCTTCGATCCGACCGCCTGGGCGCACTACCGCGCGGTAAACGCACGCTTCGCCGACCACATCAGCACCCGGGCCGCACCGGACGCAACCGTCTGGCTGCACGACTACAACCTGTGGCTCGTGCCCGGCCTGCTCCGCGCGGCCCGCCCCGACCTGCGGCTAGGCCTATTTCACCACACACCCTTCCCGGCGCCGGACATCTTCGCCGCGCTGCCCACCGCCCCGGAGATCCGCGCCTCCCTGGGCTGCCTGGACTGGGCCGGATTCCACACCGAGGCCTTCGCCGAGCACTTCCACCAGGCCCTCGCCGGCACCCCCCGGCCGCCACGCCTGGGCGTGCATCCGCTGGGCATCGACCGCGACGCCATCGAAGCACTGGCCCGCACCCGCAAGCCCCACCACCGACCGGTCAGCGGACCGCTGGTGCTCTCCGTCGAACGACTGGACTACACCAAAGCCCCGGTGCAAAAGGTCGAGGCCATCGCGGCGCTGCTCGCCCGCTGTCCCGAACTGCGCGGGCACCTGCGGTTCAGGCTGGTGTGCCCACCCCCCGAACCCGGCATCACCGCCTACGACACGACCCGCCAAACACTCGAACACCGCATCACCGAGATCAACCACGCCTGGAGCACCAGCAACTGGCAACCCATCGACTACCTGCCCCGCAACCTGCCCTTCACCGAGGTGATCGACCACTACCTCGCCGCCGACGTGTTCTGGGTGACCTCCTTGCAAGACGGCATGAACCTCACCGCCAAGGAGTTCATCGCCGCCCAGGCAGCCGCCGGCCTGTCCGGCGTGCTGGTGCTCTCCCACCACACCGGCGCCACCGACCAACTCGGCACCGCAGCCCTGCTCACCAACCCCCACTCACCCGCAAACCTCATCGACACCCTGCAACAAGCCCTGACACTTACCCCCGCACAACGCCACACACACCTAAAACACCTCGCCGACCTCCTCGGACACCAACACCCCACAGACTGGGCCGCCCAGATCATCACCGCCATCCAAAACCACAACAACGACACCACGCCAACCTCTGACCTGACCCGACCTCCTAGTACGGCAGCCGCAGAGTGTGATGTCGCCCGGTGTGTCGTGATCACGAAGACGGCCACCGCGTGATCGACTTCGCGGTGTGCTAGATCTTGAAACTGACGCGGTGGCCGCGTCCTGGACTGTAGTTGATGATCGGCTCGCGCGGTGGCGGGCCGGGTTCGAGGAAGTGTTCGGGCTGGTGGCGGGCCGGTTCGCGCAGGTGGAGTCGCGGCGCCGGGCACGGCTGTACCTGCTCGGGCTGCTCTCGGGCGCGGAGCGGAAGAACTCCTGGACGATCGCTGAGCACGCCGGGGACCCGAGCCCGGATGGGATGCAGCACCTGCTGAACTTCTAGCGCTGGGACGCCGATGGGGTGCGTGATGACCTGCGCGACTACGTGATGAATCAGCTGGGTGATCCGGCCGCGGTGTGGTGGTCCGATCTATGCCGACACCGCGACTATGCCGAGGATGTCGATGTTCGGGTCTCGGTCGCGTGACGGCGGTGGGGTTCTGTGCCGTTCGTGTCGTGGGTGTCTCGGCATAGTTGCGGGCTGAGAGCAGCCTCGCCTGCGTGGGGGCGCCGGGCTCCCGTGAGGGAGGCGAGTGCGATGTTGGGAAGGCGGAGGAAAGCAGGTCTGCTGGGGCCGCAGGTCGAGGGTTACCGGGCGTGGTTGGTGCAGCGGGGCTACACGCCAGGGACGATCCGGAACATGCTGAACGACCTGGGCCAGGTCGGCCAGTGGTTGTCGGCTGAGGGGCTGGGGGCAAGGCAAGTCAGCGAGGAGCTGATGGCCGCGTTCCTCACCGCCCGACGGGAGGCCGGTCAGCGGCGAGTCCCGGGGATACGCGCGATGGCGCCGCTATTGAGCTATCTGCGGGAGGTCGACGTCGCTGCGGTCGCGAAGCCGTCGCTGACACCTTTGGGATCACTGCTCGGGCGGTACCGGTCCTGGCTGGTCGGGGAGCGTGGCCTGGCCGCGACCACGGTGCGGCGCTACGAGAACACCGCTCGCCGCTTCCTGCAGGAACAGGCGTCGGTCGATGAGATGTTCGAGCCCGCTGCGCTGAGCGGGGTGGACATTAACGCGTTTCTGCTGCGGGAGTGCGGTCGCGTCTCGGCTGGGTCGGCCAAGGGGCGGGTGGCTGAGCTCCGCTCGATCCTGAGGTTCCTGTATGTGCAGGGCATCACACCGTTGCCGCTGGGGACGGCCGTGCCTCCAGTTGGTGGGTGGCGTTTGGCCACGCTGCCGCCGCCCGCTATGACGGCCGCGGAGGTCCAGCGGCTGCTCGACAGTTGCGACCGCAGCAGCCTGGTTGGCATTCGCAACTTCGCGATCATGACGCTGGTCGCGCGGCTGGGCTTGCGGTCGATCGAGGTCGCGCGTCTGGAGCTGCGTGATGTGGACTGGCGGGCGGGCGAACTCGTGGTCCGCGGCAAGGGACGCCGACACGATCGGCTCCCGTTGCCGGTGGAGGTTGGTGAGGCCCTGGTGGCCTATTTCCGGCGGCCGCTGCCCGGAGGGAGCTCGCCGCCTGTTTCTCACCTGCCGAGCCCCTCGCGGACCGATCCGGGCGGACCTGGTGGGTGACGTCGTCGAGCGAGCCTGCACGCGAGCCGGGCTGCCTGTGGTGGGGCCACACCGCCTCCGTCACGCCCTGGCCAGCGAGTTGCTACGCCACGGTGCCGGTTTGGTCGCGATCAGCCAGGTGCTTCGTCATCAGGACCTGGCCACCACGGCCCTCTACGCCAAGGTCGACCTCGACGCGTTGCGCGAGGTCGCCCAGCCGTGGCCGGGAGCGGTTCGGTGAGCGCGTTGGAGCAGGTTCTCCTCGACTACCTGCGGCTGCGTCGTTCGCTGGGATACGAACTGGCCGAGGCCGGGCGGCTGCTGCCGGGCTTCGTCGCCTATCTCGATGCCCACGGGGCGCGCACCGTGACGATCGAGTCGGCGCTGGCGTGGGCCCAGCAGGCGCAGACGGACCCAGCGACGAGCGTCTGGCCACGGCGGATGACCGCCGTCCGTGGCTTCGCCCGCTACCTGGCCGGCATCGATGCCGACACCGAGGTGCCGCCGCTGGGGCTGATGCCGCACCGACCGCGGTGGCGCCTACCGTTCATCTACTCCCCGACCGAGGTCGACACGGTGATCGACCAGGCTCGCCAGTCGATCGTCTCGCCGCTGCGGGCGGCCACCTACGCCACGCTGATCGGGCTGCTTGCGGCCAGCGGGATGCGGATCGGGGAGGCGATCAAGCTCGACCGTGGCGACGTCGACTGGGCCCAGGATGTGCTGTTGATCCGCGAGTCGAAGTTCGGCAAGTCACGGCTGGTGCCTTTGGCGGCCAGCAGCATGGCGGCGCTGCAGGTTTACGCCGGGCTGCGTGATGAGCTCGCGCCGCGGCCTGACGGGCCGAGCTTCTTCCTGTCCCTCGCCCGGAAACGGCTGCTCTATGCCGTGGTCTCCCAGACCTACCGGCAACTCGTCGACGACTCCGGTGTCGGAGCCGGTGCGCCCCGTCCTCCGCGGCTGCACGACCTGCGGCACACCTTCGCGGTCCGAACCCTGCTCGGTTGGTACCGCGCGGGCGAGGAGGTGCAGGCCAAGATCCCGTCGTTATCGACCTACCTCGGACACCGCGAGCCGAGCTCTACTTACTGGTACCTCTCGGCCGCTCCCGAGCTGCTCGCGCTGGCCGCCGCTCGCCAGGACACCGCGTGGGCGGCGGCCCGATCATGACGCTGATCGCGCCGACGCTGCAGGCCTTCTTCACCGACCGGCTCGCCACGCAGCGCCAGGCCAGCCCCCGCACCATCGCCGCCTACCGCGACACCCTGCGGCTACTGCTCGGGTTCGTGCACCGCCAAACCGGCATGACGCCCTCCCAACTCAGCTGGGACGACCTGGACGCAACGATGATCTCCTCGTTCCTCAACCACCTGCAGAACGACCGGGGTAACTCCATCAGGACACGTAACGTCCGGCTCACCGCGATCCGCTCGCTGTTCTCCTACGCCGCCCTGCGCCATCCCGAGCACGCACTAATCATCCAGCGCGTCCTGGCTATCCCCCCGAAGCGGTTCGACAAGCGAATCGTGACGTTCCTGACCGCCCCCGAAGTCGACGCCCTGATCGCCGCCCCGGACCAGTCCCGCTGGGAAGGCCGACGCGACCGCGCCCTCATGTTGCTGGCCGTCCAGACCGGCCTGCGGGTCTCCGAACTCACCGGCCTGAACTGCGGCGACGTCGCCCTCGGGGCCGGTGCCAACGTCACCTGCGAAGGCAAGGGACGCAAGCAACGCGCCGTGCCCCTCACCAACCCGGTCCAGGCGCTTCTGCAACGCTGGCTCAGCGAGCGAGCCGGCCGCTCACACGACCCGCTGTTCCCGACCCGCACCGGACGACGGCTCAGCCGCGACGCGGTCGCACTCCGGGTCAGCACCCACGTTGCGACCGCCGCGAAACGATGTCCATCGCTGCTGGGCAAGCGAGTACATCCGCATGTTCTTCGACACAGCTGCGCCATGTCGCTGCTCCAAGCCGGTGTCGACACCTCAGTGATCGCCCTCTGGCTGGGCCACGCCGGCGTCCGGTCCACCGACGCCTACTTACACGCCGACATCACTATCAAGGAGAAAGCCCTTGCCCTGACCACACCCGCAGCCGCTCACCCCGGCCGCTACCGCCCACCAGACAAAGTCCTCGCATTCCTCGAAAGCCTGTGACTACGCCGAGCCGCAGCCACCGAACATCCCCCGTCACCAGGTGCTGACGGCCTGCGTCTCGGCATAGTCGCGGTGTCGGCATAGATCGACCTATGCGGATATCCGCATAGGTTGATGAGACCGGGTTTCTCAAGAAGGGCGTCCACTCGGCCGGGGTGCAACGGCAGTATTCGGGCACTGCCGGGCGGATCGAGAACTGCCAGCTGGGGGTGTTCTTGACCTACACCTCTCCCCGGGGCAGGGCACTGATCGATCGCGAGCTATACCTGCCCAAGACCTGGACCGAGGACCATGAGCGGTGTGCTGGGGCCGGCATCGGCCCGGACGTGGAGTTCGCCACCAAACCGGCGCTGGCCAGAAAGATGCTGGAACGGCTGCTGGCCACACACGGCCGGGCGGCAGTGCCGTGGTTCACCGCGGACGAGGCCTACGGCGACAACCCCGGGCTGCGGGAATGGCTCGATGCCCAAGACATCAACTACGTCATGGCGATCTCCTGCGACGCCCGGTTTCCCACCCCCACCGGCCCCCGGCGGGCCGATGAACTAGCCGCCTCCGCGCCGAAACGCGGCTGGCAGCGCCTCTCGTGCGGCAAGGGCAGCAAAGGGCACCGACTCTATGACTGGCTGCTCATCGACCCCGGCGTTGATGAGCATCTGCTGCTGGCCCGACGCTCGCTCAGCAAACCCAGCGAACTGGCCTATTACATCTGCCGCAGCAGCGTCCCCGTCCCGCTCGCCGAGCTGGTCCGGGTCGCCGGCTCCCGCTGGGGTGTGGAAGAAACCTTCCAGTTCGCCAAGAACGAGACCGGCCTGGACCACTACCAAGTCCGCCGCTACGACGCCTGGTACCGGCACATCACCCTGTCCATGCTCGCTGCCGCGTTCCTCGCCGTCACCGCCCACACCGAACAATTCCACGACCAAAAGGGGGCACCACCAACACAGACGAGCAGCTGATCCCGCTGTCCTGCAACGAAATCCGACGGCTCTGGGCCATCCTCACCCACCCAGACCACCCATGCCACCACACCAGCCACTGGTCACACTGGCGGCGAACCCACCAGACACGCGCGAAACAAAGCCACTACCAGCGACAACGCCTCAAACATCACAAGATGCGGCTGCCGTACTAGGTGCCACCCAACGCCTAGCCGGTCCATGGCGGGCACGGGTTCGCGAATACTCAAGGTCGCCCAGAGCCAGACGGGTGCCCCTGAATCGGTCGTTTGCGACCCGCCCTCGATTGGATCTTGACCGAAGGTGTTTCCCCTGGTCTAAGTTGGGTCACAACAGTGAGCGAAAACAACGAGTCGTAACTATCTCCGACATACCGTTTAGGTCACACTCTGAGCATGGCGCGCTACGGGTACGCCCGAGTCTCGACAAGATCGCAAACGGACGACTCCCAACTCGACGCCCTGCACGCCGCTGGGTGCCAGCGAATCTGGACCGACACCGCGTCCGGTCGACTGGCGCGCCGGCCTGAGTGGGACAAGTGCCTGGACTACCTGCGCGCCGGCGACGAGTTGGTCATCACCCGGCTGTCCCGGATGGCCCGCTCGGTACGCCACCTCACCGAGGTCGCCGCGCTGCTCGCCGAACGCGAGGTGGACCTGGTCGTGCTCAAGCAAGGCATCGACACCACCACCCCCGCCGGCCGGTTCCTGTTCCACGTCATCGGCGCGATGGACGAGATGCTGGCCGACCTGATCAGCGAAGGCACGATCGAAGGACTCGAAGCCGCACGGGCACGCGGACGCACCGGCGGGCGCAAACCCAAGCTCACACCCGACAGGTCACCGTCGCCCGGCAGATGTATGACGAGAAAAGCGCCGACGGCAAGCGTCGATACACCGTTGCGGAGATCGCCGATACCTTCTACGTCTCCCGCAAGACGATCTACCGCCACCTCGAAACGATCAATCAAGCGGCGACTCCGTGACAGCCCGAACACCGCGACTGGCGGCCGGTGGTGCGCTCCTTAACGGCCCGCCCACTCACGGACGGCTTTGCTTGGCCAGTAGAGGCGGTAGAGGATTCTGCCGGGCTGCGGGAAGGGATTGCGCTTCGGTCCTCCGCGGCTCAGCCAGCTGGTGATGGTCCGGGCCGGTGCTCCCGACAGCGCAGACGCGCCAGCGATGTCACACCACACGTCGCCCTCGGGTAACTCGGGCAAGCCCAAAAGCCGACCAGCGGGAACGTGCTCGCCGCGAGCGATGGCGGCGGAGAGCGCGGCGGCGTGGTCTGCAAGGTCGACAGAGTTCGAAGCCGTGGGTCGGTCTCCGGTCACGGCACCTCCATGTAGTTTTAAAACTGCAAGTGTACTATCGCGAATTGTCGGACGATATTTTTCCCTTTAAACATCACCACGCTCGCATTCTGCTCGCGGCTATTTCTGAGGGATTTGCTGCCGGTCCAATTTCGTTCCGGAGGCCCCGTCCGCAGGGGCGTTCAGGTAAATCCCAAGGAGCCGGGCCGCGCGCTTTGCGCGCTTACCGTTGCCGATGACCGCGACCAGAGTGAGGACGAGTCGGGAAACGGCGATATCGTGCTGGACGACAAAGCGAAGCGCTACCATGACGATGACAATCATCGGTGGCGTGGCGATCGCGAGAGTCGACACCGCATACCTCCAAATGGGCATGAAAAAAGCCCGAGGCCGCGATGATGGCTCCGGGCTTTCGGTGAACTGGCCGCCTTGCCGGCCGCCAGGAGGCGACCGGGTGCGCAGGGCCAGCGGCGACACCGTCCACCCCCAAGGACGGGGGCACGAGGACGGCACAAAAAAAACGACGTTCCCGCCGATCGGGATCGTCGCTCACCGGCCGTTCCGCACTTGGGCGTGCGGAACCGACCGCGAGGACAGTGTCACGCCGCGCTCGCGATGTCAAACTCCTTCAGATTCTTGCTGGTCAGGGAGCCGAGACGCGATAGTCCCGCTGGCCGGCGACGAGCGTTCGCTTGACAGCTAAGCTTGTCGCATGCCGGTTGAACCGCGAGGAACTGCCCATCTGCGCGAGAGGCTCCACGACCTAGCCAGGAGCGTTGCGTACGACGATCTGCGTGAGGCTGGACAGCGCACTGCGCGCACCGAACGACAGGCCGGCTACCTGGCTCTACTCGCCGTATACGCCCGGATCCTCACCTCACTTCAGGCCAATATCGATTCCGCTGTGACCGGTGCTTACGCCGCGGGAGCCACCTTCGCGGAAATCGGCCGAGCAGCTGGAATGACTCGACAAGCAGCTCGACAAAAATGGCTGCAGCTGACTACCAAGCCAGCAGCAACGAACTCGGATGACCCACGCCACGGACAACGAGAAATTCACGACTTTCTTGGGCCATCGCCACTGGCCGAACCCACATCGCGCCCGGGTGACACCAAGCCACGCGTACACGAGGTTGCAGCCGAACTCGGTCTGACATCAAAACAAGTGCTGCGAGACCTCGCACGCATGGGCGAGTACGTCAAAAGTGCGTCATCGAGGTTAGAGCCCACGGTCGCTCGGAAGCTGTGCTCAATGCACCAACCCCCAAGGTGAATCCTTCCTGACTGGGGCGGCGAGCAGCTCAGCCGAAGCACTTGGTGCTGGCAAGTCGTCGACAGGCCTTAGCGCCAGTTTTCGCAAGATCGTTGGTCACGGGCCGGGAAATCCCAGAGTTCGCGCGAACCGAAGGTTCCTCACGTTGAATTCGAGGTTCTTCGTATCCTGTGGGCTGATTCGACCCGTGGGTTCCCGGTGAACCGCGCTAGGTGAGCAGATTGGTTAGGGTTTCCGCGATCTGGGTGGGTCGTGTGATCAGCGCCAGGTGGCTGGTGTCGATGGTGTGGACGTCGAAAGGGTTGTCTGGGCTGATGGCGTCTGCCTCGGCGATCATGCGGTCCTGCAGGTCGGGCGGTATGACCCTGTCTTGAAGGGTGCGGATGTAGCTGTGAGGGACCGTGGTCCATGTGGCCGGGTCAACCTGGGCGTTGCCGATTAGCGCTGCCACTGGCTCGTCGGGTTGCAGCCCGTAGCTCAGTACGGCGGCGGTTCTGGCGGGCTCCAGATCGGCCATGAGCAGTGCATGCTGCGCGGCGAGAACCTCGGGGTTGCCGGTGCGGGGGTTGGTTCGCGTCGCGCCGGTGCTCGCCGGATTGCCGACCCAGCCTCGCTCCCTGGCCCGGATGAGCGGATCACCTTGAGCATTCGGGTCGGCAGCTGCCTGTGTTGCATATGCCATGACCGTGGGTAGGGCGACGCAGCAGTAGGCGCAGAGGTAGACGGTGCGTGCGAGCAGTTCGGGTGCCGCGTTGGCGACCCTGGTCACGGTGGCGCCGCCCAAGCTGTGGCCGACCAGGATCACCGGCCCGTTCGTCGCGGCCCTGCGAACCAGGCCCAGCGTGTGATCGACGTAGTCGTCCAGGGTGAGCCCGGCGAGTGGAGAGCGTGCCTGGACGAATGTGTCTTCGTCGTGCTGGCCTTGATAGCCGGGTGGGAAGGCGGTGTCGAAGCCATGTCCGGGCAACTCGACCGGCAGCGCTCGGTGGCCCAGCAGGGCGAGTTCGCGAACGACGGGATTCCACACGTAGGAGGTGGCACACATGCCCGGAACCAGCACAAACGTCAGAGCTTCGGGGGTTGTCACATCGCAGTGTTGCACGATCGACCCTGATGGCCGCCGCTCTTGCATGCCCATTTCACTCAAGTCGCCGGGACTGCGGGGCTTGTTCCTCCGCGCTGGTCACGAGGAGCACTCTGGCGTTTTCGGCGTAGCGGATCGCGGTCTTGGGGTCGAGCCCGAACACGGTGGCCAGGTGCAACGGGTCGGGCCCGTGCGCGAGGGCTTCCTCGAGTTGGCGGTCGACTCGCAGCCGTTCGAGGGTCGCGGTCTGGCCGCGTAGTTCCTTGTGTCCCCACACGGTGGCGGCAGGGTCGTTGTCCATCGCGGTGTTCTGGTTGATGATCAGGTGTGGGTTGGCGGTGTTGGGCCAGCGGGTGCGTCGGTAGTCCAGCCACTCGAGCAGGATCTGGTGGGTGAGCTCGTCGATCGGTCGGGTGCGTCCGGCGATGGTCAGCCGTCGGTTGCCTAGGTCGACGTCCTCGAGCCGCAGGTTGGTGATGGCGGCTTTGCGGGCGGCATGGACGGCGGCCAGGACAAGCACGAGCCGGGACACCGGGGTTGTGGCGGTCTCGACGGCCTGGTCGAGGTCGCGTTGGTCGAGTGGTTGGACGATCCCATAGGGGTGCTGTCCGACGCGGATGCCTCGGGTCGGATCGCGGAAGATCACCCGTGTTGTGCTGCAGAAGGTGAACAGACGGCGCAGCCCGACCAGCACGTTGTTCCGTTCGGATCCGTGCAGATCGTCGAGCGCGGCCAGGATGTCCCCAGGGGTGACCTCACGCAGGTGGTCGTAGCGCTGTGACCAGTAGAGCAGGATGGGACGGATGTTGTTCATGTAGTTCTGGATCGTGGCCATGTCACGAGGCCTTGTTCGTGGCCCGCCATCACGCATTGACCGCAGCCACGCCTCGATGGCGACGCGGATACCGGGACCGAGTTCGTCGAGCTTGCGGTGCAGCCAGTCCTCGAAGACGGGCCGGCGGTCATCGAGAAGCACACCCATCTCCCGCAGGACTTCGGCGACGCGTTCGCTGCCGATATTCAGGGCGCGCATCGCGGGGAACAGCTCTGACCAGCGGACTACGTCGCTGGCGGCGTGCGCGGACAGCACGATGGTCAAGCCTCGTCGAACCCCGAGACGCACCCCGCGGCTCCAGCCGCGGGCCTCGCCTCGCTGGTAGGCCAGGTGGATCGCCCAGCGCAGCCATGGGTTGGTCAGATCGACACTGGTTGGCTCGTCGAAGCGGGTGAAGTCCCGGTGGGCCTCGAACAGTCTCAGCTGGACCCAGCGCACCGCTGGCCGGGCGGTCGGAGCTGGGGGTGGCTTGGGGGGCGCCCCGCGCCGGCGGCCGTATTTGTGGGCTTCCGGGTCGGCCTGGCGCAGTTTCATCCGGTCGAAGAACAGCTGATGCCCGACTCGTGGCCCGCCGGATTCCAGCACGCTGACCGCGCCTCGGGGCAACCCGCCGGCGGCCTTGGACTCGTAGGCGGCCTGCTGCCAACACAGTCGGCAGTAGCCGCGCTTCAACGCCAGGACTCGTCCGCACCCGGCGCACTGTCCGTCTCCGCCGGGATACTCATGGCGCAGCACCGTGCACGATGAGCACCGGCGCGCTCCGAGCACTCCCCAGGCCAGGCAGTCCACGCAGCTCTTGACTCTGGGCAGGACCTTGTGTGGGGGCATGTCAGAGCGGTGGGAGCGAGCGCGCGTCCCGACGCTTGGGCGTCACCGCCGGCGTGCCCGCCGCCGTGGATCCGGAGGCTCCCGACGCCGCTGCGGGTTGATCGTTCTGGTCGTCGACCCGTCTGACCTTTTCCGGCTGCGGGATCAACAGTTCCTCGGGCCCGCAGCCGAGCACCGCGCAGATGACATCGAGGTCGGTGAGCTTGATGCTGGCCGGCTCGCCCGACCACAACCCCGACATCTTCCCGGCGGACACGGCCATGCCGTGCTCGGCGAGCATCCGTTGCAGCTCACTGGCCTTCCAGATACCCCGGTTCGCCGCGGCCAGACGCAGGTTCCACCTCATTTGATCAATCCCTTCAGCCGGGTGGCGCAGCGCTGCTGACCTGCGATCCAGGCGTCCTCGACATGAGTTCCCGGGACGTGGACGTAGGAAAGGGTGGTTGCGATCCACGCGTGTCCGAGCGTGGCCTGGATCGCCAGCAGATCCATCCCGTTCAGATACAGCTGGGAGGCGCAAAAGTGCCGCAGAACGTGTGGGGTGAGCACCTCCGACCAGGCCGGTAGGTAGCGTTGCGCGGCCGTGGCCAGTGCCGCACGCAACGTCTCATCGCCCACCCGGGTCGCGGTGCCGTCGGTGTTCTTGCGTTCCGAGGGCAGCAGCGGCACCCCGGGCCGGGTGTGATCGTCACCGAACTGCGCCCACACGTCCTCGATGAACCAGCGCAGCGGCGTCCCCGCGTTGTTGATCAGCGGCACCATCCGCTCGCGAGGGCCTGAGCCCCGCGCTCCCTTGCCGTGACGCACATGCAGTTTGCCGAAGCGCCCCAGCTCCCACTTGACGTCGCCCAGGTCGAGTTTGCAGACCTCGTTGACCCGCAGACCGACCTCGGCCATCAACCGGCAGGCGGTGTAGTTGCGCGCGGCTGGGGCGAACTTGCGGCAGCTGGCCAACTCCTGGCGCCACCCGGCGAACAACTGGCCGACCTGGGCGGCGGTGGGCGGGATCCGCAGCCTGGCGCTCTGGCGCCCCCGCGGACGGTTCATCTCATCAATCGGGCACTCGACAACATGCCCGGTCATCTGATGGATCTCGACCTTGTGCCGCAGCTCCAGATAGAAAAAGAACGTCTTCACCGCCTGCGCCCGCGACAACCGGGTCCCCTTGGCGACCACGCGCAATGCCCGTCCGAAGTACACATCGGCATCCGACGGCGCCATCTCCCACAACGGCCGCCCGAACCAAGCCCGGACTTGTTCCAGATGCGCCACATCCGAGGCAATCGTCCCGTCCGACAACCCGGCGGCCGCCCGGGCCAGCACGAACCCGGCCAGCACGTCGGTCTCCAGCGCCTCCAGGTCCTCGGCCGTGGCAGGGGCGCGTGCCACCCGCAGATCCCGCACTACCGCCAGGCTCAACCCAGCCCCCCGCCTTCACCGATCCGGCAAATCAACCAGCCAGGACGATAGACCT
>CAVQVV010000015.1:0-139398 GCA_963717245.1 uncultured Actinomycetota bacterium | reverse complement strand
GCATCGGACCGATGATCTCGTCCGGCGGATAACCCCTCACCGCGAGGACCGCCACAACGACCAGGACCACGACCACGACCCGGCCGATCAACAGCAACGGCAGCATCGCGACCCTTGGTAAACAGGTCGGGTAAGTATCGGTCGATGACCATGATGACCTTCCTCTCCGGACTCGTTGGCCCTGGATGACAGTGACCACCGTCACTGCTCGTCCGGATAGATTTACCACAAGGGGCGTCAACACCAGAGGTCGAATGTTCGGGGTTTCTAGCGCGCACCGCGCTGAGAAGCGAATGCATCCGGCGCCACACCAGCGAACACGCGGCGCGGGCGTGATCACTATGCCGACCCCGACCCCGCACTCGGCGGCCATCCACCCGAGGCACGGTTGGCTGCGTCGTCACTGGCGCTGACCCGACGTCCACCCGGTGAACACCGACAGGGCGATGAACTGCGTTCGGAGCTGTTCAGATCCACAGATCCGAACAGCACCAGCCTTGTTCGGAAGCCGAGGGCAGACAACCCTGGTGAACGCTCCGGACATCCGGTTGGCCCTGGATACCGAGCATCGGGTGGTCCCTAGCTAACCGGGGCCACCCACCCTCTTATCAAGATCTCTGATAGACCGACCAAGCCGGCTGGCTCGAAGCCAACCGGTCACGTGGTCGTCTGACGGGGTAACCCCCATCGCCCCCCTTGCTGCACGGATCCCGCACCAGGCGACATTCCCGCAAGATCGACTGATTGCCGCTATTACGTGTACATCGGCTGAGCAAGCAAGTGTGGTGCATCGACACCGGACGATCATTAAAAAGGCTGTCCGTGACCATCCGGATTGAGGGTGGTGTGTTTGCTCATTGCTACCTCCCTGCCCACCGACAGCCGTATTCACTCCGATCACCTGCCGAAGCGGGGCCTGACAGTAACCCCAACTTTAAATCTTCTCACTGCACTAGGAAAAGAATTTCAAAGTTGAAACCCATCCAGCAAAAGATGCGTCAGGGAAAAGCTGGAGACAGCACGTGACCCGCCGGCGGTGGTGAAAATGTCGCCTTAAGGACAGCCCGAGTAATTCTTTTCATGTTCTTTTTCATGGCCACCACCGCCTCTCGGCGGCGAATCCCAAGTTATCCATATTGACGCTCCGCCAGCGACCACGGATGTGATCATCATGGCCAGCTGGAACGGAGTCGGCCAACCACTGAAGCCAGCCATCATCTGAGACGAACTGAAGATCACGAATAGCACCAGCACCACAGGTAGTGGAGGACGCCGACGCTTCACGCCGCACAGTGTGCCGCACCGGCCCGCGCCCCACCAGAAGACACCCAGCGTTGCCGCGCTGCCTAGCCCTGTTACGCAGGGTCAGACACCCCTGACCAGAGCTGTACTTCCCCCCGCACCCGGCACCCGCAAGCCAACACCGACCAGACTCCAAGTGCGGACTCCGGCACGCAGCGTCTTCGCCGATGACGCTGCTCGACGAGACCCCAGATGTGCACTGTTAGAATTTTGATCTTGTCTCGTCTAGCCTCGCGCTTTCATCGTATTTGATCATGTGGGCGACACGCTGGGGCTAGATGCGCGAAAGTGCCTGCTCAGCCCGGTTGGATCGGAGTTCTCAAGGCTCAATCCGGCCGGATAGAGAGGCACTTCGCAGGTGAAGGATAAACAACGCCGTCGGTGGTTGTCAGTGATCACCTTCGGTGAGTCGTTGGTGTCGCATGCGGGTGGGTCGCTGCTGGTGGCGACGGCGCATGCCACCGGGCTATCTCGGGAGCTGTCGACTCGGCTGGGTAGCTGGCGGCGGGCGTGGGCGATCCACGATCCGGGGAAGATCGTGCTGGATCTGGCCGTGGCGGTCGCGCTGGGTGGGGACTGCGCTGCTGATATCGGGGTGTTGCGGGCCCAGCCTGGGGTGTTCGGTTTGGTGGCCTCGGATCCGACGGTGTCACGTCTGGTCGCCACGCTGGCCGAAGATGTCGATGCCGCGCTGGGCGCGATCGCCGGGGCTCGGGCGGCGGCTCGGGAGCGGGTGTGGGGCTGGGCGGGCGCACCGATCGCCGACGGGCGGGTAGTGATCGATTTGGATGCCACCCTGGTCACGGCGCATTCGGAGAAGGAGGCCGCCGCGCCGACCTATAAACGCGGGTTCGGGTTCCATCCCTTGCTGGCCTATGCCGATCACGGTGACGGGGGCACCGGCGAACCGGTGGGCGCCTTGCTGCGCCCGGGCAATGCGGGCTCCAACACCGCGGCCGATCACATCGAGGTCTTCGACGCCGCGCTGGCGCAGCTGCCCGCGCCGTGGCGCACCCCCGAATGAGCAGGGTCGGCGCCCGGTGTTGGTGCGCACCGACGCCGCCGGCGCCACCCATGGCTTCACCCACCATCTCGCAGCGAGGGGTGCGGAGTTCTCGGTGGGTGCCTACCTGCACCACTTCGACATCCACTGGGTCCTGGCCCAGCTCCCCGAGGCCACCTGGACCCCCGCCTACCAGGTAGGCAAGCCCCGCGCCGGGCAGCCCGGGCCGATCATCGAACCCGCGACGGGGCGTGGATCGCCGAGGCCACCGGACTGGTCGATCTGTCGAGCTGGCCGGCCGGGACCCGACTGATCCTGCGCCGCGAACGCCCACACCCCGGTGCGCAACTACGGATCACCGACGTCGACGGTCACCGGATCGTCGGCGTGCTCACCAACACCCCCACCGGGCAACTCCCCGACCTGGAACTACGCCACCGCCGCCACGCCCGCGTCGAAGACCGCATCCGCAACGCCAAAGACACCGGACTGCGCAACCTGCCCTTCTACGACCTGACCCAGAACCGGATCTGGCTCGCGATCACCGCCCTGGCCGCCGACCTCCTCGCCTGGACCCAACGCCTCACCTTGACCGGCGCCGCCGCCCGATACGAACCCAAACGGTTGCGGCTGCGCATCCTCGGCGTCGCCGGGCGACTCGTGCGCACCGCACGACACACCATCCTCAAGATCCCCGATACCTGGCCCTGGGCCCACGACATCACCACCGCTCACGCACGCCTGGCCGCCCTCACACCCTGACCGCACCACCCAACCCCCCGACAGGACCCGGAGAACCGGCCACCACCACAGGGCCGAGACTCACCCTTGGCACCAACCGAAACAACCGCACACAAGATCAACCAACGGAATCAAAGATCACCATGCGGTCGGGATGAAAGATCGAGGCTAGGCAATATCACGTGACAGGCCACCGACGCGCGTACGTCATTACCAGGCGCCGCTGTCGAGTCCCTGGCCGAAGCAATATTTCTGGAAGGCGGTGGTCAGCGCGGGGCGGTCTGGCCCACCGGTGGTGAGGAAGAAGTGGCTGGCCACCGTGGTGGCGATGGTCAGTGCGGGGTGTGTGTTCCCTGCGAGGTGGGTGATCACTAACCGCCCTCCGGTTTTGATCACTTGCGCGGCGAGGGCGCGGTTGGCGCGCCGGCCTTCCTCGTAGGGGTCATACTTTACTGCTTCGGTCGCTGCGGACATGATGGCGTCTAAGGAATTCCCCAGATTGAGTCCGATGCCAGCTACGGATGCCTGCAATACCTGATAGTGTTCGATGAGAAAGGGTTGACGCTCAAGGTAGTTGTTGGTACAGGTAGCGGCGAAGTCCCTAGCTCCGCTAACACCATACCCATCCGTATCATGAAAGTCAGCAAGTCCTTCTGTGCCTGCTCGGCTGCATTGGAAGCCAACCTGCGATTGGTCGTGTCGCTGGCCAAACGCTACACCGGCCGCGGCATGCCCTTCCTGGATCTGATCCAGGAGGGCAACCTCGGATTGATCCGCGCGGTGGAAAAATTCGACTACACCAAAGGATTTAAGTTCTCCACCTACGCCACCTGGTGGATCTGCCAAGCCATCACCCGAGCGATGGCCGACCAAGCCCGCACCATCCGCATCCCGGTACACACCACCGAGGTCATCAACAAACTGGGCCGCATCCACCGCGAACTGCTCCAGGACCTGGGCCGCGAACCCACCCCGCACGAGTGGGCCACCCACCTGGACATCACCCCGGACAAAGCGCTCGAGCTCCAGCACTACGCCCGGGAACCCCTTTCGCTAGACCAGACCATCGGCGACAAAAGCAACTCCCAACTCGGTGACCTCCGCCGCACAGCTCGCCGCAAGCAGTGCCTAGGCAAGTTCCTCGCCGCCGTTGGGTTCCGAGAGCCACCACGCGGCGGCATCGACCAAGGCCAGGCGCTGCACCGCGGTGAGGTGCGCCGCACGCTCGCCCAGGACGGCCACAGCGGCTAGGCGTTGCCGGTTCGGGATCACTCGCGAGCCCCGAGAGGATCGCGAGATCGGCTCATCGCTGTCACCGAGCATCGCAGCGGCCAGCTCCAGCGTCCGTGACAGGGCCAGTTCATCCAGATGTGGCCGGTTCGGGTGGTGGAAGATCCGTGACACCGACGACCACTCTTGCAGCACCCGGGCGACCCACCGAGCACGCCAGGGCGCCAGCCGGAGCACCACGCTCGCAGATTCCTGACCGTCCAGGACGAGCGTGCCGCCGTCCAGCTCGACCACCTCACCGTGATCGAGCACCACCCGGAGCTGGTCCGGATCGAATTGCCTAGGGTCTGGCATCGGGTCTCCACCCTCTTCAGCAGGGTCGGCGATCAAGGCCGGGGGTCGGTGTTCGCAGCACCAGCCCTCGGCCGCCTCATCAGAGGGCGGGTGCGCCCCCTGATCTCACTGACTCATCCAGCGCCAAGCCAGGTCCCGCGCCTGGTCCGCGCCGCCCATCGGCCGCTAGTCCCGCAATCTCGGTACTGTCTAGGCAGAGCACAGCTACTCCCGTTGGTCGAAGCTTGGCCAGGGTGCGTGGTTGATCGAAGTCAGCAGAAAGTCAGCAATCGACCATCACGGGATGCCACCAGCGCACCCGACGGTGACCCACGAGCACGTGACCGTACTTGTTGACACTGGTCATCACGCTCCACGCGCGTTCGGGACGAAGAGGCCGTGGGTTCGAATCCCGCCACCCCGACAGCAAAACGCCATGTCAGAGGCTGTTTGTGATCAAGTCGCGATGGTCTCGGGTGACGAACTGCGTGACTATCGGATCCTTTTCAGGTGGTGCATCCCTGCCGTTGGGGCCTTCTCTGCGGTTCACGGTGGTGATCGTGTGCTGGTTGCGGCTTCGGGTACCGAGACCAGGCGACGACCGTGATGCCAAGCTGGCGACGCTGCTCTTGCCAGCGAGTTGTAGAAACGAGCAGGTTTCGACTAATCCGTCGGTGTAGAGCAGCAGGGTGTCGCCCGGGGCGAGGATGGTGGTGGCTTCGGGTCGAGCAATTTCCACGGTGGCCAGGGGGACGCTGCGGGTGTTGTTGAGGAGTTCGGTGCGGCCATTGGCGCGGGCGAGGATGGCCGGGGGGTGGGCTGCGCTGCTGTAGCGGATGTGCCGGTGACCTGGTCGATGGTGGCACAGAACAGGGTGGTGAAGCCCGCATTCGGCGTCAGCCGTGCGATCTGGTCCATCGCGGTGAGCACCTGGGGGGGTGTGTGGGCTTGGAGCAGCAGAGTCCGGCAGGCGGTGCGCAGCTTACCCATCACGGCGGCGGCTGGGAGCCCGTGGCCGACGCAGTCGCCGACGGCCACACCCACCAGATCCGCGCTCAGCTCGACGATGTCGTACCAGTCTCCGCCGACGGTGAGGTGGCTGACCGCGGGTTCGTAGAGCACGGCGAAACCGGCTTGCCGCCTCCCGCTGACAGCCTATCCGCGCCTGTAGTAACACGACCCGATCCAGCTCTCGCGGCATTCCCGCTGGTCAGCGAGCAGATTCGGTCGGCCGTGTGCCCAACATCTGCGGAAGTCCGGTCGGTGTGTAGCAACTCAGGTGCTGCGGTGACCGGCGGCCTGGCACACGAGTGGGGGACGAATCGGGCGGGTGTGCCGTAAGATCAACGAGGAGCACCCAAGGCCGAGATCGCGGGAGGCGTAGTGATCATTCTTGGTATTGTCCTACTGGTGGTTGGGTATCTTCTCGCGATCCCAATTTTGTGGACTCTCGGGATCATCCTGGTGGTGATCGGGGTGATTCTGGTGTTGCTCGGTACTGCCGGGCATGCCATCGGCGGTCGACGGCACTATTACTGACGCTCGGCGTTCACATCCTGGTCGACGGTAAGTGACCGCATGGTCATGCGGGTCGGGTTTACGACCGGGCGGCTCGGGTGCTTGCTAGGCAGAAGCGACGGGGACCGGCGCCCGAGAGGTGTGGGCCGGGGACACGATCACGCCGTGCTCCTCGTCCACCCAGACAATGCGTACGACCGGCCGTTAGCGGCTGCCCATCAGCGGCATACGCACCGGCCGGACGAACGGAGTCGTCCTCGCCCCGCCCTGTGGATCGTGGGCGACTGGTGGCGGCCTGTGAGGCCGAGGGCGCCCTGAGTGTGGGTGCGCCCTCGGCTCTGGTTGGTTTTATTTGAAGATGTCTTTGATTTTTTCGCCGGCCTGCTTGAGGTTGCCCTTGGCCTGATCGGTCTTGCCCTCGGCTTTGAGCTCGTCGTCGTCGGTCGCCTGCCCCGCGACCTCCTTGCCCTCGCCCTTGAGTTCTTCGGCTTTGTTCTTGGCCTTGTCCGCCAGACTCATTGCGTCCTCCTTGGCCGGCACCCGCCGGTTGGTGGGTGCCCTCCGGTTGAGGGTAGCCGCGACCGGGTCGATGCCGTCCGGGACTGCTCGTGGCGGCGCACGTCGGTAGTAACCGAGGTGGGTGGTTAGGCGCGGTCGAGACGAGGGAAGAGTATTTCCTGACCTAGCAGTAGCAGGGCCGCGGCGGTGGGGATGGCGACCAGGGCACCCACGATGCCCATCAGTGCGCCGCCTAGCAGGACCGCCACGACGGTCACTAGGGCCGGCACCTTGACCGCTCGGCCGATAATCCTGGGGACCAGTAGGTAGTCCTCGACCAGCCGGTAAACCCCGAAGAACCCGATGGTGGCCAGGCAGACGTGCAACGACACGCTCAGCGCGACCAGGCATACCACCACCCCTGCGATGGTCGAGCCGATCACCGGGACGAGGTCCAGGATCGCCACGAACAGGCTCAGCAACAGCGCATAAGGCACCCCCACAATCACCAGAAAAGCGAAAATGAGGACCCCGGTGATCAGCGAGGTCAGCAGGTTACCCAGCACGTAGCCACCAACCTTGGCGAAGATCTCATCACCGAGCAGGATCGCGCGGGGCCGGCGGGAATGGGGCACCAGTCGGTAGAGGGTCGCGCGGATGCGGGGCAAGTCGACCAGGAAGTACACCGTGAGCACAATCAGGATCAACGCGGTGGCCAGGGCGCTGAACACGACCTGGCCAGCGCCGAGCAGACCGTTGATCATGCTGGAGGCGTCCCCATCGAGGGCCTGCCCTAAGCGCTGTTGCAGGTGCAGGCGGCCGTTGAGCTGACCCAGCACCGAGTTGCGATTCTGCAACCGGGTCAAAATGCTCGGGGCTTGCGCAACGAACTGGGTCGCCTGCCCCACCAACGGGGGGATCGCCGCGGCCAGGAACCCACCCACCACCCCTAGACCCGCCACCATCACGGTGACAACCGCCGCCCACCGCGGCAACCAGCGCCGAGTCAGCACTGACACGGCGGGCTCCAGACCGATCGCCAGAAACAACGACAGCCCGATCAGCACCAGCACCGAGCGGGCAGTGATGATCATGGCTATCACACCGACGGTGACCGCGACCCCCGCGGTGGCGCTCATCCCCATGAGGAACGGTGAACGACCATTGAGCGGTCGCCCTGGTCGGCCCAGTGGGTACTCCTCGGTGCTGATCCGCGCCGCGACCGCCTCGGCCGCCGCGATGGGACCCTCGGCCTCGGTATGCGGTTGAGCGATCAGAGCGTGGTGGCCCGCCGCCGGCTCACAACCACCAGTCCCGTCCCTGGGTTGCGCATTGTTCTGATCGTGCGCTGATACCACCGTTTCTCCTACTCTCCGGCTTAGATGGGGCTGCTCGCTGCCACGACGCCTGCCGTCGCGAACATCCCAGGTCGCAGTGTCCGCTCGACCGCTAGATCGAACAACTGGTCACTCAGACGGCAATCACCCCGCGTGTTCAGGAACTCAATGGCGGCTCAGCGCTACAGCATGTCTCGCCTGGTACGGCGGCGAATCGCACCGTAGGTACCCGGCGGCGACGGAAACACTTCAAACCAGCGAGACGATGCCAAAGCAATGGTCGGAGTTCTCCGTTGAGGGCTGTTCCTCGGAAAGGAGGGACGGGCGTTGACTCACACAGCCACCTCGTCCGCCTTGCCCGCGACGCGAACAGGAGCGGTCGACCCACACGATGATCAACGTTACTCCCGGCTCAGCCAGCGTTGACACACCGGTGCTGGCCCCAGCGCGACCACCACCCTCTTGCCTCCGCAGTTGCTCACGCGACGCAGCAATCCCCGCAGTCGGGCTCAACAAGGACGGGAGGCGGGGGGGTCGCTTGGGGATCTGGCCCGGGAGGTTAGCAGTACCCAGTCGAAGATCGACGAAGAAAGCGACGGTGACCGGCAGGAGGCTTAGCGCATCAACACTTGACCGCGTGGGCATCGAAGATAGCGCTGCACGCCGGACAGGCCGCGGGCGACCAGCCCGCGCAGAAACGCCAGCCACCGGCGCCGTCCTCGGCTGAGGCCACATCCAGGCCCAGGATCTCCCGGTGCCCATCAGCATTGACCCCCGTGGCGACCAGGGCTGCACATTGACCACCCGACCGTCCTCGCGGACCTTGACCACCCCCACGCCGCGACCCCACCGGTGGTCGGCTACCTGAATAAGGTAGGTGTGCTGACGGCCCCGTTGTTACCGAGACCCCGCTTCGGCATGCGCGCCGAACCCGGATCCCACCATCGGATCTGCTGGCGCCCCAATTCCGTGGTCGCCCAGCTCTCGCAGCTGTGAGTCCAGGTAGGTCTTCAAACGGGAGCGGTACCCGTGCTCAAATGTGCGCAGTTCGTCGATCTTGTTCTCCAGGATGGCCTTGTCCTGACTCAGTCCAGCAATGATCTCGGTGTGCTTGGCCGCCGCGTCACGCTCCAGCGACGCAGCCTTGTGTCGGGACTGCCGCTCCAGAGTCTCGGCTTTGGTCCGGGCGTCGTTGAGCATGGTCTCGGACCGGGTCCTGGCCTCGGTGACCATGCCCTCGGCCTTCGCTCTCGCCCCGGAGAGTAATTGCTCGGAGGCGGTACGGGCCGCACTCAACATCCCGTCGGCTTCGGCCTTGGCCTCACCGGTCAACCGGTCTGCCATCTCCTGGGCCAAACCCAACACCCTGGCAGCGTGGACATTGTGATCACCACCTGTCGCGGTCTGTTCCCTCAACGGCGGCGGCACCGGGGCCGTCACCGGCCGACGGGCCTCCAGCCGGCGAAGGTCACCTCCGGTGTCGACCGGCGCAGCGACCTGCTGGTCAGGCGGCTCAACCCGGTTGCGGAGATCGGTGTTCTCCTGGATCAACCGAGCCAGCTCGGCCTTAACAAGGTCGAGGAAGGCGTCGACCTCGTCCTCGTCGTAGCCCCGCTTGCCCAGCGGCGGCTTACTGAATGCGACGGCGGAAACGTCAGCGGGCATCAACGGCATCGGATCACCTCAAGCACTCCTCACCCGGCGCCTTGGCCCGGTGTATTTCGGTCTGGTCTCTCAACCCCTTGAGGCCGACGGCCGCTACGGTCTCGAATTCACCACGAGCCCAGCGGTAGGAACACCACGAGCAACGGGACCCTAATGGACAACTCCAGCTCCTCTCCGATGTGGAGGGTTTGCCTGTTGGGGTCAACGTGCGCTGCGTCATCGTCCGTCGGAGGACCAGTGACCAGCGTCGTGACGGCCTAGAACCACGAAAACTGAGCATCTGCCTGCGTCGCAGGCCGAGGTTCAGTGTGCGGTGCCGGTCGCGGTGCACCTCCCTGTCCCCAGTGCGCACCGTGACCTGCTGTGCCCTGGGCTGCGGGGTCGTGGCTGGCGCTGGCCAGCGCCGGGGAACTGCTGGCGTCGTGTGCCGGTGCTTGTCGCGCGTGGGCTGCCAGCGAAAGAGCTGCGCGCGGTCCCCACACCGCGATCGCGCGTCCCCCGTCACCTGCGGGCTGGACCGCGGGGTACGTCTCCAGGAGATGATGTCTGTTCCCGTCTAGGCCAGTGCTGGGACCTGGTGGTCCGACCACCGCGGTCGGACCCGGCGCGACGACCAGCACGTGGTGTCTGCCGCGGCGACCGATCACCTGCCGGTCAGCGTCAGCGGCCGGGACATCGGCGTTGATTCGCTCACCACGCAACTGGTCATAAATCGGTGTTCGGCCCATAGGGCGCACACCGTAGAGGCGGGTCTTCGGGGGCGGCAGCACCATGGTGTGTACAGCCTGTGGGTGGATGCGAGATTGTGTGTACAGGCTGTGGATGGGTGCCAGCGACGGGGAATCCGACGGATCCGCCCGACCAACATCAGCAGCGCAAGACCCCCGAGCGGGGACCTAACGATCCCTTTCCGTATCTCGTTGTGACCAGGTGGGCGAGAGACACACTCACCAGGCGGGAAATTTTCACGAATGGGTTGTCATGGACAATTTCATCGACACAGGGTGAAGTCCGCCGCGACGGCCCAGCGGGCAACGCCCCCTGGCGCATGGAAAGGCTTTCCGCGGGGAACGCGGAGTCAATGGTCATGAACGCCGACGCGCGGATCTCGACAGATCACAGATATTGGATAAATCGGACGCGCCGCACTGCACGCCCACCCGACATACCGAGCACTCCGGCGCGACACGCGGTCAGCGGCCTAATGACTGTGCGTGATCGTACGCTCCAGCTGAGTTCGTTCCACCGTGAACGCGACGGGCACCGGGCCCCCTGCTGTGCTGCGTGCGGTCATCAGCGGGACGCTAATCACCGAGAGTGATTTACCAGGACGCGTTCAGCTGAATTCTTCGGTGTGGGCGTGCCGCCCTGAAATCGACGCCGGAATCGTGAATGATTCGGTCCCGTCGGGGGGAGTAGGTGATGACCGGATCGCACAGGCGGGTCGTTGTCCGCCACCAACGGAATCGTCAGACACGACGGGTCCGATGGGTGATCGCAGCGGTCATGGTTCTGCTGTCGCTGGGCACCGTACACGTCAGCACCAACGCTAGCGCCGGTCCACAGACGAGCTCTCACATCGGTCCGCGCACCAGGCCCTACTATATCGCCGCCGAGGAGGTGGCCTGGAACTACGCACCGTCCGGGACCAACATCATCACCGGTCAGCCCTTCGACGCGACTGCGAAGAAATACGTCCAGGCCGGCCCGAGCCGAATCGGCTCGATCTACCGGAAATGTCTCTACCGCGGCTATACCGACGCGAGCTTCACCCATCGACTGCAGCGACCGGCCGACGAGGATTACCTGGGCTTTCTCGGGCCGGTGATCAGGGCCCAGGTGGGCGACACGATCACCGTAACGTTCCGGAACAACTGCTCGTTTCCGGCCAGCATCCATCCGCACGGCCTGCTCTACGACAAGAAAAACGAGGGCTCGCCGTACAACGACGGCAGACCCGTTCGGGACAAGGCAGGCGACTCAGTAACCCCTCGGGCGCAGTACGTCTACACCTGGGGGGTACCCGAGCGCGCCGGGCCCGGCCCGATGGATGGCAGTTCGACGATGTGGATGTACCACTCTCATGTCCACGAGGTGCCCGACACCTTTTCCGGCCTGATGGGACCCATGGAGATCACCGCCCGCGGCAAGGCGCACCCCGACGGGCGCCCCAACGACGTCGATCGCGAACTGTTCGTGCTGTATTCGGTGATGGACGAGAACAGCACGCACTATCTGGAAGCTGAGCGGAGAAAGCTGGCCAAGCCCCCCGCCGCCGACGATGCGGACTTCCAGGAGAGCAACAAGATGCACTCGATCAACGGGTATGTCTACGGCAATGGGCCATTGATGACCATGCAGTTGGGGCAACGGGTGCGCTGGTATGTGATGAGCATGGGCAACGAGGTGGACCTGCACACTCCGCACTGGCACGGCAACACGGTGCTCGCCGCCGGCATGCGAACCGATACCATCGGCCTGCTACCAGGAACGATGGTTATAGCCGACATGACACCAGACGATCCTGGGATCTGGCTGTTCCACTGCCACGTCACCGACCACATCCTGGCCGGCATGCAAACCCGCTACCAGGTTCTCACCACCCACCAGGCACCGACTACCCATCAACCGGGGCCACCCAGCGCGCCACCGCAACCCCCCGAACCCGACATGCACCACCCGCACCAGCCGGGCCTCCTCCCTTTCCCCAACCCGTTACCGGCCCGGACGGCTTGTCGCTCGGGTTGCTGACACAGCCCCAACTGACGGTGCACAAACCCGACCAGCCCCGCCGGTGGTGTTGCGTTGGTCGAGCGCGGGCAGACTCAGCCGTGACGGTGCTGTGATCGGACTGGAGTTCCGCAGGTCGTAGGCATACTCGGATTTGATCGGGAGCATCGCGCCTGGTGAGAGACCGCGGATGGTCCGTCGAGCCAAAAACCTGTAGGCACACGCCTTGCCGCGTGTCACTGGACGTGGCTTGGGGAGACGGTGTTGGCTTGTAGGCGTGCTCCTGCGGGAGTCACGGTGGAGGGATAAGGACAGCTCGGTGCCTCCGCAAAGGTCTCCGCGGGGCAACCGGGCCGAGGTGGTCTCATCTTTGGTCTCATCCACCTACGTTCGTCTACGTTCGTTGGCGTTCGGATCAATGCGGCCATGCAGGTCACGGACGTGAGCGTTACTCGGTGAACTATATCCCGAATCCTGAATCGGAAAGTCGCCCCGTTGCCACCGTCTACTCATGGGCAACCACCGGCGATACGCGGAGAAAAGTCCACTGCCTACGCACCGTAACCTTTCCTGCTCACATCGCATTTCGACGCGTTCCTTTACCGGTGGGGTCTGATAGCGGCTACGAGGAAGGAGTCTCGCCGTCGTCGTTTGGTTCGTCGGGTGAAGTGATCAGGGCGAGGTAGGCGTGTTCGGTGGCGACCTCCGTCGCGCAACTCGCAGCAAGCAGTGCATAGGCAAGTTCCTCGCCACCGTTGGGTTCCGAGAGCCACCACGCGGCGGCATCGACCAGAGCCAGGCGCTGCACTGCGGACAGGTGCGCCGCACGCTCACCCAAGACCGCCACGGCGGCCAAGCGTTGCCGATGGGGGATGACACGTGCGCCGCGAGGGGACCGCACGATCTGTTCATCGCCGCCACCGAGAACCGAAGCGGCCAACTCCAGTATCCGTGACAGATCCAGCTCATCCAGATGTGCCCGGCTCGACTGGTGGAAGATCCGTGACACCGACGACCACTCGCGCAGTACCCGGGCGACCGACCGAGCACGCCAGGGCGCCAGCCGGAGCACTACGCTCGGGGACTCCTGGCCGTCCAGGACAAGTGTGCCGCCGTCTAGCTCCATTACCTCACCGTGATCGAGCACCACCCGGAGTCGGTCTGGATCGAGGTGCATAGGGTCTGGCATCGGGTCTCCACCCTCTCTACAGGGTTGGCGATCAAGGCCGGGGGTCGGTGTTTGCAGCACCAGCCCCCGGCCGTTTCATCAGAGGGCGGGTGCGCCCCCTGATCTCACCGACTCATCCGGCGTGAAACCAGGTCCCGTGCCTGGTCCGCGCCACCCACGCACTACTAGTCCGGAATGGCGAACGGTCCGCTGCTGTACAGCAGCGAAGTACAGCAACCGCGTCGACCGGCACCGTCTCAATGTGGCCACCAACGGCCCGCGACGTGCGAATACAACCCCCATCGACCGCCCTGCCCGCAGTTCGCATCGAGAAGGTCAGGGGTTCGATTCCCCTCAGCTCCACCGAGGAATCTCCAGGTCTCTGACCTGGGCATTCACGTTTTCCTGGTGTGCGAGTCCCTTCTCTTCATCGGAGAATCGAGATCCGCATCCCGCTGGCGGCTGCATGAGCCGACGACGTCCGCTCATGCCGATGAGCGGGCTGTGATGTTTGGAGCCTGCGTCCGTGCCTCGGTACGTGATCGTCCTGAGCGGCGACCCAGATCCGTTCGAACGCACACGTATGATGCTCAGGTCTGACAGCCGCTTCACGGACCCACGGGCTGGACTGTCAACCCCGTGGACCTAGGCTCTGTACCCGTATCGCAGCCGGTCACGTCCCGCGTCCCAGTACAGGTCGATGCGCAGACCGCGCCTAAGGCAAGTCTTTGGTCTGGCCGTGGCGGGTCTCCTTCGATCATACGGTCGGGTCGGGCAGGAGCTCTCGTAGCTCTTGCGCACAGCGGCAGGCGACGGCGATCTTGGCAGCCCACTCGATCGCCTCCGCGCGTGAGGGCACGTCGACGACCGCGAACCCGCCGAGGACCTTCTTGGTTTCCGGGTACGGGCCGCTGGTGACCGTCCCGTCGGTGGCCACGACGCTCGCCCTCTGGCTTTCCAGTCCGCCGCCGAAAACCCACACGCCGGCGTCCTTGGCCTCCTGGACCACCTCGTGCGCGGCCTTGGCCACGTCGGGCATCTCCTCCTCCGGGAAGGTCATCGCGCCATCATCGAACGAGACCGCTCAGACCAGCTCGCCGCGCTTCCTGCTCAGGTAGGCGCGCTCGGCGGAGTTCTGGGTCGCGGCGATCGCGGCGTCGTACGCCTCCTTCGCCTCGGCGCTCCGGCCGAGCCTGCGGAGCATCTCGGCGCGGGCGGCGTGCCATGCGTGGTAGCCCGTGAGCGGCAGCCGGTCGACCAGAGCGAGGGCGACCTTCGGGCCGTCCAGCTCCGCGACCGCGACCGCGCGGTTGAGTGCGACGATCGGCGACGGGTCGAGCCGGGTCAGCTGGTCGTACAGCGCGACCACTTGCGACCAGTCCGTGTCCGAAGCGGTGGGGGCGTCGGTGTGGACGGCGTTGATCGCGGCGAGTATCTGGTAGCGGCCGGGTCGGTTGATCGCGAGGCACTCGCGGACCAGGTCGTGCCCCTCGGCGATCAGCCCTCGGTCCCAGCCGGCGCGATCCTGCTCGCCGAGCGGGACCAGCTGCCCATTCCGCACGCGGGCCTCACGCCGGGCCTCGGTGAGCACCAGCAGCCCGAGCAGACCGGCCACCTCCGGCTCCTCGGGGAGCAGCTGGCGGAGGATCCGTGTCAGCCGGATGGCCTCGCCCGTCAGCTCGGCGCGCACCGGGTCGCCGTCGCCGGTGGCGAGGTAGCCCTCGTTGAAGACGAGGAACAGCACCGCCAGCACGCCGCCGAGCCGCTCGGGCAGGTCGGCGGCCTCGGGCACCCGGTAGGGCACCTTCGCCGCCGCGATCTTCTTCTTCGCCCGGGTGATCCGCTGGGCCATCGTGGTCTCGGGCACGAGGAACGCCTGCGCGATCTCGGCCACGGTCAGCCCACCGAGGAGGCGGAGCGTCAGCGCGATCCGCGCCTCCGGTGCGAGCGCCGGGTGGCAGCAGGTGAACAGCAGCCGCAATCGGTCGTCCTCGACCGGTCCGGTGGGCTCGTGGGGCGTGTCGTCGTGGTACATGAATGCCGCCTGGTGCTTGGCGTCGCGCTGCTTCTCGCGGCGGATCCGGTCGATCGCACGGTTGCCCGCGGTGGTGGTGAGCCAGCCGCCGGGGTTGGGAGGCACGCCGGACTCCGGCCACTTCTCCAACGCGGCCACGAGCGCCTCACTCGCCGCCTCCTCTGCGATGTCGATGTCACCGAAGCGGCGGACGAGCGAGGCGATCAGGCGGCCGTACTCCTCGCGGAAGACCCGCTCGACGGCCGCCGTTTCACCCTGCATGATCAGTCGTCGTTCGGGCGGCTCAGGCGAGGCCGTCGAACGGACGGACCTCGACCTTGCCCCGGCACGCCTTGGACCCCTCGGCCGCGAGCTTGAGCGCCACGTCGAGGTCGGGCGCGTCGATGACCCAGAAACCCCCGATGACCTCCTTGGTCTCGAGGTAGGGGCCGTCGGTCATCACCGGCGTCTCACCCTGGCCGTCGACGACGGTCGCGGTCGATGCTGGCTGCAGCCCACCGGCGAAGACCCAGTAGCCGTCGGCGCGAAGCTTGTCGTTGAAGGCGCCGGTCGCGGCGAACGCCTCCTCCATCTCCTCCTTGGAGCCGTAGTTGCCGAACTCGTCCCTCTCGGCGGGGCCGTGCACGGTCAGCAGGTAGTGCGTCATCACACTTCTCCTCAGTTCCGGGCGGTCCCGATGACCACCTTCTACCCCCACCACGAACGGCATCCCGCCGATACGACAACCTGCCACAGAAAGCCTTGCGATCGGGTTCCTCAGAGGCCAACTGTTCGTTCGAGCGCCGGCCTCACGGCCGGGACTCGCGCCCGACCCGTGGCGGTGCTGCGTCACCGGGCATCGACCCGAAGGACCTTTCTTTTCGCGACCTGTCGGATCCGTACCCGCCCATTCGTGGAGGGGGTGTGAGCGGGTCGCACCGGGCGCTCCGCCGAGGAAACGGAGCTCGAAGATGTCCACCACCACGCAGATCCCCACCCGTGCAACCTCCAGCGCGCCGACCCCGGCGGCCGAGCGGCAGCCGGTCTGGAAGAAGGGAGTCGCCGCAGCCATCGTCGCCTCGGTCGCCACGACCGTCCTCGCGGCGATCGCGTCGGCCGCCGGCGTCTCGTTCGCCGACAGCACAGGCGCGAGCATCCCGCTCGCCGGGTTCGCGCAGCTGACGCTGGTCTTCTCGCTGGTTGGCGTCGGCATCGCCGCCGTCATGGCGCGCAAGGCGCGTCGGCCGCGGGCCACGTTCGCGCGGACGGCGGTCGCCCTGACCGCGCTGTCCTTCGTCCCGGATCTCACGTTCGGGTTCGACGCCGGCTCCGCTGCCACCCTGATCACGCTGCACACCGTCGCCGCGGCGATCGTGATTCCGACCCTGGCGAGGCGGCTCGCGCGCGCACGCTGACCAGGCTCGAACCGTGCCACTGTCCTGTCGCCAGGTCGACGCCATCAGTCCCACCCCACTCAGGCGTCAACCCCGGTTGCGGTGGTGAAGACGCGCACGAACTGACGGAAGGGCAGGTGGCCGCGCTCGCAAGAGGGGCTCGCGGGCGCGGCGTCCCGACAGATCTCGACGATGAGCAGCATCCGGCGACGTTCGCGTTCAAGGTCGGCCAGCAGGCGCGCGTGGCCGCGACTCGAAGCGCACACATATGGCCCGGTCAGGCGACCTCACATGCCGAATTGAGTGCACTTCCGTCATGAGCGGGCTGGCTGGCGCTCCAGCGGCGTTGCCGGGCGTCGACGCTGGCCGGTGTAGGCGGCGCACGGGAGGAAGGATCTGGTCGGGGCGGCGGGACAGCCGGGCCACGATGTGGGCGACCCGGGCGGGGTGGCGTGGGGCCGTTCGCTTGGGTGTCGGTCGATTTGGGCTACGGCGGCCGTGAAGCTCGGCGACGACGGCAAAGGCAAGGAGATCTCGCTCCTTGCCACTTTTAACGTATAGCGCACCGGGGGGCTTGCGGCAAGACCCGGGTCGGGCCGCAGAATCGGCGGCCGGACCAAGAACGGACGAAGACATGGGGCCACGACGTGCGTGTGTTGTTGTCGACGGACGGGGCACGCGGTGACGAACCGCTGGTGGGACTGGCGGTGCGGTTGCGGGCGCTGGGCGCGGAGGTGCGCGTGTGCGCGCCGCCCGACTGGTGGGGGGAAGGCAGCGAGAGATGAGGACGTGCCGAACAAGAGGTTCGACACTGCGCGAGACGCCGGTGATTCGACCGGCCAGTGCAGGGCAACGGAGCACGGCTGCCTCGGAGGTATCGCGATGATCGAGCAGTCCGTGTTGGGTTTTCAAGAGGTTGACGAGATGCAGGTCGCGGTCGTTGGCGGCAAGGGCGCGCACCTGGGCGGGCTATCGCGGATCGACGGCATCCGCGTGCCGGCTGGCTTTTGCGTGACGACGGACGCCTTCCGACGGATCATGGCGGAAGCGCCGTCGATCGACGATCGGCTCGATCAGCTGTCGCGCCTGAACCCGGACGACCGGGAGGCGATCCGCGCGCTCAGCGCGGAGATCCGCCGGACCCTCGAAGAGATCGCCATCCCTGGCGATCTCGCGGCGGCGATCACCCGCGCTCTCGCCCAGCTCGGCGAGCAAGCTGCCTACGCCGTCCGATCCAGCGCGACGGCAGAGGACCTGCCGACAGCCTCCTTCGCCGGCCAGCAGGACACGTACCTCAACGTCGTGGGCCCGGCCGCGATCCTCCAGCACGTCAGCCGGTGCTGGGCCTCGCTCTTCACCGAGCGGGCCGTGACCTACCGCCAGCGGAGGGGCATCGACCACCGTACGGTCCACATGGCCGTGGTCGTGCAGCAGATGGTCTTCCCGCAGGCGGCCGGCATCCTGTTCACGGCCGACCCCGTCACGTCCAACCGGAGGGTCGCCTCCGTAGAGGCCGGCTTCGGCCTCGGTGAGGCCCTGGTCTCCGGCCTGGTGAACGGGGACGTCTACAGGGTGCGCGACGGCGAGGTCGTCGCCAAGGCGGTCGGCACCAAGCAGCTCGCTATCCACGCCTCGCCGGCGGGCGGGACGCAGGAACAGGCGATCGACCCGGAGCTGCAGGACCAGCCTGCGCTGACGGATGCGCAGGTCGTGCGGCTCGCGCAGCTCGGCCGGCGGATCGAAGCGCACTTCGGCCGCCCCCAGGACATCGAATGGTGCCTGGTCGACGACGCCTTCCAGATCGTCCAGAGCCGGCCGATCACCACGCTGTTCCCCATCCCCGAGTCCGGCGACCGGGAGAACCATGTCTACGTCTCCGTCGGTCATCAGCAGATGATGACCGACCCCATGAAGCCCCTCGGGCTGTCCTTCTGGCAGATGACGACCCCCGCGTCCATGGCCGAGGCCGGCGGCCGCCTGTTCGTCGACGTCACCCAGAGGCTGGCCTCGCCGGCGAGCCGCGCCGGCCTCCTGGAGGCCCTGGGGAGATCCGATCCGCTGACCGGGGACGCGCTGCAGACCATCCTCGAGCGCGACGGCTTCATCCGGCCGCTCCCTGACGAGGGTCCCCCCGGGCCACTGTTTGGCGGCGCGCCAGCTCCGATCGAGACCGATCCGGCTATCGTCACTGAGCTGATCGGGCGCAGCCAGGCATCAATCGCCGCCTCGGAACGCGACATTCGGGCGAAGTCCGGAGAGGCGCTGCTCGACTTCATCCAGGCGGACATCCAGGAGCTGAAGCGGATCCTGTTCGATTCGCAGAGCCATCAGGTGTTCATGTCGGCGATGGAGGCCGCGTGGTGGCTCAACGATCAGCTCCAGGCGTGGCTGGGCGAGAAGAACGTGGCTGACACGCTCACGCAGTCCGTTCCCCATAACGTCACATCGGAGATGGGGCTGGCGCTCTTGGACGTCGCGGACGTGATCCGCCCGCATCCGGACGTGGTGGCGTTTCTGCACCACGTCGAGGACGAGGGTTTCCTGGACGAGCTGGCCAAGCTCTCGGGCGGGCGGGAAGCGCGAGACGCCATCGAGGCGTGGCTCGAAAAGTACGGCATGCGCTGCGTCGGCGAGATCGACATCACGCGGCCGCGTTGGAGCGAGCGGCCCTCCACGCTCATGCCCGTGATCCTCGGCAACATCAAGAACTTCGAGCCGGGCGCCGGCGCGCGGCGCTTCGAGCAAGGGCGGCAGGAGGCATGGGCGAAGGAACAGGACGTGCTGGAGCGCTTGCGGGCCCTGCCGGACGGGGAGCGGAAGTCCGAAGAGGCCAAGCGGATGATCGATCGGGTGCGGACCTTCATCGGGTACCGGGAGTACCCGAAGTACGGCATGGTCAGCCGCTACTTCGGGTACAAGCAGGCCCTGCTGAAAGAGGCCGAGCGCCTCGTGCAGGCCCACGTGCTTCGTGAGAAGGAAGACATCTTCTACCTCAGGTTCCCAGAGCTCTACGACGTCGCGCGCACGAACCACGTGGATGACCAGCTCATCTGCCGGCGCAAGGACGCGTTCAGGTCGTATCAAGCGCTCACGCCGCCCCGGGTGCTCACATCGGACGGCGAGGTCATCACCGGGGCGTACCGACGCGACGACGTGCCGACCGGTGCCCTGGTCGGCCTACCGGTCTCCGCCGGGGTCATCGAAGGGCGGGCCCGCGTCATCCTGGATATGGCGCAGGCCGATCTCGAAGCGGGCGACATCCTGGTCACGGCCTACACGGACCCCAGCTGGACGCCGCTGTTCGTGGCGATCACGGGCCTGGTCACGGAGGTGGGAGGCCTGATGACCCATGGCGCAGTGATCGCACGGGAGTACGGCTTGCCGGCCGTCGTCGGTGTGGTAGATGCCACCCGGCTGATCCCCGATGGGCAGCGCATCCGCGTGCACGGAACCGACGGGTACGTCGAGATTCTGCCTTGACTGATCACACCGAGAAGGCTCATCCGTAGCGTCGGCCAAAACAATGCTAAGCAGTTGACGCTTTCTGGATCAGCGGTCGAATAAGCCGGGCTCGGATAGCGACAGAAAATTCGAGATCGAATGCACTCTTCTGCCGCATAGCGGGTGCTGCGACGACGCTCGTGTCTGCTGTCGCGCAGCGCGGCTAATATGATCGACGACCTCGACGAGGCCCTTGACCTGCTCGAACGCATCGCCCAGTTGCTGAGGAGTTCCTGATGCTGCCGGTGATCTACTCGATGAGCGTGTCGCTGGACGGCTTCATCGCAGGGCCGGGTGGCGACATCGGCTGGAGCGCCCCTGACGCGGAGCAGTTCGGCTTCCATGTCGAGCAAACCCGTCACATTGCCGCATACCTGTGCGGACGCGGCCTGTATCAGGACATGCTGGTCTGGGAGACCGCCGAGCAGACCATGTCCGGCGAGGCGGAGCTGGAGTTCGCCCGGATCTGGCGGCCGATCCCGAAGGTGGTGTTCTCGCGCACGCTGACTTCGGTGGCGGGCACCGCGCGCCTGGCCACCGACGACCTCGCCACCGAGGTCGGCCGGCTCCGCGACCAGCCGGGTGAGGGCGTGGTGGCCATCGGCGGGGCGGCCCTGGCCGCGGGCGCCATCGGCGAGGACCTGATCGACGAGTACCGCCAGTTCGTCTACCCGGTCATCCTCGGCAACGGCACCCCGTACTTTCCGCCGCTCGCCAAGCCCCTCGACCTGCGGCTGACCGAGTCCCGGACCCTGAGCTCCCGGGTCGTCTACCTTCGCTACCAGCGCATACGCTGAGTTCGACCCCCGGTGGAAGATGTCCGACTCCACCGACCGGACATACACGCGGAGGAATTCGCCATGCCCTATGCCGTAGACTTCGACACCGTATCGACCGTCGGTCTGGAGTCGTCGCCGGCCGCGGCCGCGCTCGCCGGCCGGAGGGCGAACGAGGCCCGGTACTTCAAGAACAAGTACGGCCACGTCTTCACGGTCGAGCCCGCGAGCAACGCCACGTCGACCATCGACTGGGTGAAACGAATCCTCGAGGAAGAACGCGGCATCGTCATCTCCTCTCGCCCGCTCGAAGCGACCGCATTCCAGGTCGAGAACATTCGGATCGCCTACGTCTTCTACGAGTACGGTCTGTCGATCAACGTGATGTACACCGTCGACGACCTCGGGAAACGGGCGGTCGGGTTCAAGCTCTCCGACGGGATGGAAGTCCCCGCGGAACTCGCCTCGTTCAAGTTCGCTCGACAGGAATCGAAGCTGGCCGGAACCATACGCGGCTCCTACTTCGTCATCAAGAACGAGTACTGACCCCGGACCGGCTTTGCCGGTCAGCCATCTCCTGCCGGTCGTGTCCACGGGTAAGCGCCTACAGGTCAACATCCGCTCATGCCGCTGAGCGCGCGGTGAATGCCCGAGCATGAGCGGGCTACTGATACGACGTGGCGGTCGGTTCGGCCTTTGGGGATCTTCGGGTGGCTGGCGTGCGGCGGACACCGGCGGTGTATAGGAGGCGTTTGACGCTGCTGAGGCTCACATCGTGGACAGCGGCGAGGGAGGCTGCGGTGGCGCCGTTACGGTAGCCAGTGACCAACTTGGCGATCTCGCGCTCATCAAGGCGCTCTGCGCTGCAATTCGCTCGCGCTGCGCGTTCCTCTCCTCTCCTCATTGTGCGGGGAGGAGGGCGAGCTTGCCGTTCGGGTGGCCTTGGCTGAGGAGGGTGTGGGCTTGGGCGGCTTCGGTGAGGGGGTAGGTCTTGGCGGGGAGCAGGGTCAGCTTGCCGGTGGCGGCCAGCGGGAGAAGTTGGCGCCAGGCGTTCGCGCGGATTTCGGTGCCGGGGTCGGCGCCTGGGCCGTTGCCGATCAACCTGATGCCGGTGTCGGCACGGTGGAATGCGGCGATCGAGACGAGTCTGCTCGGCTCGGGTAGCAAGGCCAGCGATACATCGATCGCCTCGTCGGTGCCGACCGCGTCGATCGCGGCGGTGACCCCGCAGGGGGCTGCTTGCTTGACTCGGTCGAGCAGGCCCGGGCCATAGGTCACCGGGACGGCGCCGACTTCCTGCAGCAGGGCTTGGTTCCGTTGGCTGGCGGTGGCTACCACCTTTGCTCCAGCGGCGAGTGACAGTTGTACGGCAAGCAGGCCTACCGCGCCGGAGCCCCCGTGGACCAGTACGGTGTCGCCCGAGCTGACCTTGGCCACTGCCACGGCGTGCACGGCGGTCGCCCCGACGAGCAACAGGCCCGATGCCTGCTCCCAGGACAGTTCGGCGGGCTTGAGTACAACCACCTTGGCCGGGACCGTGACGGCGGTGGCGTAGCCGCCTTGGGTCGGATAGGCGACGACCTCATCCCCGACCGACAGCGGACCGGACGGGCCGGCCGCATCGGGCCCTACCTCGGTGATCACTCCGGCTACCTCGAGTCCCAGGCGCACCGGAAGGTTGTCCGGGGAGCTGCCGAAGGCGCCGCTGTAGAGCTTGTAGTCGACCGGATTGACCCCGGCCGCGCGAACCTCGATCGTCACCTCTCCCGGCCCGGGCGAGGGCACCTCGGCTTCGACCACGGTCAGCGCTTCGGGCCCGCCGTATGTGGCGGCGACGACAGCAGTAGCCATGCTGTTGTGAACCCTGGGCAGCGACGGAAGTATTCCGTGGCCTCTCAGCCGAGTTCGTTGCTGAAGGCCCACAGCGCGGCCAAACAGGCCCGCGTCGAAGATGACCAGCGCCTTGCCCACGGCCGCCCTCAACATCGTCTCCCTCCGCTGATCGTGATCGCCTGGCCCGCGGGTTCTGCCATTCGGCGTGGTCCGCACAGGCGCAGTGGCGATCGCTCGGCACGACATCCGACACTCACCCAGTCCTTCGAGACGCAGTCCGGTGCGTACGCGGGGTTCGACGCCGGTCCAGCTCGGCAGCCACATCAGCGGATCTGTCGCGCATGTTGCTGCTCGTAGGCGGGCCCGATCAGACCCTCAGCCGCGTGCCGTAGGTTCGTCGTTATGTAGACGAAAGATGCTCACTCTCTGGACTCCCGTAGTGGTCAAGCTCCGACATGGCGCCACGATGCTGACGCTCGTACAGCGCGCAGCAACGCACTGTTTTGCCGAGAAGCGTGTCTTCGATCCATAGCATGAGTCTGCATTAGTGTGCATGGTCATCCGTGCAGGAAACCAGGGGTTGCCGCCGCCGAGAGACAGCCTGATGTCGCGGGCAGCCCGCTCGTCGCCGATCGGGCATCGGGCACGGAACGGGTGAGCCGATCGAGCTCCGGCATCCCGAGCGTGTCGTCGGCCCGGACCGCCGCGAACGCTTGGTGAGTCCGGGCCACATGCGATTCGTACCGGTCAGACCGTGGTCAAGGGAGATGCGGTCCTCGGCGACACCCAACTCGGTCAGTCGTTGGCGTTGGGCGGGTGAGAGCCTGGGCGTCGGTGGGAGCAGCATGCGTCCGTAGCCGATCCGAGCTCCGGACATGATCGGGGTGTAACGGATAGCCATCCTTCACTGAAAATCAATCCGTACCAGCTATGTGAGACTCCGCTGGTCCTGGCCGTGATCGCCACAGCGTCGCGGCATGGGGTGTCCGTTTGGGGTTCGGCCATCGAGACGCGTGCAAAGGGTCGTCCCGCTGATCCGCTTCGGGCAGAGCACCAGACTGATGTGAACGGGCGGGGCGTGCGTCAGGGGTTGCAGATCGGACTCAGCCGGACAAGCCACTCGAGTCGGCTCAGCCGGTGGCGGGTGGGCGCACTGAGATCACGGTTCCGGATAGCTCGTTGGCCGCAGGGCTGCATAGGAATGCGGTGAGGGGCACGATGTCTTGTGGTTGTCCGAGTCGTCGGCCGGGGTAGGTCTGGGAGATGCGTTCGATGTATTCGTTGCCGACGCTGTTTCGCATTCCGGGTGTGTCGGTCAGTCCTGGGGCTAGGGCGACGGTTCTGATCCCGGCGCCGGCTAGTTCTTGGTGGGCGACGTTGGCCAGGATGTTCACTGCTGCTTTGGAGGCACCGTAGGGAGCCAGCCCGGGGTTGGCCTGCACACCTAGGGCGCTGCTGAGGTAGATGATGCGTCCCCCACCCCCGCGGATCATGATGGGCGCGACATGTTTGGTCATCAGGAAGCTGCCTACGACGTTGGAGCGCAGTACTCGCTTGAGTAGGGACGCTTCTAGGTCGAGGATGTGCTGGCGTGGTGGTATCCATGCGGCGTTATTGATCAGCGCGTCGATCCGTCCCCAGGCGTTGCCGATTTCAGTGGTTGCCTGGATCACTGCTGCCTCGTCGGCTACGTCTGCCTCGACCGCGAGCGCCCTCGGGGCGCCAGGCAGTTGGTCGATTTCGGCGACGACGGCGTGTGCCTGTTCGTGTCGGCGGGTCAGCACGGCTATCCGGGCGCCTTGCTCGGCGAGCCCGAGCGCGAGCGCCCGACCGAGTCCGCGCCCGGCGCCGGTCACCACGACAACTTTGTCCGTGAGATCGATGTCCATCTCGATCCCTCCCTGTTGGTCTGTGTCTCGATTCGGGGTCAGGCCAGCGGCGTCTGGTTGCTTACCTGGTCGGTTGGTTGTTGCCTGCTCGGTTTCTGATTGTTCGTGCGGTGGCGCTGCAGAAAGTGACGGCGGTCGCCGGGCGGCGGCCCGGGCCCTGTCGGGCGCCGAGGTTCAGTGTGTGTCGATGAGGATCTTGCCGGTGATGCCCTGTTCACTGGCCTCGTGGGCGGCGGCGATGTCCTCAAGCGCGAACACGGTCGTCGGCAGTGGGCGTAGCGCCCTATCGAGGAGCGCCGAGGTGATCTCCTCGACCGCGGCGCGCAGCGCCTCGGGCGGGGTGGTGTAGATCAGCATGAAGCTTAGGCGAGTCCCTTCGCGCATTAGTCGCGCCACCGGCAGCTGCGGATTGGCACGCTCGGGTGAGTAGGTCGTGATGGTCCCGCCGTGTTTGATCACTGCCAGGTCGAGTGCAAGATTGGTGGCCAGCGCGAGCTCGAGGATCCGCTCGACACCGGTGGGAGCTGCCTTCCGGATGCGATCGGCAGCGCCGAGTTCTCGATAGTTCACGACCAGATCGGCGCCGGCCTGCTCGGCGAGCGCGGCCTTCTCCGGCGTGCTGACGGTGGCGATCACCTTCGAGCCGCCGCGCTTGGCCAGCTGGATCGCGGCATGTCCCACCGCGCCGGCGCCGCCTGCGACGAGCACGCAACGGTCGTTGATCGGGCCGTCGGCGAACAGGCATCGGTGAGCGGTCATGAACGGGATACCCAAGGCCGCGGCCTGCTCAAGCCCGATGCCCTCCGGTACCGCGACCGCCTGCCTGCAGGGGACGACCACACCTTGAGCGGCTGTCCCGGTCGGCCGTTGCCAGGCGGCGTGGTAGACCCACACGGCCTCTCCGATGCGCGCGTCGTCGACGTTCGGCCCGACCGCGTCGATCACGCCCGCGCCGTCCTGGCCAGGTATCTGCATCGGGAATGGCAGAACACCTCCGAGGAACCCGGCCCGAGCCCGCCAGTCGGTGGGATTGACCGCCGAGAACGCCAGACGCACCCGCACCTCCCCACACCCCGGCTCGGGTTCGGGCAGATCGCGGAGTTCCAAGACCTCACGGGCCGAACCCACGCGCTGATGAGCTTGACCCTCTAGCACGGACACCTGACCTGAGGTGGCTACGGCCACCGGGAAGGATGCTGCCGTGCCTGCACCTCACCCTCCTGAGTTCCGCCGTCGAGCGATCGAGCTGGCCCGTGTGGGCGAGCGACCGATCGCTGTGGTGGCCAAGCGATTGTCTATCAGTGAGTCGTGTCTGCGGAATTGGGTAGCGCAGGCCGACGCTGACGAGCGTGGCAGCGATTCCCGGTTGACCAGCGCGGACAAGCGAGAGCTCACCGCACTGCGCCGAGACAAGCGCCGCCTGGAGATGGAAAACGAGATCCTCAAGCGGGCGGCCGCGTTCTTCGCTCGGGAAAACGTTCTCCCAAACTAGCATTTCGGCTGGTCCGTGAACTCGCCGAGGACACCGATGCTGATATCGATGTCGCGGTGGCCTGTCGAGTCCTGGGTGTGTCGCGGTCGGGTTACTACGACTGGCTGGGCCGTCCACCCAGCGCGCGGGACGAGGCGAACTTGTTGCTGCTCAAACACATCCAGGACGTGCACATCGAATCGCGCAGGACATACGGCTGGCCCCGCGTGCACGCCGAGTTGACGCTGGGCCTGGGGTTGGCGGTGAACCACAAGCGGGTCGCCCGGCTGATGCGCCAGGCCGGCCTGCAAGGCCTCTACCGGCGCCGACACCGTCGCGGCCCGACCGGACCGGCGACCGAGGACGACCTGGTGCAACGCCATTTCACCGTCGAGGCACCGAACCGACTGTGGTTGACAGACATCACCGAACATCCGACGAAAGAAGGGAAACTGTACTGCGCAGCCGTCATGGACGCCTATGCTCGACTCATCGTCGGATGGTCGATCGCCGATCACATGCGCACCGAACTCGTCGTCGATGCGCTCGGCATGGCCACATTACGTCGGCGCCCCACAAGCGATTCGACGATCCTGCACTCCGACCACGGAACTCAATATACTTCATGGGCGTTCGGGCAACGACTCCGCGCCGCCGGATTGCTCCCCTCGATGGGCACAATCGGCGACTGCTACGACAACTCCATGATGGAATCATTCTGGGGAACCCTACAACTCGAAGTCCTCGACACCAGAATCTGGGAAACCCGCGACGAACTTGCCAACGCCATCTTCGAGTGGATAGAATGCTGGTACAACACCGAACGGCGACATTCCAGCCTGGGAATGCTCCGGCCGGTTGAGTTCGAAGCCCTCTACACCGACCAGACGTCCACACAGGACGATCACTGACCCCACACCCTGGGTGTCCGTGCTGGGGGGTCAAGCTCACTGATAGACCGCTGCACGCACTGCCGACCTCTCCTTCTTCCAATAGCTGGCTGGAATCCATACCGTGACCCGCGGCCGGTCAGCTCTGCGGTCGGGTCACGACGGTGGGCGTTGGCCCCACGCAGCGATGTTCGCTAACGGCGCGTCGAGGACCGCTGGGTCATCGAGCGGGGCGATGCCCGCGGTGTACTGGGCCTCGGACAGCAGCCCGCGGCCTACTAACCCGGAGCGGAGCTGAGCCATGGACATCCGGTAGGCCGCGTCATCCGGACTACCGTCGCCGACGTGTTTCATTGACACGGACATGCCGAGCTCGACCAGGCCGACTTCGGCTAGCGCGGCCGGTAGCCGTCGCCGTGCCCAGCGGAAGTCCGCGCCGTGGGAGTCGGCGAGCAGTTGCTCGAAGGCACCGATGAATCGCCGGAGAGTCGGGTGCGGCGAGGAGTCCACCGGGAAGAAGTCAACGTCCTCGGTGACCAGCCAGCCGCCCGGGGCGAGCCAGGTGACTACCTTGGTTAGCACCTCTTCGCGCTCTGGCAGGTTCACCAGCAGCCACCGGGCGTGGATGAGATCAAACGAGGCGAGCGGGAAGTCCTCGGCCACCACGTCGTGCCGCAGCACCCGCAGGTTCGGTGCGGAGAGCGCGGCAAGGAAGGTGGTACCGAGGTCGGTGGCCACGACCTGCCCGTCCGGGCAGCGGGAGGCCAGCCAGTGGGCGATCGATCCGGCACCAGCACCCAGCTCCAGGCAGCGCCACGAGGGTTGGATACCACGCCGTTCCAGAGTGCGGATCGTGTCCGGATCGAGCATCTGTTCCAACAGGTGCAGCCGCTGCTCTTCGGTGGGCACCTCGTGGCCAATCACCCCAGCGGCATAGCGCTTCGCCGCGGACGACGGAGTGGGCGGGGTGGGGAGAGTGGACACGACTGTTCCTTTCCAGGAGCGCTGTGATGGCTCAGTGGTCCGAGCCAGGGACCGACAAGGTGGCGGTTAGTGCACGCAGGGCTGAAACCGGCATCGACACGGCGCAGTGTTTCCGGCCACGAGCAGGACGCCGGTTCCCTGATGGGCCGATGTACACCGGGCTGGAATCCGTCCCGTCACGGTGGGGCCAGATCCAGTGGGGGACACCAACCGCCAGCCAGGGCAACAGCAGGTGGTGGTGCACGGCGGGGCGAGTGCTGGGTCGGTGAGCCGGTGCAGGAAACGATGCGGATGGTCGACATCAAATCTCCAACTGTCTGGTTGGAATCGTGGCATCACCCTAGCGCGATCCATCCAGATGTCCAACTAATTAGTTGGAGTCTGGCGTAGACTGCCTGGCATGGCCTGGGACACCGAAGGCACGAAACGGCGACTGCTCGCCGCCGCCGTAGACGAGTTCTCCACGCGCGGGCTCGCCGGGGCGCGCATCGACCGGATCGCCGCCACCGCCGGCGTGAACAAGGAACGGATCTACCAGTACTTCGGCGGCAAAGCAGCCCTCTTCGACATCGTGGTGTTAGCCGAATTGGACCGGCTCGCCGAAGCAGTCCCCCTCGACGCCACCTCCCCCGGGGCGCTCGTCGACTACGCGGGTGCCGTGTTCGACCACTATCAGCAACGACCGCACCTGGCCCGGCTGCTGCATTGGGAAGGACTCGAACGCGGCCACAACCCCGGCGCCGACCAGACGCAACGAGCCGACCGGTACCGCGCCAAGACTGCCGTCATCACACAGTGCCTTCCCGAGACCGCGACAGCCCAGCAGCGCCCCGGGGACGTGCTGCTGACCATGATCGCCCTAGCCACCAGCTGGCATGTCCTGCCACAACTCAACCGAATGATCCTCAACGGCCATGAACACGACGCCCAGCAACGACGGAACGCCCTCACCTGGTCAGTCCGACAGATAGTCGGCGCCTAACCCGGTAGCAGGTACCGTCTAGACACACCGAGGTCCCGACCTCATTAACAAGAGGAATCTTTCCCGGGAACGCTGTACGACCTAGGCATGAGTGCCGTCGCAGACGATGAACCACCGTCCATCACCGACGCGCCTGGGTCATCACTGACAATGCGGATCGTCCCGTGGCCTATCTCCTTATCGACGTCGTCGATGGAAATGCCCATGTCGAGCAGGTCTCCGTGCACCCCGAACATGCCCGGCGGGTCTTGGGAGGACGCTTTTGGACACCGCCGCTGCGTGGGCTGAGCAGCGCGGCCTCGCTGCCCTGACGCTGACCACCTACTCCGACGTTCCGTGGAACGCGCCCTACTATGAGCGGCTCGGATTCCAGATCATGGCTGAGACTCAGATCAGCGATGGGTTTCGCCGCATCCGCGAACACGAACAGGCTCGCGGCCTCGCCAGGTGGCCTCGCGTCACCATGCGGCGCCCCGTCGGCAGCCAGCGCCTCTCGCACTGAGGGTCTGGTGCGGACGCACAGTTTGGCTTATTCGCTACCCCGTTGGTGGCGATCCGCCCACCTGTCGCTGTCGTCACCGCCCCAACTGCTCAACGCGCTTAGCGTCTCGTCGATGAAGGCTGTGCCGTGACCGACCTCGTCGTTGTCATGGGCTGTGACCAGCCGGTGGTGCGCGAAGCTCAGTGCGAGAAGTTGCGTCTGGCGAGTCAGTCGCGACAGATCACCGCCATCTTGCAGGTATGAGGTGAGCGCGATCGTGGCAATGTGCCATGACAGGAAGTAAGCCAACGCCGCGAAGTCCCACCCAGCCGCCCCGACCGAGGCCATCCCAAAGTCCAAAAAGCCGACCGCGGAGCCGTCAGGGTCATCCACCAGCGGCCAGAGGATGTTCTCGTCGTGGAGGTCGCCGTGGACCAAGACGCGCGGCTGTGTTGCTGCGACCTGTCGTATGTCGTCTGCCCAACCGGTGAGCCCGGAGCCGAATATCGGATGGACGGGCGTGTCGTCGAACGGCCAGCCTCGGGTGGTGTCCGCAAGGCCAAGACCACGCACGTCGACGTCATGCAGCGCTTGCAATGCTCGACCGATCGGCTCGGCAGCCTCAGCGGCGTCAACCAGGGCAAGCCCAACACCGTCGAGCCGCTCGGTAACCGAGAAGTTCACCGCTTGCGAAGACTCCAGCAGCCAGTGCCCAGTGATCGGGCGGGGCACGCGCAGTGCGCAAGGCTGGGCCTGGTTCAGCGTGTCGAGGACTCGAGAAAGCACAGCATGCTCGCGCTCATAAGTGCTCCCGGCGGCAGCCAGGGCAACGCGTAGCACCAGCTCGCGATCAGCCACGTCGTCTGCGACCAGCCACGCGTTGCTGGATAAGCCGCAGCCCAGCAACGTCAGCCTGGCATCTGATACCCCGAGCGTCTGAAGTGCTACCCGCGCCAGCCGCTTATAAGCGTCATGGCCGCGATCGGTCACCCCGCGAGTGTGCCCGCTGCCGTAAGCCACTGGCCAGCGCGAGGGAGTTGTTGCGTTGACGGATCGGTATTCGAGACATCGACGGGCTGTCGCTGAGGGCCATCCCGGCGGAGCTTGACGATCGGAAGCGCGTTAGGTCAGCGTACCCTCAGCGGCTCCAGGGCACCGCATAGTCATGCAGGCCTTGTCGCCGAGCGCAAAGTCCTGTCATGCCGCTGTGCGCGCGGTGAACGCCGGGCATGAGCGGCTACGAATGCCTCGCGGCCGGTGTTGCCTTCCTAGATCGTCGAGTGGGTGACGTTCGACGGACACCGGCGATGTGCAGAAGGCGCTTGACACCCTTAAGAATCAAGCCGTGGGCAGCGGCGAGTGAGGCGGGGGTGCGCGCTCTCGCGGTAGACAATGATCAGATGGTCGATGTCGCACATTCACGTTTTCCTGGTGTGCGAGCCCCTTCTCACCGGAGAATCGCGATCCGCATCCCGCTCGCCGCCGCATGAGTCGACGACATCCGACCATGCCGATGAGCGCACCTGCGATCTCGTGGGTGAGCCTGCGGTGCCCTGCGGTGCCCTGCGGGTCATCCGGGCAAGGCCCCGGGTGGTAGGAGAGAGTCATTCCAGAGAGACAGTCTTTGAGCAGGAAATCAATTGGGTGAGTGAGGTATCAGCACGCCGCCTAGTGTCCTCTATGTGTAGGTGGGAGGTGCTCAAAGCTCACCCAGAGTTGAGACGCCCGCGGTGGCCTGGCGACACAGAACCCCCTTCACGTTCTGATCTGACGTCAGCGTTTCTAGGGAGGTGTACCTCTATGGCGATGGCAACTGGGTGTCGGCCGGGGGCAAGCCAGGCTGGGCGGACTCCGTTGATCGCGCTATCTGGGAGCTGTCACGAGGAGGCGGCCGGCACGGCGCTAGTTGGTGCCGACGTCGAGGTGCCGCTGGTGATGGGCGGTGTTCGGCGTTACATCAATCTCGACTATGCCGCCAGTGCCCCCTGCTTGGTGGCGGTGAAGCAGGTGGTCGATGAGCTGTTGCCCTGGTATTCCAGCGTGCACCGGGGTGCCGGGTTCAAGTCACAGCTAGCCACCGAGGCATACGAGGGCGCCAGAGTCGCCGTGCGCTCCTTTGTCCAGGCTCGGTCGGACGATTGCGTTCTGTTCACCCGCAACACCACTGACGCGATCAACCTGCTGGCCTCGGCGCTGCCTCCGGGTGCCGGGGTGGTGGCCTTCGCCTCCGAGCACCACGCCAACCTGCTGCCCTGGCGCCGGCGCGATGTCACATTCCTCCCGGTACCGCGCAGCCCTGAGGAGGTGCTCGAGCGTCTCGATCAGGCGCTGCGCTGGATCCGGGCCGATGCGCGGCTGGTCGCGGTGACCGGTGCGTCCAACGTGACCGGCGAGATCTGGCCTTACGCCGAGATCGCTCGGCTCGCGCATCGGCACGGCGCGCGGGTCCTGCTCGACGCTGCGCAGTTGGCTCCGCACCATCCGATCGACGTGATCGGCTCTGAGATCGACTACGTGGCAATCTCGGGACACAAGCTCTATGCCCCGTTCGGCGCCGGTGCGCTGGTCGGACGACCTGACTGGCTGCGCTCGGGTGAACCGTTTTTAGCCGGCGGCGGTGCAGTCGATTACGTGCGGGTGGATGACGTGCTGTGGGCTGAGCTGCCCGACCGGCAGGAGGCGGGCTCGCCCAATGTGCTCGGCGCGGTCGCACTCGGAGTGGCTTGCCGCACCCTGCAGGCAGCAGGAATGGACAGACTCGCCACCACGGAGTCCGTCCTGCTCAACGTCGCCCGAGCCGGTCTGACCGCCATTTCCGGTGCGCAGTCCTACCAGCTGTGGCCCACCGAGCACCCGCGCATCGGGGTATTGCCGTTCAACCTGTGCGGCGTTCCCTACGCCAAGCTCGCGGCGGTCCTCAGCGCCGAGTATGGCATTGGCGTACGTCACGGCTGTTTCTGCGCGCACCCGCTGATGACCCATCTGCTCGGCATCAACGACGCCCGAGCCCGCGATATCGGCGAAAACCGGCGAAGCGGCCGGCCCACCACAGTGCCCGGCGCGGTGCGGCTCAGCGTCGGCCTGGGCACCACCGTCGAAGATATCACCTGGCTAGTCGATGCCGTGGCTGCGATTGCCAAGAACGGTACCGCCTGGCACTACCAGAGCTCCGCCGATGGCACAGACTGCTGGCTCGACCCTGACCCCAGACCACGCCCTACGATGCCATTCGACCTCTTCCGAATCACCACAGCCTGAATCGGCGGAACAGAATGGGTACGGCCGGTAACCGCCCAGCGAGGCGTCACTCTGCATCGTCGCGAGCACCCTGCTGCCCTCTGGCGCCATCGCGCTTGCGGTGTGCGTGCGCTGGTGCGGATCGACTCCGATAATGACCACGCGGTTGTCCTTTCCTCCGACGATACGAACGAGGAGGCCGTGGACGACACGCCGACTTCACGCTCCGGTAGATGATCAATCCTCTGTCGAGTCAGACCCCGGCCCGCGATGCCGACCGGCTCGACAAACCCCGGGAGGGCCAGCCAGAAGGCGGCATGCGGTTCACGAGTCAGACCGGTTGGCATCAGTCGTGGGCGATTCCGTCTTTGCCGGGTGGGAGTCGGTAGGGATGGTCCAGTATCCAGCATCTTCAGTCGTCACCGTTGATGAGGACGGCGATGATCGCGGTGGTGACAACACCGGCCCGTGATCCGGCGCGGGCTGCTCATGTGCGGGCGCCGGAGCGGGATCTGCGGAGGGTGCAACGGATACTGGATGCTAGATCAGGGGTGCCGCCACCAGCAGTAAACCACCCATAGTCATGCAGGGTCGAGTCGCCAGGTGCGCTGTCCTCTTCCGCCGCTGTGAGCGCGGTGAACGCCGACATGAGGGCTATGGATGCGTCGCGGTCGATGTTAACTCCGTCGCTCGTCGCGTGGTTGAGGTCCGGCGGACACTGCGATGTGCAGAAGGCGCTTGACACTTTCAGCTCCAGCCGAGGGCGGCGGTAAGGGAGGGGCGGTGACGCCGTCGCGGTATGCGGCGATATAGCGCTCATCGAGACGGTCGCGCAGGCTTCCCGGACGCTTCGTGCCCGGTTTCGGGGAACGCAGAGGGTTGTGAGGGCCGCACTGTAGCAAAGTCGCAGGCCAGCGGCTGGCGTGGAGTGCGAGTAAGCGGCGAGCACCTCCACACCAGCTCAGAGGCCCTATCCAGTGATCTTCAGATGGGATGTAGGGCCGCCGTACAGCACCAGGTCATCCACTATCGCGGTCATCCGGCAACGTAACTGCGCTTGCTCAACGCAGGTACATGGGGAGCGCGTCCAGGCCGTTGATCAGGACCCCCGGTCGCCAGGTCAGTTGCTCGGCGGGCACCGCGAGCCGTAGCCCGGGGAAGCGGGCGAGCAGGGTGCCCAGCGCGATCCGGGCTTCCAGCCGGGCCAGTGGTGCGCCGAGGCAATGGTGAAGACCGTGACCGAAGGCCAGATGCGGGTTATTCGTGCGGGTGATATCCAGCGCGTCGGCCTGCGCGACGCAGGCCGGGTCCCGGTTGGCGGCCAGGAGGCCGACCAGAACGATCTCGCCGGCTGGGATGGTGACTTCACCGATGTCTACCGGCTCCGTGGTCAGGCGGAAAGTCGCCACCTGCAGGGGACCGTTGAAGCGCAGCAGCTCCTCGACCGCATCCGGCAGCCGGTGCGGCTCTGTGCGCAGCAGGGCCAACTGCTCAGGGTAAGTGAGCAAGGCGAGGATCCCGCTGCCAATCAAGTTGACCGTCGTCTCGTGGCCAGCGACGAGGATCAGGAACACCATCGAGGTGAGCTCGTCCGCGGAGAGCCGGTCCTCGCCGTCACGAGCCTCCACCAGTGCGGAGAGCAGGTCGTCGGTGGGGACGGCGCGCTTGGCATCAACCAGCTCCCGTAGGTAGCTCACCATTGCGGTGGCCGCTGCGGCGAGTTTGTCCGGACCGGCCAACACGCCGGTTATCATGGTGGAACTCCAGTTGTGGAACTCCGTGCGACGGTCGGTCGGCACACCGACTAGCTCACAGATCACGGTGATCGGCAGTGGGAGTGCAAACGAGTTGATGAGATCGACCTGCGCGTCGGTGACTATGGCGTCGAGCAGCTCGTTGGTAATCTGCTCGATGCGCGGCGTGAGTTGATCGATGCGGCGGCGGGTGAACGCGGTGGCGACCAGCCGGCGTAATCGGGTGTGGTCCGGAGGATTGCGGTTGAGCATGTGACTACCCATCGCCGCATACACCTCGCGCGGCAGCAGATCACGGCCGGTGTTGGCCGCAGTCACTTCACTCTTGACCAGCCGCGGGTCATGCAGAGCATGGCGCGCCTCATCGTAGCCAGTGATCAGCCAGGCCAACTGTCCGGTGGGCAGCGCGATCCGGTGCACCGGGGCAGTCGCTGCGAGTGCGGCGTAGCTGGCGTGGCGTTGCGGCCCGTCGGTGGTGGTAAACGGCGCCTCAGACAGTGTCTCGGTCATGGCCTGCGTCTTCTTGTCGAGCGCTTGGATGTCCGCGGTACAGCTGACCGCGATGGCTGCACACTCATATAGAGTCATCTTCCACCCGTCGTGATACCTATCCCCGGCCGCCGTCCGCTGCCAGGCCACGAACGGCGCACGTTCCGCCGCAGCCGCCTCCTGCACCACCTGATCGAAACCGCAATACGCGACCTCACGCTGCGATGCATCGCCGATCGTCGGGGCGCTCATGATGGGGCGCACCCGCCGCTGCGGCAGCACTGGCCCTCGTCGAACCCGCAGGGGCGCTCTGTACTGGTGCGATCCCGTCCGCCCGGAAAGCAACCCGCCCCGCCTGAGCGCGCGACGCCTTGCCAGCGCTGCCCTGGTGCGCGTGCCTGCATCACGCGATGCTTGGCGCATGACCGAGCTCACTCCCTCCGTCTCCTATCAGCCCGCCGACTCATCCCGGTCAGTGCTGGAAACCACCGTTGGAGGGATCTTGCGGGTGGCGGCCGAGCGAGCCGCGGGCACCGTCGCTCTGGTAGAGGGGACGATCGATTCTGGCCTGCGTCGCCGCTGGAGCTATGCTGACCTGCTCGGGGCATCTGAGCGTGTCGCCCGCGCCCTGCTTGGGCGGTTCGCTCCCGGCGAGCGGGTCGCGGTGTGGGCTGCCAACTCGCCCGAATGGCTGCTTATGGAGTTCGGGGCCGCCGTGGCCGGCCTGACACTGGTCACCGTGAACCCAGCACTGCGCGCGCGTGAGGTGGCGTATGTGCTGGGCCAGTCGCGCGCGGTGGGGGTTGTGCTGGCGCCGGCATATCGTGGCGCTGACCTCGTAGAGACGCTGGCGCAGGTTCGCGGCCAGCTTCCCAGCCTGCGCGAGATGATCTCGCTCGCGGACTGGGATGACTTCACCGGCTCTGGGTCACCCACCGAGCGCCTGCCCGATGTCCACTCCGAGGATGAGGCACAGATCCAATACACCTCCGGGACCACCGGCTTCCCGAAGGGCGCCGTCCTGCGGCATCGGGGAATCACCAACAACGCCCGGTTCTGCGCGGAAATCTTGCAGGCCGGCCCGGGCGAGGTGTGGGTCAACCCGATGCCGCTATTCCACACGGCGGGGTGTGTGCTGCTCACCCTGGGACCCGTGCAGGGCCTATTCACGCAGGTTCTGCCCCCTGGTTTCGACCCCGGACTCATGCTGCACCTGATCGAGTCCGAGCGCGGCACCATGTTCGCCGGCGTACCCACCATGCTCCTGGCGCAACTCGACCACTCCGACTTCCCCGGCCGGGACATGTCCGGCGTCCGGTGTGCTTTCAGCGGCGGCGCCACTGTCCCTTCAGCCGTGGTCCGCCGCGTCGAGTCCGCACTCGGCGTGCCATTCTCCATCGTCTTCGCGCAAACCGAGGCATCGCCCGTCATCACCCAGACACGGCTCGACGACTTACCTGCCGACCGCGCCGAGACGCTGGGGCGCCCCCATCCCCAGGTTGAGGTCCAGATCTCTGACCCGGCGACCGGCGAAACTGTGCCAGTCGGCGCGGTCGGCGAGATCCTCACCCGCGGCTACCATGTGATGAAGGGATACTTCGACAATCCCGATGCCACCAGCGAAGCAATCGACGCCAGTGGCTGGCTCCACACCGGCGACCTGGGCTCAATGGATGAGCGCGGCTACTGCCGAATCGAAGGCCGCCTCAAAGAAATGATCGTCCGTGGCGGCGAGAACATCTATCCACGCGAGATCGAGCAACTCCTGCATATCCACCCGGGGATCGCAGATGTGGCCGTCGTAGGCGTGCCCGACGACCATTGGGGCGAGCAGGTGGCAGCATTTGTCAGGCCAGCCCCCGGCAACCCCGTCACGCAAGACGAATTGGTGTCCTACTGCCGCGCCCACCTGGCCGCCCACAAGACGCCGCGGCACTGGGTATTCGTGGACGCATTCCCCCTGACCGCCTCCGGCAAGGTCCAGAAATTCGTCCTCCGGGAGCGGTTCGCCTCAAACACAACCCCTGCGGAACACTAGTACTTCACATCGAGCTGTGAGGAGTTACTCCTCTCTGGTCACGCGCGGGGGCGTGGTGACCCGAGAACGAGAAGTTCTCCGGGTCGCGGCTGCAGCGGCTGGATCACCCCCATGTCTCGTCGCAGATAAGGTCCTCGGATTGACCGAGGCCGGATACTCTACGGCCGCGAAGAGGAGCTGGCCGATACCCGCCACTGGCAAGTCAGAGGCACATTGAGACCTGGAACGCTTGACACACCGCGCTGCGCTCGGACTGACCGGCGGCGGTCATGTTACCGAGCGCTAGGGGGTACTTGCCGGCCACGCAACTGCAGCGGCAGCCGGAGGTAGATCTCGCAGCCCAGGCACAAGCCAAACGCGGCGTTGAGGAAGGCCGCGTTTAGCGCAAGGGCGGTCACGGTGAGGGCCAGCGCGGTGAGTCCGGTGGCGTATCCGATGGTGCCAATGATGTAAAGGCGAGGCCGACGCCTTGAGCGAATCGAACCGGTGCGGGGTCCTCCCACTCAGTGGGTGGGCTGAGCCGGGGGGTACAAAGGTGCGATAGAGCTGGCCATAGGGATGCAGCTGTAGGCCGGCAAACGCGCCGACCGCGAACACGATTGTCTGCGCAGCGAGTAGCGCGGCGCACCCCGGTTACCCGGAACAGCTCGCGGCCGCTGCGCGCGACTGCCAGTGTGGTGGGCGTCGAGCGCACCGCGAGGAGGCTGGCCAGCTCCGGGACTGGGCGAGGTCGAGTTCGGTGTGCCGGATCCCCGCGGTTGCGGCAGCCAGATCACCCAGCACGGCGCGGGCCTGCGGGCACCGCGCGCAGATCGGGGTGGTCAGCTGCAGCAGCGTTACCGCGGCTTGCGGATCAATCCGGCGTAGTACCTGCTCAGGCAGCGCCGGCGGCTCCAGCGTGGGAGCGGACCGCACCCGCCCTTGGCGGGCTCGCCAGCGGAGTCCGAACGTCGCAGCCGTCACTATCACGATCAGCGCGAGCCACATACCGGTCATCCGACAGAACTTCCCCCTCGCTCGTGGTGACGTTACTCGCGGTGCTTGTGCTAACCGCGGACCCGGGTTCGCACTCGCTGCTCTCACGGCGGCAGGTTCCAACGCTGCGTCGGTGGATACTGCCGTCGTGGCGTACGAGTCGACATAGCCGATGTGCTGCGTGAAATTCTGGTCACCGAGCGGAGTCGTGGTCGCTAAGAGCGTCGCGTCACCGTGGAGCAACATTCCGCTGGGCGGGTCGAAGTGATCCGGACGTCGGCCGATGACGTTGCGTGGCCGGCTCATGACGCCTTGACACCACCTGGGACCTCGCTCTAAGGTGGCTCCCGGCCGGGGGCTGTACCTATGGCGGGGGTTTCCCGTACCAATCAGCACATTGACGAGGCCACGCGACGGTTCTCCTCCGTTGTGAATTTCCGCTTCGGCCCGGCTCACTGGGACGCTCTATCAAGCTGGGGAGCCGTGCAATGAACGTTCGCTGGTGGCACTCACAGCGGCTCTTGGTGGCATCGCTGGTGACCGCTACGCTCGCCGTAGGCGTGCTGACCTCATTAGTGATTCGGCAACAACAAGGCCAGGCGGACGGTCGGGTCTACCTTGAAACGGGTGGCACAGTCAAGGCCAAGCCCGTTGTTCCAGTGATTCGCCGACCCACAATGGTGGGGCCAAACGTCGAGGGTGCGCCCATCCAGGCAACGGCTGGCGCGGAAGAACGGACGGACGACAGGGGCGGTTCCCAGGTGCGATGCGTCTGCGTTACCCCCCCGCCGGCATCCATGATCCAGCCGAAGGTGCAACCAATACATCGGGGCATGCCGAAACCGTCTTTCCGGCCACAACGGATCGTCGTCAATCACTGGGATCCACCCGCGCAACCGCATGCGAGTGGTCCGGTGTATCAGCCCACGTTGCCAGATGCGGGTCCGTCACCAGACGACGCGGACCGGCCGGAGAAGATTGGCCCGTCGGGTGCGGTGATGCGGCCCGAGAAGATCGGCCCGTCGGGTGAGGGGCAACGGCCGGGCAAGGTTGATCAGTCGGGCCCTCCGACCCCACGCACGGGACCGCGGCCCAGGTGAGCCAATGCTGCTTCACCTCGGACTCGATCGGTTAACACAACGCTGTCACACTGACCATCGTGATCGCTGATGAGCAGTCAGTGACCGAGGCACTCCGTGCGGCGGGTGCGCAGTTTGCGCTAGTACATGGCAGCCGGGTACGCGGCCGCGCGCGCCCGGACAGCGACCTGGATGTGGGTGCGTGGTGGGGTGCTCGACCGCCAGCATCCTGGGAGGTGGACCTCCCCATCGGCGTGGACCTGGTCGTGCTCGATAGCGCGCCGCTGTGGCTGGCTGGTCGGATTTCGCAGGAGGGTCGCGTGCTTTTCGAGGATGATCCGCGGGCAAGGGTCCGGTGGCAGGGCGATACCCGGCTGCGCTACCTGGACGAGATCCCCGCAATTCGCGAGCACTACCGTCGGCGACGGATCGAGTTGACCCCTGGAGCGTCGGGTGGTTGATCAGGAACTGCTCGACCGGCTGCTCGACCGAGCCGGGTCGGACCTGAAGGCATTGGCCGGGTACCGCGCCGCGGGCGATTTGCTCGAGGATCCCACCCGGCTTGGGGTGGTGAAATACCACTTCATCACGACCATCGAGGGCTGTGTCCGAATTTCGCATCACATCATCGCGTCGGAAGGCTGGCGAATCGCGGACTCCAATGCCGATGCGGTGCGCGCGCTCGGTGCGCAGCATGTCGTGCTCGCACCGACGGCCGAGGCAGTGGCCCGGGCGGTCGGGTTCCGCAACGAGCTGATCTACGACTACGTCGACGTCGACGACGCCCAAGTGCGCGATCACCTCGAGCAACTAGCACATTTCCAAGCCTTCATATCTCAGGTAGCCGTCTGGTCCGCCGACTGAGCCCATCGGGTTTCGGTGCAGCAGACTGCGGTACATCGGGTGCTGATTAGCGCAGTCTGTCTCTCAAACGCATCCCGGCGCGCCGGTTACGATCGGCCGCATGGGGTATCGGACGGCTGGCGTGGTGCTGGCGGGTGGCCGTTCGTCGCGGATGGGCCGGCCGAAGGCCGAGCTGGAGTGGCACGGATCCACCCTGCTGCGCCGCACCCTGGGAGTTCTCGCGCGATCGGTTGACGGGCCACTGCTCGTGGTTCGCGCCGCAGGCCAGTCATTACCAGCGCTGCCTGCGCAGGTGGATATCGTCGAGGACCCCGAACAGGGGCTGGGGCCGCTGCAGGGCATCGCCGCCGGGTTGACAGCGCTGACTGGTCGGGCGCAGACCGCATTCGTATGCTCGACCGACCTGCCGTTCCTTCATCCCGCGTTCGTCCGCCGGGTGCTCAGCGCGCTCACCGACGATCTCGACGTGGTGCTCCCGGTCGCCCGCGGCTACCCGCAGCCGCTCGCCGCCGCCTACCGGGTCACCCTTGCGCCGCTGGTCACCGATCTGATCATCGCCGGCGACCGGCGACCGGCCTTCCTGTTCCGCCACGAGCGCTGCCGCACGCTGCGCCTCGACGACGCCGCGCTCCTCGAAGATCCGATGCTGGCCGCAGCCGACCCAGCGCTGGACTCGGTCGTCAATGTCAACTCCCCGGACGACTACCGCGCCGCCCGGTCCCAACCCGCTCCGCAGGTCACCGTGCAGCGCCACGGTGCGCTGGCCGGCAACGGCCACCGCGGGCCGCGAACCGTGCGCGCCGCCACCCTGTCCGGCGCCGCCGAGGCAGTGGGTTTGACCCTGAATCGCCACGTCATCGCCGCGCTCAACGGCGACCGGATCAGCCGCGACGGCGACGTGCCACTGACCAGCGGGGACACCGTCGCCTTCCGGTCCGCAGACGCAGGCGGATGAGCCCAGGGATACGCCGGCAAGGTGCTGATCGTGGAGGTCACCGGGCCGGAGGCGATCGCCGTCGACCACGACGCCTGCATTTTGTGCGACCACTGCGCCCGGGCCGCTGCGCCATTCGGACCCGAATCGCGGTGCGCACTGGAGGCTGCTTAGCACCCGTTAGCCTCGTAACTGTGGCTCATCACACCGGCGTAGCTCGCCGTCAGACGGCAGGTGGCACGCCGCGAGCGCCGGAAGTCAACTCGATCCAGTCCCGGTTGAGCTGGTTGTCGCGAGAGGAGCTGGAGGCGTTGGCGCGGCGGACGCGCCGGCCGTATGCGATCGTGGGCCTGGCCTCCTCCTGCTGGCTCGCCGGGTCGGCGCCGGACTTCGCCGACCGGGACGGACGTGATGTGGAGCGCATCGGCCAAGTCACCCTCGGCCCCGTCATCAGCGTGCGCACGGCACGGGGGCAGAGGTGAGCCGGGAGTTCTTCGCCACTCGCACGGTCGCGCAGGCGCTGGCCGGCTTCAGCCCGGCTCTGCGCACCCCGACGCAGGCTGTGCCGCTGGCCGAGGCGCTCGGTCGGGTACCGGCCTGCGCTGTCATCGCCCCAGGGCCGCTGCCCGGGTTCGCCCGATCGACCGTGGACGGTTACGCGGTGCAGGCTGCCGACACCTACGGCGCCTCCGAAGGGCTGCCGTCCTACCTGGACGTGGTCGGCGCTGTGCTGATGGGCACCCAGCCGGAGGTGACGGTGGCCGCCGGCACCGCGGTGGAGATGCCCACCGGTGGGGTGCTACCGGCGGGCGCCGACGCGGTAGTGATGGTGGAGTACACCAACGAGGCGATGCCCGGCACGGTGGAAGTGCTGCGGCCCATCGCGCCAGGCGGTGGAGTGGTTCAAGCCGGCGACGACGTCACCCCGGGAGCAGTCCTCGCGCCTGCGGGACGGCCGCTACGCGCGGTGGATCTGGGCATGCTGGCCGCAGCGGGCGTGACCGAGGTGCTCGCCCACGCCCGGCCACGGGTCGCGATCCTGTCCACGGGCGATGAAGTGGTGCCGCCTTCCACCGCTACCCTGCGTGCCGGCCAGGTCCGCGATGCTATTGCCCCGGCACTCGCCGGCCTGGTTCTCGAGGCAGGTGGCTGGCCGGTGCCGTGCGGCATCGTGCCCGACGATCCCGTGGCCCTGCGCAGTGCGCTCCAGGCGGCGCTGGAGCAGGCGGATCTGGTGGTCGTCTCCGCCGGCTCCTCGGTGGGGACCCGCGACGCCACCGCTGACGCGGTCGCCAGCCTCGGAGCGCCGGGCATCTTCTGTCACGGCCTCGCGATCAAACCCGGCAAGCCCACTTTGCTCGCGGACTGTGGTGGCGTGCCAGTGATCGGGTTGCCGGGCAATCCGCTGTCCGCCCTTGTGGTGTTCCGGCTGGTCGGCGTCCCGTTGGTGTGGTGCCTCGCCGGCTGCGCCAGCCCGCCCCCCGAGCCGTCGGTGACCGCGTCGCTGACCCGTCAGGTGCCGTCGGAGGCGGGCCGCCGGGACGTTGTGCAGGTCCAGCTGAGAGGGCGCCAGGCCGAGCCGTTGTTCGGGGCGTCTGCTCTGTTGTCCGTGCTCACCCGCGCCGACGGATACCTCGTGGTGCCCGAACCGGCCACCGGTCTCGACACCGGTGCAGAGGTCTGCATCACGCTCTACCGATGACCGTTGGTCACTGTGTGTGATCGCTCGCATACTGGAAGTTGTTATTGCAATCGCCACACCCATGGCTTAGTTTTGTAGTTGCGTGACCACGGGGAGTAAGGGGGCCAGCTCGGATCACCTTGGGTTTGCTGCCAAGTGCGGCGGATTAACACACTGTCGGTGCTGACACCGGGGGAGAATCGCTAACGACGCTCACCTGCGTCGGTGAGCGCGCATCATGTCGCGCGAGGCGTCCCTCTGCGAGCACCTCATACGCTCAGCTACACGGGGGCAGGCAGCTTGTCGACCGCGCACTTCACAGGGGGGCTGCAGGCAATTCCCAGGCGGGTCCGGTCTTTCGGCTTGCCTAGCTCCTCCATCGATCGGGATTAAGGAGCAATATGAGGGTCTCGGAAGTCTTCACCATGGGTGCCAGCGAGGGTCGTCGCGGCGGCTACTCCGACGGCGGCACCAACGAGTACCAGAACTACTACTATGACTACGAGAACGAGGGTTACTACAACAACAACTACAGCGGCTTTGAGCGCGGCCCCACCCGCCGCTCATTGCTAGGGCTCCTGGGGTAGCGCGTCGATCAGCAGCGTGCGCGGCGGTGGCCTCGACTTCCTACCACAGGGACGATGGCCACCGCCTAGCCATGCCCCGAGTTCAACCGCCGCGTCCAACCGTCGAGTCCAACCGGGCACGAGACCTAGAAGTGGAGTGATTGTGCGGGAGGTGTTGAAGTCGCTGTTACGTCCGGCGTCGACTGCCGGAGGTTTGGTAGAGGCTGCTCCCGCCGCGAGCGTGCGCGAGGTCTTCCGGCGGTTCTGGCCCGACGCCCGGCCGTTCTGGCGGTGGTTGTGGCTGAGCTTGGTGCTGATCATCGTGACCCCGGTGGTGGACACCGGGGCAATTCTGCTGTTCAAGGTGCTGGTCGACAAAGTGCTGACCCCGCGGGATTTTTCGGCGTTCCCGCCGGTGGCCGCGGCGTTCGTGGGTATCACCCTGCTGGTGGGCGTGTTGGGTTTCATTGGCTCCTATCTAGGGGCGTGGATCGGGGAAAACTTTCTGCACCGGATGCGCACCCGGGTGTTCGCGCATCTCCACACGCTGTCGGTGAGTTTCTTCGATCGCCGTCGCCTCGGTGACATCCTGTCGAGGCTGACCGGTGATGTGGCCGCGATCGAAGCCGTGGTGCTCTCCGGGGTCATCGGGTTCATCGCCAACGTGTTGCGGATCCTCGTGTTCGCCGGAGTGCTGTTCTTCCTGGATTGGCGCCTGGCGTTGACTGCGCTGGTCGCGGTGCCAGTGTTCTGGGCGGGCGCCCGGGTGTTCTCCCGCCGCATCAAGATTGCTGCTCGAGAAGTCCGTCGCCGCGCCGGGTCGATCACCGTGGTCGCCGAGGAGAGCCTGGGCAACGCAACCCTGATCCAGGCCTACGGTCGCGAGGCCGCCGAAGTGGAGCGGTTCGCCGAGCAGAGCATCGGCAGCGTGAACGCCGAACTGGTCGCCACCCGCATCGGCGCGATGTTCGCCCCGCTGGTGGACCTGGTGCAGGTCCTCGGTGTGATGTCCATCCTCGGGGTCGGAATCTGGGAACTGACCGCCGGGCACATCACCCTGGGTGGCCTACTGGCTTTCCTGGTTTTCCTGTCCCAGCTGTACGGTCCGGTGCAGGGCCTGGGCTCACTGTCCACGTCGTTGTTCGCCGCCGCCGCGGCCGCCGAACGGATCATCGAGCTGCTCGATGAGCAACCCAGCGTGACCGCTCCCGAACATCCGATCCCGCTGGGCCGTCCGCGCGGCCAGCTGGGGCTGGAGCAAGTCAGCTTCGCCTACCCGGACACCGCAGCGGATGTGCTCAAGCAGATCAGCTTTACCACGCTGCCCGGGCAGACGACCGCAATCGTCGGCGCGTCCGGCGCGGGCAAGACCACCATGCTGAAATTGCTCCTGCGGTTCTATGACCCTACCAGCGGGCGGATCACGCTGGATGGCACCGACCTGCGCCACGTCGATCCCGAGGAACTGCGCGCCAACATCGCCATCGTGCTGCAGGAAACCTTGTTGCTCGATGGCACCATCGCCGACAACATCCGCGCCGGGCGCCCCGACGCGACCCACGACCAACTCGTCACCGCGGCCAAGGCCGCGGATGCCCACGAGTTCATCACCGCGCTACCCGAGGGCTACGACACCCGGGTCGGTCAGCGCGGCCGGTTGCTCTCCGGCGGCCAACGTCAACGCGTCGCGATCGCCCGGGCGATGGTCCGCGACGCCCCCATCCTGCTGCTGGATGAACCGACCACCAGCCTCGACGCCGACGCCACGCAACGGATCCTGACGCCGCTACGCCGCCTCATCGCCGGCCGCACCACGATCATCGTCTCGCACAACCTGCTCACCGTTACCGACGCCGATCAGATCATCTACATCGAACACGGCCGCATCACCGAAACCGGCACCCACGATCAACTCCTGAGCAACAACCACCAGTACGCCCACCTCTACCAACTTCACCACCCGGCCGAGGCGTCGAACGGGCACGCACCGAAGTCCCGATTCGCGTCCTGAGTGACGGGTAGCGTCCCCGCTGTGCCGCGTAGCCCCTACCTCCGCGATGTCCCGGCGGATCAGGCGTTGGACGCATGGCGGGCTAGCTGCGAAGCCGCCGGTTGCCCGACCCGGGTGGGTACCCAGCGGCTGGGTTTGGCCGAGGCGATCGGCCGGGTCACAGCCGGGCCGGTGTGGGCGCGGCGGTCCTCCCCGGCGTTCGACTCCGCGGGGATGGACGGCGTGGCGGTGCGCTCAGTAGACACCGTAGGCGCCAGCGAGACCACGCCGGTCACACTGACCGACTTCGATGTCATCGACACCGGCGACCCACTGCCCGCGGGCCGGGACGCCGTGGTGATGCGCGAGCACGTCCACCTCGTCGGCCCCGACTCGCAGAGCGCGGAGCTGATCGCGGCGGTGCCGCCCTACCAGCATGTTCGTTCCATCGGTGAGGATGTCGCAACCGGCGCGCTGCTGTTGGCGCAAGGGCACCGGTTGCGCGCCGTCGATGTCGCCGCCATCGCCGCCGCGGGCATCACCGAGGTTCTGGTGTACCGCCGGCCGGTAGTCGCGCTGCTGCCCACCGGCGACGAGATCCGGCCGCTGGGCTGCGAGCCCGGTATCGGGGAGATCGTCGATACCAACTCGCTGATGCTCGCGGGCCAGGCCGGTGAACACGGCTGCGATGTGCTGTCGCTGCCCATCGAGCCGGATGATCCCGAGCGGATCGCTGCTGCAGTGCTCGCCGCGGCGCAGTGCGCTGACCTGGTGGTGATCATCGCCGGATCGAGTGCCGGTCGGGGCGATCACACGGCCTCCGTGGTGGCCCGGATGGGCACGCTGGTAGTGCACGGTGTCGCGGTACGGCCGGGGCACCCGGTGGTGCTCGGCGTCGTGGGCACCACCCCGGTGCTCGGTGCGCCCGGGTACCCGGTGTCGGCTTCGCTGACCTTCGACATCTTCGCCGCGCCCCGGTTGGCCGCTCTTCAAGGCACCACAACGGTGAGCCGGCAGACGGTCACGGCCAGGCTGGCCCGCAAGCTCGCCTCCCCGCTCGGGATGGATGACTGGGTGCGGGTGCGGGTGGGTCGGGTCGGCGGGCGAATCGTGGCCACTCCATTGCCCCGGGGTGCCGGGGCGTTGACCTCGCTGGTACGAGCCGACGGGCTGCTGGTCGTGCCCGCCGGGCTGGAGGGCCACCACCCGGGCACCGAGGTAGAGGTGCAACTGCTGCGCGGGCTGCTCGACATCGAGCGCACCATCGTGGCGATCGGCTCGCACGACCTCGTTCTCGACCTGGCCGCCTCGGCGCTACGCAGCGCGGACCCGGGTATGACGCTCGCGTCATCCAACGTCGGTTCGCTGGGCGGGCTGGTGGCACTGCGCGACGGCCTGTGTCACCTCGCCGGCTCGCACCTGCTCGATCCCGAGACCGGCGACTACACGCTGCCCTACTTGCCGCGGGTGCTCGGTTGCGCCGACGTCGCAGTGATCCGGCTGGTCCACCGTGAGCAGGGCTTGCTCGTCGCTGCGGGTAATCCGCTGGGGATCATCGGTATCGAGGATCTCACCCGACCGGGACTGCGTTATGTCAACCGGCCGCGCGGTGCGGGCACCCGGGTCCTGCTCGATCACGAACTGCGCCGTCGCGGCATGGCACCCGGTGATGTCGTCGGCTACCAGCGCGAGGAGCACACTCATCTCGCCGTCGCGGCGGCGGTGGCCGCGGGGGGAGCCGATGCCGGGCTGGGCACCCGCTCGGCCACCCGCCCCTTTGGGCTGGACTTCGTCCCTGTCACGCAGGAGCCCTACGACCTCGTCATGACCCGCCAGGCCCACGACTCCGCGTTGCTGGCCCCCCTCTGGACCCTGCTGGCCGACCACAACTTCCGCACCTCCATCGACGCCCTAGGCGGCTACTCCACCGCCGAAACCGGCCGCCGCATCCGGTAGCCGCCCGCCGACGCTATCGGTCGCCGTTCGGAACCGAATGGCGGTGCCGGACGCCACAATGCGGCAGGCGGTGGGTTGTGGTGGGGTTGGGAGATGGAGAACTCGCTTCAGAACGTGACGTTCGGGTCCAACGGGTCTACCGCGCACGGGTATCTTGCGGTGCCGGTCGCCGGCAGCGGTCCTGGGGTTGTCGTGATTCAGGAGTGGTGGGGGCTCACCAGCCACATCGTCGATGTGGCGAACCGGTTGGCCGCCGCAGGCTTCGTCGCCCTGGCCCCCGACCTGTTCGGCGGCACCACCACCCATGACGCTGACGAAGCGGGCAAGCTCATGCAGGACCTTCCGGTGGAGCAGGCAGCCCGCGATCTCGGCGGCGCGGTGGATTACCTGCTGGACCACGAGGCGGTGATCGGCTCCCAGGTCGGCGCGGTGGGGTTCTGCATGGGCGGCGGTTTCGTGCTCGTGCTCGCGGCACAGCAAGGTGACAAGATCGGCGCCGCAGTACCGTTCTACGGAGTCCTGGGCGAGGATTACCCGAGCTTTGAGAACCTGTCCGCTCCACTGCTGGGTCACTTCGGCGAGCAGGACCAGATGCAGAGCCCGGAGCAGGTCCGCCAGCTCGCGGCCACCATCGAGAGGCAGACCGGGCAACGACCGGACTTCCGCTTCTATCCGGCCGGGCACGCCTTCTTCAATGACGAGAACCTGCTCCGCACCTACGACCCGGAGGCGGCGGCTGAGGCCTGGGACGCCAGTGTGCGCTTCTTGCACGAACATCTGGCGGCGCGCTAGGAAAGCGGGCCGGAGGGTCAGATATCGATGCTGAGGTCGGCGCGTATCTTGCGGGCCAGCGACTCGTCCATCAACAGCCGAGCCACCAGGGCACGGATGACGTCCTGACCGGTGACGCGGGGGGTGCCGATGATGTCAGCGGTCTCGACGCACCACTGAGTGAGCTCGATGTGATATGTGGGTGATAGATCGACACTGCGCCGGACGGGTTTGGTACGCCCGGAATCCGCCCAATGGAGGTGTTTCGCTGGCTGCGTCCCGCGCTGAGCTCCGCGCGCCCGGGCGGCGGTGTGGTCGGCGCTGTTAATCATAGTTACCTCCCTATGTTAGACGTTCGGCTGTGCACCCGGAGCGGTTCGAGCCCCACGGCGAGGTATTGTGATCAAATTGGTGTCCGGCCGCCTCTGGCATAGGGAGCAGTGAGATGTCCAGTGAGACGCCCGGCGACACGAGACACGCATCCGAGGTGGCCCGCCGCGCTGTCATCGCCGGCGCGAGCGTTCTCGCTGCCTCCGCTGCGCTCGTCGCCTGCGGCAGCTCCGGCAAACGTAGCTCCGAGAATCAGGGCATCGCGCGACCAGCGCCGGCTGGGCCGCCCGCCGGTGAGCCCGGCGGCGGCGCAGGTCAGCGGCTGGCAAGCACCAGTGCCATCCCGGTCGGTGGCGGGATGGTGTTCGCCAGCAAGAAGGTCGTCGTGACGCAACCAACGCCGGGAACGTTCACCGCGTTCTCCGCCATCTGCACCCATCAGGGCTGCACGGTGAACAAGGTCGCCAATGGGACGATCGACTGCCCCTGCCACGGGAGCAGGTTCGCCATCACAGACGGCTCGGTGGTGCAGGGTCCGGCGTCGAGGCCGCTCGCGAAACGGCAGGTCACCGTCTCAGGCGACGCGATCGTGCTCGAGTAACTCACGCTCAGCGCCAGGACGGCAGCCACAGCTCGGCGTTCCAGTGCGCCGGGGTGATCGAACCGCCGGTGAGGATCGGCCAGAGCCAGCTGAAGTTGGCCACCACCAGCCCGACGTACAGCGAGACCACCAGCAGCCCGGTGCCCCGCCGTTCGGCGCCGTCCCGCGCCCGACCGAGGATTTCACCCAGCACCAATGTCACGGCGATGATCAGAAACGGCGCCACCGGCGTCATGTAGAAGAAGAACATCTGGCGGTGGATGTTGAGAAACCAGGGCAGCCATCCGGCGGCGTATCCGGTCAGGACCGCTGCGTAGCGCCAGTCCGGTCCGGTGGCCGCTCGCCACAGCGCCCACGCCAGCACGGGCAGCGTGATCCACCACAATGCCGGGGTGCCGACGAGCATCACCGCGCTCACACAGTCCGACCGCCCGCAGCCCGGAGCGGCGGCGCCGGACTGGTAGTAATAGAGCATCGGTCGAAGCCCCATCGGCCAGCTCCACGGCTTGGACTCCCACGGGTGCGGATGAGCGGGGGTGACCAGGTTCTCGTGGAAGTGCAACACCGCGGCGCTGTAATACCACAGGGAGCGCAGCGCCGCCGGCACGAACGAGAACGAGCCTCCCGTGCCGATCTGGTTGCCCATGGCATGCCGGTCGGTCGCGGTCTCGCTACCGAACCAGGCCCACCAGGTCGCCAGATAGGCCCCGACCGGCACCAATGCCAAAGCCCACGACGCTGGTCCGAGGTCCCGGGCCAGCGTGCCCCCCCACGGTCTGCGGACCCCCGCGGTTCGTCGCCCGCAGGCGTCGGCGATCAGGGTCATCGCGGCGAAGGCAGCGACGTAGTACATCCCGGACCACTTGACGCCGCACGCCAATCCGAGCAGCACGCCGGCCCCGAAGCGCCACCACCGCACCCCGAACCGCGGGCCGAAGTCGGTGTCTGTGACGCGACCTTCCCGGACCACCGTGGCCAGCCGCTCGTGCACCTGCTCCCGATCGATGATCAGGCAGCCGAACGCGGCCAGGACGAACATCGCCAGGAAGATGTCCAGCATCCCGATCCGCGACTGCACCTCGCTGACGCCATCGGCGATCAGCAGCACCCCGGCGATCCCACCGAGCAGGGTGGATCTGGTCATCCGACGCACGATCCGCACGATGAGTAGCACGCATACGGTGCCGGCCAGCGCGGCGGACAGCCGCCAGCCCCAGCTGTCGTAGCCCATCACCGCCTCGCCCAGGGCGATGAGCTGCTTGCCCAGGGGTGGATGCACCACGAGCTCGTAGCCGGCGTTGTCCTCCACCCCACCGGTGCGCAGCATTTGCCAGGCCTGCGGCACGTAGTGCTTCTCGTCGAACACCGGGGTACCGCGATCGGTGGGAAAGCCCAGGTTCCACAGCCGAACCAGGCCGGCGATCAGGGTGACGCTCAGCGTCACCACCCAGCTGCGGCCCCGGTCGGTGAGTGGGCGCGGCACCAGCCGTTTCAGAGGGCCGGCAGGCTTGGTTAATACCGGAGGAGTCCGCCCAACGCCGACCGCCACAGTGTCGGAGTGCGCCTCCCGGACCGCCATCACGGACCCGATCGTAGGCTCAGCGTCATGCACGGCACCTCGGGCTCTGCCAGTTCAGGTTCGGGAGCACTCGTGCTGGCGGCTACTCCACTCGGCGACTCCCGGGACGCCTCGCCGCGTTTGGTCGAGGCGCTGGGCCACGCGGAGGTGGTGGCTGCCGAGGACACCCGCCGGCTGCGGGCGCTGGCCGCAGCGCTCGGCGTGACCGTGACCGGCCGGATCGTTTCGCACTATGACGCCGTCGAGGCGGCCCGGATCCCTGCGCTGCTCTCGGCGATCCGCGATGGCGCGACGGTGCTGCTGGTGACCGATGCCGGGATGCCCGCAGTGTCCGACCCTGGATTCCGGTTGACGGCCGCCTGCGTGCAGGAGGGCCTGCGGGTGACCTGCCTGCCCGGTCCGTCGGCGGTGACCGCGGCGCTGGCCGTGTCCGGCCTGCCCAGCGACCGGTTCTGCTTCGAGGGCTTCGCGCCGCGCCGGGCCGGCCCCCGCCGGCGCTGGCTGGCTGGTCTTGCCACCCAAGAGCGCACCTGTGTCTTCTTCGAGTCACCGCACCGATTGGCCGCGACGCTGGCCGAGGCGGCCGAGGTGCTTGGTCGCGACCGGGAAGCGGCGGTGTGCCGGGAGCTCACCAAGACCTACGAAGAGGTTCGACGGGGTGGGCTGGGCGCACTCGCCCAGTGGGCTGCCGACGGGGTGCGCGGCGAGATCACCGTCGTGCTGTCCGGTGCGCCTCTCGCTGATCCGCCTGATGTCGCCGACCTCGTCGACGAGGTGGCGGATCAGGTGACCGCGGGCCAACGGCTCAAGGAAGCCGTCGCCGCGGTTGCGACCGCCCACGGCGTCGGTAAGCGCGACCTCTACCGCGCGGCGGTAGAGAGCACCCGTGAGTGGCAAAGAGTGCCAGGGCACTCTTTGCCACTCACGGGTCCGGAGGACCCGTACCGGTGGTTGGAGGAGGTAACCGACGAGCGGGCGCTGTCCTGGGTGCGGGAACGCAACGCCGAGACCGTCGCCGAGCTGACCGGTGGGTCCCGGTTCGAGGCGCTGCGCACCGGGATTCGGGAGGTGCTCGATTCGACCGAGCGCATCCCGTACACCACCCGCCGCGGCGAGTACCGGTACAACTTCTGGCGCGATCGCGAGCACTCCCGCGGGCTGTGGCGCCGCACCACGCTCGCCGAGTACCGCAAGAAGCAACCGGACTGGGAGATCCTGCTCGACGTCGACGCGCTGGCCCGCGACGAGAACGAGAACTGGGTGTTCCACGGCGCGCAGTGCCTGCGGCCGGACTACCGGCTGGCGTTGATCTCGCTGTCGCGCGGGGGCGCGGACGCGTCGGTGGTGCGCGAGTTCGACATGCAGCGCCGCGAGTTCGTCAAAGACGGCTTCGCGCTGCCCGAGGCGAAGTCCGCTGTGGACTGGATCGACGACGACCACCTCTACGTGGCCACCGACTTCGGCCCGGGAACGCTGACCGCCAGCGGGTACCCGCGTACCGTCCGGCAATGGCGGCGCGGCACGCCACTGGCCGAGTCGCAGTTGGTGTACGAGGGTGAGCCGGACGACGTCAGCGTGTCCGCCTACCACGACGACACTGAGGGTTTCGAGCGCGACTTCGTCTGGCGTGGCCTGGACTTCTACCGTAGCGAGCTGTACCAGCGATGCGGCAAGCAGCTGCGTCGTGTCGAGGTGCCCGACGACGCGATCGTCGGCGTGCACCGGCAGTGGCTGCTAATCGAACTGCGCAGCGAGTGGACGATCGGCCAGGCGTACCCGCCGGGTGCCCTGCTGGTCGCCGAGTACGACGAGTTCATGGCTCACGGTCCCGGCTCGGGATTGCGGGTGTTGTTCAGCCCCGATGAGCGTTCCTCGCTGGCCGGTTACAGCTGGACCCGCCACCATCTGATCCTCGACGTGATGCGCGACGTGGTCAGCGAGCTCTCGGTACTGACCCCGGCTGACGACTGGTGCGTCACACCGCTGACCGGCACGCCGCCGCTGTGCACCGCGAGCGCGCACGGCACCGACTCGCACACTGACGACGAGTACCTGCTCGACGTCGACGGTTTCCTGACCCCGTCCGCGCTGTCCATCGGGACCATCGGTTCCGGTCCGGCCGAGGTTTTCAAGCGGGAAACGTCGTTCTTCGACGCCGCCGGTTTCGCTGTGCACCAGCACTTTGCGGTCTCCGACGACGGTACCGAGATCCCGTATTTCGTGGTGGCGCCTGAGGGGGCCGTGCCGGCCGGCGGCTGGCCCACCCTGCTGTACGGCTACGGCGGGTTCGAGATCTCCCTGCAACCCGGCTACCGCGGTGGCCTGGGTCGGGCCTGGCTGGCCCGCGGCGGTTGCTACGTCGCCGCCAACATCCGCGGCGGCGGCGAGTATGGGCCGCGCTGGCATTCCGCCGCGCTCAAGGGCAACCGCCACCTGGTCTATGAGGACTTCGCCGCGGTGGCCCAGGATCTGGTCACCCGCGGGCTCACCACACCATCGCGTCTCGGCGCCCAGGGCGGCAGCAACGGTGGACTGCTCATGGGTGTGATGCTCACCCGGTACCCGGAACTGTTCGGTGCCCTCGTCGCCGCGGTCCCGCTGCTCGACATGCTGCGCTACCACCTGCTGCCGGCCGGCGCCTCCTGGATCGCCGAGTACGGCGACCCCGACGACCCGGTCGATCGCGAGCACCTGCTGGCGTTCTCCCCGTACCACCAGCTACGCGCCGACCGCCGCTACCCGCCTGTCCTGCTCACCACGTCCACCCGTGACGACCGGGTGCATCCCGGCCATGCCCGCAAGCTGGTAGCTCGGATGCGCGAGTACGGGCTGCCGGTCACCTACTACGAGAACCTCGAGGGCGGCCACGGCGGTGCAGCGGACAACGAGCAGGCGGCCTTCATGTCCGCCCTGGCCTACGAGTTTCTCTGGCGCCACCTCTGCGGGTGATCCCCCTCGCTGTAGGTGTCGATGGTGTCGCCCGGGGAAAGGGTGTTGCAGCGCCCGCAGCGTGCAAGACTTATCGCTGCCTCTCGCGGGGCAGACGGTGCAAATGTAGCGGCAGCCCCTTGCCGTAGCGTGGAACTCGCCGATGCGCGAGAGGCGCGAGAGGAGGGCAGCGCTCCATGGCCGTCGACGACCGGAACGGATCACATGCGCGCGCAGCCATGCTCGGTGGTGTCATCCGGGATTTGCGAGAATCGTTGGGCTGGTCCCAGTCTCGGCTTGCCACGGCGTTGTGCAAGATTGCCAACCACGAGACGGTGACCCGCGAGAACATCTCCCGCTGGGAGACTGGCAAGCGTGTCCCCGGCCCATGGTGGCTGCGCCACCTGGCAACTGTTCTGCAAGTCCACATCGAGAACCTGGAGCAAGTTGGCGTGGATCGTCGTCACTTCATTACCGACGTTGTCGGCGCGACCATTGCGCCTCTGGTTGCCTCCGATCTGATCGAACAGGGTTTTGCAGCTGCACTCCACGGTTCTTACCCCACGGCCGATGATTGGCGTCAGGCGGTCGTCACCTATGGCCGCGACTACATGACCTCAGGCGCCGGCGAGATCCAGAAACGTCTCGCCGCGGACCTCGTCATCCTCCAGCAACAACTCGACACGCCATGTCTATGGGCTGTGGGTGCAAAGTTGGCGACTCTGTACGGCAAGACCTTTCCCGGTAGCGACGGTGGTAAGGCTCTCACCTGGTATCGACACGCGGCCGCGTTCGCCGACCGATCCGGTGACAAGGGCACCCGTGTCTGGGTGCGCGGGCGGGCGGCGATCGCGCTGGGCTACGAGGGTGCGTCCCTCAATGCCGTCGATCTGCTGGCGGAGCAGGCGATCGCTCTTGATGAGCGTCCCTCGCTCGGCCGGCTCAACGCCGTCATGGGCAAGGCCCATGTCGCTGCCATCCGTGGCGACTCCCGCACCGCGATGGCACTGCTCAATCAAGGTCGCAGGATGTTCGATGCCGCCGGTTCTGATGACGCCGAATCCGATTATGCGGTGCCGTGGTGGCGATTCAATATATTCATTTCGCTGATGGCTGCACGACTAGGTGATGAACACTTGGCCATGCAAGCTCAGGATGACGCGGACCGAACTCTTCCCCAGTCGCTGCCCCGATTCCACACTCATCTCGAGATGCACCGAGGTCTCATGCTCGTCCGCGCCGGAGATCGCGACGGCGGAACGGACTACGCCCGAGCAGCACTCGACGCGTTGCCGGTGGAGAAGCATTCCCTGACACTTCGGATGCTGATGGCGGAGATCGAACGCTCCTGATGGCCAGTGTGGCTACTAGCGTGGCCACTGCCCGCGCAGTGCATCCCCACTCATAATTCAAGACATGCACGAAACGACGTCACCAATACGAACCGTCGAGATAGGTCAGAGCACGGATAATTCCCCTGGCGGCTACCCACTTGGTTCACGATGGGCGTGAGCGTGCAGCAAACCACCCATCGCCTCATGAGCGACGCGCTCCGCGATGTCCTGCTGGCGGCGGTCGGATCGGAGCCAACTGCTGCTAGTGCGATCGGCTCAATCCAGTCCCGAGCCTGCGCCGTGTTGTACCTGCTGCTCCGTGATCATCAGGTGGATCGGCGGGGCTACTGCCGATCCTGTCGACGCCTCGGAGCGGTGTTCGGGCAACGGCGCCGTCGGTGCCGGATTCATGCCGCGGCGACGCACTGGCTGCGGTATCCGGCCGCCTTCCTGGTCACCCAGTTGGACCACGAGTTGGGACTGGATCACGACCACGGCGGAGCCGGGGAGCGTCTCGACCGCCCCCGGCCTCGCCGTGCACCACTTGGCGACTACCTGGCACCAATCGAGGACAGAGCCTTGCTGTCAATCGGTGGAGCGACGAGGCAAAGCGGCTCAGGCGGGACGCCGGATGGGGGCTGACAGCGCGGATCTGCTGAGCGCCAAGCGGCTGCTCGACCTTCTCAAGCAATGCGGTTTCCAGTTCCAGCGGATCGCTCCGGGCGAGGACGGCCCGCTGGTGGGAAGCCGGGTAATCGGTGACTGGGTGGACCTCGTCCACATCGAGGGATTCAGTCGCGACTGTTTCGCTTGGCGCACGCGGACATCATCGTTGATCGTTCCCGGTGAGGGGTTGGTGGAGCGCCGGGTGCAGGGACATGCTCTCGCTGTGCTCAACGACGTGCTGGCCTGGAAGGCGCAACCGTGACCTCACCCGTTCTGTCGCGGGTCGACCGATTCCGACGTCGACGATCATCGCCGTGACATATCAACTTTGACATGTGTCTACTTAGACGGCACCCTAAGTACTGTCCGCGCAAAGCCCGTCCGAACACAAGCTTGATCGTCGAAAGTCAGCCGTAGCGGTGCATATCTGCACAGTGATAACTCATTTTTGATGATCTTGGGTGCCGGCGGTAACCCGTGGCTTATCGATCAGGGCGGCGAGCCCATCGAGGACGCGCTGCAAGCCGAAGCGGTAGGCGTGGTCGGGGTCGTGGGCGCTGCGGTGCGCGGCACCGGCTGCGGTGCCGACCCGGGTGGCGAGCGGATAGGCCCGCTCATCGAGCACCCTGGCGAGCAGGGGAGCGTTGTCGGCCCACCACTGCTCGTCGTTCATAGCACTGTCGCGCCTGGTGGCGCGGGCATCGGCGATGGCCCGGGCGGACGCCTGCACGAAGGTCAGCAGGTGGCTAAGGCAGTCGTCCATCTCGACATCGTCAAGCCCGAGACCGTCCAGCGCCGAGAGCTCATGCTCGTACTTGCCGATCAGTCCGGGACCCAGCGGTGGCCTCAGGGTAGACACGGTCGCAGCCCACGGATGGGCGGTGAACAGCGCGCGGTTCTCCTCCGCGATCGTGATCAGCAGCTCCCGCCAGGGCGCTCCGGCGGTGTTCGCGCGGGGCATCCCGGCGTAGGCAGAGTCGAGCATGAGGTCCAGCAGCTCAGCCTTTCCCGGCACATAGGTGTACAACGTCATCGCGCCGACTCCGAGCGCCGCCGCGACGCGGCGCATCGTCACAGCCGCCAGCCCTTCCCGGTCGGCCAGATCCGTGGCCGCAGCCACCACCGCGTCGAGGTCTAATCCCCGCTGCGGCCCATGGCGCGGCGCTATGTGCGCGGCGCGCCACAGCAGTTGCAGGGTCTTCGCCGGATCACCGGCGCTGGTGCGTTCGGAGACCACCGGAACATCCTCCCACTTAACTCCGTGCGGTGTACGGTGAAAGCGTCGCCGCCACGACCGAAGGAGTGTCCGTGAATATCACATCGTCGGCCGTATCCCTGAACGTCGATGACGTCGCAGTGTCGAGTTCCTTCCTGGTCAAGCACTTCGGCTTCCTCGAGGAGATGGCAGCCGACGGGTTCGCGTCACTTCGACGGCAGGACACGGGGATGAACATCGTTTTCCTGCGACGTGGCTTGGAGACCCTGCCCGCCGACCAGCGCGATGACCACGCAGGCGGCGTTATCCTCGCCTTCGTCGTCGACGACCTCGAAGGGGAGCTGACCCGGTTGCAAGACGAAGGTGTCGCCATCACGATGCCACTGACCGAGGAGGAGTGGGGCGAGCGCGCCTTTCAGGTCCGTGATCCAAACGGAGTCATCGTTGCGCTCGTCGACTGGAAGGCCGCTGCCGGAGACTAACCGTTATCCTGCACTCATGAGGGCCGTGCTGCTGGAGGTTCCCGAGTCGATGCTCAACGAGCGCCGCCGGCTGGGTCTCGACGGGCGCGACGAGGTGTGGAACGGAGTCCTGCACATGGTGCCGCCGCCCGGCGGTCCGCATCAACGATTGGGCACGGAGCTCCTGCAGGTGCTCGCGCCGCTGGGTAAGCGTCGCGGCCTGGTCGCCTCCTACGAGACGGGTTTGTTTGCCGCGACTGACAACTACCGGGTGTCCGACCAGCTCTATTGACGTCCTGAGCAGCTCTCCGATCGCGGTGCCGAAGGCGCGGAGCTGGTCGTGGAGATCCGATCCAAGGGTGACGAGACCTACGAGAAGATCGGTTTCTACGCCTGCGTCGGGGTGCGGGAGATGCTGATCGTGCACCCACAGGGCCGCTGGGTGGAGCTGCTGCGCGCCGTCGGCGACCGGTTGCTGCCGGTGGGTGCCGACGCTGAGGGCGGGATGCGCAGCGAGGTCCTCGGCGTGCAATTCGCTACCGTCGAAGGCCAACTGCGGACCACCTGGAACGACGGCGTCGCGGACGTCTGAGCTCGATTCCGCACGAGGCGGCCTCGGGAAACCTCATTGCGGCTGCCCCATAGGCTGGGCGCCATGAATGAACCCGTGCTCACCGCGGTGGCCTGGCCCTACGCCAACGGACCGCGGCACATCGGCCATGTCTCCGGCTTCGGTGTCCCGTCGGACATCTTCGCGCGCTACCAACGGATGGCCGGCAACCGGGTGCTCATGATCTCGGGAACCGATGAGAACGGCACCCCGATCCAGGTGCAGGCCGACGCTGAGGGCGTCACGCCCCGCGAGCTCGCGGACAAGTACAACCGCATGATCGTGGGAGATCTGCAGGGTCTGGGCCTGTCCTACGACCTGTTCACCCGCACCACCACGGCCAACCACCACCGGGTGGTGCAGGAGCTGTTCTTGGCATTGCACCGCAACGGCTACGTGATCGCGCGCAGCGCGCTCGGCGCGATCAGCCCGTCGACCGGCCGTACCCTGCCCGACCGCTACATCGAGGGCACCTGCCCGATCTGTGGCTACGACAGCGCCCGCGGCGATCAGTGCGACAACTGTGGCAATCAGCTCGACCCAGCCGATCTGATCAAACCACGGTCTCGGATCAACGGGGAGACTCCGAAGTTCGTGCAGACCGAGCATCTGTTCCTCGACCTGCCGGCGTTCACCAAGGCGCTTGGTGGTTGGCTGTCCACCCGCACCCAGTGGCGACCCAATGTGCTGAAATTCTCGCTGAACCTGCTCGACGATCTGCGCCCGCGGCCGATCACCCGCGATCTCGACTGGGGCGTGCGGGTCCCGCTGGACGGCTGGCGCGACGCCCCGATGAAGCGGTTCTACGTCTGGTTCGACGCGGTGATCGGGTACCTGTCCGCGTCGGTGGAGTGGGCGGTGCGCTCGGGTGACCCGGACGCGTGGCAAGCCTGGTGGTGTGACCCGGACGCCCGCTCGTACTACTTCATGGGCAAGGACAACATCACCTTCCACTCCCAGATCTGGCCCGCGATGCTGCTCGGGCACAACGGGGTGGGGGATCGCGGTGGCGAGCCCGGGCCGTTCGGCACGCTGAACCTGCCCACGGAGGTGGTGTCCAGCGAGTTCCTCACCATGAGCGGCTCGAAGTTCTCCACCTCGCGCGGCACGGTGATCTACGTCGGGGACTTCCTGCGTGAGTTCGGCGCGGACACGTTGCGCTACTTCATCTCGGTGGCAGGCCCCGAGACCCAGGACACCGACTTCACCTGGGACGAGTTCGTCCGTCGGGTCAACTTCGAGCTGGCCAACGAGTGGGGCAACCTGGTCAATCGCTCCATCGCCATGGCGCACCGCAACGTCGGGTCAATACCGCGTCCGGGCGCGCCGCAGCCCGCCGACTCCGAGCTGCTGGCCGCCTCCCGGGCCGCCTTCGACACCGTCGGGAGGCTCCTGGAACGCAACCGGGTCAAGGCGGCGATCAGCGAGGCGATGCGGATCGTGGGCACGGCGAACAAGTACCTCTCCGAGCAGGAACCGTGGAAGCGCGCCGACGACCCCGAGCGCCGGGACACCATCCTGCACACTGCGCTGCAGGTCGTCTCCGACGCCAACACGCTGCTCACCCCATTCCTCCCGCATGCCGCGCAGCAGGTGCACGAGCAGCTCGGCGGCACCGGCGTGTGGTCGGCCCAGCCGCAGATCCGGGAGGTCAGCGAGATCGTCGCGGGCTCCGGCCCCGACTACCCGGTGATCACCGGCGACTACGCCGCAGAACAGGCCCGCTGGACCAGCATCCCGATCGAGCCCGGCCGCCCCCTGGCCAAGCCCACTCCCCTGTTCACCAAACTGGACCCCGGCTTGGCCCAATCGGGGCCGAGCTGGGCCCCGATTGAAGCCTCGTGAGTGGCAAACAGTGTTATAGCACTTAATGCCACTCACGAGCGGCTTGCCGCCGCCTCCGCAGCCGTTGCCCGCGACGGTGATCGATGCGCACACGCATCTGGACGCGTGCGGGGCAACCGACCCGGCGGGAGTTCGGGCGGTGCTGGATCGGGCTGTGGCGGTGGGGGTCATCGCGGCGGTGACAGTGGCTGATGACATGGCCTCGGCGCGGTGGGTGGTGCAGGCATCGGGCTGGGACGACCGGGTCTTCGCGGCGGTGGCGCTGCACCCCACCCGCACGGCGACGATGACCGACGCCGACCGCGCCGAGCTTGAGCGGCTCGCGCGGCATCCTCGGGTGGTGGCCGTGGGGGAGACCGGCCTGGACTACTACTGGACGCAGCACGATCCGCGTTGCGCGCCGCCCGAAACCCAACGGGACGCTTACCGTTGGCATATCGATCTCGCCAAGCGGATCGGCAAGCCGCTGATGATCCACGATCGGGACGCGCACGGCGACGTGTTGGCGGTGCTTGAGCAGGAAGGGCCGCCACAGACCGTCATCTTCCACTGCTTCTCCGGGGATGCCGCAATGGCACGGATCTGCGTCGATGCCGGGTATGTACTGTCCTTCTCCGGCACAGTGACTTTCCGTAACGCCCGCGGCTTACGCGAGGCTGCGATGCTGGTCCCCGATGGGCAGTTTCTGGTGGAGACCGACGCGCCGTTTCTCACCCCGCATCCGCACCGGGAAAACCCAACGAACCGGTCAACCTGCCCTACACCGTCCGAGATCTCGCCGCGCTGCGCGGGCAGGACCTCACGGAACTGGCGGCGTCGAGCTCTGCGACCGCCCAGCGCGTCTTCACGCTAGGGCTCCCAGACACCGAAAGTGGCTTCGGTCCGACCGATACCGCTCGGCGGTTCTGAACGTTTAATCGGCGACACCCACTAGCGAGTGATTGCGCAGGCGGCTACAAACCGTTACCGTTCCGTCACTGTCAGCCGGGATGGGGTTGTACCGGCACGAGAGCGTGGGTCGCAGTCGGACCCGTCGGGATGAGCTTGCCTTCGTTGTGAAGGTAAGCGGCTACTTCCGGGTGTTCTTGTGCTCCCCTGCCCGGAACTGCAACGACTGGACTTTGGTGACCACTCGTAAGTTCCTCCGAGGCGCCGCCGCAGCTGGCATGTTGGCGCTGACGACCGGCTCAGCCGCAGCTCTCACCATGGACAAGACCATCACCATCACGGTGGACGATGAGCAGCGGACCATCCACACATTCGCATCGTCCGTCGCGGGGGCATTGGAATCTGCGGGTCTGCGGGTCGATGAGCAGGATGCGCTCGCACCCACCGCGAACAGCGCCGTCGAGGATGGCAGCCGGATCATGCTCAAGCGTGCCCGACCGCTCGCCCTCACCGTCGACGGGACCCAACAGGAGGTCTGGACCACCGCTCTCACCGTCGACTCGGCGTTGCAGCAGGTCGGGATGAGCGCGCCGGACATGGAGCTGTCGGCCGATCGGGCCCGGCGCATCCCGCTGGAGGGCATGGCGCTGGTGGTACGGATCGCCAAGCCGATCACCCTGCTCGATGGTGGCCAGCCGCCCAAGGAGATCCAGGCCACCGCACTGTCGGTCGGTGACCTGCTCACCCAGCAGGGGGTGCCATTGCAGGACCGCGACCTGGTCACCCCGGCCCGCAACTCGCCCGTGCTGCCCGGAATGACAGTGCAGGTGACCCGGGTCGTCACCGAGGAACGCAGTTTCAAGCAGCTTGTCGCGCCTCCGGTGAAGAAGGTCAAAGATCCCCGGCTGCCGGTCGGCAGTGAGGTCGTCGAGGATCCCGGCATGCCCGGCGAGCAGATCGTGACCTTCCGGGTCACCATGGCCAATGGTCAAGAAGCCGACCGCAAGCAACTCGCCGCGCAGGAGATCACCCCGCCGCGCCCGGCCCGGATCCGGGTCGGCGCGAGGAGATCATCACACGCGCAGGAGTCCACGGTCACCGAGGCGACCGTGTGGGACCAGATTGCCCGGTGCGAGTCCGGCGGCAACTGGGCGGCCAACTCGGGCAACGGGTACTACGGCGGTCTGCAGTTCGACAAGGCAACGTGGAGCGCGAACGGCGGCAACCAGTACGCCCCCTACCCGAACCAGGCAAGCCGCGAAGAGCAGATCCAGATCGCTCAACGGGTCCGCAACGCCCGTGGCAACTACCACGCCTGGCCAACCTGCTCAGCCGAGGTCGGCTTGGCCTAGTCTCACCCGTCATGGAGACATATCGGGGCAATCGAGCGCCTCGTTACTCTCCATGACCGGATTGCTGGGGCCGGCTGAGTTGCGCGTGCTGGCAGATCAGCTCGGGATGCGCCCGGCCAAGCGGCTTGGGCAGAACTTCGTGCACGACGCCAACACGGTGCGTCGGATCGTGGCGACAGCCGAGCTGACCGCTGATGACGTCGTACTGGAAGTGGGCCCCGGGCTGGGCTCGCTCACCCTGGCGTTGCTCGGCGTGGTGGACCGGGTGCTGGCAGTGGAGGTAGATCCGGTGCTGGCCGGCGCGCTGCCCGCCACGGTGGCCGACCGCGCCCCCGAGCGCGTCGACGCGCTGCGGACACTGACAGCCGACGCGCTGCGGGTACGGCGTGCGGAGATCATCGAGGCCGCCGGGGGACTGGAACCCACTGCGCTGGTCGCGAACCTGCCCTACAACGTCGGAGTTCCGGTCCTGCTGCATCTGCTGGTCGAGCTGCCGAGCCTGCGCCGTGGGCTGGTGATGGTGCAGGCCGAGGTGGCCGACCGGTTGGCCGCCCCGCCGGGCAGCCGATGCTACGGCGCGCCCAGCGTGAAGGCGGCCTGGTTCGCCGAGGTCCGCCGCGCCGGGCCGGTGCCCCGCGGGGTGTTCTGGCCGGTACCCAATGTGGACTCCGGCCTGGTCGCCCTGACCAGCCGCCCGCCACCGTCCACCGCGCCCAGAGAAGAGGTCTTCGCGCTGGTTGATGCCGCGTTCGCGCAGCGGCGCAAGACGTTGCGGGCCGCCTTGGCCGGCTGGGCGGGTTCGGCAGCCAACGCGGAGCAGGTACTCCGGGCGGCCGGGGTGGATCCCCGCACCCGTGGCGAGCAGCTCTCCGTCGGAGACTTCGCCCGGATCGCCGCCGCTGCGCGGTCGTGAGTGGCAAACAGTGTTATGGCACTCAATCCCACTCACGAGCGCGCAGCGCATATCCTGAAACGGTGCTTTCCGTCGTGCCGCCACCGGTTACTGTGCGCGTCCCGGCCAAGGTCAACCTGCACTTGGCCGTCGGAGGCCTGCGCTGGGATGGCTACCACGAGCTGGTCAGCGTGTTCCAGGCGCTGTCGATGATCGACGAGGTAACCGTCGCGGCCACCGACGAGCCAGGCGTGCAGGTGTATGGCGAGGGCGCCGAGACGGTGCCCACCGACGGTGGCAACCTCGCGTGGCGTGCGGTGCTCCGGCTCGCTGAGCACGTCGGACGGCGGCCTGCCGTGCGGGTCGTGCTGCGCAAAGCCATCCCGGTCGCCGGCGGGATGGCGGGCGGCAGCGCCGACGCGGCGGGCGCACTGGTGGCCCTGGCCGGATTGTGGCGGTTGGACATCAGCCGGGAAGAGCTGGCCGGACTGGCCGCCGGCCTGGGCAGCGATGTGCCGTTCGCGTTGTACGGCGGCACGGCGCTGGGCACCGGGCGCGGTGAGTCCCTGGTTCCGGTACTGGCCCGGCACACCTTCCACTGGGTGATCGCGCTGGATCACCGGGGCCTGTCCACTCCGGATGTCTACCGGGAGTTGGACCGGCTACGCCACGGTGCGCCGGCGTCCCCGGCGACGTCCCCGCCAGCGGGACCGACCCAACGGCTCGGTGACGTGGCGCCGCTGCTGGAGGCGCTGGCATCGGGTGACCCTCGGCAGCTCGCCTCGCTGCTCGGCAACGACCTGCAGGCCGCTGCGGTGTCGCTGCGACCCGGTCTGCGCCGCACGCTGCGCGCCGGGGTCGACGCGGGCGCGCTGGCCGGCATTGTGTCCGGATCAGGACCAAGCTGCGCGTTCCTGTGCACCGACGGCGACGCCGCAGTCAGGGTTGCCGCCGAGCTGGCCGGCGCCGGCGTGTGCCGCACTGTCCGGGTAGCCAGCGGCCCCGTGCCCGGTGCGCGGATCGTGGACGATCCCCGTCCGATACCGACAAACCCTAACGAACCACTGGCGCACGCCTGATGGCCAACCTGGTCAACCTGGAGGCGGTCTCGAAGTCCTACGGGATCCGTCCGTTGTTATCCGAGATATCGCTCGGTGTCGATGAGGGCGATCGGATCGGCGTCGTGGGACTCAACGGTGGTGGTAAAACCACCCTGCTGGAGGTGCTTGCCGGGCTGGAGGCGCCGGACGCCGGTCGGGTCAGTCACAGCAGAGGTCTGCGCGCCGCTGTCCTGACCCAGCGGATCGAGCTACCCGAGCAGGCCACCGTGCGCCAGGTGGTTCTGGATCCGCTCGGTGTCACCTCCGAACATGAGTGGGCCGCCGATCCCCGGGTCCGCGGAGTCCTGGACGGGCTGGGCATCCTGGCACTGGGACTGGACCGGCCGGTGGCCGGGCTCTCCGGCGGGGAGCGGCGCCGGGTGGCGCTGGCCGCCGCGCTGGCGCCCGAGCTCGATCTGGTGATGCTCGACGAGCCGACCAACCATCTCGACGTCGAGGGCGTGCGCTGGCTCGCCGAGCATCTGGTGGCGCGCCGCTGCGCGGTGGTGGTGGTGACCCATGACCGGTGGTTCCTGGACACCGTGTGCACCCGAACGTGGGAGGTCACCGAAGGCCGGGTGGACGGCTACGACGGGGGTTACGCAGACTGGGTCTACGCCCGGGCTGAGCGACTCCGGCTGGCCGGTGCGGCGGAGGACCGGCGGCGCAACCTGGCCCGAAAGGAACTCGCGTGGCTGCGCCGCGGGCCGCCCGCACGCAGCTCCAAACCGCGCTACCGCATCGAGGCCGCCGAGGCGCTGATCGCCGATGTTCCGCCGCCGCGGGACAACGTGGAGCTGCTCGCTTTCGCGAAACGCCGGTTGGGTCGCACCGCGCTGGAACTCGAGGACGTCACGGTGACCATCGCCGGTCGGCGCTTGCTGGACCACGAGACGTGGCGCGTAGGGCCGGGCGATCGCATCGGGCTGGTCGGGATCAATGGCTCGGGTAAGACGACGTTGTTGCGGCTGCTGGCGGGGGAGCGCGAACCGGACTCCGGTCGGCGGGTGCAGGGTCAGACGGTGTTCCTCGGGCGCCTGCATCAGGAGCTGGAGGGTCTACCCGAGTCACTGCGGGTCCTGGAGGCGGTCGAGGAGATCGCCTCGCGCATCACGTTGGGTCGCCGGGAGCTGTCCGCCTCACAGCTGGCCGAGCGACTCGGTTTTCCCCCATCGCGGCAGTGGACGGCGGTGGCGGATCTGTCCGGTGGGGAGCGACGGCGGCTGCAGCTGACCCGGTTGCTGATGGCCGAGCCGAACGTCCTGCTGCTCGACGAGCCCACCAACGACCTGGACATCGACACGTTGCAGCAACTGGAGGATCTGCTCGACGGCTGGCCGGGCTCGCTGATCGTCGTGTCGCACGATCGCTACTTCGTCGACCGGGTCTGTGACACCGTGGTGGCGCTGCTCGGGGACGGGCGGATCACTCACCTGCCCGGCGGCATCGAGGAATACCTGGCCCGGCGCGCCCCCGTACTGACCGGCTCTCTTGGTGGGGACCCGGTACCGAAAGAAGCTGCTGAGCTGCGGACCGCCCGCAAGGAGCTGGCCCGATTGGAACGTCAGATGGAGCGGTTGACGAGCCAGGAAGCACGACTGCAGCAGCAGATCACCGAGCAGGCCGCGGATCCCGCTGCGTTCCGTGAGCTCGACGGTGAACTGCGCGCGGTGGTCGCGGCGAAGAATGATCTGGAGACTCGCTGGTTGGAAGTCGCCGACGCCGCCGGGTGATTCGCCCCGTACAGCCGTAAGGTGGCCGGTTGTGAGCAGGTTCGTCGACACACTGCTGGCGCATTGCGCGCCGGACTCGCCGACCCGGTCCGACCGCGGCATCACCACCGGTGAGCCCACCCAGGCGCGCCGCGCCACCTGGACCGAAGTCCACCGAAAAGCACTGCGCGCCGCGGGCTACCTGATCAGCACTGCCGCTCCCGGTGTTCAGCACGGGGACGCGGTGGCGGTGCTGGCCGGGGATCCCGCGCTGATCGCTCCCGCGGTGCAGGGTGTGTGGCTCGCCGGTGGCAGCGTGACCATGCTGCACCAACCCACCCACCGGGCTGATCTCGCGAGTTGGGCGGCGGACACCATCAGGGTGCTCGGCATGATCGACGCCAAGCTGGTGCTCCTCGGGGCGCCCTTCGACCAGCTCGCCCCGGTGCTGGACCAGCACGGGATCGCCTACCTCATGCTCGACGACCTCGATGATCCAGCCGTCGCACCGCTGCGCGCGCCGGTGCCGGTGGGCGAGGACGATACCGCGTTGTTGCAGCTCACCTCGGGATCCAGCGCGGAGCCCAAGGCGGTCCGGATCACCCATGGCAACCTCTACGCCAACATCACCGCGATGGCGCAGGCGGGGGCGCTGGATCCGGTCAACGACGTGATGGTGTCCTGGCTGCCACTGTTCCACGACATGGGGATGGTCGGGTTGTTCACCATCCCCATGGTGCTGGGACTGGAGCTGGTGACGGTGACCCCGGTGGATTTCATGTCCCGTCCGCTGCTGTGGGCGGAGCTGATCAGCCGGTACCACGGCACGATCACCGCGTCGCCGAATTTCGGCTACGCCCTGCTGGCCCGACGGCTGGCCAGCACCGAGCAGCATTTCGACCTGTCCAGCCTGCGCTTCGCACTCAACGGTGCCGAGCCCATCGAACCGGCGGCGGTACGGGCCTTCACCACCGCGGGAGCCCGGTTCGGACTGCCGGAAACCTGCATGGTGTGCGCCTACGGGATGGCCGAGACCACCCTCGGGGTGTCGTTCGCGCCGTGCGGGGTCGGAATGCAGGTGGACACCGTGGCTGCCAACGCGCTGGAGACCTGGCGCCAGGCCATCGTGGCCGAGCCCTCCGACCGCAACGTCCGAAACTTTCCCCGGTTGGGGCCGCCGTTGCCCGGGATGGAGGTGCGGGTGCTCGCCGAGGACGGTCGTCCGCTGGGCGAGCGCGAGGTCGGCCGGCTCCAACTGCGCGGTGAGTCGGTGACCCGCGAGTACCTGACCACGGCCGGGCCGCTGCCGACCCAGGATCCGGACGGCTGGTTGGACACCGGCGACGAGGGTTATCTCACCGACGGCGATGTGGTGGTCTGCGGTCGACGCAAGGACGTCATCATCATGGGCGGTCGCAACATCTATCCCCTCGACATCGAGCGCGCCGCCGGGCTGGTCGATGGAGTCCGACCGGGCAACGTGGCGGCGGTGCGCATCGACGCCGGCGCCCGGCGGGAGTCGTTCGCGGTGGCCGTCGAGTCCGCCCATGCCGGCGACGCCGAGGCCGAGCGCATCCTGCGCAAGGACGTCGTCTCCCGGGTGGTCGATGCGATAGGCCTGCGACCCGGTGCCGTGGTGGTGCTGCCACCGGCCGCCCTACCCAAAACACCCTCGGGAAAGCTGCGCCGCGCCGCCGTCCGCGACCGCATCGCGGATTACTTGCCCGCTCAGTGAACCTGGTTCTGGGTGGCGGCGAGACCTTGGGTGAGTAGCTGCTCGACGGCGTCGGCGCTGCGGTCCACCAGGAAGACCAGCTCGCGGCGCTGCTCGGCGGAGAAGTCCCGCAGTACGAAGTCAGCCGGGTCCATGCGGCCCGGTGGCCGACCGATGCCGAAGCGCACCCGCAGGTAGTCGCGGCTGCCCAGACAGGCCGTGACCGAGCGCAGCCCGTTGTGGCCGCCCTCGCCGCCGCCGCGCTTGAGCTTGAGCGCCCCGTAGTCGAGGTCCAGGTCGTCGTGGATGACCACCACGTCGGTGGGCGGGACCTTGAAGTATCGCGCCAGCGCGGCGACCGCCGGTCCGGAGATGTTCATGAATGAGCGGGGGCGCGCCAGGACGACCCGGCGCCCGGCCAGCCGCGTTTCCAGGACGTCGGCCCCGGCCTTGTGCGAGGTGAACCGTCCACCCACCCGGCGGGCCAGCTCGTCGAGCACCATGAATCCGACGCTGTGCCGGTTGCCGGCGTAGCCGGGCCCCGGGTTACCCAGACCGACGATCAGCGCGACGTCGCCGGTGACCCGGTCGGTACCGATGTCAGTGGTCATGGCGTCATCGAAGGCCGGTGGCGTCAGGCCGGCTCGTCGGCGGCCCCAGCAGCTGCGGGCGCCGTCTCGTCTCCGGAGACCTCGGCGTCGAGGTCCGCGGTGGTCGGTGCCGCCACGATGTTGACCACGAGGTACTCCGGGTCGGTGCGCAGCTCCACACCTGGCGGTAGCGGGACCTCGTTGGCCAGCACCCGGGTACCGATCTTGAGACCCTCGACGGAGACCTCGATCTCCTCAGGAATCGCCATCGCATCCGCCTCGACCTGCAGGCTTACCAGCTCCTGGGTCACCAGCGTGTCCGGGGCGGCGTTGCCGGTGACGACCAGGTAGACGTCCACCACCACCTTCTCGCCGCGCCGGACGATCAGCAGGTCGACGTGCTCGATGTGCCGCCGGATCGGGTGCACGGTGACGGTCTTGGTCAGCGCGAGCTGTGGCTGGCCGGCGACGTCGATGCTGAGCACAGCGTTGGCGCCCTGGTCGCGCATCACCCTGGCGAACTCCAGTGCGGGCAGCGACACATGCTGCGGGTCACTGCCGTGCCCGTAGAGCACCGCGGGGATCTTGCCGGCGCGTCGGGTACGGCGGGCGGCACCCTTGCCGAACTCGGTGCGCGGCTCGGCGGCCAGACGGACCTCGGACACGGTGGACTCCTTAGCAGGTTCGAGGCGCTGGTGGCGCCGGATCCAGGTACGGCGGGCCTCTGGCGGTGGCGACGCCCGCCCTCCATGACCGGGTACGGGCGCGCGAAGCGCGACACCGCCACGTCGATCACGAAGAGCGCCAGGCTCTCCCTCGCCGAGGCAACCCGTCGAGTATAACCAGTCAGGCGATGCCGTCGAACAGGCTGGTCACCGAGCCGTCGTCGAAGACTGCGTGGATCGCCCGGGCCAGCAGCGGGGCGATGGACAGCACCGTCATTCCGGGGAAGCGCTTGTGGTCGGGAATGGGCAGGGTGTTGGTGAAAATGACCTCGCGGGCGCCGCAGCTGGACAGCCGTGCGGTGGCCGACTCGGAGAGCACCCCGTGGGTGGCGGCCACGACCACGTCGGTCGCGCCGCCGGCGAGCAGCGCCCGCACGGCCCCGGCCACCGTGCCACCGGTGTCGATCATGTCGTCGATCACCACGCAGAGCCGACCCTCGATGTCGCCGACCACCCGGTTGGCGGTCGCCTTGTTGGGCACCCGAGGGTTGCGAGTCTTGTGGATGAACGCCAGCGGCGTGCCGCCGAGCGTGTCGGCCCACCGCTCGGCAAGGCGCACCCGACCGGAGTCCGGTGACACCACGGCCAGCTCGCGTCCCGCGTAGGTGTTCTTGACGTGGTTGGCGAGCACCGGCAGGGCGAACAGGTGGTCCACCGGCCCGTCGAAGAAGCCCTGGATCTGCGAGGTGTGCAGGTCCACCGTCATGATCCGGTTCGCGCCGGCGACCTTGAACATGTCCGCGATCAGCCGGGCCGAGATGGGTTCGCGCCCGCGGTGTTTCTTGTCCTGGCGGCTGTAGCCCCAGAACGGCATCACGACGGTGATCCGCTTGGCCGACGCGCGCTTGAGCGCATCCACCATGATCAACTGCTCCATGATTGCATCGTTGATCGGGGCGGTGTGCGCCTGCACGAGGAACGCGTCACAACCGCGGACCGACTCCTCGAACCGGACGAAGATCTCACCGTTGGCGAATGAATAGGCCGACTGCGGGGTGACAGCGATGTCGAGCTGCTTGGCGACCTCCTCAGCCAGCTCGGGGTGGTAGCGCCCGGAGAACAGCATCAGGCTCTTCTTGGGGATCGCTGACATCGTGGAAAGCGTCATACTTACTCCTGCCCCGTCTGGTCGCCGCCGGCCTGGGCCCGCTTGGCTGCTTCTGCCGCTGGGGTTCCCGAGCGTCGCCGGCTCACCCATCCTTCGACGTTGCGCTGCTGCCCGCGGGCTACGGCCAACGCCCCCGGCGGTACATCTGCTGTGATCACCGAGCCGGCTGCGGTGTAGGCACCGTCGCCGATGGTCACCGGGGCCACGAACATGTTGTCGGCCCCGGTCCGCGCGTGCGCCCCCACGGTGCTGTGGTGCTTGGCCACCCCGTCGTAGTTGACGAACACGGTGGCTGCACCGATGTTGGTGCCCTCGCCGATCGTCGCGTCCCCGACGTAGCTCAGGTGCGGCACCTTCGCGCCGGGGCCCAGCTCGGCGTTCTTGGTCTCCACGAAGGTGCCGACCTTGGCGCGCTCGCCGATCCGGCTGCCCGGCCGGAGGTAGGCGAACGGGCCGATCTGGGCCCCCCCGGCCACCGTCGCACCGACAGCGTGGGTGCGCACCACGGTGGCGCCCGCGCCGATGGTGCAACTCGACAGGGTCGAGTCCGGACCGATCCTGGCGCCCGGACCCACTACGGTGCCTGCGTGCAGCTGCACCCCGGGATGTAGCACGACGTCGGGGGCGAGCGTGACGTCGACGTCAAGCCACACCGACGCCGGGTCGATGACGGTGACGCCGGCTCGCATCCAGTGCTCCAGCAGTCGCCGGTTGCACTCCGCGCCCACCGCGGCCAGCTGCACCCGGTCGTTCACTCCGGCCACCATCCACGGGTCCGGGCACGGGTGCGCACCGACCCCCAGCCCGTCACCGCGGACCAGGCCCAGCACATCAGTGAGGTACAGCTCACCTTGATCGTTCGCAGGGGCCAGCCGACCGAGTGCATCGCGCAGCGCCCCAGCGTCGAACGCGAAGACTCCAGAGTTGATCTCGCAGATGCTGCGCTGCGCTGCCGTGGCGTCCCGATGCTCGACGATGCCGGTGACCGCACCGGAGCTGTCCCGCAGCACCCGCCCGTAGCCGGTCGGCTCTCCCACCACGGCGGACAACACGGTCGCCGCGTGCCCGGCCCGGTAGTGCTCGGCGATCAGCCCGGCCAGCGTGCCGGAGTCCAACAGCGGCACGTCCCCGTAACTGACCAGCACAGTCCCGGACAGCCCAGCCGGCAGCACGTCCAACGCGGTGCACACCGCATGACCGGTGCCGTGTTGTTGGGCCTGCACAGCGGTGCGCACGTCGCGTCCCAGTGCGGCCGCGACTGTCTGCAGGTGGGCCGCCACCGCGTCCCGGCCGTGGCCGATGACCACGACCAGGTGCTCGGGAGACAATCCAGCGGCGGCCCGGACCGCGTGCTCGACCAGGGGCCGGCCGCCCAGCGGGTGCAGCACCTTGGGAATCGCCGAGTGCATCCGGGTGCCCTCGCCGGCGGCCAGCACGACCGCCGTCGTGAGGCTCCCGTCTGGGAGCATCGGTATGTCCTTCCCTCATTGAGCGTCACCTGGTCGCAGCGCATATCTGCCGTTCTGACAGGCCCAATCTTACGGGGGCACGCCACTCGGCGGGCATCGGCGGATGTCGAGCTGAGGTGGTGGGGTGGGGCGCTATGGCGCTCCGCCGCCAGGATTCGAACCTGGACTATCGGAATCAAAATCCGAGGTGCTGCCTTTACACTACGGCGGACGAGCGGGCCGCAGACCCGCAGGCACATGGTGGCATGGCCGCTGCGCGCGCCGCTGCGCAACCCTCCCCAGCGTGATTTTCGCCGAGTCGGCGTCTGGCCACGACCGGCATCGGCCGGATAACGTACGGTTGGGTTAGCCATGCCACGATCGCTACCTGCGGTTTCGTCTCGGGTGCGAGCATCATGGCACTGCATCGTGGGTATCGGGGCGTGGCGGCGGTCCGCGCCTGTCGACATGAAGGAGCACCGGCCGATGACGATGACCGCCGACGCCGACCAACAACGCACCGGGCCCGAGCCGGCACTCTCGGGCCAGCGGACCTGGGGCCCACAGGTTCTCGTCTACCTCTTCGTCCTCATCCCCATGCTGGCCTTGCTGATCGCCGTGCCGGTCGCCTGGGGCTGGGGGCTGGGCTGGGTAGACGTCGGGTTGTTCGTGGTCAGCTACTTCGTCAGCCTGCTCGGGGTGACCGTCGGGTACCACCGGCACTTCACCCATGGCTCGTTCAAGGCGAAGCGGTGGTTGCGGGTGGGACTGGCGGTGATGGGTAGTACCGCCATGCAGGGGCCGCTGCTGCATTGGGTCGCCGATCACCGACGCCATCATGCCTACTCCGACAAGGAGGGCGACCCGCATTCGCCGTGGCTGTTCGGTACTTCCCCGATGGCTGTGGCCAAGGGCTTCTGGCATGCCCACATGGGCTGGCTGTTCAACCGCGACCTGTCCAACCCGCGCCGGTTCGTCCCAGACCTGCTGGCTGACCCGACCATGGTCCGGGTGAGCAAGCTGTTCTGGCTGTGGACCGGGATCTGGCTGGTGCTGCCGGGAATCATCGGCGGCCTGGTGACCTGGTCCTGGTGGGCCGTGCTGACCGGGTTTTTCTGGGCTGGGTTGGTACGCGTGTCGTTCCTGCATCACGTCACCTACGCGGTGAACTCGGTCTGCCACATGATCGGCAAGCGACCGTTCGACTCCCGCGACAAGTCGAGGAACTTCTGGCCGATGGCGATCCTGTCCGGCGGGGAATCCTGGCACAATCTGCACCACGCCGACCCAACCTCAGCCCGGCACGGCGTGCTCCGAGGACAGATCGACATCTCGGCCCGGGTGATCTGGCTGTTCGAGAAGTTGGGTTGGGCGTGGAATGTCCGCTGGCCGACGCCGCAGAGGCTGGCCAAGCTTGCGGCAAAGGCCTGAATCGGCTGTAGTACGGACCGCGGAACTGGGTTTACTCCTCTGTGTCATTGCCTGATGACTGTGTGCATTCAACACGCTGGGTACGTGGTTAGACCATACGGGTGAAGCCAGTAGGTGTTATAGTAACCGCGTAACGACTGGCAGTGGGGGAAAGATATACGCACTGTGGGGAGGGGCGAACCCACTGTACGAGAGGGTGAGTGCGGTACGCAGGGGTGCGACGGCGTCCGCAAATGTAATCACTCTCCGTGTGCGTTCGGAAACAGTCAGTTGCCGGAAGGCATCTCGAGTCACGGCAGGGGGCCCGTCTCGATGAAGTTCGTTGCAAGTACCGCCCAACCGGCCGCAACCCTAGCTGGCCGCGAACTAGCTGGCCACGAACCGGGGGGTGCATGACCTTCGGTCCCGATGTTCGGGTAGCGGTCGTGGGCTACGGCTACTGGGGTTCCAAGCACATGCGGGTACTCAGCAGTATGCCGGGTGTGCAGGTGACCATCGTCGACGAGGATCCCGAGCGGATCGCGGAGGCCAGGCAAAACTACCCATCGGCGGAATCGGCACTGCATCTCGATGATGTGTTGGGTCGGGTGGACGCAGTGGTGGTCGCGACTCCGCCGGCCGCGCATGCCGGGGTCGCGCTACAAGCGCTGCGCCAGGGCCGGCACGCTCTGGTGGAGAAACCGTTGGCCACCACCGTCGAGGATGCGCAGGAGATGGTCGACGCGGCGGCGTCCAACGGCGTGCACCTGATGGTCGGCCACACCTTCGAGTACAACGCGGCGGTCTGGAAACTGAAGGAGATCATCGACTCCGGGGAGCTCGGCAGGGTCCTCTACATCGACGCCGCCCGGTTGAGCCTGGGCAAGTACCAGCGTGACTGCAACGTCATCTGGGACCTCGCCCCACACGACATCTCGATCGCGACGTTCTTGCTCGGCGAGGTACCCCGGACCACGTGGGTATGGGCCAAACGGCATGTCGGCAACCGCCACGCCGACGTGGCCTACCTGCGGCTGGACTTCGAGAAGGCGGCCACCCATGCCTTCGTGCACGTGAGCTGGCTGGATCCGTGCAAGGAACGGCGGGTCACCGTCGTCGGCGAACGCAAGATGGTCGTCTACAACGATATGTCGGACAATGAGCGGATCCGGATATACGACATCGGCGTCGATCCGACCGATCCCGACGACCATGGTGAGTCGCACGCGATGCCGGTTTCTTACCGAACCGGAGACATCGTCTCGCCGTTTATTCAGTTCAATGAGCCACTGCTGGTTCAGGACAGCCACTTCATCGACTGCATCCGCACCGGCGCCAAGCCGAACACTCCCGGTGAGCGCGGGCTGGACATCGTCCGGGTTCTGGCCGCCACCGACGTTGCGGAGGCCACCGGGCGACCAGCCTTCGTGGCCGGCAGCATCGACCCGGCCGGCGTGGAGTTCGCGCGGGAGGTGGCCTCGTGAATGTCCCCTTTTTGGACCTCCAAGGCGTCAACAACGGGCTGCGCGAGGAGTTCGATCTCGCCTGGAAGACCGTGCTGGATCACGGCCATTTCGTCGGTGGCCCCGAGGTCGAGCGCTTCGAGCGCGAATTCGCCACCTACTGTGAAGCCGAGGCCTGCATCGGGGTGGCCAACGGAACCGATGCCCTGGAACTCATCCTGTCCGGGTTGGGAATCGGGCGCGGCGACGAGGTCATCATCCCGACGAATACGTTCATCGCGACGGCCGAGGCGGTGTGCGCCACCGGTGCGCGGCCCCGGTTCGTCGATGTGTGACCCGGACACCCTGCTGATCGATCCAGCCGCCGTGCAAGCAGCGATCACCAGCTCGACAGCCGCGATCATCGCCGTGCACCTGTACGGCCAGATGGTGGATCCCGGGCCGATCTCCGCGATCGCCGCTGCGCACGGGCTCGCCCTCATCGAGGACGCCGCGCAGGCTCACGGTGCCCGGCACCGGGGGAGCAGCGCAGGCAGCGTGGGCATCGCCGCAGGGTTCAGTTTCTACCCCGGCAAGAACCTCGGCGCCCTGGGCGACGGCGGCGCGGTGGTCACCAGCGATCTCGGGCTGGCCGACCGGATCCGCAGCATCGCCAACCACGGGCGGTCGGTGACCGATCGTTACCTGCACGACCTACCCGGGCGAAACAGCAGGCTCGACACGCTTCAAGCGGCGTTACTGTCAGCCAAACTACCGCGGCTCGACGCTGGGAATGCGCGGCGCGCGGAAGCAATGGCGGCCTACCGCGAGATGCTGCCGCCGGGCTGCACACCGGTGACGGTGGCGCCGGGCGCTGAGCCGGTGTACCACCTGGCGATCATCCAGGTCGACGATCGCCGCGCAGTCGGCGACGCGCTGACCGCGGCTGGTATCGGCTGGGGTGTGCACTACCCGGTGCCCTGCCATCAGCAACCCGCCCTAGCCGACGAAGTGCCACTGCCCGAGGCAATGCCAGTGGCAGAGCGCGCGGCCGGCCGGATCTTGTCTGTTCCGATGTCCCCGACGCTGACCATCGAGCAGGTTGCGCGGGTCTGCGATGTGCTCGGAGGTGCGCTGTGAGCGATGTTTCCCATGTCTTTCAATACGGGGCTAGCGAGTCGAATGGACGTTCGATGGGCTACGAAGACCAACTGCAGAAGACCCCGGGGACCGGTGACGTGCCGCCGCAGCGTTCGGCGGCCGGGTTCGAGCCTCCCACCGAAGACCGCGAACCCGGCTGGTTGACGACGCGACTGGTGTTGCTGGCGTTGACCCTCATCCTGCTCGGCACTGCCGCCGGGCTGGCCGGTGCGCTGGTCTTACCGAAAACCTACGGCGCCCGCGCGGAGATCCTCTACTCCACCGGCGGGGACCAACAGGGCGGTGGCGACCCTCTGAAGCAGGATCGTCAGCTGTCCACCCAACTGGTGTATCTGCAGAGCCGGGCCGTGCTCGGACCGGTCGCGCAGAAGGAGGGCCGGGACTACAAGGATCTCACCAAAGATGTCAGCGTGTCGGTCCTGGACAACAGCGACGTCATCCAGGTCGAGGCGCACGGTGCCAGCAAGCTGGCCGCGATGCAGACGCTGCAGTCCATCATGGACGGGTACATGACCCTCATCGGTCAGCCCACCGGAGTGTCCCGCAACCTCAGCACCCAGCTCGCTGACGCCCACACGAACACCACCCAACTCCAAACGCAGGTGCAACAACTCACCACCGCGGTGACAGCCGGAACCGCCACTCAGGCTTCCCTCAACGATGCGCGGACCCAGCTCATCGCATCCCAAGATCTGGAGAAGGCGATCCAGGGTCGGATCGATCAGATCAAGCTCACCGGCCAGGACGGCCCAGATGCCCAGCTGCTGACACCGCCGTACTCGATGCCCGACGTCGTGTTCCCGCAGCCGCTGCTCGCGGCCGGTACGGGCGCGCTGGTCGGACTGATCGTGGCAGGTGGAGTCGTGGCGATGGGCGCCCGGCGCCGGATCAGGCCGTGAGGGCCCGGCTGTGGCCGCCTCAACGGTGACAGCGCTGGAGGACCCAACCCCCACTACGACAGCTCGGAACTCGGCCACCGTCGCAGGGTGGACGTTGGTCAGTAGGGCCACCGGGCTGCTGCGCGTCGTGGTGATCGGGGCGGTGCTGGGGCCAACCTACTTCGCGAACGCCTTCCAGGCCGGCTACGTCGTCCCGAACCTGGTGTTCGCCTTGATCGCCGGTCCGGTGCTGGCAATGGTGCTGGTGCCCGGCGTGGTCCGCGCCATCGGCGCAGGCGGCGTTGACCGGGCCCGAGAGGTTCTCGGCCGGGTGAGCGGGTGGTTGCTCAGCGTGTCGGGCGCGGTGGTCGCGCTGCTGATGGTCCTGGCCCCGGCGGTGGCCTGGACGCTGACCTTCGGGATCCCGGATCCGGTGTCTCGAGCTCGGGGTCTGTGGCTGACCACGCTGCTGATCCTGCTCGTCGCACCCCAGGTCCTGCTGTACGTCCTGTTGAACCTCGGCATCGCTGCCCAGCAGGCTCGTGGGCGCTTCGCGCTCGCGGCGGGCGCGCCGGCGGTGGAGAACGTCATCCTGATCCTGACGGTGATCGGGACCGGCTGGTACTACGGGACCGGCCTGGACGTCGAGCACGTGCCAGTCGATCTGGTGATTGTGCTGGGGGTGGGCAGCACGGCTGCCGTCGCCCTGCACACGGCGCTGCAGCTGTTCGGCACCGCGCGGGTGGGCTTGCTGACCAGACCTTCGATGGGTTGGCGCCACGATCCAGAGGCCCGGGCGGTCAGCCGTCGGCTGGTGCGTTCGGTCGGCGTGGCGGCCTGGCCGGCTGCGGCGATGTACGTGCTGCTGGCGCTCGCCGGCTCGGTGCCCGGCGGCGTGTTCGTCGTGCAGCTTTCCTATTCCGTGTTCTATTCGCTGTCCTACGTCAGTGCCCGTGCGGTGTCGATGGCTGCGCTGCCCGGACTGTCGCGTGCTGCCCATCGCGACGACGACGCGACGTTCGCAACGGCATGGCGGCAGGGTCTGTCCTATGCCATCATCGCCAGCCTGCCGTTGCTGGTACTGCTCGCGGTGAACTCGATACCCACCGCGAACATCCTGGCCAACGGCGAGCTGCGGCATGCCGAGCTGATCGGCTCACTCGCCACCTGCCTGGGGGTGGTGGCGATTGCCCAGCTGGTCGGCGGGGTGCATGACATCGGCCGTCAGGCGTTGTTCGCTCGGTTGGACGACCGCATTCCGCGCCGGGCGAGCGAAGTCGCGTTCGGTGTGATACTCGTGGCCGCGGCTGCGGCTCTGCTGTTGCCCGCCGACGGGTCCCGCTTGACCTGGCTGGTGGCGGCCATTCTGGCGGGCGAGCTCGCCGCCGCGGCGACGGTGTTGACCCGGCTGCGCCGGGCGATCCGTCCTGAGCGGTTCATCGAACCTCGAAGCCTGGCCGCCGCGCTGGTGGCCACCCTCGCGATGGTGCCGGTGGCCGCGGCGATGTGGTGGCTGGCCCAGCTCACTGAGGGCGACCGGCTCGCCGATCTCGCACTTCTCATCCTGGGCGGCGTTGTGGCGCTCGGGGTCTATGTCCTTGTGCTCCGTGTCGCGGTGCGACGGATAGGTGGTGGGTCATGACCCGAACCCTCCCGCCCGGCTCCTCCAGTCCCGTTCCCACTCGCGGTCAGAGTCCACCGACACCACCTGTGGTCAACCGCTGGCTGGGGCTGGGTGCCGCCGGTTGCGCCGTCGCGGGCGGGATCCTCGCGGTGGCGGTCGGACCGCTGATCGCGCTGGCCGCCATAGGGGTGCTTGTCCTGATCGGGCTGTTCGCGACGGCGGTCTACAAGCCGGTTTTCGCGACGTACGCGTATCTGGGCACGCTGCCGCTCATCGCCGGCATCAACCGCGGCAATCTGATCCCGTTGGTGCGTCCCAACGAGGCGCTGCTGGTCGTCGTGATAGCGGGTGCGCTGGTCGGCGGTTATCTTCGATGGTGCCGGGGCGACCGGGTGCCGTTGCGGCTGAATCAACTCGATATCCCGCTCGGCATTTTCCTGCTGATGTCCACGGCGTGGCCGCTGCTGTCCATGATCCTGCGTGGGCACCCGCCACTGACCTCCGATCTGGCAGCGGTGCTGCCAGTCTGCAAGCTCGTCGCCATCTATCTGCTGGTGCGCTTCACCATCAGCACCGAGGCGCAACTGGTTCGGTGCTTCCGACTGATCATCTGGCCGGGGGCCGTGGTCGCGGTAATCGCGATCCTGCAAACTCTGCACTTCGGTCCGGTCGTCTCGATGTTGCAAGCCGTCTGGACGCCCGACAGCAACGCGGCGGCACTCGCCGAGCGGGGCACCACGACGCTCGGTTCACCGCTGGCCACTGGCGACTACATCATCATCTGCCTGACTCTGTTGATCTGCTGCGGGATGCGGGGCCTCTTGGAGCGCCGGGAGCGCCTGGCGTTGGGACTGGTACTCGGTGCGGGTGTGCTCGCCACCGGCCAGTTCTCCACCTGGATCTCCGCAGTGGTCGCGGGCGGGGTCATTCTGTGGCGCTTCAGCTCCGTGCGCCGCAACTCGCTTCGGTTTGTGTGGCTGGTGCCGGTCGCGCTCGCGGTCGGTGCCCCGGCGCTGATCGGTCGATTGCAGGGTTTCGGCGAGTTCGGCGTGCCGCGTAGCTGGATCGGCCGCTGGAGCAACCTGTCCACCTTCTACCTACCGCGGTTCGGCTTCATCAACGTCCTGCTGGGCGTCTCGCCCAACTCGGTGCTGCCGGCGCCCGAACGGTGGCGCGATGTCATCTACCTGGAAAGCGGTTACCTGGACCTGCTCTGGATCGGGGGGATCCCGCTGCTCGCCGCCTTCGTCTGGCTTTCGGTGGTGGTGCTGCGCAGAACCGGCAAGCTCATCGCCCAGTCCGACAGTCAGCCTGCTGCGCTGTCCGCGGCGGCCTCAGCGCTCTGGGTCTCCTGGTGGTTCTTGATCATCCTCACCATCCTCGATCCGCATCTGACGTTCCGAGGCTCCGGGGACCTGCTTTTCGTGCTGATGGGAATGACCACGGGGAGGCTTAGTGTCCAGCGGCGTTGAACAAGCACGCTTGCCGGCCCGATGGGAACCAGTTGCCCGGCGCGCCGTCGATCTGGTGGTGGTGTCGGTCGCATTGCTGGTGTTGATCATCCCGATGCTGTTGATCGCGCTGATGATCAGGGTGGGGAGCCCGGGTCAAGCGTTTTATCGGCAGCGGCGGATAGGCAGGGGGGGCCAACCGTTCACGATGTATAAGTTCCGCACCATGCGGGTGGGTTGTTCCGACTCGCAGCATCGCGAGCTCATCGCTCGCGAGCTGCGGGGCGAGGACACGTCGGTCGGCGGTAGCTGGAAGATCGACAGCGACCCGCGGGTGACCAGGATCGGCTCGATGTTGCGACGCACCAGCCTTGACGAGCTTCCCCAGCTACTGAACGTTCTGCTGGGGCAGATGTCCTTGGTCGGGCCGCGTCCGTGCCTGGACTGGGAAGCGGAGATGTTCCCAGCCAAATTCGCTGAGCGCTTCGACGTCCCGCCCGGCCTGACCGGGCTCTGGCAGGTCAGTGGGCGCAGCACGATGGGCACGCTCGAAATGCTTGAACTCGATCTGGCCTACGTGCGTAGTTGGAGTTTCTGGACTGATCTCATGATCTTGTTGCGAACCGTTCCGACGCTGCTGCGGGGGCACGGTGCTCGCTAACTAAAGATCGTCTTCTGGCAGCTGGGGGGAGCAGCCGTGACGGCCGTTGCACCAACGATTTTTACGATCCCACGACTATCGCGCAGAGCCCGGGCAACCTTGCTCACGGTCCATGTCGCGACGTCGGTCGGGTGGTTTGGGCTTGACGGCGCCTTGGTGGCGCTGGATGCAGCTGGACTATCCAGCGGTAACGCTGCAATACGGGCCGGGATCGCCGCCGCGATGGCCGTGATCGCCTATTGGGTGCTGGTACCGGTGGTCTTCGCCTCGCTGGTCAGTGGGCTGGTGCTGGCGTTGTCCACCCCGTGGGGTCTCGGACGGTACTGGTGGGTGCTCGCCAAATGCGGGATCGCCGGCGCGTTGACTGCTGCAGGATTGATGTTTCTGGTGCCGCAGCTGCCGGCGCTTGCCTCCGGTGGTGCTGAGCCGGCAGGGATGCAGACGCTGATCGCGAGGGCGCTGGCGCTGATCCTGCTGCTCGTGGCGACCGGACTCTCGGTGGTGAAGCCGTGGGGGAAGACACCGCGCGGCCGGGCGCTCACGCCAGCCGGTCGGCGGCCCGTGAAACAGCCCGGTCAGGTGCCCGCTCAGCGGGCCGCAAGCGAGCCCGCACCACGGTCGGAGATACGGCGTGAAAAGCAGATCGCTGTCCCTGCTCAGCAGAAGTAACGGTACGGCAGCGCGTCGGCGTGAACTCTGTGATGACGTCGGGCGGCCGCGTGCCGCCCGATCACCTCCTGCCGCTGTCAGATCCTGATGGCGGTGATGGCCTTTGGTGCCGACACGACCACCATGTCTTTCGGGTCGCTGGTGAGCACGACCGCCTCCTCGGCGGAGAGAGCCCGAATGACGGCACGGAGGTGAGCGTCGGCGACGCTGATGCCGGTCCGGTTCACGATCTCGGCTGCTATGTCGGCGGCACTGGCGTCGAGCACAGCGTCTGCCACCCGGAACCAGTTGATGGCTGACGCGGCCGGGTTCGACCGGTCCCAGCCGGCCTCGACCCGAACGGCTGTCGGTACGACCGTCCTCGTCGCTGCGCCCTTCCGGCGGCGTGCGACCACACCCGACAGATGCGCAAGGACGACGCGATGCTTGCGGTGAGTCGGGTCAGCTAATGCCGTGATGGCCTCGTTGTCGAGAAGGACCGTCCTCACGGGCTTCGCCGGACGGCGGCCGCCTGCTGGGCTTCGGCCCATAGCAGGACATCGTCGGCGTCGGCGTCGGGATGGCGAGTCACGACCTCGGCCGCTGCCTGCTCGACAAGGTCGGGATGATGCGCGAGCGGTGACCCGTCCTGTGCGGCCAGAGCGAGCGCGACCTCGGCGAGAGAAGGGCGTACGCTCGGATACTGACTGTAGTGGGCCTCCAGGGCCGCATTCATCACGGCAGTCTCCAGGGCCGCACGAAGTGCGGTGGCGGTGAGCGTAGTCGTGGATGGTGCGACACCCAGCTGATCGACAGCGAGCGCCGCCGCCTCGCGCAGTGATGTGGGAAGGCGCATCGACGTATTGACCGTTGAGTCGTCCTTGGCGTCAAGAAGCGCGCTGAGTTGATCGAGAACACTGAGTTGATCGCCAACACCGAGAACCTCCATAGGAGAAATCGTACCACGTCCATGTGGTACATGTCGGAATTGGGGATTCCAGACCCGATCATCTAGTACGCCGATCCCGCTAAAGAACAACTCTTGATACGTCGACAGCCCGCTGTCCCGGTTCAGCAGAAGTAGCGGTACAGCAGCGCCCCGGCCTGCCTGGTCACCTGATCGGGCACCGAATCATTGGTGAGCAGCTGGGTGAGCTCGCCGAGCATCGCACCGGCCTGGGCGCTGCTGCGGGCGTGTTCGCCGCCGGCGCGCAGGGTGACGATCTGGCGCTGTTCGGTCGCCCACTTGCGCTTGTACGCGATCAGCCCCGGCTGATCGAGGTCGGACAGGCCCCAGTCGAGAAGCCGGGCTCCGTGCTGCACGCCCCAGCGGATCCCGGCCCAGAAGAGCGCGTCGTTCGGGCGCAGCGCCAGGTGTTCGTGGCGCGACGCCCCGAACTTGTAATACAGCACGTCACCCCAGGTCAGGAAGACGGCGCCGGCGATCAGCTCGTCGCCGGCGTGGGCGAGCATCGTCACGATCGCCTCGTCGGGAGCGAAGGCCGCCCAGATGTGATCGAACAACTCAACGGGTTGGGCGAGCAACCGGTACTTGCGCTTGCGCAGCGAGACGTGCAACCCGTGGAATCGGTGTACGGCCTCCCGACCGGTGTGCGCCTCGACCCGGACCCCTTCGCGCTCGGAGATCACGATGTTGCGGCGAGCGTGCTGGGACAGCCGCCGCCGGATCTCCTCGACGCCGCCGGTCAGCGGCGTACCGTGCCACGCCGCCGCAGCGACCCGTTGGAAACGGCGGTCGCCGACCGGAACGGCGGTGTCGAAACATCGCAGCGTCAGGGGAGCAGCGGCGGTGATGATCCCGTCCACCAGCGCTGTCCAGTCGCCCTGGTCATCGGCCAGCGGCTCCGCCCGGTCGGAGAACGGCAGGCTGATCACCCGGTCGCCACGGATGTCGCTGATCGGGACCCAGGCCAGTCCCGCGCGCGGTTGCCCGTCCCAGTCGAGCCGGATAGTGCTGGCGGGGCTGAAGCCGTAGGTGGCGCAGACCGCGTCGATCCACGGCGGCGAGGTGAACACGCTGCCCTGCGGCCCGAGAGCGAGCTGACGCCAGCGGGGATCGCTGCGCGGATCGGTGAGCACGGTCTCGGCTTGAGCAGGCGCATTCACGGAGGCGACGGTACCCGCTGCTGGGGTAGGGTGAATGTGACGCGCTGCACGCAGGCCGTCGCAGTGAGTGCCTGGGGTGGAAGAGGTGAGGCTCATGACCACGTTGTTTGTCGCGACAACGGGTGGGCATCTGACACAGCTCGACAGTCTGGCGAGCCGCATTCCGCCTTATGGCGATGCCGTGTGGGTCACCCACGCGAACGAGCAGAGCCGGTCGATGCTGGCGGATCGGGACGTGGAGTTCGTGCCCTACGTCGGGGTGCGCAGCGTGCCCGATGTGCTGCGCTGCATCCCTTCGGCACGCCGATTGCTGCAGCACCGCAAGGTCACCAGGGCGGTGTCGACGGGGTCGGGGATCGCGCTGGGGTACCTGCCCTATCTGGCTGCCCGAGGCGTGGAGTGTCATTACATCGAAAGCGCCACTCGGGTGAGTGGACCATCGGTGACCGGCCGCGTGCTGCAATGGGTCCCCGGGGTGCGGACCTACACGCAGTATCAGAGCTGGGCCGACCAGCGCTGGGGCTACGCCGGCAGCGTGTTCGACGGTTATGAGAGCGTCGCTGTCACGCGGGTGCCCGACGCGGTGCTGCGGGTGGTGGTGACGGTGGGTGCGGCGACCCAGTACCCGTTCCGCCGGCTGTTCGAGCATCTCGCGCCGCTGCTGACAGCCGAAGGTGCGCTGGCGCAGGCGACCGGGCTGCCGGTAGAGGTGCTGTGGCAGACCGGGGACACCCCAGTGGACGATCTGCCGATCCAGGCCACGCCGGCGTTGCCCGCAGCCGAGCTGGGTGCCGCGCAGGGCAAGGCTGATCTCGTGATCAGCCACGCCGGCACCGGTTCGGCACTGGCCGCGCTCAACGCCGGCCGATACCCGATCCTGGCCACCCGGGACCACGCCCGCGGTGAGCAGGTCGACGACCACCAGGAGCAGCTGGCTACCGAACTCGCCCGGCGAGGCCTGGCCATGCACCGCGACGCCCAAGCCATTACCGTCGACGACATGATCGAGACCCTGAACATCTCGGTGCGACGCACGGCCTCGCCCCCACCCTTCGCCTTGCGGTCGTGAGTGGGGCAGTGGGGTAAGCGTCGTGTGGACCGTGGATCAGTCGGCCACCGGCCGTAGACCAGCGGCGCGGGCGACGCTGACTGCTTCCAGGCGGCTGCGCACGCCCAGTTTAGTGAGGATGCTGCGCACGTGGGTGCGGACGGTGCTGGTGGACACCACCGACTCGACGGCGATCCGGTGCACCGGCATGCCGTCCACCATGTGCAGCAGTACCTCCCGCTCGCGGTGGGACAGGACGTCGAGCCGGGCTCTGCAGTCGCGGGCGCGGCGCACGTCGTCGCGCAGCTCGCGCAGCACCACACCGAGTTGCCGCGGTGGGTAGAAGGCATGACCGAGCGGTACCCCGCGGAGAACCTCGAGCAGGTGATCCAGCGCGCTCTCCTTGGGCACCCACGCGGCGGCGCCGGCCCGCGCGGCGGCGACGGCATGGGCACAGTCATCGCTGCCGGTGAGGACGACAACATGCGCCGTGGGACAGGCGATGCGCAGTTTCCGGATCATCGCGCCGGTGGCGACCGTCGCCGACCCGACCTCGGTGGTGATGATGTCAGGGCGCAGGGTGCGGGCCATATCCAGCAGGCGGGGGTCGTCGGGTGTGGCACTACCCACGACCCACAGGTCGGTGGTCGTGGACAGCTGGACGGTCAGCGCATCGGTCAACATCGCGTGACTGTCCACGAGGAGAACCCGCAAGAACGTCACAGGCTCAACTCTGCCCGGCCGCATCCCCGAGCGGCAAGGGTCCGGGCGCGACCACCCGATCCGCGTGACGTTCGCGAGTCCGTCTAATCCGTCGACGATGCCGTCACCGCCGACGACACGATCATCTGATCGGTGCGTGTTGGCCGCATCGCGACCGCCCGGCGGGCCGGACTGGTCCAGCGGCCGGTGGAGCTCAACCAGGCCCGCGGGAACACGTAGAGCGCGATCGCGGCGTCGAGCACGCGCAGGAACGGGAAGAACATCCATAGCAGCAGGAAACGCAAGCGGCGTTCGATCAGCGCGACCACACAGGTCAGCGCCAGGTCGGCACCGGTCACCGCGAGTAGCAGCACTTGCAGGGTCATGTGCTCGGCGACCGCGGCGTGAGCTGAGGCTATCCCCGGCCAGGACAGCGAGTCCGGGTATACCGCGGGCACGGCGAGAACGAGCACCAGAAGCGGCAGCAGCAGAAAGAACATGCTGCTCGTCAACAGCTCCAGGAGCAGCACCGTGAGCATGGCGCTGAACAGGTTGCACCGCGGCGGATGGCGGCGCACCGTCTGCCAGAGTCCCAGCCCCCAGCGCTTGATCTGGCGGACGTAGTCGCGGAGGTTGTCGGGATCCTGGGTCACGGCGACAGAGCCGAGACTGAACGCCACCTTGCCCAGCCGCTTCTGGTAGATCTCGAACGTCATGTTGAAGTCCTCGATCACCAGGCCGGGCGGGTTCATCTCGATGTGCGGCAGGACAGCTGTGCGATACATGCTGGCGAAGCCGGGCACGATGTGGGTGGCGTTGGCGAACCGCCAGGTCTGGCCGAACTTCAGCAGCCGCTGGCTGATCGCGTAGATGCGCTCCCGGTGGCACACCAGGACCTTGCCGACCATCGACAGGGCGCGGCCCTCCCAGTGGGTCCGGACCGCACCGGCGACGGCGACCACCTGCGGGTCGTCGAAATGGGGCAGGGCGGCATCGAAATATCCCGGTTCGATGGTCGTGTCGGCATCCAACAGCAGCACCGCTTGGAACCGCTGCACCAGCCCGAAGCGCTCGATCGCCTCTTCGAGAGCGCCGGCTTTGCCGACGTTGGTGCGCGTTTCGATGACGTTCACGCCGGTCCGGCGGGCCAGCTCAGCCGTCCGGTCGGTGGAACCGTCGGAGACCACATGGATGTTCTCGCGGGGGACCAGGGCGGCGATTGCCGTGATGCTGTTCTCGATCACCATTTCCTCGTTGTGCGCGGGAATCAGGACCGCTACGTCCTGCACGGTCATCGACGGACTGGGACGGCCGGAGCCGCGGCGCTTCGCCCAGGCCTCCTTGAGTAACCGCGCCAGACCAACGGCCGCCCACAGCGTGAAGTTCACGCCGAAGACGACGATCGCAATCGACCACCAGGGCATCAGCGCGACGCCCCTTCGGCACTGGGAGCGGGTACGGGCAAGATGTTGTGCAGCGTTGCCCAGGTCCGGTCGTCCTCCGAGCTGATCATCCACAGGAAGACACCGCGGATCCCGGCGGCCTTCGCGGCCTCGAGCTTGGTCGCGGTGCTCTCGGCGTTCTCATACCAGACCTCGTGCTGGTGGCCTTGGGCGTCGGTGTACTTGAAGTAGGGTGACTGGCTGAGCCGGTCGAACTGCGAGGTGGCGTTAAACGCCCTGGCGCGTCCGAAACATTGGATCCAGGTGACCACTTCGCCTTGGCCGCCGTCCACCCAGTCGTAGCCGGAAACCGCAACTCCGAGCACGATCTTCTCGGCGGGCATCTGAGTCTTGGCGTAGGTCAGCACCTCGCGGACCCAGGGCAGCGGCGCGACCGGTCCCGGTGTGGACCCTGACCAGTTGTAGTCGTATGCCATGATCCGGACCTCGTCGGCCGCCGCACCGATGGCGGCGTAGTTCTGCCCGGCGTTGCGCCCGTCCTCGCCGGCGTCGGTGGTCTTGGCGAACACGGCAATCGTGAGGATCTTGTTCTTGGCGTGCAACGCGTCGGCCAGGCGGGTCACGAACGTGGTGAACGCCTGCCGGTCGGTGGCCGGCAGATCCTCGTAGTCGATGTCGATCCCGTCGTAGCGTTCCCGCTGCACCAGCGCGACGATGTCGTTGATGTGCCGGGTCATCGCCGCGGAATTGTGCAGCATGTTCGCGACCGGTTCGTAGGTCCACACGCCGTTGGTCCGGTTCGCGATCGACGGGACCAGCGGGATTCCCAGCGTGCGCAGCTGTGCCATGCCCGCCGCGATTTCGGCGGCCCGTCCGGGCATCGACTGCGCGACGATCTGACCGTTGCTCGTGATCCCGTAGATCCACGGAGAGACCTCGTTGAAGGTGCCCCGGTTCGCTGCGAGGACGGTCTGACCTGCGGTCAGGTTCCAGTACGGCAGCGATGCCACCGCGAGGCTGGCTGGTTTCTCGGCCGGGCCGAGCATCCGCGGAATGGTGACCAGCAATGCCACTGCGCCCAGGAACAGCACGATGAGGAAACTCGATCCGGCCAACACCCGCCACTTCCGTGACCGCCGCCCCCCCGTCGGGGCGGCCGGCCGGCCCGGATCGATGCTGGTGTTGATCATCAGAGCACCGCTGCCGGAGTGAGCCTTGTACGGCTTTGCTCGTCGATCACCGAGTGCAGGATGTCGTCGAGGCTGCGGGCCGGCCGGAAGTCGATCATTTTCCGGGCTCGGGTGCAGTCCGGGACGCGGCGCTGCAGGTCCTCATACCCTCGGCCGATGCCCTCCTCATAGGACATGTGGACGATCTCGCTGGCGGAGCCGGTCAACGCCAGCACCCGCAACGCCAGCTCGCCGATGGACACCTGCTCGGTGCTGCCGACGTTGACGGCGGTGCCGTACGCGTCACGCGCCTCGACCAGCGCCACCAACGCCGGGACCACATCGTGCACGTGGCAGAAGCAGCGGATCTGCGCGCCCGTCCCGAAGACGGTCAGCGGCGCCCCGGCCAGGGCTTGGGCGACGAACCGGGGGATGACCATGCCGTAGCGCCCGCTCTGGCGAGGCCCCACCGTGTTGAACAGCCGGACGATCACCGCCTGCAGGCCGAGCTCGGTGACGTAGGCGTGGGTGAGGCTTTCGTCGACCGCCTTGGCCTCGGAGTAGGACCAGCGGTGCAGCAGTGGCGAACCGATCACCCGGTCGTCGTCCTCGCACAAACCGATCTTGGTGTTTTTGCCGTAGATCTCGCTGCTGGAGGCGATCAGGACCCGGTTGTGGTGCCGGTGCGCCGCGGTGAGGACGTTCTCGGTGCCATGGATGTTGGTGCGCAGGCTCTGCAACGTTCGATCCCGGATCACGAACGACCCGACGGCAGCGGCGAGATGGAACATTGTGTCGACCTGACCGGCGAGCGTGTCGACCAGCGGTTCGTCGAGCACCGAGCCCCCGACGAAGCGCAAGCGCGGATGCTCGCTGATCGAAGACAGGTTGGCCAGCGAGCCGGTGGCCAGGTCATCGAGCACGACGACGTCGTGTCCGGCGTTCAGCAGATGGTCGGCCAGGTGCGAGCCGATGAAGCCGGCCCCTCCGGTGATCAGCGCTTTCATCGGTTGCCTCCGATAGGGTTGGCCGCAGCGCGGGAGACGGACGGTCGGCTGGTCCGTTTGCGGGTCATGAGCCGGTCATAGAGGTCGTCGATGCGGCGGGCCACCGACTCGATGCCGTACAGCTCGCCGATTGCGGGCACACCCTCCCGGGGGCGCCGCCCGATGGCCAGCTCCGCCGCGATCTCCCGACGCATCCCTTCCACGTCGCCCGGTACCTGGCGGGCCCGCTCGGTCTCGATGCCGTCCAGCGCCGGGCAGGTCGTGTAGAGCACCGGTATGCCGTTAGCCAGCGCCTCCAGCACCGACAGGCCGAAGGTCTCCTGTTCGGAGGAGGCGATGAACAGGTCCAGCGACGAGAACATGGCCGCCACGTCGTGGCGTTCACCGGCGAAGGTGACCAGCTCCGCGACGCCCTGACGCTGCGCCTCGGCCTCCAGCTCCGGCCGGATCGCCCCATCGCCCACGATCAACAGCCGGTGCGCCTCGTCGAGCAACGGCGCGGCGGCCTTGATCACCAGGTCGAAGCGCTTGATCGGGTCCAGCCGACCCAGCACGCCGATGACGTAGGCGTCGCGGGGCAGGGCGAACTCGGCGCGGATCCGGTCCCGGGCGGCGATGTCGTAGGCGACCCGGCCGAAGTCCAGACCGTTGGGGATGATCTCGATCTTGCGGGCGGCCACGCCCCATTTCGTCAGCCGCTGTGCCACCGCGTCCGACACCGCGATGGTGGCATCGGAGCACAGGTCCGTGCCCAGATACAGGGCCCGCATCCCGAGGTTCATCCGGCGGCGTTCCAGATGCGTCTCCCCGATGGAGTGCTCGGTGGTGACCACTACCGGAGTGCCGACGAACCGGGCCGCAAGCCGGCCGTAGATGCACGAGCGGTACAGGTGGGCGTGCACCACGTCGTAACGGTCAGCGCGGATCATGGCCGCCAACCGCCGCAGCGCGGACAGCTCGGTGTTGCGGGTCATCCCCAGATCGCGGACGCGCACACCGTCCCCGGAGATCATCCCGGCGACCGGGCCCGGGTTGTACAGCGTTACCACGTCAGACTGGTGACAGGTGTGCTGGAGAAGCGACCGCAGCTGCAGCTCCGCCCCTCCTACACCCAGTCCGGTGATCACGTGGAGAACTTTCATTTGCTTCCTCTCCAGGACAGGGTGCACAGGGTGCGGGCCAAGATCACCGAGTCCATCCATGGTGACCAGTGCTCGATGTAGAAATTGTCGAAGCGGATCCGCTCGGTGATGGAGGTATCTCCGTGCAGGCCATGCACCGCAGCCCAGCCGGTCAGGCCGGTGCGCATCCGGTGCCGGTCGTCATAACGCGGTATCTGCCGCTCGAACTGCGCCGCGAAGTACGGGCGCTCCGGCCGGGGGCCCACCAGCGACATCTCCCCGCGCAGCACGTTGACGAGTTGAGGTAGCTCATCGAGGTGGGTCTGCCGCAGCCATCCACCGAGACCGGTGGTGTGCTCGGGGAGCACTGCCCAGCGGGTGTCCGAGTCGGAGTGGCCGATCATGGAGCGCAGTTTGAGCAGCTCCATCGGTTGGCCATCCCGGGTGATCCGGGTCTGGCGGAACAGCGCGGGGCCACCTCCGTCGAGCCGGACCGCGATGGCCAGCGCAAGCAACAGCGGTGTGACCGCGACGAGCAGTGCTGCGGCGGCAACGAAGTCGAAGGCGGCCTTGGCGGCGGCGCCGCGCCGACCGTGTCCCAGACGGCGCAGCGGGACCAACGGGATGTCGCGCAGCTCGTCGAGGTAGCCGCGGGGCAGCGCCGCGCCGAGCTCGTAGAGCCGGGGCACCACGCAGACATCCACCGGCAACGGGCGGCAGGCTCGCAACAGCGGTACCAGATCCGCATCCGGGGAATCCGGGAAGCAGACGATGACCCGCTGGATGTCGTGGCGCGTGATCACCTCGGCCAGCTCGGTGAGTTCACCCAGCACCGGCAGGTCGACCCGGTGCGGTCCATCTAAAAACCCGCGGGGCGCCAACCCGTGTTCAGGATGGCTGCGCAGCAGTTGCGCGATCCGGACCGCGGTGGCGCCGGTGCCGACGACCAGCGCCGGTTCGAGCAGCCACCCACGCCGGTGCGCCGCCTTCAAAGCCGTACAGGCCCCGACCCGTGCGGCGATGAGCGACGTGGCGGCCAGGAGTGCGAGCCGCAGCCCGCCGGATCCCAGCCACGGCAGCACGGCGAGCAGTGGCATCGCTGCCACCGCCACGGTCCGCGGCAGCTGATCAGACACCCGCCGGCAGATCCGCAGCCGGTGCTGCCCGTCAGCCATCAGCAACACCAGCACTGCGCAGGCATAGGCCGTCGCTGCCCACCCCGATCCCCCGGCAAGCAGGCCGGCCGCCGCGAGGGCGACGACGTCCGCCAGGGGCAGCACCATGGCCAGCGCAGCCGCCGGAGTCTGGCGGCGCAGGCGCTTCGCCGGCGCGGGGGTGATCAGCGAGTTGGTCACCGCCGGGATCCCACGGCGGATCGGGGCATCGGGACGGTGGTGAGTTCCCGGGCCACCGTGCGAGCCGCGAAGTCGGCGCCGTAGACGAATCGCATCACCGGTCCGAAGGTCGACGCGACTGCTGGTCCGATGAAGTACAGATTCGGCGCTGAGGACTGGAAATCCGGGCCGACGTCGGGAGTGCCTGCCAGGGTGCGCACCGTCGACCGCAGCCGTGCGTCCAGGAAGGTCAGCCGGTCCAAGGCGGCCCGGTAGCCCGTGGCGACCAGGACATGCTCAGCCGTGATCTCTTTGGTGGCGTCCCCGTTGACTGCACCGTTGACCCGCAGCCGGAGCTGCACGCCACCGGGCTCAGGGTCGGCCCACTGCACCGAGTGCCCGACCAGGGTGCGGATCTTGCCGTCCACCCTGGGACGCAGCCAAGCGGCACCGGCCGGCCCGAGCGCGGTTCGCGCGGTCCGGACCCGCCGGGCGGCCGGCAGCCGCCGGTACAGATCGGGTTGATTGGAGTAGAACCAGATGGCCCAGCCCGAGCCCAGCCCGGACTCCGGCTCCCGCAGCCGCCGACGGATCGATCGTTGACCGGGCAGTGGAGCGCCGCTCCACACCACCTTCGGTGCGCGGGCGAGCACGGTGACCTTCGCTCCGGATTCGTGCAGCAAAGCGGCGGATTCCAACGCGGACTGGCCGGCTCCGAGGACTGCGACCTCGCGGTCGGCGAACACTGCCAGATTGCTGTGTGCGGAGGTATGCGTGCACACCTGCGCTGGTAGCCCCGTTAGCGCGCCGGGCAGATGCGAGAAGTGCTGCACTCCGGTAGCCACGACGACCTTGCGGGCCAACACCGTGTCTCCATCGGAGAGTGTGAGCTGATAATTTTCGTCCGCCCTGGTCACGTCGGTGACCATCAGCTCTTCCAGGTGCGGCACCTCGGCGCGCTGGAACCAGTCCCCATAGGCGACGAACGTCTCCAGCGGCACCGGCAGCCCGTAGTCGGCGTAGTCGCGGCCGGTGGCCGCGCAGAACGCGCGCAACGTGTGACTACCGGCTGGGTCGGACAGGTTGGAAGCGAAACCCTGAGACTTCAGGAACATGCCGGCCGGCATCGCGTCCCGCCACAGCTGCATCGGCAGCCCGAACTGGCGGAAGGACACACCAGCGGCGCGCAGATGCGCACCTAGGGACAGGCCGTAGGGACCGGCCCCCACGATGGCAACCTCGACCGGATCATTCATCTCTGTGCTCTTTTCTTTGTCTGGGTTTTTATGGGTGTGGAGCGCAGCGTGCGGGTCATCGCCCGCCATCCCATCCGCAGGCACATGAGCCCGAACGGTGCAAGATCGTCTCGGGCGTACCAGGCCAGCTCGTCGGCGTTGCGCAGCGAGCTCACCCAGGACCGCAGATCCAGGCCGCTGCGCCGGTAGGCCAGGGCCGCGATCGGGTCGTAGTTCTCCACCAGGAAGCTGCGACCCAGGTGTGGCGCACCCGGGGGGATGGCGCGGCCGGTGAGGTCCAGATGCGCCGCGACCACCACGTCGACGCCCGCGGAGTCGCGAAACAGCCGGAACTGCGCACCCAGCCGTGGGTTGAAGTCCAGCAGCTTGTACTGGCCGTCCCGGGGGTCGAGGCGGTAGTCGAGGTCGACGATGCCGCGGTAGTTCAGCCGGGCCAGCAGGTCGGTGGCCTGGTGATGCAGCTGCGGGTTGTCCACCCAGCGGCCGAGGCTGGTCAGCCCGGCGTGCGCGGGATAGGAGCGTTCCTTGATCCCGACGAAAGCGGGCCGGCAGCGCGACTGGGCGTCGCAGTAACCGTGGAAGAAGTAATCCTGGGCCTGCTCGTGCTGGGGGATGTACTCCTGCAACATCAGCGCGCCGCAGTCCTGGTCGGCGCAGGTTGTCCAGGCGTCGGTGAGCTCATCGCGGGTACGCAAAACCGAGGTGCTGCGTACACCCTTGGCGCTGCTGGACCGCCATGGGCTGGCCAGTTTGGCCACCAGTGGAAAGCCGAACTGGTCAGCGAAGTTCTGCGCGTCGACGAGCGAGTCGGGCAGCGCCGCCGCCACGCACGGGACATCCAGCTCGCGGCACAGTTGGTACAGCGTGTACTTTCCGGCCAGCCGGCGGGGCAGGTCGCGGGGCGGCTCCGGGAACAGGAACCATTGCCTCAGGTCGGTGCCGTGCTCGGCGAGGAAGATCGCGCCGGCGTCGTCGGTGGGGATCAGGACGGCCGGGCGGCCGATCCGCTCGGCGAGCGTCACCAGTCCGGCTCGTACCCGTTGCGCATCATCGGCCGGTGGCTGCCAGATCCATCGGTCGTGCAGGTAGCGCGAGCTGCCCGCGGGCGCCAACATGTCCTCGTGCATGCCATAGACCGCTACGCCCAGGCGCCCGAGGCTGCGGATCGCGCCCAGCCCGCCGTGGTGCATGACGTTGCGGTCGAGTTTGAGGATGACCGCGGGTGTCCCAGTATCCAGTTCCGTATCCAGCTCGGTCTCTAGCACGGTGCTCACACCACGCTGCGCTGGGTTGGGTTGTCCACCAGGCCCTCGAACAGGTACGTCGCGTCCAGCACCCGCGGGCAGTCCCGGATCCAACTGTCATCGCCGTCGGGGTGCACCACGTGGATGACCGCCAGGTCGGCGTCGGTCCCGCTGGGCGCTGCGACGCTGTGCAGCGTCCGGCCCTGGGCTGTCCGGATAACCGGCACCAGCGGGTCGTGATAGCTGACCTCGGCGCCGCCCTGCGCGAGGGCGTCGATGATCAGCAGCGCCGGCGACTCCCGGACGTCGCTGACCCCGGCCTTGTAACTGACCCCGACCACGATCACCGTCGCGCCGGCCAGCGACCGACCGTCGGCGGCGAGGACCTCAGCGGCCCGCTCGACGACGCGCGCCGGCCGGGCGTGGATGGAGCGCATCGCCTGCTCGATCAGCGGCGTCGGCCGGTTGCGCCCGCTGAGCTGCCACAGCAGGTAGTGCGGATCGCAGGGGATGCAGTGCCCGCCCACCCCGGGTCCGGGAAACGCCGCGAGGAATCCGTAGGGCTTGGTCGCGGCCGCCAAGGTGACCTCGATCGGGTCCAGCCCCAGCGTGGCGCACACGTCGCTGAACTCGTTGGCCAACGCCAGGGTGACCGCGCGGAAGATGTTCTCGTAGAGCTTGGTCAGCTCGGCAGCCTCCGGGGAACTCACCAGATAGACCGAGTCGGTCAACTGCCCGATCACCCGCCCGGCCTGCAGCGCGCACTGCGTGCTGATGCCGCCCACCACCCGCGGCGTCTCGCGCTGGAGGTGATCGGCGTTGCCGGGGTCGATGCGCTCCGGGCTGAAGGCGACGTAGACGTCCTCGCCGGCGACCAGACCCCGGGCATGCAGGGGCTCGGCGAGCAGTTGCCGCGTGGTGCCGACGAAGCTGGTGGACGTGAGGATGATCGTCTGACCCGGGCGGGCGTGCGCCACGACGGTCTCGCAGGCGCTGCGCAGCGCGGAAAGGTCCGGGATGTGCTGCTCATCCACCGGCGTGGGCACACAGACGATCACCGCGTCGGCCTCGCCCAGCGCAGCGCTGTCGCTGGTGAGCCGGAAGCTCTCGTCGCTGTTTGCCGTCGCCAGCCTTTTCTGGTCGAGGTCGCTGAGGTCCACGTCACCGGATTCGATGGCGCGCAGCCGGTCCTCGCTCACGTCGAAGCCGGTGATCTGCGACGAGCGGCCGCACAGCGCCAACGCCGTCGGTAGCCCGACGTACCCCAAGCCCACGATCGCCACCGATCCCAGGCGGGCGACCCCATTACCGTTCGCCGGCTGCCCCTGCTGTTCGTGGGGCATGGTGAAGGGCACCAGCCGCCTCTCCAGAAATCGCTCACGCCCGTTGATCGCGAGCGAAAGCCGGTGCTCAGTCACGTTGCCCCCTTGCTGCGTACCCTTGCTGTGCGACCGTGGCATCAGGTGAGCGCCGGGACCTCCGTCATCGGCGGTAGGTCGCCTACGCCGCGCGGTGGACGCCATCGTTTCGGCGCTCTGACTTCGCTGTGGTGGATATCCCGGTCGCTGACTTGCAGCGACCATTTACCAGCCTCTCTTTTCACCATTTACCACGCCATTTTTGCGCATGCGATATGCCTGTTCATGCATGATCAAATCCTGATCATGAACGATTCTCCGTGTGTTGTCAGCGCTCGCAGGACCAGCCCGTAAACGCATCGGCCGACGGTTGGCCCCGGTCGGCAACTGCGCGATTCGAGCCGTGAGGGTGGCGAGTTGTTCGTGGGTGTGCCGCACGTCGAAGGCCTGCGCGGCCGCCGCGGCGGCTCTTCTCTCGGCGGTGCGCAGCCCCACATCGGCGAATCTCCGCGCGAGCGCGCACGCCATCGCGGCAACGTCACCGACCGGGACCCGCGCGCCCACCCCGGGAGGGACCGCTTCTGCGAGGCCGGGGATGTCGGAGACCACCACGGAGCAACCGCTGGCCAGCGCCTCGAGCAGGGTCAGCGAGAGGCCCTCCCAACGGGACGGCAGGACCACCACGTCGGCCGCTGCGTACCACGGACGCGGATCGATCACCGGTGGCACGAACTCCACGCCGGGTGCAGCGTTGCCCCGCAACGTCGGCAGCAGGTCGCCGTCACCGATGATGACCAGCTGCGCTGTCGGGCGGTCCCCGCGCACCTGAGGCCAAGCCCTGACCAACAGGTCCTGCCCCTTTTGCCGGGTTACCCGACCGAGGCACACCGCCAGCGGCACGTCGCGGTCGATTCCCAGCCGAGCCCGGGAGGCGGCGCGAGTCTGCGGGTCGGCGGGGGCGAAGGTCACCAGATCGACGCCGTTGCGCACCACGGCGTGCCGGGTGCCCACCCGCCCGTGACGGGCCGCAGTGGCCTCGCCCTCGCCGACGCACACGCACACGTCGGTCCAGCGTGCCGCGAGGCGTTCCCAGGCCAGCGCGCACCGGGCGGTCGCGCCCCGAACCGCCAGCCATGACCAGCCGTGTGGTTGGAACAGTGTGGGACGGCCCCCACGCACTGCGAGCCGCCCGGCCAACCCCGCCTTCGCCGAGTGCAGGTGCACCACGTCGGGTCGGACCTCCGCGATCAACCGGCGCAACCGCTGCGTCTCGGCCACGGTGTCCACGCTGGGCGCACGGGTCGCGGGCCAGTGCAGTCGCGGCACCCCGTGCGCGCTCAACTCGGCGCCGAGGTCACCGCCGGACGGGCAGGCGACCGTCACCCGCCAGCCTCGGGCGAGCTGGTCAGCGGCTACTGCGGCGACATACCGGGCCACCCCCGCCTCGGTGGGCTGGGCCGCGTGCAGCACGCTCAGCGGGCTCACCTGCGAAGGTGGTACCGGTACCACTTGGCGCGCAGCCGCAGCGACCCGTCACGGTCCCCGACGAAGCTGCGCGGCAGCGCATGTGGACCGGTCAGCGGCGAGCGCCAGATCGCGCATCCGTAGTGATAACCGGCGGCGCGCACCGCGTTGACGGCCGGCTCGTCGACGTGCCCATAGGGGTAGCAGAAGCCGGACACCTCCTGGCCGGACACCTCCTGCAGGATGGCCCGGCTGCCCGAGACCTCAGCAGTGAGTTCGCCGCCGCCGATCGAGGTCAGCGACACATGCCGCCGACTGTGTGAGCCGATCTCGATGCCGCTGGCCGCCGCCTGACGGATCTGTTGGGCCGTCATGAGAGTTTTGCGGGGACCGGCCGGATCCCAGGAGTTGGAGCCACCGAGCAGGTCGGCGATCACGAATACGGTGGCGGTGAAGCCGAAGCGGGCCAGCGCGGGCAGGACATACGTGCTGAAGTCGGCGTAGCCGTCGTCGAAGGTCAGCCCGACCAACCTCCGGCCAGTTCCGTAGCGTCGGGCCGCCAGCAGCTCGCGCATCGAGGTGCCCCGAAGCCCCCGCCGGTGCAACCAGCGCAGCTGCTGATCGAACCGTTCGGGTCGCACGGTCACCAGATACGGGTCCTGCTCGTACGGTGTCACCGAGTGATACATCAGTATCGGCGGCAGCGGGTCAGCTCCGAGGTGGTCCGGGCGATCGTCCCAGCCGTTGTTCGGGCGGACCTCGTCGATTGCTTCACTCATGGTGCAGACTGACGCTACGGTTCCGCCCACGCGGCGGGCTCCTGCGCCGTGAGGGCTCTTGGTACGCCCGTTGGGGGAGCGCCTGTTGGGGGCGAAGGCCGGATCCGGCGAAGCGCGCCGCGCGCCACAGCGACAGCCTCCAACCGGCTGTGCACGCCCAACTTCGCGAAGATCTTGTTGTTGTGGGTACGGACGGTGTTCGCCGACATCCCGAGCTCGTCGGCGATCTCTGCCGGGCAGTGGCCCTGCATGAGGCACATCAGCACATCACGCTCTCGGGGGGTAAGGAGTTCCAGCGGCCCAACGTCGCGCTGCGCCCGGTTGACGTCTGCCCGTAGGTCCCGAAGGACGCGGCCCAGCTGCGCTGGCGGAAAGCACGCATGACCGCGGCTTACGCAGCGCATCGCGTGGGCGAGGGTGTCGATCGAGGATTCCTTCGATACCCACCCGTCGGCTCCCGCCCGCGCTGCGTCGACAGCCTGCTGCGGGTCACGGCTCGCGGTGAGGACTACCAAGCCGGCCGGCCGCCACGCCGCATGGAACAACGCCAGCAGCGTCGCCGCGTCATCGGCCTGCGCGACCTCGATGGTGATCACGTCAGGACGCAGCAGGGTGGCGAGCACGTCCGGGTGCGGATCCCGCGTCGCACAGTGCCCGACAACGACGATGTCGGGTGTGGTGGACAGCTTGGCCGCGAGTGCCTCGATCAGCATCTGCTCGTCGTCGACCAGCAGGACCCGCACCGGAGGCTCGCCGCGAACCGCGCCCAGCGTTGTCGCCGTGCTCACCACTATCCCGTCCGCGTACGGCCCTCCGGGCCGTGCTGGTCGTGGTCGACGAGGTCATAGCGCACCGCGAAGGTGGCGGCCTCGAGCCGGGAGTGCACTCCGAGTTTGGTCAGCAGTGCCTGCACATGGCTTCGCACGGTGGTCGTCGAGACGCCGAGCCGCTGCGTCATCGCCGGCGTGTCGATCCCCTCGACCAGCAGTGCGAGGCATTCCCGCTCGCGAGCCGTCAGGTGAGCGGCGAGCCGGCGTGCTTCCGAGACGTCCGATCGCGTACTGGTCGCCGTCCGGGGAGCGTCGAGCACGACCGCACCATCGATTACCCGCTCCAGCGCGTGGACCAGCTTGCGGAGACCACACGTCTTGGGCAGGTAGCCGGCGGCCCCTAGCCGGACGGCCCGGCGCATTGCGTCGTTATCACCATCTGCTGCCAGGATGAGTACCCGCGTCATCGGGCTGATCCCGACAATGTGACTGATTGCGGTAATTCCGTCGCCATCGGAAAAGCGCCGACCCAGCATGCAGATATCGGGCCGATGACGGCGGACCGCCTCGATAGTACCGGCGAGGCTTCTGGCGACCGCTGGTACCCGGTATCCCTGCCCTACCAGTACTGTGACCAACGATTCCACGAACACTGCGTGGTCGTCGGCGAGCACGATGCTAGTCATGGCGGATCATGCCGGACTGACCTGATTGCCGCAGTCAGCCCGCCCCCGAGCGGTCGTCAATATCCCCACCCCATTGTAAGTATTACGCCGCAAACAAGTTTCCGCTAGACAAACGCGTGACTGTCTTCAGCCTACAACGGCACCTGGAAACTGATTACCGAGATCGCCGATCACGGCACGTATTATGCCCTTCAAGGACTACCAACCCCACTCGCCATTGCCGTCAGCCGCTACCAACCCAGGCGATCGGGTGCGCGGGCGGTCGCCTAGTGTGGTACCTGACCCCGTGCGCCGGTCGCGTCCCGGGGAGGGGTCCGCGTCGACCACTCCCGCGCCCGAAAGGTCCACCACGGTGCCCGTAGCGACCACGCTACCGACCACATCCGCCCACCTGTCCGGCTTGCTCGAGGCGGTCCTGCCCGACCCCTCGCTGCGTGAGCTGGTCGGCCACGCCGGTACCGCCCAGCTGGAGCTGCACGGCCCACCAGCGGCCCGCCCGCTGGTCGTGGCTGCGCTGGCTCGCACGGGACATCCGGTGCTGGCCATCACCGCCACCGATCGCGAGGCGGGTGAGCTGACCGCCGAGCTGGCCGACGTGCTGGGCGCCGGGGTGGTCGCTGAGCTGCCCTCGTGGGAGACGCTGCCGCACGAGCGGCTGTCCCCACGGGCCGACACTGTGGGTAAGCGGCTGGCGGTGCTGCGCCGGCTGGCCCATGCTGAAGAGTTCCCGGCAGCCCTGCAGGTGGTGATCGCGACAGTGCGATCGTTGATCCAGCCGATGCTCGCCGGTCTGGGCGAGATCTCGCCGGTGCGGCTGCGGGTCGGGCAGCTGCACGACTTCGACAGCGTGCTCGCTCGGCTGGCCGATCTCGCCTACACCCGGGTCGACATGGTTGATCGCCGCGGCGAGTTCGCCGTGCGTGGCGGGATCATCGATGTCTTTCCACCCACCGCCGACCATCCGCTGCGGGTGGAGTTCTGGGGTGATGAGGTCTCCGAGATCCGCTCCTTCGCGGTCGCCGACCAGCGCACCCTGGCGCCCGCCGACGAGCTGCACGCACCACCGTGCCGGGAGCTGCTGCTCACCGACGAGGTGCGGACCGCCGCGGTGCAGCTCGTCGCGCAGGCTCCCGCCGGCCCGGTCGCGCAGCTGCTGGAGAAGGTCGCTGCTGGGATCCCGGCCGAGGGCATGGAATCGCTCATCCCGGTGCTCGCAGGGTCACAGTTGCAGCTGCTCACCGACGTGATGCCGGCGGGCACCCACGTCCTGCTCGCCGATCCGGAACGGATCCGGACCCGGGCCGCCGACCTGGTCCGCACCGGGCAGGAGTTCCTGGAGGCGTCCTGGATGGTCGCCGCCGGGGGCGGTGCCGCCCCGGTCGACGTCGCGACGCTGGACCTGTCCGCCTCGGCCTACCGCGGTTTGGGTCAGGTCGCCGAGCACGCCCGCAGCGCCGGGCTGGCGTGGTGGACGCTGAGCCCGCTGACCACTGATTCCCACGGCTCACTGCAGCTGCAGATCGCCGCCGCGCAGCCTTATCACGGTGACGTGGCGCGCGCCTTCGCCGACCTGCGGGCGCATACCGCCACCGGTGGTGCCGCAGTGCTGGTGGTGCCCGGTACCGGCACCGCGCAGCGCGCCTGCGAGCAGTTGCGTGACGCCGACGTGCCAGCGGTGCACGCCGCTGATGGGCTGATCCAGGCGCCGACCCCGGGCACCGTCACGGTGGTCCGCGGCACGTTGGAAGACGGCTTCGCAGTCCCCGCGCTGGGGCTGGTGGTGCTCACCGAGGCGGACATCACCGGCGCGCGCGGCGGCACCAGCAGCCGGGAAATGTCGAAGATGCCGGTCCGCCGTCGCAACGCGGTGGACCCGCTGGCGTTGCGCAGCGGCGATTACGTGGTGCACGAGCAGCACGGCATCGGGCGGTTCATGGAGATGGTGCGGCGCACCGTCAAGGGCGATGCCGGCTCCACCCGGGAGTACCTGCTGGTGGAGTACGCGCCCAGCAAACGGGGCCAACCAGGAGACCGGCTCTACATCCCCACCGATCAGCTCGATCAGATCACCCGCTACGTCGGGGGAGAGCTGCCGACGCTGAGCAAGCTGGGTGGGTCGGACTGGGCCAAGACCAAGGGTCGGGCCCGCAAGGCGGTCAAGGAGATCGCCGCTGAGCTGGTGCAGCTGTACGCGGCTCGGCAGGCGTCCCCGGGGCACCCGTTCGGTCCGGACACCCCGTGGCAGGCCGAGCTGGAGGACGCCTTTCCCTACACCGAGACGCCCGACCAGCTCGCCGCGATCAACGAGGTCAAGGAGGACATGCGCCGCGGTGTCCCGATGGACCGGGTGGTCTGCGGCGATGTCGGCTACGGCAAGACCGAGATCGCCGTGCGGGCCGCGTTCAAAGCCGTCCAGGACGGCAAGCAGGTCGCCGTGCTGGTCCCCACCACCCTGCTCGCCCAGCAACACCTGCAGACCTTCTCCGACCGGATGCGCCCGTTCCCGGTCACTGTGCGTGGCTTGTCGCGGTTCACCCACCCCGGCGACGCGACGGAGGTGCTACGCGGGCTCGCCGAAGGCTCGGTGGACGTCGTGATCGGCACCCACCGGCTGTTGCAGCCGAGCGTGCGCTGGAAGGATCTTGGGCTGGTAGTGGTCGACGAGGAGCAGCGCTTCGGCGTCGAGCACAAGGAGCACATCAAGGCGCTGCGGACGGCCGTCGACGTGCTGACCATGTCGGCCACCCCGATCCCGCGGACCCTGGAGATGTCGCTCGCGGGAATCCGGGAGATGTCGACCATCCTGACCCCACCGGAGGACCGTCACCCGGTGCTGACCTACGTCGGTGCCTACGACGACAAGCAGGTCGGCGCCGCGATCCGCCGCGAGCTGTTGCGCGACGGGCAGGTCTTCTACGTGCACAACCGGGTGTCCTCGATCGAGAAGGCCGCTCGGCGGATCCGCGAACTGGTTCCCGAGGCGCGGGTGGCGGTGGCACACGGGCAGATGAACGAAGACCAGCTCGAGCGCACCGTCGCCGGATTCTGGGACCGTGAGTTCGACGTGTTGGTCTGCACCACGATCGTGGAGAACGGGCTGGACATCTCCAACGCCAACACGCTGATCGTCGAGCGTGGTGACCTGCTCGGGCTCGCCCAGGCGCATCAGCTGCGGGGGCGGGTCGGGCGCGGTCGCGAGCGCGGGTACGCCTACTTCCTGTACCCGGCTGAGACACCGCTGACCGAGTTGGCCCACGACCGGTTGTCCACCATCGCCCAGCACACCGAGCTGGGTGCCGGTATGGCCGTCGCGATGAAGGACCTGGAAATCCGCGGCGCCGGCAACATCCTGGGCGGCGAGCAGTCCGGCCACATCGCCGGCGTCGGTTTCGACCTCTACATCCGGCTGGTCGGCGAGGCCGTCGAGGCGTTCCGCGGCGCGGCCGGCGTCGGCGCGTCCGATGGCGCGCCCGAACCCGCACCGGTCCGGGTCGAGCTGCCGGTGGACGCGCACCTGCCACACGACTACATCCCTGGTGAGCGGTTGCGGCTGGAGGCTTACCGCAAGATCGCCGAGGCGATGGACGCCGAGGCGCTGACCGCCATCACCGACGAGCTGCGGGATCGCTTCGGCGCCCTGCCGCCTGCTGTGGTGACATTGCTGGACGTCGCGCGCTTCCGGCAGGTGTGCCGGGCGCACGGCGTGGGGGAGGTGACTGTGCAAGGCTCCAAGCTGCGGTTCACCCCGGTGACCCTGCGGGATTCCCAGGTGGTCCGGCTCAACCGGCTCTACCCCCAGGCGGCGTACCGGTCCGCTGGGCAGACCCTCACGGTGCCCCGGCCCAGCGAGGGCTCCGGCGGTATCGGTGCCCCGCCGATGCGCGACCGGGAACTACTCGAGTGGTGCACCAAGTTGGTCACCAGCGTGCTGGCGCCGTGACGGCGATGCTATCCGTCTAGTGCGCTAGAGATGGCGGATCGGCTGGTGGGTCGGTGCGGGCCGCTGGCGGCCGGAGCGGCCATGGTGGTCGTGAGTGCGCTGAAGACCTCGTCGAGGTGCCGCAGCAATGGCATCAGGTTCTTGATGGTGTTCAGCAGTTTGAGGACCATCTCAGCGATCTTGGTGGCCCATTTGGCGATCAGCGTCATGGCCTGCTCGGCCACCACCGGAACCGCCACTCCGGCGCTGGCGAGCAGCTCAATGGCATAGTCGATCAAATACCCGACGAGTTCGGTGATCGCTTTCCGGATTTCCTCGCGGACCGCGGCGACGACCTTTCCGCTCATGGTGACGGCCACCCGGATGCCGTCGGCCGCGATGGCCATCGCTTCGAGCAGCTGGTCGATCTCATGAGCGTGGGCCCGGTAAGCTCCAGCGGCCGCGCCCTGCCAGGTCGTGAGGTCGACGGACGCGGAGTGCGTGTAGTCCTGCCGCGCGGCGGATACCGCATCGGCGATGTTGCCCCAGGTCGTAGCGTGAGCAGTGATCGCATCGGGATCGCCGGCCAGCCAGTCCAGCGGCTCGGACAGGACCTGAACATGCTCCATCAGCCACCCGACCCCGTAAGACAGCAACTCACCGGCCGGATCCGACACATAGCTGAGCGCGTCCAGGCTTGCCGAGGCCGTGTCGATCCCGACCTCGACCCAGTCCCCGCTGGAGATGGCCTTGACGCACTCAACGGCTGGATCGACGATCCCTATGCCGGCATAAGCAGTGGTGTGCTCCTCCTCAGCGACCAGCGGGTTCGCGGTCATCTAGTCAGATCCCCTCGTCCGGTACAAGGCCATCGCGTTGGCATCATCGATTTCGGCATACTCCACGGCCGCTGCCCTGACGTTGGCCGCGGCGGTGCTCAAGCTGTTCGCGCTGCTGTCCAGCGCGGCGGCCCCGACGTGCTGCAGCGGATTGAGCATGATCGGCAGGGTATGAAGGTAGATACCGTAGGCGTCACTGGGCAGGCTCATCTCCCGCGCTGCGTCCACCGCACGTACCAACTGGTCTGCTAAGTCGTCGACTTTCTTGGCGTGTTCCCGTAGCGCCTCGGTGAGCACCTCGTACTGGTCGGCCATCGTCATGCTCCTTTAACGCAGGTAACCCCGGTCGGCGAAGTACTCCTCATCCTCAGGAGGCGCCACGCGGGGCTGGCGCCTCGGTGGTGGTGAGTAACGCGGCGGTGGGTTGTCGTCTTCGATCGCGCCCAGTCCGAGCACCGTCGGGTCCGGTGCTGTGTCGTGCTGGCTCAGGTCTTCACCAAAGCGCTCCCGGTAGCCCGAGAGCACCTTCTCGACGACGGGCTCCTCGCCGACGGTGGCCTGCATGGCGTCCTGGACCAGGGGGGCAAGCTGCTGCTGCGCGCGCCGTAAACACGCCATCACCTGCGCGGCGAGCTCCGGCGGAGACATCTCGCGGATCCTGTCAGTCAGTGCCAGGTCGGTGAGCATCCCACCCGAGTCGACCGTGACCCGGACCGCGCCGTCCCTGGACGACTCGGTGACCTGGACCTGCTCGACCTGGGCTCGCATGGCGTGGAACTGCTCGGCCTTCTCGGCGAATCCCTGTGTCCACTGCGACAGCCGCCGTTGCATCTCGTCTGGGTCGGTGTTGTACATGGGCCTCCTTGGGACGACGGGCGATGACGGGCACGTGGTCCCGGGTCGACCGAGGAGGCTACGCAATGGCGAACACCGTCAAGCATTCCGGTGCCGGTTCGATGGGATGCCCGAATCGACGATCTTGAGGTTGTTGCGCGAAAAGAGGGCCACAGCCCGCAATAACCTCAAGATCGTCGCCAGGGCTGCCTGCCCGCCGCGCTCGGATGGGGAGTCACGGCCTGCGACGCGCTTTACGTCCTGCTGGCCAGAGACTTCGGCGCCGTGCTCGTGACGGCCGACGAGCGGCTCCACACCGCCGTGAAAGGCATGCCCGTGCGCCTGCTCGGTCACTGAGTCGCGGGAAGCCGGCACCGGTCGCTGATGTAACAGCCGGCGGTCCCTCCTTCATGGCCGGGCGGTGCCGGGTACGGTGCCCCGGTCGGACGGAGGACGGTAGGCAATGGCGGACAGCTTCGAGCAGGCTGGTTCCCTAGCGGATGTCGCCCAGCAGCAGAACACTCTGGCGACTGCGGTCGCCTCCGGTGAGCTGTGGCTCGAAGCCGGCGTCGCCGAACGCGCCGCCGCCCGCTGCGAACAAGCGGTCCGGGAGATCAACAAGTTAGTGCACGATGCGCAAGACCTGACCCGCAAGCGCAAGTTCGGTGACAATGCGGATGGCAACGCCGCCGCGGAGCGGTTCGCGCAGGCCGGCCAAGACTACATCGACTCGATGCGCAAGGCCCAACAGGTGTTCCAGAACATGGCGGCGACCTACCGGACGGCCGGGCGCACGATCACCGGGGCCGACGCCGCGAATGAGCAGATGTTCCGGGGCCAGTCCGTATGAGGCGCGGCCTGGTGACGGTGGCCGTGCTGGCATTGCTCGTGGCAGGGTGCGGATCGGCGGCGTCGCAGGCACCGGCGTCGCCATCGACGGCGGTGGCCAATGCGAGCCGGGTGGACATGTGCACCGTCCTGACCGATGCGCAGCTGACCGGGCTGGGCATCGACCTGAACAGTCGTGATCCGGTGAACAGGCTCGGCTTGGTCGGCTGTTACTGGGATGGAATGCCCTTCACGCTCGCCCTAGAGCGCGATAAGGAGACCGTCGCGTCCTATAAAGCCCGCCGGCATGATCCGGCGTTCACCAGCTTCGGTGATAACACGATCAACGGTCGGGCCGGGGCTCACCTGTCGGTTGACCGTGCCCGCGACGACTGCACACAGTTGATCGATGGTGGGCCGGTGTCGCTGACGGTGAATGTGTCGCCGTCCGGTCTCTACACCGGTCCGAAGATCGATTCGTGTGCAGAGGCGTTGCGGATCGCGCAGCTGATCGAGCCTCGGCTGCCGAAAGCGGGGGCCTGAGATGGCCGGAGTGTGGGACGTGGCGGCCGATGCCCTGGGCCTCGGTGCCAGTGGCAATGATCACGCGTCGAGTAACTGGTCGGCCTGGGGGCATGAGGAGATCTGCTCGATGCTGGACACGTCGGTCGATGTGGCCGATATCGACGATGCTGCCAGGGCGTGGCGCCAGCAGGGTCGCAACACGACCGATGCCATCACGGGGCTCAGCCGCGACCTGACCGGGATCGTGTTCGACGGGTGGCGTGGCGCGTCGGCTGATGCGGCGCTCACCGCGCTAGGTCCGATCAACCAGTGGTCCGCGAACCAGGCTGACACCGCGGCGCGGACAACCCAGCTGATGGATGACTCGGCGTCCTCGGTATCGCAGGCGAAGTCCGCGGTGCCGCCGCCGGTGTCGCATGACTGGAAGGAGTCGCTGCTCAGCTTCGCCGTCGGCGGTGGCGCGGGGGTTGTCACCGACGCGGTCGCGCAGGAGCAGCAGAAAATCGACGCGCACGCCGAGGCGGTGCGGGTGATGACCAACGTGTACTCCACGCCGATCAACGACCACCGGGCCGCGGTCCCGACTTACCCGCAGCTGGCCGACCCGACGGTGCAGCAACCCGAGCAGCCACTGGACACCGGCCCGGCACCGGGCGCCCTGTATTCAGCGCCCGCCACCGGGAAACCCGTCACAGCAGGATCGGCCACCGGGCGACCGGCCACCGGGGGACCCGGCACCAGGGAATCGGCCACCGGAGGACACGCCAGCGGGGTCGGCGCGCTCGGCGGCGGTCACGTCGCCCACCTCCCCCCGACCGCCGCCACCTTGCAGGGTGTGAGCACTGACCCAGCCCAGGCCGGCATCGGCCAGGCGCCGGCCGACCAGGTCACCCGACGAGCTCAGCACGGGGAAGGGCGGATCGCCGCAACGACCGTCGCAGCGGCGGCGGCCGGCGTCCCGATCATGGCGCCGGCCACGGACAAGATCCGCCGAGCTCTGGAGCCCCATGGTGTTCGGCTCGGCGGCGGCGCCCATGTCAGTGGTGAAGGACAGCATGCCGGCACGGGAACCACCGCCGAGTTCGAGCCGCACCCTTTAGGCGCCGCAGCTGCGGAGGCCCGAATAGGTCGCGGCGCCGGTGCTGGCGCAGGCAACCTGATGGCACCGATGGGCGGCGCAGGCCGCGGCAAGGACGGCGAGGATTCCGAGCATCGGCGTCCTTCTTACCTGATCGAGATGGACGACGTCTTCAGCGACGGCCGCAAGGTCGCCCCAGCGGTGATCGGCCAGGATCCACCCGAGCAGGATCATTCACCGTGACCCCGTTGGGATGGCGGTTGAGTGCCGCGCAATGGGATCTGCTCACCGAGATCCTGCAACTGGACGGCTATCCGGCGCCGATCCAGGCGCGCCCGTACGGGCACACCGACGCCGAACGCGATCGCACCCGAGCTGAGCTGCGCCGGCTCGGTGTGTTGCGCGCGGGTCCGGCCAAGAAAAGCCGGGTGGACGCTGATCTGGAGGCCGCGCTGCACCTGCTGCACCGGCCGGCGAGCTGGCTGGACTCGGTGTGGGTTTCCGACGCGGGGGCTGACCAGCCAGTCCGGGTGCTCGCCGCCCAGGGCGGCACGGTGGGCGTGTGCGCGCTGCAGCACCCAGACCGGCCTGGCGCAACCGATGTGGATTTCATCCCGGTGGCGCAGTTGGCCGCGGCCGTGGTGAGCCGGCTCCCGCCGCACCCGCCGGGCCGTTGTCCCACGCTGACCATCCAGCTGGCACCGAGCTCGGGGCACACAGCTGCGCAAGGTGGGGTGCTGGTCTCAACGTCGCCCACCCGGACCAGCGCCGAGCGCGACAATGCCGCCGCGTCCGCGATTCTGGAACAGCCCCACGCGTGCGCCGGGCAGATCGCCGCCAACGTGCGGGACTGCGCCGGGCACGTGCACCGCTCGCAGGTCCTGCGCTGGTGCGATAACCCAGACGGTCGGTACCAGGTCAGCATTGACCACAGCTCGCTGACCATCAGCCCGGGTGACGCACCCAGACTCCGCGACGGCGTGCAGCGGCTACTCGACGCACTGCAACCCAGCTGACCGGCGCCGCAACCCTGCGTGAGAGGGTTACGCCTGTGCGAAGTGTCCTGCGTGCCGGCGGCGCAGCTCGTCGTGCCGCCCTCGGGGTCGTCGGCGTGGCTGCCGTGGGATTGCTGATCGGTGGTTGCGGGCTTGGCCCCAGTCAGCTCAGCGCCGCCGCGTTCGTCAACGGTACCGAGATCCCGCTGGACCAGGTGCACGGCCAGCTCCTGACAGTGCTGGCCAAGGAGCCTGCGCAAGCTCGCGCTCAGCTGGAGGCAGGCCACCAGCTCGATGACATCTCGCGCAAGATCCTCACCGTGCGGATCAGGCACCAGCTGCTCGACATCGCCGCGCGGCGGGCCGGCGTGACCGTCGACCAGGCTCAGGTGAACCGGCTACTGACAGAGGTCGGGGGCGCCGAGGCCGCGTCCAAGGGGACGATCTTCGATGCCAACGGGTACCGGCAACGAGCCAAGGACAAGCTGCTGATGGCCGCGCTGGGTCGCGCCGCCCTGCGCAGCAGCGCGGTCACCGTCGACTACACCACCGCCGACACCCGGACCGCCGCGAGGCAGCGAGTGGATGAGCTGGCCCAAGCCGGATCCAAGGGCGCTCGGCAGGCGATTGATGCGGACGTTCGCGGCGGCAAGGATGCTGAGGTCGGAAAGCGGATCGTGGCCGCTGACGACCCGATCTTCGCTACCACCCCGGCGTTCGGCGTCGCCGAAGGCACGGTGGTGGCCTTTCAGCTTGAGGACAACAAGCCCTGGGTCATCATGGTGGTCAAGAACCGCACCACTCGGGGTGTTCAGGCATCCGACCACGCGCCGCAGATCGATCAGATAGATCCGACCGTGCTGGAAGCCGTCGGTCTGCGCCAGCTGGCCCTGGTGGGCGAGGACGTGGGAGTGCGGCTCAATCCCCGCTACGGCGTGTGGGATCCGGTCAGTCTGCAAGTCGTCTCCGATGAAGATGAGACCGGCGGATTCGTCGCGCCGTTACGCGCCGCAGTCCGTACGTGACCCCGGTTGCTCAGCCGGTTGTCGTAGCACTGTCTGCGCGGCTCGGCGCGGTGCTTCCGGCGGCGGCGGCTCAGCTGTTACGCGACGGTGCGCCGCTGCACGCCGACGTCGACGTACCGGTCGAGCTGGCGCAGCTGTGCGGGGCCGATCCTGTCGGTGACGCTGTGCAGGGGCTGCTGCTCACCCTGAACCCCGGCACCGATGCGGCGGCCCGGTGGGTGGCTGCCGGCGCCCCGGTGCTGACGACACCTGAACCCGTCGGTGCGGCGTTGCTGGATGCCGTTGCGGTGATGGACCGGTTGCGTTCCCCAGGTGGCTGCCCGTGGGACGCCGAGCAGACTCACCGCTCGCTGATGCCCTACCTCATCGAGGAGACCTACGAGCTGTACCAAGCGCTGGAGGACGGTGACGCCACGGGGGACACCACAGCGCTGCGCGAGGAGCTCGGTGATGTGTTGCTGCAGGTGCTGTTCCACGCCCGGGTCGCGCAGGAGACACCCAACGGTTTTGACGTCGACGCGGTGGCCACCGGGCTGGTGACCAAGCTCGTGACCAGGCACCCGCACGTCTTCAGGGTTTCCGGGGCGGATAGCGAGCGGGTGCACACCGCCGCCGAGCAGGAGATCCGCTGGGACCAACTCAAACGCACCGAGAAGCGCCGGGAGTCCAGCGTGGACGGGGTTGCGCTGGCCCAACCGGCGGTGGCGTTGGCGGCCAAACTGGTCTCCCGAGCGACGAAGGCCGCCCTGCCCGCCGACCTGCTGCCCGGGCCATCCGGCGGGACCGGCGCGTCGTTGTTCGCGTTGTCCGCCGCGGTGAAGCTGGCCGGTGAGGACCCTGAGGCCGCTCTGCGGTGCGTCGCCCGGCGCTTCGCCGAGGACGTGCGTGCCGCGGAACGTTCCGCTCGGGCCGCCGGGTTGGACGCCGACCGGCTCACACCTGCGCAGTGGCGGCAACACTGGCCGGGCTAGGCTCTCACTGCTCGCACCAGGCGTATCTCCGCTGCGTGACCGTCGTTGATCTGTCGTATGAGTGGTGACGAGCGGGCCGGCACGCGAACCGGGCGAATCAGGCAGTTCAGCTATAAGCGCGTCTTTCGGGCACTGCCCCGAGCATCGCAGTACCTCCTGCGCGGTGTGCTTTCCAGCGGTGCCCTGGCGTGTGCCGGTGTGGTGCTGGCGGCCCTGGGTTCGGTCGCCGCCCCGCTGCCCGACCGCGGGCTCACCGCCCCTGCGCCGGCGGCGATGGCCGCGCCCGCAGCGTTACCGGACGTCTCGGAGCCCATCGCGGAGCCGGTTGTCCAGCCGGTGATCCCTGGGCACCCTTCTGGGCAGCTAGCGGGTCAGCCTGCGCAGCAGACCGTCACGATCCCGATCCAGCTTCCCGCGCCTGACCAGAAACCGGTCGCCCCGCAGCTGGCGTTCGCCGATTGGGCCACCCGGATGTCGCGCGTCACGACAATCCCGCAGCGTGCTCTTGAGGCCTACGCGAACGCCCACGCCGTGCTGGCGGCCAGTCAAGCCAACTGCCACATCACCTGGGTGACTCTGGCCGCTATCTCGGCCGTGGAGTCCAAGCACGGTGGGTTCCAGGGCCGCACTCTGGAACCCGATGGCCGGCCGTCATCGCCGATCGTTGGGATACCGCTGAACGGCGCGCCTGGCGTCAAGGCCATCGCGGACACCGACAATGGCATCCTCGACGGTGACAAGATCTGGGACCACGCCGTCGGACCCTTCCAGTTCATCCCGTCCACCTGGGCGAAGTGGCGGGCCGACGGGAACCACGACGGGTTGACGGATCCGCAGAACATCGACGACGCATCCCTGGCCGCGGCGAACTACCTGTGCGCAGACAACCGGAACATGGGCTCTGGCGACGGCTGGCTGCGGGCAATTCTGTCCTACAACGATTCACTCGACTACGCGCAAGAGGTTTACGGCTTCGCCCAGACCTACGCCCGAAGCGCCCAGGGCGTCACCTAAGGGTCAGCGGCGGGCTATCCGCATCCGTACTTCGTTGAGCGCTTCCTGGTACTCCGGCGTGGGATTCATCGCTGCAGCCATCGCAAGCTGCCCGCGGGCTTCCGCCAGCCGGCTCTGCCTCTGCAACGTGCGGCCCAGTGCGAAGCGTGCGTAGTGGTCGGAAGGGTTGTGCTCGAGCACTCGCAGGAAAGCCTCCTCGGCCCGGTTCAGCTGGGCGGATTGCAGGTAGGCTCGCCCAGCCAGCAACTGCACGCTCGGTGCGTCGGGCTCAGCGTCGAGTACCGGAGCCAACTCTCGAAGGGCTTCCAGCGGACGCCGTTCGGAGACCAATGCCTCAGCGAGCCGGAACTGCTCGACGACGTCCGGAGGGCGGTCGGCGGCTGTCATGGTCGTTCCAACGGTACGCGGACACCTGCTGTTGCACGAGCCTCCGTTCGATCATCGGCGCGCGTCCGACTGAGTGCGTGGGAGCGTGGTTAGGCTGTTGCTGCCCAGCTGACGAGGAGCGAAATCTGTGGCCGTCATTGAGGAGGTCGGAGCCCGCGAGATCTTGGATTCGCGCGGGAACCCCACTGTCGAAGTCGAGATCGCGCTCGATGACGGCACGCTTGCCCATGCCGCGGTGCCCTCGGGGGCGTCTACCGGGCGCCACGAGGCGGTGGAGCTTCGGGACGGTGATCCGCGTCGCTACCTGGGCAAAGGCGTTGAGGGTGCGGTCGCGGCGGTGCTGGATGAGATCGGGCCCGAGCTCGTCGGCGTCGAGGCGATCGAGCAACGAATAGTCGATCAGAAGCTGGTCGACCTCGACGGCACACCCGACAAGTCCCGGCTTGGTGTCAACGCGATCCTCGGGGTCTCGCTGGCCGTGGCCAAGGCGGCCGCAGAGTCCAGCGGCCTGGAGTTGTTCCGCTATGTCGGTGGTGTGAACGCGCATGTGCTGCCGGTCCCGATGCTCAATATCCTCAATGGCGGCGCGCACGCCGACACCGGAGTGGATGTCCAGGAATTCATGATCGCCCCCATCGGCGCGGAGTCGTTTCGGGAGGCGCTGCGCTGGGGGGCCGAGGTCTACCACGCACTGAAGTCGGTGCTCAAGGCTAACGGGCTGGCCACCGGACTCGGGGACGAGGGCGGCTTCGCGCCCGATCTGCCGGCCAACACCGACGCGCTGGACCTGATCGCCACCGCGGTGGACAAGGCTGGTTACACCCTCGGGCGGGACATCGCGCTCGCAATGGACGTGGCCGCGACCGAGTTCTTTACGGACGGCGTCTACCGCTTCGAACGCATCGCCCGCAATGCCGAGCAGATGATCGACTACTACACCGGGCTGCTCGACGCCTATCCGCTGGTGTCCATCGAAGATCCGCTGGCCGAGGACGACTGGGATGGCTGGGCGCGGCTCACCGCGGAGCTCGGCGATCGAGTGCAGATCGTCGGTGATGATCTTTTCGTGACCAACCCGGAGCGCCTGGAGGAGGGCATCACCCGGCGGGTGGCCAACGCGCTGCTGGTGAAGGTCAACCAGATCGGCACGCTGTCGGAGACCCTGGATGCCGTCGCGCTCGCCCAGTCCCACGGGTATCGCTGCATGCTCAGCCACCGCTCCGGCGAGACCGAGGACACCACGATCGCTGACCTCGCGGTGGCGATCGGTTGTGGGCAGATCAAGGCCGGCGCCCCGGCGCGCTCGGAACGGGTGGCGAAGTACAACCAGCTGCTCCGCATCGAGGAGACCCTCGGTGACGCGGCCCGTTACGCCGGGGACCTGGCGTTCGCCCGGAACGCTGCGGAAGGCTAGGCGCGATGGCGCCGCCCCGTCCGCTGGCAGTGCGGATCGGCCATACGGTGGGCATCACCTCGCCGCGCCGGGCGGTGCTGCTCGCTGCCCTGGTTTGCGTGCTGGTGCTGAGCGTGGCGGTGCCGCTGCGCAACTACCTGGGCCAGCGCGCCGAGCTGGCAGCGGTGCACGAGCGGCAGCAGATCCTGACTGACAAGATCACGGAGCTGGAGCGCCGCCGCAGCCTGCTGTCCGATCCGTACCATATCGAGACGCAGGCGCGGGAACGGTTGCGCTACATCCTGCCTGGCGAGGCGCCCTACCTGGTGCAGCTACCGCCCGGCGCGATCGTCGCCGGCAGCACTGACGGGACCGGCATGGTCCAGGCGTCCGGGCAGCCGTGGTACGGCCAGCTCTGGAAGTCGATCAACAGTGGGTGAGCCGGTGGACCGCGCCGTCCGAGACGCTGACCGGGACGTCATCGCTGCGCAGTTGGGCCGCCCGCCGCGGGCGTTGCGAGCGGTCGCGCACCGCTGCCCGTGCGGGCTGCCCAGCGTGGTGCAGACCCATCCCCGGCTGGCGGATGGCACCCCGTTCCCCACCCTCTATTACCTGACCTGCCGCCGCCTCGCCGCTGTGGTGGCGCGGATGGAGGCCGCCGGCGTGATGCAGGAGATGACCGAACGGCTCGCGACGGATCCTGAGCTCGCTTACGCGTATCTGGCCGCGCACGAGTCCTATCTGGCCGAACGCGACGCGGTGCACTCGCTGGGAACAACGATCAGCGCCGGGGGCATGCCGGACCGGGTCAAATGCCTGCACGTCCAGGTAGCGCACGCTCTAGCCCGCGGCCCCGGCATCAACCCCTTCGGCGACGAGGCACTAGCCGGAATCGGCCAGTGGTGGATTCCCACCCCCTGCATCGGGGCACAAGGAAGGCGGGATGGTGCGGGTAGCGGCGATTGACTGTGGAACGAATTCGATCCGGATGCTCGTGGCGGATGTGAGCGCCGGCACGCTGACCGATGTGCATCGGGAGATGCGCATCGTGCGGCTCGGCCAGGACGTCGACGCCACCGGTCGGCTGGCACCAGACGCCCTGGAACGCACTCGTGTGGCGCTGGCCGACTATGCGGCCATCGCGCGGCGCGCCGGGGCGCAACGGGTCCGGATGGTGGCCACCTCGGCAACCCGCGACGCCGCCAACCGGGAGGACTTCTTCACGATGGTCCGCCACACCCTCGATACCGATGCGGAGGTGATCACCGGAGACGAGGAGGCGCAGTTATCTTTCACCGGCGCGGTCGGCGGCCTGGACCCCGCTGACGGTCCGTTCCTCGTCGCCGATGTGGGTGGCGGGTCCACCGAGGTGGTACTGGGCCAGTGGGATGGGGTGCGGGCGGACGTCACGGCGGCCCGGTCGGTGAACGTCGGATGTGTCCGGATCACCGAGCGGCACCTCCGCTGCGACCCCCCGACACCCGAGGAGGTCAGCGCCGCTGAGCAGTTCGCGGCGCAGACCCTGCAGGAGGCTTTCGCCGAGGTACCGGTGGACAAGGCCCGAACCTGGGTCGGGGTGGCGGGCACCGTCACCACGCTGTCCGCCATCGCGCAGCACCTGCCGACGTATGACCCCGAGCACATCCACCTGTCCCGGCTGTCGCTGAAACAGGTGCGCGCCACCGCGGAGCATCTGCTGGCCTCGACGCACGAGCAGCGGGCCGGTGATCCCGTCATCCATCCCGGCCGGGTGGACGTCATCGGCGGTGGTGCGCTCATCGTGCGGGTGCTCGCCGAGGAGTTGCATACCCGAGCTGGGATCGGCGAACTGGTGGTCAGCGAGCACGACATCCTTGACGGCATCGCGCTCGGCCTCGCCTGATGCCCAGCGAGCTGGACTACGCTGGACGAGGCGATGGTCCAGTTGCCGGGCCTGCCCGCGGCTGGTCGCCTGGCGCGAGCAGGTCGCCGCGAGAAGCGCGCCGCCTTCCGCGACCGAGACCTACTGGGGCCGCCCGGTCCCCGGCTTCGGCGCCGCCGACGCCGCGCTGGCTCGTCGTCGGGCTGGCCCCGGCCGCGCACGGCGGCAACCGCACCGGCCGGATGTTCACCGGCGACCGCAGCGGCGACGTGGCTCTTCGCGGCGCTGCACGCGCGCCGGGCCTGGCCAACCAGCCCACCTCGACCGGCCGCGGCGACGGGCTGGCGCTGCACGGCGCCCGGATCACCGCGCCGGTGCACTGCGCGCCGCCGGCCAACAAGCCGACGCCCGGCCGAGCGGGACACCTGCCGCGCCCTGGCTGGCGCGCGAGCTGGCGCTGCTGCGGCCGACGCTGCGCGCGGTCGTGGTGCTCGGCGCGTTCGGCTGGGCAGGCGCTGCTGCCGGCGCTGGCGCCGGCGGGCTGGCCGGTGCCGCCGCCGCGGCCGGCGTTCGGGCACGGCGCCGAGGCTCGGCCGCCGGACGGCCGGCTGACCCTGCTCGGCTGCTACCACGTCAGCCAGCAGAACACCTTCACCGGCCGGCTCACCGCGGCGATGCTGGACGACGTGTGCGCCGGGCGTCGAACTAGCCGGGATCGCAGCTCTTGTCCGTCTCCTGGGTGACGCGGTTACGCCTTGGCGAACGCCCCCGTAGCCCAATCGGCAGAGGCAGGTCCCTTAAAAGGGCCCCAGTGTGGGTTCGACCCCCACCGGGGGCACCCAGCCAGCGCCACGCCGCGCTGGACATCTGCTCGGTGAACCAGGTAGTGCGGTCGCCGGCATCCGCTCGGCGATCAGCGGCCGCCGACCGGGACATGATGATGTAGTGGACGCCGACGGGGTGGCCTGCGCGGCGCAGGCCCTTGAGCTGCTGAAACGCGAGGCGTACTACTCGAACCGAGTCGACTGGGCGACGGTAGCGGAGCAGGTGCTCAGCGATGCACACGCAGGTACGCCACTCGTGCAGGCAATACGCCCGGCGCTGGCGGCCTTGGGTGACCGACACAGCCACCTGCGGCCGGCCAACTGGACGGCAACGCTGCATCGGCAGCACAACGAGAGTCCGCACGGCGGATACCTGGGACAGGGAGTGGCCTACCTGTGTCTTCCTGCGATATCAATCGCAGATCCACGCTCGACAGTGTGAACTACGCGCGGGCCGCCTTCGGGGTCCTGGAAACGTACCGGTCCGCGCACGCCTGGATCGTCGATCTTCGAGGTAACACCAGGGGCTCAGTACATCCCATGCTCGCAGCCGTCGGCCCGTTGCTGGGTGCGGTGACTTTCCTGTCATATCAGCGCCGCTCGGGCGGGGGAGCACGATTTACCTATCAGCCTGGGCGGCTGTTGAACAACGGCACGCCCACATTGGACTTGCCCACCGTCCCGCAAGACAGCTCAGGTCTGCCGGTAGCGGTGGTACACGACGGGCGGACTGCAAGCGCCGGGGAAGGCGTGGCTGTCGCATTCAGCGGACGCCAGCGAACCCGGACATTCGGTAGCGCCACCGCTGGAGTGCCAACCGGCAACGTGCTGCGCAGGTTGCCCGACGGGTCAATGCTCGCGGTCACCGTGTCGGTGGCCGTGGACAGGAAAGGCCGGCGGTACACCAGCGCACTGTTTCCGAGGAGCCATCAGATCAGACCCTCACTGACCCAATCCACCAGGCACGCAGCTGGCTAACCACCGCCGAGTGACACGTGCGTCGAGTTCACGACACGGGCTGGCCAGTGGTCGCCGGCAAGCCCAGGTCGGTAGCGAGCCCGACGACGGCCTGGTCGATCCGGCGTAGGTGGCGCAGCGCCGCGAGCACCCGCTCCCGCTCGGTGGGCGGGCCGGGAGGCACTGCGTCTTCTGCGCGGTCGAGCAACGACTCCGCTGAGCTCACCTCGCCGCTGCGGTCACCCTCGTTCACAGCAGCGGCCAGTGCATCGACGTTGCGCCGCATCCGGACCGCGGCTGCGGCCAGTCCAGGGCGCAGCGCCGCCGGGTCGGATACCGGGACTGTGCACAGCCGGGCCAGCCCGCGCGCGTAGTGATCGCAGGCTCCCAGCACTCGCAGACCGTGCCGCACCCCGGAGCGCCCGGCGATCCCGGACAGCCCGTCGGTGAGCGGCTTTGCGCTGGTCCGCAGCGTGCGCATGTCGTCCCCCAGCTCGCGCGCCTCGCCGACCAGACCAGCGCCATCGACATCGCCGAGCAGGCTGTTCGCCGCATGACACAGCAGCTCACCGATCCCGTTGAGGACGGTGTGGGCATGCCCGCCGACGGTGCTCCGGGTGCTTGTCGGCAGCACGAGGCAGGCCACCACGATGCCGATCGCGGCGCCCGCGGCCGTCTCCTCCAGCCGCACCAGCAGCAACCCGACGCTGAACTGGCCGAGCAACCCGTAGAGCAGCGCCAGCATGGTGGTGATCCAAAAAATCATGAACGCCGGGGACACCTGCACCACATAGAAGGCGAAGAAGATGCAGACGCCGATGAGCACAAGCGAGATCGCGCTGTTGCCGCCGACCAGGACCGCGACGAGTACCCCGGCGACTACGCCGCCGACGGTGCCCAGCACCCGCTGCCAGCCCTTGGTCAGCGTCTCACCGCGCGAGACCGTGCCGGCGTAGATCACGAACGCGGTGATCGCCGCCCAATACCAGCGGGTGGGCGAGATCAGCTCGCCGGCAACGATGGCCAGGGTGCCGGCCAGCCCCACCTGCACTGACTGCCGCGTCGTCACCCTCAGCCAGCCCCTGGGCTCCCCGTCACCGGCGGAGCTATCCGACGAAATCTCCGGCACGTCACCGGGCGCGTCGTCCGCTTCATCCAGGGCAGCCGCCACCGGCTGCGCGAGCGGGATGACCAATCCGGCGCGGACCAGGGCGATCACGGCGATTCGCAGCCGGTTGACGTTCGCGTCATCCAACAACTCGGCGACCACGAGCTGGTCGGCGAGGCCACGAACGCGGTCCGCGAGCGCAGCGGAGGGCTCCGTGCGCAGCGCGGCGCGCAGGGCCTCGAGCGCGTCGGCCAGCCTACGACGATCTGCCGCGGGTGCCGCGGGGGCGAGGTCGAGGACCCGTAAGGTCAGCCCGGCCACCCGCTCGGTAGCCAACTCGGCATCGAAGATCTGCAGCGCCGGCTCGCTGGCCCCCGCGTCGTCGATGCGATCCTCCACCATCAGTGCGGTGTCGTTAAGCCTGATCAGCAAGTGCTGGAGCCGCCGCCGGGACCGAGGTGTCAGCGACCCGTCGACGAGCCCGTCGGCCGCCGCGCCGATGACCGCGCCGAGCCGGGCGCGGAAGGCCCGCAGCAGCTGGGCCAGCTCGCGCTCCGGACGGTCCCGGACCACGACATTGCGCATGAGCAGGCTGCAGGTCACTCCGATGACCACCGCGATCGCCAGCGCGGGCAGCTGCCCGATCGTGGCGTGCAGGAAGAGCGCGAAGAAATACGAGATGAACGTGACCATGCCCAGCGCCATCCCGCGCGGACCGAACCGGCGCACGTACACCGCCGCCATCATGATCACCACAAACACCGCATCGCCGGCGAAGCGGTGCGGTGCCAGCAACGCACCGAGGGTTACCGCGGTGACCGCCGGCAGCGGCACCAACGCCGTGGTAAGCACGCGCTGCCGGGTTTCCGGCTCGTTGACGGCCACAGAGGAGATCATCGCGATGACCACACCGAGCAGCGCGACGGTGACCGGCTGACCGGTCACCGCGGCCAGCCCCGCGAGCACTGCCAGGGCCAGCGCCACGGTGGCCACCGTGGTCGCGGCCATCCGCAGCCGCAGCGACCCGGGATCGGACGCGACCAGCCAGTCCCGCGCCCGGGCAACCAGGTCGACAGGCACACTCCGATCGTCGCATCCCGGATGGTTAGGCGGGGAGCCCGCCGGGTACCTCTGCGGTCATGACCAACCCCAAGCCGTTGGCAGTGGTGACCGGCGCTTCCAGCGGCATCGGTTTCGAACTCGCCAAGGTGTTCGCCGAAAACGGCTTCGACCTGCTGGTCAATGCCGAGGACCAGGGTCTGGACGCGGCTGCTGAGCAGCTACGGACCGTTGGTACGCAGGTCCAGTCGGTCCGGACCGATCTCAGCACGTATGACGGGGTGGAGCAGCTCTACACCGCGATCGTCTCGTGTGGGCGGCCGGTGAGCGCCGCGGCACTCAATGCCGGCGTCGGCCAGGGCGGCGCGTTCATCGATACCGACCTCGCTGACGAGATCGAGATCATCGATGTCAACGTCACGTCGACCGTGCACCTGGCCAAGCGCCTGCTCAAGGACATGGTCAGCCGCAACGACGGCAGGGTGCTCATCACCTCGTCGGTGGCGTCAACCATGCCGGGTTCCTTCCAGGCGGTCTACAACGCCTCCAAGTCCTTTCTCCAGTCTTTCGCCCAGGCGCTGCGCAACGAGCTCAAAGACACCGACGTCACCATCACCGCACTCATGCCCGGACCGACCGACACGAACTTCTTCCACCGAGCCGATATGGACGACACGAAGATCGGCCAACAGCCGAAGGACGATCCGGCCCAGGTCGCCAAGCAGGGCTTTGATGCTCTGATGGGTGGCAAGAACAAGATCATTGCAGGCTCGGCGACGACGAAGGCGCAGGGCGTCGCAGGAAAGGTCCTCCCCGACAAGCTCAAGGCCGCCGCTCACCGGCAGATGGCGGCCCCCGGGTCAGGGGAGTAGCAGAAGAGAACCATCACCATGGAGGGAGTTCGCAATGGAAGAGCGCGAAGAGGATACTCCGCAGGAAAAGATCGAAAAAGCGAGGGCGGGTTCGTTTCCGGCGGGTGTACCCGAGGACGCAGACAAAGGGACCGGCCGTTCCAAAGGGACCGGTCTGCCTCCTGGATCGGTCGGGAAGGGACAGGACACCCCGCAAACTCCCGCTACCTGAGCCCCCGTGGTGCCCGTCCACCGGCGGCGACCGGCTGCCTCAATGCTGCTCGCCGCCGGTGCACGGGACCGGCACGATCTCGAACAGATGGTTCAGCCCGGTGATTTCCAACGGAAGAGCCACTGCGCGGCGACTGGTACCCCTGAGCTGGAGCGTCGTGCCCTGCTCCGCGGCGGCGTGCCGGGTACAGATCAGCACCGAGAGGCCGCTCGAGGCCATGAACGACACCTGGCTGAGATCGATGATCAGACGGTCAGGTCGGGTGGCGAGTAGTTCGCTGAGGTGATCTTGGAGGGGCGGTCCGGTAAGCATGTCGAGCTCACCGGCGACGTGGACCACCAAGGCTGTGCCCTCGGACTGTTGGACGACCACGGAGAGCAGGCCGGTGTTGTCTACGTAACTGAGAGATTCTCTCTCCGGCGAGGGATGGCCGGGGCGGTTGGGTCCTCCCTCAGCGGCCATGAGGCCTCTCTCTAGGCGGTCTCAGCTGGCGCCTCGATCAACGGTAGGTGCGAGCCAGCTTAGCCTGACGTTTGCGGCAGTCAACGGCAATCGAAAGTACCCATCTGGGTTTGGGTGTCATGCTGCTCGTCGCGTTCAGAGCTTGCTCGATCAGCTTGTTGAGTATCGTGACCGTCTTGTTCCATCAGCAGGATCGCGCCGCTGGCCGAGCCATCGGCGCCCTTGAGGACGCTACCCACCACTCGCACCTGGATCGGCCGCCCGCGCCGATTGACCGCGGACAGCACCATCTCGTGCCGGCCGGCTTCACCAGAGAGCGTACGGCGGATCATGGGGCGCAACTCCTGGGTCGGCAACCCGATGTCCAGATTGAGGAAGTGTTGGCCGACGATCTCGTCTTTCCGCAACCCCCACAGGTCCTCGGCGCGCCGGTTCCACATCAACACACACATATCCGCATCAAGCACTGCCACGCCGGCGCGTAGACCCGTGAGTATTGTTTCCAGGAAGTGTTGGGCCTGGTTGAGGTCGTCGGTTCGGTCGTGCAGCTCATCGTTGATCGTCGTGCAGCTCCTCGTTGGTCGACTGGAGCTCCTCGTTCATCGTCTCCAGCTCCTCGTTGGTGGACTGCAGCTCCTCGTTGGTGGTCTCCAGCTCCTCGTTCGTGGACTGCAGTTCCTCGTTGGTGGTCTCCAGCTCCTCGTTGGTGGACTGGAGTTCCTCGTAAGCGGTTTCCAGTTCGACGGTTGGCGTGCTGCAGTTCCTCCCGCAGCCGGCGCGATCGCGGTGACGTCGTGAAAGCTCAGGATCACGCCCAGCAGGCCGGCGTCGGCGTCGGCGAGCGGGCTGATCTGAACGTCCAGGTAACGTCTCGGTCGCCGCGCAGCGTACTCGATGTCAGCCACGTCGCACGGTGCGCGCTCGACATGCGCCTGCTCGATGTAGCGGCGCAGTTCGACCGGGCGGTAGGACAGCTCCAGGTCCTGCAACGGCCGGCCCGACGTCGCGGCCGGATAGCCGAACAGCGCCTCGGCCTGCCGGTTGCACAGCGCGATCAGGCCGTCCGCGGTCGACGACGACCTGGGCCACCGGGCTGGCCAGCAGCGCAGCGTGGCGCAGCAGGTCCAGCCCGCCCATCACGGGCCTGGCCGGCGGCAGCGCCGCCTCGGCACGTCGCGCAGTGCCGTCGCTGCGGCACCTTGCGGAAGACCCGGCGCTTCAGGTCGATGCGGCTGGAACAGGCTCGGTATGCGACAGCAGCATCTCGGCCTTACCCAGAAACAGCAGCCCCGGCCGGCGTCAGCGCGAAGTGCAACCGGGACAGGATCCGCGCCTGCGTCTCGGCATTGAAATACATCAGCGCGTTGCGGCACACCAGCAGGTCCATCCGCGAGATCGGCGCGTCCTGCACCAGATCGTTGCGACCGAAGATGACCGAGCGCCGCAGATCCTTGTGGAAGACGTACCGGCCGCCGACCTGATCGAAGTAGCGTTCCAGCAGCTCGGCCGGGACGGCGCGCGACCTCGCCGCTCGTCGTAGGTCGCCTGCCGGGCCTGGGTGAGCGCTTCCTCGTCCACGTCGGTGGCGTAGATCTTGACGCGCTCGCCGGAACTCCTCGACGCCGAGCGCCTCGGCCAGAACGATCGCCAGCGTGTACGCCTCCTCGCCCGGAGGCGCAGCCGGCGCTCCACACCCGGATCGGCCCGTCCGGCGCCTTGGCCGCCAGCATGCCGCGGCAGGATCTCCGCGCGCAGGTACTCCCACGCCTCGGGATCCCGGAAGAAGCTCGTCACGTTGATCAGAATCGTGTTGAACAGCGCGGTGAACTCCTCGGGATGCATCTCCAGGTACTCCAGGTACTCGGCGTAGTCACCGGCTCCGACTTCGGCCATCCGGTGGTCCACTCGCCGGGTCAGGCTGGGGCGCTTGTAACCGGTGAAGTCAAAACCGCGACTCTCCTTGAGGTACAACAGCAACGTCTCGAACGAAGCATGGGGTTCCGACACGCTTCTCGCCTCCACCTGCTCACTCCGGAGCACGAAAAGCCTAGCTCAGGCTTGTTGCGCTGAGCCTTCGAGAGCGGCGCTAACCCGCCCGATCAGCTCCCGTAACCGCCCGCTCTCCGCCTTGCTGCACTCATACCGTCGCCGGTAAAGCGCGGCCGCGCGCCGCCGCTGGCGTCCTTCGGCGACCTCGGCCAGCCGAAGGTCCATGGCGGCGTTCTCCTCCAGTGTCCGCAACGCGACCCACAGCGCCTGATCCACCGCGGCGGCTTGCTCGGCGGCTAAACTTCCCGGTGACCACGCGTGGCCGACCCGGCAGCGATAGCGCGGCGCGGGTTCCCCGTCCAGCTCGAACAGCACACCGTGACAGCTCGGACAGGAGAATCCCGACGGTCGTGCCGACGGCATCGCGTCACTGGTCACCGACCCCAGCGCGGCGATGTCGTTCTCCGCGACAAGTTGCGGGTCCGGTGGCGCCTGCGTGAGTGGCGGCGCGCCGGCCCGGACCAGTTCCCCGAGCAGCGCGCCGATCTTCGCCGCGGGGAGTACATGGGCACCGGCAACCTGCTCCAGCGCGTGCGCCGGCATCGACCGATGCAATGCCTCGTCGGGGTCCTGCACAATCGCCTGTCCACCCTGCTCGGCGATCGCGGTCAGTCCCGCGGCTCCGTCGTCCCGGGTGCCCGACAGCACAACCCCGATGGCGCCAGGACCGAACGCCCGTGCAGCGGAGCGAAACAGCGGATCGATCGCTGGCCGGTGCCCGTTCTCGGTGGGGCCGACCGAGAGCTGTAGGTGTCCATCACGAAGCAGCAGATGATGATCAGCCGGCGCCACATAGATCGTGCCCGGCCGCGCCGGGACGCCATGCGTGGCCGGCACTGCGGGTAGCGGCCCGGAGCGGTCCAAGATGCCCGGTAGCGCGCTCGGCGCGTACCGGGGAATGTGCAACACCACCAGCACGGCCGCCGGCAGCTCGGGTGGCAAACCCCCGACCACCGCCCGAAGGGCTTCCACGCCACCAGCGGAGGCGCCGATCGCGACGACGCCGGCTCCGCGCTGCGCAGGCATACGTGTCAGCATGGCCTTCCCACGGCCCGGGCACCAGCCGGGCAGCCGGCAGGCAGATCAGGCCGAAACGTGTTTCACTAGTGAGATCCCACTATGTCGAGCAGAGTATGTCGAGCAGATGGGGTGCAGCGATGCCGGAGGATCTCCTGGTTAGCGTTCACCAGGGGCTCGACCACGTCCTCATCCGGCTTCGGGGCCGGTTATCACTGCGAAATGTGCCCCGGATCCGGGAGACGACCGTCAAAACGCTGCTCGGCACCGGCCGGGTGGTGATCGATCTCTCCCGCCTGCGCTCGCACCAGAGTGCCTTCGTCACCGTCTTCCCGACCGCGCTGGCCGTTGCCGGCGGGTGGCCGGCTGCGCGGCTGGTCCTGTTCGGCGCCGACGCTGCCATGCGCACGATGCTTTTCGCCGGGCGAATACCTGACACCGTGCAGTTAGCCGTCGACCTCGCGGCGGCGCGGGCCCTCTTGGAGCGCCGGCCGCCCCATGTGCGACGCCACCGCGACCTGCCGATGCACAACGCTGCTCCGGGAACCGCACGACTGTTCGTCCGCGAGGCCTGCGATGTCTGGTCAGTGCCGCTGGCCGTTCGGGAAACCGCTGAACTGCTGTCGAACGAGCTGGTGAGCAATGCTGTTGAACATGCCTGCACCTCCAGCCGGCTCACCCTCACCTGCACCGGATCGGCGCTTCGGGTCTCGGTCCGGGACTACAGCCGGACACCTGTCCCACGGCCACGACCGATAGACATCGGCGCCTTCCGCGGCCGCGGTCTGCATCTGATAGCCGCGTTGTCTCGGAGCTGGGGAGTGGACGAGCACGCAGATGGCAAGACGGTCTGGGTCAACGTGCAACTCGATGCGTCCGTATAGCGCCGGATAGCACGGTAGTCGAGCTAGGCTGATACGACGACCGCGTAACCGCCCAGACCGATCAGCCGCTGCCCGATGATGGTTTCGGTCTTGGTGAGCAGCGTGGTGACCGCGCCGGTCTCTGGGTCGAAGTCGACGTCGGTGATCTGGCCGAGCTCCGTGCCCCGCTCCGTGAGCACCCGCTTGCCCAGAATTTCCAGGTCGTTGTCCTCGGCCCGCTGTTCTAGGCTGTTGCGGGCCGGCCGGATCACTGCGTCGGTGTCGATCGTCACCGCGTCGGGCCCGAAGCCCCGCACGTCATCCCAACTGAGCAGGGTTCCGGCACCGCTGACTTTGCCCAATCGCAGCAGCGCCACCCTGGCTGGACCGGGCAGCACGACGAAGCCGTCCACCCGGGCCACCCGGGTCGCGGTGGCGGTGTTCACCACATCGCGCTTACGCGCCTGGCTGAACAGCATCAGCCGGCCCCCTCTCGTAACCGGGCCCGGAAGGCGCCGACGGCCGCGCCGAAGCCGGCCAGGTCCTCGGAGACGAACTCGGCGGCCGCTGCGGGCACGATGAGGTTCTCGCCGGAGACTGCCACGGTGTCGGGCAGCGGGATGAAGACATGGCGGCCCTCGGTGCCGAGCGCCTCGCTGGCCTCCACCTCGTAGCCGACCACGTTCAGACCCGCCTCGCTGTGCAGCACCACGTCCACCACGCGTCCGAGGTCGCGTCCGTTGTCGGTGAGCACCCGGTCCTGCAGCACGTCCGCTTGGCGGGCCTGCTTGCGCGGTGCGAGCTCCTTGGCTGCGATGAACACGGTGTCGTCGGACACCATCACGGCGTCGCGGCCCACCCCGTGCACCCCGTCCCACGGCAGCGAATCCTTGCGGGTCCGGCTGAACAATCCCGGATTGCGCAAGGTGAAACCGGCGATGCGACCGCCGGTGCGTTCGAAGACGACGTCTTTGATTTCGGCGACCAGTTCGCCGCTCAGGGTGACCACCGGACGCCCGGTCAACTCACTGGCGCGCAACAGCAACATGGGCGTTGACGCGGTCACCGTGAGTCACCCCTGCGGGCATCGCTGCGGCCCTGGTCGCTGAGCCCGATCACGCCGCCACGCCGCCGCTTGCGCTGGACAACGATGGCGAACACGATCAGCAGCACCAGAATGACGCCCCCGACGATCACCCAGCCCCACCAGTCCATCGCCGCCTCCGTGCTGCTCCAGGTCCGGCCGCTGTCTTCGCGCACAGTAACGCGTAGCGCCCGTGCTCGCCTGCTGGCAGGTTCGCACGCGGGGTAGGGTCCGACTTATCGGGCCGGGAACCCGACCCGCCGCGGGCGCGTTGAACCTGGTGACGGCCTGCAACGTCGACCTGGAGGAACACGGTGCGCACCACTAGCAATCCCGCATTCCGCAGTCTTCCCACTGGGGGCGGCGGCTATGCGGGGTTCAACTCGGCTCCGACCCGCTTCCCGGGCGCTGACCCCCGATACGGCGGCGCCCTACCCGCCATGAGCCGGCCGATGACCGTCGATGACGTGGTCACTAAGACCGGCATAACGCTGGCGGTACTGATCGCCACCGGAACGGCCACCTATCTCAGCGGCTTGTGGGGGCTCGCCCTGCCGGCCGCTCTGATCGGCTTCGTGCTCGCGATGGTGGTCATCTTCAAGAAGCTGGTCAGCCCGCCGCTGATCCTGGCTTATGCCGCTGTCGAGGGCGTCTTTCTCGGTGGCATCAGTGGTGCCATCGGCCAGTACGTGGAAGCCCGGACGGGCAGCAACTCCCTCGTACTGGAGGCGATCACTGGCACGGTGCTGGTGTTCGTCGGGATGCTGGTGGTCTACAAGACCGGCGCGGTGAAGGTCACCCCACGGTTCACCAAGTGGATAACCGGCGCGCTGATCGGGGTTGTCGGCCTGATGATCGTGAACCTCATCGCGAACTTCTTCATCCCCGGTGGCCTGCACCTGCGCGACGGCGGACCACTGGCGATCGTCTTCAGCCTGGTCGTCATCGGGATAGCGGCATTCAGTCTCCTGCTCGACTTCGACGCTGCCGACGCGGCCATCCGGGCCGGTGCACCGGAGAAGACGGCGTGGTACATCGCCTTCGGGCTCACCGTGACCCTGGTCTGGTTGTACCTGGAGATCCTGCGGCTGCTGTCTTACTTCCGCGAGTAGTTAGCGCGGCCGTTGCGGCACTCCGAGCACAGCACGGGGAGCAGCACAGCGCAGACGGCGTCGTAGCCGGCGGTCGAAGGGTGATAGTGGTCCCGGCCGAAAAGGATGTCGGGCTGCCTGCGGAAGTCCCGGGCGAGCAGTTGGGCCAGCGGCACCGGTAGACCACCTGCCTGGCGTACCGCGTCACGCTGCAGGTAGGCCAACGCCCAGCTGAAGGTGTGGGCGATGGCCCGCAGCGGCTGCGGGATCCGCCGGATCGTGCCGAGATCCGGGCAGGTTCCGGCGACCACTGTGGTGCCTTCGGCACGCAACCTCGACACCGCGTCGCCGAGCAGTCTCGCCGATTCCCATGGCGGAATCCGCCGGGTCACGTCATTGGCACCGATCATGATCAGAGCCGCGTGCGGAGGATCGATCAGGGCGGCGTCCACCTGCCCGGCCAGCCGGCGGCTCGTGCAGCCGCAGAGCGCCAGGGTGTCCAGCTGCACCGGCCGGCCGGCCTGCCTGGCCAGACCGCGGGCCAGCACCACCCCGGGCAGCTGTTCGGGTCGATCCACGCCGAGGCCGGCCGCCAAGGAGTCGCCCAGCATGGTTAAGCGCAGCACGTCGAGTACAGGTGCTGACGGGGGATGCGGGCCGGTCCCGTCCGGCAGATACAGCCCGTCCGCCCGGAAGGGAATCCAGCCCGGGATCATGATGTCGCGACGAGCCCGCCGGCCCTGCTGGCTGAGCATCCCGTAGGCGGCCCAGATCGTCGCGCCGGTAGCACCGATCGCGACGGCCGTCGTTCGAAACAGAGGGTGCATCGCTGAAGACCTCCTCGACGCCGCGCTGCGCAGAGTGACCCCCATACTCTGATATACGCCCTGAAGCTGGGCAGCGCGCTGTCAGCGAGCGACCCGCCCTATTTCGCCAGGAGAACCTCGTGCACTACGCCGAGCACATCGTCGATCTGGTCGGCAACACCCCACTGGTCCGGCTGCGTGCGGTCGCCGAGAATGTCGCACCGCTGGTGCTGGCCAAGGTGGAGTACCTCAATCCGGGCGGCAGTGTGAAGGACCGGATTGCCTTGCGAATGATCGAAGCGGCGGAGCGATCCGGTGAGCTGCGGCCAGGCGGCACGATCGTGGAGCCGACGTCCGGCAACACCGGCGTGGGGCTGGCGCTGGTCGCTCAACGCAAGGGGTACCGCTGCCTGTTCGTCTGCCCCGACAAGGTCGGCCAGGACAAGGTCGACGTGCTCAAGGCCTATGGCGCCGAGGTGGTGGTGTGTCCCACCGCGGTCCTGGCCGGCCACCCCGACTCCTATTACTCGGTGTCCGACCGGTTGGCCAAGGAGATCGACGGCGCCTGGAAGCCCGACCAGTACTCCAACCCGGAGAACCCGGCCAGTCATTACCACAGCACCGGTCCGGAACTGTGGGCGCAAACCGAGGGGCGCATCACGCATTTCGTGACCGGCATCGGCACCGGTGGGACGATCTCCGGGACCGGGCGCTACCTCAAGGAGGTCAGCGACGGGCAGGTACGGGTGGTCGGTGTCGATCCGGAGGGCTCGGTGTACTCGGGTGGCAGCGGCCGGCCCTACCTGGTGGAAGGTGTCGGGGAGGACTTCTGGCCCCGTTGTTTCGACCCGACCATCTGCGATGAGGTGATTCCGGTCTCCGATGCCGAGTCCTTCCTCATGACCCGGCGGCTGGCCCGCGAGGACGGGTTGCTGCTGGGCGGGTCCTGCGGGATGGCTGTGGTGGGCGCGCTACGGGTCGCAGCCCGGGTCGATCCCGGCTCAGTGGTCGTGGTGTTGCTGCCCGATGGTGGTCGGGGTTACCTCGGCAAGGTCTTCAACGACACCTGGATGGCTACCTACGGTTTCCTGCCCCCGGACTCCTCCGGAGCGACGGTCGCCGATGTGCTGGTCGGCAAGGACGGCGCGCTGCCCAAGCTGGTGCACACCCATCCCAACGAAACGGTCGCCGAGGTGGTGATGATCCTGCGCGAGTTCGGGGTCTCGCAGCTTCCGGTGGTGGCCGCCGAGCCGCCGGTGATGGCTGCCGAGGTGATCGGCTCGGTCAGCGAGCGCACCGTGCTGCAGGCTCTGTTCGCCGGCGAGGCCCAGCTCACCGACCGGATTGAGGCGCACATGGCGCCACCGCTGCCGACGATCGGGGCGGGCGAGCCGATCGGATCTTTGATGCGAGCATTGGCCACCGCCGACGGCGCCATGGTGTTGATCGACGGCAAACCGGCGGGAGTGGTCACCCGCCAAGATGTCTTGGGTTTCCTGGCTGGGCACTGAGGCGTTGCTGGGACGCCAAAGGGAAACACCGTAGGCTGGTCGGGTGACAGGCTTTGCGACCCGTGCTATCCATGCCGGTCAGGACCCGGATCCTTATACCGGGTCGGTGATCCTGCCGATCCATGCCACCTCCACCTTCGTTCAGGATGGTGTCGGCGGGCTACGTGAGGGCTACGAGTACGCCCGCACGGGCAACCCGACCCGTACCGCGTTGGAGACCTGCTTGGCCGCGCTGGAGGTAGGGCTGCACGGGCGGGCCTTCGCATCCGGGATGGCGGCCACCGACGCGCTGCTGCGGGCGACCTGCCGGCCAGGTGACCACCTCGTCATCCCCGACGACGCCTACGGCGGCACGTTCCGCCTGATCGACAAGGTGTTCCGGCACTGGGGGATCGAGCACACCGCCATCGGGCAGTCCGATCTCGACGCCGTGCGGGCCGCGATGCGCCCGAACACCCGGTTGGTGTGGTGCGAAACCCCCACCAACCCGCTGCTCAACATTGTCGACATCGCGGCGCTGGCGGCCATCGCGCACGAGGCCGGTGCCCGCCTGGTAGTGGACAACACCTTCGCTACGCCCTATCTGCAGACCCCCCTGGCGCTCGGCGCGGATGTGGTGCTGCACTCGACCACCAAGTACCTCGGCGGCCACTCCGACGTGATCGGCGGCGCGCTGATCACCGATGACGACGAGTTGGACGAGCAGGTCGCCTTCCTGCAGAACGGCGCCGGGGCAGTGCCTGGGCCGTTCGACGCCTGGCTGACCCTGCGCGGGATGAAGACCCTGGCGGTGCGGATGGAGCGACACTGCGACAACGCCGAGCGGGTCGTCGCGGCGCTGCAGGCGCACCCGGCCGTCACCGGCGTGCGCTACCCCGGTTTGGCCACCCACCGTGGCCACGAGATCGCCGCCAAGCAGATGCGCCGGTTCAGTGGGATCGTCTCGTTCACCGTGCGGGGTGGCGCAGCGGCGGCGTTGGCGGTCTGCGCGCGGACCCAGGTGTTCACCCTGGCCGAGTCGCTGGGTGGCGTGGAGTCCCTCATCGAGCATCCCGGGCGCATGACGCACGCCTCCACCACCGGAACCCAGCTAGAAGTACCCGCCGACCTGATCCGGCTGTCAGTAGGCATCGAAGACGCCGAAGACCTCGTCGAGGACATCCGCACTGCGCTCGGCTAGCGCGTTAGTCGCCTAAGCGGCTCGTCTGTTGTGGGGTTTGCTTCAGGGGCGGCGGCGCCACCGGTAGGTCGGCGTTGTTGAGGCATCCGCCGACGAGTTGCATGCCACCGGGCGCCGCCACGTAGCTTCCCGGCTCGGCGCAGCCCGCCTGGTCCGCGGTGACCACGGCGGCACCGGCGAGCAGTGCAGCTACCCCAGCCGTGACCACGACCGGCATCCAGCGGCGGGCCATCCCACCTCCCATGATTCCTGTCGACCCTACTCCGGCACGGCGTCGGCCGCGCAGCCGTGGCGCTGGCAGGATCGTCGGCTATGGACCTGGTCGGCATCGAGGAGATCAGAGCCGCCCGGGAGACGCTGCACGGCGTCGTCCGGCGCACGCCGGTGCAGCATTCGGCAGTGCTCGAGCAGCACTGCGCAGTCCCGGTTTATTTCAAATGCGAGAATCTGCAGCGCACCGGATCGTTTAAGATTCGAGGGGCCTACGTCCGGATCCAGGCCCTGTCCGCAGCGCAGCGGGCCCGGGGCGTGGTGGCCGCCAGCGCAGGCAACCATGGGCAAGGCGTGGCGTTGGCGGCCGCGATACTGGGCACCAGGGCAACGGTGTACATGCCGGTGACCGCGGCACTGCCCAAGGTCGCCGCCACCTGCGGCTACGGAGCGCAGGTGCATCTCGTCGGCGACGCCGTCGAGGAGTCGCTGGCTGCTGCGCGAGCCTTTGCCCAGGACACCGGGGCGGTGTTCATCCATCCCTTCGACCACCCGGACGTGGTCGCCGGCCAGGGCACGGTGGGCCTGGAGTTGCTCGAGCAGCTGCCCGACGTCGCGACCGTCCTGGTCCCGACCGGCGGCGGGGGATTGCTCGGTGGGATCGCCGCCGCCGTCAAGGGCATCAAACCCGACGTGACAGTGATCGGTGTGCAGGCCGAGGGAGCCGCGGTCTGGCCCCCCTCGCTGGCCGCCGGGACACCGGTCCGGCTGCGCAAGCAGCACACGATGGCCGACGGCATCGCGGTCTCCGAAGTGGGTGCGGTGACCTTCGCCCAGGTGTCCGCCCTGGTCGATGGGATAGTGACGGTGGGGGAGGAGTCGCTGTCCCAAGCGGTGCTGCTGTGCCTGGAGCGGGCCAAGATGCTCGTCGAGCCTGCCGGCGCCGCCGCCGTCGCGGCCCTGCTGGAATCGACCAAGCGTTTTCCGGGTCCGGTCGGCGCCGTGCTGTCCGGGGGCAACGTAGATCCACTACTCCTGATGCACCTCATCCGGCACGGCCTGACCGCGGGCGGACGGTTCCTCGCATTGCGAGTAACCGTCCCAGATCGGCCGGGTGAGCTCGCCACGTTGTTGGCCCGAGTCGGTGATTCAGGTGCCAACGTGGTCGACGTTGCGCATTCCCGGATCGCTGGAAGCCTTGCGGTTGGCGATGCGGTCGTCGCGCTGAGCCTGGAGACGCGCGGTCCGGAACACTGCGCGCAACTCGTTGCCGACCTCAGCGCCGCGGGCTACCAGGTGACGGGCTGACGGTGCTGTCTGACTTCGGACTGTCAGCGCCGAAAGGGCTCGGCTTTCACGACGGCGACAGTCATCAAACCGCCGTTTGGCAGTTCGTAGTGGCGGTCCTCGCCCTCATGCGCGCCGATGATCGCTTTACCCAGCGGAGAGTTGGGCGAGTAGACCTCTAAGTCCCCGGCCGCGACTTCCTCAAGCGAGCCGAGTAGGAAGGTCTCGATCTCGTCGTCGCCCTGATAGCGGACCGTGACGACCATCCCGGGCGCAGCGATCCCCGCTTCGGCCGGGGCCTCGCCGACTTTGGCGACTCGCAGTAGTTCTTGCAGCTGGCGGATCCGGGCCTCTAGCTGCGCCTGCTCTTCCCGGGCGGCGTGGTAACCACCGTTCTCCTTGAGGTCGCCCTCCTCGCGGGCGTCGTTGATCTTAGCGGCAATGACTGGGCGGTTCGCAACCAGCTCGTCGAGTTCTTGCTTGAGCCGGTTGTAGGCTTCCTGGGTCAACCAGGCTACCTGAGTCTCGCTCACAGTCATCACTACTCCTCCTGATCCCACGTAAGCCTCCGCGGGGCGGACCGAACCGCGCCGCTGACGTCGCAGCCAGCGGCCGGAACGGAAAAACACGGCCCTGCCCCGGGGCCGTGCACACTCCCCACCGTAACACGAGGTGTCCGGTTCGGCCTCAGCCTAATGGGTGACTGGATTGGGATCGTGCCTGCTCAGCGGCCTTCCCAAGTCAGTATTTCGGGGCTGGATCTAGGTAGGCCGGCACCTGATACGAGCACCCGAAGACCTCGGCGATGACCGGAGGCCGGGACGTCAGCACCACAGTGGAGAGCACAATCGGCCCGGCGGCCGGGGGCACGTAGAGCTCCTTGCGCCCGGTCTCCTCGCCATCTCGGGAGCGGGCTCGGACGATGCACACTGCAGGGTGCGCGGGATCGTTGCGGATCACGGTCAGCCGCAGTTGCACAGCATTGCCGGGCAACAGGGTGAAGCCCAGCGTCTGCGTCTGTATCGGCGTGGTACCGAGGTTGCGGTAGCCGATCACCGCGATCGCGAGGCCGGCGAGCACCGCGAGCAGCAGCCCTGCCGGTGCGGCCCAACGGCGGCTGTGGCCGGTCCTGCGACCGTAGCGACCCTCGGGAAGCTGGCGAGCGGTCACGGCGTTGTACCTCCTCGATGGACCGGGGGGTAAGGACCGGGGTCCATACTGGGGAGTATTCCCACCGCCCGGGCAGCCCGCCCAACCGGCGGTGGAGGAGGGATGAGCAGGCGTCCATGGCTGAGCAGCTGCGAATGATGGCGGTGCATGCGCATCCCGATGACGAGTCGAGCAAGGGCGCCGCGACGATGGCCCGATATGTCGCCGAGGGCCACCATGTGATGGTGATCAGCTGTACCGGCGGAGAGCGCGGCAGCATCTTGAACCCGTCGTTCGAGCCGGCAGATCTGGCGACGCACCCGGCCGCAATGAGCGCGGTTCGCCGCCAGGAGATGGCCCGTGCAGCGCAGATTCTGGGCGTGCAGCACCGCTGGCTGGGTTATCCGGACTCCGGGCTACCCGAGGGCGACCCGAAGCCGCCGCTGCCGGAAGGATGCTTCGCGGCGGTGCCGCTGGAGGTTCCTACCGAGGATTTGGTGCGGGTGATGCGGGAATTCCGGCCGCATGTGGTGGTGACCTACGATGAGAAGGGCGGCTACCCGCACCCCGACCATATCCGTTGCCACGAGGTCTCGGTCGCTGCCTTCGATGCCGCCGGGGACCCCGAACGTTTCCCTGGCGCCGGGTTGCCGTGGCAGCCGTTGAAGCTGTACTACCTGCACGGCTTCTCCCGCAAGCGAATGCAGCTGATGCACGATGCATTGCTTGCCGCTGGTTCGGAATCGCCGTTCGGCGAGTGGCTGGCGAAGTGGGATCCGGCGCTGCCGGACATCCTGGAGCGGGTGACCACTCGGGTCCAGTGCGCGGACTATTTTCCGGTTCGCGATGACGCGCTGCGGGCGCATGCGACGCAGATCGACCCGGCGAGCCGGTGGTTTGTGGTGCCGCACGCACTCCAGGCTCAGCTGTGGCCGACCGAGGAATACGAGCTGGCCCGTTCGCTGGTGGACACCACCCTGCCCGAGGACGATCTGTTCTCCGGTGTCCGGGAGCGGGTGCACGCATGATGCTCTCGTTGCCCAGTGAGATCACTGACTTCTCGGCTGTCACCGGGTTCGGAGTGCTTGCCCCGCCTCCTAGGCCGCCGGCAGACCCGGGTGGGCAGGGCGAGGATTTCGGCAAGGCCGCGCCGGTCGGTTTGGTGGTGCTGCTGCTGTTCTTCCTGGCCGTGGCGTTGCTAGTGCGTTCGATGAACAAGCACCTGCGCCGGGTCCCGGAGTCCTTCGAGCGCGATTCCGGTAGTCCACCGCGTGAGGAGTAATGGTTCCGCATTGCCGGCGGGCCAGGGAGGATAACCGACATGGCGAACCGGCTTGCGAGCTCCACCAGCCCGTACCTACTGCAGCATGCCACCAACCCGGTCGACTGGTGGCCGTGGTGCGAGGAGGCGTTCGCCGAGGCGGCTCGGCGCCGCGTCCCGGTATTGCTGTCCATCGGTTACGCCGCCTGCCACTGGTGTCACGTGATGGCCCATGAGTCCTTCGAGAATCCGGACATCGCTGCGGTGATGAACGCCAATTTCGTCAACATCAAGGTGGATCGCGAGGAGCGGCCCGACGTCGACGCCATCTACATGGAGGCGACCCAGGCCATCACCGGTCACGGTGGTTGGCCGATGACCTGCTTCCTCACCCCCACCGGAGAGCCGTTCCACTGCGGCACCTACTTCCCGCCCTCTCCCCGGCACGGTTTGCCCGGCTTCCCCGAGCTGCTCATCGCCGTGCACCAGGCCTGGGCCCAACGCGGTGACCAGGTCCGCGATGCTGCCAGGCGCATAGCCAAGCAGCTCGCCGAACGGGCTGCGCCGCTGGCTGAGTCCACGGTGGACGCCCAGGTATTGGCTGACGCGGTCGACAAGTTGGCCGCCGAGTTCGACTACCAGCACGCCGGGTTCGGTGGTGCTCCGAAGTTCCCGCCGTCAATGCTGGTGGAGTTCTTGCTTCGCAACCACGAGCGGACCGGCTCGAAGCGCGCCCTGTCCATGGCCGAGCGCACCTGCGAGGCGATGGCCCGCGGCGGGATGTATGACCAGCTTGCCGGTGGATTCGCGCGCTACTGCGTCGACGCCGCGTGGGTGGTGCCGCATTTCGAGAAGATGCTCTACGACAACGCCCTGCTGCTGCGGGCCTACACCCACCTGGCCCGGCTGACCGGATCGGCGAGCGCCCGACGGGTGGCCGAGCAGACAGCGACCTTCCTGCTCGACGGCTTGGGTACCGCGCAGGGTGGTTTCGCGGCGTCGCTGGATGCCGATACCGCCGGCGTGGAGGGCGCCACCTACGTGTGGACGCCGGAGCAGCTCATCGAGGTTCTCGGGTCAGCTGACGGCCACTGGGCGGCGGAGCTGCTGACCGTGACCAAGGCCGGAACCTTCGAGCACGGTGCGTCGGTGTTGCAGCTACCGGCTGAGCCCGATGACGCACAGCGCTGGGAGCGGGTACGCACCGCGCTGCTCGCTGCCCGGGCCACCCGCCCGCAGCCCGGCCGGGACGACAAGGTGGTCACCGAGTGGAACGGGATGGCGATCACCACCCTGGCTGAGGCCGGCGGTGTGTGCGGCCGTCCCGAATGGATCGCGGCGGCGGCTGCCGCAGCGGAGCTGATGCTGGGCACTCATATGGTCAACGGTCGACTGCGGCGCAGCTCGCGGGACGGCGCGGTGGGCCAGGCAGCCGGAGTGCTGGCCGACCACGCCTGGCTGATCGAGGGCCTGCTCGCACTGCACCAGGTCACTGGCGAGGACCGCTGGTTGCAGGCTGCGCTGCCGGTGCTGGAGATTGCCCAGAAGCATTTCGGCGACTCGGCCCATCCCGGCGCCTGGTTCGATACCGCCAGCGATGCGGAGGCGCTGTACCGTCGCCCTACCAACCCGACCGACAACGCCACCCCGGCGGGCGCCTCGGCGTTGGCCGCGGCGCTGGTCACTGCCTCGGCGCTGACTGGCGCGGAGTCCTATCGTGCCGCGGCCGAGTCCTCGGTGGCGCGCGCCGGATCGGTGCTGGCCAAGGCGCCGCAGGCGGCCGGGCACTGGCTGACCGCCGCTGAGGCGCTGGCGCAGGGGCCGGTGCAGATTGCCGTGATCGGCCCTGCCGGGGACGCGGCCCGGGTGGCGCTCAAGGGGGCGGCTCGGTGGGCCGCGCCTGGCGGCGCTGTCGTGCTGGCCGGCGAGCCGGGTGCGAACGCCCCGATGCTGGCGGGTCGTGACCTGATGGACGGCGTCCCGGCGGCCTATGTCTGCCACGGCTTCGTCTGCGATCGTCCAGTGACCTCCGTTGAGGATCTGCAGGCTCAGCTCCGGAGCAGTTAACACAGCGGGGCGTCCCACGCTGACTGTCTCCACGCGGCCGATCTGCTCGCGCGCCTCGGCGCGCGCTGAGGAGGCATCCGCGGCCGCTCGACCCAACCGTGATCACTGCCCGGTAGCGCAGCGCTGCAGCGATCCCGCTGGGTGTAATATTGTAATTAATGTGCACGGCTAGCGAAGGGATGATGTCATGGTGGGACGGGGACGGCCGCACGCGGTGCGCTCCGATGGCCGGTGGCAGGGTCGTGGCGGGTGGCAGCAGGCTGACCTGCCGGCAGCTGACGACGCCAAGGCGTGGTTTGCGGGGCGGTTGCCCGATGGCTGGTTCACCGGTGAGGTCGAGGTCAGCGCGGACCGCGAGGAGATCATCGTCGTGGGTGAGCTGCCCGGGCTGGGCGACGAGTTCACCGATGACGCCGAGCGTGCGGCAGCCGAGGCCGGCCGGATCAGCCGGTTCCGCGAGGATTCCCGCGATGAGCGGGTCGAGATCGCTCGGCAGGCCGAGCACCGTTACCGGCGCAAGGTGGCGTGGGGCGCCCGGCTCGGTGGCACCGAGGAGATGTTCACGACGCTGTCAGTACCGGTCATGACTCGACTGCGGCAACCCGAGCGGCTGGTGCTGGACACCCTGGTCGACGCCGGGGTGGCGCGGTCCCGGTCGGAAGCACTGGCTTGGGCGGTGCGGCTGGTCGGCGAGCATGCCCAGCAGTGGCTCGGTGAGCTCAAGCAGGCGATGTCAACCGTCGACGACCTGCGCGCCCGCGGCCCCGAGCGCTAGGTGGTTGCGGCAGCATGGTTGAGGGGTAGCCCACAACGGCAGTGAGGACGCCATGACCCAGCAGCAGTGGACAGCGGTCGACGACTACATCACCGGCGCGCTCCTCGAACCCGACGAGGCGTTGGATGCCGCGCTCGCGGCCAGTGCGGCGGCAGGACTGCCGGCCATTGCTGTGTCACCTGCGCAGGGAAAGCTGCTCAACCTGCTCGCCAGGATGATGAAAGCGCGCCGAATCCTGGAGGTCGGCACGCTCGGTGGGTACAGCACGATCTGGCTGGCCAGGGCGCTTCCCTCGGACGGCCGCGTGATCACCTTGGAGTACCAGCAGCGCCATGCTGAGGTGGCCCGCGCGAACATCGCCCGGGCTGGTCTGGCCGACCTGGTGGACGTGCGGGTCGGTGCGGCGCTGGACACGTTGCCGCTACTGGCCGAGGACATTGAGGGCGAGTTGTTCGACCTGGTGTTCATCGACGCGGACAAGCAGCACAACGCCGACTACTTCACCTGGTCGATGCGCCTGACCAGGCCTGGTGGCGTCATTATCGTGGACAACGTGGTGCGGGAAGGAAAAGTGCTGGACGAGCAGAGCGAGGACCGTGATGTGCAGGGCGTGCGTCGGCTCAATGACGTGATGGCCGCGGATCCATCGGTGAGCGCGACGGCCATCCAGACGGTGGGCGCCAAGGGCTACGACGGTTTCGCCATCGCAGTCGTCGGGGAATCAGCGGATCTTCGGACCGGCAGCTAGGCTGGGTCGTTGGCCGGGTTGGCGAAGGAGGTGCGTGCGGATGTTCAACATCGGCTGGGGAGAGTTCCTGATTCTCATCGTCGCCGGATTGTTGATCTTAGGGCCGGAACGTCTGCCGTCGGCGGCGGCGTGGCTGGGCCGTACCGTGCGCCAGGTCCGGGAGTACGCCAATGGGGCCCGCGAGCAGCTGCGCTCCGAGCTGGGCCCGGAATTCGACGAACTCAGGGCTCCCCTGGAAGATCTACGGGGACTGGGTGGGTTCAACCCGCGTAAGTTCAATCCGACAAGCGCGCTCACCCGCCACCTCTTCGATGATCTGAGCGACCCTCCCTTCGGCGGTGTCCCCGAAACTGGTGCGGTCAAACAGAACGGCTATGCCGCCCCGACCGGTCGGGGCACCCCGGTTTACCGGCCGTTGCAGCCAGGCGAGCGCGCACCGTTCGACCCCGACGCCACCTGACTGGTCAGCGAGAGGTGGGGCTCACCGAGAGCAGTCGCCCCGCCAGGCCGCGCGAGCGGGTGGCGAGCCGGTCGGCAATCTCGCGCAGCACCACCGCGGCCGGCGCGGTGGGATCGGTCAGTACCAGGGGGATGCCGGCGTCGCCGGTCTCGCGCAGCCGGGGATCCAGCGGCACCTGACCCAGCAGCGGAACGTCACTCCCCAGTAAGCGGGTCAGCGAATCGGCGACCACCTGACCCCCGCCGGAACCGAAGAGGTAACTGCGTGAGCAGTCGGGCATCTCCAACCACGACATGTTCTCCACCACGCCGATCAGCCGTTGGCGGGTCTGCAGAGCGATCGCGCCGGCCCGCTGCGCCACCTCGGCGGCGGCCCGCTGCGGTGTGGTGACCACAAGGATCTCCGCGGTGGGTATCAGCTGCGCTACCGAGATGGCGATATCGCCGGTGCCCGGCGGCAGGTCGAGCAGCAGCACGTCGAGGTCGCCCCAGAACACGTCGGCGAGGAACTGCTGCAGCGCCCGGTGCAGCATCGGTCCCCGCCACACGACCGGGGTGTTGTCCTTGGTGAACATGCCGATCGAGATGACCTTCACCCCGTACGCCGTCGGCGGCATGATCATCTTTTCGACCTGTGTGGGGCGGGCGGTGGTGCCCAGCATCCCCGGCACCGAATGGCCGTAGATGTCGGCGTCGACCACCCCGACCGACAGCCCCCGATCGGCCATCGCGGCCGCCAGGTTCACCGTCACCGACGACTTGCCGACCCCGCCCTTTCCGGAGGCGATGCAGTACACCCGGGTCAGCGACCCCGGCTCGGCGAACGGGATCCGGGGCTCCTCGGCGGTGCCGCGCAACTGCTGGCGCAACGCCGTGCGCTGGGCGTCGCTCATCACGTCGAGCTCCACGCTGATGTCCCGGATGCCCGGCACGGCGGCCACGGCCGTGGTGACCCTGGACGTGATGGTGTCGCGCATGGGGCAGCCGGCGACGGTGAGCCACACCGCTACCTTCGCTGTTCCGTCGGCGTCGACGGTGACGTCCTTGACCATGCCCAGCTCCGTGATCGGGCGGTTGATCTCCGGGTCGTGCACCCCATCAAGCGCGGCTCTGACCGCGTCGACGGACGGGATGCTGTGGATGGAGGCCACGGGTGGCACCGACTTTCCGGTTGTGGTGTGGGTCTGCTTGCCATGCTAGGCGTCCCGCGTCAACCACCCTTACTGCGCCGATATGTACTAGCTCGATCTGATCCCGCCCGATCTGGCCCCGTCCGATCCGACGTTGACGAGTCGGGCGCCCCTGGTTCTCTGAGCTCGATGAGCCGAGCGAGCTCAGATCGGAGAAAATCTCGGGTGACCACTTCGCCGACAGCGATCCGCAGCGCCGCCAGTTCCCGGGCCAGGTACTCGGTGTCGGCCTTGGTGCGCTCGGCACGGGACCGGTCCTCCTCAAGTGATACCCGATCGCGATCGTCCTGCCGGTTCTGCGCCAGCAGGATCAGCGGCGCCGCGTAGGCCGCCTGCGTGGAGAACGCCAGGTTGAGCAGGATGAAGGGGTACGGATCCCAGCGCAGCGACACGGCCGCAAGGTTCAGCGCGATCCAGACCATGACGATGACCGTCTGCGCGGCCAGGAATCGGCCGGTGCCCAGAAAGCGGGCGATCCGCTCGGAGAAGCGGGCGAAGGCGTCCGGGTCCATCCTGGGCGCGAGTCGTCGCGGTCCGCGCGGCAAGTCCAGCCGGCTTGCCGAGTACTGCCGATGTGATTCAGCCATCGGCCACCTCCCCCGGCCAGTCCGGAGTGAGCCAGGCCTCCTGCTGCCGCCAGTCGTCGGGCAGCGCGGCATCCAGCAGATCATCGACGCTCACCGCCCCGAGGAGGTGGTCCTCGGGGTCCACCACCGGTGCGCAGACCAGGTCGTAGGCGGCGAAGTACCGAGTGACCTCGGCCAGTGTTGATTCAGGTCCAAGCCGAGCCAGCTCGGCGTCCAGCACGCCGGCCACCAGGTCCGACGGGGGCTCGCGCAGCAACCGCTGCAGGTGGGCGCAGCCCAGATAGCGCCCGGTCGGGGTGGCCGTGGGAGGGCGGCAGACGAACACCATGCTGGCCAGTGCAGGGGTCAGCTCGGGATTGCGAGCCCGGGCCAGTGCCTCAGCGACCGTGGCATCCGGGGTGAGCACCACCGGCTCCGGGGTCATCAAACCACCGGCGGTGTCCGAAGAGTAGGTGAGCAGCCGGCGCACCGGTGCAGATTCCTCCGGCGCCATCAGCCGCAGCAATCGCTCCCGATCGGTCTGCGGAAGCTCGCCCAGCAGGTCCGCGGCGTCGTCGGGATTCATCGCCTCCAGCACGTCAGCGCCGCGCTCGTCGCCCAGCCGGGAGAGCACCTGAGCTTGCTCGTCCTCAGACAGCTCCTGGAGCACGTCCGCGAGCCGCTCATCGTCCAGAGCATCGACCACCTCGTAACGGCGCTTGGCGGGCAGCTCGCGCAGCGTGTTGGCGACCTCCACCGCGCGCATCCCCTCGAAGAGGGCGAGTAGCTGCTCGGCGCCCTGCCCGCGGGAGGACAGCTCGGCCAGTGTCAGCCCCCCGACCTCATCCCACCCGAGCACCTCGACCGGGCCACGCCGGCTGAGTCGACCGGTGCGTTCCCGGACCGCCAGTTTCGTGATCACCCAGTCCCGGGTACGGGTCTGCTCGATCCCGGCGTCCACCACCACCGCGACCGCCCCGGTGGCGGCCACGTGCACCCGGGTATCC
>CAVQVV010000014.1:0-95472 GCA_963717245.1 uncultured Actinomycetota bacterium | reverse complement strand
AGAATCTCGCCGATCACCAGGGTCTCGTTGGGGCGCAGGGTGAACTTGCGCAGGCTCACCGTGCCGGTGGCCAGGACCACGGCACCGGGTTCGATGGAGTTGACCCGCAGCATCGGGACGAAGATCCGCTGCCGGATTGCCAGCTCGATCACCAGCCCGAGCACCCGCGGTGGCCGCGGCCCGATTCGCAGCGCGGTAACCAGATCCCGGACCTTGCCGATCTGCTCGCCATCGGGTCCGAATACCGGCAGCCCAGCAACGCGCGCTGCATAAACCCGGGTCGCAGTGGCCACCCTAGGAGGCTAACGTTCGCCCGTTTCCCGTGTTCGGGCGCCATTCGGAGCCGAATCGCGATCTGGAAGCGGGCACGGAGTGCCATTCGGAACCGAATAGCGGTCCGGTCGTAGAGTTCTCGAGTGCGCAGCATTTGTGTGTTCAGCGGCTCGCGTCCGGGGGCTCGAGCGGATTACGCCACGGCAGCGCGGGCGCTGGGCAGCGAGCTCGCCGCTCGGGGTACCCGCCTCGTTTATGGCGGAGCGAGCGTCGGGCTGATGGGAGTGGTCGCCGACACCGTACTGGCCGCAGGCGGGGAGGTCATTGGCGTCATCCCTGAGCAACTGGTGTGCAAGGAGGTGGCCCACAGCGGGCTGTCCGATCTGCGGGTCACCGCCTCCATGCACGAACGCAAGGCTCTCATGGCGGAGCTGTCCGACGGTTTTGTCGCCCTGCCCGGCGGCTACGGCACCTTGGAGGAGTTCGCTGAAGTCCTCACCTGGTCCCAGCTCGGCCTGCAGCGCAAACCGTGCGGGTTGCTCAACGTGGCCGAGTTCTACCGCCCGCTGCTCACGTTCTTCGACCATGCCGTCAGCGAGCGGTTCGTGCGTGCCGAGCACCGCGACCTCGTCCTCGCCGATACCGACGCGGCGCGGCTGCTCGACACTCTGGACGCCTGGACGCCGCCCACACTCGACGGATGGCTCGACCGTGCGAAACCGCCGGCCTCCGTCCGCAATCAGCGGTAGCAGTAGGAGTCCGAGGAGGCGTCGCCGCCTTGCAACCGCACCTGGTGTACTCGTAGGCCCCGGAAATCCTCGCCATGCAGAAAGAAACCTTCATCGACGGCCAGACCCGCTCCGGTGGAATCGGTATCGATCTTGACCAGCCACGCGCCGACGCCGTCGGGGTAGAACTGATCGTCCCAGGCGCCGTAGAGGGAGTTGGTCAGGTAGATCCGCCGGCCGTCCCGGCTGACCTCGACCATCTGCGGGCCGCCGGCCAGTGGCTGGTCCGGTTGGTGCGGATGGGCCACCCGGCCGACGATGCCGCCCAACCGCACCGATCCGGTCTCCTTCGGCGCAGCGGGGTCCGACACGTCGTACTGTTTGAGTTCACCGGTGCCGAAACACGAGACGTACAGCCGCTGGTCGTTGACCGACAGGTTGATGTCGGTGATCAGTGGGGGCACCGCACCGAAGGGTTTCAGCGCCGGCGGCAGCAGGTCGGGGTCGGCGGGTTCAGCGGGAATGGTGATCACCTTGTCGACCGCCCAGGTGTCACCCGCACGGTGCCAGCGCCATACCGAGGCGGACAAGTCCTGGGTGGACACGACAACACCGACGAATCCCCAGCTGGCGTCGGGATCGTGGGCGGGGCGCAGCTCGAGGACCATCTGATGCTGCGCGCCCAGGTCGACTCGCTGAACGTGCCTGCCGGCGCCGAGGTCCCAGAAGTGCAGTGCGTGGCCGTACTTGTTCGCCAGTAGCAGCTCTGGGTTGACCCCGTCCTCGATCATTGACGGAGTGCCCCACTCGCTGGTGACCAGCGTGTTCTGCTTCAGGTGCCACCAGGCGTCATACGCCAGGTACTGCGGCCCGCGGTCGTGTTCCCAGGCGCCCAGCACGTCGAATGTGGCGTGGTCGAGCAGCGCGATCCCACCCGGCCCTTCGGCGCCGTCGACCCCACCGAGGCAGGACAGGAAAATCCCTTCGGGCCCGCAGTGCAATGTATGCGGCCGGGAGTAACCGGCTTTGTCCGCCAGTTCCTTGGCGTCGATCGTCTTGACCAGGGTGGGAGTGGTGGGGTCGGGTTGGGTGTCATAGACGTGCACGTTCGAGCTGCGCAGCCCCGGCAGCAGCAGGTAACGGCGTTGGAGACCGTTCATGTCGTGGCCCTCATGGGCCAGCGCGCTGCTGCAGGCATTCCAACCGAAGTGATGCAGCTCATCGCCCAGCGTGGGCAGGTCTGCCCAACCCACCACCTGTCCGTACCGTGGCGAGCCCGGATCGACGTCGACCACGGTCAGCGCGTCGGGGCGCTGCGCCGTGCGGTCGAACGCCACGACGTAAGCAAGTTTTTCCGCCGGTGCGGCGACGGCCTCGGCGGGGCTGCGGTAGAAGGTCGGGTCTGACGATATGTGCGCTGGTGCGCCCATGGAAGTTCTCCTTGACTCAGGTCAGATGGCCGTGCGAAGGGGGTATGTCGACGCAGCAGTAGGTCATCGAGCGCGACACAACGCGCTGGCTAGCCGGAGGAGATCGACGTGCCGGCGCACGGTCGGCCAGGTGGTGCGCAACACCGGATCGTCGAGCCGACGGCGGTACGCAATGGAGCGGCCAGGCGTGATGGTGGTCATCGGGGCAAGGCTCCCTATGCAGTCACCAGAGACATTACTGTTTTCGACAAGCCTCCGCGACGCCCATGAGGCTTCACTGCGAGCCCTCCGGCGCGCGACGAAAGGAGCCTCATGGCACGGCTCGCTCAGACCGCCGGTCTCACCGAGATCCAGCAAGAGATCCTGGCCACGGTCAAGATCTTCGTGGACAAGGAGATCATCCCGGTCGCCCAGGAGTTGGAGCACACCGACACCTACCCGCAGGAGATCGTCGAGGCGATGATGGAGATGGGCCTGTTCGGGCTCACCATCCCCGAGGAATACGGCGGCCTGGGGGAGTCGCTGTTGACCTACGCGCTGGTCGTGGAGCAGATCGCCCGCGGCTGGATGAGCGTTTCCGGTGTGATCAATACGCATTTCATCGTGGCGCACATGATCAGCCACCACGGCACTGACGAGCAGAAGCAGCGTTACCTGCCCGGGATGGCCGAGGGCAGGATTCGCGGTGCGTTCTCCATGTCGGAGCCCGAGCTGGGTTCCGACGTCGCGGCGATCAAGACGAGGGCGCGACGCGATGGGGAGCACTACGTCGTCGACGGCGCGAAGATGTGGCTGACCAACGGCGCCACGTCGACGCTGGTGGCAACCCTGGTCAAGACCGAGGAGGGCGCGGCCAAGGCGCACCGCAACCTCACCGCGCTGCTGGTGGACAAGCCCACCGGGTACGGTGAGGTCGCTCCCGGCCTCACCGTACCCGGCAAGATCGACAAAATGGGGTACAAGGGCGTCGAAACCACCGAGCTGGTGTTTGACGGCTACCGCATCGGAGCCGACCAGGTACTGGGCGCCGCCCCCGGCAGGGGTTTCGCCCAGATGATGGATGGCGTGGAAGTGGGCCGGGTCAACGTCGCAGCCCGGGCCTGCGGCATCGCCATTCGCGCTTTCGAGCTCGCGGTTGACTATGCCCAGCAGCGCAGGACATTCGGCAAACCGATCGCGCAACATCAAGCGATCGCCTTCAAGCTCGCCGAGATGGCCACCAAGGTCGAGGCGGCACACCTGATGATGGTCAACGCCGCCCGGCTCAAAGACTCTGGCGAGCGCAACGACGTCCAGACCGGCATGGCGAAGCTGCTGGCCAGCGAGTACTGCAAGGAGGTCACCGAGGACTCCTTCCGAATCCACGGCGGGTACGGCTACTCCAAGGAGTACGAGATCGAGCGGCTGATGCGGGAAGCACCGTTCCTGCTCATCGGCGAGGGCACCAGCGAGATCCAGAAGACGATCATCAGTAAGGGATTGTTGCGGGAGTACGCTGCGCGGAGTTGAGTCGTCAGCCTGCGGGCTGGGTACCTGGTAGCGGAGGTGAGGCGTGATGACCAGTCCGTTCGGCAGCCAAGGCCAGATGCGCGGCCTGCCTACTCCGCCCACCGGTTGGCCGATCGGCTCCTACGCGACCTACGCCGAGGCGCAGCGCGCCGTGGACCACCTGGCCGACAACCAGTTCCCGGTCGCCGAGGTCACGATCGTCGGAGTGGACCTGATGCTCGTGGAGCGGGTGCTGCGCCGGTTGACGTGGGGGCGGGTCATCGGTCAGGGGGCGGCGTCCGGCGCCTGGTTCGGCCTGTTCGTCGGGGTGCTGCTCAGCCTGTTCGCTACCCAGGCCGGGACCGGCGTGATCCCGATTCTGGTGGGGGTGGCCACCGGCGCCGTGTTCGGAACGGTGTTCGCCGCCGCCGGCTATGCCTCGACCCGCGGCCGCCGGGACTTCGCCTCGGCGAGTCAACTGGTAGCCGGACGCTATGACGTGCTGTGCCAACCGCGGCACGCCGAACAGGCTCGCGACATGTTGGCGAAACTGGCCATGGGTCCAGGCACCGCATCCGCCTGATGTTCAGCAGGGGAGGCAGCGCCAGCCGGCGAGGGCTTCGATGAGGCCGGTGACCACGGGCAGCGTGGCCAGGGTTTCCGCGTCGCACCAGCGGGCATCGTCGGCGTCGTCACCCGCAGACAGGGTGCCGCCTGTCACCCGGCAGCGGTAGTCATGGATGTCGAACACTGCCCCGTTGGGGCCGGTGCGCTGCACATCTCCCAGCCAATGGGTGACCTCAACCGCCAGCCCGGTCTCCTCGGCCACCTCGCGGATCACCGCATGCTGATCGGTTTCGCCGCCCTCGACCCGACCCCCGGGCACTGACCAGCGGCCGCGTCCGGGTTCATTGGCCCTTCGGATCAGCAGCAGCCTGCCGGCGTCGTCGAGCAACACTGCCCCGACGCACCGGCTACGCTGTGCTCGAGAGCCCGCCATCACCGGGGATGGTAGTACGCTTGGGAGTGTCGGGACGCACGGTTGACTCCGCTGCGGTACAACACTCACGGAGTGCGGCACCGCACCGAGGGGACAGGTGGCTCAGGGTGAGTACCAAGACGTTCTGGCGGCGCTGAGATGCTCGGGCACCAGGCAAATGTCCTGCTCAGCCCCGATGTCGAGCGACGGGTAATCCGGGTGCGGCGGCATTGGGCGGTGCTGCTCAAGGACCTGCTGATCACTGTCGCGGTGATACTCGGGGTGTACCTGCTGTCCCGGCTGATCGGCAACGTGGCCGATGGCCTCTGGCTGGTGCAGTCGTTGCTCTGGTACGTGGCGGTCGCGGCGCTGCTGCGCTTCGCCTGGAAGGTGCTGGAGTGGTGGATCGAGGTCTTCATCATCACCGATAAGAGGTTCATGGTCACCCAGGGCATCATCCGGACGAAGAATGGCATGATGCCGATCACCAAGGTGACCGACTTGACCTTCGCCAGACCATTTATCGGTCAGCTGCTCGGTTACGGCACTTTGCATGTGGAGTCGGCCGGCCAGGTGCAGGGACTCGATGTGATCGAGTTCGTGCCCGAGCCGGAGGAGGTCTTTATGGCGATCTCCGAGTTGGTCTTCGGTGACAAGAAGCAGCCCCGTTCGCACATGCTGGCGCCGCCGCGCAGTCCTCGTCGCCGGCGCTGGCCGCGCACGAGGTTGCCTGGTTCCGAGCGGCGGTAACGATTCCGGAGACCGGCGGCCGTGCGTATTGACCTGCACGTCCACTCCACCGCGTCCGACGGAACGGACAGCCCCGCGGAACTCGTCGAGCTCGCTGCCGCGGCTGGTCTTGACGTGGTGGCCCTGACCGATCACGACACCACCGCCGGATGGACCGAGGCCGTCGATGCGTTACCCGTCGGGCTACGGCTGATCCGGGGCGCGGAGTTCTCCTGCATCGCGCCGGACGGCAGGGGCGGGAAAGTCCCGGTGCACGTGCTCGGTTACCTGTTCGATCCCGCGTCCGAGGCGATCATTGCCGAGCAGTCTCGGGTGCGCGACGAGCGGCGCGTGCGGCTGTACGCCATGGCACAGCACTTGGCTGCTGACGGATTCCCGGTGAATCCGGACGAACTGCTCGCTGGCCTGCCGCTGGAAGCGTCAGCCGGTCGGCCGCACCTGGCCGGGGCGCTGGTGTCAGCCCGTGTCGTGGATAGCGTTGATGAGGCCTTCCGCCGATTTCTCAACAATGACGGTCCGTACTACACCGGTCGGGCCGACACCGAGGTCCGTGCCGCGATCCGGATAGTTCGTGCTGCCGGCGGAGTTCCGGTGCTGGCGCACGCCGCCGCCCGCCGCCGAGGGCCGGTCGTTGATCCCGCAGTCATCGTTGAGCTCGCCGCTGAGGGACTCGCCGGGGTGGAGGTCGACCATCCGGACCACACCGGCGACGATCGGGCTGCGTTGCGCGACCTCGCGGCCGCACTGGGCTTGCTCGTCACCGGCAGCAGCGACTACCACGGCTCGAACAAAACGGTGTCCCTAGGCCAGGAGACGACCGGCCGAGAGGCGCTGGAGCGAATCGAGGAGCTGGCAGCAAGCAGCCGCATCGCCGCGGTGACCGGCTGACAGAGACGAGTACGGTAGGCGCGATGGCAGCGCGAGCGCAGGGCGAGTTGCAACTCGGCGGTCTTCCCCGCCCGCTGGTGCGCCTGACTCCGGCCAAGCTCACTACCTGGACCGCCTGCCGTCGGCGCTACCGGATGGCTTATCTGGATCGGCCGGCGCTTGCGCGGGGTGGCGCCTGGGCGCATAACACGCTGGGCGCAGTGACACACACTGCGCTGCGGGCATTGTTCGATCTGCCGCCGCAGCGGCGGAGCCCGCACTCTGCGGCCGCGCTGGTGGCAACGCACTGGTCTGGAGAAGGTTTCGCGAACGACGCGCAGGCCGCCGACTATCGCAGCCGCGCGCAGGACTGGGTAGCCCGGTACGTCGAGGAGCTGGATCCCCAGCTTGATCCGGTGGGGGTGGAGCGCTGGGTGTCCGCGCCGACCCAACGGATCGTCGCGGAGGGGCGAGTGGATCGCATCGACGAGCGGGACGGCGAGCTGGTCGTGGTGGACTACAAGACCGGTCGCCACGAGCTCACCGTCGATGACGCTCGCGGTTCGCAGGCGTTGGCCCTCTACGCGTTCGCGGCCCGGCGCACGCTGCGCCGGGAGTGCCGCCGGGTGGAGCTGCATCACCTGCCGTCTGGCACCGTTGCCGGCTGGGACCACACCGAGCAGTCGCTGAGCAGGCACCTTCAGCGGGCTGAGGAAGCAGCCGAGGAGATCAGGCTCGCGACCGACACACTGGCGATGGGAGGAGATCCGGAGGTCTTGTTTCCGGCAACCACCGGCCGGGCTTGCTCATGGTGCGACTTCCGGCGGCACTGCCCTGCGGGACGGGCCAGCGCGCCAGAGCTGCGGCCGTGGGCCCTGCTCGCCCCGTGACCGTGCTGCGCCGTGCGCAGCGAGCCCCACGTGGGCTTTCCGGGGTGCTGGCCGGCGGCTTGGTGGCCCTTGCGATCGGGGTATGCGTGGCGCAGTGGCTGGCCGGCATGTCAGGCCGACCCGGCCCAGGCATGGCCGTCGTCGTTGGGCATGCGATCGCTGCGCTGGCTGCCGTCGCATTGCAGCTCGCCACAGACCGCTTCCACGGGCGCATGGCGGCGCTGGCCGCCTGGTCGGTGTTGCTTCTCGCAGCGGCCGTCATCTGGTTCGGCTGGCTAGCCTGAGCTGCGTGGCTTTGTGGGGCGCTGTGCGGCGTTGCGAGCGCGGGCTAGGGCCTGTTGCACGATGGGACCGTGGCGCAAGCGTTCGGGTACGTGCAGTGCGGCAGTGCGGAGTCCACGTAACACCACGGTGGCGGTCAGGTCGGTCGTGGGCAGGCCGGGCAGGCCATACAGGCGCCGCGCCCACCTGGGCAGCAACGTGAACGCCAGGCTGGCCACGACGGTCCAGGCTGGGCGCGCTGGTGTGGTCAGCTCGGTGCGCAACGACAGCGGTGGTAGCGCCAGCCGCAGCGCCGCACGCCGCGCCACCGGGGAGGCGCGCAGCTCGGGGCGCACCTGTTGGAAGTACTTCACGAGCTGCGCGCGGTCGGTTGGTACGCCTTGAAGACCCACCAACTCTGCGGCGCGTACCTGCTCGGCGAGAAACCGGTCAGCTTCCGCGTCGGTCAGCGCTAGTCCCCCGCGGCCGACCGCGTCGAGAAATGAGGACATCTCGGTGGCGTGCACCCAGCGCAGCAGGTGCGGATCGGTTGCCGCGTACCGGCCGCCAGTCACCGGGTCGACGCCGCGGATTCTCCGGTGCACCGCGCGGACCCGGGCGGCCGCGGTGTCGGCCTCGACGCGAGTGCCGAAGCCCACGGTGGTCACGTACTGCGCGGTGCGCTGCAGCCTCGGCCAGAAATCGCTACTGAAATCGGAGTGTTCATGGACCCCGGCCATCGCCAGCGGGTGCAGCGCCTGCAGGAACAGCGCGCGGACCCCGCCCACGCCAGCGGCCGGGTCGGTCAGCACCCGCCACGTCACACTCTCCGGCCCGAAGTAACCCAGATCGTCAGTCACAACTCCACTGTGCCCTACTCGGCGCTGCAGGCACGCGGCGATCAGCGATCATCGGCTACCAGCAGCGAGCCATGCCATCCAGGTGAGCAGCAGGACGTCGAGCAGGGCCTTCGGGTTTTCGGTACTCGGGGAGTGTGCGGCACCCGGAATCATCGCGACCGTTGCGCCTAGCCGGACCGCCATCTCGCGCTGAACCGCCACCGGCCACGCGTCGTCGGCCTCGCCGAAGGCGACCAGGCACGGGATGGCGCCAACGCGCAGAACGGCCGCCAGTTCGGCGACCCGGTCAGGTTCGGTACATAGCCCGGTCGCCATCCCGAGTAGGCCTGCGCTCGACGAGCTCAGGAAACGGGCGCGCAGCAACGCCGCGAGTTCGGGCGGGTCTGCCTGCCCGTCCCGAGCCTCCAGCAAGGATTGGACAGCTTCGATCCCCTTGGTGCGCATCACCGGCTCGCAGGCTTCGAGCAGCGCCCGGCGGGGCCCTGCAGGCAACCCACAGGGTCCCGAACTCAGCAGGGTCAGCCCGGTCACCGGGGCGCCGGCAAGGACCGCCGCTCGGGCCACCAGTCCCCCGTAGGAGTGGCCCAGCAGCAATACCCGATCCCCACCGGCAGCCAGCTCAGCCACCAGCGTTGCGAGGGCGCGGCCCAGCGAGTCGGGGTAGTAGTCCTGCTCGCGACTCGGTCCGGGGGACTCGTGCTGCCCGGGTAGGTCCAGTGCCAGCACGGACAAACCGGCGCTGCACAGCGGATCGATCAGCGGCGCGAAATCCTCCTTTGACCCGGTGTACCCGGGCACCAGCACGGCAACGACATCGAGAGGCTCAGCAGGGGTGGCTCGCAGCGCAGGGGTGGCTCGCAGCGCCGCCAGCTCGCCGCCGGGCACCGTCACCTGCACCCGGCTCGCGCCGTGCGGGGTGATCTGTGATGCCGTCACCGGATTGAGCTTACGGAGTCGCGAGCTCAGCGCAGCGCGACCAGGGTGTCGCCACGTTGCTCCAGCACGACACCGCCGGAGCTGGCGGTAGCTACCGGACCGCGGTAGCTGCCGCGGTCCACCGGCAGCGCGCCGAGCTGCTGACCCGTGGTGGTATCCAGCACGGCCAGTGCTCCTGGCACCGGCAGCAGTAACCGTCCGGTGACTTCCGAGCCGGTCCCCAGAGATCCTGCCCGGGTCCACCGTGGCCGCAGGTCGCCGGGGTCCAGTGCCACTGTGGCCGAGCCGGTGAACCAGTACACCCCAGAGAGGGTCTGGATGACATCGACCAGGCCGCCGGGTGGATTGCAGCGCAGGTCGGCGTCCGGAACAGTCAGCGGGTACTCGGCTACCTCCTTGCCCCGCCCGTCGAGCACGGCCAGCCGGGCCGGGTCCGGCAGCGCCACGGCCACCCGCTCCGCGCTCAATGCGATGACTTGGGCCTGCTGACCGGGCAGCAGGGTGCTGAAGATCACCTCGGGGTTGTCGGGATCCTTCGGATCGGACCGTTGTACGGTGAGCCGCACACGTTCCCCGGGACACTGCTCCACCACGGCCAACCGTTCCCCGGCGGCAGCGGGCCCCTGCGTTCCATTGCTCAGTGTCCCATTACTCAGGGTCATCGAGTCGTGCAGGCAGTCCGGTCGCGGCTGGGTGGCAGGCTGCGCTGGGGTCGGCAACCGCCCATAGGCCAGCGTGCGCACCAGGTCGTAGCGCCATATCTCCAGATAGTGCTGCCCCGTGGCGGCGACCTGACTTCCCGCGGCGGTCAGCCGGGTCGGTGCTTCGACCGGGCCGGTTCGTTGCGGTCCGCGGCGGCCGTCGCTGCCACCCAGAACGGTGACATCGCTGCACGTCTTGCCGCGCCGGTAGACCGCAACTACCTTCTGGAAACCGGCGGCTACGGTGCACAGCGGCCGATCTCGCCGGTAGCTCCAGCGGACTGCGCCAGAGCGGAAATCGTGTCCGGCGACCACCCCACCAGCACCGGTGACCACCATGGCGCCTCGCACCACGGGAACCGGGGTCGCCGGACTCGGCGCCCGCCACGCTTCGGTCAAGGCCGCGGGTAGGTGCACCGCCCCAGACCCGGCTGGCGCCGGGCCCGACGCGGTGGTCATAACGCTGTGGCGGGCGTCACTGGTCCACCACAGCGCGGTGGACACGGCGAGCACGGCCACCGACAACATCGTCGCGGCGATCAGATCCCACCGGGTACGGCGTTCGGGCGCGGGCATCCGACCGCGGGTCAGCCTGCGGCGCGAGGCTGGCTGCCGTGCTCCCCGGTGCCGGAACTCCGGGTCCGGCGACGCCGGCGGCGCGGTCCCGCGTCGCCATGGTCGCCGGGGTGCTCTGCTGGGGGAGCGGTCTCGACGGTGACGCCGGCCGTTTCTCCGTTGCGCGTGCGGCGGCGCAGCCGGCGAACCGGAGGAACCTGACCGTCGGCGGGTCCACTGCGCAGGACGGGGCGGGCCCCCGTAGCACGCCTGCTGCGCGGCTGACCGTCCTCGTCACTGGGCTCGGCTCTGAGCCCGGCGCGGGTGCGTCGGCCCAGCGGCAGCCGTCCGGTGGAGTCGGTCGGGATGTCCAGGTCGCTGAACAGGTGCTCGGAGGTGGAGTAGGTCTCCGCGGGCTCCGGCATGCCGAGGTCCAGAGCGTCACTGATCAGCTTCCAGCGCGTCTCCTCATCCCAGTCGACGAGGGTGATCGCGACACCGGCCCGGCCGGCCCGCCCAGTCCGCCCGATTCGGTGCACGTAGGGCTTCTCGTCCTCGGGGCACTGGTAGTTGATCACATGCGTGACTTCCGGGACGTCGATCCCGCGAGCGGCGACGTCGGTAGCGACCAGCACGTCCACTTTTTCTGAACGGAACGCCCGCAGGGCCTGCTCGCGAGCCCCCTGGCCGAGGTCACCGTGCACTGCCGCAGCCGCGAAACCGCGCTCGGTGAGCTCGTCGGCCACCTTCTGCGCGGTGCGCTTGGTCCTCGTGAAGATCATCGTCAGGCCTCGGCCGCGGGCCTGCAGCATCCGGGAGAGCAGCTCCACCTTGTCCATCGCGTGGGCCCGGTAGACGAACTGACGGGTCCGCTCGTGGATGGCGTTGGCGTCGGGCTCTTCGGCCCGGATGTGCGTGGGCTGGGTCAGGAAAGTCCTGGCCAGCGTAATAATCGGACCCGGCATGGTCGCCGAGAACAGCATCGTCTGGCGCTGCTGGGGCACCATTCGCAGGATTCGTTCGATATCGGGGAGGAATCCCAGGTCGAGCATCTCGTCGGCCTCGTCGAGTACCAGCACCCGCACCTTGCCCAGCACCAGGTGGCGCTGCTCGGCGAGATCCAGCAGCCGACCCGGGGTGCCCACCACGAGGTCCACCCCGCTGGTCAGCGCCTTGATCTGCGGTTCGTAGGGCCGGCCGCCGTAGATGGACAGAACCCGGATGCCGAGACCCCGGCCGGCAGCGGCGAGATCGGCGCTGACCTGCAGGCACAACTCGCGGGTGGGCACGACGACCAGGGCCCGCGGGGTGCCGTCGAGCACGATGTCGCCAGTGGTGATCCGCTGGATCAGCGGGACGCCGAAGCCAAGCGTCTTGCCGGTGCCGGTGCGGGCCTGACCGATGAGGTCATCGCCGGCCAGCGCCAGCGGCAGAGTGAGTTCCTGAATGGCGAAGGTCCGCTCGATGCCCACCGCCCGCAGGGTCTGGACGATCTCGTCGCGAACACCGAGTTCGGCGAAGGTGGGGGAGTCATCCCGTACCGGCGCGCCCGCCTGCAGTGAATCAGGCACGGGCACCTCGTCAAGGTCGGTCTCTGCAATATCCAGATGCTCCAGGGGGTAGGTCTCGGGCAGGGTGGTCTCGCTGACGGTCAGGGTGATCGCCTCTCTCGTACCGGCGCGTCCACCGCCGTCTCGCTCGACCAGGTCTATGCCGCCGGATGGCGCAACAGAACCGGGAACGAAGACATCAGGTCCGCGCTCAATTGCATGCGCCCGGCGGCATCTACCACCGAGCCGGGCGTGTGGCAGCGGGTTCTGTGACCAAAGGGTCACCGCGCCGGGTCACGCCCTGTACTCGCATCCTACCCGGTAGCGGGCCAAGTGTGCGCGTGACACCGCACACTTCTGCAATTCGGCACTACGCTCTGCGCCGTGGACGTGGCGCGTGCGGGCATCATCGACCTGCTGGGGGTCCTTGCCTACGGAGAGCTGTCGGCCTTCGAGCGGCTCGCTGAAGACGCCCGCAATGCTCCCACGCTGACCGGGAGGGTCGCGATGGCCAGCATGGCGGCCGCCGAGATCGCACACTTCCGGCAGCTCGAGAGTCACCTGGGCGGCTTGGGCGTGTCGGTGAACGACGCGATGCGCCCGTTCGTGGCGCGCTTTGACCGGTTCCATGCCGCGACGGCACCCCGATCCTGGCTGGAATCGCTGGTGAAGGCCTACGTCGGAGACGGGCTGGCAGCAGACTTCTATGGCGAGTTGGCCGGTTGGCTCGACGATGCCACCGCTGCACTGGTCAAAGAAGTGCTCGCCGACAACGGGCATTCGCCGTTCGCGGAACGGGAAGTGCGCAGCGCCTGTGAGCAGAACCGGACAACCCGTGACCGGCTGGTCCTGTGGGGGCGGCGGCTGCTCGGTGAGGCAGTGACCAATGCTCAGCATGTCGTGGCAGAGCGCGACGCGCTGACTGCTCTGATCGTCCGCGGTTCTGGGGACCAGGCCGGCCTCGCCACGCTGATTCGTCGGGTGGAAATCCTGCACGGCCGTCGGATGGCCGCGCTCGGGCTGGGGTGAGTGCCTGCGCGCCGCTCCACTAGCCTGAGGTCAGAGCTCGATCACACCAGGCTCATCACACCGTGGAGGTTCAGGCGTGGAGGTCAAGATTGGCGTCGCGGACAGTCCTCGTGAACTGACGGTGTCCACTGCGGACTCGCCGGACGAGGTGGAGGCGCTGGTCACCGAGGCGCTTCGAAACGCCCAGGGGCTACTCACCCTGGTCGACGACAAGGGCCGGAGGTACATGGTGCCGACCGCCAGGGTTGCCTACATCGAGATCGGGCCCGCGGACAGCCGCCGGGTGGGTTTCTCCGTCGGCGGCTGACCCTGGGTCGTGAGTGGCAAACAGTGTTATAGAACTCAACACCGCTCACGAGCGCAGCATGTTGCCCGGTGATCCCCCTGCCTGCAGGATGGCATCCAGTGCGCCCCAGGCCATCATCAGCAGGTAGTCACGCAGCTCCTCCAGAGATACGGTTCGGTGCTGCAGCCACCAGTCTCCGGCCGCTTGCACCATGCCCACTCCGGCGTGCGCCCACGTCTGGGCACCTCCTGGATCCATTCCCAGGCCGCGCAGCTGATCGCTGAAGATCGTCGCGAGGGCCCCGGAGATGAGCGCGGCATTGGTGGTGACCGGGTCCCGGGGCAATGGCCGGTCGGTGAACGAGCGGCGCACCACGAAGCGGTAGAGCTCCGGGTCCTGCTCGATGAACCTCAGGTAGCTCTCGATCAGCAGCCGGAGCAATGTCCGCGGGTCGGCTCCAGTGTCCAGATCGGACAGTAGGGCCGTCCGCAGGTTGTGCGTGGCGGTCTCACTGACCGCCATGTAAAGATCGCCCTTGTCCTCGAAATGCCGGTAGAGGATCGGTTTGCTGATCCCAGCCTCGGTGGCGATATCGTCCATTGCGACCTCGGGACCGTGCTGCCGGATTGCCCGCATGGCGGCCTGCACTAGGGCCGCGCGGCGCTGGTCACGGCGTCCGGATCGATTCTCCGGCGATCGGCGTTCACGCTTGACAGAAGCGGTGTCATCCGTCATGTTACTTATGGTAACAGTTACTTCCGGTAACACTTGACGGTGACACCTGCAAAGGAGGAGGCAGCGGATGCCCACTGCGGACGACCGGTCGTTCACCACCCCAGACGGCACCCGACTGGCCCTGTACTGGCAAGGCGGTCTCGAGGCGCCGCTGACCATCGTCCTCGTGCACGGCTGGACGCTGGATTGCCGGACCTGGGCCCCGGTCGCGGACATCCTGTCCAGCGGCCCACGCTCCCGGCCGGTGTTGCGCTACGACCTGCGCGGACATGGGCGTTCCGACCCGGCTACGTCCGGCACCGCCACCATTGCCCAGGCGGCCGACGACCTCGCTGATCTGCTCGGGGCCGAGGTGGCAGGTCCAGTTGTCCTCGTCGGGCACTCGATGGGCGGCATGGCGATGATGGCGCTGGCCGAGCGACACCCCGAGCTGGTGGCACAGCGAGTCGTCGGCGCGGCGTTCGTCGCGACCTCTTGCGGCGACCTGGTGCCGCACAGCCTCGGCCTGCGCCCTGGGGTGGCCCGGATGGTGGCCCGGGGCGAATCCGCCCTGAGGCGTTGGGCGTTGGCTTCCCCATGGTGGCTGCGCCGAGAACCGATCACCAAGTGGCCTGGGCTGATCCGGCCGGGGGTGCGCTGGCTGCTGTTCGGTGAGCACCCGCGACGGGCTGATGTGGAGCTGGGCGCGGCGTGCCTGGCGCAGGGTCGGGCCGCGAATCTGGTGACCTTCCGGGCCACTCTTGACGAGCACGACCAAGTCTCCGCGCTGGCGGCGTTCCAGCAGATACCCATCTTGGTGCTGGGCGCAACGTTGGATCGGCTCACGCCGATCCGGCACACCGAGAAGATCGCCTCCGAGCTGCCCAACGCAACGCTGGTGCGCTACGCCGGCGCCGGACACCTGATGATCTTGGAGTGCGCGGAGGATGTCGCGGACCGGATCGGCGAGTTGATCGTTGCGGTCGAGTCCGGCCGGCGGTCGCCTGCACAATGATCCATTAGGCTCGTGGGCGTGTCCCGGCTGCTCGTGGTAGAGGATGACGAGACGATCGGCAGTGTGCTGGAGTCCAGCCTGCGCGCCCACGGGCACCAGGTGGGCTGGCAGCGCACCGGCCGCGGTGCCTTACGCGCGGCCTCCGAGACGGACTTCGACCTGGTGCTGCTCGACCTCGGGCTGCCGGATCTCGACGGTGTCGAAGTGTGCCGGCAGTTGCGGGCCAGCAATCCGACGGCGGTGCTGGTGATTCTCACCGCCCGGACCGACGAGATGGATGTGGTGGTCGGTCTTGAGGCCGGCGCGGATGACTACCTGACCAAGCCGGTGCGGCTGGCTGAGCTGCTGGCCCGGGTCAGGGCACATCTACGACGGGTGGCGCCGGCGCCCTCGGAAACCCAATCGATGCTCGCGGTGGGAGACCTTCTGGTGGACACCGGTAGCCGGCGGGCGAGCGTGGCCGGCACGGAGATGCCGCTGCGGGCCAAGGAGTTCGACCTGCTCGCGCGTCTCGCAGCAGCACCGGACGTGGCGATCAGCCGGGAGACTCTGATGGCTCAGGTGTGGGATGAGAACTGGTTCGGTCCCACCAAGACCCTCGACGTGCATGTGGCCGCGCTGCGCCGCAAGCTGGCTGGGATGACCGAACTGGGCTCGGTGCCCCGGATCACGACCCTGCGAGGTCATGGGTACCGGCTGGAGGCCCCCAAGAGCTCGTGAGTGGCAAACAGTGTTATGGCACCGAATGCCACTCACGAGCTATAGCATTGCCACGACCTTACCTCGGCAGGTAGAGGGGGCTGGTGCGTACCCGGATCGTCGGTCTTGCCGTGCTTGCCGCCGTGCTTGCCATCGGCCTGTTCGGCGTGCCGCTAGCCGGTGGCGTCCTGAAGTATGCGAAGTCCGACGAACGAACGAAACTTTTGCTCGGGGCCGATGCCGCCGCGGCGGCTGTCTCGGCAGACGTGCTCCGCGGAAAGATGCCGACCGATCTCCGCGATCCGAACGACGGGACCCACCTCGCGGTGTATGTGGACCGTGGCCTGCGCATCCTCGGTACCGGGCCGCAGGGTGGGGACAAAGCGGTGTACGACGCACTGCATGGTGAGATCAGCGACGAAGACATCAATGGTGAACTGGTCGTGGCGGTACCGGTGACCCACGACACCGATGTGATCGGGGCCGTGCGCGCCGCCAGCCCGATCAGCGCCGTCTACCGGCTCGTTGCGCTGGTGTGGCTGGCCATGCTCGGCCTGGGAGCCCTGGCGATCGGCACCGTGTGGTTGATCGCCCGGCGGCAGGCCAGGCGGCTGGCCCAGCCGCTCGAGGAGCTCTCGGATGCGGCGCGCCGGCTCGGTCAAGGCGACTTCAGTGTCCGGACCACCCCCACAGCCATTCCCGAGATCGACTCGGTCGGCTCGGCGTTGAACAGTACCGCCGGGCGCCTGGACGGCATGCTCGCGCGCGAACGTTCGTTCTCCGCGGACGCGTCGCACCAGCTGCGCACCCCGCTGACCGGATTGCGGCTCCGGCTCGAAGCGGCGCTGGAGCATCCAGGTCAGGACCTGCGCCACGCCATCACCGACGGAATCGCCGCCGCGGACCGGCTGGAGCAGACCATCGAGGAACTGCTCGCGTTGGCCAGGGACACCCGCAGCTCCAACGCCACCCCCCTGGACCTGCCGGTCTTGCTCGATGAGATCGAAGCGGGCTGGCATGACCGGCTGGCCGCCCAGGACCGCGCGCTGCAGGTGGCGGTGGACCCGCAGGCCCCGGTGTCGCTGGCGTCGACCGCGGCCGTGCGCCAGGTGCTCACGGTGTTGTTGGACAACGCTGCCACCCACGGATCAGGCACCGTGTCGGTGGCCGTGCGCAACGCCGCCGACGCACTGGCCATCGACGTGTCCGACGAGGGTGCCGGCATCACGGCCCCCGAGCCGGAACTGTTCACCCGACGATCCCGCCTGGCCGACGGGCACGGGATCGGCCTCGCGTTGGCCCGCAGCCTGGCCGAAGCCGAAGGCGGCAGACTCCGGCTGACCCGGCCCGCTCCTCCCACGTTCACCCTCCTGGTGCCCGCGCAGGCGTAGCGACCAGAATTGGTCACGACCCTTCAGGAGGCTGCGATGATCGCGGTTCGTCGGCTCAACCATGCGGTGCTGTTCGTCAGCGACGTGGAGCGTGCAGTGGAGTTCTACCAGCAGGTCCTCGGGATGCAGGTGATCGCCCGGGAACCTCGCGCCAACGCGGTGTTCCTCCGTGCCAGCGGCTCGGACAACCATCACGACCTGGGATTGTTCGGGCTCGGCTCGGGTGCATCCGGGCCGCCGCGCGGACACACCGGGCTATACCACTTGGCCTGGCAGGTGGATACCGTCGACGAGCTGGTCTCGGCCCGCGAGGAGCTCCTCGCCGTGGGCGCTCTCGGCGGCGAATCCAGTCACGGCGCCACCAAAAGCCTCTACGGTGCCGACCCGGACGGCAACGAGTTCGAGATCATGTGGCTGTTGCCGCGCAACGACTGGGGAGACTACGAATCGGCCGCTCCGGTTGACCGGCTGGACCTGCCAGCCGAGCTGTCCCGGTGGAGCGGGGTGAGCACGGCATGACCGGGGTTGGCGTCCCGATGGCCATCCGGTGGGGATCGAGTGACCCGGCGGCCCCACTGATCGTGTTACTCCAAGGCTTCAGCGCGCCCGGGGAGGCTACCGAAAAGGACCTCGCGGCGTTCGCGCCATGCTTGCCCGTGGGAGCCGGCTACGCCTCGGTTCGGGTCCCCCGGCCCCCGTCGGAGCAGGGCTTCGCCTCATTTCGGGAGTGGCTTGACGACCAGGCGGCTCCGCAAGTGCCTGTCGTGCTCGTCGGTTTCGGCAGCGGCGCGGCGTTCGCCGGTGGGCTGTTACTCGCCGAGCCGGCGCGCTTCGCGGCGGCCGGGCTGTTGTGCGGCACGCTGCCGTTCGACGCAGGTGTGCCGGTGACCCGAGGCAGGCTGGTCGGAGTGCCGGTCTTTCTGACCCATGGTGTGCGCGACACGGTGATCCCGGTCGAGCTGCAGCGGCGGACCTGGAATTACCTGGTGCGGGAGAGCGGGTCGCCGCTGTGGGCGCAGCGGGCGCCGACCGGTCATGAACTCACTGCGAAGATGGTGTCCGAACTCGGCGGGTGGATCGAGGCGCGGCTGGGTTACCTCCAGCAACACGCCGCGCCGGCGGGTGGCCGGGCTGCCGACCAGATGTGCTGGCCGACGTTGCCGGATGGCCTCCTGCCGCTGCGGGCGGGCGATTCACCCGAGGTCAGCGTCACCACCCCGCAGCAGCAGGAGTCGCAGAACGCTCCGCTCGAGTTGCAGGAAGAGCTGTTCTCCCGGATCTCGACGCTGGATGGCGTCGTGACCGGGCCCAGCGCGGTGTCGGTACCCGGTGCCAGGGCTTTCCTTCTGCCACCGAGCCGCCTGCCACCCAGCCGACTGACACCGGGCCACGGGTCGGAAGCCGAGCAGCCGAGCGAGGCGTTCATCGTTTCCGAGCTGGGCGAGTTCGCTCACCTGCATCCCGGCTACGACGGCAGCATGCACCTTGTGTTGCCGATCCCGCTGGCGCACGACGTCGTGATCAAGGGCTGGGGGGTGGCCCACCCGCTGGCCGGTATCCGGTTGACTCCCGGCATGGTCATGATCTTCGGCCCACGCAACCCCGCCGAGCTCAACATCGTCACCGCAATCGCCCGCGCGAGCCATTCCCATGCCGCGCGATCAACGACGAGAGGCCACGGGGCGCCGTTCAGGGGTTCATACGATGCTACGCTTTAGAGTATGACGACTGAGCGGGTCACGGTGTCGCTGCCGGGGGACGTGCGGCGTACCGGTCAACAGGTGGCTGACGAGCTCGGCATGTCTTTCTCTGCGATGGTGTCCGAGGCGCTCAACGGGTGGCTTCGGGCCCGTTTGGTCGACGCCTGGCTCGCCGAGCACCAGGCGGAGCACGGAGCATTCGACGAGGACGAGCTCCGAGCGCTGGCGAAGCAGGCCGGGGTGCCTTACCTGGTGCCCGGGCGAACCGAGGAGCCAGCGGCCTGAACCTCGTTCTCGACGCCGGCGCACTCATCGCTATCGACCGGGATGACCGGCGGATGGCTGGGTTGATCGAGCTTGGGCGGCGGGCGGGCGCGTCTCTCGTGACAGCAGCACCGGTAATAGCTCAGGCCTGGCGCGGCGGTGGCCGACAGGCCCGGCTGGCCCGGCTGCTGCCGATGACCGAGATCCGCACCACTGGGCTGCGCGAGGCGCGAGCCGCAGGCGAGTTACTCGCTGCTAGCGGAGCAACCGATGTGGTCGACGCGCTGGTCGCACTAGCCGCGGTACCAGGTGATCAGATCATCACCAGCGGCCCTGCCGACCTCCGAACACTCGTGGCCTACCGCGCCATTCCAGTGACCGTCGTGCACATCTGACCCCTGCTTGACCCGCTCAATGCGGTGGAGATTGCAACGGGAAGCCGGCGAGCCCTTTCCAGGCTAAGGAGGCGGTGAGGGCTACCGCTTCCTCCTTGGGCACCTCGTGTTGCCGGGTGAGCCAATATCGGGCGCTGTGCTCGCTGATCCCGACCACGCCAACCGCCACCAGCCAGGCGCGGTCGGCGTCCAGCCCGGCATCGGCTGCCACGGCCTGCGCGATGGCCTGCACGCACGCGGTGTACGTCCGCTCTACGACCGCCTGCACGGGCGGCTGGTTGCGCAGGTCGGATTCGAAGACCAGCCGGAATGCCTGATCGTCACCGTCGACGAAGTCGAAATACGCCTCCACCGCATTGCGGACCCGTTGCCGGTTGTCGTCGGTCTCCTCGATGGCCCCTTGGACACGGCGGACCAGCTCGTCGGTGTGGCGTTCCAGCAGAGCCAGATAAAGCTCAAGCTTGCCGGGGAAGTGCTGGTAGAGCACTGGCTTGCTGACCCCGGCACGCTCGGCGATATCGTCCATCACGGTGGCGTGGTAGCCGTTGTTGACGAAGACGTCGGTGGCCGCTGCGAGCAGTTGGGCGCGCCGTTCCTCCCGGGACATCCGCACGCCGCGCGGCGCTGGATCCGCCCGGGTCGCTGCCGTCTCGGTCATCGGCCTCTTTCACCTCCCAGCTGATCTGGTAAACCCTACTCGCCGGTATCGCAGCGTCAGGTGGAGGAGCGGGTGGTTGTGGCTCGTCAAGACCCATGTTGAGCCAGATCCCGCTGTATCCGGGCCCCCTGCCGCCGCTGTGGCGCGATCGGCCACCGTGGCCGGACCACATCCACCGCAGCGACGGAGTGGCGCTCAACGTCCGGCGCACTCCGGGTCCCGAGCGAGGTGAGCTCGCGGTCTACCTGCATGGGCTTGGCGGTTCATCCACCAATTTCACCGACCTGGCAGGGCTGGTCGGTGCCCGGCTACCGGGAATGGCCCTCGACCTGCCCGGCTTCGGTCGCAGCGTGCCACCGGAGGGGTTCGACTACGCCCCGGACTCCTACGCCGAGGTGATCGCCACCTTCCTCGCCGGTCTGGGGGGCGGACCGGTGCACTTGGTCGGCAACTCGATGGGTGGGGTGGTGGCGTTACTGCTCGCGGCTCGCCATGCTCAGCTCGTCCGTACCCTCACCTTGATCGCGCCCGCCATGCCCGATCTCCGGATCGATCCGCGCCGGACGTCGGATCCGAGGCTGGCGCTGACCTTGCTTCCGGTCATCGGGAGCTGGGTGCGCCGCATTCTGATCGAGGTGCCGCCGGAGGAGCAGGTCGAGCGGATCTTGCGGTTGTGCTTCGCCGACCCGTCGACGGTCGGTTCGGTGCGACGGGCCGAGGCGGTGCAGGAATGCAGTGAACGCGCGGCACTGGCCTGGGCGGCGGCGGCACTGCGGCTGTCCCTGCAGCAGCTGACCCGGTCGTGGTTACTGCCCCGATCCAGATCGCTGTGGACAGTGGCGGCTCAGGTGACGGCGCCCACGCTGGTGGTATGGGGTACTGCGGACAAGTTGGTGAGCGTGCGCAAGGCGCCACGTACGGCGGCGGCACTGCCGCGGGGGAGGCTGTTGCTGTTGCCGCGCACCGGACATGTGCCGCAGATCGAGCGCCCTACCTCGGTCGCCCGAGCGATACTGGGCATGATCGATGCGGTGGACCGGGCAGCGTGGTGATGCGCGCAGTACTGCGCGTGGCTGTGCCATCCTTGCGCGGTGATCCGCCCGACGCGAGCCGAGTATGTGGACTTGCGCGTCGCCGACGAAGAGCCGCTGGTGGCGACCTGGGACCCACCGCCTCAGCTGAGGCCGCGCCACGGTTCCGGTTCCAGACGGCTGGCGCAGGCCGTGTCCACCTACGGCTGGCGGGTGTATGCGCTGCCCATCCTGGTGGTACTCACCGTGTTGGCGGTGCTCGACGCGGTCAGATCGCCGCAGCTGTCGCCGTCGGAGCAGGCCAATACGGTGGGTAACCCGTTGATTCCCAACCCAGTGAGCAGTCCGGGACTCGATGCGGTCAAGGCGTCCGCCGAGCTGCCCGTTGGCGGCCCGTTCGCGGTGCAGGGCGCTGGCAGTTGGCGGCTGATCCCCGCGCAGGCGCGCCGTTCGGGACGGGTCAGTTGCTCACCTACACCCTCGAGATCGAGGATGGAGTCGATCTCGAGGGCGGTCCGGCGGGGTTCGCCACCACCGTGGACAGCACCCTGCGCAACCCCAAGAGCTGGATCGGTAGCCGGCGCTACCGCTTCCAGCGCATCGATGACAGCCGGGCGGCGACCCTGCGGATCAGCCTCACCTCGCAACAGACCACCCGCCAGCTGTGTGGTTTCCAGATTCCTTTCGACGCGTCCTGCTGGAAACCGGGGGACCACCGGGTGGTGATCAACACCGCTCGCTGGGCTCGTGGTGCGGTGGCCTTCCAGGGAAACGTGGTGCAGTACCAGCAGTACGCGGTCAATCACGAGGTCGGGCACGCGCTGGGCTTTGGGCACATAGCCTGTGACGGACCCGGGCGGTTGGCGCCGGTGATGATGCAGCAAACCTGGGGTCTCTCCGACGACTACCTAGCCGCACTCGGCACCGATCACGTAACCCCAGACGGCCTGACCTGCCAACCCAACGCCTGGCCCTTCCCAACCGTTAACTGATCCCCCGAGAATGCTGGGGCGGGAAGAGTGGGGGCAACAGGGACGTTGAGCTGGAACAGACAGCACGACACTGTGAGGAGTGCGCCGATGAGCCTGCCACCGTTGGTGGAGCCAGCCGCGGAGCTGACCAAGGAAGAGGTGGTCCGCTACAGCCGCCATTTGATCATTCCGGAAGTCGGCATGGTCGGTCAGAAGCGGCTGAAGAACGCGAAGGTGCTGGTGATCGGCGCTGGCGGGTTGGGCAGCCCAGCCCTGCTGTACCTAGCCGCTGCCGGCGTCGGCACGCTGGGCATCGTCGAGTTCGACGAGGTCGATGAGTCCAACCTGCAACGACAGGTGATCCACGGCCAGTCCGACATCGGCCGGCCCAAGGGCGAGTCCGCCCGGGATTCCATCCGGGAGATCAACCCGCTCGTCGAAGTCAAGCTGTACCAGCTGCGGTTGGAGTCGTCCAACGCGCTGGATATCTTCCGCGACTACGACCTCATCCTCGACGGCACCGACAACTTCGCGACCCGCTACCTGGTCAACGACGCGGCCGTGTTGCTCGGCAAGCCCTACGTATGGGGCTCGATCTTCCGCTTCGAGGGTCAGGCGTCGGTGTTCTGGGCGGACGCCCCCGGCGGGCAAGGATTGCAGTATCGGGACCTGTACCCGGAACCCCCGCCTCCCGGGATGGTGCCGTCCTGCGCTGAAGGCGGAGTGTTGGGGGTACTCTGCGCGTCGATCGGTTCGATCATGGTGACCGAGGCGATCAAGTTGATCACCGGGATCGGCGAGCCATTGCTGGGTCGGTTGATGGTGTACGACGCGCTGGAGATGAGTTACCGCACCATCAAGATCCGTAAAGATCCGGCCGGCGACCCGATCACCGAGCTGATCGACTACGCCGAGTTCTGCGGCGCGGTCTCCGATGACGCCGCCACTGCGGCGGCGGACTCGACGATCACCGCGCGGGAACTCAAGGAGATGATCGACTCAGGCAAGGACTTCGCCCTGATCGACGTCCGGGAGCCCAACGAGTACGAGATCGTCCGGATCCCGGGTTCCATCCTGATCCCCAAGGACCGGATCCTGTCCGGTGAGGCGTTGGCGGAGCTGCCGCAGGACAAGCCACTGGTGTTGCACTGCAAGTCCGGGCAGCGCTCCGCTGAGGCGCTGGCCGCGCTGCACAAGGCGGGCTTCCGGGACGCCGTGCACGTCGGTGGCGGCGTGTTGGGCTGGATCAAGCAGGTAGATCCTTCGCTGCCGGTCTACTAACGCGTTCCAGAGCGTGATGAGGGCTAGGCGTGGGTTCGCTGCGGCAAGATCATTTGGGTCGCTAGTGAGCACCCCAGTTCGCGGTCCAGCTCGGCAGGAACTCGGCCAGCGAATCGACCAGCGTGCATACTCATGGCATACCGGTCGGCTGACCTGCTAGTTGCTTCAGCCGCTGCGGCGGCGCGTGGAGTACTGGCGGGACGGCGCAGCGGGGCCTGATCGGGGCGCCACACCGGACTTGCCACCCTTGGTCGCCGCAGCCCCGGACTTTCCGCCGCGGCGTTCGCGGCGGTTGGGTACCGGCGAAGCGGCATCCTCGGGTTCTTCGTGCGGTTCAAGCTGCTCTGCCATCAGGCCTCCTTGATGCTGTGCTTACGGGGGTCGCGCCGCCGCTGGTCCGGCGGCCGGGAAAGGCGCTGCGCGCTCGGGCGGCGGTGCCTCAGGAGTACCTCAGCAGATCATGAGACCACGCTAGCGCGGACGTGCCCGCGGTGCATCCACGTTTCCCGGCGGGTCGCCGAGCACCTGTCGCACCGGGGCCTCACGCGACGTCTGCCTCGCTATGTGAACGGGAGTTCTCAGCGCTGCAACAAGCAGCAACATCGTGAACACAACTGGAACCTAGCGTCGCTCATCGTACCCACCAGCCCAGGAGGCGCGATGAGCACGACTGAGATGACGGCGTCGGCTACGCCGGCTCGTCGGGGGAGATGGATCGACCACTGGGAGCCGGAAGATCCGAAATTCTGGGAGATGACGGGCAAACGGATCGCGAATCGGAACCTGTGGTTCTCGATCTTCTCCGAGCACATCGGGTTCTCATTGTGGACGGTCTGGTCGGTCATGGTGCTCTTCATGGGCCCTGCCTATGGCATAGACCCGGCTGGCAAGTTCTTACTGGTGTCCGTTCCTTCGCTGATCGGCGCGCTGATCCGGATTCCCTACACCATGGCGCCGGCCCGCTTCGGCGGTCGCAACTGGACAATCGTCAGTGCCTTGTTACTGCTCGTTCCGACTGCCCTGGCGATCACCGTGATGCATCCGGGCACGTCCTTCACGACGTTTCTGATCGTCGCAGCCCTCGGTGGCCTGGGCGGTGGCAACTTCGCTTCGTCCATGACCAACATCAACGCTTTCTTCCCGGAGGGCCGCAAGGGCTGGGCGCTGGGGCTCAACGCCGGTGGCGGGAACATCGGGGTGGCCGCGGTGCAGCTGCTGGGTCTGGTGGTGATCGCGACAGCCGGTACCGCCTATCCCCGTCTCGTGCTTGCCATCTACGTCCCGCTGATCCTGCTCGCCGCGCTGTGTGCGGCCCGGTACATGAACAACATCTCCTCGGTACGCAACGACACCGGGGCGCTGCGTGAGGCCGTCCGCGATGCCCAGACCTGGGTGATGTCGTTTCTCTACATCGGCACCTTCGGCTCGTTCATCGGCTACAGCTTCGCCTTCGGCCTGGTGTTGCAGACCCAGTTCCACCGCACCCCACTGCAGGCGGCCTCGGTCGTGTTCATCGGTCCGTTGATCGGTTCGCTGATCCGCCCCGTCGGGGGTCGGATGGCCGACCGGTTCGGCGGCGCCAAGGTCAGTCTCTGGAACTTCATCGCGATGGCCCTGGCTACCGGTGTGGTGATCATGGCCTCCAACGAGAAGTCGCTGGCACTGTTCATGGCCGGGTTCATCGCCTTGTTCGTGCTCTCCGGTATCGGCAACGGCTCCACCTACAAGATGATCCCGTCGATCTTCGCGGTGCGGGCTCGGACGGCGATCGCCGCTGGCGAGCCCGAACAGTCCGCGCTGATGAGAGCACGCCGGCTGTCCGGCGCGGTGATCGGTATCGCCGGCTCGATCGGCGCGATGGGTGGGGTGTTGATCAACCTGGCCTTCCGGCAGTCCTTCCTCATCACGAAATCCGGGGTGCCCGCGTTCTGGTCGTTCCTGATTTTCTACGGGGCGTGCGTCGTGGTGACCTATGTGGTTTACCTGCGCCGGGCCCCTGCGGTCGTGGCGTCCGGGAATCCGCAGCTCGCCTACGCCCAGGTGTGAAACGAAACAGTCGACTGAAACAGGTGTGACGAAACAGCACCGAAACACCGCGTTCACGAAGCGCGCTCAAGATGTGGGGACCGGTCGTGCTCGCTGGGCAGGAGGAAGCAGCATGATGCGCACTGTTGTCGTTGCAGGCCATGGCATGGTCGGACACCGGCTGGTGGAGGCGTTGATCGGTCGTGACCTGCGGCGGCAATGGCGGATCGTGGTGCTCGCCGAGGAGACCAGACCGGCTTACGACCGGGTCGCGCTGTCGTCGTATGTGGACTCGTGGGACGCCGAGACGCTGACCCTGCCCGCCGTCCTCGACGACCGGGTGGAGCTGCGCCTGGGCGACCCGTGTGTGCGGATCGACCGGCGCAAGCGCACCGTGCGCACCGCGTCCGGGCGCCGCGTTCGGTACGACGCGCTGGTGTTAGCCACCGGGTCGGCGCCATTCGTACCCCCGGTGCCCGGGCACGACCTGCCCGGTTGCTACGTCTACCGCACGCCGGAGGATCTCGACGCGATCCGGGTGGCCGCCCAGCGCGCGATGCGGACCACGGTCGCGGGTCGGCGCTCCGGGGTGGTCGTCGGCGGCGGTCTGCTCGGCTTGGAGGCCGCGCACGCGTTGCGTCAACTCGGGCTGTCCCCGCACGTGGTCGAGATCGCGCCGCGGCTGATGCCGATGCAGGTCGACGAGGGTGGCGGGGCGCTGCTGCGCCGGTTCATCGAGGGCCTCGGGGTCCGGGTGTACTGCGGCCGCGCCACAGCGGCCATCGAACCGGACCGGGGCCGCATGCTGGTCCGGCTGTCCGACGGCACCGAGCTCGACACCGACGTCGTGGTGTTCTCCGCTGGCGTACGCCCCCGCGACCAGCTGGCCCGCGACGCCAAACTGCCGGTCGGTGAACGAGGCGGCGTGCTGGTCGACGCCAGCTGCCGCACCTGCGACGATGACATCTGGGCGATCGGGGAGTGCGCCGCGGTCGAGGGCCGCTGCTACGGGCTGGTCGCACCCGGCTACGCGATGGCCGAGGTGGTGGCCGATCGACTGCTCGGCGGCCACGCCACCTTCCCGGGCGCCGACACCGCCACCAAGCTCAAGCTGCTCGGGGTCGACGTGGCCAGCTTCGGTGACGCCCACGCGACGGCTGAGGGTGCGCTGGAGGTGATCCACAACGACCCCGTCGCGGGCCGCTACGCCAAGCTCGTCGTCTCCGACGACGCCCGGACACTGCTCGGTGGCGTGCTGGTGGGCGACGCCGAGTCCTACGGCACGCTGCGCGCGATGGTCGGCGCGGTGCTGCCGGCCGACCCCGGTGCGCTGATCTCGCCGTCCGGCGGTGAGCTCGATGCGGGCGCGTTGCCGGCCAACGCTCAGGTGTGTTCCTGCCACGCGGTCACCGTCGAGACGATCGGTACGGCGGTGCGCGAAGGGGCGACCACCGTGCCCGCCCTCAAGGCGTGCACGAAGGCGGGTACCGGGTGCGGCTCGTGCGTACCGATGCTGAAGAAATTGCTCGCCGCCCACGGCGTCGAGCAGTCCAAGGCCCTGTGTGAGCACTTCACGCACAGCCGGGCGGAGCTGTTCGAGATCGTCGCCGCCACCCGGGTCCGGACCTTCTCCGAGCTGGTCACCAAGCATGGCACGGGCCGGGGTTGTGACATCTGCAAGCCCGCGGTGGCCTCGATCCTGGCCTCGCTGAGCGGAGTGCTGAACCCCGGCGGCCATATCCTCGACGGCGAGCAGGGGACACTGCAGGACACCAACGACCACTTTCTGGCCAACCTGCAGCGCAACGGCACCTACTCGGTGGTGCCCAGAGTCCCCGGCGGGGAGATCACCCCGGAGAAGCTCATCGTGCTCGGTGAGGTGGCCCGCGACTTCGGGCTCTACACCAAGATCACTGGTGGGCAGCGGATCGACCTGTTCGGGGCTCGGGTGGAACAGCTGCCCGCGATCTGGCGCCGGCTGGTCGACGCCGGTTTCGAATCCGGGCACGCCTACGGCAAGGCGCTGCGGACCGTGAAGTCCTGCGTGGGCACCGACTGGTGCCGCTACGGGGTGCAGGACTCGGTGGGCCTGGCCATCGCGTTGGAGTTGCGTTACCGGGGACTGCGCGCTCCGCACAAGCTCAAGTCCGGGGTTTCGGGCTGCGCGCGGGAGTGCGCCGAGGCTCGCAGCAAGGACTTCGGGGTGATCGCCACCGAAACGGGCTGGAATCTTTACGTCTGCGGCAACGGTGGTTTCCGGCCCCGACACGCCGACCTGCTGGTCTCTGACGTCGACACCCGGACGCTGGTGCGGACCATCGATCGGTTCCTGATGTTCTACATCCGCACCGCCGACCGGCTGCAGCGCACCGCGCCGTGGTTGGAGGAGCTCGAAGGTGGCCTGGACCATCTGCGAGACGTCATCGTGGACGACTCACTCGGCATCTGCGCCGAACTCGACGCCGCGATGGCGGCGCACGTGGTCGGCTATTCCGACGAGTGGCGCGGCGTGCTGGAGGACCCGGCCAAGCTGGCCCGGTTCACCTCGTTCGTCAACGCGCCGGGCGTGCCCGATCCGACCGTCGAGTTCGTTGAAGAGCGTGGCCAGCCCACCCCGGCTCATCGCAGACCAGGCCAACCGGTTCTGATCGCGGGCCCGACGCTGACAGCGGTCCGATGACCGCGCAGCTGCAACGGCACTGGACAGCGGTCTGCCGCTACGACGAGCTGGTGCCCGAACGCGGGGTAGCGGCGCTGATCGACGGCGTTGCGGTTGCGGTATTCCGTACCCATGATGGTGTGCTGCACGCACTGTCCAATCTGGACCCGTTCAGCGGGGCCTCGGTGTTGTCTCGGGGGATCGTCGGGGACCGCGAGGGCTGCCCGACGGTGGCCTCGCCGATCTACAAGCAGGTCTTCGAGCTGGCGACCGGGGTATGTCTGGACGACCCGAGCATCACGGTGGCGACCTTTCCAGCGCGGGTTCTCAACGGGGTCGTGGAAGTCTGCTCGGTATGACCGCGATGTCGCTGCACGCGAGACCCGAACCGCTACCGCTGGCGGGATTCACCGTCGGCGTCACCGCCGCACGCCGGGCTGCAGAGCTGGGAGCCTTGCTGGAGCGTCGAGGTGCCGAGGTGCTGCACGCCGCGGCGATCCGGATCGTGCCGGTGGCCGATGACACCGAATTGCACGCCGCCACCGGGCAATTGATCAACCACCCGCCGGACATCGTGGTCATCACCACCGGGATCGGGTTCCGTGGCTGGGTGGAGGCCGCGGACGGGTGGGGGCTGGGGGAGGCGCTGATCGGTGCATTGCGCCGCGCCACCTTGCTGTCCCGAGGTCCCAAGTCGCGTGGCGCGGTCCGGGCCGCTGGGCTGACCGATGCCTGGTCACCCCCGTCGGAGTCCTCCGCTGAGGTGTTGGAGCACCTGTTGGCCAGTGATCTCGACGGCGTGCGGGTCGCGGTGCAGCTGCACGGCGAGCCTCTGCCGGACTTCGTCGACGCGTTGCAGTGCGCCGGTGCACAGGTGATCCAGGTGCCCGTCTACCGGTGGGTGCTGCCCAAGGATCTCGCACCGCTGGACCGGCTGCTCGCCGCGGCGCTGGACGGCGGCCTCGACGCGATCAGTTTCACCAGCGCACCCGCCGCGGCTAGTGTGCTGCACCGAGCCGACGAGCTCGGGGTGCTGGGGCCGCTGCTGCAACGCCTTCGCCGGGATGTCCTCGTCGCCTGTGTCGGTCCGGTCACCGCGGGACCGCTGGTGGCCCGAGACGTGCCCACCGTGCAGCCGGAACGCTCCCGGATCGGCGCGCTGGTGCGCACGCTGTCCGAGACACTGCCGGCCCGGGCGCCGCGGTGGCCGGTGGCGGGTCATGTACTGGAGCTGCGTGGGCACGCTGCGGTCGTCGATGGGGTGCTGCGGGCCGTGCCACCCACCCCGATGGCCCTGTTGCGGCTGCTGGTGGTCCGTCCCGGCCGGGTGGTTCCGCGCGCGGAACTGCTGTCCGTGATGCCCGCAGCTGGTGACGACGAGCACGCCGTGGAGACCGCGGTGGCCCGGTTGCGCGCCGCCCTGGGCGCCCCACGATTGGTGCAGACTGTGGTCAAACGCGGCTACCGGCTGGCCCTGGAGCCCGGAGACTGCCAGTGAGGGCGCTGCGCACCCGTGAGTGGCGATGCGCGTTCTAGCCCGCATCGCCACTCACGCGCGCGCAGCGCACACCGTCGTTATAGCTGCCCATGGCACTCGGGACCCGGCTGGCGTCGCGGTAGCGGGTCAGCTCACCGATGCGCTACGCGCCCGCCTGCCCGGCAGCTCTGTGTTGCTCGCCTTCGTTGACGTGCTCGGTCCGGCGGTGCGCGATGTGATCGCCGGCGTGCCTGAACCGGTCACCGTTGTGCCGGCCTTTTTAACCTGCGGTTATCATGTGCGAACCGACATACCGCGAGAGGTGGCCGCCACTAGCCGCCGGGACGTCACTGTCACCGCTGCCCTCGGGCCGCACCCATTGCTGGTGGGCGCCATGGCTGATCGGTTGTGTGCCGCCGGCTGGTGCCCGGGCGATGCAGTGGTGTTGGCGGCGGCGGGCTCATCGGATGAGCGGGCGGTAGCTGATGTGCGGGCTGCGGCAGTGCAGCTGTCCCGTGGGCTCAGCTGCCGGGTTCGGGTCGGGTTCGTCGCCACCGGAACTCCTTCGGTGACGGCCTTGGTGCGCGGATTGCGGGCAGCCGGCGCACCCAGGGTCGCGGTGGCCTCGTGGCTGCTGGCCCCGGGCCTGTTCCACCGCAGGCTCACCAGCACCGAGGCCGATGTCGTCGCCGCACCACTGGGCGCGCATCCGGGCGTAATCGACCGCCTGGCCAGCCTCGCTGGCGCCGCCGTCCTCCGCAGCGCCTGATCCGGTGTTTCAGCACACCAGTCCACAACTGAGTCCCACAGTTCTCTCAGGCGGCCAGTAATCGTCGGATGTCTTCGATTATGCTTGGCAGTGGCGCGGTGTCGCCGATGGCGGCGAACCAGTCCCAGAGCTCGAGCGCGTGATAGAGCTGATAAAGGGATAGCCGGTCGGGCCAGTCACTGGGCAGTGCGCCGTAGCCCTGGATCAGCCCAGACAGTTTGGCTTTGTTGCCATGCGCCGAGTAGTAGTCAGTTTTAGCGAGATCGAGCAGTGGATCGGCGGCGATCGCGTTCTCCACGTCGATGAATCCGGTAACGGTCCAGCCGTCGGAGCCTTCCGTGACCAGCACGTTGCCCTCGTGGAAGTCGTTGTGGCACAGCACCGGGGCCGGGCAGTGGGTGAACAGCTCGACGCGTTCGATGGCGTGGGCTTCGATGGCGTGGTGCAGCGCGGGGTCGCCGCCGTATCCAGCGAATTCGAGAAGCTTTTTGGCGAACTGGCGGGTCATATATGCTGTGTTGGTGGGCTGTGGGTCAAGAATGCGGGTGGTCAAATAGCCGTAAGAGTTCTGGCCGATGCGGTGCGCCGCAGACAAAACCATGCCAAGTTGCCGGTAGATCCGGTGAAGCTCGGCGTCGTCGAGCTGGGTGCTGATCGCGGACAGCGGCTCGCCCGGTAGCAGCGTCATGACGGTGAAAGCGCGTTCTCCGGTCGATTCGGCGAGCAGTATCGTTGGGCACGGTCCGACATCGTGGCGTGCCAGCAGTCGATAGACATGAACTTCCTTGGCCGGCTTCCAGCGCCACTTGTCGGCATACACCTTCACAATCAATGCTTCGTCGGGTTCAGCGCAACGCGCCTCATAGACCGTGCTGAGCTGCCCGCCGGCTCGAACCACCACCTCGGTGACAGTGGCGGTGGGTGCGACGCGGCGCACGATCGCCTCGGCCGCTGATCGGCTAAGGTCGCCAAGCTGAGGGTCCGTCACGTGGAGACCGTAGACCGTACTGATATGGAGATCGATCGGTTTCCGGCCGCTGGCAGAGTCGCCAAAAACTAGCAAACGTCGGTTCCTGGGTTGATAAAAACCAGTTGCGCCGGCAGCGGCCGCGCATCAGGTTCAGGACGTGACGGATCTCTTGGTCAGGCAGTTCATCGCGGACGGTTTCGTCAAGATCGAGAAAGCCGTGCCATCGGACGTCGCCCAGGCTTGCGCCGAGCTGCTGTGGGCCGAGATTGGTCAAGACCCAGACGATGCGGCCACCTGGACTCAGCCTGTCCACTGGGTCGGTGACATGGCACAGGAGCCGTTTGTACAGGCCGCGAACGCTAGCGTGCTGCAGGAGGCGTTCGACGCCCTGGTGGGGCCGGGCCGGTGGGTGCCGCGGAGTTCGTTGGGCTCGTTCCCGCTGCGGTTTCCGCATCCTGATGAGCCTGACGACGCCGGCTGGCATGTCGAAGGTAGTTACCAGCCTCCTGGCACGGACGGTTACTGGGTGAACCTGCGCTCCAAGGGGCGGGCGCTGCTTGTGCTGTTCCTGTTCAGCACGGTCGATGAGCACGACGCCCCGACCCGGATCCGGGTCGGCTCGCACCGGGACGTCCCGCCGTTACTGCAGCCCTTCGGTGACCGTGGGGTGTCGATGTTCCGTATCGCCGCTCAGATCGACGCGGTGTCCGCGCACTGCCCGCTCGCGCTGGCCACCGGCGTTGCGAGGGACGTGTATCTCTGCCACCCATTCCTGGTCCACGCCGCGCAGCCGCATCACGGTCGCCGGCCGCGATTCATGGCCCAGCCCCCGCTGTATCCGGCCACGCCCTTGCGGCTGACCCGCGACGACGGCGACTTTTCACCGGTCGAGCGGGCGATCTTGCAGGCGATCAGCTGAGCTGTCCGGCTGAGCGGTGCACCGACACGGTGTAGATATCCGTATCGGTGAATGGTTGACGATCCCAGGTGGCATATCGGGCTTCGAGCGCGAGACCGGCGCTTTCGCACCACCGATCGTAGTCGACCACAGTCAGCCAGCCGTGCTGCAGCTGAAAGCCGGCGATGAGCCGACCGCCGGGAATCAGGTGGCGCGCACACGCGTCGACCGCGGCTCGGCGCCGGTCACGTGCTATATACGGAATGACGTTGCCGGCGAGCACGATGGCGTCGAATCGGGTTGTCAGATCGAGCTCACTGAGGTCCGCGTGCACCCAGGTCAACGCGGGCGCCTTCGCGCGGGCCAAGCCGATCATGTCTGGATCGAGATCGGTACCGACGACCTCGAGCCCGCGGCGGGCCAGCTCGATAGCCACCCGGCCGGTGCCACACCCGGCGTCCAGCACGGATTGAGGGCCGTAGGAATACACCAAATCGGCTTCGCCGTGGGGGTTGGCGCCGCTGGCCGCGATCCGCCGCCAGCGCTCGTCGTAGTTAGCGGGGTTGACCTGCTGACGCCAGTGGCCCCAATCATCGGGCAGCGGCCCAGTCACTCGAGTGCGTCCCTCCGTCGTTGCCAAGAAGATAGCGTCATGAAACGCGCCATCTTTCCCCACGCGACCATCGTGATCAGTTACCGGCGCGGGGGAGCGGTTTCCCAGGCTCGGGCGTAGCGGCGAGAACTTGGGCGTGCGACGTCGCGGGTGCGGTAGACGATGTAGGGGCGGACCAGATAACCCAGGGGTGCGCTGAACACGTGGACGAGGCGGGTGTAGGGCCAGCCGGCTAGCAGGACCAGCACCACCAGGGCGTGGATTTGGAAGCTGATCGGGATTCCGACCATCAGCGCTGGCTGCGGCGACAGGGTGAATAGGCTGCGAAACCACGGCGCCACCGTCGCTCGGTAGTCGTAGCCGCCACCGATCAGGTTGCTGCCGAGGGTGTTCAGCATCCCGGTAAGGATCGCGGTGCACAGCATCAGGTACATGACCTTGTCGATGGTGGTGGTGGCCGCGCGCACCGCAGACACGGCGAACCGCCGATACAGCAAGATCGCCAGCCCAGTGACCGTGGCCAGGCCGGAGAGCGTGCCGAAGGACACCGACATCAGGTGGTAGGCATGCTCCGACACGCCGACAGCGGCGGTCCAGCTGGCCGGAACGCCGATGCCCAGCACGTGGCCGCCGAGCACCGCAAGCAGCCCGAAGTGGAACAGCGGGCTACCCAGTCGAAGCAGGCGGCCCTCGTGGAGCTGGGAGGATCGGGTGGTCCAACCGAACTGGTCATGCCGGTAGCGCCAGATGTGGCCGACCACGAACGAGGTGAATGCCACGTAGGGCACGGTGAGCCACAACAGGGTGGTCATCGCCGTCCTCCTAGCTGATCGTGCAGCATTGGATCCATTGCGAACGGCTCCAGGCCCACCTCTTCCTCCGGCGGCCCTTGCGCGGCAAGCTCGGCGACCCGGCGCCGGTCGGCGACGTTGAGCTCCGGCAGGGTGGCGCACACCGCGTCGAGTACCGTCCGGTAGGGCGATTCACTGTCCTGCAGGGATAGCCGCAAAAGCTCCACCACCGGCCGGTACTCCATCAGCAGCCGCCGGCCGACGATCGGGTCGACGGTCGCAGCGAACTCCAGCACCACCGTCAGATGGTCCGGCAGCTCGTGCTCGCCCAGCTCGACACCCGCCGCGCGGTAGGCGTGCTTGAACCGCAGCAGCGCCATGCCCCGTTTGCGGGTGTCACCGAAGGCGTAGTAGCTCAGATGCAGGCAGTTGCGCCGGCGCAGGTCGAAGGTCTCCACGTAGTAGGCGGCCAGCTCGATCGGCGGTGTCTGGCGCGCGTGGTCGACGAACGACACCAGAGCGGGTCCGGCCGGCGCGGGCACTGAGCGAGCCCCGGCGTGCAGCGCGTCGAACATGTCCAACGTCTGCTGAGTCGGATAGTCCAGCAGCAGCGCGGCGATCCGCCACACCACGCGCTGATCCCGCAGCGTCAGCTCGAGGGTGGTCTGGTCAGCCTTCCCGCGGCCCAGCCTGGTCCGGCTCATCGGATGTGCTCCACCGCGGCGGTGGCGCCGTTCGCATGTGCGGCACCGTTGCCGGCGCCGTTGGTAGGGGGCCCGTGAGCTGGCACGGCGGCGAACAGACCGTTGGTGCTCTTGCCGTCCCAGTTGAGCAGATTGATCCGGCGTTCCTTGTCCACTGGCGCCGCGGCGCCGTTGCCGTCGGCCGGCTGCTGCGTCAGATGGAACTTGTCGTCCATGACGTCGAAGGCAGTCATGCCCGGGCCGCCATCAGATTCCAGGCTGCATCCGGTGGCTAGGGCATCCAGCCGGTGGGCATCGGAGCCGGCCGCGCTGGGGATGACGTAGCGGTGCTCGTACTTGGCGATGGCCAGCAGCCGGTACATCGCTTCGATCTCGTCGGTGGTCAGGCGCACCGACTCGGCGATCTCCGTGTCGACCGGCTCCCCGAGATTGACCCGGCGCATGTGCGCGCGCATCGCGGCCAACCGCTGCAACGAGGCCCGCACCGGGCCGACGTCGCCCGCGGTGAACAGCTCGGCCAGGTACTCCACCGGGATGCGCAACGCGTCGATCGCGCCGAACAGGTTGCCGGCGTCCTCGCCGTCATGCCCGGTGCCGGCCAGCACGTCCACCATGGGGGACAGCGGCGGGATGTACCAGACCATCGGCATGGTGCGGTACTCCGGATGCAGCGGCAGCGCCACCTGGTAGTCCACGATCAGCTTGTAGATCGGGGACGCCTGCGCGGCGTCAATCCATTCCTGGGAGATCCCGGCCCGTTCCGCCTCGGCCACGACTCGCGGATCGTGCGGATTGAGGAACACTCCCAGTTGCGCTGGGTAGAGGTCCTTATCGTCTTTCACCGATGCGGCGGCCAGCACCGCGTCGGCGTCGTAGAACACCACTCCGATGTAGCGCAACCGCCCGACGCAGGTCTCCGCGCAGACCGTGGGGATGCCCACCTCCACCCGCGGATAGCAGAACGTGCACTTCTCGGCTTTGCCGGTCTTGTGGTTGAAGTAAATCTTCTTGTACGGGCACCCGGTGACACATTGCCGCCAGCCACGACACTTGTCCTGGTCGACCAGCACGATGCCGTCCTCGCTGCGCTTGTAGATCGCGCCGGACGGGCAGGACGCGGCACACGACGGGTTGAGGCAGTGCTCGCAGATCCGCGGCAGGTAGAACATGAACGTCTGCTCGAACTCCAGCTTGACCTTGTCGGACACCTTGGCCAGTACCGGATCCCGGCCGATCTGCTCCGGGCCGCCGCCCAGGTCGTCGTCCCAGTTGGCGCCCCAGGTGATCTCGGTGTCCTCGCCGGTGATCAGCGAGTTGGGCCGGGCCACTGGGGTGGTGTCCATCTGCGGTGCGGACAGCAGGTTGTCGTAGTCGTAGGTCCACGGCTCGTAGTAGTCGGCCACTTCCGGCAGGTCTGGATTGGCGAAGATGTTGAGCAGCCGCTTCAAGCGCGAGCCGGAACACAACGTCAGCCGGCCGCGTTTGGTCAGGGTCCAGCCGCCCTTCCACCGCTGCTGATCCTGGTATTGCCGCGGATAGCCCTGTCCCGGTCTGGTCTCCACGTTGTTGAACCAGGCGTACTCGACGCCGCTGCGGTTGGTCCAGGCCTGCTTGCAGGTGACGCTGCAGGTGTGGCATCCGATGCACTTGTCCAGATTCATCACCATGGCCAGCTGCGCCATCAGTTTCACTAGTAGCTCACCTCCTGGCTGCGCCGGCGGATGGTGGTGACCTCGTCCCGCTGGTTGCCGGTGGGCCCGTGGTAGTTCATCGCGAACGACTGCTGGGCGTAGCCGCCGATCAGGTGCGTGGGCTTGATCATCATCCGGGTCAGCGCGTTGTGGATGCCGCCGCGCTTGCCGGTTTTCTCGGTGCGGGGCACGCCCACGGTCCGCTCCTGCGCGTGGTACATGAACACGGTGCCCTCGGGCATCCGATGGCTGACGATCGCCCGGGCGACCACCACACCGTTGCGGTTGATCGCCTCGATCCACTCGTTGTCCTTAACGCCGATCTTGGCGGCGTCCACGTCGGACATCCAGATCGCCTGGCCGCCGCGGGACAGCGTGAGCATGTGCAGGTTGTCCTGGTAGGTGGAGTGGATTGACCATTTCGAGTGCGGAGTCAGATACCGGACGGTGATCGACCGGTGTCCGTCAACGCCATCGACCGCGCCGACATTCGGCTCGCCGAACAATGCCGTCATATCCAGCGGCGGCCGGAATATCGGCAGCTGCTCGCCGAGCTCGGACATCCAGTCGTGGTCGAGGTAGAAATGCTGCCGGCCGGTCAGGGTGTGCCACGGCTTGAGCCGCTCGGTGTTGATCGTGAACGGGGAATAGCGCCGGCCGCCGGCCTCGCTGCCCGACCACTCCGGTGACGTGATCACCGGCACTGGCCGGGCCTGGGTGTCGGCGAAGGTGATCCGCTTGCCCTCGTTCTCCGCGGCGAGGTCGGCGAGCTTGGTGCCGGTGCGCCGCTCCAGGGCGCGGAACCCGTCGATGGCCAGCCGCCCGTTGGTGGTGCCCGATAGCGCCAGGATGGCCTCGCAGGCGTGGGTGTCCTTGGCCAGCGACGGCCGCCCGGCGGCGCGCCCGGAGATGACTGCGCCGTTGACCGCCGTGAGGTAGGCGACCTCGGCGTCCGGGTGGGTCGTGACGCCTTTGGTGGTCAGGCCGACGCGTTCGACCATCGGACCGAGCGCGGCCATCTTCTCGCCGATCGCCGGATAGTCACGTTCCACCACGACGATCCGCGGCATGGTCTTGCCGGGTATTGGCAGGCACTCGCCGGCTTTCCAGTCCAGCACCCGGCCGCCGGGTTGGGCGGTGGCGTCGGCGGTGTCGTGCTGCAGGGGGACGGCCACGATGTCGCGGCGCACGCCGAGGTGCTTCTCGGCCATCCAGGAGAATCCCCGGGCGAGCCGGTGAAACGCCTCGAAGTCGGTCTTGGACTCCCACTGCGGGGAGATGGCCGGGGAGAAGGCGTGTACGAAGGGGTGCATGTCCGTGCTGGACAGATCGTGTTTCTCGTACCAGGTGGCGGCGGGCAGCACGATGTCGGAGAACAGCGTGGTGCTGGTCATCCGGAAGTCCAGCGACATCAGCAGGTCGAGCTTGCCGACCGGGGCCTCGTCGCGCCAGGTGACCTCGACGGGATGCACCCCATCGCGGTCGGAGGCGCGCAACGCGGAGTCGGTCCCCAGCAGGTGGCGCAGGAAGTACTCGTTGCCCTTGGCGGAGGAGCCGAGCAGGTTGGCGCGCCACACGGTCAGGCACCGCGGGAAGTTCTCTGGCGCGTCCGGGTCCTCGCAGGCGAACCGCAGATGCCCGGTGGTCAGCCCGTCGACCACGTGCTCGGCGGCGTCCTTGCCCAGGCGTTGTGCCTCGTCGGCCAGATCCAGCGGGTTACGGTTGAACGTCGGGTAACTGGGCATCCAGCCCAGCCGGGTGGCCAGCGCGATGTTGTCCGCCGCGGTGCGCCCCGCGAAGCGACCCTTCGCCAGCGGTGAGGCCATCACGTCGGCGGTGAACGGGTCGTAACGCCACTGATCGGTGGCCAGGTACCAGTAGATGGTGCCCTGCATCTGCCGTGGCGGTCGCTGCCAGTCCAGGCCGAAGGCCAGCGTCGACCAGCCGGTGATCGGCCGGCACTTCTCCTGGCCGACGTAGTGCGCCCAACCACCGCCGTTGACCCCTTGGCAGCCGGTGAGCATCGTCAACGCCAAGAACGACCGGTAGGTCTGATCGGAGTGAAACCAGTGATTGGTTCCCGCGCCCATCAGGATCATCGACCGGCCACCGGAACGCTCAGCGTTGTCGGCGAACTCCCGGCCGATCTTCTGCGCCGCGGCCGCCGGCACTCCGGTGATCGCCTCTTGCCAGGCCGGGGTGTAGGGCTGCTCGGCGTCGTCGTAACCGGTGGGCCAGCCGCCCGGCAGACCCGGCCGGTGCACCCCGTACTGCGCCAGCAGCAGGTCGAACACCGTGGTCACCAGCTTGCCGGCGACGATCCGGGTCGGCACCCCTCGGCGCAGTATTCCGGGTTCCGCGGTATCGAACCGCGGGAAATCAATCTCAGCGTTGAGGTCGCTGTCCAAGACGGTCAGCAGCGGATCAACGCTGTGTAGGTCGAGGTTCCACCGCCCTTCCCCGGAGCGGGTGAACCGGTGACCCAGCGAACCGTTCGGGACTACCGGTTCTCCGGTCGTTCCGTCGAGTAACACGGTCTTGGATTCGGCGCCTTCGCTGATATCGCCCAGATCGGTTGCGGTGAGGAACTTGCCGGGAACGTACGCGTCGCCTCGCTTGTCGAGGGCGACCAGGAACGGCAAGTCGGTGTAACGCTTGACGTAGTCGGTGAAACGGGGCGTCTGGCGATCGACGAAGAATTCTTTCAGGATCACGTGACCCATCGACATCGCCAGCGCGGCGTCGGTACCCGGCCGCGCCGGCAACCACTCGTCGGCGAACTTCGTGTGATCGCCGTAGTCCGGCGACACGACGACCACCTTCTGACCCCGGTAGCGGGCCTCGGTCATGTAATGCGCATCCGGGGTGCGGGTGACTGGGACGTTGGAACCCCACATGATCAGGTAGCCGGCATCGAACCAGTCGGCGGATTCAGGTACGTCGGTCTGGTCGCCGAACACCTGCGGCGAGGCCACCGGAAGATCGGCGTACCAGTCGTAGAACGACAGCATCGCGCCACCGATCAGCGAGATGAATCGGGCCCCGGCGGCATGACTGACCATCGACATCGCCGGGATCGGTGAGAATCCGGCGACCCGGTCGGGACCATAGCGTTTGATCGTGTGCACGTGCGCGGCCGCGGCGATCTCGGTCGCTTCCCACCACTCGGCACGAACGAATCCACCCATGCCGCGGGCCGCCTTGTACCGGTGGGCCTTCTCTGGGTCGTCGACCACGTCGGCCCAGGCCAGCACCGGGTCCTTGAGCCGCTGCTTCGCCTCCCGGTACAGCTCCAGCAGCGTGCCGCGCACATACGGGTAGCGCACCCTGGCGGGCGAGTAGGTGTACCAGGAGAACGACGCACCGCGCGGGCAGCCGCGGGGCTCATACTCGGGCTTGTCCGGCCCGATCGACGGGTAGTCGGTTTGCTGCGCTTCCCAGGTGATGATCCCGTCCTTGACGTAGATCTTCCACGAGCAGGAACCGGTGCAATTCACGCCGTGGGTCGAGCGAACCACTTTATCGTAGGCCCAGCGGTCCCGATAGAAAACGTCAGCCGACCGACCACCGATCTGATGTAACGTGCGCAAATCCTCCGAAGATTCCCCGCGCTGGAAATGCCTGCCGATGCGCAGCAGCGAATCGGCGAAGTCGGTGTCCATTCCAACACTCGAGCCTTCGTCGCGGGTATCGGGCACGGACGCCACCTCTTCTGAGGGTGAGCATTCAGGGGGGCTAGCCCACTTACCCTAGACGGTGGTTTCTTGGCCTTCAAGATGGGTGGCTTCCGCTCACATCGTTGCTGAGATGACGGTGCGGCCAACGTAACACGCCGTTCACATTTCTACTCGGTCGAGCATCGGCCAGGCACCGCTGCTACCTGCGACGATGTGACCCGCGCCGTGGGGGTTCACGCTCGGTCGACGATATTGAGACAGGCGTGGGCAGCAATCTGTATCGCAGAGTTTCCGGACGCTTTACATATTGTAACATGCCAGTTGCTCGTCACCGGATCAGTACTTCCCATAAACGAAAATCGTTGGCGGTGCGAGAATCCGATGACGGCTGCGCGGGCACAGCGCAACGATATCATCGGGCTCGCAAATCGTTCCTGCCCGAAGGCGGTAATGACTCGATCCGACGCGTACCGCGCGAATGTCCGACCCACGCTATTATGTTCGTGACCTCGATCGAAGTGTCCGTAGAGAGGCCATTACGCTATTCAGCGTGGGGGTTGCCTATCATGTAAGGGACTCGCTCTGAGGTTGTGAGGCCGAGGCATCTCGCCGGTTGGCGGCCGCGGCTCACACCACCAAGCCCACCAATCCTGCCGCCTCGGCTTCCCGCACCGCCAGGTCGCCGACACAAGCTTTGTCCGACCGCCCACGGTCTCCTCGACCAAGATCATGTTATTGACCTTGAGAGGCTGCTGCCTAATCGCCTTGCCCGCGTTCTCAAGATCGTCATGGCAGGTCGTGAGCCTGTCGGCAGGTGATCTCCGCGGGACACTGGCCACGGTCGGCGCGAACACGCCCTCCTTCGACCGGCACACCTTCGGCGCGCAGCCGGGCCAGTTGCTCGGCGGCGAGGTGCGCCGCGGGGGTCCCGTCGGCCCGTAGTACCCGGTGCCAGGGCAGGTCGTCGCCGTCCTCAGCGAGGATCCGACCCACTAACCGGGCCCGGCCTGGGAGACCGGCGCGGGCGGCGACCTGTCCGTAAGCGAGGACCGAGCCCACCGGGATAGCGGCTACCACGCTGCGTACCCGCTCCAGAACCTCGACGTCCACCACCACCATCCGCCCGCACCGCGGACTGTCGGAGTGACGTGGTTGCATGCGTTCCGTGCCTGTCTTGGTTCGTTCCGTCACCGCCGCGGCCCAGGCGGCCGTCTGGGGGCCAGCCGCGCGCGGCGTGCTGGAACACTCTGGCGGGCCGCTCCGGGTGCTGGGCGGCCCGGGTACCGGCAAGACCACCCTCGTCGCACACACCGTGGCGGATCGGGTGCTTCGGGGGGTGGATCCCGAGCGGGTGCTGGTCCTCACCTCCAGCCGCCGGGCTGCCGGCGACTTGCGGGATCGCATCGTCGAGCGTCTCGTGGCGCACGGCGTGACCCCGACTGTGCGAGAACTGCTGGTGCGCACCGTGCACTCCTATGCCTTCGCCGTGCTGCGCCTGCAGGCGCAGCTACAGGATCTGCCGCCGCCCCGGTTGCTATCCGGTCCCGATCAGGACGTGGTGATCCGGGAATTGCTGGCGGGTCAGCGTGCGATTGGCGGCCGAGGCTGGCCGGCGCGGCTCCAACCAGCGCTGGGCCTGCCCGCCTTCGCGGCTGAGCTGCGAGATCTGCTGATGCGCGCCGCGGAGCGCGGGCTCGCACCGGAGGACCTCATGGCGCTGGGCCGCACCACGGGCCGTGCCGAATGGGTGGCGGCTGGACGCTTTTTCCGCACCTACGAGCAGGTGATGCTGCTGCGCGGGTCGGCGGGTACCGCCGCCCCGCAAGCGACCGCGCCCGCCTTGGACGCCGCCGAGCTGGTGTCCGCGGCGCTGCTGGTGCTCGACACCGATGCTGAGGTGATGCGCAGGGAAGCCGACCGGGTGCGTCACCTGATCGTCGACGACGCCCAACACCTCGACCCGTTGCAGGCCGCGCTGGTGAACCGGCTCGGTGCGGGCACCCACGAGCTGCTGCTGTTCGGCGATCCTGACCAGACGGTCTTCTCCTTCCGCGGCGCGGACCCCGGCTTGCTCACCACCGGCGGTCGTGCGGTCATCCGGCTGGCCATCGATCACCGGATGGATCCGGCGGTGCGGGCCGCGGTCTCCCGGCTCGCCAGCCGGTTGCCGGGTCCACGTGGCGCCCTACACGGTCCGGTAGCGCAGCAGCCTGGTGGGGAGGTCGCCGTTCGGGTGTTCGGCTCCGCGGCGACCGAAGCGTCCTGGGTGGCCAATCAGCTCCGCCGCGCCCATCTGCTCGACGGGGTGCCGTGGTCGGACATGGCGGTACTGGTGCGCTCGACCGCGCGGGCGCTGCCAGTGCTGCGCCGGGCGTTGCTCGCGGCCGGCGTGCCAGTGGCGGCGCCGCGCGAGGAGCTGCCGGTGGCCCGGCAAGGCGCGGTGCTGCCGATGCTGGCGGTGTTGCGCTGCGCGGTACAACCAGCCGCTCTTGACGAGGAAACCGCGGCTGCGTTGCTGACCTCTCCGCTGGGCGGAGCTGACCCGCTGGCATTGCGCCGGCTGCGCCGGGAGTTGCGCCGCCGGAAGCTCGATGCCGGGGATGCACGGACCAGCGGTGCGCTGCTGGTCGACGTACTGCGCGTGGACCGCGAGCCGGACATCCGCCAGCTGGACGGGCTCGACGAGCGCACTGCGGCGCCGGCCACAACGCTGGCTGGTCTGCTCACCACCACCGCTGCGGCGGCCCGGCGAGGGGACAGCGCCGAGGAAGTGCTGTGGCAGCTGTGGCAGACCAGTGGGCTCGCGCAGCGTTGGGCGGCCATCGCGGCGCGCGGCGGCACGGCTGGTGCGCAGGCCGACCGGGACCTTGACGCGGTGGTCGCGCTGTTCGAGGCCGCCGCTCGTTATGCCGATCGGCTACCCGGCGCCGATGGTGGACCGGCCGGTGTGCTCGGCTTCTGCGACTACCTCACTGATCAGCAGATACCTGGGGACTCGCTGGCTGCGCGGTCGCCCCAGGGCGAGTCGGTCACCGTGGTGACCGTGCACGCCGCAGCCGGCCGGGAGTGGTCACTCGTCGCCGTTCCCGGGGTGCAGGAGGGCAGCTGGCCAGACCTGCGGCTGCGCGGATCCCTGCTCGGCGTGGAACATCTGCTCGACATCACCGCGGGCATCGAATCCACCACGGTCTCGCGCACCGCGCCACTGCTGGCCGAGGAGCGGCGGCTGCTGCTGATGGCCGCCAGCCGCGCCCGACACCGGCTACTGGTCAGCGCGGTGCGCGGGGAGGACGAACAACCCTCTCGGTTTCTCGACGAGCTCGAGGGCACCGACGCGTCGACGCATGAGCGACCGGTGCAACCCCGGGAACGCGGGCTGATCCTGCCCGAGCTCGTCGCGGAGCTGCGCCGAGTGTGCTGTGATCCTGCCGACGACAGCGCGCGGCGGGGCAGCGCCGCGGCCGGTTTGGCGCAGCTCGCGCACGCCGGGGTACCCGGCGCGCACCCTGATACCTGGTACGGCTTAGGCCCGCTGTCGAGTGAGGCGCCGCTGCGGCTGCCGGGTGAGCTGGTTCGGGTGTCACCGTCACTGGTCGAGCTGGTGTCGAGCTGCCCTTTGCGTTGGTTACTCACCCGTCACGGTGGCGAGGACGTCCGGGCGCTGCCCGCGGTCACCGGGTCGCTGGTGCACAGCCTGGTCCACGCGGTGGCGGCTGGCGCCAGCGACGAACAGGTGCAGCTAGCGCTGAATCAGGCCTGGACCACCGTCGATGCGGGTGCTCCGTGGTATTCCCGGGCAGAGCAGCAGCGGGTTCTTCAGATGGTCGCATCATTTCGCAGCTGGTGGAGAGCCAGCCGTGCTGAGCTCACCGAAGTCGGTTGCGAGCTGGCGTTCGAGGTGCAGCTGCCCCCCGCTCAAGACGCTCCCGACGACACCGCTGTGCAGCTTCAGGGAAGGGTGGACCGATTGGAGCGCGACCGCCACGGCCGTCCCGTGATAGTAGACGTGAAAACCAGTAAAATCCCGGTCACCAAAGAAGCCGCGCAGGGCCACCCGCAGCTGGCTATTTACCAGCTGGCCGCGGCTTATGGTGCCTTCGCCGGACACGGCCTGCCGACCGAACCCGGTGGGGCCTGCATCGTGTCGGTGTCCGCGCGAAACGCCGCGCCTGTGCAGCGCGATCAACGGCCGTTGGACCCGGCCGCGTTGGCGAACTGGCAGGAGGTCGTGCGCGAGGCGGCTCGGCGTACCACCGGACCGGAGTTCGTCGCCATCGATAGCGGCGACTGCGCACGGTGTCCTTCGAAGATCGCCTGTCCGCTGCACGACGCCGGTCGGCAGGTCACGCAATGACGACGGTGCACGCCAACTGCATCGAGCCCGCTGAGCTCGCTGCGGAACTCGGTATCGCGCCCCCCACGGCGGAGCAGGCCACCGTCATCGCCGCCGACCCAGCCGGCCCTACGCTCGTGGTCGCTGGCGCGGGGTCGGGTAAGACCGAGACGATGGCCGCCCGAGTGGTCTGGCTGGTCGCGAACGGGTACGTCACACCCGACGGCGTGCTCGGCTTGACGTTCACCCGCAAGGCGGCTCAGCAGCTCGCCGAGCGGGTCCGGGCCCGGTTGCGCCGGCTCGCCGGTTCCGCAGTGCTGGATCGACTCGATCCTACCGGCCAGCGCAGGGCTGCGGTGCTGTCCGGCGAGGCCACCGTGTTGACCTACCACGCCTACGCCGGCCGGCTGGTTGCTGAGCACGCGCTGCGACTCCCTACCGACCCGGGGGCTCGGCTGCTCACTGAGACCGGCGCGTGGCAGCTCGCGCACCGGGTCACCGCCGGCTGGGAACCGGACCTTGACCTGGACGGGAAGGTGCCGCATACGGTCACCGGTTGGGTGCTCGGGCTGGCGGGGCAGCTCGCCGAGCACTTGTGCAAGCCGGAGCAGCTGCGGGAATCCACCGAGGCGATGATCACGGCGCTGGTCACGGCTTCGCCGACCGCACGCCAGAAGGGGTCACTGCGCGGTGATCTCACGCCGGTAGTGCGCACTCAGCGGTCCCGGCTGGCGATACTGCCGCTGGTGGAGCGCTACACCGAGCTCAAGGGGCGCGAGGCCGTGCTCGACTTCGGCGACCAGATGGGTATCGCGGCCAAGCTGGCGCGCGACCATCCGGAGGTCGGCGTGGCCGAGCGGGCCCGCTTCGGCGCGGTGCTGCTCGACGAATACCAGGACACCGGGCATGCCCAACGGGTGCTGCTGCGGTCATTGTTCGGCACCGTGGCAACGCTCGGGCGCCCGATCCCCGTCACTGCGGTCGGTGACCCTTGTCAGTCGATCTACGGCTGGCGCGGTGCCTCAGCGGCCAACCTGCCGCGGTTCACCACCGATTTTCCCTGCGACGACGGGACTCCCGCCCGCACCCTCGGACTGCTCACCAGCTTCCGCAACCCCCCCCAGGTGCTCGCGGTGGCTAACGCAGTCTCTGGTGAGCTTCGCAGCGGGAACGTGGGCGTCGGCGAGTTGCGCTGCCGCAAGGATGCGCCACCGGGCGAGGTCCGCTGCGCGCTTCTGCCTGACGTCCGTGCCGAGGTGAACTGGGTTGCTGACGCCATCGCCGGCCGCTGGCACTCGGCGGTGGTGGACCAGGGCGCCCCCCTGACCGCCGCGGTGTTGGTGCGCCGCCGCGCTGACATGGCGGTGCTGGCCGCCGCGTTGCGTGCTCGCGATGTCCCCGTCGAGGTGGTGGGCCTGGGCGGGTTGCTGGCTGCGCCGGAGGTCCGCGACCTGGTGAGTGTGCTGCGGTTGCTCGTCGATCCGCTGGCGGGCACAGCCGCGGCGCGGCTGCTGACTGGTGCGCGGTGGCGGCTCGGCGCGACGGATCTGGCTGCGCTGTGGCGTCGTGCCCGGGAGTTGGCGACGGATCACCGGCCCCCATCGAGGCTCGGCGCTGAAGGTCCGGGCAGTCCGGAGGAAGTGCTGGCTGCCTTACCGGAGGGCCTACCTGGGGAGCGCGTCGACCAGGCGGGACTGGTCGACGCGCTGGATTCGCCCGGCGATCCGGCCCGGTACTCCGAGCTGGGCTACCAGCGGCTGCACGCCCTGGCTGCCGAGTTGCGGGCACTGCGCCGCCGCGTTACCCAACCGTTGACCGATCTGGTCGCCGACGCCGAACGAACTTTGCTTCTCGATATCGAGTCGCTGGCCCGGCCCGGCCTCGCCGGCCGGGTCCACCTGGACACCTTTGCCGGCGTGGTCGCGGACTTCTCCGCAGCCAGCCCGATGGCTGGCTTGCCCGCGCTGCTGGACTACCTGGCCACCGCCGAGGATGCCGAAGATGGTCTCGAGTCGGGCGAGGTCGAGGTTGCCGATGACCGCGTGCAGATCCTCACCGTGCACGCAGCCAAAGGCCTGGAATGGCAGCTGGTGGCGGTTCCACACCTGGTGGAGGGGGTATTCCCGGCGGCAAAGAAAAGCTCGTCGTGGCTGCGCACCCTCACCGAGCTGCCGGTAGCCCTGCGTGGCGACCGGGCCGACCTGCCCGACCTCGGGCTGCCCCCGGGAGCTGACCAGAAGGAGCTCGCCGTGGTCGTCGCGGACCACGAGGCGGCTTTCGACACGCGCAGGCTCGAGAGGAGCGCCGGCTGATGTATGTCGCGCTGACTCGGGCCGAGCGGACCCTGCTCGTCAGTGGCCACCATTGGGCAGAAGGCGGCAGCACGCCCCGGTCGCCTTCGGAGTTCCTGCTGGAGATTCGCGCCGTCGAACACTGCGTGACCGACCACTGGGCCGCGGCCCCCGCAGAGGGCGTGCTAAATCCGCTGGACACTGAACCGCGGTGCGAGCCGACGCCGGCCGACCCGCTGGGCTCCCGGCGCGACGCCGTCGCCGAGGGCGCCCATCTGGTGCGTGACGCGCTGGCGGTCGCGAGCTCCGATCGCCACTCTTTCAAGTGCAGCGCACCGGTGTGCAGCGCAGCCGGTTGGCAACGCGAGATCGACGTGTTGCTCGCGGAGCGAGCTGCCTGCCGCGCTGCGCAACGCGTCGTACTGCCAGCCCACCTGTCGGTGAGCCAGCTCGTCGAGCTCGCCGAGGACCCATCGGCACTGGCCGCGCGGCTGCGCAGGCCACTGCCGTTCGCACCGAACCCGATGGCGCGCCGCGGTACCGCCTTTCACGCGTGGCTGGAACGCCGGTTCGGCTGCACTCGGCTGATCGATCACGATGAGCTGCCCGGCGCAGCGGACGAGGGTGCCGCCCCGAACGCCGAACTCGGAGTGCTCCAGGCGGCCTTCCTCGCCAGCGAGTGGGCACGACGCAGCCCGCACGACGTCGAGGTGCCTTTTGAGACCGTGTTCGACGGGGTGGGTGTGCGTGGCCGGATGGACGCGGTGTTCGCCGACCCCGATGGGGGCTGGACCGTGGTCGACTGGAAGACCGGGATGGTGCCCGACGCGGTGACGCTACGCGCGGTGAGCGTGCAGCTCGCCACGTACCGGCTGGCCTGGTCGGCGCTGTCTGGCGCCCCGCTGAGCAGCGTGCGGGCGGCGTTTCATTACGTCCGGGACGACCGCACAGTGCAACCCGCCGGCCTGCTCGACGCCGAGGGCTTGCGAGATCTGCTGCGCAGCATTCCCGTCAGCTCCCCGGACGCGCCCTGACCGCGTAGCGCGGCGATGCGATGTTGGTAACGGTGTCCGCGACCTCCGTAAAAATGTGGCCGCTGGTTACGTATTCGAAAACGACTCCGCCGCTAAGTAGTCGCCCTACAGACTTACGTGCGACTACGAATTGCCGCATGACGTTAGTTCTCGGCAGGGTATGTAGTGCGCTGAACCGGCAATTGTTGCCGATGAGGTGGTTTCCTGTGCCCGGGCGACCGGGCCTGACCTTTCCTAGGAGGACTTGATGTCTGATGCACTGAGCTTTGCGGAGATCGACGGTCAGCACGTGGAGCTGCTGCCGGCCCGCACCGTCCTGTCAATGGTGAGTACCCCCTCCGGCCCCCGCGGCGGCGACGCCGGCAACGGTGGCCAAGGCGGTACCGGCGGCACGGCCGGCACCGGCGGCGTCGGCGGCGCGGGCACCGGCAAGGCGGCGATCTTCGGCAACTGGTTCTACATCGAGGACGGCAACGTCTACAACCAGGCGACCGGTGGCGAAGGCGGCGCCGGTGGCGCGGCCGGCACCTCGGCCGATGGTGGCGACGCTGCTGGTGGAGCCGGCGCGTCCAGAGGCTGACTCGCCAACGTTGTTCCAGCGATCAGCGTCGGTCGTTAGGCGTGGGAGTTCCGTGGGAGGCGCGGTCGCCTGGTCCGCCCTCCCGGTATGAGATGTTCCTCGTTAGTTTCGGATGTCAACGAGAAGTACGGTGAAATGCCATTGCGGCATTCGCAAGGTTGGCTCGCCGTCATGGTTGCAGTGCTTAGGTAGTCCGGTGGGGCGAGTTACGTGTGACTACTGATTGCCTCATAACCTTAATGCGAGCAAAGTTGGTTGTGCTGAATCGGTAATGCCGCCGATGAAGCTTTGTCGTCCCGGGAATTACCGGGGCCACCTTTCCTAGGAGGATTAGATGTCTGATGCACTGAGCTTTGTTGAGATCGACGGTCAGCACGTGGAGTTGCTGCCGGCTCGTACCGTGATGTCGCTGTTCAGCGCTACTGGCACCGGCGGCCGTGGCGGCAACGGTGGCACCGGTGGTGCCGGCGGCCAGGGCCGCGGTGGCATCGGCGTGAACCTGTTGAACATCGACCTGTTCGGTGACCAGACCAACAGCGCCGGTGACGGAACTGGTGGAGCGGGTGGCCACGCCAATGGCGGTGCCGCTGGAACCCAAGACAGCTGAGCTGAGCGGGTAATGCTGGCTATCCAGGGAAAATGATCGGGATCGCGATCCCTGGATGAGTGCGGCATCTTATGGGAGGGTGGCCGCATCGCGGCCACCCTCCCATTTACCTCCCTGGCCCTCCTCGCGGGCGTGGGTCGACCCAGCGCAGGTCGTGCCATCAGGCCAGAACCTTCCTGCCATAGGTAGTCGCTGCCGCAACGTCTCCGTAGACCTCGTTGCGGGCTACGTATTCGAGAAGCGTTGCGGTTCTAAGTAGTAGGCCCGGAAGAGTTACGTGTGACTACTGATTGATACTCCGGTTACTAGGCGGCAAGGTATTAGTTACCGAGTCGGTACTGCCACCGATGAGGTGTTTCTGACCCGGTTCACCCGGGATCACCTTTCCTAGGAGGATTTAGATGTCTGACGCATTGAGCTTTGCCGAGATCGACGGTCAGCACGTAGAGCTGCTGCCGGCCCGCACCGTGATGTCGATGCTCAGCACTACTGGCAACGGCGGCCGTGGCGGCAACGGTGGCGATGGCGGCAAGGGCGGCGTCGGCCGCGGCGGCCTGGGGCTCAACATCTTGAACATCGACCTGTTCGGCGACCAGACCAACGGCGCTGGCGATGGCACCGGCGGCGCTGGCGGGACCAGCGACGGCGGCGGCGGTGGCACGCTGGGCAGCTGAACCAAGCTTGCACCGTCGGGTGATCACCTGTTTAGGGCGGCGCCATAGGCTGGGAGGGGTGGACCGACCTGCTGTCATCCCTCCCAGGGTGATTTTCCCCCAGGTCAGCTCACCGGCATCCTGCCACGAATGGACTAGGTAGGAACCTCGTACGAGTTAGGGTACTGCTACTGATTGCCACATCGATCTCACCGTGGGCAAGGTAAGTAGCACCGAATCGGTACTGCCACCGATGCGGTGTTCGTACTCCCGGGGTCATCTGGAGACCACGGGAACACCTTTCCTAGGAGGATCTATGTCTGATGCAGTGAGCGTGGCCGAACTCGCGGAACAGCACGCGGAGCTGCTGCCCGCCCGTACGGTGTTGTCGCTGTTCAGCGGTCTTGGCGGCCGTGGTGGCAACGGTGGTCTCGGTGGTGCCGGTGGCCAGGGCAGGGGAGGTCTCGGCGCCAACCTCGTCAACGTCAACTTGTTGGGTGACCAGAGCAACTTCGCTGGTTCCGGGTTCGGCGGCGATGGTGGCGCCGGCCCCGGCGGTGTCGGCGGAGCAGCCTACAGCTGATTCGAGCCCGTATCGAGCTCACACGGTTGGTAACCAGGCGTTGCGGTGTCGGTACGGGGTGGCCGGGGCATGGCCGCCCCTCCGCACTGCGATGTGCTTACCCGTGACGCGGCCACCGGAAAAATTAGGTAGCCGCTAGGCGCGCCCGCGGCGTCGGTTGTCGGTAGGCTCAGTTTGCGATTCGACCAGGTTTCGATTCGGCCAGGTGTCGATTCGGCCGAGGTTTCGATTCGGCGGAGTGGGGTTTCGAGTCGGGGGGAGGGCGTCATCGATACGGAACGTATTGCGGTTGATTCCGGGACTGTTGTGGGCACCGTGCCGCGGTTGGCTGACGGGGTCGAGCTGATCGGGGAGTATCAGGGATCGGGGTTTAAAGAGCCTCGATACATAGTGCGTCGGGCCGACGGGCAAGTCATCCAGCTGCCCCGGTTGCTGTATCTGCTGGCCACCACCATGGATGGTCAGCGGGATCAGGCGCAGGTCGCTGGTGTGCTCAGCGCCGAGTTCGGCAAGGTGGTGCAGGCCGAACAGGTGGCCTTTCTGGTGGAAAACCGGTTACGCCCGGCAGGCATCGTAGCGGCTGATCCGGCTGCGGCTGTAGACCCAGAGACTGGCCAAGCCGGCGCGGTACCGAAGACGGCGGTGAAGGCTGATCCGCTGTTGGCGTTGAAGTTCCGGGTCGGAATCGTCCCGGAACGGGCGGTGTGGCGCATCGCCGGAGTGTTCGGTCCGATGTTCTGGCCGCCGGTGATCCTGGCCACGCTGGCCGGCTTCGTCGGCCTGGACGTGCTGATCATCGCCCAAGGCGGGCTGGGACAGATCGTGCCCAGCGCCATCGCATTGATCTATCAGCCGGCGTTGACTCTCCTGGTCTTGGGTCTGCTCTTGGCCTCGGCGGCGTTTCACGAATGTGGGCATGTCAGTGCCTGCCGCTATGGGGGTGCCCGGCCTGGAGTGATGGGTTTCGGGTTGTATCTGGTGTGGCCGGCGCTGTACAGCACGGTCACCGACTCCTACCGGCTGGGCCGAGCGGGGCGGCTACGCACGGATCTGGGAGGTGTCTATTTCAACGCGGTTTTCATCGCTGGGATGAGCCTGGCCTACGTGTATACGGGAGCACCGTGGCTGTTGGTGGCCATCGTGGCGCTGCATATCGAGACCGCGACGCAGTTCTTGCCGATGATTCGCTTGGATGGCTACTACATTCTTAGTGACCTGATCGGGGTGCCCGATCTGTTCAGCCGGATGGGGCCAGTGCTGGCAAGTATCATTCCTGGACGGCCGACCCATCCGCGGGTGCTTGAACTCAAGCCCTGGGTTCGTCGAACGATCACTTTGTGGGTGCTCATCGTTGTGCCTTACCTGCTGTACTGGTTGGTCGGATTTCTCATCGTGATTCCTCGGGTGCTGCCAGTGGTGTGGCACCGGCTTGTCTATTTGATCCACGCAGTGCAGCTGGAGGCGTCGGCCAGTCATGGGGCCGAGGTGGCGTTGGGTGTCGTGCAGATCTTTTTGTTGTTGCTACCGTGGGTGGGCTCCTTGCTGATGGTGGGAATGATGGCGCGCCGGCCAGTCAAGTGGGTGCGGGGGCGCTGGAATCCGGCGGCGGTACGGGCCGGGAGGTTGTAAGTGCTGGCTGACCGGGATCGTGACCGTGGCACGGGCGGGTGGACCGTACGGCTTGGGGGAGCAGTGGTGACGTTGGTCGCATTGGCGTCGCTGGCGGGCTGCCTCGGCACATCGACCGGCGGAAGCTCCGGCACGGGGGGCACGGGCAGCGCAGGTACCAGTAGTAGCGGCGGAAATGGATATGGCGGCAACGGCGGTAACGCCAATGGCGGGGGAAACGGGGGTAATGGCGGCAACGGCTATGGCGGATGGGGCGTCAACGGCTATGGCGGCAATGGTGCGGATGGCCGTGATGGTGCCAATGGGATAGGCGGATCCGGCCACCTGACCACCCGGACGATCGATCTGTCCGGCGTCACCTCGGTCGCGGCGGGGGCCGATTTTGTGGTCCATCTGCGGATGGGCCGGCCGGCGCAGGCGACGGTCACGATGGACGACAACGTGACTGATCGGGTCGAGGCCATCGTCGCCGGTAGCCAGTTACGCCTTGGGATCAAGCCGGGCACGAGTGTCCGGAATGCGACCCTGTCCGCTGACGTGACAGTGGGTCAGCTCGATCAACTGTCCACCACGGGCGCCAGCCGGGTCATCCTCGATCCGGCCTTGACCGGCGGCGCGCTCACGCTGGACATTGCCGGGGCCAGCGCAGTTACCGGTCCGGTCGCCGTCGAACGGGTGCAGGCCAGCGTCTCGGGTACCGGGACTCTGGCCTTGTCCGGGGATGTCCAGGAGCTACGCTTCAGTGCATCGGGAGCCAGCCAGCTACCGCTTGCAGGTCTCACTGTCCGCTCTCTTGACGCGACGCTATCGGGGGCCAGCCGCGCTACTGTGACGGTCACCGGCACGCTAGCCGCACAGGCTGACGGTGCTTCGGCGCTGCGTTACCGGGGCAACCCGAGCATCACCAAGGCGCAGGCGTCCGGCACGTCGTCGATCATGCGAGATTCACCGTAAGTAAGCGACACGCTTAGCTGAACGTAATGTCACCGAATGAGCACACACTGTTACCGAGCACGGATCATACGATCCGACTCGCGCTAATATCCACTTTACTTGACGGGTCACCCATGGTGATTCCGTCACCGTTAGCATATGCTGACCTCAAGGGGTAGCTGGTCAGCTATTGGCGCGACGCGGGGGGGCGTAGCCAATGTATCAGAGGGCCTGGGGGCGGTCGGGTGTTCGAACCATGCCATCAACTGTGCCCCCGACCAGCGCGAGGTACCGAGCGCGTTGGTCGGGGCAGCTATGAGAACGGATCCGTGGACGCTCACGGGCCGTGACGTAGAGTTGCAGTTTATCGCTGAGCGTTTAACTAACGGGGAATCACGCAGTGTGGTCATCGCTGGGCCGGCCGGGGTGGGCAAAACGCGGCTAGCTCGGGAAGCGCTGGCGGTTGCCAAGCGCGGTGGTCGGGTGACCCAGTGGGCGGCGGGGACCAGCGCGGCGGCAGCGATCCCGCTGGGCGCAGTGGCACATCTACTCCCTGCAGTGGGGACTGTGTCTGATCCGCTGACATTGCTTCAGCGCGCGGGCGCCGCAATCGCCGAGCAGGGCAACGGCCACCGGCTGGTCATCGGGATCGATGACGCACATCTGCTGGATGAGCTATCGGTGACGTTGCTCCATCAGCTGGCCTTGACCCGCACCGCGTGTGTGGTGTTGACCGTGCGCACCGGAGAGCCTGCTCCCGATCCAGTGGTGACGCTGTGGAAGAACGGTCTCGCTGACCGGTTGGAACTGGCTCAGCTGCCGCGGGTGGAGATGGACCGGCTGGTGACTGGCGTGCTCGGCGGGGTGGTGGACAGCCGCACGATTGAGCGGTTGTGGCGCGCCACCCGTGGGAACGTCCTTTTCCTGCGGGAGCTGGTGGAGGGCGGATGCGAGACCGGCGCTCTGCGGATGCGTGCGGACGTGTGGCGCTGGGAGGGTCGGATGGAACCGACTCCGCGGCTGCGCGAAATAGTCCGGGCCCAGCTGGGTGGGTTGGGCGCTGATGAGCGGACTGCCCTGGAGCTACTGGCCACCGACGAGCCGCTGGGTCTGGGGCGGGTGGCAAGCCTGATCAACCCGGAGGTGGTCGCGGTGCTGGAGCGCCGCGGCTTGGTGACGGTGGTCAACAGTGGCTGGCGGGCCGAAGTGTGGTTGGCCCACCCGATCTATGCGACGGTCGTTCGTGACCAGCTGCCGGAGGCCAATGCCTGCCGGCTGCGCCGCCGGCTGGCCAATACCCACCTGCCTTGGAAACGTCAGGATGACCTGCTGCGCGCCGGCATGCTGCTGCTGGACAGCGACCAGCCCGGTGCACATGCCAGCCTGCTAGCCGATGCAGCGGTGCACGCGAACGCACTGCTTGATCATGACAATGCCGCCCGGATGGCACAGGCGGCGATCGACGGCAGCGATGGCCGCGACGGTATGCGGGCGCATCTGGCGTTGTTGGAGGCGGTGCGCTGGCAGGGCCAGCCCGATCATGCCGAGCAGGTGGCGGCGGCGGCGGCACCGTTCGCCACCTCCGCGGAGGACCGGTCGCACCTGGCCGTGGTGCGGTCGCTGAACCTGTTCTTCGGTCTTGGCCAGGTGGCGAAGGCCGAAGCCATGCTGCACAAGGCAGCCGCGGATGCGCCAGATAACGAGATGTGCCAGCACACCAGCGCGGTTCATGGGGTGCTGGCGTATTTCGCGGGACGTCCCCAGCAGGCTGCGGAGTCCGGTGCGGAGATCCTGGCGTCGGAAGGGGTCAGCGCGGAGGCGACGATGTGGGCGGCGAGCGCGACTGCGGCGGGATTGGCGGCGCGCGGGCGCATCACCGAGGCGCTCTCGGTAGTGGAGCAGGGCTGGGCGGCGCTTGCGCGGTGCACCATCGCACCGGAGATGGCATTGTGCCGGCAAGTCCTGGCTCATGGTGAGTTGTCGGCATTGTTGTTGGCCGGCCGGGTGCATGACGCCGTGGCTCGGGCAACCGCATTGCACGAGTGGTGTATGGCTCAGCCGCAGTGGGCCGGGGATTCGTTGGCGGCTGCCCATGTCGGGTGGTCAGCGCTAGCCGCCGGACGTCCGCGCACCGCGATCCGGTGGTTGTCTGAAGCGGTGGCCGGACTGGGGCAGCTCGACCCGGGTGGTTTTGGGCAACTGTGTATCGCGCTGCTTGCGCAAACCCACGCTCAGCTCGGCGACGCGGCCGCCGCACGGCGGCTGCTGGACGGCGGCGGAGTGGGGCACCACTGCGCGGTGTTCGAGCCGGAGTGGCTGTTGGCGGAGGCTTGGCACGCGGCCGCCGAGGACCGCACCCTCCAGGCGACCGATCGGGCACTGCGAGCGGCGTCGGTGGCGGCCGGTATGGGTGAGCGCGCAGTGGAGGCGCAGGCCCTGCACACCGTGGTGCGGATGGGACAGGCCAGCCAGGTGGTGGGCCGGTTGCGGCAGTTGGCCAGCCAGGTCGAAGGCCCGCTGGTAGCCGCGTATAGCGCCCATGCACAGGCGGCGGCCGCTAACGCCGGTGGACCGCTGGATGAGGTGGCGGCAGAGTTCGAGGCGATGGGAGCCCGGCTGCTGGCCACCGACGCTGCCGCACACGCGGCCGCCGCGCACCTGCGCGCTGGTGATCGGCGTCGAGCTGCCGCGTCCACGGCTCGCGCCGCTAACCTGGCGCGAGCCTGCGAGGAGATCCGCACTCCTGCCCTGGAGCAGCTCGCACCGCGTCCGCTGACCAGCCGGGAGGGTGAGGTCGCCAGCCTGGTCGTGCAGGGCATGAAGAACCAGGCCATCGCGGAGAGGTTGGTGCTCTCGGTGCGAACGGTGGAGGCGCACCTGGCCAACGCCTACGCCAAACTCGGAATCAGCAGCCGCGCCGAGCTGGCCAGAGCGTTACGAACTGACTGAGGCCACAAGAGGGGTGGTTTGTGATCATTCTGTTCGGCGCGACCGGATATACCGGCGGCCGGACGGCGGAGGCGATGGTTCGGCGTGGGTTGCGGCCGGTGCTGGCCGGACGCAATGCGGGCCGGCTTACCGCGCTGGCCAGGCGCCTTGGGGGTTTGGACGTGGTGAGTGCCGACGTCGGTGACGTCGCGTCGGTGCGAGCGCTGATCGGCAGGGGTGACGTGCTGGTCACCACCGTCGGCCCGTTCAGCCGGCTCGGCGGCCCAGCGCTGAGGGCGGCGGTCGATGCGGGGGCGATCTATCTCGACTCGACGGGCGAGCCTGCGTTCATTCGCAGGGTGTTCGAGGAGTTCGGTCCACTGGCCGAGCGAACCGGGGCCAGTCTGATCACCGCGTTCGGACACGACTACGTGCCCGGCAACCTCGCAGGCGCGCTGACACTGCGGCTGGCGGCTAGCGGGGCGCACCGGGTTGAGGTCGGGTACCTGATCGATGGCGGCGGCCAGTCTCGCCTGATCAGCCGCGGAACGTTCGCCTCCGTTGTCGGGCTGGTTACCGAGCAGAGCTTTACCTGGCGCGACGGTATCCAAGCGGAACCCCCCGGGTCGCGGATCCGGACCTTCTCCGTGCACGGCCGGGATTGCCCGGCGCTGACCATCGGCTCCACGGAGCACTACGCCTTGCCCCGGATCGCCGGTCCAGCGAGCCTGTCCGAGGTCGACGTCTACTTCGGCCGGTGCGGATCTTCGGTGCGCGCGCTACAGCTGACCTCTCGCCTCACCCCGGCGTTGCTGCAGCTGCCGGCAGCGCGCTCGTTGGTGCGCGGTATCGGGGAATTGGCGGTGCAGTGGGTCGCCGAGGAGCCCGACCCAGCGGCCTTGGCGCGGGTCACGTCGCACGTCGTCGCCACCGCCTACGACACAGCTGGTACGGCGTTGGCAGAGACGCGCCTGGTGTCGGGCGATCCCTACCAGCTCACCGCGGATCTCCTTGCCTGGGGGGCCGAGCGCGCCGCCGAGCACGGCGTGTCCCGTCCCGGAGCCCTAGGCCCGGTCGAGGCCTTCGGCCTGGAGACACTAGAAACCGGAGCCCGCCAAGCCGGCCTACGCCGCCTCTAACCCCCGCCGTTGCGCGATTCGGTGCCGAATGGCGCGGGGCTAGGGTTGCCCGGGTGAATGCGAGGGGTACCGGCGGAGTCGGGGCAATGCTGCTCGCTCTGGTGTTGGGACTGGGGTCGATCGGTGTGGCGTGGCTGCTGTGGCCACCCGCCGGCGCTGGCGTGGTCCGTGCTGGTCAAGGCACCGTGGTGCAGTCGGTGCTCTGCGGTCCCTCCGACGCCCAGGACCTGGTGCGCGTCGAGATGTTGGACGGTCGGGAACTGCCGGCCCGGCTGGATGGCTGCGGTCACCGGTTGGGTGAGGTGCTGGCCGTCGAGCTGCCTGATCCGTTGCCCGCGGGTGAGCTGGTAGCCCACCTCTCCGGGACCGGGGCGCCGACCACACCGTCAACTGCCCAACGCCTCGGCGCTGTCGGTGTTGCGGTCGCCGGCAGCGCCGGTGCGTCGCTGGCATGGCGGCTGCGCAGAGACTGCAGCGCTGCCCGCCGTAGGGTGAGCCCATGACCGGCATCCCCTCTCCTACCGTGGAGCTGCACCGCGAGACGCTGTCCAACGGGTTACGGGTGGTGCTCAGCACCGATCAATCCGCTCCGGTGGTCGCCGTTGCTGTGCACTACGACGTTGGGTTTCGCTCCGAACCCGAGGGTCGCACCGGGTTCGCGCACCTCTTCGAGCACCTGATGTTCCAGGGCAGTGAGAGTTTGGAGAAGCTCGCGCATTTTCGCCACGTGCAATCCTCTGGGGGCACCTTCAACGGCTCCACGCACCCCGACTACACCAACTACTACGAGGTAGTGCCGTCGGCGGCGCTGGAGCGTGCGCTGTTCATGGAGGCGGACCGGATGCGCGCGCCGCGGATCACCGCAGAAAACCTGCGCAACCAGGTGGCCGTGGTCAAAGAGGAAATCCGGCTCAACGTGTTGAACCGGCCCTATGGGGGGTTCCCGTGGATCACACTGCCACCGGTGCTTTATGACACCTTCCCCAACGCGCACAACGGATACGGCGACTTCTCCGAGCTCGAAGCCGCCACCGTTGACGACTGCGCCGCGTTTTTCGATGACTACTACGCGCCCGGCAATGCGGTGCTCACGGTGTGCGGGGACTTCCAGCTGGACGCCGCTGTCGAGCTGGTGCATCGACACTTCGGCGACGTTCCCACCCGTCCGGTCCCGGTCCGACCGTCGTTCGCCGAGCCACCACCGAGCCGGGAGCGGCGGCACAGCCATCCTGATCCGCTCGCCCCGCTGCCCGCGTTGGCCATCGGCTACCGGATGCCCGATCCGGCCGCTGGTTTCGAGGGTTACCTCGCCTATGAGGTGCTCGCCGCGGTGCTCGCCGACGGCGATTCATCCCGTCTGGAACAGCGCCTGGTACATACCGACGCGCTGGTGACCGACATCGGCGCGAGCTGCGGCCTCTTCGGTGCACCACTGGACGCCCGCGATCCGGACACCTTCACCATCACCGCCATGTACGCCACCACCGTGGACGTCAACCGGGTACTCGAAGCAACCGACCAGGAGATCGCGCGGCTCGCCGCCGATGGACTGGAACCCGACGAGTTGGCCCGGATCACCGCTCGGTGGGCCGCGACAGTCTTCCGGGAAAACGACCGGCTGGTGGCCCGAACGCTGGCCATCGGCGCCTTCGAGCTGCTGCACGGGCGCGCCGAGCTGGTCGCCGAGCTGCCGGCAATGGTGGCCATGATGAGCTCTGAGCAAGTCGCGAGCGCTGCCGCCCGGTTACGGCCGGATTCCCGCGCGGTATTGATCGTCGAGCCCCCGGACGCGGTATCTGACGCGGCGTCGATCCTCGTGGCAGCAGGACAGGAGGCGTGATGGTGCACCGCAGCGCCGAGCAGATCGGCAAGACCGAGCTGGGGCCGCGTCCGCTACCGCCGCTGGGCCCACCGCGTGCCCCCAGCGCACCGTCTGTCGTGGACACCGTGCTCGACAACGGGCTGCGGGTGATCGCGGTGCGGCGGCCTGCGGTGCCGATGGTGGAGCTGCGCCTGGAGATCCCGTTCGGCGGCACCCAGCGCACCCACTCGGCCCGCGCCGAGTTGCTGGCCATGACGCTGCTGCACGGCACGCCCCGGCGGGACCGGTTCGCCATCGACAAGGTGCTGGCCGCCGTCGGCGGCGACCTCTCGGCCGGAGTGAACCCCGAGCACCTGTCCGTTTCAGGGTCAGCGCTGGCCAGCGGGCTGGACGTGGTGCTCGACGTGCTCCTCGATGCGCTGACCTCAGCCTCGTATGCCACCGCCGAAGTGACCCGGGAGCGGGCCCGACTGGTGGAACGGATCACTGTGAGCCGCTCCCAGCCGCGCGTGATCGCCCGGGAGGCGCTGCAGCGGCGCCGCTACGGCAAGCACCCGTTCACCCGGGAGTGGCCGACAGCTGACGACGTCGCGGCCGTGACACCGGCTGCGGTGCGCGCACTGCACCGCCGCTCGGTGGTGCCCGGCGGCGCCGTCCTGGTGCTGGTGGGCGACATCGTCCCGGATCGCGCAGTGGAGGCGATGGCGTCGGTCCTGTCGGCCTGGCGCGCTGACCACCCCGCCGTCGAGATGGCCGCAGTGCCTGAGCTGATCGGCGCTGACGTGCAGCTGGTGCACCGCGAAGGCGCAGTGCAGTCTCAGCTGCGGCTGTCCGCGCAGGCGGTGTCGCGCGACCATGAGCGCTATCCGGCGCTGCAGGTGGCCAATCTGGTCTTCGGCGGGTATTTCTCCTCGCGCTGGGTGGAGAACATCCGGGAGGACAAGGGCTACACCTATGGCGCGCACTGCGGCTTCGAGTTCACCCGGCACGGGGCCACGTTGAACGCTGATGCCGACACCGCAAGCGAGGTCACCGCTGCCGCCTTGCTGGAGACCCGCTACGAGTTGGGTCGGTTGGTCGTCATTCCTCCCGACCAGTCCGAAGTGGATTGCGCACGACACTACGCGATCGGGTCACTGACCATCGCCACCTCGTCGCAGCGGGGGCTGGCCGGCCACCTCGCCACGTTGGCCACCCTCGGTCTGGACCTCGACTGGTTGCTCACCCAGCCCGGCCGGTTGCACGCGGTCACGACGGGGCAGGTTGCTGAGGCTGCCGCCGAGTTCTTCGCCCCGAGCCGGTTCACCGGTGTGGTGGTGGGCGATGCCAAGAGACTGGCCGACCCGCTTGCCGCCCTGGGTGGTGTGGAATTGCCCTGACCCAAGACGGTCAGAAGAGGTACAGGCCGATCGCCCATCCGGCACCGGTGATGATCATTACCAGGATCGTCCAGAGATAAGCTTTCCGCGCGGTAACCCACACACCGGGCTTGGGCGGCGCCTGCGGTGAGTTGCGTAGGTCGGCGGCGTGGCGCCGCATGTGGTCAGTGAGTTCTCGCTCCCACTGTTTCCGATCGGTGATCTTCATTGTGGTCCACCGTCCTCGCCACGAACCGTTTACAGACCGCGCATGTCGGGCATCATAACGCGTCGCGGCCGTTGCCGGGAGGCGTCGGACAGCTCTGCGAGGATGGGCGACTGTGGACAGCGGCCGGCCTGATCGGGATCCCCTCGACGGGCTCGACGAGGAACAGCGCACCGCGGTGTGCGCGCCGCGGGGGCCGGTCTGCGTGCTGGCGGGCGCGGGCACCGGCAAGACGCGCGCGATCACCCGGCGGATCGCCCAGCTGATCTGTACCGGCCATGTCGCACCGGGGCAGGTCCTGGCGGTGACCTTCACCGCTCGCGCGGCGGGGGAGATGCGCACCCGGCTACGTGACCTCGGGATAGGCGGAGTGCAGGCCCGAACGTTTCATGCCGCGGCGCTGCGCCAGCTGCGCTACTTCTGGCCTCAGGTCGTGGGTGACGCGCCGTGGCCGCTGCTGGAGCACAAGCTGCGGGTGGTCGGGCAGGCCGCGCAGCGCGCCGGAGCCGGCACCGGCGCCGAGGACCTGCGGGACTTTGCCGGTGAGATCGAGTGGGCCAAGGCCAGCTTGATCAGTGCGGCGGATTATCCCGCCGCAGTTGCGGCCGCCCGCCGGGACATCCCGGTGCCGGCGCCCCAGCTGGCGGCGATCTACGCCGGATACGAGGAACTCAAGAACCGCAACCGGGTGCTCGACTTCGACGATCTGCTGCTGCACACCGTCGCCGCTCTGGAGGAGCATTCGGCGGTGGCGCAGGAGTTCCGGGATCGCTACCGTTGCTTCGTCGTCGACGAGTACCAGGACGTCACGCCGCTGCAGCAGCGGCTGCTGGATGCCTGGCTGGGCGCCCGTGACGACCTCACTGTCGTCGGCGACGCGAACCAGACCATCTACTCCTTCGCCGGTGCGGCGCCCCGCTTCCTCCTGGAGTTCACCAGGCGGTTTCCCGATGCGGTGACGGTACGGTTGCGCCGCGACTACCGCTCCACGCCCCAGGTCGTGACATTGGCCAACCGGGTGATCTCGGCTGCGGCCGGTCGACCGGCGGGGGCTCGGCTGCAGTTGGAAGGCCAGCTCAGCGCCGGTCCGCCGCCGTCGTTCGCGGAGCATGACGACGAGCCCTCGGAGGCCGACGCCGTGGCGGAGGCCATTGCGGAGCTGTTGCGCGCAGACACCTCGGCTGCCGAGATCGCCGTGCTGTACCGGGTGAACGCGCAATCGCAGGCCTACGAGCAGGCGTTGGATGCCCGGGGAATCCCGTTTCAGGTCCGTGGTGGCGAGCGGTTCTTCCAGCGTCCTGAGGTTCGGGCTGCGATCCGGGGGTTGCGGGCAGCGGCCACCGGATACCCGTCCCCACTGCAAGCGGCGGATTCGGCGGTCGCGCTGGGCGTCGTGGTTCGCGCGGTACTGGCTCGGCAGGGACTTACCCAGCAGCCGCCTGCGGGCAGTGCCGCGCGATCCCGCTGGGAATCGCTCCAGGCGCTGGCCGAGCTGGCTGACGACCTCGCGAGAAGCACCTCGGACGCGGATCTGGGCCGGTTCGTCGGTGAGCTTGACGCGCGGGCCGAATCCGCGCACCCGCCCGCGGTGCAGGGCGTGACGTTGGCCTCTCTGCATTCGGCGAAGGGCCTGGAGTGGGATGCGGTTTTCCTGGTCGGTCTCGTCGACGGAACGCTGCCTATCCAGTACGCCACGGGTGATCCGGCGGCGCTGGAGGAGGAGCGCCGCCTGCTCTACGTCGGTGTGACCCGGGCCCGCCGCCGGCTGGCGCTGTCCTGGGCACTGTCGCGCAGCGCAGGCGGGAGACGTTCCCGGCGTCGCAGCCGGTTCCTCCACGGCCTGGTGCCCCAGGACGGCCCGCGGTTGCCCGCCGCGAAGGCGGGATCCAGCGTCGATCAGGAGCTGCTGGACCGATTGCGCGACTGGCGGGCCGACCGTGCCACGGAGCAGAGCCTGCCCGCCTTCGTGATCTTCACTGATGCGACGCTCACCGCCATCGCCGAGCAACGACCGGTCGACGTGGCCGCGCTGACGGCCATCCCCGGGATAGGTGCGGCGAAGCTGAACCGCTACGGAGCCGAGGTGCTTGCCTTGGTGCGCGGCGGTGCGGTCCCTCGTTGACGCACTGGGTTGTCCACTGGTCGACCAACGAACCAAGAAAATCGGTTGCCGGTGTATCAGCAGGGCCCTAACCTTGCTCTTATTCTCCTGGAGGCAGTCGTTGCATGCGGCTGGTCCGGGCGGATCATCCACCCACAGAGTGTGGCCCGAGAGCGGGAAGGAGGGGTTCCGATGGAGATGTGTGTGAGCACCGGTGCCCGTGACTTCCCCAGGTTTGGGCTCCTCGGTGGACCCGTGGGGACCTGGTCAACGTTGATCGTGGCCTCTGGCGCGCGTCGGTTGCGCGCGGGGAGTCCCTTCCGTGCCCTGTTCCACCCGATTCGCCTTGATCTGCCCGTTACCGACCGCATGCGTTCGTCCGCGTCGGAGCCTTGATTCTCGAGCCAGCAGCAACCGGCTCATGAAGGCCGCGGACCCCGCAGCGGGATCCGCGGCCTTCATCTATTGGTAGGTCCTCATCCCGCGGCGGGCACGGTACCGGCGAATTCCACCGGCACTACCACCGAGGAGGAGAGACCAGTGTCGACCGCGACCGTTCTGCTGGCGAGCAGGGTATCGCCCGAGCTGCAGAGTGGGGCTCACCTGCCGTGCCGCGCACACGATCCGGACCTGTGGTTTGCCGAGTCGCCAGCTGAGCTGGAGCAGGCCAAGCAGCTGTGTGCGGGTTGTCCGATCAAGGCTGCCTGCCTGGACAGCGCGCTGTCCAGGCAGGAGCCCTGGGGCGTCTGGGGTGGCGAGATTTTCGATCGCGGTGCGGTCATTCCGCGCAAGCGCCCACGTGGCCGGCCCAAGCACACCGGACGGGACACCGCCGCCTAACCGTTGGGGGCTCTTCAAGAGCCCCCAACGGAGGAGTCCCGTGCCCACAACGAAGGCCAACCCTGCCGGCAGCGGATGGGCTGGCATCGACCGCTCACCTGGCTGGAGGAGGTGCCATCTTGCGCCACGAGGTGCTCGCTCGGGACCGAATGCACGATGACCAGAACCGAGCGCGCGAATATCGGTTGGCCAGGCGGCTCGCCACCGTGCGCCGGTGGCGGCGCCTGGCCCGCTACGCCGACCGGCGGGCCCGCCGCGCCGCCGAACGCCTGTAGCTGACCAGGCAGAGCTTTCTGGACCCCGACCGTCACAGCAGCGGTTCCGCTGCCTGTTGTCACTCAGAATCGGCCGTACGTGGTAAGCAGAACAAATACTACAAATGTCACAATGCATAAGCCGGGCGCCTCAACCCGCTTCCTGATCATATTAGGCGTCCGCCGGTTCAACGGTCCGACATCACCCCATTCAGCTACGTTGTGGACCTGACGGACCTCGGTCATTGACGAGGATCGGACTGGGTAGGTGATGAGAGCCCGCGCACCACCGTCGCCGCGCTGCCCCGCCTGTCGGCCGCGTGAACCCGAACGCCATCGATATTCAGATGAAGGAATGGGATGTTACAGCTTGAAGAGGTCGTCAAGATCTACCGCGTGGGTAAGGTCCAGGAACGGGCGCTCCGCGGTGTCGACCTCGCCGTAGATGATGGCGAACTGGTCGCCATCATCGGCCCGTGCGGAGCGGGTACGAGCACGCTCATGAACATCCTGGGCTGTCTGGATATGCCCACCAGCGGGCGCTACATACTTGATGGCACTGACGTCAGGAGTCTGTCCGACGACCAGCTGACTTGGGTCCGCAGCCGAAAGATCGCAAACCGGCCAAGTTGCTGGAGCAGGTTGGCCTGAGGGAGTGCCAGAAACGCATGCCCAACGAGTTATCCGGCAGTCAACAGCACAGGGTGGCGATCGCCCGGGCCCTGGTTAACGATCCCGCGCTGCTGCTTGCCGAGGAGCCCACGGGCGACCTCGACACCGCCGGTAGCGCCGAGATGGTGAAGCTGCTCAGCGCATTGAACGACGCCGGTCGCACAGTCGTGATTATCAGCAGTCGGACCGGACGGAAGCCAGCGCGTAAATCTGCGGTCCAGGCAAGCACCGTATGTTATTGGTATCTGAGGGCTTGGATGGGAAGTAGCCGGGCGGCCCGGTAGGCCGGGTAGCCGCCGGCGACAAGCCCAATGGCGACGCTGATCCCGAGTGATATCAGGATGGGAAGGGCCGACACGACGGGGGCGAAGCCAGCGAAGATACCGGAGGCGGGGTCGAGGACGGGTGCGACGAGGCGCACGAGGGTAGACAGCCCGATCCCGACGCCGACGCCGACGAGCCCGCCGAGGACGGCCAGGACGACGGCTTCGATGAGGAACTGCTCAAGGATGGCGCGGCTGGTAGCGCCGATCGCTTTGCGGATCCCTATCTCGCGGGTTCGCTCGGTGACCGAGACCAGCATGATATTCAGGACCCCGATAGCGCCGACGAGCAGCGAGATCGCGGCGACTGCCGGGGTGAACACGGTGATGATGCCTACGATCTGATTGAAGGTTGTCAACCGGTGTCCCAGCGATTGAACTTGGAAGTCCTTCCGTGCGGGGTCGGTGATGTGGTGGCGGGCGTCGAGGATGCTAGTCGCCTCCCTCATGGCGGCGGGCACCTTGGCCTGTTGGGGGGCTTGCACGGTGATCTGCTTGAGTTCGTGGCCGACACCGATGCCGGGGCCGACGATGTAGCGGCGAGCGGTGGTCAGTGGCATGACCGCCGTCTTGTCAAGCTGCTGGCCGTAGGACTGCATCACACCGATGACCCGGAAAGGCGCATGGTTGATCTGGACTGACTGGCCCAGCGCCGCCGCGGGCTCATCGAACAGGGTGGACGCGACTGTAGGACCTAGGACCACTACCCGGGCGGCGGAACTGTACTGGGCCGCGTCGAAGAACGAACCCGCCTGAAGGTCCCGGTTATTTGTCTGGGCCCAGATGTCGCTGGTGCCGATCACAGTCGACGAGAGCAGCGTGGTGGCGCTGCTCTCGATCGGTGCGGTGGCGGTGGTGGCTGGGGTGACCGTGGCGACGTCGGGAGCGTTGCCCAGCGCGTCGGCGTCGGCGTCGGTCAGGCTCTGAGGCGGCGGCCCACCGGGGAGATCAGAGGTCTGCGGCACAATGGTGATGCTGTTGGCTATCGTCTCGATGCGCGCATCGACCGAGTTGCTCACCCCTTGGCCGCAGGCGGCCAGGAAGACCACCGACGCAACTCCGATGACAAGACCGAGCATGGTCAGCGCGGAACGCAGCCGGTGGGCGCGTAACGCGCGTAGCGCGATAAGTAGCGCCTCTCGCAGGCTCATTTGTTGACCTTCGTCCGCTCCCGCGGCAAGCTACTTCCCGTCAAGGACACGTTTACATGAATATCTCGTCATGCGTGTTTTGTGCAAGGCGCCCAGCGAACTCCCAGTTAACTTTTTAATTTCATCACGTTAGGTAACGCGCCGCTACCGGACTGTATGCAGCGATGGCGCTTTGGAGTTGGCGGCGCGCGCAGCGTAGCAGCCTGGGTGAATCTTCACCCTCTTCACGCAACACGATGGAACAATCCTTTTGGCTGCACTGTGATTGAAGAGAGGGGCCTACCGGTGATCCGTTGGACCGAGACGACTCCGCTAACGCGGGCAGCGGTATTGGTGATCGCCGGGCCGTGCCACCGTCCGGCGATGTCGGTCCTGCGCTGGGGTGGCCACATGGTTCTCCCGGTTGGTCCACTGGATCCTGGCGGTGCGGCACGCCCCGGCCGGCGATCACCGGGTGTTCCCAGCGAACTGTGACGTTGCGTCCAGTTTGTTCCCAAATTAACCTGCCATATCTAGAGTGCAAGTTCAGAACGGCACTCCAGAGGTGAGGTGAGGTAACTTTGAGTGACGAAGGAAGGGCGAGCGGTGGTCTCGCTGCTGGCGTGTCAGCGAGTCGGTGACGGCAGGTTGGCCGACAGGCGTTGGCTGGCCGGTCGGATCGATCGGGTTGGCGACCTGCTCGTCAGCCACTGAATCCGATAGCCATCGATATCCAGGCGAAGGAGTGGAATGATCCAGCTTGAGGACATCACCAAGGTGTACCGCATGGGTAAGGTCGAAGTGCCGGTGCTATTCGGTATAGATCTTGCCATAGATGACGGTGAACTGGTCGCCATCATGGGCCCGTCCGGATCGGGCAAGAGCACCCTCATGAACATCCTAGGCTGCCTGGATACCCCCACCAGTGGGCGTTACCTGCTCGACGGCAGCGACGTCAGCAGGCTGTCCAACAACCAACTGGCCAAGGTGCGCAGCCGCAAGGTCGGGTTCGTATTTCAGTCATTCAATCTGATTCCGCGTACCAGTGCAGCCCGCAACGTCGAGCTTCCTTTGGTCTACGCCGGAATCCGGAATCGGCGCAATCCAGGTCGTCGAGCGCTGGAGCAGGTTGGACTGGGCGATCGCCTGAAGCACATGCCCAATGAGCTATCCGGCGGCCAGCAGCAGCGGGTGGCGATTGCCCGAGCGCTGATCAACGATCCCACGATCCTGCTTGCCGATGAGCCCACTGGCAACCTCGACACCACGTCCAGCCTCGAGATCATGAAGTTGCTCATTGAGCTGAACGATGCCGGCTGCACGGTTGTGATCATCACTCACGAAGAGGAGATCGCCCACTCGGCGAAACGGGTCGTGCGACTGCGCGACGGGCTGATCGTGAGTGATCAGCTGCAGTCGGACCGCACGGCGGCGAGCGCGTAGCCGGCGTCGATTGTTCACTTGGCGAAACCCGGTTGCCAACGCTGCGCGATGCCGCGCAGCGGCACGGTCGCATCGAGCTGGCATAGCACGCCGAATGTCCCGGTGCTTACCCGGTGGATCAGCAAATAGCTGGGTGGCAGGTTCAGCGCTCGCCCGGTTCGGAAGTCCGGGCCGGAGAAATCACCGACACGCTCGGCCTGAGCTTGCATCCAGGCCCGGGTGAAGTGGAAGGTCTCGGTGCGCACCGGATCGGCGAACGGGCTGAGGTACGCCAGCACGTCCTCGGCTCGAAGCTGCAGGCCCGGTCGGACGAAGCCCTCTGAACGCAGCAGCTCCAGCAGCTCCGCCGACCGCTCTTCGACAGCCAAACGGGTCGCTACCCCCAGCGTGCGCGGCGGTCCGCCGGGTAGCTTCGCTGCGGCGCCGAAGTCCAGGACACCCAGTCGCCCGTCGTCGAGCCGCAGGAAGTTCCCCGGGTGCGGGTCTGCGTGTAGCAACCCGGTGAGAGTCGGGGCGGAGGAGTGGAACAGGGACAGCTTGGTACCGATGTCGTCTCGCTCGGCTTGTGAGCCGTTGCGGATGATCTGTGCCAACGGGGTCCCGGCGACCCACTGCGACACCATCACCTTCGGCGCGCTGGCGACGATCCCGGGGACAACGATATCCGGGTGGCCACGGAACACGGCCGCGAATGCTCGCTGGTTGTCGGCCTCGTCGCGGTAATCAAGCTCCTCTACCATCCGGTCCCGTAACTCGGTGAGCAGCGGCTTGACTTCCAAACCAGGAACGATGGCCTGGAACAGCCGGCTGAATCTCTGCAACTGCCGAAGGTCGGAGCGCAGCGCCTCGCCTGCGCCCGGATACTGCACTTTGACCGCGACGTCACGGCCGTCATGCCACACGGCCCGGTGTACCTGCCCGATGCTGGCGGCCGCTGCAGGTTCGTCGGAGAAGTCGGCGAAGCGGCGACGCCACCCCGAGCCGAGCTGCTCGTCCAGCACCCGTCGCACCGACTGCGGGGACATCGGCGGTGCCGCAGACTGCAGTTTGGTCAAGGCCTCCCGGTAGGGCGCGGCCAGCTGCTCGGGAATCGCCGCCTCGAACACGCTCAACGCCTGCCCGAATTTCATGGCGCCACCCTTGAGCTCACCGAGCACCGCGAAGAGTTGCTCGGCCGTGCGCGCGCTGAGTTGGGCGTTGACGACTTCCGCATCCTGCCCGACCAGCCGCTTGCCCCAGCCCGCAGCGACTCGCCCGGCGACTCCGAGCGGGAGGCTCGCGAGCCGGGCAGTTCGCTGGGTGGCGCTGCGCGGAATGTCGGTCACAGGCTGATTGTCTCCCGGCTGCGCCCTGTGCAGTAGCGGCATTGCGGCATCATCTGGCGCCGCAGCCGCACCGCGGATGGGTCGGTCGAGGATGGCGACGCAACGTTCCGCGCAGCGGGTCCAGTTCCAGCGCGGCGTCCCACGTCGGCGGTGAGGGCAGGCCGTCGACTGGCCCGGCGAGCGTGGCGAGCACCTGCTCGACGGTGAATGCGGCAGCAAGCTGGGTACAGGCCAAGCCGGCAGCTGCAACCTGGCCGACGAGCTGGGCGGACAGCTTCGGCCACGCGATGTCCACGTCCGCCCGGTGTAGCTCGGCGCAGTGCAGGCAACTGCTACGCCCCGGCCACACCAGCGGACCCACCATCGCCGTCCCCTCGTGGGCGTAGCCGACCAGGTGCGCAATCCCGGCGTCGAACAGCTCGGTGACCATCGTTGGTTCGGGAACCACCACGTCGCACAGCACGATCAGGTCTGGCCGGCGGCGAGCGTCGATGATCACCTCAGGCGCGTAGCGCCGGACCGCATCGACTGCCGCTGCTGCACGGGCCCTGCCGAGGTCGTCAGGTTGGTAGCCGGTGCCCAGGTCAGCGGCGGCGACCGCCCCTGAGGCATGTATCGCGAGGTGGCCGATTCCGGTCGCGGCCAGCGAGGTGGCCACCGCCACCGCCACGCGGCCGGATCCCATCACCCGCACCGTCGCTTCTCGCCGCGCGCGCAGCAGATCTCGGGGAGCCAGGGTGTTGTGTATCGACCAGCTGGCTGCCTCGGTGGCCAGCGCGACCCGATGCCAACCCGGCGGGCCGTGGTCGGCAGCGGAAGCCTCCTGTACCAGGCCGCAACGGTGCAGGTCGGCAAGCATGCTCAGGGCGTCGTGACGGGGGGATCCGGCTGCCTGCGCTTCGGTCACCAGCTCGGTCGTGCTGCGAATGCCGTCTATTCGGCGGAGTAGCGCGGCGAGCGGTTCCGGCAGATCGTCGATGACCATGGCGCGCTGCTGATCCAGCCCGAGTTGCAGGCAGCTGGGAGAACGCCAGAGGGCCACGCGGCCCGGCGCAAGCCGCAGCCGCTCAGGAACAACAATATCGTCGGACAGGGTGACGGTGGTACTCGGCGGACTCATGCACGCAATCCTGGATGGCCCAGCTCGGTGGGACAAACGGCTGTCCACAAGGTGTCCACAGCTGTGGACACCTTGTGGACAGCTTGTGCGCCGGGTGCCATTGCTTACTCCCGGAGGGGCGCGGGTGGATCATCGCCGGCGGCTTCGGGACCATCCGGGGGCAATTGTTCCCGGGGAGCGTCCGCCGAAGTGCGCTCCAAGGCGGCGATCGGGTCATCCAGATCGGCGGCATTTCTCGCGGCCCGATCGACGAACGCGCCGGGATCGTCGAGCTCCTCGGACGTGGGCAGCAGATCCGGGTGATTCCACAGAGCGTCCCGGCTCTCGACGCCGTCCTGCTCGGTGAGTCTTCGCCACAGGTCGGACGCAGCCCGGAGCTTGCGCGGTCGCAGCTCCAAGCCGACCAGCGTCGCGAACGTATGCTCGGCCGGCCCTCCGGAGGCGCGCCGCCGACGCAGCGTCTCCCGCAGCGCATCGGCACCGGGGAGTCGTTCGCCCAATGCATCCGCGACGACGACATCGACCCAGCCCTCGACCAGCGCAAGCAACGCTTCCAGCCGGCTCAGGGCGACCTCTTGTTCGGGAGTGTGCTGCTGCTCGAGCAGCCCAGAGGACATCAGCTGATCCATACTCTGCGGGTTGGTTGGATCGACCTGCCGCGCGAGCTCCTGCAGCGCATCGGTGTCCACGCGGATACCGTGGGCGAACTGCTCAACGATGCTCAGCAGCCGTTGGCGCAGCCACGGAACATGCCCGAACAGGCGGTGATGTGCGGCCTCCCTGGCGGCCAGGAAAACGGTTACTTCAGAGCTCTTGCGGCCCAGCCCGGTTGCGAACTGCTCGACTGCGGCCGGCAGCAACGCTGCCACGCCCTGCGGTCCCAACGGCAGCCCGATCTCGGTGGAGGTGAGCACTTCGCCACCGAGCTGAGCCAGCGCCGAACCGAGCTGTGAACCGAACGCCATTCCGCCCATCTGCTCGACCATCGCCACCAGCGGACCGGCGGCTTGCCGAACCTCGCTGGGCAGCGCGTCGATCCACGACCCGGCCATCCGGCGGGCGACCGGGTCGCACAACCGCTGCCAGGTTGGCAAAGTCTGCTCTACCCAATCCCTCGGCGCCCATGCGACGCTGCTGTCGGTGCCGGCGGGCAGTGCGGTCACCGGGTCCAACCACACCTCGGCCAGCCGCACCGCATCGGTGATCGCGGTGGCCTGCTGGGCCGAGGGCAGCCCGGTCGTGGACAGCTTCTGTACCGCCATCTGCTTGGCCAGGTCGTAGTTCACCGGACCACCGCCACCAGCCGCGCCTTGGCTCAGCATCTGACCTAGCTGGGTCAGCATCTGACCAAGGGCGCCGACATCGAAGCCGCCGGCGCCGAAGGCCGCGAACGGGTTGGCCGGGTCGGCGCCGGGGGTGCCACCGTCCTCAGGGGGATCCCTCCGCTCGGGGTCGCGGGGGTCGTGGGAGCCGAACCCGAAGGGCACGTCGTTCATGACTCCACGGTACGCGGACCACTGGCACGTACGCTGTTCGGCCGTGAGCCGCCGAACCTGGACCCTGCTGGTCAGCCTCGGACTCGCCATGGCGCTCGGATTGCTGGGCGCGCTGGCGACTGTCCCCTACGTAGCCCTTCGGCCCGGGCCCACGTTCGACACCCTCGGAACGGTGGCAGGCGCGACGGTGGTGGACATCAAGGGCGCTGCGACCTATCCCACCAGCGGTCACCTCAACATGACCACAGTCTCCGTGATCGACAACGTGACCCTCTACGGGGCGCTTGCCCTGTGGGTGTCTCAGAGCAGCGAGTTGCTACCCCGCGACGAGATCTTTCCACCAGCGCTGTCCGCGCAGCAGATCGACAAGCAGAACAAACAGCAGTTCCAGGATTCGGAGTCCAACGCCACGGCCGCTGCGCTGCGCTACCTTGGCTACCCGACCAAGGTCGTCGTCGGCCAGGTGGTGCCCGGCGGCGCCGCGCGCGGCACGTTGGTCGATGGTGACCGGTTGCTCGCCGTCGATGGTCACGGGCTCCCCAGCGCGCAGCAAGTGATCGACCTGCTCGCCGGCAGCCACCCCGGGCAGCTCGTTGATGTCCGGTTTCAGCGTGGCGACGCCGCACCGCAGGAGGCTGCGATCACGCTCGGTACGGGACCACAGCCAGGTCGCGGCTACCTGGGCATCGGGGTGACCGAGCGGCCCGACGTGAATTTCACCATCAACATCACCCTTGCCGACGTGGGCGGTCCCTCCGCCGGCCTGATGTTTGCGCTGGCGATCGTGGACAAACTCACGCCGGGTGCGCTCACCAACACCTTCGTGGCGGGCACCGGTGAAATCGCCCCGGAAGGTCAAGTGGGTCCGATCGGTGGCATACCGCTGAAAATGATCCGCGCCCGGGAAGCAGGGGCGTCGGTATTCCTCGTCCCAGCTGCGAATTGTTCGGAGGCCGTGCAGGGTGCGCCCGCGGGATTGCGACTGGTGCGGGTGGGCACATTGACCGAGGCAGTGCACGCGCTGGACGAGATCCGAGCCGGTCAGCAGCCGCCCCACTGCTGACCCAGTCACGCGGACCGCGCCCGTCACCAAGCGAACGCCCGTCACCAAGCGAATCAGTGCAACGTCGCCAGCAGCGCGTCGAGCAGGTTGGGTGCGAGCTGCGGGTTCTCCACCACCTCGTCGACGCCCTGATCGCCTTCGGGGGTGGCCCGTAGCCGCAGCACGCAGGCGCCGAGGCCGTCTCGTAGCACTGCTGCGACCAATCGGCCCTCCCGCCGCTGTGGGTGCCCGGCGGCGGCGCGGCGGGCCTGTACTGGGTCGTCGGGCAGCTCGCCGAGAGCAGCCTCGGCTTCCGGGGGCAGCACCACGATCTCCTGCACCAACGCGCAACCGGCGACCGAGTCCGGCCATTCTATGCCGGCCAGCGCGGCGTCCAGATCGCCCTGGGGCAGGGTGTCTTCGAGCTACCGGGGTCAGCGGGGCCTGCGGATCCAGCTGATCGGCCAGTTCTGGTTGGCTAGCCAGCAGAGTCTCAGTGGTGACCAGGGCAAACAGTTGCGGTTGCTGGTCCCATCCGGCGGCTGCCACAAACTCCTCGACCTCCCGCGCGATCGCGGGCAAGGCGCGGGATAGTGCGGATGGGTACGGCTGAGAATCGCTCGGATCGCTCACCCCATCATCGTCGCACCGGTACTGAAGACCCGCTGTAGCGGTGCCGCCGCCAGGATCGGAACCCCAAGGCGCTTCGTAGAGTTGGACGGGCAGGGCTCAACCCGGCGTGGCACCGGCCGCGCAAGGGATCCGCACCGCTGTCGTCGCCAGGAGTGTGTTCTGTGGCCAACCGGCACCCCGTCGGAGTTCCCTCCTTCTCTCGCCGCGCTGTCATTCTGATCACCGCCGGGACCGCTGCGCTGGTGATGCTCCTCATCGGATCGCGGATCATCGACGCCTACGTGGACTGGTTGTGGTTCGGTGAGGTGGGTTTTCAGTCGGTGTTCTCCACCGTTCTGGTGACTCGTCTCGTGCAGTTCTTGGTTGTCGGGTTGGTGGTCGGTGGGTTGTTCGGGCTGAACATCGTGGTCGCTTACCGCACGCGGCCGGTGTTCGTGCCGGTGGTGGGGCCGGAGGATCCGGTGGGGCGGTACCGCACTGTGGTCATGCAGCGGTTGAAGCTGGTGGGTATTGGTGTGCCGGTGGTGGTGGGGTTGTGTGCGGGGTTGTCCGCGTTGGGTGACTGGCAGACGGTGCAGATGTTCTTTCATGGGGCTAGTTTCGGGGTGTCCGATCCTCAGTTCCATAAGGATGTCGGGTTCTACGCTTTCGAGTTGCCGTTTTATCGGAGCTTGTTGGGGTGGGCTTTTCTGGCTGTGGTGCTCTCCTTTTTGGGTGCACTGATCACGCACTATTTGTTCGGTGGGTTGCGGTTGGCTGGGCGCGGTGGTCAGCTGTCGGGTCCGGCCCGGATGCAGTTGGGGATCTTGGCGGGTACGTTCGTGTTGCTCAAGGCGGTGGGCTATTTCTTGGATCGCTACGAGTTGCTGTTTTCTCAGCGTAATCCGTTGTTCACCGGGGCCAGTTATACCGATCTCAACGCGGTGTTGCCCGCCAAGGTCATCTTGATGTGCATCGCGGTGATCTGCGCGGTGGTATTCTTTGTCGGCGCGGCGCTGCGCAACCTGCAGCTGCCGGCTATCGCCATCGCGCTGCTGGTGTTGTCCAGTATTTTGGTGGGTGCGGCGTGGCCGGCGGTGCTGGAGCAGTTCGTGGTGCGCCCCAACGCCAACGAGCGCGAGGCACCGTCGATCGCGCGTAACATCTCTGCGACTCGGGCGGCGTATGGCATCACCGACCGGCAGGTCCAGTATTCGCAGTATTCCGGGCGTAGCGATGTGTCACCGGCTGATGTCCAAGCCGACACCGCCACGATCGGTAATGTGCGGCTGCTGGACCCGAGTGTGCTGTCTCCGACGTTCACGCAGCTGCAGCAGAGGGAGAACTTCTACGGTTTCCCCGACAAGCTCGACGTGGACCGCTACACCGTCAACGGCAAGACCCAGGACTACATCGTCGCGGTACGGGAGCTGGAGTCGGCGTCATTGGCCGAGAACCAGCGGACCTGGATCAACCAGCACCTCACCTTCACCCATGGCAACGGTTTCGTAGCCGCCCCGGCTAACACCGTGAACTCAGCACTGAAGGACGCCGGTTCGGGGGAGGGCGGCTACCCGGTGTTCACCGTGTCGGATACTTCGCGGCAAGGTGATATCCCGGTGCAACAGCCTCGGGTCTACTTCGGTGAGCTGATCGACGACTACGCGATCGTCGGGGGAAATCCGGGTGCCGCCGCCCGGGAGTTCGACGGTCGCCCGGAGAATTACACTTATCAGGGCAAGGGTGGGGTGCCGTTGGGTGGGTGGGCGAGCCGGTTGCTGTTCGCCTCGTACTATGGTGAGCGGAACCTGCTGTTCAATCAGGCGATCGGTCCGGATTCGAGGATTATCTACAATCAGCATCCGCGGGATCGGGTGGAGAAGGTGGCGCCCTGGTTGACCATCGATGGTGACCCCTATCCTGCGGTGGTCAACGGTCGGATCGAGTGGATCCTGGACGGTTACACGACGCTGGACAACTTCCCGTACGCGCAGCGGACCGTGTTGGGCAAGGCGACCACCGACTCGTTGACCGGGGTGTCGCGGCTGCCCGATGAGGAGATCAGCTACATCCGCAACTCGGTGAAGGCCACCGTGGATGCCTATGACGGCACCGTGACGCTGTATGCGATGGATGATACTGATCCGGTGCTGCGGACCTGGATGAACGTTTTTCCCGGTACCGTGCAGCCGGCTAGCGCGATCAGCCCCGAGTTGCGCCAGCACTTCCGCTATCCGGAGGACTTGTTCAAGGTGCAGCGGGAGATGCTTGCTCGCTATCACGTGGACAACCCATCGGTGTTCTTCACCAACGACGACTTCTGGAATGTTCCCACCGACCCGACGCAGAACCAGCAAGGCGTCGACCAGCCACCGTACTACGTGTTGGCCGGGCCGCCGAACCGTCGAGGGCCGGCGGAGTTCCAACTGACCAGCCCGCTGGTCAGCCTGCGCCGACCATTCCTGGCGTCTTACATTTCAGTAGGGTCCGACCCGGCGGACTACGGAAAGATCAGAGTTCTCGAGCTGCCCGGTGACTCCCAAACCCTGGGGCCGGAACAAGTCCAAAACAGATTCGTGTCTTCCGCGCAGGTGAGCGCTGAGCTCAACCTGCTCCGCCAGTCGGAGACCGATGTCCGTTACGGCAACCTGCTCACCCTCCCGGTCGGTGGTGGGCTGTTGTATGTGGAGCCGGTCTATATCGAGCGGGCGAACCAGCAAGCCGCGTTTCCGCAGCTGAACCGGGTACTCGTGGCCTACGGTGACCGGATCGGATACGCGCCGACCTTGCGGGAGGCGCTCAACCAGGTGTTCGGTGCTGGCGCCGGGGATGCGACCGCCTCGCCGGGCCAGCAGGTCCCTGTGTCGAATGAAGGCACGCAGCTCCCCACGTCCGTTGGTGCCGGCGTTGGTGCAAGTGGCGGCAATCAGGTCATGCGTCAGGCCGTCGCTGACATTGCCGACGCGCTCAACCGCCTGCGGGCGGCACAGACTGCGGGCGATTTCGGCGCGCAGGGCAAGGCGCTGGCGGACCTCGACGCAGCGACCAAGCGGTTCGACACCGCCACTGCGGCTGCCGGTGCAAGCGCGACTCCGGCACCAGCCGGCGGTGGTGGCTGACCGGCTAAGGTCACTGGCGCGGGCAGGGCTGGCAACCATGGAGGCAACGGTGACTCAAGCACAAGGGACAGACTTCGCGTCATACGCGCAACTATCAGAGGCGGAGCTGGAAGCGCTCGATCGAGCACTCGAATCAATACCCGACGACATTCTATCGACTGGCGATCGCCCAGCAATCGAGTCCCGGCTCCGGCGGCGTCTGCAAGAGTCGGGCGTTCTCAAAACGGGGCCGGCGGGCGGACCGCTAGGGGTCGCGGAAATCCCTGCGGTCGCGTTCGTAGGTCGAGCAGTAGGATGCCTCGCATCGAATTACTCGTACCTGCGAGGAATCAGTCAGAATAAGCCTGCCGACGCAGTGGCGGAATCGATTGCACGAGCGGTTGTGGAGTGTGTCCCCAGTGATGTCGAGGCGATCAAATCTGATGTCTTGACGTACCGTAGCCAGGTTGCTCGTGCACTCAAGGCGCTTGGCCTACCGGCGCTGGGCGACGCACTCTGCGCGGTCGATTCGGGCGGATTGTATGAGATGGGTTACGGTGATATGTGACTGGGTCCTGCAGCGGTTTCGCCTCCATGCGTCCACCAGGCGGTGAGACGCCGTCACTCGATATCCGAGTGGGCGGACCTACTCGGCGTTCGACGGTCGTGGCTCGTCGAGGACCACCCGATTTGCCCTTCCCGCAACCGCGGGCGTAGAGTAAGGCTACCAACGCGGGGTGGAGCAGCTCGGTAGCTCGCTGGGCTCATAACCCAGAGGTCGTAGGTTCGAATCCTACCCCCGCTACCAGGTGAAATGGCCCCCGAGACGCTGTCTCGGGGGCCATTTCTATGGCCCAGTGACCAGATTCGTGACCAGTCCGGCGTAGGCACATCTCTACAGTTGCGCGTCGGTGTCTTGGTGCTGCTACCGCATCGGCCACCCGCCGCTCCAAGCCTATGGACGCCACGTCCTACGCGACGGGCTGCCGGCTCCGTCGGCTACTGCTGCCGACGGAGCCGGCGCGCGGCTGCAGGCGCACGATGCCCCGGTACTGGGGTCTTCCAGCATCCGCTTGGAGAGTGGTGTCGGCACTGGTGTCCCCTCCGGAGCCACTTCAGCGCCTCGACAGAGGCTTCCTGGATATCTAGGCCGTTTCGATCTGCTCCTGGCACCGCTCATCGATGAAGTCGGCCTCTTCATACGCCGTTCTGAATGCTCCTGGTACGTTGCCGTCGGCACCGCTACTCGCCTCGCTCATATGAGACACGTTGAGGTCATATTTCGTTGAAATTCGACGTATACTTGATTGAATGTGCAGGATGATCGCTAGGAGGAGACGATGCTGCTGAGGTTTGAGGTCTCCAACCATCGGTCGATCCTGGAGCCAGTCGAGCTGTCCATGATCGCCGTCGACGAGGACCGCCCCGCAGCTCGGGAGTTCGATCTGCTCGCCGAGCGCGTGCTGGCGATGGCCGGGATCTACGGGCCGAATGCGTCGGGGAAGTCGAATGTCGTCGAGGCCCTCGCGTGGCTCTCGTCGGCCGTGGGGCGATCGCTCCGGGCGTGGGATAAGTTCATCCCGCGCGAGCCGTTCAAGTTCGGTGACGGACCGAAGACACCCTCAACCTATGAGGCCGAGATGGTAGTCAAGGGAGTCCGGTACGCCTACCGGGTCGACGTCGACGACTCCGCGGTCCTGTTTGAGGGCCTGTACAGCTATCCGGAGCGACGACGGCGCGTGCTGTTTGAGCGAGAGGATTTGGAGATCCGCTTTCGGCGAGGGCTCGGAGCCCTCGCGGGCACGAGCAAGCTGCTGACGCCGACCACGCTGGCGCTATCGGCAGCAATGCGGTTCGATGAACCGGAGGTTCAGCCTTTCGGGCGCGCTCTCGCGGGGATTCGAGTTCTTGGCGCACAGCGAAGGGCCCTGTGGCGCAGGTCGCTAGGATCTGGTGGCCTGGGCCTATCGTCGACTGGGAGACTGTTCGACGAGCGAGGTCCGTCGATGCAGCCCTCTCTCTTCGACGACCCGGACTTTGCTCCGTCGAATCCTCGGGAGTCGGCCTTGGCACTACTGCGATTCGCTGATCTCGGGATCGATGATGTGCAGATCGTGGAGGATGAAGCCGACGAAGCTCACGCGTCGACGCAGGCCCGACGGGAGCCACGGCGTCAACTGAGGCTCATGCACCGAGTCGCAGGACAGGAGTTGCCCTTCGATCTCGACGAGGAGTCAGCAGGGACTCAGACGTGGTTTGCTCTCATCGGGCCGACCCTCAGCGCCCTACGAAGTGGCCGAATTCTCCTCTTTGATGAGATCGACGCTAGCCTCCACCCCCGGCTGTCAGCCCGTTTACTTGAGCTTTTCCAAGATCCCGAGACGAACCCATATGGGGCACAGCTCATCTTCACCACCCACGACACCAGCCTTCTCAACCATCTCAATCGCGATGAGGTGTGGTTGACGGAAAAGGACGACAGCGGTGCCACGACTATGACCGCTCTGGCGGAGTTCGGCGGCGACAAGGTGAGGCGATCCCTGAACCTAGAGAAGGCCTATCTTCAAGGGAGATTCGGCGCCGTTCCGGAGCTTGATCAGTTCATGCTTCGACGCGCCTTGGGGCTGATCTCGACGAGCGATGCATGATGGCCCGCAACAGTCACAAAGCTGGAGAACGGCCGCTTAAACGTCGGGTAGCGACTCGCCAACCACGAAAGACGCTCCTGATCTTCTGTGAGGGCCAGAGAACCGAGCCGGAGTACCTCGACGCGCTGAAGCGACAACCCTTAGTACGCGATGTGGCAGCTGTCGATCTTCGAGTCGAGACTGGGCATCGAGGGTCCGTACCCAAGACTCTCGTCTCATTGGCTATCGACGCCCGCCGACGAGCTATTGATGAGGAGGGCGAGATCGATGAGTTTTGGTGTGTCTTCGATGTTGAGTGGCCGAGAAATCACCCGGACCTGAAAGATGCCATCGAACAAGCCCGCCAGTGCGGCATCGAACTCGCAATCTCCAACCCCTGCTTCGAAGTCTGGTTGATCCTACATTTTCAGGATCAGGGGGCATGGCTGGACAACGAGGACGCGTGCAGACTTCGCCGCAGGCTCGACGGGTCCAGCGGCAAGGGACTCGACGCTAGGAGGTACATGCCGCTCGCCGACAGTGCGGCGCGTCGCGCTACAGAACTCGACGAGCGCCATCGGCAGAACGGCACGATATTTCCTGACGACAATCCCGGCTCTGGTATGCACCGCCTCCTCAGATCCGTCGAGCCGCTTGGATTCTGAGGATGGGCGTCCGCAGCCGAGCGTCATTGATATGGGCCCACCTAACATGCAGGAGGCTCACCACGCCCACGCCCACGTCGCATTGCGCTTCAGCCGATCTCAGTAAGTCTGGAGACTCGGTCGAATTCTCGGGACCCCGTCCGTGGTGGCCGTTCGGTTGAGCAGGTGGGCGCCTGGCGGCTGCATATGTATGCCTCTTCTACCAGCACCTTCGGGGTGACGAGGTCCAAGTTCGACGAACCGGCGTGGCCCTCGTTACCAGGCAAAACGGCCCCGAAATATTCCCGGGGGCCGTTTCCGTAGGTCATGCGACCAGCTTTTTGCCCAGGATCTATGCTCCTACAGTTCTGTTGGTAGCTCCAGTGCTTCGCGGATGAGCTTGGCGACCAGCTCGGCGGCCTCCCGGTCGTGACCCGTGGAGCGGTGACCGTAGACCTGAAAGGTCACGCTCATATCGGAGTGGCCGATCCGATCACTAAGGATCTTCGGTGTTACGCCGCTGTCCAGCGAGAGCGTGGCATAAGTGTGTCTGATATCGTGCAGCCTGATCCGGCGCACTCCGGCCAGGTCGACCAGTCGATTGAACCGGCGGGTGATCGTGTCTGCGTGCAGCGGCCGGCCATCTTCGTACCGCATGAGCTTGCCGTGCGTCGGGTACCCGGCACCGAACGCCTCGCGTTCCCGATCGAGTAACGCGAGGTAGCGCCCGAGCAGCGAAACCGTGAATCCGTCGAGTGAGATAGTCCGAACGCCACTTTCTGTCTTTCCATCCGACTCGACAGTGTGGCCGTTGACGACGATCCGCGTGTCAGCAATTGCCAGCGTTCCTGCCTCGGCATCGAGTGAGAGTAGATCCCGATCCGCGCCGGCCAGCTCGGACCGTCGCATGCCTGTTGTTGCTGCGAGCAGCCACAATGCGGCGAACCGATCCGAGAGCGCCACCCGCAGCCAGGCCGCAAGCTCGTCCACGGTCCAGGGCTTCGGTCGTGTGCGCCCCCTGCGTTGTTCGCGTGGCAAGCTCGCGTGCTCAGCCGGGTTCAGGGTTAGGTAACCCCACGCCACCGCATCCTGAAACGCGCGGTGCAGCAAACGGTGAACGTTCTTGACAGTCTTCGGAGCGAGTCCACAGCCGGAGTCCGTGGGAACACGGCCCCGGCGATACCGGAGTACGGCGGAACGCGCGGCATAGATAGTGACTCCGCATTTTCTAGAAACCTCGACAGGGTTCGGGCCGAGCCCATCTCGCTCAGCTTGCCGGGTCTTCCAGTAGCCGTACATCACGATGTTCTTATCGATCTTCCGGCGGCCAGCGGTTAGCAGGTGGCGATACAGCATATTCAAAACCGGCACCGTGATGTCCTGGAGCCTGCGGTCGCCGATTGTCGGCCGGACGTAGGCGCTGATGTAGTCGGCGTAGTTCTGTCGGGTCGACGGCTCGAGCGAATCTGCGATTGCGTCAAGCCATTCAGTCATAAAGTCGCGACGGCCTTTCGAGAGGGTGCCACGGGTCGGCCCTTCTCATGGCGCCGTTGAGACGCAATCGCCTCGGCCCATGCAAGGTCCTCGGTGTCGACCCCTCCCCGGTTCTCGCGCCGCCGCCGCCCGGTCAACGGGTCCGGTTCGAGATCCAGACGGTAGGACCACCTCACTCCACGCGGATAGACAGTGATGCCGGGTACGTGTCGCTGTCGTTTGCTCACGCCGCCACTCCCTCGACGATGTCCATAAGGCGAGCGGTCACGACATACACCCGACCACCAAGCCGACGGGTCGGAAGATCTCCGGACGCGGCATACCGGTAGGCGGATGCCCGGCTGATACCGAGGATCTCCGCAGCTTTCGGGACCGAGAGCAGCCCCGGCAGCCCCGTAACCGCTGAGGTAGCGCTGACACGGGGGCTACTCATCGGACCTCACCCTCCAGGTTGGTCATGTCCGCGACTGCCGCGACTGCCGCGACTTGGCTGGCAAGGTGGGTCGCGGTTACTTCGACGGTCGCGGTTGCATCCGCGACCGATTGATCTGGGGCCGCTGGGTGGGTCGCGGTTGCAACCGCGACCTGATTTGTGTCCGCGACTGCCTTGAGCTGCGGGTCGCGTTGGTCGCGGTTGTCGCGGTTGGTAGCAGGTACCGGCTCCATGCGTCGGAGAGGCCGTCTTCCCCGTCTACGCGGTAGCCCTTGAGGGCGTGGCCGGTGACCTTGATGTCTTTGGATCTGACACCGTATTTGCCCAGTTCGCGGCCCAGCCGGCGTGCGTCGAGAGGCTTCCCGTGCAGGTCTGCCCAGTCGGATTCTTCCAGCCCGTGCAGCGCGGTGAGTATGTCGGCGGTAGTCATGCGGTCGGTAACAGTGCGAGGTGAAGACGTTTCGCAAGTCGGCTAGGAGCCGTACGCCGGTTGATGTGATCTGTGGTCCGGTGTCGAGGACGAAGTGTCGGCAGGCGTTGCGGGCGGTGGTGGGCCAGTGCCCGCCTGCGGTGTCGGCGATGGCTAGGAGTGGTTCCCAGATTTCGGCGGGTCGGTCGGTGACGCCGTCGGGCATGTCGGGTTGGGCGTCGCCGAGTTGGGTGCCGGTGGAGTCGATCCAGGCGGCGAGTTGTTCTCGGAGGGGTTGGGCTTGGCGGGCGACTTGGCGTTCTCGGAATGGTTCGACGGGTTCGTCGGTGCGGCGTCGGCGCATGTGAATGGTAATGGCGCGGGTGGTAATCGTGGTCGGCATCGCTCCCGCGATCCCGGCTAGCGCGGCGGGGGCGTACACGGCGAAGCGTTCGACTTTTATATTCTTGGCGTCCCCGACGCATCGGGCGATGGTGGCGGATCGTTTGTATCCGGCGTTGAGTAGCCCCCTGAGGTCTTCGTTGTTACCGCCGTTTTTGGGGTTGAATATCATGTCGACTTCATCGAAGAGGATCGTGATAGGCCCCATGGACACCAGTCGAAACAATGCGGCGGGGGTGGCGGAGATTGTCATCTCGGGTGCCCGTACGAGGTATTGCGGCGACTTCTAAGACGCGAGTTTTCCCGGAGCCGGGTTCGGCGGAGTCCAGGACCAGCCGGGGGGTGACGTAGAACTGCTCGATGGCGTGGGTGTGGGCGTACCACAGTGCCAGTGTTGGGGCGCAGTGCTCGGAGGGTAACACCGAAAAGCGGGCTACGAACGCGGCGATGTCATCGAGTACTTCGGGTCCGGGTCGCACGACCGCCCCGGGTGTCTGTCCCAACCAGCCCAACGGTGGGGCTGGTGCGGTCCCGGAGATCGACCGATCAGGGGCGGTCTCCGCTGGCCCCGGTCTGCTGTTCGTGCCAGGTCTGTTGGCAGTCCTCGGAGCAGAAATCCGGCGAGGGTGACCCGGTGACGGGTTGGCTGCACCGGCGGCATCCGGGGTCGCAGATGGCGGCGTCGATCGCGGTCACCGCAGTGTCTACCTCGGTTGTCATGCGGCCCTCCGGTTGCTGGTACGGGGTGTGGTGCGGCGGGGGTTGCGGGCTCCGGCGGCCAGGCCGGCGGTGATGACCCGGGCGACCTCGGCCGGCGTGCAGTCGCAGTCGGCGCCGATTAATGCATCGGCGGCGACTGTGAGTTCGGCCCGGGCGCTGGCGTGGTCGAGGAGCCCGGCGCCGATGAGTTGGCCCAGGGCGTAGGCGGCGCGGCAGAGCACCGCGTTGTGCTGGCCTGGTGGCGCCGTGCGCACCCGCTGGACCTCACCCCCTACTGCTGCCGACGATAACCGGTGGGATTGGCAGTGGCGTGCACAGCAGGCGCTGAGAGCGCCGTGGACGGCTTGGGGGTGAGGGCCTGGTGTAACCAGCCCGGCAATTCGACGGGGTCCCGGTCATCAATCAGCTCATATCCGCTCGGGGGGACCGCGCTGCCGGGCGCGACGACGTACCCGCCGTGGGCGCGGGTGTCGATCTTCAAGCCGATCACATCGTGGGTGTTGCGCAGCGCCGCCCCGGCCGGGGCGGTGTAGTAGAGGTGCCACCCCCCGGAGGGGGTCGTAACGGCGTAGGTCGGCGTGACCGTGGTGCCGTGTTGGCGGGCCAGCACCCGCAGCACCCCGACGCCAGATCCGATGCCCAGGGTGGCCCACCGGTCCGGGGCGGGTTGCCCGTGTTTGCGGGTGTCGAGGTCGACCACGACCAGCCGGGAGGGGCCGGTGGCGATGCCGATGGTGTGCGGAATGTGTCGCCACCATCGGTGGATTTGGTCGGGGTCGGTGCTGGCCCGGGTCTCCCACCGATCGATCACCGGTGGTTTCTTGGCGCCGGGGGTGATGGGGAAGACGTGCCAGCCGCGAGCGGCGAAGTGCAAGGCCCAGGCACGCAGGTTCGTGCTGATGGTGTCCACAGCCGGTGATCTCCCTCAATCTCGAATGAGTAACTCTCGTGTCACTCTGGGTAGTTGAATATGGGCGTGCAGGGTCCGGGCCGGGGGCAGGGAGGGAGGCGGGTGCCACCGCTCCCTGCCCCCGGATTCCGGGGGTTCAGCGGGGTGTTAGCGAGGCAGGGATGCGGGTCCCTGTCGGGGGTGTGGACTGGTCAGGGCAGGGAGTCCGGGTCAGGGAGGCGGCAGGGAGAACTCCCTGCCTCCCTGGCCGCCTCCCTGCTCAACTCCCTGTCTCCTCGTCACCCGAACCGTCGGCGTCTGCGTCACGCTCGGTGAGTGCCGTGGTGATGTCCTCAGCGCGGATCACCATCAGCCCGTCGGACTTGACCGGCTCAATCCCGTAGACGCTCAGGGCGGCTTTGAGGTCGGTGAAGGTCCAGCCCTCGTACTCGGCGGGGTTGAGCTCGGCCAGGCGGGTGAGCACCACTCGGGTGAGCACCCGGCGGGCGTCGCCGAGCACTGTGGCGATGTCGGCTAGCGGGTCCACCGGCGCCGGGCCGTCGTCGGTCTGGTCGGGGGTGGGGCCGGTGTGGCGTAGCTCGGTGATCTGGGCCATGGCCCGGTTGATCACCGGGGTGACCAGGTCGATGCCGTCTTCTAGCGGCACGTAGAAGGTGTTGACCAGCTCGAAGGTGGCATCGGTGACCCCGACCGCGACGCAGGTGCCGCGGTCGGTTTTCATCCGCAGATCCGTCGCCCTGATCCCGGCCCGGTACTTCCCCCGCCGAGCAGGCCGTCGTTGGCGACGTGGTCGGCCACCGAGAACGCCAACCCGCACGAGACGTTGCGGGTGACCTCCTTGGGCAGGGAGTCCCTGGTCGGGGATTGGGTGTCCAGCAGCAGTGAGATGCCGTATTTGCGGCCGCGTTTGATCAACCGCACGGCCCACTCCGCGGCCTGCTTGCCGTACTTCGGGTGCTGGAACAGCTCGTGGCACTCACTGATCAGGCACCCCAACCAATGCAAACCCAGCCCGGGCTTGTCGGCCAGTTTGCGGGAGGTCTTCGGTGGCGAGCCGGGCTGGCGTTCCAAGATCTTGCCTCGGCGTTCCATCTCGGTCAGTAGGTCGGCCAGGGCCTGCATCGCGGCCTTAGCCACGCTGTCGTCCATGCCCATCGCATACCGGGACAACCGGGGTGCGAAGGGGGCGAAGTCCGGGGACTGGCCCATCACGAACACCCACAACTCCGCCGTCGGATCCAACGCAGCACCGAGCAGCAGGGTCCGGGCCGCTGCCGTCTTGCCCTGCCCGGGGCGGCCACCGATTAAATAATTGGCCTCGGGCAAGGGGGCGTAGATCACCGCACCGCGTTGGGATTTGCCCAGCGGCACCCCTTCGAAGACATCCACGGTGCCGTCATGCAGCAGCGGCCACGGCCCCGCCCCGGCTCCGAGCTTGCCCTTGTCGGCCACCCACAGATCCAGTACTCCGGCTTCCTCCCCTTGGGTGGGCCAGGTTTCCAGCGCGGCGCGGCCCAGGTTGGCGGCCAGGGTGGTGCGTTTGGCGGCGACCATGTCGGCGGTGACGCCCATGGGTAACCGGATCTGGGCGTAGGTGCCGTCGCCGTCGACGCGGGCGGGCACGGTGTAGACCAGCTCCCCGGCGGCTTTGAAGAATCGGTCCAGCGGGCCGATGCCGAGGTGGACGAGGGCTTGGGAGATCATCCGCTCGTCGATCCAGGAGTCGGCGTCGGCTCGGTTCGGGCGGTGCAGCCAGCCTGCGCCGGGGGTGCGGTCGCGGCCCTCCCACACCGCGGCGATTAGCCAGCCGATCGGCGCCGCTTTGAGCACCCAGAGCCCGGCCACGCCCAGGACGCCGAGCACCGTGTAGACGGTGGCCAGCCATGGCCACATATCCGCCCGGTTGACCTGGGAATCGACCAACGCGAGGACCCCGGCGAGGAAGGCGAGAAGCAGCCCACCGGCCAGCCCGCGGTGCAGCACCAGACCGACCTTGGCCCAGCGGGCGCGGGAGTCGGCCCGGATCGTTTCCTGGGCGGTGCGGCGGGCTTCCTGGTCGCCGGCGAGCCGGGCTGCTCTGGCGTCGGCGCGGAGGTCGCCGTGGGTGGTGTAGGTCCAGGTCTTGGTGATCCACCGCCCGTGGCCGCGCAGCGCGAACCAGCACAATCGGGTCACATCCCGGGGTGCCTTGCGCAGCCGATACCCGGCCACCGCTTTGATCTGAGCGGTCCGCGGGTGCTGGCCCACCGCCCGTACCAGCACCACCACCCGCGGCCGCACCCGATCCACACCTCGGCCCAACAAGCGGCGGGCGACCGCGGCGTTTTCTTCGTCGGAGAGCAGCTCCCCGTCGAGCACCTCGGGTGCAGCTTCGGTCGGTTCACCGGCTGAGCTGGGGAACGGGATCAACGTCGCATCCCGACCCGGTTGCTGGCTGTCGTGGTCGTCGGGTCGTGGGGTGTTCATCACGCGGCCCGCCCCTCAGCTTCGGTCTGGACGGTGGCGTGGTGGCGGCCGGCAGGTAGCTCGGCGTTCAGGGCGGCGGCGACCTTGGGAGACAACCCCCGGGAGCACCCGGTGACGTGGCGCACCCACGCCGGACTCACCACGACCCCCGCCGTCCACGCCGTCCGGGCCTCGGCGAGGTAGTCGGTGAGCAACTTGCGCCGTACCGGCCCAGCGGACCGCTTACGCGGTGCACGGCGGGGTTCACCAACCCGGGCCGCTGCCTGACCGGCAACCGCAGCGGCCCGGTTCACCGAGTGCACCTGCGCCGGTTCACCAGCAGCGCCAGTGAACCGGTCACCGACGCCACCTGCCGGGTGTTCACCAACGCCGCCCGCGAGGACGGGACGAACCGGTGTGCTGGCGTTCACCGCGACCGCTTCCGGCTGCGTGTGTGCGGCGCGGGTGTGGGCACGCTGAACGCACTCGCTCAGGGCGTATTGCAGATCAGTGACGGCCTCGGCGGCGAGGACGACCACCAGCGGGGCCACCGTGTGCAAGACGATGCCGGATGCTGATCCGGCGGCCCAGGACACCCAGGTGTTCATCACATAGGTGGCCGACAGCAGTGCCCACTTCGCCACCCGGGGCCACACCTCGGTAGTGACCTGGTAGCGGGTGGTGACCTGCTCCGCGCGGAGCACCGCTAACAACACCAGCGAGACCATCGGGTCCAGCAACCAGGCCGACCACCACGCCAGCGACCCGACCGGCGCGCCGGCGGCAGCGAACTGCTGGACGTTGGTCATGGTGAAACACAGGCCCAGCACGATCCCGACCCACATCAACCGATCAACCTGGGTGCGGATGTGCTCCACCCGCAGGACGACGACATCCGGATCGGTGCGGTAGGCCCGTAGCTCCGCAGCGGCCGCCGCCTCAGCCGCCAGCCGCTGGGCCTGGCTCACCGGCGGGTGCATCGTCGTGGTGCTCATCGCCGTCCCCCTTTGCGGGTGGGTTGGGTGTGGGCGAGTTCGGTGACTGAGAACATCCGGGCGATCGCGGTCCCGGCGAACAGCGCTGGTACGCCTAGGGCCACCCCCCAGGCGCGGGGGTCGGTGCTCAGCGCCACCACGGCCCACTGAATCGCGACGATCACCGCGCCGGTGCCCAGCGCCCGGGTCAGGTTGCCGCTCATCCGGGTCACCTGCTCGGTTTGCTTGGCGACCTTGTAGGCGCCCCGCGCTCCGCTGCGAAACGCGACGATCGACCCCAGCCCGGCCAGCACGATCAGGACGATCAGTGCTGCGGTGTTGGCGGGGGTCATCGGTACTCACCTCCGGCGGGGTCCAGATCGGTCGCGCGGGTCCGCAGCTCGGTGGCGACCCGGCGCAGCTCGGCGGCCACTACAAGCGGTGCCGATGCCCGCACGGTTTCGGCCACCAGGTCATCGAGGTAGGCCCGGTGCAACAACCCCCCGGCCCGGTCCACCGCTGCCAGAAACGCCACCCCGCCGGCGGTCAGCGCCTCCATCGGAATCGCCAACACCTCCGGCATGGCCACGGCCCGATCAGCGCAGTCCCCGACACAGGCGAAGACCTGTGACCCGGTGTGCGAGCGGCCCACCGGTACCCATGCCCGGCCCCGGCCGCGCAGGCCCCGACCGCAGATCACACACGCCAACCCCTCCGCAGCCCGAGCATCCAGACCGGTCCAAATCCGCTCCGCCATCACGCCACCTCCCCCGCCACATCAGCCGTGGTCAGCGGCAGCGCGCGGGACTCAAACAGGCAACACCGACGGCAATACCGGTACTCGCTACCGACGAGTAACCCCCGACCCGGTTGCGGCCCACGCCAATGCTGAACTCGTGACCCTCGGCCTCACAGCCCAGCACTGGCCCGCACGCCGAACACCACAACCGCCCACCTAGGCCAACCACCCAGCCCTGCCGCAGCGGCGTCGAGCGCCGCATCTTCGGTGGGGTAGTGCGCCTGGAACCCGAGCCCGGCGGGACTGGCCCCGCACTGGCCACAGTGGACGCTTACACAGGTATGGACCTGTACCATTCCGATCTCCTCGATTGCTTTCGCGGGTGATTCAGGAGTCCCGACCCGGCGAGTTGCTGGCAGGCATCGGCCGCCGGGTCGGGTGACACCAACATCAATCCGGGGCGCATGCGGTGGTGGTTTCACCGGCAACACCCCCCGCGCGGCGGGAGTCCTGCACTACGGGCACAGGCCAACGCCCGCAGAAACGCCAGCCCGGTCACCACCACCGCAGCCATCCCGACGCCCACCGCCACCGCATGCGCGGTCACCCACGCCACCAACGCCAACAACGCGATCACCAAACACGCCACCAGCGTCGCGACGACAACGACCGCGACGACCAGGCCGCCAAGCGCATAGGGATTCCGCGTCCACTGCCCGTACCGGCCCGCCGCCCGATACGACTCGAGCGGGGATAAGCCGATTCGGGTGCACCCACGTCGTCATCGGCACAAGCCGCCCCGGCACCCGCATCGCATCCAGCGGTTGCCCCGCGCGAGTCGGGTTGACCACATAACCGGAGCCGACGGACGCGTCGGGGACCTCCCACCCCTGCATCCGAGCCATCACGCTGCCCACCCACCAGGGCCACCGGCGGTACCGTGCACCGGCAACGCCCGCACCACCGCGCCCACCGAGCGCCGCGCCCGACGCCGGTACCGGCGCTGCGCCGCCGTCTCATCCATCAACGCCGAACTCGGACGCGGCCACACCGCCCCGGCCACGTCCACTTCCCTGAGCAGCGCATCGATCAACTGCTCGGTCAGCCCATCCGGGCTGAACCTCACCGGAAACTCGTTGCCGTTCAACCTGACTCCCTGTCCTGTCTGACGTGCCTGTCCTGACAGGAAAGAACTGTTTCACATGGGGCGCAGACAAGTCAAGAAGTTGTCGGTACTGTCGTGTCAGGTAGGTCCGGCGTAGCAGGTGCGGGCTCAGCGGCCCGCTGCTCGAAGGGAAGCAATGGCCGACGACACGCTGCATGGACAGATGACCTCTGACCTGCGAAAATTGATCACATCGGGCGAGCTCGCGCCTGGCTCGTCGTTACCCTCTGAATCTCAGCTCGGGGAGCAATACCAAGTCAGCCGACCCACGGTGCGGCGAGCTTTGCAGACCCTTGAGCAGGAGGGCCTCATCAGCGCACACGCTGGCAGGGGTCGGATCGTCCGCGATAGACGAGCGATGGTGTACCGGCCGCAGCAGGAGTTCGAGCCCCGCCGCTCGTCCAACATGGATCGGTTCACCACCGCGCTATCGGAGGAGGGCCGCCAGCCTTCCCAATCGATCGAGGTTGCTATAGAGGGCGCAAGTGGGATTATCGCCGAGCGGCTAGGGGTTCCAGAAGGAACGTCTGTTGTCGTCCGAAAGAGAGTTCGATTCATCGACGGCGAGCCGTTTAACATCAACGACACCTACCACACGCTAGAGGCCGCCACGAATACCGCGATCATGAATCCAGCGGACATCCCCGAAGGTTCCAACGCCGTAATCGAGAAAGTCACCGGACCGGAAGTACGGGCAGTAGACGAGATCTACGTACGGATGCCCAACCCTGACGAGGCCAGTCGCCTCAAACTGAGCACAGGCACACCGGTCGCAGTGCACTACTGCACCGGCTACACAAAAGACGACCGGGTTGTGCGAGTTGACTACTTTGTCATCCCCGGAGATCGACACGTTATCGTCTACGACCGGGTGCATCCCGGTAGAACAGCGAGTTGACCGGTGACAGAATCTGTGCACGTCAAGCAGGCGATTACTGAGGATGACATCGTAGAAGTAGCCACGTTATGGAATCGGTCCGCCGCGTGGCTACGCAGCAAGGGACTAGACCAATGGCAGTACCCGGTCAAATGGGAAAACATCCGTCGGGCCGCCGCCGATGGCACCTGTTGGTTAGTTACGACAGGCGATGGAAGAACTATCGGCACAATAACAGTCGAGTACACAGCTGATCCGTATTGGCTTCCCATTGACGACCCCGGCGACGCACTCTACATCCACCGCATGGTCGTTGATGACGAAGCCCGTGGGAGCGAGCTGGGCTCAGCGCTGCTGGATTGGGCGGCACGGAAGGCAGAGAACCTCGGGCGATTCTGGCTCAGACTCGACGCGTGGAAATCAAACCCAGCGCTACATAAGTACTATCTCGATCGTGGATTCACCCTCGTCCGAATCGATGACAACCCCTCGGATCCATCCGGGGCATGCTTCCAACGTCCCGCCTCAGTACGGCTACATCGCGGACCTGATGTGATCGAGGACGGCGCCCTTGAGGAAAGCAGTGTCCTCGGATGGGACGGTCCGCACGGCGCGAAAACCGGAAGTGGGGCGCCCCTGCCGCAAGGTGACATCTCGGTGAACACGGCCGGAGTACACGTTGCCGACGCTGCTACCGCAATTCATAGCAGAATTCAAGTACCTCGCCCGCCACCGTTCAGAGACCGAAGTCAGAGTCTTTAGCCAGCGCGCAGCCCCTCCAGTCGGTGCCGTCAAGCCAAACAACCGCGATCCCCTCTGCGTTGAGCCACTGGATCCGCCGGTCAGGCACGGCTGCGCTGAACACCGCCAACAGCGGCGTCCGGGGCTGATCGGGATAGAGAAAGTGTCGATACTCCTTGAGTTGGCTGTGCGCCTCGCGGGTGGCTCGTGCCACGTCCGTCCCATACACGACCTTATATTCGCCAATCCACTCCGGCGGTCCTTCGATGACAAAGTCTCGCGGATGGACATTAGTGGCAACCTTGAAGCCTCTACCTATAAGCCACTCGCCATAGCGCCTAAGTCCGCCTTCATGTCGCGGCGTACGCTCGATTGATCGTCGACGCGGAGCGATAGACGTCTTCTTGTCTGTTCCTGGATTGAATATGTACTCGCGAGTCGGAGGAAGCTGAGGAACGGCACTGGCGGTTGAAATCGAGCCGGGGTCAATGACTGCCAACTGGTGCTTAGCTCGAACTGCTTCCTGGAGGAGCAGGCATACTTCAGCAAGATCGGCCCGCAAAATGTTGTCGTCGGGTAGCGAGTGGACGGGGTAAGTGCGCCCGAGCACCGTGGCTGCCTCGTACCGAAGCTGCCGAGTGCCTGGGCATTTTAGGTCGATGACCGTATCCCAGCCAGCCCTAAGGTCCGATGCAATCTTGTCGCGGATACTTCGAGCTTCGGTAGCAAGCAGGTGTCGAACACGTGCCTCACGGTCTCGCGTTTTGATCACACTCCGCTGCTGGTCTTGCTCCTTGACCGCATTCGACAACCGTTCTGTACCCATGTTCACTGACAGAGTCCAAGCACCGCCGTCAGCCTGGAGAATCCACACCACATACAGACCTTGCTGAGGCTTAGTCGACTCGTCCGGGTCGAAGAAGCCGATCCAAGGTGTATCAGTGGTGCCGAGCGGACGCTGACCACCGCTCGCTTTGATGACGAAGTCCGCCGGACCATAGCCGGCTAGGTATTGCGCAGCTTGCGCTAGCCACCTTTGCGGTGTGGTGTCGAATCCAGCGGCCACCTCGTAGCCAGTTCCTATTGCGGACAGATACTCGCGCAGCTGCACCAGTCATTCCCTCCAGTGTCCGGCCGCCGAGACTACCCGGGAACTTGGCTCAAGTGTCAAAGTCTAGGGACCAAGGATCCCCAGCTGGACTTCGTGATCTTGCGTCGGGCTGCTCCCGGACGTGGTACGGCCATCGCTTGATGGCCGAGCGGGCTACAGCGTAGAACCCCAGGTGACACTTGGACCGGGGCTCGCGTCGACGTCCTTACCCAGTGTGGTTTGCGCCCGTAACAGGTCTGGGACCAGCCGGAGCGGCGAGTGTTCGGGCCGTTCGCAGAGTATTGGACTTCCTCAGGTGCGAGCAACGGGGTGACGTCGAGGGGTGCGACTGCCTGCCTCGCCTCATGCTGGGCTGGACCGGGCGTCGTCTCAGGCTGATGGCATTGTGACCGGATTTGTGACCAGGACGCTGTGTCACGTGGTAGTACCGGGCGAAAGTGGTGAGGCGAGGGCAGCGCTGGTGGGCTGGTTAGGTGGGACCTTGGGTGGTACGGGTTGGGGCTGTCCAAGAAGTTGCGTGGATACTGTCGGGGTGTCTCGACATGCTGCTGTCAGTATGCCTGCACTGGTGTGGCCGTTGGCGTTGGTGAGGCCCTCTTGCCCTCCCAAGCTGGTGTACCTCGATCTCAATCACTGGATCTATCTTTCGCGGGCGGCGAATGGCACAACGGGCGGCGCGCCGTACCTGCCTGCGCTAGAGGCTTGCCGCCATGCGCGCGCCACCGGGAGCGCTGTGTTCGTGCTGAGCGGGGCGCACTACATGGAGTTGACGAAGATTGCAGATCCAGCTCAACGGCAGCGGATCGCCGAGGTCATGGAGGAGCTGTCCGGCTTCACTACGCTACTAAGTAGGCAAGTCGTGGTCAGGCTGGAGATCGACGCGCTACTCGATGATCGACTTGGCCCCATGCCTGAGTCGACGCCTTCTGTTGATCTACTCGGCCACGGCGTCGGACATGCCTTCGGGATGCGAGTTGGGTTTACCGTCCGCAACAAACATGATGGCAGCGATGCCAGTGACATGCTCCGGGAGCAGATGGGAGCTGCCGTATTCGACGAGTTGGTGGGGAGGATGAACCGGCTCGGCGAACAGATGCTGCTTGGTGGCCCCGAGGACTCTGACATCCCGGATCTCCTGAGGCTGGGTTACGTGGTGAACGTGGCCGAGGAAGGTGCCCAGCGATGTGCTGATCAGGAGACGGAACAGCGTCGGCGTCATGCGGGCACCGAGTGGGAGGCCGGGAACAAGCTGGCTGATATCGTGATGGCCCGCGAAGTGATGATCGAGTTACAGGATGCTTTGGTGGAGGCGTTGGCGCGGCGGGGAATCCACGACCTTGGGGTGCTTTTTTCTGACAAGGAGGCATCCCGCACCGTAGTGCGGTCGATGCCTGTATCGTACGTGTCGGCATTATTGAAGACCGAGCAACACCGCAATAAATCAAAGCCATGGATATCGAACGACATCTTCGACATCGACGCTCTGAGCCTGGCTGTGCCCTACTGCAACATCGTTGTAACCGAGAAATATAGGTGCCACGATCTGCGCCTAGCAGGGTTGGGGTCCAGGATGAATACCGTGATCCTACGAAAATTGTCTGAGCTAGCCACATACCTGTAGAAGATGCACACTGCCTGGCTCGTTACGGATCATTTTATGGATGGTGTTGCTTTGTTAAGAATCGGATGGGATGAAGTACGACCACACGTGCCCAGAGTGATCACATTCGACAAGGTATCCAAGCTGCGGGAGGCGGTCACCACCTACGCAGCCGCCCTGGCTACCGCGACTCCGGCAAAGTCAGCCCGCAACTGGCCACCTGGTACTTCAACGGCAAATCCTTCGCTCAGCACTGGGGAGTGGCGGCCCGCAAACCCTGACCGTTCGAGATCATGACGCAAGCAACCCCCGCATAAGGGAGGACAACCACGTGGGGTATCCTCACCGGTCCTGGGGCACCCTGCCGTTCAAGGTGTTACCGATGTGGTGCGCGACACCGCCACCACGCGCGTGAGGTTTCTGGCTTAATCGGAGGTAACCCAATTAAACACACTGGACAACGGCGGCGCGAATGGAAGGTGTTCATCAGCTATGCCCACGAGGATCGTGAATGGGTCAGACGCGCGGCCGAATTATTTCGTACCGCACACCTCAAAGTATGGATGGACGAGTGGGCGATAACGCCTGGCGATGCACTAACAAGCAGAATCAATGACGAGTTGTCAAGCCGAGACACGCTCGTACTAATTCTCTCTCGAAACTGGGTAACCTCGCAGTGGTCTCAACATGAAGCGGCTGTTGTCGAAACGCGAGAGTTCGACGAACGAGACATCACACTCATACCGGTGCGTATTGACGACTGCGAACCACCGAAATACTTAAGACATTGGCCCGTTTTCGACATTCAGGAAAACTTCAATGAACGCATCAAGTCTCTGATTTCGCAAATTTCTGCATCCGAAAAACTCAATCTAATAGATATGCAGCCCGCCACGTTCGAGCGCCTAGTGCATGATCTTCTACAGGCGCAAGGATTCCAGTTTCCATCTCAGCGTCCAGGAGCAGACAGTGGAATCGATGCCTACGCTACAACCGAGGTACGGGATCCTTCTGGAAATGTCCACCAAGAGACCTGGATGATTCAGGCGAAGCATTCTCGGTCCCGCATTCCTTTGGCCACGTTGGATGAACTTGTGACTGCTATAGCGTCGCGTCCGACTGTCACAGGAACTCTTCTCGTTACGAGCGGACAATTGACGTCGGTAGCGCGTCAACATCTTGGGGAGTCCGCTTCAAGGACCCGATCGAAGGTCCGAGTTATTGAGGGTGGCGACCTCAAACGACTTCTACTTCAAAACCCGGATCTGCTATACGCCTACGCCGCCGAACTGGGTCATCAATGACCCAAGTGACGGAATTGGTGACGCGAATAAAACGATGCCCGAGAGGCAAGCTGGGCTGGTGTCAGTTCGAGGACGACGGCACGGAAGCTCTTCGTCATTTGTTCATACCGCCCCTATCGGAACCGAAGATCCAAGCACGAACACAGTCCGGGGTCCATCGACGAGACGCGGTCTTCCCAAATCGCAACTTCAATTCATCAAACATCTGGGGTCATCTCTATCACGAGCTCGACGCGAGAATGATCTTGTTCGAGTTCAAGAATTACGACAAGAAAAAAATTGGAGCGCGCGAAGTAACTCAGATTCGTGACTATTTATCGGAACCTATGGGGCGACTGGCGATAATCTGCTCAAGGGGTCATCCGAATTCTTCGGCGCTCATCATGCGCAACCGTGTATACACGGAGACCAAACGAGTCATCCTCTTCATGACCGAGGAGAATCTTGTCGAGATGTTGTTCATGAAAGAGCGCGGCGACGATCCGTCAAACCTGGTCATGGATCTAGTCGAGGATTTCTATCTTAAGTACGGGTAGGCGCTGTGCCATTTTGGAAAGTCGGGGCTCGCGCAGGTCGACCAAGATTATCCCCTGGAGGAAGCCTCAAAAATTGTCCGGGCGTGTTGCGGGATGACCACGGCCCTGCCGTCTGGATGCCGGTAGACGGCGTGGCTGCCCTTTGTGCGGGGCGTGGACGAATCCCAGCGACTCGATGACTAATGATCTTGCGGAGTGGTAGGTCAGAGAGCGCAGGGCTCACGCCGCGCCTGGAACCTGGAACGAGGTGACGAGGGGAGTGGCGGTCACGTGCCGCTGTGGGTCGTCGACCTCGACAGCTTCCGCAAGATTGCTCGAAGCTTCCTCGATCGTGTGGCCTTGGCTGGCTACATCGACCTCAAGACACTGCGCTACGTACCAGTCCTCTTCCTGATGCACAGCGGCGGTCAGGTTGCGAGACGTGCCCATGGTCTGAGTGTGACACTTGAAAGCCGTTCCGTGGTTCTGTCCCTAGGGTGCCACGCCGCACGGTCCAGAACTGTCGGTTGCTGACCTTGCAGGCGAGCGTTCGCGGAGTATCGGACTTCCGCAGCTGTGAGCAACGGGGTGACGTCGAGGGTGGTGCGACTGCCTGCCTCGGCTCATGCCGAGCTGGGACCGGATGCGTCGTCTCAGGCTGATGGACAGTGGTGACCAGATTTGTGACCAGGACGCTATGTCATGTGGTGAAACCGGGCGAAAGCGGTGAGACGAGCGTGCCGCCGGTGGGCTGGTCAGATGGGATATCGACGGTATGGGTGGGGGACTGTGTTAGACGGCTGCGTGCCCACTC
>CAVQVV010000013.1:0-41314 GCA_963717245.1 uncultured Actinomycetota bacterium | reverse complement strand
GGGCTCGTGTGCACGACGGTGAGGTCCGGGGATGGTTGACGAGCGGGCAGTGATGGTCGTCGAGCGCGGCCTGCTGAGTGTGCCTGAGGAGATGTGGGCGTTGGCCGTGCGTCGGGCGGAGGGGGTCGGCTCGCCCGGGGCGCTGTCGTGGGGCTTGGGGCCGCGGATGCAGCCGCCGCAGAGCTGCGGATCTCCCGGCGTCAGGTGTACTGCTGCTCGGGCGGTGGCGGGCCGGCGAAGGTGTGGTGTCGGACCTGCTGCGGGGCCGCTCCGACGGCGGCCGGGGAGGCGGGCGTCTGCCGGCCAAGGTCGAGGCATTGTGCGAGGTGTTGTGCAACCGGTATCTGACCCGGCAGCGCCGTCGGTGGCGGCTCATCGGGAGATCGCGCGCGAGTGCCGGACTCGCGGTCTGCGGGTTCCTTCCAGGGGAACGGTGGTCGCGGCGGATCGCGCAACTGGACCCTGTGGTGTCGAGCCGCTCGGGAGGGCGCGATGCGGCCCGCCCGCGGCGGTCGGCCGGGGCGTGCCGCCCGCGGTCACCGGGTTGCTGGAGCAGGTCCAGATCGACCACACGCCGGTGGATGTGATCGTGGTCGACGAACGGCACCGTTACCGATCGGCCGCCCGTATGTCACGGCGGCGATCGATGTGTGCAGCCGCTGTGTGGTGGGCCTGGTGGTGACGCTGGAGGCGCCGTCGGCGACTGTCGGTCGGGCTGTGCCTGGCGCACGCGGTCACCGACAAGCGGCCTGGCTGGAGCGGCTGGGGGTGGAGGCGGTATGGCCGATGAGCGGCAAACCCCGCGAGCTGTATCTGGACAACGCCGCGGAGTTCAAGAGCGAGGCCCTGCGCCGGGATTGTGACCAGCACGGCATCGAGCTGCGCTACCGGCCACCGGGCCAGCCGCATTTCGGCGGGATCATCGAGCGGCTGATCGGCACGATGATGGGGATGTCCACGAGCTGCCGGGCACCACGTTCTCCAACACCACCGCAGCGCGGCAGCTACGACAGCGACAGCAAGGCCGCGCTGACCGTGCGCGAGCTGCAGCGCTGGCTGGCCCTGGCGGTGGCCTGCTATCACAGCCAGGTGCACGAGGGGCTGGGCGCACCCCGGCCGGAGTGCTGGGCCGACAGGGTCGCCGCCGGGCCGGCGGTGACGGTGACCGGCGAGGCGGCGTTCCTGGTGGACTTCCTGCCGGTGATCCGCCGGACCCTGTCGCGGTCGGGGTTCGTGATCGACCATGTGCAGTACTACAGCGACGCGCTCAAGCCGTGGATCGCCCGCCGCGACCGGCTGGGGCGGTTCGTCCTGCGCCGCGACCCGCGCGACATCAGCCGGATCTGGGCCCTGGACCCGGACGGCAGCGCCTACCTGGAGGTTCCCTACCGGACACTGTCGCGGCCGCCGATCACGTCTGGGAGCACCAGGCGGCCGTTGCCCGGTTGCGCGAGCTGGGCCGCGCCGAGGTCGACGAGAACGCCCTGTTCGCGATGGTGGAGCAGATGCGCGAGATCACCGACACCGCCGCGGCCGCCACCCGCAAGGCCCGCCGCGACCGGAACGGCGCCCTACCACACCGGTGCGGCCGCGGCCGGCTCCGACCGCGCGCGCCCCCAGTGCCGGAGGCACCGGCGATGTGGCCGCGACCAGCCGTTCGAGGTGATCGAGCAGTGGTGACACGATGGAGAGAGCCGCTGGACCTGTCGCATCTGCACCCGGCCGCGCAGCAGATCGCACGGCTGCCGGACCGAGGAGCGGCTGCGGTATGTGCGGGCGGACCGGTGGATCGGCTACCCCCGCGCGACCGCGGCGCTGGAACGGCTGGAGACGCTGTTCGCGTGGCCGTCCAAGCAGCGGATGCCGAACCTGCTGCTGATCGGGTCGACCAACAACGGCAAGTCGATGATCGTCGAGAAGTTCCGCCGCTCCCACCCGCCGGTGTCGCATCCGGACCGGGAGGAGATCCCGGTGCTGGTGGTGCAGATGCCCTCCGAGCCGTCGGTGGGCCGGTTCTACACCGCGCTGCTGGCCGCGCTCGGCGCGCCGCTGCGGCCGCGGGCTACCGGCTGGCCGATCTGGAACAGTTCGTGCTGCGGCTGCTGCGGGCGCTGACGTGCGGATGCTGGTGATCGACGAACTCCACAACGTGCTCGGCGGTCGCGGCGACCGTGCGCCGGGAGTTTCTGAACCTGCTGCGGTTTCTGGGCAACGAGCTGCGGATCCCGCTGGTCGGTGTCGGCATCCCGCTGGGAGCCCGACGCCGATACCTGCTCACTTTTGGCCAGCTTCGCCGCGTCGTTCCCGCTGCGCCGGCCCTCGGCCGTTCCACTTCCTTGGAAGTGGAACGGTCACTCGATGGGGGTTCCGGGATATTGTGACTTCGGCCGATCAGTTTGTTATCCGTTCCGCAAGTCATTCCACAAGAAATGTTCCGAAAATCTAGTACGGGGATGACTTCCGGTACAGTCTGGTCATGGGAACCAGCGATCGCCATCCCGCCCGGGGGCTCGATCTCGGCTACGCCCGTGTCTCGACGACCAAACAGTCTCTGGAACGCCAACTCGACGCACTGGCTGCCGCTGGAATCCCTGACAATCGGATCTACAGCGACAAGAAAACCGGCGCCACCGTCGATCGGCCCGGCCTGATCGCCCTGCTCGGCTACGCCCGCGACGGCGACACCATCGTCATCTACACCCTCGACAGGCTCGGCCGCAACCTTCGCGAAGTCCTCAACCTCGTCCACGACCTCGCTGAGAAAGGCATCGGCGTCCGCTCACTGGCCGACCCGTTGCCGATCAACACCACCGACGAGGGCATGGCACGGATCGCGTTCCTGCTGCTGGCCCTGTTCGCCGAGATGGAACGCACCTACACCGCCGAACGCGCCGCCCACGCCCGCACCGTCGCCGAAGCCGCCGGCCGCCGCGTCGGCCGACCGGTCGCCCACCCGGCCGGCAAGATCGAGTACGCCCGGCTCCTGAAAGCCCAGGGTGACTCCCTGGGCGTGATCGCCACCAAGGCCGGCATTCCCAAGACCTCCCTGCACCGCTACCTCTCCGACACCGTCGAGCAGAAGGTTTGACCAGTGCTCGCCCGCAAGGCACACGCCCCGTACTGCAGTAGATGGCGGCGACGGTTTACCTCCGGGTTGGCGTGGCCGGTTTCGGCCGTGGCAGATCAGGAGGTAAGGAGGGCTGGACGAGCCCCGTTTGGTAGGCCCAGATGGCTAGCAGGGTTCGGTTGTGGGCGCCTACCTTCGGCATGGCGTGCACGATGTGTGTTTTCGCGGTATTTACACTGATGCCCATTTCTGCAGCTATTTCGGTGTCTGAAAGACCTTGGGACAGCAGGACCACGGCTTCTCGTTCGCGGGCGGTCAGTTTAGCTAACCCCGGGTCCACTTTTTTCTCTGATGAGGGAGATGTTTGCTCCCCTCGCAAGGGGGGCCTGAACATCCGGCCCGCGACGACGGGATCCAGCCAGGCTCGGCCGGCGATGATGGCGCGAATGGCGTTGATGATATCGGTGCGGCGCGCCGTTTTGAGAAGGAAACCCGCGGCGCCGGCGCCCATTGCGGCGTGGACGGCCTCATCGTTGTCGAACGTGGTGAGCATGATGATCCTGATGGGTTGGCCGCTCTGATCGGTCAGCCCCTCATGGATTACAGCGCGGGTCGCGGTCACACCGTCGGTTCCCGGCATTTGTACGTCCATGAGGATGACGTCCGGGCGGTGGGCGCGGGCCTGGGTGAGGGCGTCTTGGCCGTCTGCGGCTTCGGCGACGACGGTGATGTCTTCTTCGGTGATCAGTGATGCTATGCCGACTCTAACGACCTCGTGGTCGTCGGCTACCAGGACGCGGATCATGTTGACACCCTTCCCCCGATCCCGTGGTACTCGCGGTAGGCCAGCCCACGAACGACGGTAGCGCTCAAATCCGCTGGCCGGCAAAGTGGTGCGTGGGTGTCGTTTACCCGAGGTGGTGGTGTTGTGCGCGAACGCAGACGATCATGATTAGCACAGCGAGGATCGTGACCCCTGAAGCCGATTCTGGGGTGTCCGAACCCTCTCATCATTCTGAGGAGGCCATTCCTGCCGTGGATGGAGGGCTCGGTCGGTGGTCTAGGAGTGTCGGTTGCGTGGTGTCGGCGAGTGGCAGGGTCGCGGTCAGTCGGTAGCCGTCCTGATGAGGGCCTGCATGCAAGTGTCCCCCGACCGCACGAGCTCGCTCGTTTAGGCCCAGCAGGCCCCTGCGGCAGGAGAGATCCTGCCTGCGGTGGGTGTCCGTAGGGTTGGCGTCGTTATCGATTTGGAGGTACAGGCACTGGGCTTGCCAGGCGATCCGCAGACGAGGGTTGGCGGCTTTGCCGGCGTGTCTAAGCACGTTGGTCAACCCTTCCTGCACGATCCGATAGGCGGCCAGATCGACGCTAGCATCGAGGTCGCCGGGGGTGCCCTGAGTGTGGACGGTGACGAGCATGCCGGCGCTGCGAAGTGAGCTCAGGAGCTCGTCCAGATCCGCCAGTCCAGGCTCCGGTTCCAGCTCGCCGCGGCCCGCGCCGTCGAGTACGCCAAGGAGGCGTCGCAACTCCGCCATCGCCCGTCTCCCGTACCTCTCGATGTCGGCCAATGGCTCAAGGACCTGCCGACAATCGGTCTCGGCGATCCGGCCCGCACTGCCGGCTTGTATGACCATCACAGTCACCGCGTGAGACACGATGTCGTGAAGCTCCCTGGCTAGTATCCTGCGCTGTTCGGCCACCGCTTCTTTGGCCTCATCCCGCTCGTCCTCTAATTTCTGGAAACGTTTCTGGCTGGCGCGAACCAAAAGTCCCGAAACCCATACCCCGCCGGCAATGAGGACGAACAATACGCCTGCAGAAGTTGCTGCACTAAGCCCCCCAGCAAAAGTTCGGTGAGTCCTGAATACTGTGGCCGCATCGAGTCCGTAGGGCACGAAAGATGCCAGCAATGCCAGTAAGGACGATTTCCACCCGCGATGGACGGAAACCGCGTACAAGGCAACCATGGTGCCGACTACGGGAGTGTAGTAGGACAGGATCGGCCAGGCGGCCACTGCGAACACCCACTGGACAACGAAAACAGTTACCGGAAAGCTACCTCGCCAGATTAGCGGCATGAACCCCATCAAACCGCATAGCCATACGAGGAGCAGCCATGGCTTGGTCGACACTTGCGTCAACTGAGAATATTTTGAAAATTCGAGACAGTTGACTAGAAAGAGTCCCAGAAGGGGAATCATATCCCGTAGTGCAGACGGGGGGACGTGAAGGCCTCTGGGTACCACAGACCCCACAATTCTCATCGAATTTGACTTTCTCTGCTACAACAGGTATCGAAGGTTGCAATCGGGCATGCCAAGGAATCCTCCCGGCCTTAACAGGAGATACAACCTTGCTGTTCAATCACCGGGTCCGCCGGTAGTGGTCGTCCGAGTAACAGTCGTCGCAGTGCGACATGCAAGGCCAGACGCATTCAGGAGGACCATCATTTTCGCAACCGGAATCGAAACGCCTCCCACAGTTGCCATTCGGACCGCCTGCAGCGTATGAATTATGGCTGTTCATGGACGCTGGTGCCGCGATCGCAGCAGGCGCGGACGCGAAGATGAAGGTAGTGGTCAGAGCCACCATCGCGACCGCCGCCACGTTACGTCTGAGGGATGGCCGCCCCCGGTAGCTGCTCGGTTCCCCACTCGCAGAAGACTCATCCAGAATGATCATCTTGTTTCCTCCTAGGTATCAGTACCTGTTGGACTGGGCCGTTCCTTACTGCACCGGATTGCGGTCCGGGCGCTACGCTCCACCACCACCGCAGGCGCAGCTGCCGCAGGGGAACGAACAGGGCCAGGAGCAATTCCCGGTGCAGTCATTCGGGCCACCTGCAGCGTATGAAGTATGGGTGCTCGTCGCCGCTGTCGCCGCTGTCGCCGCTGTCGCCGCTGTCGCCGCTGTCGCGGCAGGCGCGCCTACCAAGGCGGAGGCAGCGCCCAGGGCAAATGTTGCTGCGACTACTGCCACGGTGCGTTTATGCACTGACTGCGCGCGAAGCTTTTTCTGTCCCTCTCCTGCGGAAACTGCCTTAGGAATACTCATCATGTTCTCCTCCTCGATGCGGGCACCGGATTCTTGGGCCGACCAATCCGCTCAGGCTTCCACGCATCTCGACCAGCGGCAACCCCTCCCTGCGGGGTAGGGGGAAAGTTCGCACTAATAGGTCGGTTCTATCATCGCCCAAGTGTAGACAACGATCCCGTGCTACCTCGGATGAGGTAGGTGACGCTACTAGATCTGGATCAGGGCCCTGTGCATTTGCAGTAGGTGCACCTGCTTGCACTGCCAAGTTGTCCGGGACCCATGCCTTGTGTCACGACAAGACGGATATCTCACTTCAAGGCAGCCGAAGATCTCATCTTACAGCCGAGAGCGCCCAGAGTACTTCCTCCGAGGTAGAGACTTGCTTGCCTGTGGTAGGCGGAAAGTTACCGTGCTGACATGATTTTTTCCAGTCTGTTGTCGTGCATCCTGGGGAAGCAAGCAGCACCGATCCTCTCGGAAACTGCGGAAGTCGCGAGGACGCTAATGCGACGTACCCCAGTGGCTCAACGAGGATACGGACGGCTGCTTCGCGTCAGGTTCACTCACTAGAATGGGATGAGGTAAGGGAATGGCAACGTCACTGGACGCCACTGATGTCACGGTTGTCCGCCCGACAGGGCGACTGTCTCCGATGGACCCCAGCAATGGACCGTATGACAACAACAACTGGTTCGATCCCGGCGGGGTAGACGGCCACGACGACCACGATGCCCCCTGATCAGTAGGACTCCAAGTCCGTGAGAGGATTGAGAGAATGACACTTCTTGCGGATCGGGGGAAGGCTGCGCTGCCCGCGTGGCCTTTTTCCGATCTATCACGACTGATCCATCCAATTGACCTTGCGACGTTCCAGCGGGACTACTGGGAACGAGCACCTCTTGTTGTCCATCGTCATGATCCTTACTACTTCGAGGACATGCTGACGTTGGATCAGGTCGACGAGGCATTGTCCCGGGTGGGAGCGCGACTCGATAGCCTTCGGGTGGTGCTGGACGGCAAAGAGATCCCGGTGGGTGAGCTGGGATCCCCCACCGTCCGCAACGGACCAATCAATGCGCTGGAGGCGCTGTACGAGTGTTACCGGAACGGTTCAACCATCGTGTTGAACGGTCTGGAACAGTGGTGCGAGCCTTTGCAGCGGCTGTCCGGCAGGTTGGGCGCTGAGCTCAGCGCCAGGATCCAAATGAACGTCTATCTCACCCCCGCAGGCTCGCGAGGGTTCAAGCCGCACTATGACACCCATGACGTGTTCATCGCCCAGGTACACGGCACCAAGCGGTGGCAGTTGGCCAGCGAGCCCTATGAGTTGCCGCTGGCGAGCCGGCCACATGACAAGTCAGCGCCGGAACCGGCCCCGGAGCGGGAGTTCGATCTGCAAGCCGGTGATGTGTTGTACCTGCCGCGGGGTGCCATCCACTCGGCGACAGCGAATGAGACTGCGTCGGTTCATGTCACGATCGGTGTGCACCCGGTGCTGTACTCCCAAGCGATCACCGATGCGTTGAACAAGGTTTACGCCGAGGACGTCAGGTTCCGCAGGGGACTGCCCATGGGGTTCGCCACCGACGAGGATCTGCAGCGTCAGGCGGCGCAAACGGTCACCGAGTTGCTCGGTGCGCTGCAGCCGGGGCTGTCACCGCAGGGCGTGGTCGCCGAGTCGGTCAAGCGGGCGGCCTCGATCAGTGCACCGACGCTGCGCCATCACCTCACTGACCTGGAGAAACTCAGTCAGATCGGAGTCGACACACTGGTGCGGCGCCGGCCCCAGCTGCGATGGAACATCACCGTCGCCGACGACGTGGTCGGCCTGGACTTCCACAACAAGACCGTCCAGTTCCCCGCTCACGTCGCCGAGGAGGTCACCTATGTGGCCGCCAGCAACGGTGCCGGGGTCACCGGCACCGCTATCCCTGGTGAGCTGGACGAACCAGGCCGCCTGGTGCTCATCCAGACCCTGGTCCGGGAAGGATTCCTCACCGTCGGCTAAACCCTACGCCGTTCTGTGTACTGCCCAGGCTCGCAGTACACAGAACGGCGCACCGGCGCACCCCCACCCCAAAGCTCAGACAGACCAGCACAAAGGAGAAACAGGTGAGCCAGACGTCGACGGCTCGGTCGCCGGTGTCGCCGCGGCGGATCGTGCGGTTGTTCGCGCCCTACCGAGTCCGGCTCGCGGCGGTGTTCGCGTTGATCGCAGTGGCATCCATCGGGGGGCTGGTCGCCCCGTTCCTGCTGCGAGAGATCCTGGATGTCGCGCTGCCCCAGGCGCGCCTCGAGCTGCTCAGCGTGCTGGCTGGCGGCATGCTCGGGGTGGCCGTGGCCCTCACCGTCGTCTCCGTCGTGCAGTCCTACCTGTCCCTGACCGTGGGTCAACAGGTCATGAACGATCTGCGCAACGCGGTCTATGTGCACCTACAACGGATGCCGCTCGCATTTTTCACCCGCACCCGCACCGGTGAACTGCAATCCCGGATCGCCAACGACATCGGCGGTATGGGCGCGACGGTGACCACCGTGGCCACCACCATCGTCGCCAGCATCACCACCGTGCTCGGCAGCCTCATCGCGATGATCGCCCTGGACTGGCGACTGACCATCCTGTCGCTACTGCTGCTGCCGGTGTTCGCCTGGATCAGCCGCAACGTCGGCGACGAACGCCGCACGCTGACCCGCCAGCGCCAACAACAGCTCGCCGTGATGTCGACGCTGGTCGAGGAATCACTGTCGGTCAACGGATTCCTGCTCGGGCGCGTGATGGGCCGCTCCCGGCTGCTCACCGGCGAGTTCGCCAAACAATCCAGTGCGCTGACCAACCTCACAGTCCGCTCCGCCATGGCCGGGCGCTGGCGCCAGTCCGGCATCCAGATCATCATGGCCGCCATGCCCATCCTGATCTACTGGGCAGCCGGGCTCACCGCCCACCAAGGCTCCTTCGCGATCTCCCTCGGCACCCTGATCGCCTTCACCACCGTGCAACAGGGCCTGTTCAGCCCGACGGTACAGCTACTGCAAGTCGGCATCACCATGCAAAGCTCACTGGCGCTGTTCGAGCGGGTCTTCGAATACCTCGACCTGCCCATCGAGATCCCCGAACCAACCCAGCCCATTTCTCTGCGTCCTGCCCGCGGCCACATCCGCTTCGAGGGCGTCGACTTCTCCTACGGCACCCAACACGTACTCCACGGCCTCGACATCGACCTACCCGCCGGAAGCCACCTCGCCGTCGTCGGCGCCACCGGCTCCGGAAAAACCACCCTGGGTTACCTGGTGCCCCGCCTCTACGATGTCACCGCCGGACGCGTCACCATCGACGGCGTCGACGTCCGCGACCTCAGCTTCGCCACCCTCGCTGACACCATCGGCGTCGTGTCCCAAGACACCCACCTGTTCCACACCACCATCGCCGACAACCTGCGCTTCGCCAAACCCGACGCCACCGACGACGACATCATCACCGCCACAAAAGCCGCGCAAATCCACCACCACATCACCCGACTGCCCGACGGTTACGACACTATCGTCGGTGAACGCGGCTACCGGTTCTCCGGCGGCGAAAAACAACGCCTCGCCATTGCCCGCACCATGCTGCGTAACCCATCGGTCCTCGTTTTGGATGAGGCCACTAGCGCGCTGGACACCCACACCGAACACGCCGTCCAACAAGCCCTCGACACCCTCTCCGCCGGCCGCACCACCATCACCATCGCCCACCGCCTATCCACCGTCCGCAACGCCGACCAGATCATCGTTCTCAATCACGGGCGAATCATCGAACACGGCACACACCACGACCTGCTCGCCCATGGCGGCCACTACGCAACCCTGGTCGACACACGGGGATGCGGTACTGGCAAGCCCAAAACCCGCGACGAACTGGGACCGACACGGGTAGGGCGATAGGCCGTCCTGACGGTGGTTCGCGGGTCGTCCCTGGCCGCGTCCGGCAGGGTGAACCACGCCCAGGCGACCGTTGACGGCGCCAAACGGGTGAGTGCGTACGGCAGCGCCGCGGTACTCAACGACGCACACGATCAGTATCTGACCCGCAGCACCGGGATGTCGGTGCTTCCCGACACCCCCACGTGAATCAACGAGGAGGAGTGATGATCCAGCCAGAGCACCTCGAGTTCGACCTGCCGCAGCTGGACCACACAGACGACCCACGGGGTGGTGCTGTTGCCTGGTCGCTACTTGCGGTGGGCGTGGCTCTGGTCGTCGGCACCGTTCTGACGATGATCTGGGCGGCGTTAAACCTCTGAGGGAACGGGCACGAGTTCGCGAGCGGGGCAAACCGCGGGAGGCAGGTGGATCGATCTTGGAGCGTCAGCGGTGGTGGCGGCCGAGGTCGAGTAGTTCTACTGATCAGAGTCGAGGGTTCTGCAGGCCCATGCCGCCGCAAGGGTGCAGACGACTTCGGTCATCTGTGCAGACGACTTCGGACATTGACAACCACCCTGCAAGCCCGCAGCGTCGGGGTCCGCTCGCTGAGCAACGGGATCGTCGACACCACCACCGCGCACGGCGCCCTCGTCTTCGGAATGTTCGCCCTGATGGCCGAGTACGAAGCCGCCCTCAGCCGAGAACGTACCCAAGCCGGGCTCACCGCAGCCCGCGCCCGAGGCCGCACCGGCGGACGAAATCCGAAGATGACCCCCGAGCTGATCAACAAAGCCCAACGCATGTACGACGCCCGCCAGTTCACCATGGCCGAAATCACCACCTCCTGCGCCGTCACCCCCATGACGATCTACCGCCACATCCGCACCGGTGACGCCGTCACATCCTGAACCACCTCGACTACCTACTTTGCACTTCGGCGGAGCTTCGGGAGTCCTGGGCCAACACCGCGTGCTCGTGGGCCAGCAACGCATGCACCGGGTCGGCGTCGGCACAGGGCTGCTCTAGACAACCTGCGTCCTCCACCGGATCGACCAACACGATCCGATGTCGTTTGCGGAAGGCGTCAACCGCCCGTCTATATATAATCGTGCAGAGCCATCTGCGGCGGTGTTCGTCGTTGAATCCCGCAACCTGGTCCCACTTCTGGCACAGCACGCGGAACGCCTCATCGACCAGCTCCTCGGCTTCGCCGAGGTCCCCGCCGGCGCATGACATGGCGTAGCCCACCAGGACGCCGGACCATTCCTGGTACATCCTGACGATCTGCGCTTTGTCCTCGTCAGTCACGGTGCCTGCCCTGAGGCAGGATCGCCGTGATCCTGCGACGCAGGGCCGCGGCGATTCTGCCTCGCAGCACGACTACCGGGATCACCACCACCGGCGGACGCGGCCCGTCGCCGACCCAGATCCACATGGGCGGGCCACCCAGGCCCCTCTGTTGGACTACCATGGTTCCTCCCGGCGCGTGGCTCATGAGCGCCACCAGCGTCGTGCGGCGCTGCCACTCCGCCAGCAGGCGAAACACACCCGTCAGCACCAGCGGCGCTAGCACGGCGCCCACCGCCGCCCAGGACACCGTGGGCGATGCCACTGCCACCGCCCACTCCGGCCCACGCCCTGTCGATCCTCACACCTAGATGGTTGATTCCGTGAAGATCGTGTGTGGGCGCGTCGCTACCGTGGATGTGGGCGGAGGGCGTTCAAGATCAATGTGTGAGCAAAGAACTGAACACCCTCCTGACCGCACTGTACGTGTTGATCGACGATCATGTGGTGGCGGCTCGCGTCGGTCGTGGCCGTCAGCCCCTGCTCAGTGACAGTGAACTGATCACCCTGGCGGTGGCCCAGGTGTTGCAGGGGTATCACTGCGAACGCCGCTGGATCCGTCATATCCGCTGCAGCGCCCAGTGGCGTGCCATGTTCCCCTATCTGCCCGATCAGCCGGGCTATCACAAGCGGTTGAAGAACGCCCAGCCGTTGCTGTGCAAGGCGATCCTCACCCTGGCCGCGTGCTGCCCGTCCTGGTGTGACGACCTGTGGATGACCGACGCCACCCCGGTTCCCTGCGGCATGTCACGCGAGACGGTGAAACGCTCGGATCTGGCCGGGCACGCCGGCTATGGCTACTGCGCGTCGCACTCGCGCTGGTACTGGGGCCTGAAGCTCTACCTGGTCTGCACCGGCGATGGAATGCCGATCATGTGGTGCCTGGCCAACCCCAAGATCGGAGAACGCGAGGTGGTGGCCGCCATGCTGCAACACAACCACCACCTCGTCCGCACCGGGCAGATCCTGCTGGCCGACAAGGGCTTCGCCGGCAAAGGATTCAAACAACTCACCGACGCGATGGGACTGCGTCTGCTGCGCCCCGACCGCAAAGACGAGACCTACCGCAACGGCAACCTCGGTGGCGTGCGCCAGTGGATCGAGTCGGTCAACCAGACCCTCAAAGGCCAGCTCGACCTCGAAGACCACGGCGGCCGGACTCCCGCCGGAGTGTTCACCCGCGTCGCACAGCGCCTACTGGCCATGGCCGCCGGGATTTGGCACAACTGGACCACCGGCGTCACCAGCAAACGCTCACTGACCGCCTACGACCACTAACACCAACTTCACGGAATCACTCATCTAGTACTCGCAGGACGGGGTACCACCGTTGAGACTGCGGTGTAGGCACGGCGTCTCTGATCCATCACAGCAGTGCCGTGCGCCGGTCGAGGGGATTGACACAACACCGTGCGCCTGGATGAGCCCGACGTCATTTGCACCGCGCTGGGCTGCGGCATCGACGACCTGCTAATTTCGGAGCCGGACACCGTGACTGACCCCGCACCAGCCGCCCAAGATCGGACGGTCGCCGTTGGCCAGGCCCGTCCAATCACCCCACGCGCCCGCACGGGTAGCTCGCTGCCGCCGCCGACCAGCTCCTTAACACCCCCACCGAGACCCTCAATACACCGAAGCCGCCACGCTGACGCTATCGTCCCCAAACGAACCCACCCTGATCTTGGACAACAACGGGCAAGCCACAGTAGGTTCCCGGCGAGCAGCCTTCAATCCGGCTGAACCCACGGGGGACGTGCCGGTAAGGAAGCTGTCACCAGCCGCAAACTAGTGCAGAGTCCCTGGTCACGGGCGGGGGTTGGCGCGGGAGTAGCGTCCGCGCGTGGCGCGGAAGATCGATGAAGATGCTTGTCGAGTACTGGACGCTGGTCGGCGAAGAGTTCGAGCAGGTCGCCGGTGAGCGCGGGGCGACACGCCCGGGCTTCGGTTTGTTGCTCAAGTTCTACTCCCGGCATGGCCGGTTCCCTCGCGGCCGGGGCCAGCTGTCGGACGAGGTGGTGGCGACCGCGCGCGCCAGGTCGGCGTCGCGGCGACGGAGCTCGCGTTCTACGAGTGGGACGGGCGCATGGTCGATTTTCGCTTCAACGTGTAGGAGCTGCAGGGCTGGGTGGAAGCTCGCAGATTTCCGGATTCAGGGCATTCCATGATCAGGCCATGCGTGGATACACTCCGTACACGAGGAGAGGCAGGGCCGTGCGTGCCGGAAGGCGAATCGACTGCTGCGTACCTCGCGGCGTCCTTGCGGCGGAGCCGTGGCCAGCTGGGCGGTCCTTGGCGTCGCCAACGACGCGCGTCCTGCATTTGCGCGAAACCTAGGGAGAGAAATCATGCATGAGTATGGTGTTTCACTTTTCGGTCTCGTGTACATTATCATCGGTGTGGTAGTGGCGCTCAGCAATGGATACACGATCCATAGTGGGGGCGAGCTTCTGTCATTTGTTCTGGCCATGTTCCTTTGGCCTCTCGTGCTTCTCAACGTTAACCTCCATGTCGCCGTGTAGCTCGATTTTGGGAGTTATACGCCGACGACGGAGATCGGCAAGGCTGGCACCTGCGCCGGCCAGCGATCCCGACGACGTAGCTGCCGAAGCGGAGTTCACCCAGCGACGCGGCCACCGCTCGGACAGCTGCGCCGCCACGCTGGCCACCAACTACGCGGGCGCCAGGCGTTTGACTTCGTTGTGAGCCAGCGCTCCGTGGTCGCCGCGCACGACGAGAGTCGGGTGATCCGGCCACTGGTCCCGCGAGTCACGAGTTCCTCTTTGTCCAAGACGATCGCCCAGCGTCGGTCCTACTGTGCGGTCATGTCCGAACGACGTGTTCCTTCCGTGCGGCCCCAGCCGATGATCGCCGTCGCCAACGTGGTGCAGGCCAGCCGGTGGTATCAGCGGGTGCTGGGCGCCACCAGCGGTCATGGCGGCGATGAGTATGAGCAATTGCTCGTCGACGGGGTGATGATCCTGCAGCTGCACCGGCTCGACGCCGGCCATCACCACGGCGCCATCGGAGACCCTGAGCAACCGATCGGAAATGGCGTCGCCGTCTGGTTCGAGGCCGACGACTTCGACCCCGCGGTCGGCCGGCTTCGCGACGTTGCCGCTGAGATCGTCACCGACGTACACCTCAACCCCAATGCCGGCCATCGGGAAATCTGGATCCGCGATCTCGACGGGTATCTCGTCGTCCTCGCCGAGACGCCGCACTGAGTTGGCTGCCGTTAGAGACGTCCCGTCTCCGGGTTGGTAGCCCTTGAAGGGCTACCAACTGTCAGGCGGGGGAGGAGCAGCTGGGCCAGGGGGCCGATTGCCAGGGCGTAGAGCACGGTGGCGACGCCCAGGGTGCCACCTAGGGCCCAGCCGGTGGTGACGACCGCGATCTCGATGGCGGTGCGAACCCGCCGGACGGAGCCACCGGTGCGGCGGACCAAGCCGGTCATCAGGCCATCTCGGGGGCCTGGGCCCAGCCGGGCGCCGATGTAAGCGGCGGTCGCCACTGCGTTGAGCGTGATGCCCGCACCCGCCAGGAGGACACGCACCGGGAGGGAACCCGTCGCCGGCAGCAAGGCAAGTGCGGCGTCCACCGAGATCCCGATAACGACGACGTTGCTGACCGTGCCGAACCCGGGCTTCTCGCGCAGCGGAATCCAGAGCAACAGCACGATCGCGCCGACGACAATCGAGATGGTGCCGATCGAGTGGTGCAGATGCCGGGCCAAACCCTGGTGGAGCACATCCCACGGCATGTTGCCGAGTTGGGAACGGATCAACAGCGCCATGGAGCTGCCATACAGCATCAGACCTGCGGCGAGCTGGACCAGCCTTCGGCCGAGTCGTCGGGACCTGCGGCCGGACTCCGGCACCGAGATTGCTTGCTGCACTCACGCAGTATGAACGATAATTGGTCCGTGAATGACAGTCCAATCTGTGGTCAGTGGCATGTCTGACGTCGTGGCGTCAAGACTGGCCGCGCTGGTCGGGGAGCTAGCCGGCGAGCGCCCGCCGCGGTATGCGGCGCTGGCCTCGCGAATCCGGGTCCTGGTCGCGGACGGCCGGCTGGCCGTCGGGATCCGGCTCCCAGCCGAGCGGGAGCTCGCTACCGCCCTGCAGCTGAGCCGGGCCACCGTCACCGCTGCCTACCGGCGGCTGCGCGACGACGGCTGGGCCAGCGCCAGGCAGGGCGCCGGGACCTGGACGTCGCTGCCCGCAGGCCCCGCATATGGTGCCTGGGCGCCCGCGCTGCCCGCCGCCGGGGTCATCGATCTCGCGCACGCTGCCCCAGCGGCTCCGCCCGAGATCGTCACCGCGTTCACCGCGGCACTGCGCGACCTCCCGCGGCTGTTACCCGGCCACGGCTACCACCCTGCCGGCTTGCCGGAGCTGCGGGCGCGTATCGCGGCGCGGTACACCATTCGTGGCCTGCCGACCACTGCCGAGCAGATCCTCGTCACTGCCGGGGCACTGAACGGCATCACGATCGCGCTCGACGTGCTGATCGATCCGGGCGATCGGGTCCTCGTCGAGCATCCCAGCTACCCGAACGCACTGGACGCCATCCGCGTCAGCGGGGCTCGCACGGTGCCCGTTGCCGTCGACGCTGCGGACCCTGACGCCGTCGCGGTCGATGTCACGCGGGTCGCTCGCCAGACCAGCCCCCGGGTCGCCTACCTCATGCCGGATTTCCAGAACCCCACCGGCGTGCTCCTCGACGGCGAGCAGCGGGCGCGCCTCGCGTCCGGGCTACATGGGGTGGGCACCGTGGCGCTGGTCGACGAGACGCTTGTCGACCTCGGGCTGGACATCGCGCCCACAGCGCCCTACGCGGCGTGCGCCCGCGGTGATCGGGTGGTGACGGTGGGCACCCTGAGCAAGACGTTCTGGGGCGGGCTGCGGATCGGTTGGCTGCGCGCCGAACCGCCGCTCATCCAGCGGCTGACGGCTGCGGCGATCGGTGCTCAGCTGTCCGGGCCGGTGCTTGAACAGCTCGCTGCCTGCCACCTGCTCGATGCCGCCGAGGACACCGTGCGCGCGCACCGGGACCGGCTGCGGGCCCAGCGCGACGTGCTCATCGGCGCGCTGGCCGCTGCACTGCCCGGCTGGCAGGTGCCCGTGCCGCCGGGCGGGCTGGTGCTGTGGTGTGGCCTGCCGGGGCCGGTCTCGCACGCCCTGGTCAACGCCGCGCAGCGGCGTGGGCTGCGGTTGGCGGCCGGCCCGAGGTTCGGCACCGGGCACGCCTTCGCCGACCGGCTGCGGTTGCCCTTCACCCAGCCGATCGACGTCCTGCGGCGCGCGGTCGAGATCCTCGCGGAGATCTCCGACACCCTGGCCCCGACCGACCCGGGCGCTGCCCCGTCGCGTCTCGTGGTGTGACCACGGGGCATGATCGGGCTATGGACCTGGCCATCCGGCACATCGGCATCTTCTTGTTCGCAGACGTCGAGGAGCTTGACGCCATCGGGCCCTGGGAGGTGCTGTCCGCCTGGACTCAGAACTGTCCGGATGACGGTTGAAGGGTCATCACCTTCTCCCAGTCGGGTGGAGAGATCCGCTGCGCCAAAGGTTTGACGGTGCGGGCGGACCACAGCGAAGCCGACCGGCCCCCGCTTGATGTGTTGCTCTATCCCGGCGGCGAGGGCACCCGGCCGCAGCTCGAGGACGCTGCGCGGCTGGACTGGGTACGTCGCCGCAGCCGCGACGGCACGCTGATGACCAGCGTGTGCACCGGAGCGCTGGTCTATGCCGCTGCGGGTCTGCTACGCGGACGACCGGCCACCACGTATTGGCGCGAGCTGACGCGCCTGCAGGAGTTGGAGCCCACGGTGGTGCTTCGACCCGACGCCCGCTTTGTCGACGACGGCGATGTGATCACATCAGCCGGGGTTTCCGCGGGCATCGACATGGCGCTGCATCTCGTCGTCTCGGCTCGCGAGTGAGCACCGAGCGAGGCAGGTGCGGCGTGGCATCCAGTACGACCCGCAGCCACCGGCGTAGCGAGCAGCTCAGCTGATCGCGCTCGCCAGTATGCGGTCGATCTCCCGGACGAGCTCGACGTCTTGACCGGTGATGCCGCCTGCGGAATGTGTGCTGCAGCGGAAGGTGACGGTGCGCCAGCGGATGTCGATGTCGGGGTGGTGATTACGCGCCTCGGCGATCTCGGCCACCGCGCGGACCGCTTCGATGGCCACCGGGAAGCTGGGCAGTTTCGCGGTGCGCACGATCGCGTCACCGTCGCGCTGCCACTCGGTGAGCTCTTTCAGAGCATCCGCAATCTGCTCGTCATCCCAGAGGTCCGCCATACCCCCATCCTGCCTCGCCACCGCCGGTCAGGCTTCGCGGGTGGCTGTTCTGGCCAGGGCGAGGGCTAGGCCGATCACCAGATAGCACGCTGCGCGGACGCTGCTGGAGGCCAGCGCGGTCAGCGGCACGGGATCGCGGAGCACGTCGGTGATCGCGAACCAGCCGGTGGTGAGCAGCGCCGGTTGCAGCCAGTCCAGGGCGGGGATCGCGGAGAGCACCCCGAACGCGATCAGACCGCCCAACACCGCCGCGAGCACCACCAGCGGGTGTTCGGTGGCCGAGGATACCGCCAGCGCCACCGCGCCGACCGCGGCGAGCTGCCCCACCGTCCAGGCGGCGGCCAGTGAGACCCGCAGCAGCGCCGAGCCCGGCCCGATCTCGGTGCCGGACAGGGTGAGCATGCCGTGGGCCGTCCCGGACGGGCCGACCAGGACCAGTCCGGTGACAATTCCCACCAAGGCGACCGCAGCCACCGCAGCCACCGCGACCGCCAGCACACCGACCGCTTTGACCAGCACCAGCCGGGTCCGGCTGACCGGAGCCAGCAGCAGCCCGCGCAGCGTCCCGTGCGCGGACTCGCCGGCCAGCGCGTCGGCGGCGGCCATCGTCACGGCCAGTGGCAACAGCAGGGTCAGCGAGATCGACAGCGCCGCCACCGGCAGCACCAGCCCATTACCGGCGATCTGGGTGAGCAGGCCCGACCCGCCCGGTGAATCGGTTGCCACGATGCCGATCCCCATCAGCACCGGGATCAGCGCGAGCAGGGTCAGCACGACCTGGGTGCGCGGTCGGCGCAGCACCCAGCGCAGCTCGCTGCGCAGCAGCCGCCCCAGCGGGGCGCGCACCGGGCCGGACAGGGTGGGCCGCGCCGCACCACCGAGGGCAGTCACGTGTTCCCTCCGGTCAGCTGCGCGAACAGGTCATCCAGCCCGGTCCGGCGCCGCTGCACCTCGTGCACCGCCACCCCGGCACCGACCAACAGCGCGACCACGGTGGGCGGATCGGTACCGGCGAGCTCGACGCGCACCCCGTCGGGGCGGATAGCGGCGCCCACGCCGGCCGCGTGCAGCGCCTGCACCGCGACCGCGGAATCCGGCGTGCGCACGTCCAGCGCGGGTGCCTCGCCGCCGAGCAAGGTAGCCAGCGGACCGGCGGTGATCAGCGAGCCATGATCGAGCACGGCGACGTGCGTGCAGGTCGCCTCAACCTCGGTGAGCAGGTGTGAGGACACCAGCACGGTCGCGCCGCCGGCGTGCAGCTCGGCGATGATCGTCCGGACGTCCCGGGTGCCGGCGGGGTCCAAGCCGTTGGTCGGTTCGTCGAGGAGCACCAGACGCCGGGGCACCAGCAGCGCCGCGGCCAGGCCCAGGCGCTGTTTCATGCCCAACGAGTAGGCGCGATAGCGCCGGCCTGCCGCACTCGTCAGACCGACCCGGCTCAGGGCCCGCTCCACCGCATCCGTGATCTCTGGCGTGGGCAGCAGCGGCTCAGCTGCCGCGCTGCGCCGCAGGTTCTCCCGGCCGGACAGGAATGGATGAAAACCCGGACCTTCCACCAGCGCCCCGACGTGCGGCAGCACCGCGCCTGCGGCGGCCGGCATGGGGGCGCCGAGGATCTCCACGGTGCCGGCGCTGGGTCGGGACAGGGCCAGCAGCATGCGGATCATCGTGGTCTTGCCCGAACCGTTGGGGCCCAACACACCCAGCACGGCGCCGGCCGGTACGTCGAGGTCCACGCCGGACACCGCCACAGTGGCACCGAACACCTTGCGCAGACCCCGGACCCGAATCGCCGGCGCATCCACCCCAGCCGGCGCGGCGTTCGCGGACGGGGTGGATGCGCCGACCGTCACCACGCGGGGGACTTTCCGAGTAGGGACAGCACAGTGGCGTGGTAGACGGCTTGGACAGTGGGAATCGTGTCCAGCCGGATGCGTTCGTCGGTGGCGTGCAGCCCGGTGTAGGCGACGCCGAACCCCGCAGTGGCGGGGATTCCGATACCCGCGAGGTAGTTGCCGATATTGGACGGACCGGCGACCTTGGCTTGGACCTCTACTCCCAAGGAATGGGCGGCCTCGAGCAGCGTCATGCGCAGCCGGGAGTTGGCAGGCAAGGCGTAGGCGGGCCAGCGGGTGGTGAGCTCGACGTGGGTAGGTCGGGTCTCAGGCCATTGCCCATCGACGCGGGTGACGAGGTGGTTCACCAACGCGGAGGCGGCGATCTCGTCGAAGGTGGGGGTGGTGCGGATATCGACATTGACGGTGCACAGGTCTGGGGTCAGCGAGTAGCCCTGCCCGCCGTCGATGGCAGTCACGGTCAGTTTGCCCGGAAGGGGAAAGTCCTTGCGCCCACCGTCGGGGAGGTCTGCCGCCGCGAGTTCGCGGATGAGGTGCGCGGCCTTGTCGATCGCGTTCGGGCTTGACCTGCTGCTCCCGGAATGGGAGGCGATGCCGTGGACGTGGAGTCGGGCTCGGTAGACGCCGCGTCCGCCGACCACGAGTGTGTCCAAGCCGGGATACCCGATCATCACTCCGGCGACGTCGCTGGGTGCGTCCGGGCCTTCGAAGTAGTGGGTGGCACCACCGAAGCGACCGGTGTGCTCATCGACGTCGAACAGCAACACGAGGCTGCCGTGCAACTGTTCGACGCTGGCGTACATCCGGGTGGCGAGGTGACAGAAGATCGCCACGGCGGCCTTGGAGTCGGAGCTGCCACGGCCCCACATCCATCCTTGGTTGACGAATCCCGCGGTGGGGGGATGGGTCCACGCGTTCTCGTCGCCGAAGGGAGCGCTGTCCAGGCAGGCGTCCAGCACCCATCGCGGGCCCGGGTGCGAGCCCCGGATCTCCGCGGTGAGGCCGACCACCGCCCCAGTGCCATCACGGAGCACCGTGTCGGGTAGGCCGTGTTCCCGCATCCAGCCACGGAGCAGGTCAACGATCGGGTCGTAGGGGTCGATACCAGCCCGGCTGGGGACCTGAACCAACGCGCGAGTCAACTCAATGACGGCGTCCTGATCCTCTTTCGCGGCTGCAAGCACGGTCATGGCTGTCGTGCCCATGTCCGCGATGGCGTCACCGCACGCCCAGTGCTTCGCGGAGACGGTGCGGGCTCATCAAACCTGTTGTCGACTGCCCGGCGCGCTCGGTTTGCAGCAGGATGGCTTCGACGTCGTCGATGATGCTGCGCAGTTCGGCACGGATCGCGGGATCGTCCGAGGCGGCGGCTTCGCGCGGGCTCAGCTCACCGATCACGCCAGTGGTATCCAGCCAGCTTGCTTCGGCGTTGCGGCTGATGCGGTCGGTGGCGTCGTCTGCGTCGGTGGCGGTCGTCGCTTCGAGAAAGTAGCTCTCCAGGACGATGGTGCGGCCTTCGCGGCCGTCGGGTTCCTCGCTGACGCGCTTGGCATGCCGGTCAGTCTCGACGGCTTCTGGGGCCACGTCGCGCAGCTGGGTCGCGAGAGTGGCCAGCCGCTGGAAAGAGTTTGCGGCAACGGTGAAGTCATCGCCGGTCCGTTGGATCAGCCCGAGGTTCACCACCCGCCCGTCGGGTAGCTGCCGGTGCCAGGCGACTACGTCCTCATCAGTCCGCGTCAGCCGGTCGATGAGGCGGTCGAATACCTGCTGCGGGTCGGGCACCTGATAGGTGACGCTGCACTCCGACAGGTCGTCGCCGTCACTGTTGCGGAACTGGATGGGGGGCTCGGGAGCGAGGAAGACCGCGATCTCTTCCATCGATGGATTTGCGGCGAGCAGGCCGGCCAGCTCGCGGCGTCGCTGCCGCAAAACGTGGACGGGCACCGTGAGCATCCGAGGGGTGGTGCCATCGTGCAGAATCCGGCCGCAGAACAGCTCCAGCCGATCCGCGGTCTGCGAGAACAATGCGTCGGGCAGCTCGATCGGGTCGCCGTCGGGCAGCGCGCGCAGCGTGACGCTGGTATCAGCCACCACGTCGACCGCTTCATAGAGCGTGACCGGGATCCGTTGCCAGTCCTCGATGAGCTGGCGTTCGTCCGGGCGCAGCCAGTGCCCTCGGGCGGCGAGGAACTTCTCCACCAGACCGCCGTGGAACAGCGCAAGATCCAGCATGAACATCGCATACCGTTGCGCGTCCTCGGTGCGCTCGATCAGCGGTGTGATCATCTTCAGGCCGGGAGCGCGTTCGGCGTAGGTGCCCAGCAGCGCGTAGATCAGCTGCGCCCGAGCGCTCAGCGGAGGTACCGCCTCGAGTCGGCAGCAGACCTTGTACTTGCGGCCCGACCCGCACGGGCAGGCCATGTTGCGCCCGACGTCGGGGGGTGTCGCGGCGATGGCCTCGCTCAACCCGGCTCGTAGCGGGCTGGGAATGTCGGAGCGCCGCAGGTACCGGTCCGCTGTGACGTAGTCTCCGCGCGCCGCGGCGTACTGCGCGGCGTCGTGCAATGCCGGCTCGAAGCCCGGGCGCAACTCCAGGGCCTCGGCGAGCAGGTCGCAGGCAGTCGCCGAGTCCCCGGCGCCTTCGGCAGCGCGAGCGGCGATGAGCGCGACCGCGGCCTTCTCCTCCCTGCTTCGCGCCTGCGACCGCAGCGCCGCAAGCTGCGCCTGCACTGCACCGCCCTCGTTCTGGGCGGTGTGGCACTCGATCTGGGCGGAGAGGAAGCCCAGCGCGCTATCGGTGGCCGCGGTCAGTGCATCGAGCACGAAGCGGATGCCAGCCGCATCCAGCGGTTCGTCCCCGACGAGCATTCCTACCAGCGTCTCAACCTCGATCAGCACATCATTTTCGGCCATCCGTGCAGGCTAGTACTCCCGGGCCGCAGGCCGTGAACTCGACAGCCCCGACCTGCCAGTCGGGGGCGGAAAGGTCCGTGCTGTCGAGTTCACGGGTACGGGTCCAATGTTGACCCGATGGTTGCCCTTCAAGGACTACCAACCCGGCCGGGCCACGCCGTTAACCGCCACCAACCCGGGGTTGGCGTCAGGCGTGCGGGTCCGTCTCTGAGCGGCACCGCGGACCTACGGGCGTGATCGCGAACTCGGAAGAATGAACCGCGCTGAGCGCGGCTCATTCTTCCCAAACGGCGATCTTGACGCTGAGGCCGAGGATGGGGCTCTTCCGGGCGACGCCGTGCACCGCCACTATCGTCGGCGTGCGCCGAAACGCTGAGCAGTCCCGAGCCGCCCGCGTCGAGCAGTCTGACATGGCTCCGACGGTGGTGGTCGCGGCTGCTGTGCTGCGCGAGGGCCGCGTGCTCGCGCAGCAGCGAGCCTACCCACCGGCACTCGCAGGTCGCTGGGAGCTGCCGGGCGGCCGGGTCGAGCCCGAGGAGAGTGCCCGGGACGCGTTGATCCGGGAGTGTGGCGAGGAGCTCGCCGTCGAGATCGTGCCGGGCGAACAGCTCGGGCCGGACGTGGCATTAGCCGGCGGATCCGTCCTGCGGGTGCACGTCGCGCGGCTCGCCCAGCCGAGGGCGACACCAGTCCCGGTTGAGCATGCGGCCTTGCGGTGGGTGGACGTCAGCGAGCTCGCGGCACTTGATTGGTTGGACGCGGATCGCGTCATTCTGCCCGATCTCGAAGTGCTGTTAAGGGCCCAAAGATGTGGTGCGGCGGGCGGCACCGGTGCCCCCAATAAACCCGCGGAGTAACATTGAAGATCCCGGCAACTAATCGAGGAGTTCCTGCGTGCCCACAGTCGCCCCCGCCCGCCTGCGCACCGACCTGCGCAATGTCGCCATCGTGGCGCACGTCGATCATGGCAAGACGACGCTTGTCGACGCCATGCTGCGCCAGTCCGGCGCGGTCACCGGGCGCACCGAGGTGGACCGCGTGCTGGACTCCGGTGATCTGGAGCGGGAAAAGGGCATCACGATCCTGGCCAAGAACACCGCGGTCACCCGGTCCACCCCGGACGGTCCGGTCACCATCAACGTGGTCGACACTCCCGGGCACGCTGATTTCGGCGGCGAGGTGGAGCGCGGGTTGTCCATGGTGGACGGCGTGCTGCTGCTCGTCGACGCCAGCGAGGGCCCGTTGCCGCAGACCCGCTTCGTGCTGCGCAAGGCGTTGGCCGCGCACCTGCCGGTAGTGCTCGTGGTGAACAAGGTGGACCGGCCGGACGCCCGGATCGTCACGGTGGTCGAGGAGACCCACGACCTGCTGCTGGATCTCGCGTCGGACTTGGAAGGCCTCGAAACAGATACCGCGGCGGCGGTGCTGGACCTGCCGGTGATCTACGCCAGCGCCCGGGCCGGCCGGGCGAGTCTGACCCGCCCGCACGACGGCGAGATGCCCGACTCCGACGACCTCACGCCGCTGTTCGACGTCATCCTCACCCACGTGCCACCGCCCGCCGGAGACGTAGAGGCGCCGTTGCAGGCGCACGTCACCAACCTCGACGCGTCAACATTCCTGGGCCGGATCGCGCTGTGCCGGGTCCGGGCCGGGCGGCTGCACAAGGGCCAGACCGTGGCGTGGTGCCGGGAGGATGGAACGATCCGGTCAGTGAAGGTCACTGAGCTGTTGCGCACCGAGGGGCTCGATCGGGTTCCGGCGGTTAGCGCCAAGGCCGGCGACCTGATCGCCATCGCGGGAATCGCGGAGATCACCATCGGCGACACTCTCGCTGACATCGAGGATCCGCGCCCGCTGCCCCGGATCACCGTGGACGAGCCCGTGATCGCGATGACGATCGGCATCAACACCAGCCCGCTGGCCGGCCGCGGCGGGGGTCGCAAGCTCACCGCCCGCCTGGTCCGTAACCGGCTGGACGCCGAACTGGTCGGCAACGTGAGCATCCGGGTGTCGCCCACCGAATCGCCGGACACCTGGGAAGTGCAGGGACGTGGTGAGCTCGCGCTGGCCATCCTGGTGGAGACCATGCGACGAGAGGGTTTCGAGCTCACTGTCGGCAAACCCCAGGTCGTGACCCGGGTCGTGGACGGCGCCCTGCACGAACCGTTCGAGCACCTCACCGTGGATGTGCCGGAGGAGTATGTCGGCGCCGTGACGCAGTTGCTCGCCGGCCGCAAGGGCCGCACCGAACAGCTCGGTGCTACCTCCGGAGATGGCTGGGTGCGGCTGGAGTTCACGGTGCCCTCCAGGGGATTGATCGGGTTTCGCACCGAGTTCCTCACTATCACCCGAGGTACCGGGGTTGTCCACCACGTATTCGACGGCTACCGCCGGTGGGTGGGGGAGCTGCGCACTCGCCGATCCGGGTCATTGGTCGCCGACCGGTCCGGGGCGGTCACCGGGTACGCGTTGACGCAGCTGGGTGACCGGGGCGCCTTCTTCGTGGAGCCCGGTGCGGCCGTCTACGCCGGCATGGTGGTCGGTGAGAATCCCCGCGCCGAGGACCTGGATCTCAACGTCTGCCGGGAGCGCAAGCTCACCAACGTGCGCTCCTCCTCCGGTGAAGAGCTAGAGCGGTTGGCCCGACCGCGGACGCTGGGGTTGGAGGAGGCGCTGGAGTTCTGCGCCTCCGACGAGTGCGTCGAGGTGGCTCCGGATGTGGTGCGGGTACGCAAGGCGGTGTTGGATGCCACCCAGCGCGGCCGGCAGCGGGCCCGGGACCGGGTGGCACGGGGTCCGGTCACGTCGTCGTGATAATCCTCAATTAACCGCAGACACCGACCCGGGCGCACCGGAGGAGATCGCTCTGCGGCAGCATGTCGCCTCGTGAAGACGCCCGGCGGCGCGTGCAAGATGGTGACGGCGCTGATCGCCGGAGCCGCGCTGGTCGCGTGCAGTCCGTCGCCGCCGCCGCTCGTCACGCAGCGCCCCATCCCCTCAGCGGCCGCGCCTTCCGGGCGGGAGGTGGTGTTCGGGATGGACCGGTTGATCGGCGGGTTCAACCCACATACCCTGGCCGACCTGACACCGGTGTCCGAGGCGGTCGCCGGCCTGCTGCTGCCGTCGGCGTTTCACCAAACGCCGACCAGGCAGTGGGTGCTCGACCACACTCTGCTCGACTCCGCTGAGATCACGAACACCGAACCGTTCACCGTCACCTACCGGATCCGGCGCAATGCGCAGTGGTCGGATGTCACTCCCATCACTGCCGACGATTTCAGCTATCTCGCTGAGCAGATGCGCACCCAACCCGGCGTAGTGGACTCGGCCGGCTACCAGCTGATCGACCAGGTGATCTCTCGGGACGGCGGGGAGACCGTCGAGGTGGTCTTCGGCCGGCCCTACGCCGGCTGGCGCACGCTGTTCCGCGATCTGCTGCCCGCGCACCTGCTCAAGGATGCGCCGGGCGGTTGGAGCAAGGCGCTCGACGCCGGCGTGCCGGTCTCCGGCGGCCCGTTCGCGATGACCTCAGTGGATCGGGCCCGCGGCGAGATAGTGCTGGAACGCAACGACCGGTACTGGGACACTCCGGCGCAGGTGGACCGGATCCGGTTCCGCCAGGGCAGCCAAGCGGCGCTGGTGGAGGCGCTAGGAACCGGAGGTATGCAGGCTGCGCTGGTCAGCCGTCCCGACGCCATCACCGAGGCGCTGCTACGCGACGCCCATGCGGGGACGACCGCGACTGTCATCCCGCAACCTGCGCTCGTCTCGGTGCTGTTGCGCCCGGGTAGCGCCGTGTTGAGTGATCATCGGGTGCGGACCGCGGTGGCTGCGGCGTTGGACCGTCCCGCGCTGATCGCCACCGGAGTAGCCAGCGGGCCCTCCGCAGCGCTGCGCGCCGACTCCGAGGTGCTCGCCCCCGCTGCGCCCGGTTACCACGCCACCGCACCGGCCACCGGGGTGCCGGTTGCGCCGGATCCGTCCACGATGCGCCGGTTGCTCACCGACGCTGGGTACATCCCCGGTCCAGCGGGTTGGGAACGCGCCGGGCAACCGCTGCGGCTGGTGGTGGGGGCGCCGGCGAATCGTGAGCCATACGGAACAATCGCCGCCCGGGTCACCGATCAGCTGCGCACCGCCGGGATCGATGCCGAGTTCCGGGAAATCGACCCCGACGAGCTGTTCGGCACCCTGCTCGGCCCGAGTGCGGACCGGGAGTCAGCTGGTGACGGGACCGCTGAGGTGACCGTCCCCGCGGTAGCCAGTTCCGGGAACTCAGGGCGGCGCGACCACGAAGTGATCACGTCGGACGTGGACATCGTGGTGCTGCCGCAGCCGGCAGCCGGCCACCCCGCCAGCCAGCTGGAGTCCTGGTACGGCTGCCCGCTCGTGGTGCCGGCCAAACTGGCGCCGGCGCCGCCTAACCCGGCGGACATGTGCGACCTGACCCTGCAGCCGATGATCGAGCGGGCGCTCACCCAGGACGACCCGGCGGGCGCGGTGACCCCGGCCATCGAGGCGGCGCTGTGGGACCGGACTGTGACGATCCCGCTCTACCAGCCGGCTTCCCTGCTGATCACCACCAGCCAGCTGCCTAACGTCACCCCGGGTACTCCGCTGGAAGGTCCGCTCGATGGCGCTGCCCGCTGGGAACTCCGCCGGTGATATCAAGAGGTGTGGCGCTGAGGGAAAAACGGAGGCTTCGGGTAAACCTTCTGGTGGGGATTATCGGTGTTGTCCTCACGGTCAGCGGTTGCGTGGCGGCCAGCGGAACTGATCGCCCCGACGGCGCCAGTGGGCCGGCGAACCTGCGGGCGCGCGGGGACAACGGGGACGGATCATATCGGGCCCCGAAGGTGGCGCCCGGCCCTGCGGTCGTCGTCGCGCACACTGGGCCATTCTTGGCGTACAACAATACGACCGTGCAGTCGAATAGCAATCCGGACAACGACGTGGTGCTCGATCAGGTCCTCACGGCCCCGTTCATCGTCGACGGAGACGGCAATTTCCTGCTCAACTCGGACGTGCTGGCCTCAGCCGAGTTGACGTCGCGGGATCCTCAGGTCGTCACATACAAGATCAAGCCGAACGTCAGATGGTCGGATGGGCAGCCTTGGGATTGCCGAGACTTCTATCTGGCGTGGCTCGCTGGCAGCGGCACGACGCCGTACTTCACACCGGCGACCACACGGGGATTGGATCGCGCTTCCGCTGAGTGTCGTGACAAGGATACGTTCGTTGAGACCTACCGGTCACCCTACGCGGACTGGCGCCGGAACTACCTTCAGCACGCCATCCTTCCGGCCCACGTCCTCGAGCGGGAAACCGGGATCGCCGACATCACCGCACTGAACCCCACCTCGGCACCAGTCGAGCTGAGAAAGGCCGGTGACTTCTGGAATAGCAAGTGGGTCGGTTTCAACGCTGCCATGATGCCGGCGTCGGGCCCGTATCAGTTCGACAGTTCGACGTCGAGCACACAGGCCGTGTTGATCCGCAACAAGGCCTGGATCGGCAATCCGGGTGGCCCGGTGATGATCGTGCTGAAATCTGTCGCGGACGGTGCCGCTGCGGTGCAAGGTCTGGCGAACCGGCAGTTCAGTGTCGTGCAGCCGCCGGCCGATCCGCTGCTGGCCGATCAGCTGCGGGCACTGTCGGGCGTGATCTTCCAGGCGCGGGGCGGCCCCACCGCTGAGCAGCTGGACCTCAATCTGGACAGCGCGCTGTTCAAGGACCCGGCCGTCCGGACCGCTTTTGCGCAGTGCGTCGATCGCAACAAACTGGTCGACGTACTGGCCCGCGGAGTACGCCCGGGGACTCAACCGCTGGGCAGCCTCGCGTTTCTCCCGGATGATGCGAAATACCAAGATCTCTACTCTGACACGATGGTCGCCGACGCCCAGAAAGCACAGGTGACGCTGGAGCGGGCGGGCTGGATACTCGGTCCTGATGGTGTCTACTCCAGGGCCGGCCAGCGACTGTCCTTCGCCATCGGTCACGATGGTTCCCCGGTCCACTCCCGAGAAGTGGAACTGATCAGGACGCAATGTCGACAGGCCGGAATGGAGATCGCTGACGGCGGCGCCCCGGGTGGTGTGGGAGACGCTGTTTCCCGCGGACGGTTCGATGTCGCCCTGACGACGAGCTCACGTGCTTCGCGAGTGTGGTCATTAGCTGAGCACTATACAACCAATGGTAAGTTCAACTATCAACATTACAGCAATCCTCAGGTCGACGCTGCGCTGGCTGTCGCGGAGACGGAGTACGCTGAGTCCACTCAGCTGGACGCCCTGATGAAAGCCGATCGGCTCATCGCTGATGATCTGGTGTCACTTCCGCTGTTCCAGGTCCCCATCATGTGGGCTTATACCTACAACATCGATAACGTCTACCGTCAAGCCGCCGATGGCGTCACCTGGAACGCCAACGAATGGACCGTCCGGTAGTTGCTCAGTTACCGCACGGTCAGTTGTCAGGTGTTCAGCGCAGCACCACTGCGACGATTCCAGCCAAATGCTCCAGGCGGGCGACCTCGGCGGCGCGGAACATCGGGCCGCCCGGACGACCTATCAGCAGGGCCCGATCGGACCCGCCCAGTGGGGTGGCCGCCAGTTCGGTGCCCAGCTCCCGCCACGGGCGCGGTACCCAGGCGTCTTCAGGGTCCAGGATCGTCGCGCGACGCAACGGCCACCAGGGCAGCTCTCCGGCGACGGTCTCCGGCGCGGCGAAGGAGGCAGTGACCCGGTGCGACTGTCCGTTGATGACGTTGAGCACCATGGCCCAACCCGCTCGGACGATCTTAGGCACCCCGTCGGTGAAGATCTGCAGGCCGTGCCGAGAGTCGGCGGCGACCTGCTCCACCAACTCCAGCTCGCGGTGGGTGTCCAGGACACCCGCCCACGGGCGCACGGCGTCGACCTCGACACCCTCCACCGACTCCGCCGCAGTGATCAACACGTCGGGTAACCGGCCGGAGGGAAGCTCCACGACCAGGTCATCGATGGCGATACCGGATCGGCGCTCAACGACGTCCAGGCTGAGGATGTCCACGCCGACCTCGCCCAGCGCGGTGGCGACCGCGCCGAGCGCCCCAGGCCGGTCCGGCAGCTGGACCCGGATCAGAAAGGACATCCGCCGCCGCGCCTGTTCATTACCATCACGTCCCCTCAAGTCACGCCAAGCGCGACAGCCCGTGCGCTCGCCGGTCGCTGATTGTGACAGAGCGAGCCGCAGTTACGCCCCCCAGCCCGCAGCCGGGTCACTCGGCCCCGGGAAAGCCCGAGGCTAGACTCGTCGGGTCAGTTAGCGACCCAGCACCACTTCAGGAGTATCCCGTGCCCACCATCTCCCGTGACGAGGTCGCGCACCTCGCTCGGCTCGCCCGGCTGGCCGTCACCGAGGAGGAGCTGAACCTGTTCGCCGGCCAGCTCGAGGTGATCCTGACGTCTGTTGCCCGGGTCGGTGAGGTGGCGGCCGCGGACATCCCGCCAACCTCACACGCCATCGGGTTGACCGATGTGTTCCGCCCGGACGTCCCGCGTCCGGGGCTGACGCAGCAGCAGGCCCTTTCGGGCGCCTACGCCACCGAGGACGGGCGGTTCCGGGTGCCCCGGATCCTGGACGAGTCGATGACTCGGTTGACTCGGTGGTCCGCCGCAGAGCTCGCTGCCCGGATCCACGCCCAGGACATCACCGCGGTCGAGGTGACCCCGAGCGCACCTGGACCGGATCGCTGCCGTGGACCCCGCCCTGCATGCGTTCCTGCACCTCGACGCGCCGGCCGCGCTCGCCGCCGCAGCCGCGGTGGACGACGGGCTGCGGCGCGGGGGACCCGCCGGCCTCACCGCTGGCGGGTGTGCCGCTGGCGATCAAGGACGTGTTCACCACCGTCGACATGCCGACCACCTGCGGCTCGCGGATGCTGCAAGGCTGGTGCCCGCCGTACGACGCCACGGTCACCCGCAAGCTCCGCGCGGCAGGCGTGGTGATCGTCGGTAAGACCAACATGGACGAGTTCGCGATGGGGTCCTCGACGGAGAACTCCGCCTACGGGCCCACCCGCAACCCCTGGGATCTCGACCGCGTCCCGGGCGGGTCCGGTGGTGGTTCGGCAGCGGCGGTGGCCGCCTTCGAGGTGCCGTTGGCGATCGGTACCGACACCGGCGGCTCGATCCGCCAACCCAGTGCGGTCACCGGAACGGTCGGGGTCAAGCCCACCTACGGCGGCGTGTCGCGCTACGGCCTGGTGGCCTTCTCGTCCAGCTTGGACCAGGGCGGCCCGGTGGCCCGCACGGTGCTCGACGCCGCGCTGCTGCACGAGGTGATCGGCGGATACGACCCGCTGGACACCACGTCGATCGACGCACCGGTGCCGCCGGTGGTGCAGGCGGCCCGCGCAGGTGCCACCGGCGACCTGACTGGAATCCGGGTCGGGGTGGTCAGCCAGCTCCGCGGAGACGGCTACCAGACTGGGGTGCTGCGCGCTTTTGAGGTGGCCGTGAGCCGGCTGCGCGAGCTGGGCGCTGCGATCGTCGAGGTGTCCTGCCCGTCGTTCGACCATGCGCTGCCTGCCTATTACCTGATCGCGCCCAGCGAGTGCTCCTCGAACCTGGCCCGCTTCGACGGCATGCGCTACGGCCTGCGGGTCGGCGACGACGGCAGCCGCAGCGCCGAGGAAGTCATGTCGCTGACCCGCGAAGCCGGTTTCGGACCGGAGGTGAAACGCCGCATCATGCTCGGCACCTACGCTCTGTCCGCCGGGTACTACGACGCTTACTATGGCCAGGCGCAGAAGGTCCGAACTCTGATCATTCGCGACTTCGCCGCGGCTTTCGAGCAGGTCGACGTGCTGGTCTCGCCGACCAGCCCAACTACCGCGTTCCGGATCGGTGAACGGGTGAACGACCCGTTGGCGATGTACCTGTCGGACCTGTGCACGATTCCGGCGAACCTGGCGGGCAACGCCGCGCTGTCCGTCCCGGCCGGGTTGTCCGATGACGATGGCTTACCGGTGGGGCTGCAGGTGATGGCGCCCGCGCTGGCCGACGACCGGGCCTACCGGGTGGCCGCGGCCTACGAGGCGGCCCGCGATGGCGCCGATGGCGGCCCGCTGGCTCAGCGGGTGCCCGATCTGGAGGTGGCAGCCCGATGACCGCTGCGCTGATGGACTACGACGAGGTACTGGCGCGTTTCGACCCGGTGCTCGGGCTCGAGGTGCACGTCGAGCTGTCCACCGCGACGAAGATGTTCTGCGGCTGCGCCAACGTGTTCGGGACGCCGCCCAACACCCAGGTCTGCCCGACCTGTCTGGGCCTGCCGGGAGCGTTACCGGTGCTCAACGCGGTCGCGGTGGAGTCGGCCATGCGGATCGGGCTGGCGTTGAACTGCTCGATCGCCCCGTGGTGCCGGTTCGCCCGGAAGAACTACTTCTACCCGGACATGCCCAAGAACTTCCAGACCTCCCAGTACGACGAGCCGATCGCGGTGAACGGCTCGCTGGCGGTGCAGCTGTCCGACGGCTCGCTGTTCACCGTCGCGATCGAGCGCGCTCATATGGAGGAGGACACCGGCAAGTCCCTGCACGTCGGTGGCTCAGACGGCCGTATTCACGGCGCCAGCCACTCGCTGCTGGACTACAACCGCGCCGGCGTCCCGCTGATCGAGGTCGTCACCAAGCCGATCGAGGGCGCCGGAGCTCGGGCGCCGGAGATCGCCCGGGCGTACGTGACCGCGCTGCGTGACTTGCTTCGGGCGCTTGATGTGTCCGACGTGCGGATGGACCAAGGGTCGATGCGCTGCGACGCCAACGTCTCGCTGATGCCGCGTGGCTCGTCGACCTTCGGCACCCGCACCGAGACCAAGAACGTCAACTCGCTGCGGTCGGTGGAACGCGCGGTGCGCCACGAGATGTGCCGGCAAGCCGTGGTCCTGGTCGCCGGCGGCGAGATCGTGCAGGAGACCCGGCACTTCGATGAGGCGGGTGGCACCACGTCGGCCGGTCGACGCAAGGAGACCGCGGAGGACTACCGGTACTTCCCGGAGCCCGATCTGGTACCGATCGCCCCCAGCGACGACTGGGTGCAGCGGCTGCGAGCCACCCTTCCCGAATTGCCTTCGCAGCGTCGGGCTCGGGCCAAGACGGAGTGGGGCCTGTCCGACCTCGAGCTGCGTGACCTGGTCAACGCCGGCGCGCTGGATCTCATCGCGGCCACCGTCGACGCGGGGGCGCCGGCCGCCGAGGCTCGGTCGTGGTGGGTGTCTTATCTGTCCCAGCAGGCCAACTCCCGTGGTGTGGAGCTCGTTGACCTACCCATTACCCCCAGGCAGGTGGCCCGGGTGATCGCTCTGGTGAACGAGGACGGATTGACCAACACCCTGGCCCGTCAGGTCGTCGATGGGGTGCTAGCGCAGGAAGGCGAGCCCGACGAGGTCGTCGCCACGCGTGGGTTGGCCGTCGTGTCCGACGACTCCGCGCTGACCACCGCCGTCGAGCAGGCGTTGGCCGCCCAGCCTGATATCGCGGACAAAATCCGCGGCGGCAAGGTGGCGGCTGCGGGTGCGATCGTCGGCGCCGTGATGAAAGCCACCCGCGGCCAAGCCAACGCAGAGAGGGTGCGGGAGCTGGTGCTCGCACTCGTGAGTGCGTAACAGTGTTCCAGCACTGAATGCCACTCACGTGGGGCAGCGGACGCAGCGGTGTCGCGGCGGCAGTGGCGGCCCCTGGTGCCCCGGGTCTACACGACGACTACCGGTGCGCCCCCTAGATGTTTGATTCCGTGAAGATCGTGTGAGGGCGCGTCGCTACCGCGGACGTGGACGGAGGGCGTTCAAGATCAATGTGTGACCAAAGAACTGAACACCCTCCTGACCGCACTCTACGTGTTGATCGACGATCACGTGGCTGCGGCGCGCGTCGGTCGTGGCCGGGCACCCCTGCTCTCCGACAGTGAACTGATCACCTTGGCGGTGGCCCAGATGCTGCAGGGCTATCACTGCGAACGTCGCTGGATCCGGCATCTTCGCAGCAGCCCCCAGTGGCGTGCGATGTTCCCCTACCTGCCGGATCAGTCGGGCTACCACAAGCGGTTGAAAAACGCCCAACCGTTGCTGTGCAAGGCGATCCTCACCCTGGCCTCGTGCTGCCCGTCCTGGTTCGACGACCTGTGGATGACCGACGCCACCCCGGTTCCCTGCGGCATGTCACGCGAGACAGTGAAACGCTCGGACCTGGCCGGGCACGCCGGCTATGGCTACTGCGCCTCGCACTCCCGCTGGTACTGGGGCCTGAAGCTCTACCTGGTCTGCACCGGCGATGGAATGCCGATCATGTGGTGCCTGGCCAACCCCAAGATCGGAGAACGCGAGGTGGTGGCCGCCATGCTGCAACACAACCACCACCTCGTCCGCACCGGGCAGATCCTGCTGGCCGACAAGGGCTTCGCCGGCAAAGGATTCAAACAACTCACCGACGCGATGGGACTGCGTCTGCTGCGCCCCGACCGCAAAGACGAGACCTACCGCAACGGCAACCTCGGTGGCGTGCGCCAGTGGATCGAATCGGTCAACCAGACCCTCAAAAGCCAGCTCGACCTCGAAGACCACGGCGGCCGGACTCCCGCCGGAGTGTTCACCCGCGTCGCACAGCGCCTACTGGCCATGGCCGCCGGGATTTGGCACAACTGGACCACCGGCGTCACCAGCAAACGCTCACTGACCGCCTACGACCACTAACACCAACTTCACGGAATCACTCATCTAGGCCCACCAGGGGCTGCATGCAGCGTTGCTCTACGCCGGCCCGTCGGCCATCCTGAGCCACCGCACCGCCGCTGAGGAATCACTGGACCGGATGGCCGGCGGTGTGGCGTCGGTGCTGGCGGATCTGTATGCGCTATGTCGAGGAGGCACCCGCAAGGCATTGAGTGACATAACACTGTTTGGCACTCACGAGCTGCTCAATCTTGGCCGCCACCGGGGCCGACGGGATCAGGTAGCACGAACACGCGTTCGTCGCTGGAGAGTGGCTTGCCGCCAGTCTTGTTGACGGTGCCCAGCCACATCAAGTGGCCGTCCGGGCTCAGCGCCGCCGCGGAAATTCGGCCATAGTGCTCCAACGGGATTTGCAGGGGCGGCCCGACGAACGTGCCGGCCGGCCCGATTCCGAGCGCGAACATCGGGGCACCACTGGTGAAGGCGACCTGGATGCGGCCCAGCATGACCACGCACCCCGCTGCCCCGATGCCTCCGGGCCAGGTCCAGGCGGCAGCCACCAGCGGTCGGCCAGGTCTCACCCGGCGCAACAAGTCATGGTCGGGCTCCCGGTCAGTGATCCACAGTTCGTCGGTCAGTGGATCGATGCACAGCCCACCCGGCGCGTGCAACCCGCTGACTACGACCTTGGAGCCACCAGGGTTGTCCGGCGCGGGGTGGCCGAAGGTGTCGATGCGCAAGACCTTGCCGGCCAGTGATTGCGGGTCCAGCGCCGCAGCGGGGTTGCCAGCGTCGCCGGTGGCGACCAGCAGCATTCCGTGTGCGTCGACCGCGAGCGCGCCAGCGTTGCCGGTACGACCCCTGGGGATACCGGTCAGTACCGGTTTGGGCAGGTCACCAGGGGCTATCCGGACCACCCGATTGTCGACCGGAGTGGTGATATAGGCATAGATCAGCTCGTCTTCGGAATAGCTGGGAGACAGCGCGAGCCCGGTGAGCCCACCATCACCCGCGGGGTCCACGGCTAACGCGGCCACCTCCTGGTTCGGTCGCTGACGCTGGACCTGCAGGATGCGGCCGGTGGTGCGCTCCGCGGCCAGCGCCACTGGCGCGGAGCCAGGCAGCACGACCAGCGCGGAAATGGGTTCCAGGCAGGTCGCGATGACCTGCGGGTCGGGGTCAGTACAGCCCTGCGGCGGGCCGGGCGGCGACCTGCCGGGGGCATTCGGGCTGGACGGTCCAGGCGGTCGCGGGATCTCAGGTCTCGGTCCGGCCTCTGACCCGACCTCCAATTTGGGATGGAATGGTCCACTGTCCCGATCCGGGAAGGTCGGCGTCACCGAACACCCGCACAGCAGCGCCGCAGCTGCGAGCAGTATCGAGATCGCACCGGGCCCTCGGCGTAAGCCGAAGGCGGCCCCGGCTGGGTTCGACACGGTGGGGCGCACGGTCGGCCAGGCTATGCGCAGGCCCGTGTGCCGCTGGTGAGTGTTTACCAAAGCGCCTGCTAGCCGTGTGCCGGCGGTCGCTTACCGACGCCGAAGAGCGAGTCTGGCAGCCGTCCCCCGCTGACCGCCGCCAATACCGGAAGGTGGCGGGCGCGCACCGCGGGCAGCCCAACCTCGTCTCCGGCACGTAGCACGGCGAATACCCGAGACTGCTCATCTACCCGTAGGCCCGCGAGATCGGACCAGGCAATCCGCCGCGCGCCCCATACCCGATACGCCACCATAATCTCCGGGTCGACCACCGTGCGGGTCCGCACCAGCCAGGCCGCAAGCGCCACCGGCACGAGGTACAACACCTGCAATCCGGGTGCGCCGAAGGCCACCGGGGTCATGCAGACGATCAACCCGAACACTCCGAGCAGGGAGGTCAGCGGCAATCGGAAGGTCGCCGCGGCGGAGTCGGTCACAAAGGCCATAGTGGCAGGCGGCCGTAGGCGTACAGTAGGCGCATGCCACGGGTCCAGATTTATCTCACAGACGAGCTACACCAGGCGGTGAAGGAGTTGGAGCTGCCGATATCGGAGTTAAGCCAGCACGCCGTGCGAGTTGAGCTTCGCCGGCGAGAGTTGGCCGCCGCCGCGGACCGGTACTTGGCGGAGCTCGCCGTGGAGCTGGGCGGCCCACCCACGGCTGATGAGCTGGCGGCGGCGGATGCCTGGATCGATGCTGCCACCGTTCCGCCCGCCCGTCGTGCCCGATAGAGCCGGCAGATGAGCCTGGTCCTCGACTCGGGTGCCGTCACCGCGCTGGGCCGACGGGACCGGCAGACGGCAGCTCGCATCGCAGCGCTGCGGCAGCGCGGTTTGTGGCCACCGATAGTGCCGACCGCCGTCCTCGTCGACTCGCTGACCGGGAACAGGGTGCGCGATGTGCTGGTGAACCGCACGGTCGGGTTGTCGTTGGTGCATTCGCTGGATGAGCCGCTGGCCTGTCGCGCGGCCCAGCTTCGGGTGCGTGCGCGTGCGGGGTCCGCTGTCGATGCCGTCGTGGTGGCTACCGCGGAGCTGCTGGAAGCGCTGGTGATCACGGTCAATCCAGATGATCTTACCCGTCTATCCCACCATGCCACCGGAGTCTCCCTACTGCCCGCCTAATAGGAGCTACCGGGCCATCAGCCCGAGCGCGTCGCCAGGGCAGGGCCCCAGCGCTCTCAGGATCCGGGAGAGCCGCCCGTGAGGTTGACGGTGCCTAGGCGAGCCCGTTACCGTCGGTGTCGTGCTGACTTTCACCGTCCTTGTACGTCAGAGGCGCGTCGTCTGAAGAACCCCAGACGTCGACGCGCCAACCCTCGCTTGAGCCCGACCCGGGCGGCGAGGGTTTTTTGATGCTTTGGATGACGTAGATGGCAAGGCCGAGCGAACGATGAACTAAGGCAGGACCATGACGACTGTGACCCCCCAAGACATGCCCATCATCCCCACGCAACTGCCCAAACCGGCCCCACCCGTCGGCGCACCTGTACGAATGACCGGTGCGCAGGCCCTGGTGCGTTCCCTGGAAGCCCTCGGGTGCGAGGCAGTGTTCGGGATCCCGGGCGGCACGATCCTGCCGGCGTACGACCCGCTGCTGGACTCCACGAAGGTCCGCCATGTCTTGGTCCGCCACGAGCAGGGAGCGGGGCACGCCGCTACTGGGTACGCGCAGGCCACCGGGCGGGTCGGGGTCTGTATGGCGACGTCAGGTCCGGGCGCGACGAACCTTGTCACACCGTTGGCCGACGCCCATATGGACTCGGTACCAGTGGTGGCTATCACTGGACAGCAGACGCGGGCACTGATCGGTACGGATGCCTTCCAGGAGGCGGACATCACCGGCATCACGATGCCGGTCACCAAGCACAACATGCTGGTCAAGGACCCCGGGGAGATCCCGAGGGCAATCGCGGAGGCCTTCCACCTGGCCTCTACCGGTCGCCCTGGCCCGGTGCTGGTGGACATCCCCAAGGACGTGCTGCAGGAGATGACGTCCTTCGTGTGGCCACCGGAGCTGCAGCTTCCCGGGTACCGGCCGACCACCCGGCCGCACGGCAAGCAGATCCGGGAGGCCGCCCGGCTGATCGCTACCGCCCGCCGCCCGGTGCTCTACGTCGGCGGCGGCGTGATCAAGGCGCGGGCCAGCACGGCGCTGCGGGAGTTGGCCGAACTCACCGGAGCACCGGTGGTGACCACGCTGATGGCCCGCGGCGCCTTCCCGGACTCCCATCCGCAGCACGTGGGAATGCCCGGCATGCACGGCACGGTGGCCGCGGTCGCCGCGATGCAACGCTCCGACCTGCTGATCACGCTGGGCGCCCGGTTTGACGACCGGGTCACCGGGCAGCTGTCCTCCTTCGCGCCGGACGCCGCGGTCGTGCACGCCGACATCGACCCCGCGGAGATCTCCAAGAACCGACGCGCGGACGTGCCCATTGTCGGGGACTGCGCGGAGGTGATCAGCGAGCTGATCATTGCGGTGGCGGCCGAGTTCGAGTCCGGCCGGCCGGATCTGACGCCCTGGTGGCGCCAGCTGCACAACTGGCGGCAGACGTTCCCCTTGGGTTATGACCCACCGACCGACGGGATGCTGTCGCCGCAGTTCGTGATCGAGCGGATTGGCGCACTCGTCGGCCCAGACGCGATTTACACCGCGGGAGTGGGCCAGCACCAGATGTGGGCTGCGCAATTCATCAAATACGAGAAGCCGGGTAGCTGGATAAACTCCGGCGGCTTGGGCACGATGGGTTTCGCGGTGCCGGCAGCAATGGGCGCCAAGCTGGGTAGGCCGGACGTCGCGGTCTGGGCCATCGACGGTGACGGCAGCTTCCAGATGACCAATCAGGAGCTGGCGACCTGCGCCATCGAGAACATTCCGATCAAAGTTGCAGTGATCAACAACGGCAGTCTCGGCATGGTGCGGCAGTGGCAGACACTGTTCTATTCCGAGCGGTACTCGCAGACCGATTTGGGGACCCACTCCCGTATTCCGGATTTCGTGAAACTCGGCGAGGCATTGGGTTGCGTGGGCCTGCGGTGTGAGGCCGCGGCGGACGTGGACAACATCATCAAGCAGGCGATGGAGATCGACGACCAACCGGTCGTGATCGATTTCGTCGTGGGCAAGGATGCGCAGGTGTGGCCGATGGTCGCGGCTGGCACCGGAAACAGCCACATCATGTCGGCGCGAGACATTCGCCCGCTGTTCGACGAGGACGGGTCATGACCGAACACACCATGTCGGTACTGGTGGAGAACAAGCCGGGCGTCCTGGCCCGAGTGGCCGGGCTGTTCAGCCGTCGCGGGTTCAATATACACTCATTGGCCGTCGGACCCACCGAGAATGCCGATATCTCCCGGATGACCATCGTGGTCGCCGTCGATGAACTGCCCCTGGAGCAGGTCACCAAGCAGCTCAACAAGCTGATCAACGTCATCAAGATCGTTGAGCTCAAGCCGTCAATGGCTGTGCAGCGGGAGCTGTTGTTGGTCAAAGTCCGGGCGGACACAACGGTGCGCTCCCAGGTGCTCGAGACGGTCACACTGTTTCGGGCCAAGGTTGTCGACGTCTCCCCGGACGCGGTGACCATCGAGGCCACCGGCACCTCAGACAAGATTGAGGCGCTATTGCGAATGCTCGAGCCCTTCGGCATCCGCGAGATGGCCCAATCCGGAATGGTCGCCATGGCCCGCGGCCCTCGCGCCATCACCGCCCGCTAAATCCCTACTGAACCGATCAGGAGCGATCGATGAGTGTTGAGGTCTTTTATGACGGCGATGCTGACCTGGCGATCATCTCGGGGCGCAAGGTCGCGGTGATCGGGTATGGAAGCCAGGGGCATGCGCATGCGTTGAGCTTGCGTGATTCTGGGGTTGATGTGCGCGTCGGTCTCCGGAGAAGTCCAAATCGCGCCCGAAGGCGGCTGACGAGGGCCTCGCGGTGATGACGCCGGCGCAGGCGTCGGCCGAGGCCGACGTCATCATGATCCTCGCGCCGGATACCAAGCAGCGCGCCATCTACGCCGCCGACATTGCGCCCAACCTGAAGTCGGGCGACGCGCTGTTCTTCGGTCACGGTTTCAATATCCGTTACGACCTGATCCGGCCACCGTCGGATGTGGACGTGGCGATGGTGGCGCCCAAGGGCCCCGGGCACCTGGTGCGCCGGCAGTTCGTCGACGGCAAGGGGGTGCCCTGCCTGATCGCGGTCGAGCAGGATCCCACTGGTGGTGCGCAGGCGCTGGCGCTGTCGTATGCCAAGGCGATCGGCGGTACCCGTGCCGGTGTGATCAAGACCACCTTCACCGAGGAGACCGAGACCGATCTCTTCGGTGAGCAGGCAGTGCTCTGTGGCGGGATCACAGCATTGGTTCAGGCTGGCTTCGAGGTGCTCACCGAGGCCGGGTACGCACCCGAGGTGGCTTACTTCGAATGCCTGCACGAGGTCAAGCTCATCGTCGATCTGATGTATGAGGGCGGGATCTCCCGGATGCGCTACTCGATCTCCGATACTGCCGAGTACGGGGACCTCACCCGGGGGCCGCGGATCATCACACCGGAGGTCAAGGACGAGATGCGCCGGATCCTCAGCCGAGATCCAGGACGGTCGCTTCGCCCAGGAGTGGGTGACTGAGGACGACAACGGGCGGCCGAACTTCACCAAGCTGCGTGCCGAAGGGGAGCAGCACCCCATCGAGCAGGTCGGCTCCCGGCTGCGCGGGCTGATGTCCTGGATAGACCGGCCGCTCACCGACACGGCCTAGACTTGGTGATCGTGAACCGACCTATCGTCCTGATTGCTGAGAAGCTCGCCCCCTCCGTGCTGGATGTCTTCGGCGACGAGTTCGACGTCCGCCACGTCGACGGCACCGACCGCAAGGCCCTGTTCGATGCCCCTGACCGGCGCCGAGGCACTGCTGGTGCGCTCGGCCACCCGGGTGGACGCTGAGGCGCTCGGGCATGCCCCGGAGCTCAAGGTCGTCGCCAGGGCTGGCGTGGGACTGGACAACGTCGATGTACCGGCGGCCACCGAGCGTGGGGTGATGGTGGTCAACGCCCCCGCGTCGAACATCGTCTCAGCCGCGGAACATGCCATCGCGCTGCTGCTGGCGGTGGCGCGGCGCATCCCAGCGGCCGACGCCAGCCTGCGTAGCGGGCAATGGAAACGCAGCTCGTTCGGCGGCGTGGAGCTGTCCGGCAAGACCGTCGGGGTGGTGGGCTTGGGCAAGATCGGCCAGCTGGTCGCGCAGCGGCTGGCCGCCTTCGGTGCCGAGCTGATTGCCTATGACCCGTATGTGTCCCCGGCGCGGGCCGCCCAGCTGGGCATCGAGCTGACCGAGCTGGATGAGCTGCTGTCGCGTGCCGACGTGATCTCGATCCACCTGCCCAAGACCCCCGAGACGCTCGGCTTGATCGGTGCCGACCAGCTCGCCAAGGCCAAACCAGGAGTGCTGATCGTCAACGCCGCCCGCGGTGGACTGGTCGACGAGCAGGCGCTGGCCGACGCGGTGCGCACTGGACAGGTCGGCGGCGCGGGGATCGACGTCTTCGCCACCGAGCCGTGCACGGCCAGCCCGTTGTTCGACCTGCCGCAAGTGGTCGTCACCCCGCACCTGGGCGCCTCCACCGCCGAGGCGCAGGACCGGGCCGGCACCGACGTCGCCCGCAGCGTGCTGCGAGCGCTGCGCGGCGAG
>CAVQVV010000012.1:0-30567 GCA_963717245.1 uncultured Actinomycetota bacterium | reverse complement strand
GGACGAGCTGCTGGGCACTTGCTTTCTGCTGCTCGTCGCCGGCCACGAGACGACTGTCAACTTGATCGGCAACGGCACACTCGCGCTGCTGCGTCATCCCGATCAGGTACGGCAGCTACACAACGATCCTGCCCTGATCAGTAGCGCGATCGAGGAATTACTGCGCTACGACAGCTCCATTCAGATAACCGTCTGCTTCGTCGTGGGAACGACGGAGATCGCGGGGCAGACGCTGCGTGATGGCGACGTCGTATTCCCAGTCCTCGGGGCCGCCAACCGGGATCCGGCGCAATTCCCGGACCCGGACCGGCTTAACCTCGCCCGCGCTGACAACCGGCACATTAGCTTCGCCAACGGGCCGCACTTCTGCCTAGGCGCACCGCTGGCTCGCCTCGAAGGCAGTGTCGCCATCGGGACGCTCATGCGTCGCCTGCCCGGCCTGCGGCTTGACACCGACACCGTCCAGTGGCGACCGAACTCCCGCCTACGCGGCCTCGTATCCTTACCCGTCGTCTATTAACCACGCCAGCGGCCATCGCTCGCGCGCTGACTATGGCGAGTGACCGCGATCTGATTCTCGCCTGCCGTCGGGCTGGGCGAGCCACAGGACCGGGGTGATGCGTCCTTGACCCGGCCCGAGAAACTATCCGGACCCCTGGAATCCGGTGCCCACCCGATGCGACAACCGGGCCCCGATCCTGACCGCACCTTGACAACATCATCAACATACCAACCAAAGATCAACATACGATGACTCCCGTGAATGATCAAGGCTCCCGGATCACACAGTGATCGACACGCCCCCATCACGGAGCCGCTACAGCCAGACCCGACCAGGGGATTGAATATTTACCGGGTCGCGTGTTACTTCCTGAAGCCGCGCGTTGCTTGCGGGCGCGGCGGTGACGTGACACAGGCCATCGCCGAGCACTCACTCGCCAGGATACGAAGATGAAGGTCTGCGAGTGTCAGTTGTGGCTCATCAGCAGTCGGACCACAGGCAGGGCGCACGGCACTATGTCCTGCGCATCGTCGATCGCTCCGGTAGGCGAGCCGCACGTTCTCTTCGAAGTACCAGCAGATTGATAGCGGGCTTTGTCTTACATTCGTTTTGCCTAGAGTCGAGCGCTAGAGAAAGCTACGGTCACGACATTCGGGAAGTTTGGAAATGAATGCAAAAAACGAACAAAAAGCTGCCGATATTCTCATCGCCATGGAGCGCGCTGCGGTCGACAGATGGAGCAACGCAGACCCTCGGGGTTTCTTGTAATCTCCGCGACAGACGTCACGTACTTCGATCCATACTTAGATCGGAGAATTGATAAGTTAGAGGAACTCACCCGTCACTACGAACCACTGCGCGGTAAGATCCGGGAAACCTACGAACTGATCGATCCCAAGGTGCAGACTATCGGGAAAGCCGCAGTTCTCACGTATCACTACGTCTTCCAGATGGAACTGTACCGAGGTCTATCGAAACGATGGCGATCGGTGGAAAATCATCCAGACCCACTTGTCCGTTACTCATACCATAACGTAACATTAACAGCCGCGCCAGCACGATGTGTGCCGGGTCCGCTGCTCCTACGGTCGCGAGTGGATCGACTACACGACTGAGCATTCATGTGGAGCCGGCGTGCCAGGCTGGCCACTGTCGGTGCCTCGAATAGGGTCCGAAGCGTTAACTCCACACCCAACGTGGCCTGTGCTTGGGCGACTATCCGGGTCGCCAGCAGTGAATGGCCGCCTCGGTTGAAGAAGTTGTCATCGATGCTGATTGCGGGGAGGTCCAACATTGTGGCGAACAGCTCGCACAGCAGCTGTTCTTGCGGTGTTCTCGGCGCTCGGCTGCTGTCGGCTTTTCCGGGTTGGGCGCGGGCAGCGCGTCGTGGTCGAGTGTACCGTCGATAGGCTCGGGCAAGGCGTCCAGCATGACCAGTGCGGCGGGGATCATGTAGTTGGGTAGGCGTTGGCGCAGGTAGTCGTCGAGCGAGGGGGATTCCCAGTTCGGTTGCTGTGGGTGGTTACGACGTAGGCGACTAGTTGCTTGTCGCCGGGTTGATCCTCTCGTGTTGATGATGGTGGTTTGTGCGACGTCCGGGTGGGCCATCAGCACGGTATCGATCTCCCCCGGCTCGATACGGAACCCGCCCACGGTGACCTTGTCGTCCTCGCGGCCGACAAACTCCAGGTCCCCATCAGTGCGCCAGCGGGCCAGGTCCCCCGTCCGGTACATCCGTCCACCCCGCGGGCCGTAAGGGTCTGCTGTGAACCGTGTAGCGGTCAACCCAGGTCAACGTAGATAACCGCGCGCCAACCCCGCGCCACTGATATACAGCTCGCCTACTACCCCTGGGGGTACTGGTTGCAAGCCAGCGTCCAGCACATATACTTGAGTATTCGCGATTGGCCGGCCGAGGGGGACTCTGGCTATGGCGTCGGTGTCGCGGTAGGTGTGGAAGGTGGCATTGATGCAAGTTTCGATGGGGCCGTAGAGGTTGTATATGGTGGTCGATTTCAGATGTGTATGGCATTGTTCCCCGAGGCGTCCGGTGAAGGTTTCGCCGTGGCAGAGCAGGCGACGCAGGGCGTGCCATTGCTCGGTGGCCGGTTGCTGAAGCAGCCGCGGGAGCAGGGTGTGGCGCTACCGGCAGCACGGTGACGCCACCGTCGGCCACCAGCCGGGCGAGCACGCCTGGGTCGCGATGGAGGCCGGGGGTGTCAGCAGCAGCCGCGCCCCGGAGATGAGCGGTGCGAACAGCGCCCCGACCGCGGCATCGGAACTAAACGACGTGCTATGCAGCACCGTGTCGCCCGCGCTCAACGGCACCGCCCTGCTGTATCCACCACAGGTAGTTGACCGCCGCCCCGGTGGGTAACCACCACACCGCCCCTAGGTCGTCCAGTCGAAGAAGAGGGATAGACCACATAGACCGGGTGGTCCCATAGCAGCGGCGACGCCCGGTCCGCGTCGCCCACATCGTGGTCGGGCTGGATTGCGAGCTCCTCGGTGGTGGCGGTGTCATCTAGCACTAACCGGTTCAGCTCGCCGACCGTGGGCAGCCGGTCTGCCGCTGTTGAGGTGGTGACCAGGCAGGCCGCTTGGGCGTCGTCGAGCATGAATGCCAGACGGTCGGCGGGGTCGTCTGGGTTCACCCAAGGCAGGTAGGCGGCGCCGGCCTTGAGTACTCCCAGGATCGCCACCACTAGCTCGGGTGAGCGGGGTAGGGCCAACGCGACGATCTGCTCAGGACCCGCACCACGAGTTGGATCAACGCACGCGCCAACTGGTTGGCTTGGGCGTTGAGCTGGCTGTAGGTCAGCGTGGTGTCCTCGAACACCACTGCGAGTGCCTGTGGGGTGGCCCGCGCCTGAATTTCGAATAATACCGGCAGATGTCGATGGGCCATCGGGGCGGTGGTATCGTTGTAGGCCACCAGAAACTGGTGCCGTTCTGCGGGGGTGAGGATGTCGATCCCGCTGATCGGCCGGTCCGGATCAGCGACCACCGGCTTGAACAGGCGCACCCAGCCGGGCCAAGATTGCCTCGACCGTAGTGGGATCGAACAGATCAGTGCTGTACTTGACGGCGACGTCGATGCCTTGTAGGTCGCCGTCTGGGGCGCGTTGTTCGAATAGTGAAAGACCAGGTCACGCTTGGCGGTCCCGGTCGGTACCGCAGGAAACTGGTGCAGTCCAGGCAGTTCACAGTCGTTTTGCGGGGTGTTGTGCAACTCGACAGGATCTGGAACAGTGGGTGGCGAGCCAAGTGACCGAGTGGGGTTGAGGGCTTCGACGAAGTAGTCGAGGGCACGTCCTGGTGGTCGTAGGCGGCCAGCGCGGTCTTTCGCACCTGGGTGAGGAGCTGCGTGAAAGTGGGATCCCCAGAGTGTTCGTGCGTAGCACCAGCATGTTGAGGAAAAGCCCGATCAGATCGTCCAGCGCTTGGTCGGTGAGTCCCGCGATCGCACTACCGATCGGGATGTCGGTGCCCGCGCCCAGCCGGGATAGCAACGCGGCCAACCCGGCCTGCAGCACCATGAACAGGCTGGTCCCGGAGCGGTGGGCCAGGCCTGTCAATCCCTGATGCAACAGGGGATCCTAACCGGTCGCTCAGACATCGCCGCGAAAGGAGGCGACGGCCGGACGGGGACGGTCGGTGGGCAGCGCCAGTGTTCGGGTAGCCCCGCCAGGGTGTCGGCCCAATAGGCACCTGCCTGGCGAATAGGCTGCCCGGATCGGTATGGTCGCCCAGCAGCCGGTGCTGCCACAACGTGTAGTCGGCGTACTGCGCCGGCAGCGGCGCCCAACTCGGCTGTTGACCTTGATTGCGCGCCGCATACGCGGTAGCCAGGTCGACTAACAGCACATTCATGGCCCAGCCATCACCGGCGATATGGTGCAGCAGGATCACAGCACATGATGATCTGGCGCCAGCGCGAACAACGTGGCCCGCATGGGCGGCTCGACAGCAAGATCGAACCCGTACTGGGCCGCCCTGTCCAGCATCTCAGCCAGCTCGGTCTCACTGGTTCAGTGACCACCAGTTGTGGACAGGCCACATCGATTCCCGGACCTGCTGGTGGGGCACGCCGCCTAACGCGGGAAAGGCTTTGCGTAGGCTTCATGCCGGGTGACCACATCGCCCAGCGCGGCCTGCAGCGCTTGGCGGTCCAAGGCACCGGTCAGGCGCAACGTCAATGGCATGTTGTAGGTGGAGCTGGGGCCTTCCAGTTGTTGCAGGAACCACACCCGCCGCTGCGCGAACGACAACGGCACCACCGCCGGACGCCGGCCCGCCGTCAACGCCAGCCTGGCACGTCCGGCGTCGTCCAGGCGCACAGCCAACCCGGCGACCGTCGGTGCCTCGAACAGAGCCCGCACCGCCAATTCCATGCCCAACACTGCCCGCACTCGGCTGACCACCTGAGTCGCGAGCAGTGAATGCCCGCCCACCTCGAAAAAATCGTCCTCGACGCCGACCGTAGGCAGGCCAAGCACGTCGGCGAACACTTCGCACAGCAGTTGCTCCTGCGGGCTGCGTGGCCTTCGCCCACCCCCGGTCGCGCCATAGTCGGGGGCAGGCAACGCGGTGGCATCCAACTTCCCATTCGGTGTCAACGGCAACCCGTCCAGCGCCACAAACGCCGCAGGCACCAGGTAGGCAGGCAACCGCGCCCGCAGATACTCGCGCAGCACCTCCGGGCGGGGGGCGCGGCCTGTGGTGGGCACGACATAGGCGACCAGCCGCTTGTCGTCGGGCCGGTCTTCCCGGGCAACCACCGCGGCCTGCGCGACATCTGGGTGCGCGGCAAGTACGGTCTCGATCTCGCCTGGTTCGACGCGGAAACCGCGGATCTTGACCTGGTCGTCTACCCGGCCGACGAACTGCAACTCCCCGTCGGTGCGCCAGCAGACCATGTCCCCCGTCCGGTACATCCGAGCGCCCGGCTCACCAAACGGACACGCCACAAACCGCTGCGCCGTCAACCCGGGCCGACGCAAATATCCCCGTGCCAATCCCACCCCAGTCACATACAATTCGCCCCTCACCCCATGCGGTACCGGTTGCAATTGCCCATCAAGCACATACACTCGGGTATTGCTGATCGGCCGCCCCACCACCGGATGCGGCGAGTGGCCTACCCGCGCCATGAGCGCATCGACTGTGCATTCGGTCGGCCCATAAAAGTTGAACCCCTCAACCCCGCCCACCGACCGTAGGTGGTCCCACAATTGCGCTGAAACAGCTTCTCCGCCCACCGCAATCCCCACCGGCCGCCACCGACCGCTGTCCAACAACCCCTTCGACACCAGCAGCTGCACATACGACGGCGTGGCATCGACATAGTCGATGTGCGCCCGGGCGACGTAGGTTACCAACCAATCCGGATCGCTCCGCATGACCTCGTCGACGACATGCAACTCATGTCCGGCGAACATCCACAACAGCTGATCCCAGGACGCATCGAACGAGAACGGCGTCGTCTGCACAACCCGCAGCCGACGCCCTCCCGCTTTGGCCACCGACGGCGAGAACACCCTGTCACGATGGCTTGAAAACAGATTCACCACACTGTGCTGGCAGACCACGACACCTTTTGGGGTGCCGGTGGTGCCCGAGGTATAGATCACATACGCTGGATGCCCAGGCGCAAGGCAGGCGGTGCGGTCGGTGTCGGTGGGATCGGTGTCCGGGCACCCGGCCAGCATCCGTACCGTGTCCGGGTCATCCAGCACCAGCCGCGGCGTGGCGATGTCCTCGGCGACACACCCCCTCGTCTGATTGGTGGTCAGCAGTAACGTTGGGTGGGCGTCGTGGAGCAGGAAGGCGATCCGCGCGGCCGGATAGTCCGGGTCCACGGGCAGATAGGCAGCGCCGGCCTTGAGCACCGCCAGGATCGCCACCACCAGCTCAGAGCAGCGGGGCAAGGCCAACGCCACGATCTGCTCAGGACCCACACCCCGGACGATCAACGCATGCGCGAGCCGGTTCGCTTTCGCGTTGAGCTGCGCGTAGGTCAATGAAGTGTCCTCGAACACCACTGCGACGGCCCGCGGTGTGGCCTGCACCTGAGTTTGGAACAACACAGGCAGGCTAGCGGGGGAGATCGGGCGGGTGGTGTCGTTGTAGTCGATCAGCAACCGCTGGCGTTCCTCAGTGGTGAGGATCTCGATCCGGCTGATCGGCCGGTCCGGATCGGCCACCACCGTCTCCAGCAAGCGCACCCACCGTGCGAGGAGCGCTTCGACGGTAGCGGGGTCGAACAGGTCACTGGCGTAATCGACGATCCCGTCGATGCCCTCCGGGGCACCGTCGGGGCCGTGCTGTTCAGACAGACTGAAGTCCAAGTCGAACTTGGCCGTCCCGGTCGACGTCGGCACGGCGGACGCCCGCAATCCGGGCAGTCTGAAGTCAGCTTTGGGCGCATTCTCTACCGTGAGCATCACCTGGAACAGCGGGTGGTGCGCCAATGACCGGGTCGGGTTGAGGACCTCGACGAGATGATCGAACGGCACATCCGGGTGGGCCCAGGCCGCCAGCGCGGCCTCCCGCACCCGCGCCAGGAGCTGCGTAAACGCGGGGTCACCGGAGGTGTCGGTACGCAATACCAGCGTGTTGACGAAAAATCCGACCAGCTCGTCCAGCGCCTGATCGGTACGCCCGGCGATCGGGGTGCCCACCGCGATGTCGCTGCCTGCACCGAGCCGGGACAACAACGCGGCCAGCCCGGCCTGCAGCACCATGAACACACTCGCCCCGCCGCGGCGGGCCACACCTACCAGTCCCTGGTGCAACGCCGCGGCCAACCGGACAGTCACCCGGCCGCCACGATAGGAGGCGACGGCTGGGCGCGGGTGGTCGGTGGGCAGCACGAGCTGCGCTGGCAGCCCCGCCAAGGCTCGGGTCCAATATCTCACCTGGATGGCAAACAGACTGTCCGGATCAGCCTGGTCACCGAGCAGGCGGTGCTGCCACAGCGTGTAATCGGCGTACTGCACCGCCAACGGCACCCAACCCGGTGCCTGGCCTTGGCAACGAGCGCTGTATGCGACGGCCAAGTCGTGCGACAACGGCGCCATCGACCAGCCGTCACCGGCAATATGGTGGATCACCATCAGCAACACATGATCATTTATGTCCAGCTCGAACAACTGAGTACGCACCGGCGGCTGCGCAGTAATGTCGAACCTGTACCGAGCTGCAACCGTCAACGCGTCGGACAGCTCGGCGTGGCTGGCGGTGGTCCCGAGCAGTTCAGGACAGGCTGCTTCATCGTCGAGAACTTGCTGATAGGGGATGCCGTCGATCTGAGGGAAGATCGTGCGCAAGCTCTCGTGACGGGCCACCACGTCGCCCAACGCAGCCTGCAACGCTGGGCGGTCCAACCGTCCGGACAGCCGCAATGCCAACGGCATGTTGTACGTCGAGCTGGAACCCTCCATCTGGTGCAAAAACCAAAGCCGGCGTTGTGCGAACGACAACGGCAGCAGATCCGGGCGCTGCTGGCGTGTCAGTACCAACCGAGCCGGCTTCGCATGGTCTAACCGTGCGGCCAGCCCGGCCACCGTCGAGGCCTCGAACAGGGTACGCAGTCCCAGTTCGATACCCAGGGTGGCTCGCACCCGGCTGACTAACCGGGTCGCCAACAACGAATGCCCACCTAAATCAAAAAAGTCGTCATCAATATTGACACCGGCCAGACCTAACACGTCAGCGAACAACTCGCACAACAGTTGTTCTTGTGGTGTTCTGGGTGCCCGACCACCGTCGACCGTCCGAAGCTCTGGAGCGGGCAACGCGGCACGGTCCAATTTGCCATTCGGCGTCAACGGCAAACGCTCAAGCACCACCACCGCAGGCACCATGTACTCCGGCAAGCGCGCCCGCACAAACTCCCGCAGGCCGCCGATCAGCGGGCCAGTGCAACGATCCGCCGTGGGGTTGTCCGTCCACGAGCCCACCTCGTCGTCACGGGATCGGCCAGCGACGTGCTCGGCGACCACGTAGGCGACCAACCGCTGGTCTCCGGGTCGGTCCGCGCGGGCGATGACGACGGTCTGGGCTACCTGGGGGTGGGCGGTCAGGACTGCTTCGATCTCGCCTGGCTCAATCCGGTACCCCCGTAACTTGACCTGCTCATCGACCCGGCCGAGGTACTCTAAATCCCCCTCTGCGCGCCAGCGGACCAGATCCCCCGTGCGGTACAGGCGAGTCCCGGCCGGACCGAACGGATTCGCCACAAACCGCGCCGCGGTCAGACTGGGTTGATGCAGATAACCGCGGGCCAATCCCCATCCCGCCACATACAATTCACCCGCCATACCCGCAGGCACCAGCTGCATACCAACGTCCAATACATACACCCGCACGTTGGCGATTGGCCGACCAATCGGCGGAGGTGTCTGAGTTGCCTGCGACAGCGGGCCGCTCATGGTGGCGCACACGGTGACCTCGGTGGGACCGTATGCGTTGATCATCCGCCGACCCGATGACCAGGTCGTTACTAGCTCCGCCGGGCACGCCTCACCCGCCACGGCTAACGTGACCACCGTCGGCAAGCCGTCCCTCGCTGGCAGCACCGCCAGCGCCGAGGGGGGCAATGTCAGATGTGTCACCTGCTGCCGGTCGACGAGCGCACACAACGCTGCTCCGGGCATCAGCTCTTCTGGCGGGGCTACTACCAGCGCGGCGCCGGACAGCAGCCCCATGCACAGTTCCGAGAACGACGCATCGAAGTTGGGTGAGGCGAACTGCAGTACCCGACTGTGCGCGCTGACGTCGAAGCGTTCGATCTGAGCTGTGGCAAGACTGAACACGCCCCGATGGCAGACCACAACGCCTTTGGGTCGGCCTGTGGAGCCCGAGGTATAGATCACATACGCCGGATGGGCGAGGATAAGGGGAGTGGTGCGGTCTGCGTCAGTGGGATCGGCGTCGCCGTAGCCCGCCAGCAGGTCGGTGGTGTCGGGGTCGTCGAGTACCAGGTGGGCAGTCAGATCGGTGTCAGGCAGACCGACTTTAGTCTGGATGTTAGTCAGCAGCAACGCTGGTTGTGCGTCGTGGAGCATGAAGCTGATCCGCGCGGGCGGGTAGTCCGGGTCCACCGGCAAGTAAGCAGCTCCGGCCTTGAGCACCGCCAAGATGCACACCACCAGCTCCGGTGAACGAGGCAGCGCCACCGCCACGATCTGCTCGGGGCGCACCCCACTGGCCATGAGCGCGCGCGCGAGCCGGTTCGCCCGCTTGTTGAGTTGGCGGTAGGTCAAGGTGGTGTCCTCGAACACTACCGCCACCGCCTCCGGCGTAGCCAGTACCTGAGTTTCGAACAACACCGGAAACGTGGTCTCCGCCACCTCCGCAGCGGTGTCGTTGTGGTCGACCAACAACCTGGCGCGTTCTTGCGCAGACAACATGTCGACCCGACTGATCGGCTGATCCAGATCAGCGGCAGTGATAGCTTCCAACAAACTCATAAAACGTTTCTGATGGGCTACCAGATCATCAGCACTGCAGACTTCCGGGTTCGCCTGCCAGCCGATCCATAACCCTGAACCATCCCTCTTGCCCGAGACCTCTACCACTAGATCACTGATCAGTGCCAGCGATACACTGTGCGTCTCGGTGTGATGCCCATCAAAGCGCAGATCGTGACCGAATGACATGATATTGATCACCGGCGCAAAAGACGCCCCGATGTTACCAGGTAGGCCGAGATTGCGATGAAGATCCTCCCCTCGGTAACGTTGATGCGCTAGTACCTCACGTACTTCCTCCGCTGCTTGTCCTATGAGTTCGGACGGGCTCATGTCCGGGCGTACCGACAACCGCAGTGGCAACACGTTCGACACTAAGCCCGGTGTACGTTTCAGCGCAGGATCTGGACGAGCCGTAACCGGCAAACCGACGACCACATCCCACGTACCGGTCAGACGATGCACATAAACCGCCATCGCGGCAATCACGATTCGCGACCATCGCACGCCGGCCCGGCTTGCCGCTAGCTGTAGACTATCCACGCTGGACAACGGCAATAAGGTTGTCCGATGAACAGAATTCGTGGGCTTCCCCGAGGGCCGACCGGCGAGGCTGACCGACCCTGGCCGATCAGCAAAACGTTTCATCCAATATTCCCGGTCTCTCACGAACTGCTCCGATGCACGATACGCTGTATCGCTGTCCAGCAGTTTCCGCAGCGAGCCGAACATATTTTTCTCGCAGGGCAACCCGCATGCCAGCGCCGTATAGACTTCGGCCACGCGTCGTGCAACAAGGGCAAAACCAAACCTGTCTATCACGATGTGATGGTAGCCCTGATACCACAAGAACCGGTCAGATCGCAATTTGATCAACGCGTAACTGAACAGCGGGCCGCGAGCCAGATCCATCGGCCGGTCCACGTCGGACGTCATCCACGCTTGCCCAGTGGTGCGCGGATCAGGTTCTTCGCTGACATCGACGAATGGCATCAGCCACTTCACCAACGGCGTGACGACCTGCTGTGGCCCGTCGCTGCCTTCGACGAACCGGACATGCAGCGAGTCGGCCTCCTCGACAACCCGCCGCAGCGCCGACTCGAACAACACTGGATCAATCGGCCCATATATCTCTACATAATCAGCGAGTTTATAGACGCGGTTCGCCCTGTTCAACCGTTGCTCAGCAAACCAAATCTCACGCTGCGCGGCTGACAACGGCAGAACTCTATCATTACTACCAGACAACCTTGCCTCCCTTACCGTCCCATACTTGGGCGAACCAGCCCTTACTAATAGTATCTAGCGGGGCTGCAGTGAGCTGACGTTGGTGTCGGACATACCCTGGGCGTAGGCGAGGACGCCAGATCGACGCACAGCACTCCAGGCCGCATCCGAGCAAGGCACCACACCTTGTCCGATGAGCGGAAAGAGGACTACGCCCATTTGTCACTGGCCACCACCCGCCCAAGTACGACATGGCCGAATCGCCGTAAACATGGGGGCACGATGCCGAATCTTCTCGACGCCACCTGCAACTGTAGCCGAGGCTCTCCTTCGGCGCAATACCAGCGAAGTGCCAAACCTTCGATAATACGACAAATCTGGCACATCACCACCTCTTCCTGACCAGGAACATCCTGGATTCGGCAGAGAATTTTCGTTGGAGTAACCAACCTGCTGATCAGGTCAACTGACTCGGACGTTTCGGTCCTGACTATCCAGCTGGTGCGTGAAGGCTGGTAGCAGTTCATCTGCTGGCGTGAAGAGCCGGGGCAGTGCGTGAGTTTGTCGATGGCCCACTTGTAGTGGTGCCACGATAGAAATGCATGATGGCGAAGTCGGTGAATTCGTGGAGGGTGCGCCGGGCACCGCACGAGATGCATCGCTGCACCTTGATTGGCGGTCTACACAGTTGGTGAAGGGCACCGTAAGGCCGACCTCGAAACGGAGGATCATGTCTTCATAGCGGGTGAATCGTCTGACAAGTTGGCGAACCTAGACGGGGAGGGTGCCACTGTGTCGGTGATGGTCGGTGGTGCCTATGGAGAGTGCACCCGGATAGCGACTGCGGATTGTGTAGGAACAACTGATATCGAACGGGCGAGTGCGCATGCCCGGCGTAACCATCGCGACGGCCAAGTCGTGATCGCCACGCTATGCACCGGCTGATCCGGTACCCACCCGGTGGTCCACCACGCCAGCGCGCTCACCATGGGCCTACCACCCGGGCACAATCTGCTTGCCGAAGTCCCGACTCGGATACCTGCCCGCAGCGTCTTGACCAGGTCAAATCGTCCACGAACACCACGGAACCCGCCTCCCCGAGCGACCCGCGGCTGGACGGGAGGTCACTAAACCGAAAAATACCCCGAAACGATTACGAACTCGCGGCCAACCCGGAGATCACTAACCTCGCTTACTCCAGGTTCGCACAACACAACAGTCACTCCCACCACACCCGACAACTTGCCATAGCTGCAGGCGCACCGACCCTGGCCTCATTAGGTGAACTTCTTGGCTATCGACCGACAGGATGGTAGTTTTAGATCAGCTAAGCTTTCGGCAAGAGGGGACAGTTCTCGAGATGAGGTCCACCTCATAGGTTTCATGCTTGTTATGACGCAGGATGCCGATTACGTATGATCGGAATCCGGAGGAACGTGTTCTCAATATCTGACGCTCCAGCGACGGTCAAATTGTTCCTGGCGTTTAGCAAGGATACTGCAGCACCGCACTTCGGGGCCCTCCGCCACCGGCTCAGCGCCTGGTGAGAATTGCCACCCCGCAAGCGGCAAAGTAAGAAACAAAACGTGCGTTCAATCAGAAACGATCACCTGCAGCGTGGCCCATGCGGGGTCAGCTAACGAGCGAAAGAGGTCATCATGGCAAAGAAGGCGTTCTGTATCGGTATCGATGACTACGGCAACCAAAGCGCCCCAGAGATGGGCATGACGACCCTGAATCTGAAAGGGTGTGTGAACGACGCCCATGATTGGGCCAATCTCCTGGCCAGGCACTACGACTTTTCTGTGGGTGACGTCACACTTCTGACCGATGCCGATGCGACCCGGGCGAACATACTCAAGGGAATCAAAAATCTCATGGCGGGCGCCCGACCAGGCGATGTCCTCGTCCTCACGCACTCTTCGCACGGTTTTTTTACCAAAGACGTGAGTGGTGATGAGGAAGAGGACGATACTAATTTGGGGAGTTTCACGCGCCCTCAGGGACGTTATGATGAGGCCATTTGTCCATACGACTACCCCAAATTAATCATCGATGACGAGCTCAGGGAACTCTTCGACGGCATCGAGACCGGAGTTTACCTGACGTTCATCGCCGACTCATGCTTCTCCGGATCGCTCACCGACATGGACTTATCCGGAAAGCCTCCCCAGAATCCCCAGCATACGTATAACGAGATACTCTTGACTGGCACCACCGACCACCACATGTCGGGTGACGCAAAGGTCGATGGGCGCCCTAACGGATTCATGACATACAACGCGATCAAGGCCATAAGGGACGCCGGTTATCGGCTCACTTACGAGGAGTTACACAATAATATGCTGAATAATATCCAAAATAGTGATTCGAAGTACAAGGATCAGAATCCCGGATTGGAGGCGAAAGATGAACACAAGAAGCTCTATGTCTTCACGAATGAATTTAAAAAATTCGACACGCAGGCGTGATGAGGCAGTGGGTCTTCAAGGCAGCGTTGGGGTCGTCTGGAGGTGTGCAGTTGGGGTAGGCACGCCACTCCTTACCTATCGGGTCAGCGCAATGGTGGCGCCTGGGGGGAGATAGGGATCTCCAGCACCGTAGGCTTCGATTTGGTCCAGGCCTCCGCGGCAGCTGTCTTGATACTGTTGAGATCGTCAAGGCGGGCAGCATCGCAGCCGAAGCCCTTTGCCAGGGAGACGATGTCAAGGCCGGGGAGGTCGAGACCGGGTAGGTTCGGGATGCCTTCTAACACCGCGAGCGACTTGATGATGGCGTATTCATAGTTGCGCAGGACGATGACCACGATGGGTAGCTGCAGCTGCGCCGCGGTCCAGAGCGACTGAACCGAGTATTGGAACGATCCGTCGCCCATAATCGCGATCACCGGGCGGTCGCGGCCGGTCTCACGCTCGCCGAGCGCGATGCCCGCCGATGCCGGGAGGCCGAAGCCGAGACCGCCGCTGGCGGCTGTGAAATATGAAGCTGGTTCAGTGATCGGCCAGCACGCATGAAGATCAGCATGATTTGATGGAGACTCCTCAACCAAAATTGTATTAACTGGTCGGATTTCGCTGAGGGCGTTGAAGACTTGCGCAGCGGTCAAAAGACCATCGTCCGATTTTTTAGCTCGGTACGACGGATCGAACACCACACGATGCACCACCTTTTGCTCTGCCCTTTCGGCCTCTGACGTTCGCCCGCCGAGCAGCTCCGCGAGGGCTGCGAGAGATAAGGTGGCATCTCCCAGTAGACTGTCTCCGACGGGAGCTCGTGCCGTCTCTACTGGGTCGTCGGAAATGTGCAGGAGGCGCAGCCCATTCGGCAGGTAGGGACCGGGCGTGTGGAAGTAGTACCGGAATACTGGAGCACCGACGACAAGGGCCACGTCGTGGCCTTCGAGCTTTTGCTTGAGTGAACCGACGGCGGCCGGCAATTCACCTGAATAGAGGAGATGATTTTCGGGAAACGACACACGCTCGGAGACGGGTGCAGCCCAGACCGGGGCGCCGAGCGCCTCTGCGACAGCAACAGCCTCACTCCAGCCGTCGCCCCTATCGATGGCGGCGCCATAGATCAGGACAGGTGACGACGCCTCCGACAAAGCGTCGGCGAACTCGGTTAAGCGAGCACGGTCGGGAGCGATACGGCGGCTCACCGTCCGCGCCGCCGTTGGCCCGATGGACGGTTTATCCCAATCGTCGAGCGGAAGAGAGAGAAAGACGGGGCCTGCGGGCGGCTGAAGGGCCGTGGCAATCGCCCGCATAAAAGCGGCGGGTATGTCTTCGGCCCGCAATGGCTCGTAGGCCCATTTCACCCAGGGACGGGGCAGCATCGTGGCTTCAACATTTGTCAGGAAAGATTCCATCAGCAGCATCCCGCGGGCTTGCTGGCCGGCGGTCACGATGAGAGGCGTCTTGTTCTGTGACGCCGTCAGAAGGGCACCCATGCCGTTGCCCGTCCCAGGTCCAGCATGGACGTTTACTAGAGCTGGACCGCTGGTGGCCTGAGCAAACCCGTCTGCCATTCCGATTACCGATGCTTCTTGGAGGGCGAGTACATACCGGAAATCTGGTGGGAAATTCTTGAGAAAAGGCCCTTCCGTGGAGCCGACATTGCCGAAGATAGTCGTCAGGCCGGACTCTCTCAGAAGCTCATAGGTGGTGTCCCGTACGCTCTGCATGCCTACCACCTTCCGTGGCCAAATTTCGTCTCTAAATTTCTCTCGACGCCCGAATGCAAGCTGGGATCGGCCAGGTGACGACCTCCGCCGACATCAAGTATCGCCGCTGAGGTCGGGCTACGCTGAGTTTTGCTTTCTCCCGTTCGGGTCCTCATGTTGGCTCGGCTGTTCGATTCACCGCCGAGTCAATAGTGCACTGGTTTAGTGCCGGGGCCTGGGATTCGGCGAGGCGCGCAAAGATATTCGTACAGTCGTGGCTAAGCCGGTCTCGATATGGTCCCAGCCAGCAGGCGATTTTTTCGAGCATGTCATCGAAACCGTCAGCCGGTTTGATAACGGCGACATCATCCAGGTGCATCAGGCCATCGAGCAACGCTCGGCGGACGTCACGGGCGTACGGATGAGCAAACTGGATCTCCCGGTACACTTCCCGGGTGCCCGTGACGATGCGAGCGAGCAGCGCAAGCAAGGTCCGATGCGGCGGGGGCGCCGCCGCCACCACTACGCCGATATCAGCCTCCAGGATCTGCAGGGCCCACCCGAAAGCGATAACGCTCGCGTGCGTGGCGACCTGGAGCGACGCCGTGAGCCGGTCGTGCTCCTGCACCGACAACGAAACAAGCCGTCCTCCGAGACCGTCGATGAGTGTCTCCAGGCGGCGGCACCGCTCGCCATCCCGCACCGTAGCGACGACGACTGGCTGGCCTTGAAAACCCAGGTCGGGTGCGAACATGGGGTTCACGCTGAGCGCCTCAAGGTCGTAGCGTTGCGCGGCGCTCGCCAACGCCTGCGCGATGGCACTCTTGACCGAGAGTGTCTCGATGAGTAGCGCTCCCCGCGGCATGTATCGTGCGACCGCCTCAACCGTCGCGGCACCAGCGTCCTCGGGCAAGGCGATAACAACGATGTCCGCCTTGCCCAACTCGGCGATCAGCGCCGGGCTCGGCCGGCGGGCGTCGGCCATAATCGACGACGTGCCGGGCTGCGGTGTACCCCGGTGTAGGTCGACCAGCGTCACCCCGCCGTCGGTGCGCAGCAGCTCCGCAAAGAGTTGCCCGACCGCGCCCTGACCGCCGAGGACTATTGACCGATTGAATCTGTTCACACCTGCCGCCCTTCGCTTAGCCTGGATCCGCCGGTGAGATCGCGGTTGTGATGTGTCGGATAGGGATAAATGCTGTTCGGTACACACACTAGTGTCGTCCGCTGGTCTGTTGCTGGTGCCGCGGTGGGCCGAGCGCGAGCTATCCACCCCACGTCATCCCCTTCGGTTGAGAGTATATACTGTAGCTTATGCTCACTACTGTCGATTTTTCGCTTATCGGATGGCTGCCATGGTAGAAAGCACGTGGGCGTACACCCTGGTATCCCCGGCTACCCTTAAAGAGGTCGAGGTCGAAATCCCTGTGGACCTTGACGTTGAGGAGATCGAGGTCGAGCTACTAGCCGCGGGGATTTGTGGCACTGACATCCAAAATTTTAACCAGGGGCCCGCGGCTGCGGATACCCTCCCGGGCTTCCCGATCCACGAGTGCGTCGGCGTGGTGTGCCGTGATCCTCATCGCGTGTTGGAGGGTCAATTAGTGGTGGCAATTCCCAAAGAGCATTCTGGCTTAAAGGGCAAATATGTGTCCAGGCGCGATCACTGTCACAAATTGGGTCGAGATTGGTTAGGAAGTCGCGATCAACTCGCCATTGCAACACTTGTCCAGCCCTTGGCGACCGTTCTCTTCGCATCGGATCGATGTGGCGATATCCAGGGCAAGGCAGTAGCCATCGTGGGGACCGGTCCGATTGGACTGTTATTTGGCTTGGTCGCCCGGGCTCGCGGTGCTCGACAAGTCATTGGTGTTGATCCTCGCTTTGCCGTCGGCAACGTGAACACCTTTGGATTTGATGCGATCGTTGCAGAGGAGAGCGTGCTGCCAGTATCGTCTTTCGACCTATGTATCGAGGCCGTCGGTGGGCAGGATGCGACACTTGCTACTGCGTTGAGGCTTTGCTGCAGAGATGGCCGCATCTTAGCTTTTGGGGTACCATCGAGCACGCATTACCAATTGCCTTTTTTAGAATTTTTCAGCAAGCGCCTTACGCTTATCGCTGCTGTGCGCCCCGAGTGGAGTCATTACCTTCCCATTGCCGAGGAGTTCATCCGTCACCAGTACGATGCGGTGTCGGCCTTGGTCTCTCATATCCTCCCAATCGGTCGAGCACAAGAAGGGTTTGACCTGGTTGCGAGCAGCGCGCCAGCGCGTCGAAAAGTTGTTCTTGTAACCTGACAAGCTCAGTTCAACAGCCGAAGGACACCGATTCGCGATCACTGTCGCCTCCCAGAACAGCACGACCACTCGTGCGGGTGCTGTTGCGTTGCGCGGAACCGGAGCAGGCGACATCGCTCCGCATAACGCAACAGCGCCCTCGCCGGCTTCACTATCGCATCAGTAGACGTTCTCCCGTTCCATCGCGGTGAACAACTCCTCTACGTTGTTAAACCCGGAGTTTTTTGTGCGTGTCACGAACTCGAACTGCATGCCAGTGTTCGCGTCGCGCCTGGTGAACGTCTGGTCGAGCCCCGGGGAACTGACGATCCCAGTGAGCAGGTCGGCCCGCCGTTCGCACAGATCGTCCACTACGCCCGGTTGATCGTGGACCTCGATGGCGACGTGCTGTACTCCCGGACCGTAGCGCTCGATGTACTGACAGACATTGGATTTCGGCGAGTCCCCCTCGCAGAGCACAAAGGTGACTCCGCCGGCCCGCATCGTCACCATGATCATGCCGCTGAAGTCGCCCTCAACCTTGCGGCGTTCGACCACCGTGAAGCCGTAACTTCGCTCAAACATGGCCACTGCCTCGTCCATGTCCCGAACCGCGATGGCCACGTGGTCAATGCGGCGGGCGCGGTTTTGCAGTACAGTCGGGGCCTGTTCGCCGTCAACTCCAATGATCTCGTCCTCCAGGCGGCATGCTTCAGTCGTGACGAGGTCAAAGATCTCTTCGAGGTGTGGCGAGTTGATCCCATGCGCCTCCGCGAACTCCTGCACCTTCGTCCGTAGTGCATCGAGCCGCCCTTGTTGCAGCATAGGAATTCCGTGATCGCGTTTATACTCGGCGACGCGCCGGCAGAGCTCGGTCCGCTTCAGCAGCAGTGCGAGCAGCCCGTCGTTGACGAGATCGATCTCACGGCGCAGGCGCTCTAGTTCGGTGGTATGGGTGGTGTCAGGCATCGTCATCCCTTCGTACCAATGATGCTGCCAGTCATTTCGACTGGCAGTAAATTCCCGAACCGCTGGACTTGACGTGCGGCTACTGCGTAGGTCCGTCAATCCGGAGCCTACACCAAATGTGATACACTGAAAATGTCGTCTGCACAAATAGGTCAGGTCAACGAACTGTTTCCTTGGGGTGCTGATTCGGGTGGCCACCACCGGTACGCGCCAACGTCGAAGCCCGGCAGGTGGGCTACGTGTTAGCCATCGCCTGCGACTGCCGCGCCCACCGCAGCCGGCCTAATGCGGGCCGACCCTCATCGCCAGCCTGCCCCAGGGCGCCTGAGCCGTTCACCGATCCACTGGACAGGCATTACGATGGCGACGCCGCTATCCACACCACGCCCGAGCCAGCCGCTACAGTCGTCAAGAAGCTCAGCGCGTGAGCACGATCTACGACTAGAGTACTAGTACACTGTGCACTAGCGGACTATAGTGGCCGCATGTCTCCATCGAACGCTGGACTCATTGTCTCGATATATTTTGGTTACCATGACTCGAATGTCGCTATCGCCAGCCAAGAGCGCGTTCTGATCCACCTTGAGGCCGAGCGGGTGCTCGGCGAGAAGCATGTGTCGGCGACGGCGGAGCAGATGGACAGGGTGCTCGGCACCGCTCTCGAGTATGTCGGCGCGACTCCCGATGACATCGGTGAAATTCTCGTTGCGAGATGGATTTCACGGTATGACCTGAGCGTTCCGATCCGTGTCTGCTTACGCCGCATTACGCCGGTCATCACTGGTCACCACGCCAACCACATAGGGACAGCGATGCCCAGCGGGTTCGACCAGTGCCTTGTGCTGTGCGCCGATGGCGGGTCCGAAGACGGTGCCTCGTCGATGTACCTATACGACCACGGGCGGCTGGATCGTATTGCCGTGCTCGACAACACGTTCGTGACTGGGCGGGTTTACGGCACGGCAGCGCAGATGACGGTTCAACCAGATTTCATGATGGCCCACGCGTCGGATACCGGGAAGATGATGGGGCTCTCAGCGTACGGCAAGTACGACGCTGACCTAGCGAAGCGCTTGTGGGAAATGCTGCCTGAGGTCAATCGGATGCACCCTGAGGGTGTCGATAACCTGCGTCGTCATTTCGGTCTGAGCGATGTGTATGAACGCATGCCTGACCAGCCTCGGTGTGACTTCGCCGCCACCGTGCAGCGGGAGTGGGAGGAAGAGCTTCTTAGAGTTACCGCCAACTTCCGCCACCTTTCCCCCCGGCTGGCCATCGTCGGCGGATGCGCGATGAATGTCGTGGCCAACGGTCGACTAGCCAACGCCGGCATCTTCGAAGAGGTCTTCATTCCCGCTATGCCCACTGACTCCGGCCAGTCTGTTGGAGCGATCTGGTTGCGTCATCGACATCTCGCGATCACAAGCCCTTTCCTAGGACGTCATTTCGGTATCGAGGCGACGACCGCCAGCGTGCTGCCAATCGTCGACGATTTATGCGCTGGCAAGGTAGTCGCCGTCTATAGCGGCGCAGCGGAGTCCGGGCCACGGGCGCTCGGCCATCGCTCGATCCTTGCCCTTCCCTCGAGCGACGACGTCCGAGTGCACGTAAGCGAGAATATCAAGAGCCGTGAACCGTACCGTCCGATTGCGCCGATTGTGCGTGAGGAGGATTTGCCCCGCTTCTACGAGGGGAAACAGCCGTCGCCGTACATGTCGTACGCGTACCAGGCGAAGGACGAGGTTGTTACCGGAGCGCCAGCCATCGTGCATGTCGACGGCACTAGCCGGGTGCAGACGGTCACTGCTCAACAAGAGTCGTTGATATACGATGTTTTGACCGCCCTGGACCATCGAGGAGTGCTTCCTATCGTGGCAAACACGTCGATGAACGTCGCCGGCAAGCCGATGGTTGATACGCCACAAGACGCACGTACCTTCCTCGACACCACGCCGGTCGACGTCTTGTACCTGGGCGACGAGCGCCTTGAACGTGCGTGATTTCGAGGACATTCGGAGGTAGGGTCGGGTAGGCGTCGCCCACGTCATCGAAAGGATCCGGGCCTAGTCGCCAGACTCGCGGAGGGCAATCCGAGCATCGGAGCCATCGCCTTAAGAAGCATCTCTTCATACTCGGCCGCCGGGTCGGAATCTAGCACGATCGCGCCGCCCGCACCAATGAGCAGGTCCTTCGCGGTGAACACTGCTGTTCTGATCGCGATGTTCAAATCCGCTGTCCCATCGCAACTCAGAAATCCGATTGCGCCGGAGTAGGGACCTCGCGCCCGGGTCTCGATCTCGTCGATGATCTCCATCGTGCGCAGCTTGGGCGCCCCGGTCATCGAGCCACCCGGAAAGCAAGCGCGCACGCAGTTCACCGCCGAGACGTCATGACGCAGCCGGCCGCGCACTGTCGACACGAGTTGGTGCACTGTCGCGTAGGACTCAACCTGCATCAGAGTGGGTACATGCACGCTACCCGGCTCGCACACCCGGCCAAGGTCGTTCCGGAGCAGATCCACGATCATTAGGTTCTCGGCGCGGGTCTTAGGATCCGAGGCGAGCGACCTCCGAAGCCGATCGTCTTCGTCGGGAATCAAGCCCCGGGGCAGGGTTCCCTTGATCGGCTTGCTCTCGACCACTCGGCTACGGTCGATCCTGAGGAAACGCTCGGGCGACGAGCAGGCGATCTGCACCCCACCGGCCGAGAAATAGGCGGAATACGGCGCCGGATTCCGTCGACGCAGCCGGGCGTAAAAGCGCAATGGGTCGACCGTGCGAGGGAAGAGCAACGTATTCGTCACGCAGACCTCGTAGGTCTCGCCCGCGAGCAGCTTCTCTTTACAACGCAGGACATCGGCGAGGTACTGTTCGCGGTCCCGCACCAGGGCGGTCTCCGCGGACGTCCGCAGCGCCCCGGGGCTTGGGCTCCCATCCTCAGGCTGATCGCAATGGCCCCACACGCTACATCGGCCGGCAGCCTTCCGGATGATCGCCTCGGCCACGTCAAGCCAGCGGAGGGCGGCCGTCTCCGACTGCGACGACGTGCCGCTGAGCGCCACGAGATGAATGGTGTCGTTGGCGTGATCAATGACCGCAAGCCGGTCCGCAAAAATCCAAACCGCATCCGGCAGGTCGGAGATATGCCGCGCCGCGGCACCACATTCGGCTTTGAGCTCATATCCAAAATAGCCGACAAACCCTCCGACGAGATCGAATGGCAGCTGGGGGGCGTTGATGATGCGACGTTCGACCTCCCTGTCCAGCACTTCAAATATGGAGCCGGGGATGCAATGCACGGCACCATCGGATTCCTCGATAATCACCTTCCGGTCCGCTAGCCGATAAGTCAACACCTCACCAAGCTGGGCGGACGCCTCAACCAGGTAGGAGAATCGGGCTAGGCCGAGATCGGTACGAACACTGTCGAGCCATGCCGTGTTCCGAGACCGGCCGAACAAATCGGAGTAGACCGCCGCACTGTCGACCCGGACCCGGATTTCTCGCGTGTGCGCGATGTATAATCGTTTGCCATCCGCGACACCGCCGTGCCTGTGATGCGAGGCCACAATCTGGCCGAAGTTCCACAGCAGCTGGGAACCGTATTCGGTGAGGATAGACTCCGGGTGGAACTGAACGCCCCAGAAGGGACGCCACCGGTGACGAAGTGCCATAAGAACGCTGTCCTCCGACCATGCGATCGGCTCCAGCTCGGGTGGCAATGGCTCACTCAGGCATAACGAGTGATAACGGACCGCAGAAAAGCCTTGCGGTATGCCACAGAAAAGCTCATCACTCGTGTGTCGTACTTTGCTCACGTAACCGTGCCTTGCCTGCGGGGCGCGCGCTACGCTGGCGCCCGCATTTGCACCGATTCCCTGATGCCCCAGGCACACCCCCAGCAAGGGCCCCTGCGTCTGCCGAAGCACCTCCGCGCACAAGCCGAAGTCGTGCGGATCACGCGGATCCCCAGGTCCGGGTGATATAACAACGCATTTCAGCTCCTCGGCCAGCTCGACGCAGCGGGGATCGTCGTTATGGACAACCACCGGCTCTACACCGTAAACTTGTGCCATGAGCTGGAACAGATTGTAGGTATAGGAATCGTAGTTGTCGATAAGCAGGGAGCGGATCATGACCACCATTCGTAAAGTTCGTCGTATCCCTTGCAGACATCGAACAGGGGATCACAATCGCTCGAAACCTGGGGCCACCGTGTGTGCCTCCGGCTAGCGGAGTAGTTACGACACTAATCAGACAAACGGAACAAAAGGGCGTTTCGGCATCGCCTCCAGACCTGCGGTCCACAGCAAGCTTCTGCAGCCTATCGATCTTAGCAGTATTGATTTCCCGCAACTCTCACAATTTTAGGTCAGCAATATCTTCCAGAGCAAGAGTCACCTATTCCTCTCTTGGTTCTAGAGGCGTCCTTCGCTGCAACTTTCTCGTTAGCCGTATACGCCCCAATCTATTTCAGGGCATTAACACTGGTCCAGTCAAGGGGATATATGAGGCGACCACCGGTACGTGGTGAACCGTGCACATCTGGGTGAATTTTCGATATCTGTATTTCACTGACCGCGAAGACCTCGGCACCCTTCTGGCCTAGTTTTGCTGTGGCTCGTATGTCGTTCCGCGGGGTGGCTTGACCTGGATCGACGGGCGAGTGCGGTGTGCGCTGCTGGCCTTGGTCCGCACGGAAGACTGCCGCGGCGACTGCCAACAAGGAGTAACGGCGTGTCCGCTGTCGGTTCGTTACGTATCGACAGATCTGTTATGGAACCGGCCGGCCGCAGGAAGCAGACGGGGCTTGGCTCAACCGACGGCCCGCCGGGATTCAAAGGGGGTGGTGAAGTCCGCGAGGAAGCTCAACCAGCAGCGGCACCGCAGCTCGGGTGGTGGCTGATCGTATTGGTGAATGGCTCACGGCACGAGGTGCCCGCGGCGCGCCGTGAGCACCCCCCGGACGTAATCGCCTGCTAGCAGCAGGTGGACGCCCAGCGGGGCAACCAGGCGCAAAGACCGTTGATCGCCCTCGCCTGATCAACTCAGGTGAGGTAGTCGAACTCGCCAGCCTTGATTCCCCTGATGTAGGCGTCCATCTCGGCGCGGTGTGTCGCCTTTCCTCCAGTACTCGGCCAGTATGCCAGCGAGCAGTGCGGCGGACGCGGACGCATCCAGCGCCGGTTCACGCAGGTCATCGAACATCGTGACCATCGAGGCGACGTCGCCAGGGTCACTGATGATGTACCCGCCGAGCGGTCCGTCAAAGTAGCCCAGCGGCGGGTCGATCTCGGGATCGGCGAAGCGCAGCACGGTGACATTACTGGCGATTCCGGCATGCTGGCTGTGGCTTGCAGGCAGCACCTGGATCGTCACATTCTCTGAGGTCGCGGCGGCGAGGAGCAGGTCGAGCTGCGCGGTCATGACCGCCGGTCCACCGACCTCCAGCCGCAGTGCGGCCTCGCAGAGCACCGCGTGGAAGCGCAGCGAGTGGGGACCGGTTAGGCGCCGCTGGCGCTGTATCCGAGCGGCGACCCACTCGTCCACCGCATCCAGCGCGACCACGTAGGGTGCCGTGAGGTGCGTTGCCCGCGCGTACTCCTCGGTTTGCAGCAGCCCATCAATGATCACTGGCTGAAAGCTGGCTTCGACGACCGCGTCCTCTTCGACGCCGCTGTGCGCTGAGCCGGAGTTCGCGGCGCTGGTGCAACGGCTGTTAACGGACTTCGCGCCGCGCCTGTTCGCTCTAGTCGATGAGGCGGGCGAGCGAGTGGACGGCCGCGTTTTCGCGTGGGGTATGGCGTTCGATGATCGTGCTGAAGTAGTCGGGGTGGATCCCGCGATCAGAGGCAGCTTCGGCTCGGCCGACAGTGCTCACCTGGTGTTCTCCCACCGAGGAAAGATGCGCCTGGTCTGGTACCACCCAGACGCGGTAGCCCAGCACGATCTCCATCCGGTCGGACAGACCTGGGAAGCGTGCGTCTGATGCTCGGTTCGTCGCGTTGCCGCCATGCCGCGTAGCCGGACTCGACGCTGTCTCACACGATGCTCCGGTCGGCAGAATGGAGATTGCCGGTGGAGCAGCCCCCGCCGTGAGCGGCTGACGGCACTGGTCTCACGCGCTGCCTGCACGGTACTTTTGCGCGTCCCCGGCGCGGTGATCTAGCGCGAACTGCACCACCTGGTGCCCGATCGTGCGCAGCGCGCGGTCTACCGCAGGATCGGAGGGGACGCCGTGGACGTCGAAACTCACCTCGGCGGAGTTCAGTGCCGCACCGAGCGGCGTCGGCCAGCCGCGCAGGGCGTGCACGATGGAGCGCAGCGCGGTCAGTGTGGTCACCGTCGCCTGCCAGCCCAGCGCCATCGCGACGCAACCGACGGCTCGACCGTCGAGGTACGGCCGGGGATCCGCCCGCAGGTCCTCGACGTAGTCCAGCGCGTTTTTCACCAACCCGGAGACGGTGCCGTGATAGCCAGGTGACACCAGCACCACCCCGTCGGCCTCCCGCAACGCTTGCACCAGCCGGCACGCCACGTCGCTGCGCTCGAGCACCGCGGGATCGTAGAACGGCAGGATCAACTCTGTGCCGGTGATCGCAACGGTGTCCGCACCGGCGGCCCGCGCACCCTGGAGAACCACGCTCAGGGCTCGCTCGGACTGTGAATCATCGCGCATCGAACCGCCGATGCCAACCACGGTGAGCCCCATGGCATGGACCCTAACGAGCGGATGCGCGAGGGCCCGGCACCCCCAGCGTGCCGGGCCCTCGACTGCCCCTCGGTCAAGACGGGGCTCCGAGATCAGGCCTTGGCTTGCGCGTCGGAGCGCGCCGGATTGGCTTGCTCGGCAGCCTTGGGATCCCGTTCGGACTGCTTGGCGCGCACGCCCTGCTCGATCTGGTCACCCAGGCCCTTGTCGACGTTGCGCCAGTACTCGAACGCCCGCTGCAAAACCGGCTCGGTCACCCCGTTGAGCAGGTGCCCGACGATGTTGTCGACCAGCCGCTCGCGGGCGGCGTCGTCGAGTACCTCGCGGACCAGCGTGCCGGCCTGGCCCCAGTCGTCGTCCTCCGCGTGCAGGGTGTAGCGGCGCGCACCATGTCGCCGCCGGTGTCCCACGCCGGCCGACGTCGCCGTAGCGCGCGGTGTCGGCCTTCGGGCCGCCCTTGGAGTTCGGCGCGTACACCGGGTCGGACACGTTCTGGTAACGCATCGCGCCGTCCTTGCTGTAGCTGTTGACCGGCGCCTTGCGGCGCGTTGACCGGCAGCTGCTGGTAATTCGCGCCGATGCGGGAGCGGTGGGCGTCGGCGTAGGCGAACAGCCGGCCCAGCAGCATCTTGTCCGGGCTGGGGCCGATGCCGGGCACGAGGTTGTTGGGCTGGAAGGCGGCCTGCTCGATCTCGGTGTGGTAGTCGGTCGGGTTGCGGTCCAGCGTCATCCGGCCGACCTCGATGAGCGGGTAGTCGCCGTGCGGCCACACCTTGGTCAGGTCGAATGGGTTGAACCGGTAGTTCTTGGCCTCGTCGAACGGCATGACCTGCACATGCAGGGTCCAGCTCGGGTACTCGCCCGACGCGATGTGCTCGTAGAGGTCGCGCGTGGTGGTAGTCGGTGTCCACGGCGGCCATCTGGTCGGCCTCGTCCTGGGTGAAGTACTCGATGCCCTGGTCGGTCTTGAAGTGGTACTTCACCCAGAACTTCTCGCCCTCAGCGTTGACCCACATGTAGGTGTGGCTGGATGTAGCCGTTCATGTGCCGCCACGTGCGGGGAATGCCCCGGTCACCCATCAGCCAGGTCACCTGGTGCGCCGACTCCGGCGACAGCGTCCAGAAGTCCCACTGCATGTCGTGGTCGCGCAGGTTGTTGTCCGCGCGGCGCTTCTGGGAGCGGATGAAGTGCTGGAACTTCATCGGGTCCCTGATGAAGAAGACCGGCGTGTTGTTGCCGACCATGTCGTAGTTGCCCTCGGTCGTGTAGAACTTCAGGGCGAAGCCGCGCGGGTCGCGCCAGGTGTCGGGGCTGCCCCGCTCGCCGGCCACCGTGGAGAACCGGGCCAGCATGTCGGTCTTGCGTGCCGGGCTGGAACACCGCGGCCTTGGTGTAGGCGCTGACGTCTTTGGTCACCTCGAACTCGGCCGAAGGCGCCGCCACCCTTGGCGTGCGGCTGCGCTCCGGCACCCGCTCACGGTTGAACTGCGCCATCTGCTCGATGAGGTAGTGATCCTGCAGCAGGATCGGTCCGTCCGGGCCCACGGTGAGCGAATGCTCATCACTCGCGACCGGGATCCCGGCATCGGTCGTCGTCGGCTTGGGCTGCTCGCCGGTCACTGTAGTGCCTCCTGATTGTGGTTTCGTCGGGCTCTTGTGGGTCAGCCGCCGCTTTCTGAGTCACTCCGCAAGGAACCTGCTCGGCGGTGGCGTGGGGGTGCTCAGCCAACCACTGCAGCACGGGCTGGCGAGGTGCGGTCACCCGCAACCCGGCCTGGCGTAATTGGTGGCTGACGTCCAGGGATCATGTCGCGGACCACTATTCCAGGCGTATCTGGAATGAGTCAAGAATTCGGCTGCGGGCGGTTCGGGCGCGACCACGGGAGTTGGCTACGGTGAGCGCTCAGTGTCGGACCCGCCCGGAGACTGGCGCAATGGGAGGCGATCGAGGGTGCCGGCAGGACCGCTGAAGGCGTTGACCGGCCTGCTGGTTTGCTGCTCGTCGTCGCGGCGTGTGGTGGTGGACGCGAGTCGGGCAAACCCGTCGATCAGATCCTCCACGATGCCCAGGCGGCGGCCGACAACGCCGCGTCGGTGCATATCGTGGGCGACGTGACCCGCGGGGACGCCCGTGCCAAGCTCGATCTGTTGCTGGCCAACAACGGCGACGGCAAGGAACAGATCACCAGCGCCGGTCGCACGATCGAGATCGTCAAGGTGGGCCAGATGCTCTACGTCCGGGGGCTACCGGGCATGTCCGGCCCCGGCTACCAGCGGCTGTCCATCTCCGATCCCCGGGCCGCACGGCTGGCCAGGGCCGTGGACAAAAACACCGTGTTCATGCAGTTGGTCAACTTCCAGGACACCGTCACCGTTACCGGCACCGAGACCGTCAACGGCACCGCGGCGGTCAATCTCAAGCCGCAAACCGGCCCCGGGATCCTCTCCATCGCCGACGACGCCGAGCATCCCTACCGCTGCGCATCGACAGCACCGCCACCGGCCGGCGCCATCACCTTCTCCGACTGGGGCGCCGACGTGACCATCACGGCGCCTCCCGGCAGCTAACCCAGCGGCTGACCCAGCAGCCGGCGACGTTGCCGGATCGGCGCCGAGGCGACGTAAAGTTTAGGCCCAGCGCCGATCGGAGCGGGCGCTGAGTGGCTTCCCGTCGCAGTACGGCTTGAACCCTTGACCGTGTAGTAGTGCGGCAGCGTGGAGCGAGCCTGCGCGCTCTTGCCCGGCGTTGTGGATCGGTGTAGCGGCTGCCCGGAGCCGCGGGCTGGTCGGACCGTGCGGCCACGGTGCGGCCGCCGCGCTATCGAATACAGGTCCGGGTCCGGGATCCTCGGCAGCAGCGCCGCGGAGCAAACGGCGAACGGCGTAGAGGCCGACGACGGATGAGCGGAGCCGGTGGGATCGCATTGTGCGATCCTTCCTCGCCCGCTGCGCCGATGCTGCTGACGGACCAGGCCAAGCCCGACGACCAGGACGAGCAGCGCGGTGAGCACGGGCAGCGCCGTGACGACCCGGCGCGCTGGCGCCGCGCACCGGAGAGGCTGACCTGCAGGTGGTCGCGGACCCGCACCAGGATCAGCCCAGCTGCGGTGAGGGTGGCGGCCATGCCCGCTCCGTAACAGACCACCAGCACCACGCCGAACCACGTCCGTCCCAGAGCCACCGCGCTGAACAGCACAACCAGCGCCGGGGGCTCGGGAACCAAACCGCCGGCCACCCCCATCGCGACCAGAGCGCCCCGCCCGTAACGGCCGACCGTAATCTCCGAGTCCCGGTGCCCGTGACCGTGACCGTGGCCGTGGCCGATTGCCGGCGGGCCGCCAACGCCAACGCCACCCCCGACGCCGACGCCGACCGCCACCGGCACCGAGGTCGCCGGAACGAGAGCTGCCCGAGCGGCCGACCGCTGCCGCAGCGCAGAGCGCAACATCCCGACCCCGATCCCGGCCACCAGCAACCCACTGATCACTCCCAGCCAGCCCAGCACACTTTCCGGCGCCAGCGAGCTGAACACCGTCACCAGCAGCCCGAGCACCAGCACCCCGGCGGTGTGCGTGATGGTCACCGTGGCGCCGACCAGCACGGCATCGCGACGGGTGCCGCGCCGACCGGCCAGGTAGGCGGCCATCACCGTCTTGCCATGCCCCGGCAACGCCGCGTGAGCCGCGCCGACGACCAGCGCCAGCAGCACCGCCAGCGAACCGAACAACGGAGTGAGCGATCCCCCCGCGAGATCGGTGAACACGCTCGTGACGCCACCGCTCCAGCGCGCGAGCAGCCCAGCGGTGGGCAGTGCGATCCCGAGCGCCCCACCGGCCACGCCGCTGCCGGGCTGGGTGTGCAGTGTCGTGTCGCTGAGCCCAGCGGTGAGCTGAGCAAGTCGTCGGGATAGCGGCGCAGCTCATCACTCACGCTGGTCGCCGGCACCTGAGGATCGAGCAGGCGCACGCCGTTGCCGACAGCGGTGATCTCGTGCCAGCCCACCCGGTCGGCCCGGTAGCCATCGGAGAACGAGAGGGTGGCGGCCCGGTCAAGCTCGGCGGGCGCAGACAGGTCGCAGACCAACCGGGTAGTGGCAAGGCCGGCCTGACCCGGTGGGTAAGCCACCGCGGCCGAGCGCACTACCCACCGCAGCGGCGATCCGTCCACCGCCGCGGACAGCCCGCGCACCACCTGGACGCACTCTTGGGCCGCGAAGCGGAAACGCTCGGCGGCGCTGATCACCCCGTCGCCGTTCGCGTCGCCAGCGGCTTGTCCTGCAGGGTCGGGATCTCCGCGACGTCGACGACGGCGTGGTCGGTAACGTGGTCACGCAGCAGCGTGAGCCCGTCGTAGTGGTTGACGGTGAAGTTTCCCAGCGGGTGGGCCAGGGCAGTGCCGGCCAGCGGTCCGAGCAGCACCGCGGCGACCAGTCCGAACAGGACGAGCAGCCGGCGGATCATCGGGCGGACCGCAGCTGCGCGAGCGCGGCGCGGGCCCGGGGAGCCTGCAGCGGCGAGAAGTACGGGTTGATCTGCACCGCCGTCGACAGCGCCTGCTCAGCTTCGGCGTTGCGACCCAAGCCCTTGAGGATCATGCCGCGGTGGTAGGCGAACAGCGCGTTGCGGTCGCCCAGGGCAGCCGCCTTGTCGGCGTAGTCCAGCGCCTCGGCGTCGTGCCCGTCGGCGTGCAGTGCCCACGCCAGAGCGTCGGCTACCAGGACCATGTGCCGGTGGTTCCACTCGGCCTGGGCATGCGCCACGGCCTGCGCGGGGTCGCCGAGATCGGCCTGGGTGGTCGCGGCGGTGAGGTCATCGGTGACGCCATTGGCGGCGAAGAGCCGCTGCTGGGCGTCAAGCAGCGCGAGCTGTTGCTTGACCTGGTCACCGCGACCGGCGACGGTGAACAGTTCCGCGTACTCGGCGATGTACTGCGGCAGTGGGAGCTGCTGGGTCAACCGCTGGTAGCCGGCCAACGCGCCGGCAAGGTCGCCCCGCGCGGCGGCGACCTTCGCGAGGCCCTGCTCCAACGCCGGGGAGCTCGCACCGGCGGTGATGCCCGCCTGGTACTGCTTCTGGGCCTCATCGAGCTGCCCGGAGTTGAACGCCAGCTCGCCGAGGTAGTACCGGCAGAAGGCGACATCGGAGGGCGTGGTGCTCTGGTCCAGCGCTTGCACCAGCGCGGTGCTCGCGTCCGCCACCCGCCCGTGCAGCTCCAGGTCGTAGGAAGCCCGGGTCAGCGAG
>CAVQVV010000011.1:0-107368 GCA_963717245.1 uncultured Actinomycetota bacterium | reverse complement strand
ACGTCCGTGAACTGATCGCTGAGAAACGGGCCGATCCCTCCAGCGACCTGCTGTCAGCCCTCATTGCGGTGCGGGAGGGGGGTGACCAGCTGTCCGAGGACGAGCTCACCTCGCTGATCTTCCTGCTCCTCGTCGCCGGTTACGAGACCACGGTGCACCTAATCTGCGGCGGCACGCACGCGCTGCTCACCCATCCTGACCAGCTCCAGCTGCTGCGCGCCGAACCGGACCGGCTGCCCGCGGCCGTCGAGGAGCTGCTGCGGTTCAACGGACCAGTGCAGGTAGCGACTCCGTACCTGACCGCCGCACCGGTGCGAGTTGGCGGCGTAACGATCCCTGCGGGCGAGGTGGTGCTGCCTGCGCTGCTCGCCGCCAACCGCGATCTGAAAAAGTTCCCGGAGCCGGCGCGGCTCGATGTCACCCGACCACCCACCCCACACCTCGCCTTCGGGCACGGCATCCACCACTGCCTCGGCGCACCACTGGCTCGCTTGGAGGGTCGGGTGGCGATCGCGGCGCTCATCGACCGGTTCCCGCGCCTGCGCCTCGACGTGCCGGCCGACGAGCTCGTGTGGCGTCCCAGCCTGCTCGTCAACGGGCTCGCCGCGCTACCTGTAGCCCTGGATTGACCGGCGGTCACGCTGCAGTTGGGTGGCAGGATCGTTGCTGCGCGCGCGTCACCAAACGAAACAGCGGAGCTGAAGCGGCCGCGTCGCCAGGACTGACACCGCCAGAATAACTTCTTTCCCGACGCATCAGGTGAGCCACGAAATTGTCGGGGGTGGGTGCGACGATGGTGACGTGATAGAGACCCGACTGGACGTGAGGCAGGCGATGACCGCCGGCCTCGACCAGTGGCGTCATTCCATCAGCGACTGCGACGACACCGGGTTGCGGGATCAGGTCCGCGATATTGAAGCGGTGTCGCGGATGCTTCATTCCGTGATGTTGGCCACGGTCGCGGAACTGGATTCTCGTGACATCGCCGGAACGGCCGGATTCCGCGGTAGCAAACAACTCCTCGCCGGGATGCTGAACCTCTCGCCCGCCGAGGCCGGCGCGAGAGTCGCGCACGCCGGGCAGCTCGCCCCGCGTCGCGCGCTCGGTGGTGCGGTGCTGGCCCCGTTGCTGCCCCACACCGCCACGGCACTGGCCGCCGGAGAGATCGGCCCGGCACACGTGCGGGTGATCACCGACACGATGGCCGCGATCCCCGCCACCGTGAACGCCGCCGACCGCGACGCCGCCGAAGCCGACCTCGCCGGCTACGCCCGGTCGTTTAACCCCACGTCGCTGCACACCATCGCCCGACACATCGTCGCCCACCTTGATCCGGACGGTCCGCAGCCCCGTGACCAGCCGGAACCTGACCCGGGCGCTGGGGAATTACGGTTGCGTAACCGCCGCGACGGGCGACTGGGCCTGGCAGGATTCCTTCGAGCCCGAGCACGGTGCGGCGTTCCGGTCGTTGATCGACCAACTCGCCGGACCCCGCCCCGCCACCGCCGCCATCCCCGACCCGCGCACCGGTCCGCAACGCAACGCCGACGCCCTGCTGGAGGTCTGTGGGCTGGCCCGCGCCGCCCACGACTGCCCCAGCACCGCTGGGGAACCCGCGCACCTCACCGTCACCATCAACTGGGAAGCACTGCGCACCGGCCTCGGCGCCGCGACCCTGGACTACGGCACCCACCTCAGCGCCGCCGAAGCCCGCCGCTGGGCGTGCGACGCCAAAATCATACCGGTTGTCCTGGGTGGGAAATCCGAACCACTTGACGTCGGGCGCGCCATGCGGACCGTCTCGCTAGCCATCCGCCGGGCCCTTGTCGCCCGCGACCGCGGATGTGCGTTCCCGGCCTGCGATCGGCCACCGGGAATGTGTCAAGCGCACCACGCGCGCCACTGGCTTGATGATGGTGAAAGCAGTGTCGAGAATTGCGTCCTCTTGTGCGAAGCGCATCACCGGCATGTGCACCGCACCGGCTGGGAAGTCCTCATCCACCCAGGCCATGTTGAATTCATTCCACCAGCGATCATCGACCCGACCCGCACTCCACTGCGCAACCCACTCCGCTGCTAAATCGAGGACGTGACAGAGTCGACAACAAAGACGACTTCGACTGAACACTCGGCAGGGTTCTGGTGTGCTCATGAGCCGCTCCCCTTCGGATCGAGTTCGGTGAGACGGGCGACCAGGAACTCCCGCTCGACGGCGTTCTCGGTGAGCAGCAGCGCTTCGGTGTAGGCCAGGCGAGCTTGGACGCGCCGGCCCAGCCGGGCTAAGAAGTCCGCGCGCGCGGCGGGCAGGTAGGCGTAGCCGGCGAGTTGGGGTTCCCCGGCCAAGGCGTCGAGAGCGGCGAGCCCGGCGATGGGGCCCTCGGCAAGGCCGATGGCGGCAGCCCGATTCAACGCCACGACCGGTGAGGGCCAGATCGCGGTCAGCAGGTCGTAGAGCGCGACGATCTCCCGCCAGTCGGTGTCGCGGTAGGTAGGCGCTTCGTCGTGCACGGCGGCGATCGCGGCCATCAGCGCAAACCGCCCGGGTGGACGCCGGCGCAGCGCCTCGCGCACCAGCGCCGTTCCCTCGGTGATCGCGGCGTGGTCCCAGCGGGCTCGGTTCTGCTCAGCGAGCAGCAGCAGCCGCCCGTCGCGATCGGTGCGGGATTCCCGGCGGGCGTCGGTGAGCAGGATCAGCGCCAGCAGCCCGGCGACGTCGGCGTCCTCGGGTAGCAGCGTGCGCAGGATTCGCGCCAGATCCAGTGCCCGTTCGACCAAGTCCCTTCGGATCAGCTCGGCTCCCGCCGGGGCGGTGTGCCCGGTGGTGAACACCAGATGCACCACGTCCAAGACCGCGTCGACCCGCTCGGCAAGCTCGGCCACGGCGGGCACCCGGTACGGAATCCGCGCGGCGGCGATCTTCTTCTTGGCGCGGGTGATCCGGGCGGCCATGGTGGACTCGCTGACCAGGAACGCGCGCGCCACCTCACCGGTGGACAGCCCGCACAGCAGCCGTAGCGTCAACGCCACCTGCGAATCACGGGCCAAGGTGGGGTGGCAACAGGTGAAGATCAGCCGCAGCCGGTCGTCGGCGATGTTCGGCGCGGTGGTGTCCTCAGGGCCCGGATCGATCTCCTCGACAGCCAGCAGCGGCAGCGCCCGGCGCGCGGTCTGTTCACGACGGGCCAAGTCCAACGCCCGGCGTCGGGCGACTGTCGTCAGCCAGGCCCCCGGGTTCGCCGGCACCCCGCCGGTGGCCCACGCGGTCAACGCCCGCGCGTAGGCGTCCTGCACGCATTCCTCGGCCAGGTCCAGATCGCGGGTCACGCGCACCGTCGCGGCGAGCACGAAAGCCCACTCGCGACGGTGCGCCTGCGCGACCGCGTCGACCACGTACGGATCCATCGCGGTGCCCGGTAGGTGCTCAGTCGAACGTACGGATCGGACGCACCTCGACGCCACCGAAGACCGCCGGGACCTGCTTGGCGAGCGCGACGGCCTCGTCCAGGTCGGCGGCCTCGATCAGGTAGTAACCGCCCAGCGCCTCCTTCGTCTCGACGAACGGTGCGTCAGTCACCGTGGATCCACCTACGGAGTCCCGCCGGATCGAGGTCGCGGTGGACGTGGGCTGCAACGCGTTGCCACCGCGCAGCGCGGCGCCGTTGCGCTCACCGAACGTCATGTGCTCCTTCATGATCTGCGCGGTCTGATCAGCGCCGGCTGTTGCCCACTGGGTCTCGTCCTCGTAGATCAGGACCAGGTACTGCGCCATGACATGACTCCTCTCGGTTGCGGCCCGCTGGGCGGGCCTCTATCCATCCCGACGCGCGCGCCTTACCGGGATCGACAACATCGACCCACCAAATCGTTGTCGATAGCCGCCGAAGAGTTCATCGCGGGCGACCCCTTCGTCCGACAGAGCGTCGTCCGCAGCTGGACGGTACGAGCCTGGAACGAGTCCCTGCAGCCCTGAATCAGCAAGGTTCAGCGGGCGGGTCTTGGCCTGGGATGATCGAGCGCTGGACCCAAGCGACGTCATGCCACCTGCCGTGCTTCCAGCCGATGCGCCGGTAGGTTCCGACGGTCTCGAACCCCATGGCGCGGTGCAGGCCGACGCTCGCGTAGTTCGGCAGCGTCATGCCCGCGACTGCGGTGCGGAAGCCGCGCTCGGCCAGGCGGTCGAACAGCGCGTCGTAAAGGGCGCGACCGCCGCCGCGCGCGAGTGGTACCGGCCGCCGTAGGCGTAGCCGACGACGGCCCCTTGGTTCTGAAGCACCACCCACGCGTGCGTGCGCATTGCGGTCGCGATGCGGTCGGCCATCTCTGCTGGTTGCGGTGGCTCGGTCTCGAACGTGATCGCGGTATCGGTGACGTACGGGGCGTAAATCACCGCACACGCCTCGGCGTCGCGCTCCGATGCGCCTCGAACGCTAGGACCGTCTCGATTCATGGCAGCCATGTCACCACATCGATCCTCGACGGCGATAGCGTCGGGAAGGCGGCCAGGGCAACGACGCCGGCGAACAGCCGAGGATGCGTCCGACGCAGGCGTGGGACCGAAACTGGGTGAGTTATCGTTCCGAGTTCAATGGCCGTTGAAAGAGACGGCCCTCCCTGACAGACAGGATCGCCATAGTGGCGCAACGCTCTGAGCCCGCTGATAAGACACGCTCAGCCCGCCCGCGTGGACGCCGGCCGATCCGCGAAGACACCCGGGCCGCACTGGTCACCGCCGCCCGCTACGTATTCACCGAGCGTGGGTATGACGGGGCGACGGTCCGTGCCATCGCCGATCGCGCCGGCATGGACGCGGCGATGGTCAACCATTGGTTCGGCGGCAAGGACGGGTTGTTCCTGGCCGCGCTGCAGATCCCGCTCGACCCGGAACAGATCCTTCCGCGGCTGCTCGACGGCGATCCGGAGCAGCTCGGGGAGCGCGTGGTGCGCACCTTCCTCACCGTCTGGGACGCCTCTGGTGGCGGCGCGATGGCGGCGCTGATCCGCAGCGTCGCCGGCCACCCGGAGGCCGCCGCGATGATGCGCGAGTTCGTCAGCCGCGTGATCTTGGGCCGGGTGGTCGGCGCGGTGTCTCCGGACCGCCCCGAGCTCCGGGCGGCGCTGTGCGGCACCCAGATCGTCGGGCTGGGGATGGTGCGGTACGTGCTGAGGCTCGAACCGCTTGCCTCCGCCGACCACGACACCGTGGTCGCGGCCGTCGCCCCGAATCTGCAGCGCTACCTCACCGGCGGCATCGACGTGACCCCGGGTCGGTAGAGCGTTCAGTGCGGCGGTAGCTGGGCGAGCACCTTGTCCAGGGTGACCGGGAGATCGCGCACCCGGACTCCGGTGGCGTGGTACACCGCGTTGACCACCGCGGCGGCGGTACCCACGATCCCGATCTCACCAATCCCCTTCGAGCCCATCGCGTTGACGTGCGGGTCGTCCTCGTCGATCCAGTGTGCCTGCACGTCGCCGACGTCCGCGCAGGCGGCGATGTGGTAGTCGGCGAAATCGTGATTGACGACGTGGCCGAATCGCGGGTCCAAGACACTCTTCTCGTGCAGGGCCATCGACAGGCCCATCGTCATGCCGCCGATGAACTGCGAGCGGGCCGTGCGCGGGTTGATGATCCGGCCCGCGGCGAACACCCCGAGCAGCCGCGGCACCCGGATCTCCCCGGTGTCGGCATGCACCTGAGCCTCGACGAACTGCGCCCCGAACGCGTGCATCGCGTACTTGTCGGTGGGCGGGCTGACCGACCCTTCAGCCTCGTCGCCGTCCGCGGGATCGCTGCCGAACTTGTTCCGGAACGCTCGGGCGGCCTCGACGACCGCCGTGCCCCACGTCGTCATGCCCGACGAACCGCCGGCCACCGAGGCGATGGGGTAATCCGAGTCTCCGATGCGCGCCTCGACATCCTCTACCTCGACGCCGAGCGCATCAGCCGCGATCTGCGGCAAGGTCGTCCAGGTGCCGGTGCCGAGGTCGGCCGCGCCGATCTCCACGACGTAGCGGCCCCCTTCGTAGCGGAGCGTTGCCGTCGAGACGCCCATCCGGTAGGTCGGGTACACCGAGGCGGCGACACCTGTACCGACCAGCCAGTCACCGTGGCGCCGCACCCCAGGTGCCGGGTCCCGGTCGGCCCAACCGAACCGCGCGGCGCCCTCGCGCAGGCACGCAACCAGGTTGCGGCTGGACCACGGTTTGCCGGAGTCGGGATCGATTGTGGGTTCGTTGCGGATCCGCAGCTCGATGGGGTCGAGGCCCAGCTGCTCGGCGAGCTCGTCCATGGCGACCTCGGGCCCGAACATGCCGGGGCACTCCCCCGGTGCCCGCATCCATGACGGCACCGGCACGTCGAGTGCGGCGAGCCGGTGGGTGGTGCGACGGTTCGGCGCGGCGTACATCGTGCGGGTCGGCATCCCGGTCTGCTCGGCGAACTCCTTGATCCGCGAGGTCTGCTCGACGACGTCGATCGCGATCGCGGCCAGGTGCCCGTCCCGGTCGGCGGCGAGCTGCATTCGCTGGATCGTCGGTGTGCGGTAACCCGCGAGGAAGAACATCTGCCGGCGAGTGAGCGCGAGCTTCACGGGCCGGCCGGGCACTGCGCGGGCGGCCATCGCGGCTATGACGACGTGGGCGTGCGGCGTCCCCTTCGATCCGAATCCGCCCCCGACATACGGGCAGACGACTCGGACCTGCTCGTTGTCGAACCCGAACACGTTCGCGATTGTGGCCCGGACAGAGTGCACGCCCTGCGTGGACTCCCACAAAGTGAGCGAGCCGTCCCAGCACGCGGTAGTGGTGTGCGGCTCCATCGGATTGTTGTGGTACATCGCGGTGCTGTACGTGTGCTCGAGCGTGACCGGCGCGCTCGCCATCGCCGCGGCCACGTCGCCCTCCGCTGTGTCGGTGGGATAGGACGGGTTGACCTTGTCGGGCTTATAGAGATCGTCCCGATCGGCGGACAGCTCGACGTCGTGCGGCACCTGCGAGTAGGTGACCCGAACCAGCGCCGCAGCCTGGCTTGCAACCTCGGACGTCTCGGCGATCACGGCGCCGATGATCTGCCCGCGGAAGGCGATCTCATCGCTCTGCAGAACGGCGAGCTCCTGGTCCTCGGTGGACGCAAGCCGTTCCGCATTGTCCGCGGTGAGCACGGTGATCACCCCGTCGACGGCCTGCGCCGACGTGGTGTTCATATCGGTGATCCGGCCGCGGGCGATGGTGGCCTGGATCAGGTGGCAGTAGGCGGGATTCCCGAGCGGGCTTTCATAGGCGAAGGGCGCGGTGCCGGTGACTTTGAGCCGGCCGTCCCGGCGGACCAGGTCGCGGCCGATCGCCCGGGGTTGCAGCGCAGTCATGTCAGGCCTCCTCACGGGCGAGATTCCGCAGCGTTGACACCAGCGTGCGGGTCAGCAGCGGGATCTTGAAGGCATTGCCGCCGTCGGTGCCGTCCTGCGCTCGGGCGTCCACCAGCTCAGCCTGCGCCGCCGCGCGGTAGCTGTCATCGGACGCGGTCGCTCCGCGCAGGACCTCCTCGGCGCGGGTCGCCCGCCACGGCTTGTGCGCCACTCCGCCGAACGCGATGCGGGCGTCGCGGACGATCCCGTCGGCGACGTCGAGCGCCGCGGCGACTGACACCAATGCGAACGCGTAAGACGCGCGGTCGCGGATCTTGCGGTAGGCCGAACGAACCGCCATCGGCAGCGCCGGAAGGTCGATCGACAGGATGAGCTCGCCGTGCTCCAGGACCGTATCGCGCTCGGGGTGCTCTCCAGGCAGCCGGTGTAGGTCCACGAACGGGATCACGCGTTCCCCGTCGACCCGGAGCACGTTGACTCGAGCGTCCAGGGCGGCCAACGCGACTGCCAGATCCGACGGGTGTGTGGCGATGCACAGCTCGGACGCGCCGAGGATCGCGTGATACCGGGTGTAGCCACCGATCGCCGAGCACCCGGAGCCTGGGCTGCGTTTGTTGCACGGCGTCGTGACGTCCTGGAAGTAGACACAGCGAGTGCGTTGCAGCGGGTTGCCGCCGGTGCTGGCCATATTGCGCAGTTGTCCGGACGCTCCGGCGAGCAGCGCCTGCGCCAGGACCGGGTAGCGCTCCCGGACGCGGCGGTCGGCGGCTAGATCGCTGTTGGGCACCGCCGCGCCGATGCGCAACCCGCCTGCGCCGTCGTCGGTGATCTCGTCGGAGGTTGCCGCGGTGACGTCGACGATGAGGTGCGGTGTGGCGACACCGAGCTTGAGGTGGTCCACGAGATTCGTCCCGCCGCCGAGGAACATCGCGGACGGGTCAGCGGCGACGCTGCGCACCGCGGTAGCGGCGTCGCCGGGCGCCTGGTAGGCAAACGGTTTCACCGGGTCACCTGCGCGGCCGCGTCCTGCACCGCGGGCACGATGTTCGCGTACGCCCCGCAGCGACACAGGTTCCCGCTCATCCGTTCGGCCACCTCGTCGTGGTCCAGCTCCGGCTCGGACGCCAGGTAGATCGTGGCCGCGCTCGGCCAGCCCCGCGCGAACTCGTCGAGCATCCCGACCGCCGAGCAGATCTGCCCTGGGGTGCAGTAGCCGCACTGGAACGCATCATGGTCCAGGAACGCCTGCTGGACTGGATGCAGCGCACCGTCACGGGCAAGACCGTCGGCCGTGATGACCTCGGAGCCGTCATATGCCACCGCGAGAGCCAGACAGGCCAGCGAACGACGTCCATCGATCAACACCGTGCAGGCACCACACTGACCGTGGTCGCAACCCTTCTTCGGGCTCATGTTGCCCAACTGCTCACGCAGCAGATCCAGCAGCGTCGTCCGGGTGTCCACGATCAGATGGTGCGGCGCCCCGTCGACGGAAAGGCTCAGTTCAGTGTCCACGACAGCGGTATTCCCTGGCGGATTTGCGCTAATCCTCCGGGCCTCGCGCTGCGGCCGCCCGGACTTTACGAACACGATTGCGGCGCTTCCTGCGTGGTCGATCGGATTCCGGTCAGAGCAGCTGACAAAGTGCAAGGGAGGAAGGTTCTTCGATGGTGAGGCCGTCGAGATGGTGTTCATCGGTGTTGGCGCGGTGCAGGAGGCGCCAGGCAAAGGCTTCAACCATGGCCTTCATGAGTGACGATGGCAGCAACGGGTCGACGGTGGCCCAGGCGTTCGCCAGCAGCGTGTGCGCTTCGTTGAGGCAGGAGTCGAGCGCCCCGCTGGCTTCGATGGTGTGGACGCATGCGGCGATGTCCTGTGGTGAGCCGTCCATGGTGCGGATGTGCCGCAGGAGGGCGGGGCCGGCGGGATCGCCAAGCAGCACGGCGGCCCTCGCCGTGGGCAAGGTGAGTTTCCGAGCGCGGAGGTCGTCACAGGGCGGCTTGCGCAGTGCCCGGTGCGGCGTGGATTGCATGTCCAGCACGTCGTCGACGATCTGGTAGGCGAGGCCGAGTGCTTCGAAGAAGTCGCACAGCGGCCCGGTCAGCGACGGCGGCGCTTCGCCGAGCAGCGCACCCATCTGCCCGAGGCGCCGAGCCGGGACCGCTGTCTTGAGGCGGTGCACGGCCAGGATGCGCCTCTCCAGCAGCGCTAGATCGCCGTCCTTGAGCGCCTGCTCGGCTGTCGACCAGTGGCCGGCGATGTCGAGCGCCTGCCCCATGTGGGCGGCGCGCATCGCGTCGAAGTACGCCTCGTGAAGGCCGAGCCGCTTCGTATCGGAGATGCACAGGTCAGTGCGGATAATGTGCTCGAACGCGAAGTAAGCGGCCGAGCCGGCGTTGATCGCTTGGGCGGTGCCGAACAGCGTGTGAACGGCGGGGACGCCGCGCCGGACGGGCGATTCGTCCTGAACGTCGTCTACGATCAAGCTGCCCGAGTGCAGCAATTCAGCGGCGGCGAGCAAGCATCGGTAGGGATTGGCATCGCCTCCGGCTAGCTCGATCGCTGCCAATGTGACGAAGCCGCGCCACGCCTTGCCGCCGGCGTCCACCAGATACCGCACCGGCTGGATCAGCGAGCGGGTGATCTCCTCGCAGTCCAGATCTCCCGCGGGAACGTCACCGCCGGCGAGGATGGACGCCTCGGCCGCGGTGAGTGTGTCCGGGTAGAAGCGCCGTACCTGTCTGCGACTCTCTTCGGCGGCCGCGTCCAGGCAGCGCTCGACATCGACCACGAGTTGGGCAGGCAGTACCTCCACGAATCCCAGACCGCCGACGCGGGCGCCGTCCATGACGCCCTCTACGGTGACGCGGCCTTCCCAAAACCCGCGTTTTGCCGCCAGGGTGCGGAACTCCTGTTCCGGGAAGGCGGGCTGCAGTTCCAGGTCGATTCCATGGCTCGCGGCGGTCACCCGCCACGTCGTGGGGTAGGAGTTGTAGGAGCGAACCGAGGTCCAGATGTCGCTTCCCTCGATCCGGTGAGCGTCGAGAACGACCCGCTTCCCGTCTGGCGAGACGGCGATCCCCAGGCTCTGGCCCGCGGCGTCGCTGTTACTACCGTTGTCGAGAAAGTGCAGGTTGTAGAGGGTGAGGTCCCAGCCGTTGTCCAGCTGTAGGCCAGCCCACTCCCATGCCGCCTCGACGCCGGATACCCCCTCGTGCCGCTTTCGGGGGGCACCGCCGAACTCGTGGTCGTACCAGCCGCTGCCCGTGGCGACCCGTTTGCGCCGTCCGTCGACGATGATGCTGCCCTGCACGGCACATCGCGGGATGAAGTAGTAGAACATCCCGTCGCGGTCGTCTTCGTGTGTGCCTTGGAGGATACCGTCGACCCCGTGCAGTATCGCGGGCTTCTCCGGTACCAGCGTCAGGTCCAAGCCGTGTCGTCCGTCTGATGTCGTCATGCGCAACAGGTACGAGTGGCCTATGCGCTCCCGGGAAAAGTGAGCGTCACGGCCATAATCCAGTGACAATCTGTCCTGATCCACGACCACGGGTCCGGTCATGGGTCGGTCCGGTAGAGGGACGGTGCCACCGTCCATGGAGGCCACGAACGACCGGGCGAACTCTCGGTCGAGCACGCCATCCGCCTGCACCATGTCGCGTACCACTTGCAGGGTCGCGCTGTCCACGGACGCGTCCTGCAGGTATCGGTTGTGCTCGACGTCGGTCAACGCCCAATGCGCTACGTGACAGTGCACGACCTCTGAGCTGTCCGCACCAGACACAGCCGAGCGGAAAAACGCGGCAAAAGCAGAGTATCGAGCTCCGTCCTCAGTCGTGAGATGGATGTTCTGATACCACCATTCGATCCCTGCTGAGGTGTGCGGGAGGTCGTGTACGCCGAGATCAAGAGGCTCGCCCGCCCGGGGCCAGTCCGCGTGCAACGCGCGTAACTCGTCATCGACCACTACCCGTCATCACTCCTCTTAGCCAGACCGGCATGCCGGCACCGGGACGAAAAGAGTGGCAGAGCATAGCTGAGGTCGTCTCAGACGGTCCCCAGGGCGACCACTCCGCGGCGCAACGCACGTACCGCGGCGGCCGCCGCGGTACCGATCGCGGACCCTTCCCCCGCGATACCGCGCACCTGGTCGAGCACGTCGACCACTTGACGGCACCACCGGACGAAATCTCCTGCGGACAGCTCAGCACCGTTGGTCTCCGCAGCGACCAGCACCGCCGACAGCGACTCCCCCCGGGCCCACCGGTACACCGGCCAGGCGAAACCCAGATCCGGTTCGCGAGTGCGGTCCAACCGGTGCCGCCCCTCATCGGCCTCCAACTCGGCCCACAATCGCACAGTGGCCACCAGCGCGTCGCTCACCGGGCCGGCGGGAACCCGAGGGGTGGCGACGTCCCGGCGGGCTTCGAAGACCAGCACGGAGACCACCGCGGCCAACTCGGCGGGCTCCAGACCATCCCAGATCTGGTGCCGCAAGCACTCCGCGGTGAGCAGATCGGTTTCCGACCACAACCGGGCCAGCCGGCGGCCGTGCTCGGTGAGCTGCTCGCCGTCCAGATAACCGCGCTCCGCCAGCAGGGCCCGGATCCGATCGAACGTGCGGACCAGGGAATGCGTGGTGGCCGCGACCTGCTGGCGCAACGTGTCGGTCTCGCGGTCCAGCCGGTCATACCGCTCGGCCCAGCGGGCATGCGCCTCCCGATCGTCGCAGCCATGGCAGGGGTGCGCCCGTAGCGCTCGGCGCAGAGCGGCCAACTCGGCGTCATCGGCCGCCTCGCTGCGTCGCCGGGTCCGGCCGGGTACCGCGATGCGGGTGTCGCGCAGCGCCGAGGCGAGGTCGCGGCGCACCCGGGGAACCCGGTGCTCGACGCGCTTGGGTAGCCGCATCCGGCCCAGCACCTGGACCGGGGTCGGGAAGTCGGCGATGGTGAGCCGGCCCGCCCAGCGGTCCTCGGTGAGCAGCAACGGGCGCGGATCCTCGGCTGCGCCGTCACCAGGATCGATTACCACGGCCAGCCCCGACCGGCGCCCGCCGGGCACCGCGATGACGTCGCCCCGCTTGAGTTGGACCAGCGACGCCGCTACCTCGGCGCGGCGTGCCGCACCGCCGTGCCGGGCCAGCGCCCGCTCCCGCTCGGAGATCTGCCTACGCAACCGGGCGTACTCGGTGAAATCACCCAGGTGGCAGACCATCGACTCCGCGTAACCGGCGAGGCCCTCAGTGTTGCGGTCGATCTGGCGGGCCATGCCCACCACGGAGCGGTCCGCTTGGAATTGGGCGAAGGACCGCTCCAGCAACGCCCGCCCGGCGGCCACCCCGACCCGGTCGACCAGGTTGACGGCCATGTTGTAACCGGGCCGAAACGAGCTGCGCAGCGGGTAGGTCCGCGTCGAGGCCAGCCCGGCCACCTGCGTCGGGTCCACACCAGGCTGCCACAGCACCACCGCATGGCCCTCGACGTCGATGCCGCGCCGCCCAGCCCGCCCGGTGAGCTGGGTGTACTCGCCGGGGGTGAGGTCGACGTGGGCTTCGCCGTTGTACTTCACCAACCGTTCCAGCACCACCGTGCGGGCCGGCATGTTGATCCCCAACGCGAGGGTCTCGGTGGCGAACACCGCCCGGACCAGCCCGCGGACGAACAGCTGTTCCACGGTCTCCTTGAACGCCGGTAACATCCCGGCGTGGTGTGCTGCGACGCCGCGCTCCAGCGCGTCGCGCCATTCCCAGAAGCCCAGCACGCCCAGGTCGCCCTCGGGCAACTCGGCTGCGCGGGTGTCCACCACCGTGCGGATCAGGGCGGACTCCTCCGGGGTGGTCAGGCGCAGCCCACTGCGGACGCACTGGTTGACCGCGCCCTCGCAGCCGGCCCGGCTGAAGATGAAGGTGATGGCCGGCAGCAGCCCGTCCCGATCCAGCCGCGCGATGACGTCCACCCGGGCCGGCGGCCGGAATCGGGCTCCGCCGCTGCGCCCGCGGTCCCATCCGCTGTGCCGCTCCACCTCTTGCACGCGCCGCACCAGATGCGGATCGACGGTGAGCCGGTCACTGGTGATGTTCTCGGCGAACAGGTCGAACATTCGGGACCCGACCATCATGTGTTGCCACAGCGGCACCGGACGGTGCTCATCGACCACCACTGCGGTGTTGCCCCGGACGTCGACGAGCCATTCGCCGAATTCCTCGGCGTTGCTCACCGTGGCGGACAGGCCGACCAGCCGCACGCTGTCCGGTAGGTGCAGGATCACCTCTTCCCACACCGCGCCGCGGAACCGGTCTGCGAGGTAATGGATCTCGTCCATCACGACGTAGGCCAACCCGTCCAGCGTGGACGATCTGGCGTAGATCATGTTGCGCAGCACCTCGGTGGTCATCACGACCACCGAGGCACCGCCGTTGATCGAGGTATCCCCGGTGAGCAGGCCGACGGCGCCCGCGCCGTGCCGGGCCGCCAGATCGGCATACTTCTGGTTGGACAGCGCCTTGATCGGCGTGGTGTAGAAGCATTTGCCGCCTTGCGCCAACGCCAGGTGCACCGCGAACTCGCCGACCACCGTCTTGCCCGCCCCGGTGGGCGCGCACACCAGTACGCCGTGGCCGTCCTCCAGCGCTTCACACGCCTCGCGCTGGAACGGATCAAGCTGGAAGGGCAGGCCGCCAGCGAACTCGTCGAGGCGTGGGAAGGTAGTCCGCCGACGGGCCGCGGCGTACGCCTCGGCGGGAGAGTTGGCCACCGTCTCAGGCTAGGCGACGACGGTGAGCGCCCCGGGTTCGCAGTGCACCGTCACCGGCAAGGTGCCCTGCGGTTCCCCGTCGGCGTAGATCGGCCAGCCCGGGTCGCCGTCGATGCGCACGGTGGCGGCTTGCAGGACGGTCACCTCCGGCTCGTGCACATGGGCACCGGTGCGTAGCGCCGGGAATACCCGCAGCAACCGCCGCCGGCTCACCGCGGCGATGACGATCACATTGAGCATCCCGTCGGCCAGCGTGGCGTCCGGGCAGATCCGCAACCCACCGCCGTAGCTGGATCCGTTGCCGATCGCGACCAAGATCGCCTCGCATTGCATGTCGGTGGTTTTCGTGCGGACCCGCACCGGCCTGGGGGTCAACGCGGCGAGCTCGGCCAGCACCGCCAGGTCATACTTGCGTGGCCCGGTCGGCCAGCGCATCGCGTTGGCCCGCTTGTTCACCGCCGCGTCGAATCCGCTACACAACACGGTGGTGAAGCCGGCTGCGCCCTCGATCCGCCCCAGATCGATCCGCCGCCGCTGCCCGGCTCGTAGCTTTTTGGCAATGTGCTGGGCGGCCCGCACCGGATCGTCCGGGATGCCCAGCGCGGTCGCCAGGTCGTTGCCGCTGCCGCTGGGCAGTACCGCCAGCGCGGTCGTGGTGCCTGCGAGCGCCTGCGCGGCCAGGTGCACGGTGCCGTCCCCGCCGAGCACAGCGAGCACGTCATCGCCGCGCTGTGCGGCTTGTGCGGCGACCCTGCTAGTTTCCGCCGGATCAGCGGTCACCGTGGCGACGAGCTCGGGCACCGCGGCACGCAACGTATCGGCCACGGTGCCGGCCACCCGCGTCGCCGCACCACGACCGGCACGCGGGTTGACGATCAGCGTGGCGCGCACAGCGCGGAATCATACGGTTGACCGGTCGCCGACCGCTGCTCGTCGACGCGATCGAGGCCGAGCGGCCACCTTGATCGCCGAAAGTGCGCCGCAGCGGTGCACATCTGCACGGCCACAACTCACTTTCAGCGATCTTTGTGGCCAACCGCGCGGTATGCGGGGGTTGATGGCAAGCATGAGGCGTACAGGCACCGGAGGCGCAGTGGCCGGTTCCTGTTGAGCAGCCGGCAGTGCGCGGGACCGTGACGAAGTTCGCTGTGCCACCGTTGGGCTCAGCTTGCAGCTCGGAACTGCTCGTACCGTCGTTGTAGGAGCAACGAGTCCGGCTTCTCAGACCGAGTGCGTGGAATTGACATCAAACGTTGGCCATGCCGCTCTTGTAGCCCATGCTGCAGCATCGGGCCGTCGATTTCGTGGAGTAGGTCCGATCGAATTTCGACGAAGAGGTCTGGTCTGATGCCTAGAATGTTGCAGTCGTAGGCCGCGTGGTGGATCTTGCAGAGCGACATCCCGTTACGAACTGCCGCGATTCCTGCTTCGTCATGGTCGGGGATGATGTGAGCTGCGTCGAGTAGCTCTCCGTGCCGGAGAGAGCACACTGCGCAGCGCGTGTCGTACGCTCGGAGCACCGTCGCACGGAACACCGGCTGGTGGAGCCGTTGCCTGGTCTCACGCAGGATGTACCGACGGAGTCGCTCCTCGACGGGACTACCGGCCGATACCAAGCCCCTCGCCACATCGGGGTCAATGACGAACTGGCGATGATCTGGCTCTTCCCATAGCAGATAGACCGGATAAACCGGCTCGTATATACCGGGCCCGACGCCAAAAAACCAGATCAACGGTAGCCGATTTTCCATCGCGGCCCGAAGGGCCTTGTTCTCCGCCTGATCTGGGTTGTCGCCGCGCCATTTATAGCGAAGCAACCCGTCCGAGCCCACGGAGTCGTCATATGGCCGGGTCTGGCCATCCGGCGTATAGACAGTCCTGATTGACAGTGCCGCGGATAGTTCCCTGGGTTTGCGAATCCCGCGTTGGGCGTCCATGAGGCGGAACTGCCTGCCGCCAATCTCGAAGTCGAGCAGGTCCGCGGACGAGATCGACGCGGCGCCATCATGTGTACGGACGGTCAGCCACTGCATCGCCTCGCGCCGGAGCTGTGTGTCGAACTCGGTGATCATCGTGGCCGGTGGACGTCGGCGCGATGCGCGATAGTGACGACCTCGATAAGGACCTGGTGGTCATCGATGCGGTAGATGACCCGCCATTCGGCTCGCCGGGCCGAGTAGTTACCGACCCACGGAGAGACGAGCGGCTTACCCACCCGATGGGGTCCTCCGCTACGACAGTACGGATGAACTCGACGCAGGCGGTGGCGATCTTTCCTGGCAGCTTGCGCAAATCCCGTCGAGCACGAGGCGCGTAGATGACGGTGTACTGCGTCACAGCCGGTTCGAAAACTCGACCTCGACGTCGTGTGCGGCGATGCCCTGGCCAGCATCGAGCTCGGCCTCCCCCTCCGCGATCGCCGCCACTAGTTCCGGATCGGCGCCCACCGCGACGGTCTCCTCCAGAGATTCAAGGTACTCAGCGGACACGAGAGCCGCCACCGTATGGCCATCCTGCGCGATGTCCACCCGGCCGTTGTTGCGTTCGAGCTCGGCCAAGACATCGGCGAGTGGCCGCTGGTCACCGGGGATGACGGTCATGACCCAGAGTATGACCCATGGGCCCTACGTCGCGTCGTCGTAGCGGGATGCCGCGTCAGTTCGAGGGCACCGGCTCCAACCGATCATCCATCGGCGAAGGCTCCGTGGTGAGCTACTGCGGGGAGCCGGGTTTTGTCGACAGGGACATGCCCAGCAGTCCCGCGCCGGCCGGGGAGACACCGGCGACGACCCGGCGACGACGGTGCAGCGCGGTGTCGGATTCGCTGCGACCCCAGGGGCCCTGATCCACCACCGGGGAGGGCAGCGCCGCCGCTAGCCGCTCCCAGCGCCGGCGCCATTGTCGCACCGCGCGCGTCACGACCCCCGCTTGGCCTTGGCCCGCTCACCGAGGGCCTGAAGTACGGCGCTGTCGTAGTCCAAGGGCTCGAAAGGGATCAGTCGCCGGATGCTGTGCTCACGCATCACCACCTCATTGGTCATCGAGTCGATCAGTGAGCGGCCGGTCTGCACGTCGACGTCGGTGACCAGCGATAACCACAGCGACGACAGTTGCGGCGAGAGCAGCGGCACAGGGATTATCAGCATTGGTCGACCCTGGATCGCCGCGACTCGGCGCATCATGTCGACATAGGCCAGAATGTCCGGTCCGCCGATGTCGAAGGCGCGCGCGGCCGCTTCGGGAACCTCTAGGACACCGACCAGGTAGCGCACCACATCGGCCACCGCGATCGGCTGGGTCCGCGTCTGAACCCACAGTGGGGTGACCATGATCGGCAGGTGTTCCACCAGTTGACGAGTCATCTCCCAGGAGATGCCGCCGTGGCCGACGATGATCCCGGCCCGCAGCGTGGTGACCGGTACGCCACTGGATCCAAGCAGCTCCTCCACCTCACGGCGGCTGCGCAAGTGGGCTGACAGGTCGTCGGCGTCGTCGCCGAGGCCCCCGAGGTACACGATTCGGCGCAGTCCCGCCTCGGCCGCAGCGCGGGCGAAGGTGCGCGCTGCTTCGGCGTCCCGCCGCTTGAAGTCAGCGTTGTCGAGGGAATGCACGAGGTAGTAGGCGGCATCGCAGTCGACGAGAGCAGCGCTCAGCGATTCGACGTCATGCACGTCGCCGCCAACCGCCTCGCCCGCGCCATGATATTTCTCGGGTCGGCGCGTCATCGCTCGGACTGTGTGGCCTGCTTGCTCCAACGCGGGACACAGCCGCCTGCCGACAAATCCAGAGGAGCCAGCCACCAAAACCTTCATGAGTGGACTCTCTCCCGGTCCCCTACGTCGCGTCGTCGTAACGGGATGTCGCGTCATCCGCCGACACCGGCTCCACGTGATGATCCAGCGGTGACGGCTCGTCGGGGTCGAGATCGTCCCAGCCCTGCTCGGCTCGCCGGCGGGCCAGGGCGCGGTCGTGCTGCCGGGCGACCAGCACTGCAGCCTCGAAGAGCACGACCAGCGCGCCGGCCAGGGCCAGCATCGAGATGGGGTCGTTGCCGGGGGTGGCGACGGCGGCCAGCACGAACAGTCCGAACAGGATGCCGCGCTGCCAGCGTTTCAGCTTCGCATACGGAAGCACTCCGACCCGGTTGAGCATCACGACCAACAGCGGCAACTCGAAGGTCAGGCCGAAGACCGCGAGCATGGTCAGCAGGAAACCGATATAGGCGCCACCGGTCAGCGCGGTGATGAACTCGCCGCCGCCGAGGTTCGCCAGGAAGGAAAGACCCGTGGGTACCACGTAGTAGGCGAGGACAGCGCCTCCGGCGAACAGCACACTGGCCGCACCGACAAAGGTGACAGCGAACTTACGCTCCTTCGAGTACAGCCCCGGTGTGATGAAGGCCCATATCTGATAGACCCAGACCGGCGCGGTCAGCACCGCACCCGCTGCCAGGCCGACTTGCATTCGAAGGGTGAACACCTCAAAAGGGGCGGTCTGCAGTAATTGGCACCGGCCTGGGTTCGGGGTCAGCCGCAGCGTCGGGGGTAGCGCACAGTACGGGCGAGTGATCAGATCACCGAGACTGGGCACCCCGAACGCCGAAACCCCCCACCAGACGAACCCGAGAACGCCGCCGAACCCGACCGCGCACAACGCGATGAACAACCGGTTGCGCAGTTCATACAGGTGCTCCATGAGGGTCATGGAGCCATCCGGATTGGTCCTGCGCCGACCGCCCGGCCCAGCCGGGAAACGCATCCCGCTCACCGATCCTCGTCGTCAGGAAAGAGCGTCGTTGTCGCGCTGGGGCGGATTCACCTGCTGCGGTGCCGGCGCGCTCGCCTCCTGCTCAGAACGTGCTCCCTTCGTCTCCGCTTTAAAGATTCGGATGGACTGCCCGACGGCTCGGGCGGCTGTCGGCAGCTTGGTCGCCCCGAACAGCAGTACCAGAACCACAAGCAGGATGACCAGCTCCCAGCCAGACGGAATGCCCACTGTGGGTCTCCTCTCTCGCTTTGGGTGCGGGACCGATGCTACGCGGTGGGAGCTGTCCGGCGTTGCGGCGGCGGCGTCGCTGGTCCAACACCACCCGCAGTGCCGCGACCCGCGTAGCGAGTAAGCCGGTGCGGTCGGCGAGGTCAGCGCGGCTGCGCTGCACTGCGCCAGCCAGCCGCCGCGCTGGGCCGGCCACTCGCAGCAGCGATCTGAAGAGCACCACGACGCCGGCAGCCGCCAGCAGAGCGCTGATCAGGTAGAGCACCCCGATGACGTTAGCCCGCCTCGGACTGCGGCAGGAGATCGGACCGGCGGACCGCCGCCAGCGCCCGCTGCGCCACCGCCGCGGCCAGCTCGGCGGGTTCCCGGACCACGACGTCGGCGCCCAATCCGAGGACCAGACGCACCATCCAGCCAGTCTCGGCGTAGCGCATCCGCACGGTCGCAGCTCCGCCCTCGCCCTCGATCAGCTGCTCCACCGGGTAGTACTCGGCGACCCAGCGAGCGTCCGGGGCGAGGGTGAGCACGGCGACCTGCTGGTCGGGTTGGGCGCGGAACAGGCCGGCGGAGACGTCGGTGGGGCGCGCGTGCGGCGGGGGCATCGCCGGCTCATCCAGGGCCGTGACGTGCTCGATGCGGTCCAGCCGGAACAGGCGCACCTCCTGCGCCCAGCGACACCATGCCTCCAGGTAGCTGCGACCCTCCACCAGGAGCAGGCGCATCGGGTCCACGGTGCGCTCACTCACCGTGTCCCGGGCGGGGGTGTAGTACCGCATATGCAGCGCCCGGCGGTGGTCCAGCGCATCGCGCACCGCGCTGAGCGCGGCCTCCTCCCGGGTGGCCAAGCCGACCACGACACCGTCGGCCTGGCCCGCTGCCGCCTCGATCTTGGCCAGTGCGCGGCGCACCGATCCGGCGTCGACCACGCCGGGTGTCTCGGCCAGCGCTCGCAGCGCCACCACCAGCGCGGTTGCCTCCGCGCCGGACAACCGCAGCGGGCGTCGCATCCCGGCGTCGAAGGTGACGGTGACGGTGTCTCCCTCGAAGGAGAGGTCGATGAGATCGCCCGGCCCGTAGCCGGGCAGCCCGCACATCCACAGCAGCTCCAGGTCACGGCGCAACTGCGGGACCGTGACGGAGAAGTCCGCTGCCGCCTCCTCGATCGGCACACCGGGTCGAAGCAGTAGGTAAGGCACCAAGGCCAACAGCCGAGGCAACCGCCGCGCGACGCCCTCCATCAGCCAGCGCTCCCGGCGGCCGCCAGCAGCCGCGCGCGCACCGCGGTAGCCAGTTCGGCGGGCTCCAGTACAACGGCGTCCGGACCCAGCCCGGCGATCCACCGGGCGGCGACGTCATGGCCCGGCAGCTCCACCGTGACCACATCGCCGGCCACGTCGTCCACAGTCATCCGGCCCAGCACCGTCGCCTGCCGGCGCAGGCCGTACGCGCGCCCGTCGGCCAGCCATAGCCGGGCCTTGTTCGCTGCTGGTGGCGGTTCCGCGGAACGCGCCACGATCTTCAGGAGATCCACTCCCGCTGGGCGTTGCACCGCTCCCGGGGCGCCGATGGTGCGCACCGGACCAGCGATCCGGGAGACCCGGAAACAGCGGGTCGCATCCCGGTCTCGGTCGTGACCCGCCACGTACCAGCGGCCCCGCCAGGAGACCACTCCCCACGGCTCGAGGGTGCGCGCCGTGGGCTGCTCGGCCGGATGCCTGCGGTGGGGGAATGTCACCAACTGCCCGGCCTGGACCGCCGAGATCAACGGGGTCAGCGCCGGCTCGGTGGCGCGCACCCGTGGTTGGACGACCAGTGAAGGCTCGGTGTCCACCTCCACCCCGGCGGCCCGCAGCTTCAGCAGCGCGCCATGGGCGGCACCGGCCAACTGCGAGGAATCCCACAGCCGAGCGGCCAGCGCGACAGCGGCGGCCTCGTCGGGCTCGAGGTCGATGTCTGGGAGCTCATAGTCCCGGCGCGCGATGCGGTAACCCTCGCCGGCCTCGAATCCCGGGATCCGCCCGGTCTCCAGCGGGACGCCCAGCTCGCGAAGTTCAGCCTTGTCCCGTTCGAACATCCGGAAGAACGCCTCATCGGAGGCAGCGTCGGCGTAACCGGGCACCGTTCGCCGGACCCGCTCGGCGGGCAGGTACTGCCGGCTGGACAGCAGGCACAGCACCAGATTGACCAGACGCTCAGCGCGGGCAGACGACACGGCGTGCAGCCTAACTGTGGGCTCAGAGCGAAGCGATGAGCCTCTCAACCCGCTCGTCGACGGCGCGGAACGGATCTTTGCACAGCACGGTGCGCTGGGCCTGGTCGTTGAGCTTGAGGTGTACCCAGTCGACGGTGAAGTCGCGGCCGGCGGCCTGAGCGGCGGCGATGAAGTCGCCGCGGAGCTTGGCCCGGGTGGTGGCCGGCGGGGTGTCCTTGGCAGCCTCGATCTCGCCGTCGTCGGTCACGCGGTCGACCAGGGCCTTGCGCTGCAGCAGGTCGAACAACCCGCGGCCGCGCCGGATATCGTGGTAAGCGAGGTCCAGCTGAGCGATCCGTGCGTTGGACAGGTCCATCCGATGCTTGGCTCGGTAGCGCTCAATCAGCCGGTGCTTGATCGCCCAGTCGATCTCACGGTCGATCAGGGCGAGATTCTGCTGGTCCACCGCGTTCAGAGTGCGGTCCCACAGCTCCATCACCCGATCGGTCAGTGGGTCGGACCCGCGCTGCGCGACGTGATCCACGGCGCGCGCGTAGTACTCCCGTTGGATATCCAATGCCGAGGCCTCGCGTCCACCGGCCAACCGCACTCCGCGCCGGCCGGTGAGGTCGTGGCTGATCTCGCGGATCGCCCGGATCGGGTTGTCCAGGGTGAAGTCGCGGAATGCGACGCCCTCCTCGATCATCTCCAAGACCAGGTTGGCGGTGCCCACCTTGAGCAAAGTGGTCACCTCGGACATGTTCGAATCCCCGACGATGACGTGCAGGCGGCGATACCGCTCGGCGTCGGCGTGCGGCTCATCGCGAGTGTTGATGATCGGGCGGGATCGGGTGGTCGCCGAGGAGACCCCCTCCCAGATGTGCTCAGCCCGCTGCGACAGGCAGTACACCGCGCCGCGCGGTGTTTGCAGCACCTTTCCCGCGCCACAGATCAGCTGCCGGGTGACCAGGAAGGGCAACAGCACGTCGGCGATCCGCGAGAACTCTCCAGCCCTCCCCACCAGGTAGTTCTCGTGGCAGCCGTAGGAGTTACCCGCGGAGTCAGTGTTGTTCTTGAACAGGAAGATGTCCCCGCCGATACCCTCGTCGGCCAGCCGCCGCTCGGCATCGACCAGCAGATCTTCGAGGATCCGTTCGCCGGCCTTGTCGTGGATCACCAGTTGAGCCAGGTTGTCACACTCGGCGGTGGCGTACTCCGGATGGGAGCCCACGTCGAGGTAGAGCCGGGAGCCGTTGCGTAGGAAGACGTTCGATGAGCGACCCCACGAAACCACCCGGCGAAACAGGTAACGGGCAACCTCGTCCGGCGACAGCCTGCGCTGGCCGTGGAAGGTGCAGGTAACCCCGAACTCGGTTTCAATGCCGAAGATCCGCCGCTGCATGCCTTCCACCCTAGGCCGCTCGGGCCGTCTTGCAGGCCCTCCGTACGGGCTCACTTAAGCTGTAACGGTGCAGGACTGGTTGCGCCGAGTAGCGCGAGAGATCAACCGGGTCGACCGCGAGCTGGTGCGTCGCAGCGCGGTCATTCCCCGCTGGCCCGCCGACCCGGCTCTGAGGGGGCTCACCACGGCCGCGAACCACAGCCTGCTGTGGTTCGCGATGGCTGCGGTGCTGGCAAGCCGCAAGGGCCCGGCCCGGCGCGGCGCGCTGCGCGGCGTGGTTGCGATCGCGGGGGCCAGTGTCACCATCAACGCTCTGGCCAAACCCCTGACGCCGCGCCGGCGCCCGGCCTACGCGACCCTCTCCGTGGCGCGCCGGCTGGCGCTGCGCAATCATCCGAGGTCCTCATCGTTCCCCTCCGGCCACGCGGCCTCGGCGGCGGCGTTCGCCACCGCGGTGGCGATGGAAAGCCCCGCGGTGGGCCTGGTGGTGGCTCCGGTCGCGGCAGCGGTGGCCTACTCCCGGGTGCATACCGGAGCGCACTGGCCCTCTGACGTGGCCGCCGGGATGCTGATGGGTACCGGTATCGCGCTGGCCACCCGCCGGTGGTGGCCGCTGCGGGTCGGCGAATCGGCCGAGAGCAGTCACGCCGCGCGAGTGCCCGCGCTACCCGATGGCGAGGGTCTCGTCATGATGATCAATCCGAGCTCGGGAGCCGAAGGTGAGCACCCCGGTAGGGAGTTGGCCGACGCCTGGCCGGCAGCTCGGCAGCTGTTCGCCGAATCTGATGGTGATCTGACCAAGCATCTGGAGGCCGAGCTGGACGCCGCGGAGGCGCCAGTGCGGGCACTTGGGGTCGCCGGCGGCGACGGTACAGTGGCGGCAGTGGCCGCAGTGGCCGCCAGCAGAGGCCTGCCGCTGGTGGTGGTTCCGGCCGGCACGCTGAACCATTTCGCCCGGGATATCGGGGTGACCGAGCTGTCCGACGTCGTCAAGGCAGTTCAGGACGGCAGCGCGATGACGGTGGACCTGGGAGCGGTTCAGATCGACGACGCGCCCCCACATTGGTTCCTCAACACTGCCAGCCTCGGCGGATACCCCGACCTGGTACAGCTGCGGGAGCGTAGGGAATCACGCTTGGGCAAATGGCCGGCGGCCGCACTCGCCCTGATCCGGGTGCTCCGGGAGGCGGATCCGCTGGTGGCGCGCATCGACGGCGTCCCGCGCAAGGTATGGCTGGTATTCGTGGGCAACGGGCTCTACCGACCCCGCGGTTTCGCCGCCGCAACCCGGCACCGGCTCGATACGGGACTGATCGACGTCCGCTACGTCCGCGCCGACGTGCGGCTGTCCCGGACCCGGTTCATCATCGGGGCGCTGGCCGGAGCGCTGCAAAGGAGCCGCACCTACGTCCAGCGGGAGTGCGCCGAGCTACGAGTCGAGATCCTCGGGCGACCACTCGCGCTGGCTACCGACGGTGAGGTCATCGGGAAGGGCCACAGTTTCCGATTCTTCACCCAACCCGCTGCGCTGAAGGTCTACCGTCCGGACTCGGAGCACTGAGGGCACCCGCCAGTCAGGTGCCGGTGCTGGATGGCTCACCGTTCGTGCCGTCGACATCGCCACCAGTGTCTGACGTCGCGTCGGCCGCGTCGTCGGCCTGCGCAGTCTCCGCGGCAGCACTTTCGGTGGGCGCAGTCCCGGTGCTGGTGAGCAATGCAGTGAGGGCGGCCCCGGTGATCCGGCGGAAGGCGCGCCGCGGACGGGACCGGTCCAGCACCGCGACCTCGAGCTGCCCGACTCCCAGCGTGCGCGCGCCGGTTCCGTTGACGACACTGGTGGAGACCGAGCTCAGGGCGGCCACCGCGGCAGCGACAGCCTCGGCGGTGTCCATGTCCTGCCGGAAAGATTCCTTGAGAGCCGTGGAGATGACGTCAGCCTGGCCGCCCATCACGACGAAGTCCGGCTCGTCACCGATCGAACCATCGTAGGTCAGGTGATACAGCTGATCCGAGTCCGGATTGGCGCCCACCTCCGCGACGCACAGTTCCACCTCGAAGGGCTTGTGCTGCTCGGAGAAGATCGTGCCAAGAGTCTGGGCGTAGGCGTTGGCCAAGGCCCGCCCGGTGACATCACGCCGGTCGTAGGAGTAGCCGCGAACGTCGGCGTGCCTGATCCCGGCTTGGCGGAGGTTCTCGTACTCGTTGTATCGGCCGACGGCAGCGAAGCCGATGCGATCGTAGATCTCCGAGACCTTGTGCAGCGCGGTAGACAGGTTCTCGGCGACGAACAGCACCCCGCGCGAGTAACTCAGCACGACGACACCGCGACCTCGGGCGATGCCCTTGCGAGCGAGCTCCGAGCGGTCGCGCATGACCTGCTCGACCGAGGCATAGAACGGCATCGTCACAGCGTGAGCTCCTGGGTGCCAGACGGATCAGGGGAAAGACGAGAGTAGCTGTCAGCCGCCAGGTTTGCGCTTGCGGGTTTCCACCACAAGGTCGGCGACCTGACCGGCCTGCTCGTCGGACATCCGCAGTGCCCCGTCCGCTGCGGTGATCGTGATCACCACCGGGTAGATCTGGCGAACCGCGTCCAGGCCGCCGGTCGCGCTGTCATCGTCGGCGGCGTCGTAAAGGGCCTCCATCGCGACCCGGACGGCGGCGTCAGCCTCCATCATGGGGTCATGCAACTTTTTCATCGATGAGCGGGCGAACAACGACCCTGAACCCACCGAGTGGTAACCGAGCGTCTCGTCGTACCGGCCGCCGACAACGTCGTAGGAGACAATCCGACCGGCCCGCTCGGGGTCGGTGGCATCAAGGTCGTAACCGACGAACAACGGCACTGCCGCCAGCCCCCGCATGGCACCTTCGAGATTCCCTCGAACCATGCCAGCCAGTCTGTTCGCCTTACCGTCGAGGGTCAGCTGCACCCCTTCGATCTTCTCGTAGTGCTGCAGCTCGACGGCGAACAATCGCACCATCTCCACTGCAACAGCCGCCGTCCCGGCGATGCCCACCGCGGCGTAGTCGTCGACGACGAACACTTTCTCCATGTCGCGCTGGGCTATCAGGTTGCCGGCCGTCGCGCGGCGGTCCCCCGCGATGAGCACCCCACCCCGGAAGACGGCCGCAACGATCGTCGTCCCATGCCGGCCGACCACCGGTTCACCACCAGCCGGCACCGTGCCCGCTCCGCTCACTCGCCGTCCGGGCAACAGATCAGGGGACGTCGCAGCGAGAAAATCGGTGAACGACGAGCTACCCACCATGAAGTACGACGCCGGCAGGGCTGCGCCCGGATACCGTCCGACCGAGGACTGGTCCATCCGCTGTGATCGTCTCCTAGCTTCCGTTGCTGAACTCTGCCGGGTAGCAGTGCCAGTTACCCGCCGTACCGAGCATGATGCCCGGACCGTTGGGGTGGCCTGTCACTGGCCGCCCTTCTGGACATAGGCCCGGACGAAGTCCTCGGCGTTCTCTTCGAGCACATCGTCGATTTCGTCGAGGATCGCGTCCACGTCCTCGCCGAGCTTCTCCCGACGTTCCTGACCAGCTGGCGCACCGTCGCCCGTCTCGTCGTCTCCACCGCCGCCTTGGCGCTGCACCTTCTCCTGGGACATTTCGCCTCCCGGATCGAGTTGTCTCTGTCGCAACAGTACCCAGCTACACCGACAAAACTGCCAGACCAGTCGAGTGATCAGCCTCGGGTGAGCGCCGCCACCAGCTCCGCCGCGGTACTCGAGGCGTCCAGCAGCGCCCCCACATGCGCACGGGTGCCCCTCAGCGGTTCCAGGGTCGGGATGCGCACCAAGGATTCGCGGCCGAGATCGAAGATCACCGAGTCCCACGATGCCGCGGCCACCTCGGTGGCGTAGCGCTGCAGACACCGACCACGGAAATACGCACGGGTGTCCTCCGGTGGCCGGGTGATGGCTGCGCGTACCTCCTCCTCGGTCACCAGCCGCTTCATCGACCCGCGGGCGACCAGTCGGTTGTACAAGCCCTTGTGCATCCGCACGTCGGCGTACTGCAGATCGACCAGTTGCAGCCGGGGTGAGGCCCAGCCCAGACCGTCTCGAGCTCGATAGCCTTCGAGTATCTGCAACTTAGCCGGCCAGTCCAGCCGGTCAGCGCACTCCATCGGATCCCGAGCGAGCGCGTCGAGGACCTCACCCCAGGTGCTCAACACATGATCGGCGTCGTCAGCACTGCCATCCGGGGTGCCTTCCCGCGCGAAGAACCGGGAGACCCGATCGTGGTACTCGCGCTGCAGATCGAGACCGGTGAAATGGCGACCGCCGGCCACTTCCACAGTCGCCTTCAGCGACGGGTCACGGCTGATCGTGTGTACTGCTCGCACCGCCTCGACCAGGCGCAGGTCGTCGAAGCGTTCGCCGGCCTCGATCAGATCCAGCACCAGCGCCGTGGTACCGACCTTGAGGTAGGTGGAGTATTCGGCAAGGTTGGCGTCACCGATGATGACGTGCAGTCGCCGGTACTTGTCGGCATCGGCATGCGGCTCGTCCCGGGTGTTGATGATGCCGCGTTTGAGGGTCGTCTCCAGGCCGACCTCAACCTCGATGTAATCCGCTCGCTGCGATAGCTGGAAACCGGCGTGCTCCCCGGCAGGGCCGAGACCTACCCGACCGGACCCGCAGAACACCTGACGGGAGGCGAAAAACGGGGTCAACCCGGCGATGACCATCGTGAACGGCGTGGAGCGCGCCATCAGGTAGTTCTCGTGGGTCCCGTAGGAGGCGCCCTTGCCATCAACGTTGTTCTTGTACAGCTGAAAGGGCGGCTGGTCGGGCACGGTGCGGGCGCGCAACGCGGCTTCTTCCATGATCCGCTCACCGGCCTTGTCCCAGATCACCGCGTCGCGCGCGTTGGTGACCTCAGGGCCGGAGAATTCCGGGTGCGCGTGGTCGACGTAGAGCCGGGCGCCGTTGGTGAGGATGACGTTCGCCGCGCCCAGATCATCGAGTTCTGGATCAGGCTGCGCCATTCCGGGGACGCCCAGGTCGAACCCGCGGGCATCCCGCAGCGGGGACTCCACCTCGTAGTCCCACCGGGCTCGCTTAGCTCGCGGTACCTCCGCGGCGGCAGCGTAGGCCAGCACGACCTGGGTCGACGTCAGGACCGGGTTGGCGGTGCTGTCCCCGGGCACTGAGATGCCGTACTCCACCTCAGTCCCCATGATCCGGCGCATACGGCCAGCGTACGGCCAGCGAGTCCACTGGCGGGGCCCGCATGAACGACAGAAAATTTTTGAACCTTCACATTGTGGTCTCAAACACGGAGGTGAACTCATGACCGCTGCTATGAGCCGGGTACGTCGCCGGCACCTGGACGGCTCGTCAGTGACCGTTGACATCGACGTCACGAGCATCGACACCGGCAGCGCGCCGCGCGACGAGCACATCCGGTGATCTGGCCGGCGCGCAGGACTTCGCATACCGTCGCGTCGCGGAGTCAGCTCACACGCTCGTGCAGCAGTCAGTCTCGACGCTTCGGCAGCCGCCCCCTTGGCTCGGGCGAATGTGCGCTCTGCAGCATCGACCCACTGACCCAAGTAGATCATTCGTCGGTGCTGACCCAACTGGCCCCGGACACCGTGCTGATCGTGGACGGGGTCTTCGCGTTCCGTCCAGAGATCAACCGCTACTGGGACTTCCGTATCTGGCTGGACGTGGACCCAGAAACATCGGTACGGCGCGGCGCGGAACGTGATCAGTATTGGGCCGGTTTCGAGGCCGAGACCCTGCACCGAACCCGCTACCTGCCCGCCGAATGCTTCTACCTCGCCGAAGTTGAGCCGGTGCCGTTCGCCGACGTAACCATCGACAACACCGAGTTCGACCGCCCGATAGTCCTGTGACCGCTGTGTGCCGCGTTCTGGATGCAGAACGCGGCACACAGGGCGCCTTACAGGTACTGGCCGGTGTTGGTGGCGGTGTCGATGGCTCGGCCCGAGTCGGCGTTCTTGCCGGTGACCAGGGTGCGGATGTAGACGATCCGCTCGCCCTTCTTACCCGAGATCCGGGCCCAGTCGTCCGGGTTGGTGGTATTGGGCAGGTCCTCGTTCTCGGCGAACTCATCGACGATGGAGTCGAGGAGATGCGTCATGCGCAATCCCGGCTGACCGGTCTCCAGCACCGACTTGATGGCTTTCTTCTTCGCCCGGTCGACGATGTTCTGGATCATCGCACCGGAGTTGAAGTCCCGGAAGTAGAGGACTTCCTTGTCCCCGTTGGCGTAGGTGACCTCCAGGAAACGGTTCTCCTCGCTCTCGGCGTACATGCGCTCGACGGTGCCCTGGATCATCGCGTGAATGCAGGCTTTGCGGTCCAACGCGAATTCGGCGAGGTCGTCGGCGTGCAGCGGGAGCGTCGTCGTCAGGTACTTGGAGAAGACGTCCCTGGCCGCCTCGGCGTCCGGGCGCTCGATCTTGATCTTCACGTCGAGCCGTCCCGGCCGCAGGATCGCCGGATCGATCATGTCCTCGCGGTTGGAGGCGCCGATGACGATGACGTTCTCCAATCCCTCCACACCATCGATCTCACTGAGTAACTGCGGCACGATCGTCGTCTCGACATCGGAGGAAACGCCCGATCCGCGGGTACGGAATATCGAGTCCATCTCGTCGAAGAACACGATAACCGGAGTTCCCTCGGATGCCTTCTCCCGGGCCCGTTGGAAGATCAGCCGGATATGCCGCTCGGTTTCTCCGACGTACTTGTTGAGCAGCTCCGGTCCCTTGATGTTGAGGAAGTAGCTCTTGGCATCGGTGTCCCCGCGGACCTGGGCCACCTTCTTGGCCAGTGAGTTGGCCACCGCCTTGGCGATCAGAGTTTTACCGCAGCCGGGAGGGCCGTAGAGCAACACGCCCTTGGGTGGGCGCAGTTCGTATTCACGGAACAATTCGGCGTGCAGGAACGGCAGCTCGACGGCATCGCGGATCTGCTCGATCTGGCTGGCCAGACCGCCGATGTCCTCGTACCCGACGTCGGGAACCTCCTCCAGCACGAGGTCCTCGACCTCCGCTTTGGGCACTCGCTCGTAGGCGTACGCGGCCTTGGTGTCCACCAGTAGCGAGTCCCCCGGCTTCAGCGGCACGGCGTCGGGGTTGTCCGGGCCCGGCAGCAACGGGTCGGCCAGCCACACCACGCGCTCCTCGTCAGCGTGCCCGAGGACCAGCGCCCGCAGGCCACAGCTGAGCACTTCGCGCAGCGCGCACACCTCACCGGTCGACTCGAAGGTGCCCGCCTCCACCACGGTCAGCGCCTCATTGAGCCGCACACTCTGCCCGCGGCGTAGCTGCGGCACCTCGACCGCCGGCGACACCGCCACCCGCATCCGGCGCCCGGAGGTGAACACGTCCACCGAGCCGTCGTCGAAGCAGGAGAGGAACACGCCATAGCCACTCGGCGGCTGAGCCAGCCGGTCGACCTCGTCACGCAGCGCGAGGAGCTGCCCGCGGGCCTCGCGCAGTGTCTCCACCAGTTTGGCGTTGCGCTCGGTGAGCTGGCTCACCGAGACGGAGGCCTCGGCGAGGCGCTCCTCGAGCAACCGGAAATGCCGAGGGGACTCGGTCAGCCGGCGGCGCAACAGCGTCACCTCATCCTCGAGGACCCTGATCTGAGCAGCGAGCGCTGGGTCGATGCGGTCTCGACCGTCAGCGGCTCGGTCGCTGGAATAGTCGTGCGGCACGAGGCACCTCCTCCCGCATGGTTCTCCGAGACCACTTACGGTACGGGACGGCGTGGCAGAACCGGGAGTCAACGGCAGACCAACTCGGGACGGCTCGCGGTCACAGACGCCGGTTGGACCGGCTGGGCCGGCGCGGGGTGGGCGCCACGACGCCCTGCGCCAACCGCCGAGCGGTGAGCAGGAACGCCGTGTGCGCCACCATCCGGTGCTCAGGGCGAACCGCCAGCCCGACCACGTGCCAGGGCCGCAGCAGGGTCTCCCAGGCCTGCGGCTCGGTGTAGCAGCCGGCTTCGCGCAGCGCCTCGGTAATGCGGGAGAGCTGGGTGGTGGTCGCCACGTAGACGGTGAGCACGCCACCGGGAACCAGCGCGGCCGACACCGCGGGCAGCGGCTCACCGGGATGGAGCATGTCCAGCACCACGCGATCGACCGGCTGGTCGGCGGGGTGCGTGGCCACATCGGCGACCCTGAGCTGCCAGTTCGGCATCACCGACCCGAAGAACTGTTCGACGTTGCGTGCGGCGTGCTCGGCGTGATCCGCGCGCGCCTCGTAGGAGATCACGCTGCCGTGCTCCCCGACCGCTCGGAGCAGCGAGCAGGTCAACGCCCCCGAGCCGGCACCGGCTTCGAGTACCCTCGCACCGGGGAAGATGTCGCCGAACATCAGGATCTGCGCCGCGTCCTTGGGATAGATCACCTGCGCGCCGCGCGGCATCGACAGCACGTAGTCGGCCAGCAGCGGGCGCAACGCGAGGTACTGCGTTCCCGCGGCGGAGGTGACGACGCTGCCCTCAGGCAGCCCGATCAGATCATCGTGGACTACCGCACCACGGTGAGTGTGGAACTGGCCGCCGGTCTCCAGCACAACGGTGTGCCGGCGCCCCTTGGGGTCGGTGAGCTGCACCCGATCGCCGGGTTGGAACGGTCCGCTGACTCGAGTCACAGGCGGTCATGGTGACAGATCGGTGTTCGGGCGGCTGCACAGCGCTGTCGGGGGCTGTCGGGGGCCTGGCCTACCCTGCGAGCCATGACCGAGATCCTGGTTGGCGGTTCGCTTACGATAAGCGCCACCGGCCCTGCCGGACGCCGGCGGCCGGCCCTGTCACCGTCGCGGGCAGCGGATTTCAAGCAGTGCCCGCTGCTGTACCGGTTCCGGGCGGTCGACCGGCTGCCCGAGACGCCGAGCCGGTCGCAGGTCCGCGGCACCGTGGTGCATACCGTGCTGGAGCGGCTCTTCGCCCTATCCCCCGATCAGCGAGACTCCGCGGCCGGGCGTGAGCTGGTCGAGCCCGCCTGGGGCGACGTGTTGGCCGATAGCCCGGAGCTGGCTGAGCTGTTCGCCGGCCCCGGGGATCCGGAGCTCGCCGAGTGGCTCGATTCGGCACGGGCGCTCGTCGATGCCTACTTCGTGCTGGAGGATCCACGCCTCATCGCGCCCGAGGCTTGCGAGCTGCTGGTAGAGGCGGAGTTGGCCGCCAGCGATATCGGGGATGCCGAACCGTTGGTGCTGCGGGGATACATCGACCGGCTCGACGTCGCAGCCACCGGGGAGATCCGCGTGGTGGATTACAAATCCGGTTCCGCACCGCGGGAGCTCTTCGAATCCAAGGCCCTGTTCCAGATGAAGTTCTACGCGCTGGTGCTGCTGCGCATCCGCGGGGTGGTGCCGCGCCAACTGCGCCTGCTGTACCTGGCTGATCGGCAGGCGTTGAGTTACACCCCCGACGAGGCGGAGCTGCTCCGCTTCGAGCGGACCCTTGTCGCGATCTGGTCAGCGATCCGGCGGGCCGCCCGCAGCGGTGACTTCCGCCCGAACCCGAGCCGGCTGTGTAACTGGTGCGATCACAAGCCGCGCTGCCCCGCGTTCGGCGGCCTGCCACCCACCTACCCGGGCTGGCCGGACCCCGCCGGGGCGGGCGCCGAGACCGCACGCGACCAAGTGGAGTAGCGACTCACAACCGGCAGGAGCGGATGTCGCTGGCCAGAATCGCCTTGGCGCCGTGAGCGGAGAGTTCATCCATGATCCGGTTGGCGTCTCTGCGGGGAACCATCGCCCGAACCGCGACCCACCCGGGATCGGCCAGCGGAGCCAGCGTCGGTGACTCCAACCCAGGCGTGATGGCGATCGCTTCGTCCAGCAGGGTGCGGGGGCAGTCGTAGTCGAGGATCAGGTACTGCTGGGCGAACACCACGCCCTGCAGCCGCGCGATGAGCTGCGCCCGTTCCGGCGACGGCGCCGCACCGGAGCGCTCCACGAGCACGGCCTCCGAGGAGCAGATCGAGTCACCGAAGGCCGCCAGACCGTGCTGGCGCAGGGTGCGACCGGACCCGACCACGTCGGCGATCGCATCAGCCACGCCCAACTGCACCGAGATCTCCACCGCGCCGTCCAGCTGGATCAGGGTGACGTGGACCCCGTGCCGGGCCAAGTCGGCGTTGACCAGGCGGGGGTATGCAGTGGCCACCCGCAGCCCCTCCAGATCATCGACCTTCCAGTCCCGACCCGCCGGGGCGGCGTAGCGGAAGGTGGACCCGCCGAAGCCGAGCGCGAGCCGCTCGATGACCGGCGCCTCGGAGTCGAGTACCAGATCGCGACCGGTGATCCCGAGATCCAGTTCACCGGAACCCACGTAGACCGAGATGTCCCGGGGCCTGAGAAAGAAGAACTCCACGTCGTTCGCGGTGTCGATGACGGCCAGATCCTTGGCGTCGTGCCGTTGCCGGTAGCCCGCCTCCATCAGCATCTCCGAGGCGGGGCCCGCTAGCGTTCCCTTGCTGGGTAACGCGACCCGCAACATCCCGTCACCGCCGTTCGTCGAGCTCATCAATACCTCACAAGTAGCGGTAGACGTCGGTGGTGGTGATTCCCCGGCCGAGCATCAGCACCTGCACGCGGTAGAGCAGTTGCGAGATCTCCTCCGCCAACCGTTCGTCGGACTCGTGCTCGGCCGCGATCCACACCTCGCCGGCCTCCTCGAGGACCTTCTTGCCTTGCGCGTGCACCCCGGCGTCCAGCGCCGCCACCGTGCCCGATCCGGCGGGCCGGGTCCGGGCACGATCCGCGAGCTCAGCAAAGAGCTCGTCGAACGTCTTCACGAGCCCTCAGGCATTGAAGTACTTCGCTTCCGGGTGGTGGGCGACGATGGCGTCGGTGGACTGCTCGGGGTGCAGCTGGAACTCCTCGGACAGCGTCACGCCGATGCGATCCGGCGCCAGCAGCTCGACGATTTTCGCACGGTCCTCCAGCTCAGGGCAGGCCCCGTAGCCCAGCGAGTAGCGGGCGCCCCGGTAGCCGAGTTTGAAGAACTCCTCCACCTGCGCGGGATCGTCCTCGGCGAGCACCGCGCCCGAGGCGAAGCGAAGCTCCTCCCGGATCCGCCGGTGCCAGTACTCGGCCAACGCCTCGGTCAGCTGCACGCCCAGGCCGTGAACCTCCAAGTAGTCGCGGTAGGAGTCCTTGGCGAACAGCTCAGCCGCGTAGTCGGCGATCGCCTGCCCCATCGTCACCAGCTGCAGTGGCAGCACGTCGACCTCGCCGGCACCCTGCGCGGCCTGCCGCGGCCGGTAGAAATCCGCCAGGCACAGCCGGCGGTCGCGGCGCTGGCGGGGGAAGGTGAAGCGGAACCGTTCGGCGGCGTCGGGCCGGGGTTCGGTGAGCACGATCAGCGCGTCGCCCTCGGCGATCGCCGGGAAGTACCCGTAGACCACCGCGGCGTGCGCGAGCACCCCCTCGGTGGTCAACCGATCCAGCCAGTAGCGCAGCCGGGGGCGCCCCTCGGTTTCCACCAGGTCCTCATAGGACGGGCCGTCCTCACTCCGCGACCCGCGCAGGCCCCACTGCCCTAGGAAGGTAGCCCGCTCGTCGAGCATCGTGGTGAACTCAGCCGCGTGAATGCCCTTGACCACCCGCGAACCCCAGAACGGCGGGATCGGGATCGGGACGTCGGTGGCCACCTCAGAGCGCGCCGGCATCGGCTCCTCGGTGCCGGTGTCGCGGTCTCGACGGGCCTGCGCAATGCGCAGCGACCGCTGCCGGCGGGCCTTGCGCTCGGCCGCCCGGGTCTCCTCTTTCGGGTCGGCCAGCACCGTGCCGCCGCGCTTCCGAGTCATGATCGAGTCCATCAACCGCAGGCCCTCGAAGGCGTCCCGGGCGTAGCGGACCTCCCCTGGATACAGATCGGCGAGGTCATCCTCCACGTAGGCCCGGGTCAGCGCCGCCCCACCGAGCAGCACCGGCGTGTCGGACAGCCCCCGGGAGTTCATCTCTTCCAGGTTCTCCTTCATGATCACCGTCGACTTGACCAGGAGCCCGGACATCCCGATGGCGTCCGCTCGGTGCTCCGTGGCGGCCTGCAGGATCGCGCTGATGGGCTGCTTGATGCCGAGGTTGATCACCTCGTAGCCGTTGTTGGATAAGATGATGTCCACCAGGTTTTTGCCGATGTCGTGCACGTCACCCTTGACGGTGGCGAGCACCAGGCGCCCCTTGCCGCTGTCGTCTTCGGAACGCTCCATGTGAGGTTCGAGGTGCGCGACGGACGCCTTCATCACTTCGGCCGACTGCAGCACGAACGGCAGCTGCATCTGACCCGAGCCGAACAGCTCACCCACGGTCTTCATCCCGGACAGCAGGGTGTCGTTGATGATCTGCAGTGCGGGTCGCTGCTCCAACGCGGCGTCGAGGTCCTCGGCCAGCCCGTTGCGGTCCCCGTCGACGATCCGCCGCTCCAGCCGCTCGAACAGCGGCAGCGCGGCCAGCTCGGCTGCCCGGGATTCCCTCGACGATGAGGTCGTGACGCCCTCGAACAGCGCCATCAGCGCCTGCAGCGGGTCGTAGTTATCGCGCCGCCGGTCGTAGACCAGATCCAGCGCCACAGCCCGGTGCTCGTCGGGGATCCGGGCCATCGGGATGATCTTCGAGGCGTGCACGATGGCGGTGTCCAACCCGGCCTGCACGCATTCGTGCAGGAACACCGAGTTGAGCACCTGGCGGGCAGCCGGGTTGAGACCGAAGGAGACGTTGGACACCCCGAGAGTGGTCTGCACGTCCGGATAGCGCCGCTTGAGCTCGCGGATCGCCTCGATGGTTTCCAGCGCATCGCGGCGCGTCTCTTCCTGTCCGGTGGAGACGGGGAAGGTGAGACAGTCGACGATGATGTCGCAGGTATGCATACCCCAGGATGCGGTCAGATCCTCGATCAGCCGCGACGCCACCTGCACCTTCCACTCAGCGGTGCGGGCCTGGCCCTGCTCGTCGATGCACAGCGCCACCACCGCGCCACCATGCTCGCGGACCAGCTCCATGATGCGCTGATAGCGCGAGCCGGGCCCATCGCCGTCCTCGAAGTTCACCGAGTTGACGGTGCAGCGGCCGCCGAGACGTTCCAGGCCAGCACGCAGAACCTCGGGCTCGGTGGAGTCCAGCATGATCGGCAACGTCGAGGCAGTGCCCAGCCGCCCGGCCAGCTCGGCCATGTCCGCGGCGCCGTCGCGGCCGACGTAGTCGACATTGAGGTCAAGCAGGTGTGCGCCGTCCCTGGTTTGCGCGCGAGCGATCTCAACGCAGTCCTCGAAGCGCTCGGCGAGCATGGCGTCACGGAACGCCCGCGACCCGTTGGCGTTGGTCCGCTCTCCGATCATCAACACACTGGCGTCCTGGCGGAACGGCACCGCGGTGTAGAGCGAGGACACCCCAGGCTCGGGGCGCGGCCGTCGACTGCGGGGCGTCAAGCCGTCGACGGCCTCGACCAGCGTCGCGATGTGCTCCCTGGTCGTGCCGCAACACCCACCGACCAGCCGGACGCCGAACTCGGTGACGAAGCCGCTCAGCGCCGTGGCCAGCTCATCGGGGGTCAGCGGGTAGACGGCCCCGCCCCTGCGGAGCTGGGGAAGCCCGGCGTTGGGCATCACCGACAGCGGGATCCGGGAATGCTTGGCAAGCTGGCGCAGGTGCTCGCTCATCTCAGCGGGGCCGGTGGCGCAGTTCAGCCCGACCAGGTCGATGCCCAGCGGTTCCAGCGCGGTGAGCGCCGCGCCGATCTCCGTGCCCAGCAGCATCGTGCCAGTGGTCTCCAGGGTGACCTGGGTGATGATCGGCACCTGCCGGCCCTCGGCGACCATCGCGCGGCGCGCGGCGATCACCGCCGCCTTGCACTGCAGCAGATCCTGGCTGGTCTCGATGAGGACCGCGTCCGCTCCGCCGATGAGCAGGCCGCGGACCTGCTCGACGTAGGCGTCGCGCAGCTGCGCGAAGGAGATGTGACCCAGGGTGGGCAGCTTCGTACCCGGGCCGACCGAGCCGAGGACGAACCGGCGCCGGTCCGCTTCGGCGAACTCGTCGGCCACCTCGCGGGCCAGCCTGGCGCCGGCCTCGGCCAGCTCCCGGACCCGATCGGCGATGCCGTATTCGGCGAGGTTGGCGAGATTTGCACCGAAGGTGTTGGATTCCACCGCATCCGCACCCGCCTCCAGGTATCCCCGGTGCACGGTGCGCACGACGTCCGGGCGGGTGACGTTGAGAATCTCGTTACACCCCTCCAACCCGGCGAAGTCGTCCAAGCTCAGCGGAACCGACTGCAACATCGTGCCCATCGCTCCATCTGCGACGAGAACGCGTTGCGCCAGGACGCCGAGCAGCGATAACAAAGCCATGAGATGCAGCCTAGAGCAGCGATATCGGGTCTTCGCGGTATCGCGCGGCGGCCAGCGCGGCCCAAGAGCCGTAGGCTAGCGCGGTGACCTATCCGGACACCCCCGGCAGCGACTCGGGCTCGCCGCTGCCCCAGCTCACTTCGCCGGTGCTGGTAGCCGCGTTCGAGGGCTGGAACGACGCCGGGGACGCCGCCAGCAGCGCGATCGAGCATCTGCAGTTGAGCTGGGACGCGACGCCACTGACCGAGATCGATCCCGAGGATTACTACGACTTCCAGGTCACCAGGCCGACTACCAAACTCGTCGACGGCATCACCCGGCGCATCGAGTGGCCCACCACCCGACTCTCGGTATGCCGACCCCCGGGGGCCGACTACGACGTAGTGCTGGTGCACGGTATCGAGCCGAACATGCGCTGGCGCTCGTTCTGCGATGAGCTGCTGCGCTATGTCATGGATCTGGAGATCACCACTGTGGTGACGCTGGGAGCCCTGCTCGCCGATACCCCGCACACCCGGCCGGTGCCCGTCACCGGCACTGCCTACGACGCCACCTCGGCCGCGCAGTTCAAGTTGGAGCGGTCGAAGTACGAGGGTCCGACCGGCATCGTGGGGATCTTCCAGGACGCCTGCGTGCAGGCCGGCGTGCCGGCCATCTCATTCTGGGCCGCGGTGCCGCACTACGTCTCCGCCCCGCCGTCTCCTAAGGCCACCCTGGCGCTGCTGCACCGGGTGGAGGAGGTGCTCGACCTCGAAGTCCCGCTCGGCGCGCTGCCGGAGGAGTCCGAGGAGTGGGAGGCGACGGTCAGCGAGATGGCTGAGGAGGACGACGAGGTGGCCAGCTACGTGCGTGCCCTCGAGGAGCGCGGCGACACCGACCTGACTCTGCACGAGGCCAGCGGCGACGCCATCGCCGCGGACTTCGAGCGCTACCTGCGCCGGCGCCGCCCCGGCGGCACCTCCGGCCCCCGAGGACCCCGCGACAGCCGCTGACTAACAGCTCTTTTGTTCGGAAGCTAGTCCGGTTTGGAAGCCCGGTAACGCGTCTGCGCGGTCCGGAAACCACCGTTGATCGTCGTCTGTGTGAGATATGCGACATCTGGTGTCGTCTACGTCACACAGACGACGATCACTGTCTCCAGCGGCGAGCCGGATGTCGCCCATGGTTGAGCGCGGGGCAAGGGGGCACATGGTGACACCGCTGGCGGGGCTGGAACGACGGCGTCACTGGAAATTCAGTCCGGGCGGTACACCAGCAGGGGTACCAGCTGTTCGTCGGCGGTCAGGGAGCCGTGGTGGCCGATCAGGCGGCTCAGCCTGGGTGTGACGCGGGACTGCACGACGGCGAAGTCGGTGCGGGCGGCGACGACGAGGTCACCGATGCGGTCGCGGACGTGGGGCTCGACGACCGGGCCGAACCATCCTGCCGCGATGGCCTCATCGCGGGTGCGGATCCACGCCCGATCCCCGATCAGCTCACACCAGGCTGCGCGCACATCGTCAGTGGCGCCCGGCTCGGTGTAGACGTACCGGGCGCGCGGGTCGCCGCCCAGCATGCGCACCCCGGCCTGCAGCGAGGGCTCGGTGTCGAAGTCGAGCCGGCCGCCCTCGGGCACGGTCACCATGCCGTGGTCGGCGATCACCACGAGCGCAGCGCCCGACGGCAGACCTTCGGCGATCGTTGCAGCCAGCCGGTCGACGTGGGCGAGTTGCAGGCGCCACTGCAGCGACCCGACGCCGTAGACGTGGCCGAGCAGGTCCAGGTCGCCGTGGTAGGCGTAGCACAAGCTCGGCGCCCTGCCCGACACCGCCGCCAGCGCCCCGGCGGCCAGGTCCCCTAGGGCGTGCACGCCCTGGAAGTCGGCGCCGCGCAGCACCGCACGGTTCAAACCCGTGTCCCGATGCGCGTGCGGAACCGCCAGGGTGACCCGGACGCCGGCCGCGGCGGCGCGCTGCAGCGCTGTGGGTCGCGGCTGGATGTCCTCCGGGACGAACCGCTTGCGGAGATCCACTTGACGGCCCCCGCCGTGGGTGTGCCAGCTCAACGCGTTGAGCAGATCACCGTCGGGGGTGGCGAAGGTGTAGCCGACGATTCCGTGCTCGCCCACCGGCATACCGGTTGCAATGGTGGCCACGCTGGCCGCCGTCGTCGCGGGAAACCCAGCGGTGATCGGCTCGCTGCCGTCGGTCAACGAGGTGAGAAACGGGGCGTCGGCGGGATGCTCCCGCAACGCATGCCAGCCGAGACCGTCGACGAGCAGCAGGCAGACGGCCTGGGCCGGATTGAGCCCGAACCGATCAGCGAACCCGGCTACCCCCAGACCGGCCAGCAGCGAAGGCACAACGTCGGCAAGCGAGCCACGCCCGTCAGTCACAGAGCGATGCCGAGTAGGGCATCGACCGCGGCGGTCAGCGCAGCGGGCGCGTCGACGTCGGTGCCGCGTCGGGTCAGCGTCTCGGTGGCCCAGGCGTCGATCGTGGCCAGCGCGCCAGGCGTGTCCAGATCGTCGGCCAGATGGGCCCGCAGCTGGTGCACGGCATCCTGCGCCGGGGCCCCGGCGGGCAGCGCGACTGCCTGTCGCCAGCGGTCCAACCGGACCACCGCGTCGTCGATCATCCCGGTGACCCAGGACCGGTCGGTGCGGTAATGCCCGGACAGCAGCGCCAGCCGCAGCGCCATCGGGTCCACCTGGTCGGCGCGCAGCCGGGAGACGAAGACCAGGTTGCCCTTCGACTTCGACATCTTCTCGCCGTGCAGACCGATCATCCCGGTATGGACGTAGTGCCGGGCCATCGGATACTCGCCGGTGAGCGCCTCGGCATGAGCCGCGGAGAACTCGTGGTGCGGGAAGATCAAATCTGAGCCGCCGCCCTGGACGTCGAAGCCGGTGCCGAGCCGGTTGAGTCCGATCGCGCAACACTCCACGTGCCAGCCCGGCCGCCCTGGTCCCAGCTCGGAGTCCCAGGATGGCTCACCCTCGCGGGCGGTGCGCCACATCAGGACATCCAGCGGGTGCCGCTTACCGGGCCGCTCCGGGTCTCCCCCGCGTTCGGCGGACAGCCGGGCCATGGTGTCGGCGTCGTAGCCCGACTCGGAGCCGAAATGGGCAGCGGCCTGGTGGTCGAAGTAGAGGTCCGGGTGTTCGGCGTCCTCAACCCGGTAGGCCGCGCCGCAGGCAAGCAGTTTGGCGATCACCTCGACGATCTCGCCGATCGCTTCGACGGCGCCGACGAAGTCCCGCGGTGGCAGGATCCGCAGCGACTCCATGTCTTCACGGAACAGCGCGGTCTCCCGCATCCCGAGGACGATCCAGTCGTCCTGGTCGCGGCGCGCCCGCTCGAGCAGCGGATCGTCGACGTCGGTGACGTTCTGCACGTAATGCACGTCGTGTCCGGCGTCGCGCCAGTACCGGTTGATCAGGTCGAAGGCCAGGTAGGTGGCCGCGTGCCCGAGGTGGGTGGCGTCGTAGGGGGTGATCCCGCAGACGTACATCCGCGCGGTGTCGTCGGGCGCGGTGGGTCGGACCTGGCCGGCTGCGGTGTCGTAGAGCCGCAACGGCCGGCCGTGGCCGGGTAGCCGCGGAACCGGGGTGGACATCCAGGGCAGCATGCTTTCGACCCTACGTCACCGCATCTCGGGAGCTCGCGATCACGCCCGACGGCGGCGGTGCCGCAGATAGTCGCCGACCACCGCGGCGCCCAGCCCGTCGATTCCCGGCTCCAGCACCCGACCGCCGCAGCGCCGAGCCAACGCGTGGACGAATGCGGCGAGCTTGGGATCGTGGCCGAGCATCACAATGCTCACCGCGGTGCCGGTGCGGGCCAGACCGTCCATCTCGCGCACGGTCAGGGCCAGCGTCTGGGGCAGCGGTGGGTAGCTGAAGACCGCCTCCCCGTCGGGTTCCAGATGCGCGGTGGGTTCCCCATCGGTGACCACCAGCAGCACCTGCGCGGCGTCCGGGTGCCGGCGCAGGTGCCGGCCTGCGAGCAGCAGCGCGTGGTGCAGGTTGGTGCCCTGTTCCCACACCCCGGTCAGGCCGGTGAGTTGCGCGATGTCCACCCGTTGCGCTTGGCGGCCGAAGGTGATCAGTTCCAGCGCGTCGGAGCGGAACCGGGTCCGCACCAGGTGGTGCAGCGCCAGCGCGGTGCGCTTCATCGGTACCCAGTGCCCGTCCTGCACCATCGACCAGGACGTGTCGACGCACAACGCCACCGCGGCCCGGGCGCGCTGCTCGGTGTCGACGACTTCGACGTCCTCGACGGTCAGCAGCGGGCCCTCGCTGCCGGCGGCGTTGCGCAACACGGCGTTGCGGACGGTGCGGGGGACGTCCCACGGCTCGGAGGCGCCGAACTCCCACGGTCGGGTGGCCCCGGTGGGTTCCCCGGCCGCTCCGGCCCGGCGCTGCTCGCGCTCACCGCGCCGGCTGCGCAACGCGTCGGCCACATCGGCCAGTGCCTGCGAACCGAGCCGCCGCATCGCCTTGGGCGACAGCCGCAGTGACCCATCCGGAGCCCGTTCGAAAAAACCGTGGCGCTCCAGCTCACGTTCCAGCTCGGCCAGGCGGCGGGCGTCGATGCGGGCCTCATCGCCCAGTTGGCGGGCCAGCGCGTCGAGGTCGATGTCCTCGGCGCGGGCCCCGGCATAGGACTGCGCGAGCTGCTCGGCCAGCGCGTCGAGCTCGGAGAGGTCGGCCATCGCCTGAGCGCCCTCCCCCAGCCCCAGCGGATCCTGACCGCGGAACCGCTCGGAGCCCTGCCAGTCCTCCCCCGGCCGCAGCACTTGGAGCTGAGCGTCGAGCGTCGCGAGTTGCTGAGCCAGCCGCGGGTCACCAAACGCCTGCTGGGCGAGCTGGGCGATTTCGGCGCGCTGCTGGGGGGTCATCGAGTTGAGCATCCGCTGCGCCGCGGCGGCCCGGGCGGCCAGCGCGTCGATCAGCTCATCGACGGTCCGCGGGTTCTCCGGGAAGAAATCCCCGTGCTGGCGCATGAACTGCTCGAAGCGCTGCGGCGTTTGCGGGTCACCACGGGCATGGGCGGCGAGCAGATCGGTGAGGTCGGACAGCATCTGCCGGATCCTCTCGATGTCCTCCGGAGAGGTGGACTGCAAGCCCTGCTTCATGCCTTCGAAGCGCTGCTCGAGCAGTTGCTGACCGAGCAGGTCCCGGATGTCCTGGTAAGCCTGGGCCGCTTCGGCCGATCGCCACTCGTAATCGGCGAGTTCGGTGACGGCGCGCGCGGTGTCCGGCGGTAACGCGTCGAGCTGGGCCTCGCGGAACCGGGCGTCGTCGTCGGGGTCGGGGAACAGTGCCCGCCGCTCGGCGGTGAGAGCGCTGTCCAGCAGCTCCCGGACCTGCTGCAACGTGCCGTCGAGCCGGTGGCGGCGGGTGATCTCGGCGCGGCGCTGCCACAGCCGCCGCGCCAACTCGTCCATGCCCCGGGTGCCGGGTATCCCACGGCGCAGCAGTTCCCGCATCGCCGCCTGCGGCGACGCGCCGTCCATCACGTCGCGACCGATCTGATCCAGCGCCGCGGACAGATCGACGGGGGGCGCCAGCGGATCCGGGCCGCCTTCCCACGGCCCGTAGCTGTACCGGCTGGCCGAGGTCATTGCGGGGAGCCGTACACGGTGCGCCCACCTTCGGCGGCCTTGTCCAGCTTGCGGGTCAGATACAGCGACTCCAGCGCGAGCTCGATAGCGGCGGCGATCGGGCCCGGCGGGCCATCCGGGGCGGCACCCAGGCGGATGGCGACCTCATGCAGCACCGGCAGCTCGGGCAGCGCGGCCAGCACCTCGCGGGCTGGTACCCGCTCGCCGGTGGCCACCCGGTGACCGCTCGAGACCGCCGCCGTCAGGGCGGTCAGATCCAGTCCGCGCAGCCGGGCCCGGGCGGTCTCGGCCACCGCGCGGCGGAGCAGATGTGTCAGCACCTCGCCCTGCTCGTCGCGTTCGGTGGAAGGCTGGTCGTAGCCGGATTCGAACTCCAATTTGCCGCGCAGCACGGGCGGCACTGCTTCTAGATCGACCGGGCGGGCCACTGCGTGGTCTTCGCCGGTCAGCGCGGCGCGGCGCAGCGCGGCAGCGGCGACGGTCTCCGCACCGGCCACCGCGAATCGCGCCGAGACCCCGGAGCGCTGGTCGATCGCCGCGCTGGCGCGCAGGTGCCGGGAGAACCGGGCCAGCACCTCCAGCAGCGGTTCCCCGACCTCCGCGCCGATAGTGGCCAGGTCGGCCTCCTGGGCGACCAGCGCGACTTCGGCGGCCATCTCCCGCGGGTAGTGGGTGCGGATCTCGGCGCCGAAGCGGTCCTTCAGCGGGGTGATGATCCGGCCGCGGTTGGTGTAGTCCTCGGGGTTGGCGCTGGCCACCAGCAGCACATCCAGCGGCAGCCGCAGGGTGTAACCGCGGACCTGGATGTCGCGTTCCTCCATCACGTTGAGCAGCGACACCTGGATCCGCTCGGCCAGGTCAGGCAGCTCGTTGATGGCGACGATGCCGCGGTGCGCCCTGGGCACCAGTCCGAAGTGGATCGTCTCCGGGTCGCCCAGGCTGCGGCCCTCGGCGACCTTCACCGGATCGACATCACCGATCAGGTCACCGACGCTGGTGTCCGGGGTGGCGAGTTTTTCGGTGTAGCGCAGTGACCGGTGCCGCCAGGCCACCGGCAGATCGTCGCCGAGTTCGGCGGCGCGACGGATCGAGCCTGGGGTGATCGGCTGGTAGGGGTGTTCGGCCAGTTCGGCGCCTTCGATGACCGGGGTCCACTCATCGAGCAACCCGACCAGCGTGCGGAGCAGTCGGGTTTTACCCTGGCCGCGCTCCCCCAGCAGCACGACGTCGTGCCCGGCCAGGAGTGCCCGCTCCAACTGCGGCAACACCGTGTCGGCGAACCCGATGATGCCCGGCCACGGATTCCGGCCGCTGCGCAGCGCGGCGAGCAGGTTGGAGCGCAGCTCATCTTTGATGTCACGCTGGACATGCCCGGCAGCGCGCAAGGCGCCCACCGTGCGCGCCAGATCAGCCGGAGGCTCAGTGGATCTTATCGCAGTAGCACCACGCTGTGGCAAAAACATCACAGGTCCACGCTACGCATGCTCACCACCTCCAAGCATCCCAATCCGCCAAGACGATCGGACCTCACTGGATCTTCGCAGTTGGGGCGCCGGACTCGGTCGCGTGCTCGTCGGCGACTGCCGGCACACCAACACCAGCCCGCTTCTTGGATCAATCGCAACCCACGACGATGCATTCATCCAGCGTCCGACGCGGTCACCGGCATTGTGCAATCCTGCGCCGTGCGTGACAGCTTGCCTTCGGAGAGTAACAACAGCAGGTGATGCGAGCAATCAGAGGGTGCGCAGCTAGTCACGCAGAAGAACCACGCTCCACCATTCGGGTAGTGCCGTTTAATTTAAGTCACGTTTCGGTTGGTCATCGCGATGAGCTAAGCGAACACCACCACTATTCCCGCTGCGCCGGGGTCACCGCGTCCGCTGGGAGGAATAGACTGATCTTTGCTCAGCTCAGCGGCAGGAGCGACTCCTCGACTGGGAACACGAGGACAGCCGGTACGGTGCCGGCGGTGAAGCTTGCGGCGGCACCTTGCCGCCTCGGTCATACCCAACACCGGGGACGTCATTCTGGGTGGCCCGATCGGGCGATCTCCTGAAACTTACGAGGGATCATTTTTGATCTTACATATTACAAGCACGAGAAAAATTCGATAATGGACGAGAGAAACCATTTAAACGGATCATAGAATCTGCCGTTTTCGTCTTCGCATTTGGACTCGGTGGTGCTGGAACTGCGAATGTAGATCCGTCTCTTCTGCGCCTACCCAAAAATCTACTTCTGTGCGGTTTGGCCAAAGCGACGACAGTTATAGTAAGTTTTGCAAGTCAAGGGCATGACTACCAACAATGCAGTACTCAAACGGAGGCTACAAACAGCAATTACTGGTTTGACTATCGCGGCTAATCGGCAATGCTCCAGTGGGGGCGGCCCTCATAGCTAGGCCGGACCCCGCCGTTAGCCGCGCGCATGTTACGTCAAAGCAGTCCGGACTACGACTTTACCCTAGTGCGGGGATTGACATCCGCTTCTGGCGACAGTCGCGACACCTACCGCCGCCGAGGTGGTTTCAGTACCCGGCTGCGCCGAGGATCGGCGGATCGGCCAACCTGCGACGCAGTGGATCGAACTCTGGCATCAAGCAAACCGCGCAGCGTGCGTGCGCACCAGCTATGTCTTGCGCCGACCCCGACCGCGGCAGTCCAGCTGCAGAAATCAGATGATTCCCGGCCACGGGTCGCGACCGCGTGAGGTGGCGAGCACGTTCGTCAGCGTAATCGAAACATCAGAATGGTGCCCTATTCGCAACAATCCTGGCACGTCGGGTCTGATCCGTGTCGGTAAGTGATCTTCGCGGATGCGGCTGTGATTGCGCAGAGCCATAACCGAATAGTGCGTGAAGTTGCGATAGCCGCAGGGGATCTGCTTGGCGCCTTTGGGCTTGAGGGTGAGGTCTCGGTGAGCCCGTTGGGAACCTCTGGTGGTCGAATGGGCGAGCAACTCGCCGCGCCAGGCGTGCAACGTGCTTCCCAGGCGCGATCTCGCTGAGGTTAGTAATCAGCTCGGTGGCCGGTGCGGGTCTGTTGGAGATCGGTAAATGGTAGAGCGCCATGAGGTCTTGGGTGACGGTCCAGTCCGGAATTTATCTCATCAATTGGGTCACATGCGATCAGTCCGGTTTTCAGCCTGACGTGGGCTTTGGTGGACAATCGGTTCGCGGCGCCGGCGCAGGACGCGGCGGATGGTAAACAGCGTCTCGCCGCGCGGTGTCCGATTGTCGTGCTGGAGCGCCGTGGCGGCCGTCATCGACTCAGGGCACGCCCAGCTCGACGAGCCCGAGCGGCCATGCACCACGTCGAGCAGCCGCGCGAGGCGGCCCGGGCTCACGTCGGCCATCCCGGTGGAACCAGATCGGATGCCACCCGGTGGCGCGTAGGTACGACGTATCGCCGAACCACCCATTTCGGACGATCCACACATTGGCCGCGGGCCGTCTCTATGGCATCGCGTCCACATTTCGTCACTTTATATATCAGCGACGACGTAAGTTCGGAGAGTAGCCGTACGCCGGTTAGCGCGGACGCACAGTATGCAGACGATCACGCAACCGCAACGTACTAGACCATCAGGGTGATTCAACTTAATTCCGGTTACACCTTACCATCCACTGCGATTAATCATCAGGACAGGCTACGCAGGCTCAAACGGATCTGCTCCGATGCGCGGAGGGCGTAAGAGCGACATTGAGATCGGCGCGGAACCTGAGCCCATGGATTGATCTAGCGCGTCCAACGTGAGATCTGACTACGGAGGCTTTTCATGGATCGCAACACTAAGCGGCGGCTCGGCGTTTCTGTCTCTTCCGCCGTCCTGGCAGCCGGTATGGTGCTGGCCGCCGGCGGCACTGCATTTGCCGCTACTGGGGGCAACGGCGGTAACGGCAGCACGGGTGGCCGGGGCGGCGACACGCTCATCGGCAACGCCGGCAACGGTGGAAATGGCGGCGCCGGCGCCAAGGGCGGCAAGGGCAGCGCCGACATTTTGTTCTTGGTCGGCGGAAACGGCGGCAAGGGTGGCAACGGCGGCAACGGCGCCCGCGGCGGCGACAGCTTCATCTTCGGCAACGGCGGAAACGGCGGCAACGGCGGCGCCGGCGCCAAGGGCGGCAACGGCGCCAGCGCTCTCTTGTTCGGCGGAAACGGCGGCAAGGGCGGAAACGGCGGCAACGGCGCCCGCGGCGGCGACGCATTCATCGGCAACGGCGGCAAGGGCGGAAACGGCGGCAACGGCGCCAAGGGCGGAAACGGGGGCAGCGCTCTCTTGTTCGGCGGCAACGGCGCCGCGGGCGGAAGCGGCGGCAACGGCGCCCGCGGCGGCGACACCGTCATCGGAAACGGTGGCAAGGGCGGCAACGGCGGCAACGGCGCCGCGGGCGGCAACGGGGGCGGCGGCCTTTTGGTCAGTGGCAACGGCGGCAACGGTGGCAACGGCGGCGCGGGTGCGCGTGGTGGCGACACCGTTCTAGGCAACGGCGGCAACGGCGGCAACGGCGGCAACGGCGGCGCTGGCGGCAACGGCGGCTAAGTGAAGTCCGCGCACCATCACGAGACACCATCGGTTACCAGCGTGCCTCACGCAGCTAGTTGCAGTCACGCTCGGATAGGTGAGGAGCTCATCGTGACGGTGCCCGACTATGGAGCCTAAGTCTGGGCTCAGGCAGGAAGCGTGTTGAGGATGGGTCCGGACGGTCCATCCTCAACACGTCGCCTATCACGATGACTGGCAGCAGTCACAATCAGAAACCTTCATAAACAATAGCAACGACGGGTAACAAGGAGTGAGCCGCGCATTGGCTCGCCGTCGACCCGCAAAGGGGGACGGTAGGTCACCATGCAGACCAAGGAAACGTCCACAAAGTGGGTCGGTCCGCTCCGCCCCCTTACCTTCAAGAACCGAGCAGGGGAATGTCAATGGCAGCGAAGAAGACGGACATCCCAACAGACGTCACGACACGCGATCACACCAGGCACGGGCTCCGACAGCGACTGCAAACCGGGAGAGGCGCCGCAGCGATTGCTGCAGTTCTGGCTGCCATGGCGATGTCCGCAGCGTGCCAAGATCAATCAGGCTCCCAGCCAAGCCAGCAGCAGAGGATGCCAAGCCCGTCCAGCCAGCCGGCTCTATCCGGTCCGGGCCTATCGAGCGAGGTCGGTCAGGTCGGTCAGCTCGGTCAAGCCGGTCAATCCGGTCAAGCCAGCCAGACCAGTCAACCCCGTCAGCCCGGCCAGCCCGGTAAGAACGGCCAAGACGGCCAGCCCGGTCAGCCCGGTAAGAACGGCCAAGACGGCCAGCCCGGTCAAGACGGTCAGCCCGGTCAAGACGGTCAGCCGGGCGGCAACGGCGGTGACGGGGGTGCGGGCGGCGCCGGGGGCGACGGCTCTTGATTATCGAGACTTCGGCGATCCACTCATTAGACCAACAGCCAGCTGCCCTTGGAGGGGTGCTCATCATGAAACGCACTGTCACTTGTACCGTCTTGGCCAGCCTCACCGGTGGGCTGCTCGCCTTCTCTGCATTGCCTGCTAGCGCTGACACCAACGGCAATCACTGCGCCGGGAGCTGTACGTCCGGCACTTCCCGCAACATCACGTCCAGCACTTCCCGCAACATCGACATGGTCCGCAACACCAACAGCATCGTCAAGCTGTTCGGCAGTAACGGCGGCGCGGGCGGCGCCGGCGCCAACGGGGGCCCGGGTGGGTTCCCCAACGGTAATGGCGGTAAGGGGGGCCGCGGCGGTGACGGTGGCCGAGGGGGGATCGGCCTGATTATCGGGGGCGCTGGCGGAGCCGGTGGACGAGGCGGAAGTGGTGGAGCGCCTGCTATTGGTGGGCACCAAGGAGCGGGGGGCCAAGGCGGTAAGGGCGGCAATGGCGGCTACGGCGGATTCATCGGCGGCGCCGGCGGCAATGGCGGGGCAGGTGGAGGTCCCAAAGGGTCCGGCGGTAACGGCGGTAACGGCGGTTACGGCGGATTCATCGGCGGCGCCGGCGGCAATGGCGGGGCTGCTGGAGGGCCCGGCGGTACCAGCGGTAACGGCGGTAACGGCGGTAACGGGGGAGTCGTCGGTGGGTTCGGTGGTCTACCCGGTGGACCCGACGGGACAGGCGGTAACGGTGGTAACGGCGGCCTCGTCGGAGGTCCGGGCCTGTGCGGCGGTACCGGTGGCCAGGGCGGCTTGGTCAACGGCCCAACCGTCTCCTGTCCCTCGATGCATTGAGAGCGTGACCGACAGCACCCAGCCAGGCAGGCTGGGTGCTGTCAGGTGTTCCGAAGGTAGAGGCGTGCGGGCCGGACCGTCACCTCGGTCAAGTGTCACTTCGGCACCGAAAATCCGTACCACTGCGGTGGAAGATCGCCCCGGAGGGCGAGCTTGGTAGCTGTGCCTGCGCTTTAAAGCTGGCGGCTCTCGCCCACCGCCAGGTCCCACAGATCCGCGCGATCCCGCCCTTCCGCTGCCCAGGCGGCGCGAGCGCGCTCGATCGGTTCCAGCGCCGGTTCGCTGGACAGCCAGAAAGTGCCCCAGTGCATGGGCACCATTACCCGAGCCCCCATGTCGTAGACCGCCCGCACGGCCTCCTCGGGGTCCATGTGCATGTTGCGCATGAACCAGCGCGGCGCATACGCCCCGATCGGCAGCATCGCGACGTCGATACCGGGATACCGAGCGCCGATCGAGGCGAAGAACGGACCGTAGGCGCTGTCCCCGGCGTGGTACAACCGCGGGCCACCCGGCGCGGTGACGATAAAACCACCCCACAGGGTCGCGCAGAGGTCGAACAGACCGCGGCGGCTCCAGTGGTGCGCCGGTACGAACGTCACCTCCAGCGGGCCTACCGCAACCGTTTCCCACCAGTCCAGCTCGGTGACCGCGGTGAACCCACGATGCCGGAACCACCGGCCAAGCCCACAAGGGACCACCACCGGGGTATCCCGGCCACCGTGCGCACGGTAGGCGCGTCGAGATGGTCGTAGTGGTTGTGGCTGATCAGCAGCAGATCCAGCGGCGGCAGCCGATCCAGGCCAGGAGGAGTGAACCGCTGGCCAGCGCCCAGGATCCGCGCCGACAGCACCGGATCCACCGCCACGGTGAAACCACTAAGGCGCAGCAGGAACGAGGCATGCCCGAGCCACGCCAGCCAGTCGCCGGAAAGCGGCAACGGCGCCGGTGCCGCCACCGGAATCCGCGACACACCCGTGGTGGCGCCGGCGAAACCCCCTTCGCGCCACAACCGCAAAAACTGCGGCGGCCCGGGCAGGGGCCCGGTACGCCGATCAGCAAACTGGCTCAAAAGGCCGGCCACGGGATCGCCGGCCAGTTTCCGTTGGGTGCCGGGAATGTCTCGGTGTCCAGCAGCCGATCGGCCCGGTCCCGCACGGCCCGGACCTCGGCTCGGGTCAGGTGCTTAGCGAGCGCAGTGCCCAGCGCACCATCGAGCGACGATCGCACCCGGCGCAGCACGTCCAGCGCGGCGGCAGCTAACGGCTGGCCCAAGAAGCCCCACAGCACGGTGCGCAGCTTGTCCTCGCGGTGCAGGCAGATCCCGTGGTCCACCCCGTACACCGCACCGTCGCACCCGGCCAGGACATGGCCGCCCTTGCGGTCGGCGTTGTTGAGCAGCACGTCCAGCACGGCCAGCCGGCGCAGCGCGTCGGTGTCGGCATGCACCAGCAGCGCCGGGTCGCCGTAGCGGTCGTGGGCCCGCAGCACCGGGCGCCAGCCCCGCGGCACCGCGTTGAGCGCTACCACATCCACCAGGCCGCGCTCATCCTCGATGTCGATCCACAGCTGCACCATTCCGGGCCCCAGCGGTCCCGGCCGCAGCACGGTGGGCGGCACCAACGACCAGCCGGTGGCCTCGGAGATCAACCAGCTGGCCACCTCCCGACCGGCCAGGGTGCCGTCCGGGAAGTCCCACAGCGGGCGCTCGCCACGGATGGGTTTGTAGACGCAGTCAGCGCTGACCCCGTCGCACTCCACCGTGCACAGCAGGGTGGCGTTGGATGCCTCCAGGATCCGGCCGGTGACCTCCAGGTGGCCGTGGTGCAGTAACGGCAGCGCCGCCGGATCAGTGGGCAGCACCGCGGCCCCGCTCAGGCCTCGGCCTGACGACGGTAGCCATTCTGCCGTGGGCAGATGTGTCCCTGCGGCCCCAACGGCTCCTTGCACAGCGGGCAGGGCCGGCGCCCGGCCGAGATCACTCGCTCGGCGCGAGTGGTGAAGGCTCGAGCCTGCTTGAGAGACAGGAACACCCGCACCGCGTCGGGGCCCTCCTCGGTGTCATCGAGCACCATGGACTCGTCGACCTCCTGCTCGCTCACGGCGAGCAGCTCCACGACGATCGCCCGCGACTCGATGTCCCAGCCCAACCCCATGGTGCCGACCCGGAACTCCTGCTCGACGGGGGTCCGCAACGGTTCGGTATCCACCGCAGGCTCCCCGGCTCGGCAGCGGAGTCGGTGCCCAATCGCCGAACGACCTCGTCGAGCAGCGCGGACAGGCGTTCGGCGAGGACGGCGACCTGCTCCTTCTCCATCTGCACGCTGACCACCTTGGCGTCGTCGACGGCCTGCAGGTAGAAGGTGCGGTCGCCAGGCTCACCGACGGTGCCCGCGACGAACCGATCGGGGGTGCGGAAGACATGGATGACCCGGGACATGGCACCACCAACACTAGAGCACCCGACACAGTCGGGCAGCGGCCATTCCCCCTGCCTCAACCAGTGCCGGTCGAGCCCCCGGGCGTGGCGTCCGACGAGGGCCGCCGCCGACGCCGACGCTTGGGCGGGACCAGGGAACGCAGGTCGTCACCGCAGTCGTTGACGCGTTGGACGAACGGCCGGGTCTCGGTATAGGTGACGGCGCTGACCGAGCACGGGTTGGCGACGATGCGCTGGAAGCCGTCCAGGTGCACGCCCAACGCATCGGCGAGCACCGCCTTGATGACGTCGCCGTGCGAGCAGACCAGCCACAGCACCTGGGGGCCGTGTTCGGCGGCCAGCTTGGCGTCCCACTCCCGGACCGCGGCCACCGCCCGGGCCTGCAGTGCGGCCAAGCCCTCCCCCCCGGGGAACACCGCCGCCGAGGGGTGTGACTGCACCACCTTCCACAGCGGCTCCTTGCCGAGCTTGCTCAGCTCCCGCCCGGTCCACTGGCCGTAGTCCACTTCGATGAATCGGTCGTCGACGGTCACCTCGAGCTCGCGCGCCTGCACCAGCGGGGCCACCGTCTCCCGGCAACGCTGCAGCGGGGAACTCACCACCGCTGCCAGCGGCAGCTGCGCGAGGCGCTCGACCAGCGCCTGGGATTGGGCCACGCCGCCCTCGTCGAGGCCGATCCCCAGGGTGCGCCCGGCCAGCACGCCCGCGGAGTTCGCCGTGGACCGGCCATGTCGAAGCAGGATCACGGTGCCCACGCCGCCACCCTACGCACCCGCTAGCGTGCACCCCCGTGCAACAGCGTTATCTCGGCCGCAGCGGACTGCGGGTGTCCCGGCTCGCGCTCGGAACCATGACCTGGGGCCAGGACACCGACGCCGAGGAGGCCGCCACCCAGCTCGTCGCCTTCGTCGATGCCGGCGGAACGCTGGTGGACACCGCGGACGTCTACAGCGATGGCGAGGCGGAGCGGATCCTGGGCGGGTTGCTGGCCGACGTCATTCCGCGCGACGAGCTGGTGGTCGCCACCAAGGCGGTAGCGCACCGCGACGACGGGCCCTTCGGCGGCGGTGCGTCCCGGGCGGCGCTGCTCGCCGCATTGGACGGGTCGCTGCGCCGGCTGCGCACCGACCACATCGATCTGTGGCAGTTGCACGCGTGGGATCCGGCGGTGCCACTGGAGGAGACGCTGTCCGCGGTGGCCGACGCGGTGCGATCGGGCAAGGTCCGCTACGCCGGAGTGTCGAACTACACCGGATGGCAGCTGGCCACCGCCAAGGCCGTCGCCGAGGTGGCGCTGGTGTCGACCCAAGTCGAGTACTCGCTACTGGAGCGGGGGGTGGAACGCGAGGTGGCGCCCGCGGCGGCCCACCACGGGATGGGCTTGCTCCCCTGGGCGCCGCTGGGCCGTGGCATGCTCACCGGGAAGTACCGCAACAGCACCCCGGCCGGCTCCCGGGCCGCGACGCCGCACTACGCGCGGTACGTCGAGCACCACCGCACCGACCGGGCGAACCGGATCGTGCAAGCCGTGGTCACCGCCGCCGACGGGCTGGGCGTCTCCCCACTGGAAGTCGCACTGGCCTGGGTACGGGACCGGCCAGGAGTGGTCGCCCCGGTCGTCGGCGCCCGCAACGCCACCCAGCTGGCCGGCTCGCTGGCCGCCGAGGAGGTGGAACTGGCGCCCACGATCCGGGCCGCGCTGGATGACGTCAGTGCAATCGAGCTGGGTTATCCGGAACGTCGACTCGGCTGACCCGCCGCATCGCCGCGGCCATGTCGCGAGCGGCGCGCATTGTGCCCCGGACCGATCCGGACACCTTGGACCGCCCGCCGGTGCGCGGCCGGTACTCCACGTCGAACTCGCGCACCCGCCAGCCGGCGGCGCCGGCCCGCAGCAGCAACTCCAGGGGGTAACCGCAGGCGCGGTCGGTGACGCCCAGGTCGAGCAGCGCTTGGCGACGTCCGACCCGGATGGGTGCGATGTCGTGCACCGGCAGCCCCTGGTGTCGCAGCACCGCGGCCAGCACCATATTTCCGGCTCTGGCGTGCCACGGCCACGCGCCCGCCTGGGGAACCCGGCGGCCGACGGCGAGATCACTGCCGTTGGCCGCCTCAGCGACCAGTTGGGGCAGCGCCTGCGGCGGCAACGATCCGTCGCCGTCCAGCACGCCGACCAGATCGGCGGTGGCGGCGAGCAACCCCGCGTGTACGGCGGCGCCGTAGCCGCGCCGCGGCTCGGACACCACGGTGGCGCCGCAGGCGACCGCCACCGCGACCGTGTCATCGGTGCTGCCGTTGTCGACAACGAGCACCCGGTATCCCGCAGGCATCGCTGCCAGAACCCCGGGCAGCGCCTCGGCCTCGTCCAGGCACGGCAGCACGATGTCGACCGTGGTAGTCACGGTTGATGACGCTATCGCTTAGACGGACTAGCCGCGCACCGGGTTGATTACAGATCGATCACGAAGAACTGCACAGCGTCAGGGACGCAGCCGTCGTTTAGCGTATTAATGCCAACAACCGGCTACCTGGGGATGACGCGGAGGTGTTTCGTCAGGAATGCTTGACCTACACCTCCCCTACCGACATGGAGGTCGGTGTGCTCGGTGCCCAGCGCGCGGCGCTGCCCGCTGCGTTGCTCGTCGCCGGGCTGATCGCCGGATGCGGCACCGTGGGTGGCTCAGCCGCGGAGCAAGCGGGGCCATCAGTCCAGCCGGCGTCGGCGCCGCTGGGCGGCGTAACCCCCGCGGGGACCATCGTGCCGCTCGGTGCACCGGCTACTGAGGTGGTCGTCGATTCCCGCAGCGCAACGGTGGCGGTGGCGCTGCTGGATCCGCCGCGGTTGCAGCTCAGCACGCTCGACGGCGGCGCGGTACGTCAGGTGCCGCTGCCAGGCCCGGCCGCGGATCTCGTGCTCGCGGCCGACGGCGGCCCGCTGCTGGTGCCGATCACCACGCCGGGGTCGCTGGTCCAGATTCCCCTCAATGGTGGCGCACCGAGCAGGACGGATCTCGGTGGGCCGGCAGACGGGGCAGGGGCGGTGGGTGGCGTCACCGTGGTTTCCCTGGGCGACCGGTTGGCGGTCCTCGGCGGCACGCGGCGTATTCCGGGTTTCGTCGACGCCACCCGTCTGGTGCCTGCCGGTACCAGGGGCGGAGCCAAGATCTGGGTGCTCGACCGGGGCCGCAGTGCGGTGAGTGTGGTGGATCTGGCTACCGGCGAGATCAGTCCTGCGCTGCGCGCGGGCAACGGGGCCGCCGAAGCGGTGGCCGACAGGTTCGGTCGGTTGCTGGTCACCGACACCCGCGACGGCGAGCTGCTGGCCTTCGGCGGCGATCCACCGGTGTTGCGGCAGCGCTTTCCGCTGCCCGGCGCGCCTTACGGGCTGGCCTACGACGGCCGGCGGGATCTGGTGTGGGTCACGCTAACCGGCCGCGATGAGGTGGTCGGACTCGGCGTGGCAGGGGGCGAGCCGGTGATCGTGCACCGGTTCCCCACCGTGCATCAACCCAACGCGGTGGCAGTCGACCCGGTCAGCGGCCGGGTCATGGTCGTCTCCGCAGCAGGAGCAGGACTGCAGGTGATCGATCCCGAACGGGTGGTGCAGTGATGATCGAGACAATTGACGGTGATGGCCTCGACTGGGAGTACCAGCCGCTGCGGTTGCCGCCGGGGGTATCCCGGCGAACCGCAGCGACTCAGCTGGCGGTGCAGGCTGAATTCGCAGGCTGGGAACTCTCCCGGGTGCGGATGTACTCCGATGGCACCCGCACCATTGTGCTGCGCAGGCAGCGCACCCCGATCGCGCTGCCCAAGCTGTCGTTGTAAAGGTTCGCCGCAGCGCTCAGGCCTGCAGCGCGCGAATCTGGTCCGCCTGCGGGCCCTTGGGTCCCTGGGTGATCTCAAACTCCACCCGCTGGTTCTCCTCCAGCGAGCGGTAGCCGGTCGCCTGGATCGCCGAGAAGTGGGCGAAGACGTCGGGGCCACCACCATCTTGGGTGATGAAGCCGTAACCCTTCTCCGCGTTGAACCATTTGACCGTGCCGGTCGCCATCGTCATCTCTCCTTGCTCGGGCCGCCAATCCGGCCCGCACTGCGACTGCTACGCGCGCGACGTTAGCAGAGTTAACAGCTCCGGAGGAACCGGTCGAGGACGCGGGTACCGAAGGTCAGCCCGTCGATCGGCACCCGTTCGTCGACACCGTGGAACAGCGCGGCGAAGTCGAGATCGGGCGGCAGCCGCAGCGGCGCGAACCCAAAGCAGCGGATTCCTAGCTGGCTGAACGCCTTGGCATCAGTGCCCCCGGAGAGCATGTAGGGGACCGTGCGGGCGCCGGGATCCTCCTGCTCGATAGCGGCTCCCATCGCAGCCACCAGGTCACCATCGAAAGTGGTCTGCACAGGTGGCAGATTCACCACCCATTCGCGGGTGATGTCTGGGCCGAGGAGCTCGTCGACCTCCCGCTCGAACGCAGCCCGCCGCCCCGGGAGCACCCGGCAGTCCACCACCGCCTCCGCCGTGGAGGGGATGACGTTGGCTTTGTAGCCGGCGTCGAGCATCGTCGGGTTGGCCGTGTCGCGCAGCGTCGCGCCGATGAGTCGAGCCAGTCCGCCGAGCTTGGTGACCGCACCTTCCAGGTCGTCGCCGGAGAAGTCCAGCCCGGTCTCCTCGCCGACAGCGGTCAGGAACTCCTGCACCGTGTCGGTCATCACCAGCGGGAACCGGTGGCTGCCCAGCCGGGCCACCGCAGCACACAGCGCGGTCACCGCGTTGTCCTGATGGACCATGGACCCGTGCCCGGCCCGGGCCCGAGCCCGCAGCCGCATCCAGGCCATGCCCTTCTCCGCGGTCTCGATGAGGTACAGCCGGCGCCCTTCCCGGACAGTCAAGGAAAACCCACCGACCTCGCTGATCGCCTCGGTGCAGCCCTCGAACAGCTCTGGGCGGTGCTCGACCAACCAACCCGAGCCCTGCAACCCGCCGGCCTCCTCATCGGCCAGGAAGGCGAAGACCAGGTCACGCGGCGGGATGACACCCTCACGCCGGAATCGTCGCGCGACGGCGATGGTCATCGCGAGCATGTCCTTCATGTCGACCGCGCCGCGGCCCCACAGGTAACCGTCCTGCACCGCGCCGGAGAACGGGTGCACCGACCACTCGTTGGCGTCGGCGGGCACCACGTCGAGGTGGCCGTGCACGAGCAGCGCACCGCGGGTGGGATCGGCACCGGGCAGCCGGGCGATCACGTTGCCCCGTCCCGGAGCCCCGGACTCCAGATAGGTGATCTCAAAACCGACCTCGCCGAGTTTCTCGGCGACGTACTCCGCGGCGGCCCGCTCCCCGACGAGGGTGTCCGGGTCGCCGGTGTTGGTGCTGTCGATCCGGATCAGGTCGCTGGCCAGGCCGACGACCTCGTCCTCCGCCGTACTGGTGCTGACTGCCGGTCCTTCCATCTGGTCTTCCTACCACCGCTGATCGGCAGGATCTATGATCCTCGCGCCGGGTTGGGGCGGCGGGTGGCGATCGGCTACCCTCGTTGCGCACCGCACGGTGGCAGTGGAAGTCCGAGTGGCGGAATGGCAGACGCGCTAGCTTGAGGTGCTAGTCCCCTACAAAGGGGGTGGGGGTTCAAGTCCCCCCTCGGACACACTTTCGTGGCATCCCTGCCGCATCTGACGTATCAGTGCTCGAACGCACTTCAACACTGTGAATCAGTGTCTTTTCGGCTGCCCCGCTGTATGCGGTGGGGGTGGTCGTCGTGACCGGCTCGGTGATCGAACCGGTGGTCATCCCGGCCACATCCCTGCGGCGCGACGGACACGCGAGTGGACCACGGCTCGGATCGCCCGTGACTCGACGCATCCTCCCGCTGCCGATCGTTCCGATACCGCGTACCAGCATGGTCGTGTACGGGCTGGCCGCGGTGGACTGCCGGGGCCGGGTCGCCGACCGCGCTGTTGTGCTCGCACTGGGCTGGACATCGGGCACCCGCCTGGACATCCGCCAAATCCGAGGACTTCTCTTCATCCGCGCCGACACCCATGGTGTGTTCAGCGTGACCGCACAGGGACACCTCCGGCTACCCGCGACCGTCCGGCACTGCTGCGGCCTGGTCCCCGGCGACCGGGTGCTCCTGGCGGCCGACCCCGACTGGGATCTGCTGGTCGTGCATCCACCCGCCGCGCTGGATGACCTGCTCGCCCCGCGCCGCGCCGGGCTGTTGGACGGTGATCGCGGATGACGACGCACGCACCGGGGACAGTGACCGCGACTGCGGCCGAGTTGGAGGCCGCGCGCCTGGTCCTGGCCCGGATGGGCCTGTCCCCCGCGGATCTGCTGACAGCATCCCAGGTCCGGCCGCCGGTGCCCACCTTCGCCGAGTACATCCCCCTGGTCTCCGCCGCGGTCACCGACGGCACCCGGCGGGTCTACGGCTCGTACTGGAACCGCGTCCTTGACCAGTGGGGTCACCGACGTCTCGACGAACCGACACCCTTGCAGATCAAGCAGCTGGTCGAGCACGTCAAGGCCACCGTGGTCGCCCGGCGCAACGCACGCGGCGGGCGCGGCGCGGGCGAGCACCTCGTCGCTGCTTTGCGTTGCCTCTACCGGCACGCCGAAGACGACGGACTGATCGACCCGGCCGACAACCCGGCCAGCAAGGTCGCCAAACCCCGCCGCCTGCCCTCGACCCGGCGCGCGGTGCCCGACACTCGGTTAGGCGAGATTAACGACATCGCCGCCAGCACCGGCAATGACCCGGCGCTGGACAGCCTGCTGTTGCGGCTGCACACCGAGACCGCCTGCCGCCGAGGTGGCGCACTCGCCCTGCGCCCACAGGATCTCGACCCGGCCCAGTGCCTGATCTTCCTGCGCGAAAAGGGCGAGACTGTTCGCTGGCAGCCGGTGTCACCGACCCTCATGGCGCACCTCCTGCAACACGCCAAGGGCCGTCACGCCCCACGCACCGGACAACTGCTCCGCTACGCCGACGGCCGACCGATCACCACCCGCCGTTACGACCACCTCTGGACCCGCCTCGGCACACACCTCCCCTGGGTCGCCACCCAGCAGATCTCGACACACTGGCTGCGCCACACCACGCTGACCTGGGTAGAACGCAACTTCGGCTACGCCGTCGCCCGCGCTTACGCCGGACACACCGACCACGGCGGCGACGCCGCAACCACCACCACCTATATCCGGGCCAGCCTCCAGGAGGTCGCCACAGCACTGGCCACCCTCACCGGAGAACCCCACCCCCTCACCTAACCCGCTACCGCAACCGACCTGGGCCCACGGGGTGAACCGCTGATGCGCGGTAGGCACCGGCACCGTGACCCCGAAACTGGGTGGGAGATGCCGCCACGCACTCCCGCTGAGCAGCACGAACACGGTGAACATCGCCCGATCCTCGACTCGAGTCGGGCCACCCTGGCTGGGGGTGGTTGTCTCTTCGCGGGGCGCTCGTGGAAGGGCTGCGGCGGGAGATGTCACGTATGTGCGTGTCTTGCCCTCTATCTGGTGTTCAGGCGGTGAGCTTGGAGGGAGCCTGTGATCGGACATGCAGCCGATGACCATAGACGCAAGTCCATGACGAGCCGATCGGGTATCACGGTGGGCGGGGTGGACTTCGACACCTTTTATCGGGCGAATAGATCAGCGCTGGTCCGGTTTGTGCGGCTCGCCGGTGCTACTGACGACGAAGCCAACGACGCGGTCCAGACCGCGTTCGCTGCGTTATTGCAGGTCACCTATCCGATCCGGGAGCCGATGGGGTGGCTGTGCCGGACGGCGCTTAACGATTTTCGCCGTTCTAACCTGCGTGTCCCCTCCCGGCGGCGCAAGGTGATCGAACGCCCGATCCCGCCGTGGGAGATCCCTGAACCCGCCGCGTTGGTGCCGTCGGCTGCTGAGGTGGCGGCGGTTGCTGAGCAGACCCGAGTGGTGCTCACCGAGCTGGCCCGCCTGCCCGGCAAACAACGTCAAGTCATGGTCGCGCACTACGACGGGTTGTCTCATGAGCAGATCGCGGATCTGCTCGGGATGGGCACTGATGCTGTCCGCCAAAACCTGTCCCGGGCGCGCAAGACGCTCCGGAAACGACACGTGATGACCCATAAGGATGCCTCATGACCTGGCACCGTGACCGTCCCACTGACGGCGACGCCCATCTCGACCAGGGGATCAAGGCAGCTCTCGACGCCGAACTCGCGCAGATGGACATCGCCTTCGACTTCCCGGCTGGCCTGCACGACGTCTACGCCCGCGCCGGTTTGGTCAGGCCGATGGCCGCTGGATCCAGCAGCGACCTGACGCCGGGTACCGGAGCTCAGGGTGCCGTGCAGGCCGTGGTCGACCACATTGAGATGCTCGATGCGCTGCTGGGGGTGGTGAGCACCGCCGAGGAGGACACCTCCCCGCAGCAGGGCGTGATGTATCTGAAGATGGCTCGCCAGTTCCTGGCGCAGTTGCGGATTGGTCTGACCGCACGGCGCCTCACCCAGGCCCGGGCGGTCCAGTTGGTCGACACTATCGCCCATAACCTGACCGAGGCGGACAAGATCCTGCGCGCACAGCAGGGAATGTCGCTCCACGACGCGGTGCACACCCGCATCGGTGAGCTCAGAGATATCGGCGGCGATGTGAACTATCAGACGCAGCGGCTGCGCGAGAAGGTCCTGCTCCTGTTCACCGACGTCGATGAACCCGCCCCCCGATTCCCCATCCCCACCAACTGAGATCACTGACCAGGAGCTGATGATGGGCAAAGCAACACGCAACCGGAAACGCCCACAACAATCCACCGGCCAACCGAGCACCGCGAGCAGTGATCCCGCAAGCTGGCAGCACTGGTTACCCGAGGGGCCGCTGGATGGGCATGATCCGCAGACACAGGCCCTGCTGGCGCGGCTAGCCACCGAACACCACATGCCGTGCAAGCTGACGTACCTAGATGACCCGGTTTTCGGGCGGGGGGCGGTCCCGGTGGCAGATATCACCGCAGACGGCACCCTGATCCCGGACGTCAGCGGCACGGTGGATCCCATCCCCGTGGTCATGTTCGAACCGTCCAGGTGCGTGATAAGCCACGATTCCCGCACCGGCACCGCTCACGATCTACTCACCGAGGCCATCATCGCGGCGGGGTTCCACCGGATCCCCGCCGGACCCGTCTGGACCGGCCGACCCGCCCAGGGGTGGGGGCTCTACCGCACCGCAGACGGCCTCGTGCTGCGCGATCCCGATGGAGCCATCTACGCCGAAGCCACCACCGCCCTGGACCCGGCCTGGGTGTCCACAGCCACCAGTCTGGGCAGCGTTCTGGTCCTGCACGGGCCATTCCTGGGCATCCGCACTCCACCCGGTCGTACCCGGGCCTGCTACACCGTCGATGACCGCGCCCAGGAAATCAAACGGGGCCGCCGGGACGGACTACTTGCCGGTGCCACCGTGACCTGGCACCAACAACCACTCAATGAAACCCTCAGCTGGGTCCTCTTCTCACCAGGAATGTATTCCCAGCCACTACCCATCGCCTACATACCCCTGTGGGAATTCAACCGTCACGGCGGCCCGGAGACTTTCGGCTTCGCCCCCTTCGGCAGCTTCGCCGACATCCCCCAAGCCCACGGCATGGTCGCGCACATCACCGACACCGACGTTGACCTCTACCGCCCAGACGTCGACCCCGACCTCAGCTTTATCTGCGGCTATCACGCCGTCGAAGGCACCACCGACGGCCGCTACGCCGCGTGGAAGCAGGCCGCCCTGACCACCCGGCAGCTTCTCCTGATCACCGGACGCCGCGAAATACCCACCGGACCGCGTACCCCAGCCGCAAACCCACCAGCCTCCTACAACCAAACCTGGGAAGTCCTCCACGAATCACACGTCGCCGTCGTCACCACAACCCCAGACCACCCTGCCCCGCTCACACCCTAAAGAGACCCCACCTCCGGACCTCGGGAAGTCTCCAGTCATCGAATCCACGGTACTCCTTAAGCCTCAATCGGTCACTCGGAATTTGAGTATCACCTCTCACACCCACAATCGGCCGCGAAAACACATCAACCAATGTTGCCCGTCCCTCGTTTTGCGTACGAAGGTGTCGTTGAAAATTCATATGTCGCGGCGAGCTTCGTAGTCACAGTGACGGTTTTCATCGTCGCGCTGACACTACTCGGGGTGGCGTCAGCGCAAGCGCCGAGGGAAACGAAGAGGAGTACTGCCGCGTCGCTTCCGCTCCTCAGCGCCCTGAGCGCCTGCAGTACGGGTCGACTTGCCCTCGAGCTACCGAAAGGCATTCGCACGGTTGGAACATTGCTCTCTACCAGTTAACTCCGGGACATCCCTCGAAGCCGTACGCCGACGCCGAAATACGCGCCGCCCGCCGCCGAGACCGAGCGCACTACCACACTTCCCAGCCCACAGTGTCAGCCTGTTGGCGTGCCGGTAGCGGCGCGCAGGGCGACCCCCACCGCACGAGCAGCTCGGCGGCGATCTCATCGATCCCGCACCCCTGAGCGAGCGTGGCCACGCTCAGCGACTCCCGGTCAGCTCGATTACCGGTCTTGGTCTGGGCCATGCACCCCTTCCGGGACCGTGATGACATGCGCACCTGATGGTTATCCGCAGACACCGTACTCCCGCGATAGTCACACTCTTGCGGGTATTTGGGAAAACAACCCACAACGACCGTGTTTTCGCTGGTTATCGCGCTGCGATCACGGGAGGAAATCCTTCCCGCACTGGGAGGGAGATTCAGAAGCAAAACGGCTTTCCTCTGCGCCAGTACAGATAGCAAGGAACGCAGCGACATCCAGTCCGTGGTCGCTGCGAGATAACCCTCGTGCTCCAGATTCCCCGGCTCGGCGGTCACGTGCCTGCCAGCAACCCCGCCGACCCGGGTCTCCCTACCACCCAGAAACGAGCGATCGAGGAGATCTGCATGATACAGCCCCACACCTGCGTGAGTGTCCATTGCGACCAGTGCGGGGACGCCCTGGGCAGCCCAGAACTCGAGGCGCATTACCGCACCGAGGGCCTCGCGCTGAGGGCTGCGAGGGTCTGTCAATCTAACGGTGTAACTGGATCTTGATTGTGTTCTCTCTGTCAGGCGGACAGGCGTCCGTCGAAGGTGATTTCGAAGGCGTTGAGGGCGGCTTTCCAGCGGTTGGACCAGCGTTGCTGTCCCTTGCCGGTGGGGTCCAGGCTCATGATCGCGAGGTAGACGCATTTCAGTGCGGCGGCCTCGGTGGGGAAGTGCCCGCGGGCGTTGACTGCGCGCCGGATTCGGGCGTTGATGCTCTCAATGGCATTGGTGGTGCAGATAATCGTGCGGATCTCCTGATCGAATTGAAGGAAGGGCACGAACTCGGCCCAGGCGTTAGTCCAGAGCCGGATGATCGCGGGATACTTCTTCTCCCATTTCTCGCTGAATTCAGCGAAGGCATTCAGCGCGGCGGACTCCGACGGCGCGGTGTACACTGGTTTGAGGTCTTTCGCGATCGCCGCCCAGTCCTTCTTCGAGGCATACTTGAACGAATTGCGCAGCAAATGCACGATACATGTTTGCACAATCGTCTGGGGCCACACCGTGGTCACCGCCTCGGGCAGGCCCTTCAACCCATCGCACACGACGATCAGGCAGTCCCGAGTGCCCCGGTTCTTAATCTCCGAGAGCACCCGCATCCAATACTTGGCGCCCTCCCCGTCGCCGTGCTCACCAGCCCAGAGCCCCAGGATGTCCCGGGTTCCCTCGCAGGTCACGGCCAGCGCGACGTAGATCGGCCGGTTCGCCACATTACCGTCCCGGATCTTCACATTCACACAATCAATGAAAATCACCGGATACACCGGATCCAGCGGCCGGTTCTGCCAGGCCGCCATCCCCTCCATGACGCGGTCAGTAATTGCTGAGATCGTCTGTTTCGACACCTGGGCCCCATAAATCTCCGCCAGGTGTGCGGAAATCTCACCGTGCGTCAGCCCCTTCGCCGACAGCGAGATCACCAGATCATCAATCCCGGACAACCGCCGCTGGCGCTTCGCCACGATCACCGGCTCAAAAGACGACTCCCGATCCCGCGGCACCTCAATCTCCACCGGCCCCGCCTCGGTCAAAAGCGTCTTGGGCCGCGTCCCATTCCGCGAATTCCCGCCATTACGGCCGGCCGGATCATGCTTGCCGTACCCAAGACAATCGTCCATCTCGCCCTCCAGGGCAGACTCGACCACCACCTTGGTCAACCGGCCCAGCAGCCCGCCCTCCCCGGTCAGCTTCAGGCCCTCGGCCCGGGCCCGCGCCGCCAGCTGCCGTACCAGCTGCTCGTCCAATCCATCTCCCGGCTCAGCTGACACATCCATCGTCACAGCAGTCACAGGTGCCTCTCCAGTCTCAGGAGTTACACCGTTGATCTTACAGTCCCGGCTGCGACCGCCGCGAGGTGGCGGGCTGGTTCGGATGCGCGGTGGATGTGCTCAGCCTGCGCGCCAATCCTGACCTGTGAGGTTGAGGGCCACCAGTTCAGCCCGTGGCGTCACCCGGTCCTGCCTAAGGGACTGGTGGCGGTGAGTGAGTACCGGTACTGCCGCCGGTGCTGCGAGCTGGAGTCACGTCCGGCCACCCGCAGGGGCGATGGCGGGGGTGAGCCCCGATGAGCAGCACGTATGCCGGGGTGGTGCTGGTCGTGCTTGCAGTACTTCACGCGGTGTCCGGCGCCGCCCGGGGCATGACCGCCAACACCACGGGGGTAACTCCGTGAACGTCTCGCACGGTGATGTGGTGCTGGTGGCGCTGACCGCCCTGGCCGGGCTGGGAGCGCTGGTGGCGTTTCGCACCGGTGCCCGAGGCGCCTACCGGGTGGCCCGCCAGACCCAGGAAGTGACCCGCATGGGCGCCACCCTGGGGCGGGCGCTGGCGGTGGGCGCGGTGATCGTCGCCGTGCAGTGGGCCGTGGTCCGTTTCACCACCGACCCCCGCGCTTGGGGTGTGGTCCTCGGCGTGCCCGCGCTGTTCGCCGGTTCGGCGGTGGCCCGGATGTTCACCATCACCGAACTCCTCCGCGACCCCGGCTCAGGCCGCAGGAGGTGGCGGTGACGAACACCTCCAGCAACGGCCACGGGCTGGCCCCGGCGGGGGTGCTCAGCCAGGCGCAGCGCCTCGCGCGGGACGCTGCTGCGGCGGCGGAGCTGCGCGGTTGGCAGACCCACCCTGATGTTGTTGCGCTGCGGGTTGAGGAGATCCGCACCCAGGTGGACCGGTTGATCTGGGCCGGGATCGTGCTCGGGCTGTGTTTCACCATGACCAACGTCCAACAATTCGCCGCCGCCGACGCGCGAGTCGGGTCGCTGGCCTGGTGGTCAGCCTGGCTGATGGACCCGATGGTCTCCCTGGTGCTGCTGGCGGTGCTGCGCGCTGAGCAGGTCACCACCCGCTACCAGGTCCCCACCGGGATCTGGCCCCGGGTCGCGAAGTGGGCCCTGCTGTCGGCCACCTATCTGATGAACACCTCGACCTCCTGGGCCGCGGGGTCCGCGCCGGGGGTGGTGCTGCACTCGGTACCCCCGCTGGTGGTGGTCATCGCCGCCGAAGCCATCACCGACGTGCAACACGCCCTGACCGAGTGCATCCAACGCGCCCACACCACCGCCCTCCAGCGCGCCGAACGCACCACCCCCACCGACCACCACCCAGCAACTCACTACAGCACCGACGCAGTGAAGACCAGCCTAGCGCCACCGCGCGCGGTGCTCCGTGAGCGCTCCCCGGTCACCTCTGATAAACGCCCGCGGGCGGCCGTGGTGGGCACTTCGTGAACGGGGCCGGTGACCGGGTCGTGGGCGCCGCCGGTGAACGCGGGCAGCCGCACCCGGTCAACGCACCAGCACGGGATCCCGGGCGGGCTCTCCGACCGGCCGGTGAACACCGGCGCGCACCGCGCACGGCGCACTCGGGTGCCCGCAAGGGGCGCAAGTTGCTGGCCGACTACGTGGCGCAGGCCCGCTCGGCGTGGACACCCGGGGTGGTGATCACCCCGGCCTGGGTCCGGGGGGTGACCGGCTGCTCTCGCGGGTTGTCCTCGAAGGTCGCCGCCACGCTCAACGCCCAGCGACCCACCCGTGTTCCTGACCAGACCCCGCAGGCCCGGACCGAGCCCGAAGGGAGAACCGCGTGAACAACCCCCCGCACCCCGACCACCGCAACAACTCCCCACACCCGCAGGACGCACCCGGCACGCCCACGACCGAGCACACCACGGGCCCCGCCCCGGTAGCGACCTTGATTCCGTTGCCGGTGCTGGAGGGCGAGATCGTCCGCGAGCGGGGTGCGGCGCGGCTGCGTGCCCGGGTGGTGACCTTCGCCCGGGCGGCGGCCACCTCACCGCAGGCCGTGCAGCTCAAGGCGGCGATGGCCTACCGGGCTCGGCAGGCACCCCACGACCTCATCCGGCTGGTGTGGTTCTTCCTGCGTGGGCATTCCCGGTGGGCGGTCAAGGGCTGGTGCTGGATCACCCACGGTGACTTGCGTGCCGATGCCCGGGCCGCGAGGCTGGGCGGGGACTCCGAGGTCCGCCGTGCGGCACAGGAGATGATCCGCGCTGACGGACACGCCCGGTGGGCCAGACTCGGGAACGCAGCCCGCCTCGGGCTGACCGGCGGGCTGCTGATCGCGTTTCTCGCCGGGTTGCTCACCCTAATCGATGCCCAGGTCCCCCGCGACCAGATGTGGCCGTGGCTGGCGATCCTCTACACCGTCCTGGGCGTGCTCGCCGTGCTGGGCGCCTGGCTGTGCAAGGTGGCACCCCTTGGGTGGGTAGTCGCGGCGGTGTGGGAGGGCCGGGACCGCACCCCCGGCGCGGGCTGGTTGATCCGCCCGTCCCGGGAGGATGCGGACTCCTGGGTTGATGAACGGATGATCTCCCGAGCCCTCGCCCACCTCGGCATCACACCACTGGACCGGTTCTTTAAGGAGGGTGGGGCGCTGGTCTACACCGTGCCCGCGCGGGTCGATGGGGATGGCACGTATGCGCAGATCCGGCTCCCATTGGGGGTCGAGGCGGACATGGTGGCCGCGCGGCGTAAGCGGTTGGCGGCGAACCTGGGGCGGGCTGCGTTGGAGACCTGGCCCACCGAGGGCAACGAGGCCGGGATCCTCGATCTGTGGATCGCGGACAAGGGCCGACTCGGCACGAGCGCGGGCCCGTGGCCGCTGCTCAACGAGGGCAGTGTGGACGTGTTCACCGGGGTGCCGATCGGGAAGACCCAGCGGGGGCTGGTCATCCACGGGCTGTTCTTCGAACGGAACTGGCTGGTCGGGGGCCGTCCCGGGCAGGGCAAAACCTCCCTGGTGCGGATCCTGGTGCTAGGAGCCGGGTTGGACCCCACAGCGGAGATCTGGGTGTTCGTGATCGCCCAGAACACCGACTTCGAGCCCTGCAAACCCCGGCTGTCGCGCTATGCGGTGGGGATGGGTCCCGAAATCGCCGCCGCCGCCGTGCAAGCCCTGGCCGACCTGCTCACCGAGATGGAACGCCGCGGCAAGCTCCTGGCCACCCTGTCCGGCAGCCCCCCGGCCACCTCCCGGCGCCTCGCTGACAAACCCGGGCTCGGGCTGCACCCGCTGATTTGTGTGATCAGCGAATGCCACGAGCTCTTCGGCCACCCCACCCACGGGAAGGAAGCCGCGAAACTCGCCATCAGCGTCATCAAACAGGGCCGCAAGTTCGGCATCACACTGATCCTGGACACCCAATCCCCCACCGCCGCCTCGATCCCCACCGACGTCACCCGCCACGTCTCCTGCGGAGTCGCCTTCTCCGTCGCCGACCACGAAGCCAACGACGGACTGCTGGGATCCGGTAAGTACCGCGCCGGAATCCGAGCCACCGAGCTACGGATGAACACCGACCGGGGCACCTGCGTGGCGGTCGGGGTCAGCGATGCCACCTTCGAGCTACTCAATACCTTCCACGTGCCCTACGCCGACGGTGTTGACATGATCACTCCCGTGGTCAGTCGCGCGATGGCCGCCATCAACGAGTTACACCGCACCGGCCAGCCCACCACCCACCACGACGACCAAGACCGTCCCGGGCCCGTAGAAATCGACCACCTGACCAACATCCACCAGGCACTCCGCGGGGAACACCGAGTCCGGACCCAGGTGGTGCTGAGCAGGCTGGCCGAACTCGACCCGGCCACCTATGAGGGATGGGGCTTCCACGACCTCACCACCACGCTCGCCCGCCACGGCATCAAGCCCGTCAAATCCCGCGGAGTCAAGTCCGTCCGGACCGCCGACATCACCCACGCACTCACCCACCGCGCCCACCACAACACCACGAACAGTGACCATGAAAGGGGGATCTGAGGCGGGGACCCGACCGGGGACCCAGGGAGTTCTCCCCACCCCATCCCCGCCCCACCTCCCCACCCTGACCAGCCACAACCACCCACCGGGGACCCCGGGGACCCTCACCCACACCCCACCAAACACCCGAGAAAACCCCAAATCCACGGGCTGGCACGCCCGGGGGACAACTCCCTCCCCCACCCCGACCCGAACCGACAACACCCCACACGACTACACAAAGTCACCAAAAAAGCGACTGAGACATAACCACACCCACCCCGACACTGTCGCGATGCGTGCGGCTCTGGTCAAGCTGCCGACCACCCAACCAACACCACCACCCCAGCCACCCCGACCGCGGTCGAGCTCACCCGGACTGCGCTGTCCCAAGCAGCACCACACCCACGACCCGACGGTGCGCTTCCGCCCCCACCCGCGCAGCGCCTCGCCGTACTCACCGCCGTCCTGCACGCCGGGCTGAGCGAACTCGCCGCCACCGCCCTCGGCGGGCTCGACACCCCCCACCCCCACCCCCTACCCGAAAGGACCCCTCGTCATGACGGAACGACCTGGACCTGGACTACCCGACACCGTCGCCGCCGAACTCGGCGTGGATGAAATCGAAGTCCTCATGTCCCGCATCCGGCCGCCGCCGGAGGCCGCGCCGGACGCCTCACGCGGCGGAGGAGGGCAGTCGTTGGCTCTATGGGGTCTCGTTGTAGTTGGTGAGACGAGATTGTCCCTGCTGCGGGATTCTGGTGTTCGGGCCTTCCATCGGGGCTTTTTAAGGTGGCGACGGTTGTCCCATAGCGCGACCAAGAAGGAACTGCTGAAGCCGCGTGCTGAGCAAGGGGTGTCGCTAACGATCGCACGACACAAAGACCCCGCCCGACACCGCATAGGGAAACCATATCACCTGAGACATGCCTATAAGCAGAATTTCGACGCGGATCATTGGGTGGGTGCGAACATGACAGGTAAAACGTCGAAAGGCCTACACAAGAGCCACTTGTGGACCGAAACCGGATCCATCGCAGATAAAATTGCTACGGCACTATGCTCCGCCGAAGCAGAAGCATGTATGCAAGTCGCCGGGCTGCCACTTGTGTCGCTACTCCCGCCAATGGCAGCGCCGTCTCTCTACTGCGTATTGACACCCATTGATGACCGAGGACGCCTTGCAGACCGGTCACCGATACGCGCCGTAGGGTGGCCGCCAGGGCAAGCTATCACGATCTCAGTAGTTCAGGAAACAGTGATCATCGTCTCTCAGTCCGACGGCGCCGAGTGCATCACTCGACAGGGGCATCTTCGGTTGCCTGCGCGTGTAAGACACATCTGCCGCCTTATTTCAGGGGACCGCCTACTCATGGCAGCAGCGCCGAGACCGGGCGTCCTAGTGGGGTATACCATGCCATTACTGGAATCAATTCTCCTCAAACACCACCTCTCGGCGCTACGCCACGGGGCAACCAAATGAATGACGCCGATCTCGACGCGGCTCGGTTCGTGCTTGCGCGTATGGGAATCACACCCGAGCAGCTGCTCAGAACAGGGCGCGCAACCAATACTCATATGCCGACGTTTCGTGAGTACATCGGGCAAGTCTCCGACGCTGTACCAGTCGGAACGCGGCGCGCCTACCAGACCTACTGGCGACGAATAATAGATACATGGGGTGACCGGCGCCTAGACGAACCGACCTCTCTGGAGATCAAAAAGCTCTGCGAGAGCGTCAAGGCATGCGCAGTAACTCGAAAGAACTCACGGGGAGGTCGCTCGGCCACCGAACACCTCATCGCCGCCCTTCGATGCCTCTACCGATACGCCGCCGCAGACGGCCTCATCGCAGACGCCGACAACCCGGCAATACGCGTTGCAAAGCCCAAAAGACTCCCCAGCACCCGCCGCGCTATTCCCGACCATCGACTGGCGGAGATCATCAAAGTTGCGGGAACCACCGGCAACGATCCCGAACTCGACACCCTTCTCCTGAGACTCCATGCCGAAACAGCGTGTCGCAGAGGCGGAGCCCTAACACTCCGACCATCCGACCTCGATACTGATCAATGTCTCATCCTCCTACACGAGAAAGGCGGGACGGTGAGATGGCAACCGGTCTCTCCGACACTCATGCACCACCTCTTGATCCACAATAAGGAGCGAGGCAACGGTTCAGACGAGCAACTGCTCTGCTACCGAAACCGACAACCCATCACGGCTCGTCGCTATGATCACCTGTGGTCCCGAATCGGACAACATCTCCCCTGGGCCGCGACCCAGCAAATCAGCACCCACTGGCTCCGGCACACAACACTCACATGGGTCGAACGAAACTTCGGATATGCCGTCGCACGCGCCTATGCCGGACACACCGGAAAAAGCGACGCCGGATCAACGACCACATACATCCGAGCAGACCTACACGAAGTCGCCACCGCCCTAGCCGCCTTGACCCGAGAACCACACCCACTTGCCGAACAAGGGCTCTGAACATCAACCGATACGCGACAACTGGCGCGGTCATATTACCCGCGCTGACGGCCTCGACGGCTGCCGAAGGTCGGGGTTAGTAGGGTCACCCCGTACGGGACTCTTGCCCTGGTGATGTCGTCTCGGCAGCGCCCTTGGTCCGGTCTCTGCGGATCCCAAGCTGGTGCCCTCCGATGGTCCACCCGACTCTGCGCAATGCTGGTCCCCACGCGGGCCCCAGCGGAGATCACGATCGAGACTTCTGACGGCCTCTGTCATCGCTTTGAGATCGTCGTGACCACCCTTGTCGTAGGCATGGCGCACGAGGTTGTAGCGCTGACGAGCGGTGTAGGCCTTCGACAGATGGACGGCTGCGACGATCATGCCGACTGCCACCAAAACGACGAAAATAAACAGGACCACGGCGCTGGCCGCGAGGAACCCATACCCCGACATAGATTGCGCTTGGAGGCGGTTGATGTGTTGTGGGTGGAGGTGGACGGCGGGTGGTCACCGGTGGGAGTCACTGAGTATGGCGCGCAGCGCAGCGAAGACGTCTATTTCCCGGGAGAGGTGCAGGGAGTCCTGGTGCGGGTGTCGTATCCAGGTGATCGGCCCGTGTGGGGTGGTGGTGGGCGGTAGCGTCAGGGTGTCGGTGATTTGGTGTACGCCCGGTGGCCACGGTAGCGGGGTCGGGAATTTTTCTCCGGTGAGGATGAGGTGGTGTTCGGGAGTGTCGGGGTGGGCTAGCGCTGCGGGGTCGCAGTGTCGGGCGGTGAGCAGCTGTATGACCTCGGTGCTGAGCGGGATTGGGATCGCGAGGGCCGAGATGTCGCAGTCGAGCCTTAGCCGTAGCTGGTCTCGGTGTTGGGTCACTGGCCAGGCCCAGGCCTGGTAGGTGGCCTCGTTGATGAGTCCGGCGTCGTCGCTGTCGGGGCTGTCCACGGGTGGCCCCACGGCCGGGGCGGTGGCTGTTATGTGGTGGAGAAGGCACAGTGTGCAGGGCATGCCCGGGCTGAAGGTGACGGTGTCGATGTCGATGTCGTCGAGACTTAGGACAGCGCCGCACAATGTGCCGACCATGCCCGCTACGTGCCGGTCCGGTAGGGAAGCCAGGTGTACGACGTGGGTGGTCTGGCCCGGCATCACCGGCTGGGCCGCCGGTTCGGGAAGGGGCAGCGCAGTGTCCTGGGTGCGGTACGAGGGCAAGGCGTGGCGGTGGGCCCCCTCTACAGCAGCGAAGCGCACAGGGACATCACTGACGATGTCTGTCATCTCTGACATAGCGCGCTCCGGTACTCAGCGACCCGCGCGGAAAGGGGGTAACGTCGTCAACTCTGCATGTGCACGTGCATAGGAAGGTAATGAGACCTTCTATCGGCGTCAATGCATGTGCAATTGCAGAATGGGTGCAATCTTGTCTGCTGGTAGGCTCGGGCACCGTGCGTTACGACAAGCGTCTAGCCAGTAGTTTTGACCGTGTCGACTGTCCCAGCTGGTACATCCGGTTTGGTCTGTGTTGTTGAACCACAGCTCGATCTTTGTGGTATCGCTCGGTACTTTGACTTCCAGAGGTTCTGGTCCGGGGGCGAGGCGTCCGGATTGCTCCTGGCCGCCGGGATGAAACCGCAGAAAGGCTGCGATACTCCAGGCCGGTTGGCCATAGCGAGATGCCCGGCAGTGCGGCAGCCGCTGGGGATCGTATTCGATCTGCAATGGTTCACCAGCTCGAATATCACCAACCTGCTGTTGTGACCAATTCGCCATAAAGCGCACTGTCGCCATGGCTCTCTCCCCGCAGCTGATAATATCCGGATATGCGGACGCTTCGCTTTTGCAGCCTCGCAGATCCCTCTCACGCTGTCCAGCCTTCCCCGTGTCACGGACCGACACCCTGACCGTGATCACAGGGACATGGTCACTAACGGCTTCCGGATCGGTCACGCCTGTGCATCGACCGGTTCCGACCTCCCCGACCGGGGTCCTGGCACTGCTGCCCTTCTACGCCCGGCTGCGCCTGGGCGAAGCCATCGCCCTGATATCGGAGGCCGGCATGGCAAGTGGGCACGGTGAAGTGGTGTCCACGACCGTCGCAGTGGTTGGTGGCGGTCCGTTGGTATCTGCGTTACGCGCTCTCATAGCGGGATGTCGATGAGCTGCTGGCGGAGCGGGGTATCGAGGTTGACCAGTGCATGGTCGCCCACCAGGCTCCGCTCGTGGATGTCGCCTCGTTTCTGGTGGTGGTCTCTCTGGCGGGGGATGCCCTGGTAGGGGGGACTGGCCACGCTCACGTTCGTTCCCTTTGTGGCCCGCTACGGGGTGAGTGCGTGTTGGCGGTGGTGGGGCTGGTTGTGGATTTTGATCTCGGCGGCGAGTGTCGGGGTGGCTATTAACCAGCTCGGGGTGCGGACCACCCTGCGGTGTCTTCCGGGTTGGTTCCTCCTCCAGACCATCACCGGTCCGGTCACGACGTGGTGGCTGGTTGAGGAATGGGTGCTGGGTCGTCACCTGACAGCCTGGACCGGTCGGCACGGGCGTAAGCCCACCCTGACTCCTATGACACCTCACCGCAGGGCGGCACTGACCGCCACGACGCTCGCGGGTGTGGCGGCCCTGGCGGTGCGCCGCGTCACAGCGCGCAGAGCCGCCGCGCAAAACCGGCGGGCGGGTCGGTCTCGCTGATACCGGGCCGGGCCCCCTGGTGTCACCCGGCTATCTCCACCCGTGATCGGGGTCTACCGGAGGAGCGCTTCCCTTGCCGTGGCTCCACTGGCGGCGCAGCGATCCGTCTTGGTCCATGAGCTCGGGTCTGGTCATCCTTTACACCAGGTCGCGCCACCATGGGGGGATGGGCTGTGGGCAGATAGGCGCGGGGCCGCAGCTGTCGTGGAAAAACCAGGACGAGAATGTGGTGGGTTCGGTGATCTGGTTTTGATAACCCCATCCCTGGTCGCGGTCTATCCGCGCGAGCGGAAAACGGATACGGTCTTGGTGGCGGGCCAGGCAGATGTCGTAGTCCATGCGGTGGAGATGAATGAGGTACAGGTGCGGGTCGTTGTTCGCCCGGCCATCGAGGCGTTGATGACACCCCCCGTCCCACACCATAGGAACCCGCGCCAGCAAAGGTTTAGAATATAAGGTATTGGCGTACCACGTGAAGCGTTGCCCCAGGACGGGCCTGGTGGAATCGAACGGCGGTTCGTGGTCTTTACGGTGAAGAACTTCATACCCTTGGCACGTGACAAAATCCTCATCGAAATGGTCGATGTAAGCACCGAGATCACCAAGGCGGGGATCGGGCGCGACGATCTCATCGACATCCGTGCACAGCACCACATCGTAGCGATCCACCAGCTCGTGCTGATAGCGCTGCTGAACATCGCGCTGCCAACCAGCCCCATACTCTGGGTGTGACACCGGAACCCGTATGAAACCATGACCCTCGGTGGACCTATCCATACTCTGATGATCAAGGACATACATGTCGTCCGCCGAGAAGAACTGGCGGTAATAGCGCAACCAGATCGGCAAGAAGACACTCTCGTTGCGTACTATCGTCACCACCGCCCGCGACACCGGACCCGCATGACACGCGGTCAGCACCCACCGCTGCTGCATCCCATGCCAGTACCCGACCTGAACAATCGAAGCATCATCACGCCAGGCCCCATCCCACAGGTCAAGAGCTTTACCACTGTGCACATTCATGATGGCATACTCATGGTCGCCCTCGCCCACCGGAACCAGCCGCCACCGCTGATGTACACCACCATTATCCCACCACACAAAGACCCCAGCTTCGTCCTCACATGACTCCCCGGCGACCTCCAACACCATACCAGTTGCCACGTTCTGTATCTGATATTGATGCCTGACCCCCACCACCGGAATCAACCGCCACCGTCGACTGAGATCGTCACCGTCGGCCCTTGAACACTGACCGACTCTAGCTCCTTCATTCGCCCCGGTCACCTGGAGAACCTTGCCGCTACTCAGGTTCCTGATAGTGACCTCGGACATGGACACCGCCACACTTACCTCCCGGAAGATGAGGACCCCCGCCACCGAGCGCGGTAACCACTGAGCCGGTGGGCATCAGGTGACCCGCATGCTATGAATTAGCTTCACTAACCCCCTGATCGTCGCGGTAAATCAACCCGGATCGCCGCTTGAGTAAATACATTCTCGGATCCGTATACCTCATCGTCCACCAGTCCCCAGCCGCACGCTACTGACAGCATCTATGCCCGTCACCGCACCGTCTGGGAAATTCGCTGGTGGGGGCCCGAACACGCGCCGACTGGTATTCACCACCACGCGGCCACACGCGCGGTTCCCGCCAGCCCCGATCACCACCCCGATACCCAACGGCGCGACCCTCCCCATCGCCACGAACCCCCGCTTACTCCCATACTTGCTCACAAACCAGCCACCGAGGGTCTTGTTGATCGCAGTGATCGACGACATCGGAATCGACTCAGGCAGCAGCTTGCCCCAATGCTCACTGGTTTGGCCGGCAATCTTCTCCACCAGCATCGCACCATGATCACCCACAACGACCGCGAGCACCAACGCCCGACGTCGCTCAACCTCCTCCACCCCAATCCCGTGCACCTCCGCCACAGCCAACGCCAAAAACGCCGTCGCCTGCAAGAACACCACCGTCTCCCCACCACTAAGCGCCACAGCGACGACAGTCCCCACAGCAGGCACCGCCGCGACACCACCCACAGCGGCCCCCGCCCCAGTCACCGCCGCCAAATACCGCCTCTCCAACACAGCGATCACCCCCGCCGGGGTCAGGTCCGGTCGCGCCCGACGCAGCCGCGCAACATAACCAGACACAGGCCACCGCTGCAGGACGATGGCCTTGTCCACCCCACGCAACAACACCTCAGACAGGCCCACCCGGCCCCCACCCATGCTCGACCCCCACCACGCCAGCATCCCGATCACCCGATCACATCCAGTATCCCGTCAATGGCCCAGTATCCAGTCAGACCACGAAAGCGAGTTGGCGAAGGCCGCTGGATTACCCCTGGCCCGCCGGTCTCCCCCTCGCCCAATACAAGACAGCCCTTCGCCCGGGCAGAGGACTGTGCAGCAAACGGTGTTTTCGGCGCAGCAGGCCGTCGCGGCGGCGATGCTCGCCGAAGCCCGGCAGCGCGGGTTGGCGCTGACCGGTCCGAACAGATTGTTGCAGCTGTTCACCAAGAACATGTCGGAAACGGCGCTGAATGAGGAGATGACCGAGCATCTGGGGTATGAGAAGAGTCGTGCCCAGGCTGGTCGTGAGACGACCAACGTGCGCAACGGTACCCGTCCGAAGACGGTAATCTCCGATGCGGTCTGCGAGGTCGTGGTCGATGTTTCCGCAGGATCGAAACGAACGTTCGAACCGCGGATCGTAGGGAAGCGACAACGCCGACTGTCTGAATAGGCTCAAAATGTCCGAATAACGCGAGTCGTACCTTTAAACCCTCCGCTCATCCGGGAAAGGTTGATTCGATGCTTCCCCTCGCTGGAAGCGCTGTCCTGGGTTGCTTCTCACGCCGCGTGCTTCTCGGCGCGCTGCGGTTACCGGCTCGCAACAGGGCCGATGATGTCCATACCGGACAGCCGGAGTTGAGCCGTGCCTCCGGTTGGATCCCGTTGGCGGTGCGGAGGCATACCGCAGGCAGTGGTTAGATCACCGTCCGTCTGGTGGTTAAGGTCGATGTTGTTGTGCTATGTCGATCTTCGTGAGTTGGCGTGGGAACGATGATTGAGGAGACATGTCAAACGTTGAGGTGTCGGACACCGAGCTCTCTTCGGTTTTCACTGCGCCCCCGGGTGGGGTGATGACTGAGGAGGTCGGGGTGATCACCGGGCAGCTGGAGCTACGGACCCGCTGTGCACCGAGCGGCCAGGTCAGTGTCGAGGTCCGGTACGCCGGCGCCCAAGAGTGGTATTGGGTCACTGGTGCTGATGTGGTGTTGTGCGATCTAGCTGACCATCGGCCCCTGCATGAGGCCTTGCTCGGTGTGCTGCATCGACCCGAGGGTTAACACCTCCTGCGGTGATCCCGGGGTGAGGCGCACCCAACTATGACCCTTCTGGCGGCTGTGGGCCTCCTGGGGTGTTCGGGCTGGGTGGTTGTTCGGCGGTGCAGGTGTCGAGCATTTGGATCAGCGCGTCGTGCTCGGCTGGAGTCACCGAGAGTGCGTAGATCTGCTTGACGTGGGTCCAGGCCCGGGCGTAGATGCACCAGTAGGTGGCTCGTGGTGGTTTCCATTGATCAGGTGACTGGTCACCCTTAGCCCGGTTGGCCGTGGCGGACACCGCGATCAGCTGGGAGCTGGTCAGATCGTTGGCGAACGCTCGGCGTTTGGCGGTATCCCAGGTGTCGGCACCGGAACGCCAGGCGTTCGCCAACGGCACCATGTGGTCGATGTCGACCATAGCCGCTGAGGTGAGGGTCTTGCCGTCATACGGGCTATACCAGTTCCCGGCAGTTGCCCGGCATTCCGAGTCGTTGACCACATCTTGACCATCCCGCCGTAGGACCACCTCCCTGGTATCGCAGCGACCGGTGATCATCACCCAATGCGGAAATTTCTCCCGAGAGTAGCCAGCCATCGCATGCGGCGGCTCGACGGTAAGCGTGTCCAGCTCGCCCCGGGCCGCCTCGGCGTTCGGCGGCTCAGGCAGCTCCTGAACCACCACCGGCCGGAGAAACGGCTCAGCGACTCGGGTCAGCGTGGGCTGGCGCGGCTGTCAGGGTCGACAACACAGACGCTACTGCGGCGGCAAGCGAGGTCACCAAGGTCTTGGGCACCGGAATCTCCGTGGGCCGAGCGAGGGGGTCTGGAATAGACCTCGACCCATCGATTCGGTGCCTTAAGGGCAGCCGGCGCGTTCACCCGAACGAGTCCTAAGCCCTGAGCCCGCCCTGAGCCTAGCCAGCTAGCCAGCCGGGTCTGACTGCAAGCAATCCACGCTTACTATTCGATGATGACCCCAACGGAGTCGGCAGCTGGTTGCTCGGCCGACCATCAGACTGAGCATGTGCTTAGTGGATAAACCGCCTGACGTAGCCCAAGCGGCAACAATGCGAAGATTCCGTACAGTCAATAATTGACCCGTCCAGTCAGGCCGCGAGCGGGTCAACAACCGATTCACCGTTAATCAGCCCGGAAACGAGATTACATGTATACGGAGGTAATAATGAACGATGCTGACAGAGATGCAAGAGTTAGAGAAGACTTCAATAAGATCGACGCGGACGATGATGGTTACATCACTGTTAATGAGCTGAGAGAATACCATAAGGCTGATCCCAAGGCTAGCGCCGACGAAGTTGACATTATCACCCGATATGCCGATTCGGATGGAGACGAACGAATCAGCTACGAGGAATACGAGCGGTTTGTCATCGGCTTGCTTCTGGAATCAGGTCAACACAACTCATCGCTCTCCTTGACGTAAACCAAACCTTACCCGATCGCCTCCTTCACAAAATTCGCCAAGGCCGTGCGTTTACCGCCGATAAGTACGTTGCAAAGCAATGGTCGCGCCTGCCTAAACACCTGAGGACATAACTGCTGCCAATTCTGATCGGATCGGTGCGCGCACGCCAAGCTCGGTTCTCGGTGCCGCTGGAAGCCTGCTTACCACACGAACCTCTGACTGAGCTGGTGATGGCACACTGAGCTGACCGGGCTTGACAACCACATATCTTGGTGCGCGACATCACCCCCCGGCGACAACCTTCCGAGTGATGCCTAGCATCGACCGGGTGATCATTTGATCACTGTGCGGCATCCGGGCACAGATACTGCACCGTGGTCGCCGCAGTCGCTCGCAACGAGACGATCTGACGTGAGAGATCTGGTCTCTGCGTCCCGGATCCGAATCAGTTCTGCTGTTTGACACGGTTGAACGCTGTTCTTGCTGGTAGTCGTGAGGATCGAGGATGGTCGGACACGGTTGAGGTGGACCAGTGGTGTTTGCTGGCACTTCCGGTTTGCTACCAACACGAGATCAACGTCAACTGAGGGGCTATGCTTGGCCGGGAGCCGGGACGCCGGGCGGGTGCGCTCATTACGAGTCCGTGGATGAATGGTGTCAGTGGGTCCACAGCAGATCCCACCAGGGCTGTGCGTTCCGCGCGGGACGGGGCCGGACGACTATGAACAGCATACAACCGCAACCCTGTGTGCAACCCGTGGAGCGCGATCGAGATCATCTTGCTCACACATCCAGCAGTAAGCAAGTCTAAGCCCACAGAGCACGCTGGTGGCTTATACGCCAACTCATCCCAACGGTCGTAGACAAGTCAAGATCGACCAGCCACAGTGAAGAGCGGAGGTGGTCCCAACGGTGGGGCAACTTACCATGTCGGCACTACCACTCAACTGGGAGTGCCTTCACGTTCGATCATCTCCTGTCCTGTGACCGATGACCTTCCGGAGATGGCTATGACCCTCGCTTCGGCTACACCAGTCACCGTGATCGCCCACGACGTGCTGCCGTCGAGCACCTCGATCGCCGTGACCGCCAAACTCAACGTCACCACAGACACCGCTGAGGGCAAGGTCAACCTCACCGCCGAGCTGCGACGACTGGTCGCCGAGTCGGGCGTCACCGAGGGCACCTTACATATCTACTGCGGCCATACCACCTGCGGCTTCGTCATCAATGAAGACGACACCGGACTGGACACCGACACACGCGAGGCACTAGACCGCATCATCCCCCACGCGAACAACCATTACTACACTCACGACAAGCTACGCACACCGGAGGAGCGACTGCTTCACGGCGAGAGGGACAACGGCCACTCTCACATCCGGACTATGATCGCCACCCAACCCGAGTTGAACATCCCGATTACGGCGGGACAACTGTACCTGGGCCAGTGGCAGGCCATCATGCTGGTCGAATTTGACGGTCCGCGCAGCCGAGAGCTACTAGCGCGCATTCACGGATGACAAACATTTAAAAAGGGCCGGCCCTGCTGACATGGGGCGGGTGAACCCAAGGCGTGCGGCAAGAAACTCGACTCAAATGTCACAGTTTCGGAGACCTGGATTGACCTAGCTGGCCCACATTCGACTCGGACTGGCTGACGGTAACCCATTTCCGATATGGTTGTGTGTGCGCGGGGCTGATGCGGTAGGTAACTTCCACCCAAAGGGGGCTGCGGTGTCTGAGCTGCTCGTCGTCATAGATATGCAAAACGGGTTCCTCCGGGAGGGCAACCTGGCCAGCGACCGGTGCCTCGCGGTCCTGCCCGCGGTTCAGGCAGAGGTCAAAGCGGCCCTTGCCGCTGGACACCGGGTGTTGTTCACCGCCGACACCCACGAGGTCAACGACGCGGAGTTCACTATGGTCCCTGAGCACTGCATCCGCGGCAGCCGGGAAGCCGACCTGGTTGACGAGCTGTGTCCGTTCCTTACCCGGGAGGATGTCTTACTGGTCCGCAAACGCCGGTACTCAGGACTGTTCGAAACGGAGATGGAGGGCCACCTGCACCGCTTCGGCGTCGACTCGGTACGAATCTGCGGAGTGTGCACCGACATCTGCGTCATGCACACCACCGCCGACCTGCGCAACCGGGACTTGCCGGTGACTGTGGCAGTTCACGCCACCGGCACCTTCGACGGCCGCAATCACCCCGCCGATGCGGTACAAAAATTCTCGCTGCGGCACCTGCAACGAATACTCGGCGCCAAACTCGATTACAGCAGCACGTGACAGAGGACATTGCGGTGTCACAGCCGTCAGCGCACCGAACAAACTCGCTCATGCATCCGCGCTAATAACGAGAGGCCGCCCGACGACCGTGGTGCCAGTGATGGCTGGTTGGCCTTCACGGCCGGGCATGTTGGGGTCGTTGCTACATCGTTGGGGACTCTGCTGTAGGCGTCTATGTCGGAATGCTGTCGTCCGAGTTCGGCTTTGGCCCATGCCAGGTGTTCTGGGGTGTCGAACGTTAGCCTGATGGATTCCAGGTAGGTCTTCACGTCGAACCGGTCCGCCGCCTCCACCACCGCCCGGGCCCTGGGGCGTCCCGGGCCACCATCGCTGCTTGGTGCGCGTCATCTCGAGTGGACTCTAGGTCCGCCCGGGAGATCCAAGGTTTGGCAACAGTTGTAGGAGTCGGTCGATGCACAGGCGTGACCGATCCGGAAGCCGTTAGTGACCATGTCCCTGTGATCACGGTCAGGGTGTCGGTCCGTGACACGGGGAAGGCTGGACAGCGTGAGAGGGATCTGCGAGGCTGCAAAAGCGAAGCGTCCGCATATCCGGATATTATCAGCTGCGGGGAGAGAGCCATGGCGACAGTGCGCTTTATGGCGAATTGGTCACAACAGCAGGTTGGTGATATTCGAGCTGGTGAACCATTGCAGATCGAATACGATCCCCAGCGGCTGCCGCACTGCCGGGCATCTCGCTATGGCCAACCGGCCTGGAGTATCGCAGCCTTTCTGCGGTTTCATCCCGGCGGCCAGGAGCAATCCGGACGCCTCGCCCCCGGACCAGAACCTCTGGAAGTCAAAGTACCGAGCGATACCACAAAGATCGAGCTGTGGTTCAACAACACAGACCAAACCGGATGTACCAGCTGGGACAGTCGACACGGTCAAAACTACTGGCTAGACGCTTCCTCGGAATAAACACCACCATCTGATCATCTGGCACACTGCACAGGCGGACAGTGGGAACTCCGGGGACCTGCACAGTGCTGATCGACGGTGCGCGCCAGCCGACCGCGCCGAGTCAACGGGGGCACGTTCGCTCGGAGCTGTGTCCGGGCTACTCGGGCTAGTGGACGGACTGCTGTTCGGGCTGCTGTTCGGGCCGGTAAGGACCCGCACCTGCTGGCCCGCGTTCGTCCTGGCGTCGCTGTCACTGGGGGCGCGGCACCGGTTGCCGTGTCACCTGATGGGATTCCTAGACGATGCGTACCGGCTAGGGTTGCTGCGGATCGTGGGGCCGGCATACCAGTTCCGACACGCCGCCCTGCAGGATCACCTCGCGCCACCCCGCTAGACATCGGCGGCCACGGCCACCATCCACCCGGACGAGTCCAGGCCGTCACCGCACGCTCTCGCCACACCACCGGCGAGGGCAGTCGACGAACGGCTCCTGCGACCACCCTGCCGCGCGCGGTCTGTGTCAAAGCCTCACCGGACTTAAGAGGCGCCAGGCGTCAACCACGGACTGGTCCAGAAGCCGTTCGAGCTCTATTAAGCCGTTCGAGCTCTATTAGCTACGGCCAGCCACCATCTCGGCGCCTGCAAGGAACAACGTTGGAGCTGTCACGGAAAGGCCACCTTAATATTCCCTGGCCGTACAGCTTCACCGGCCCATTCCGTTGATTCGGAAAGACCGCTACCCAGCCGCACCGACCCTTGTAAGCCAGACCAGCTGACCGCCTCCCGGAATGGTGATCGACAAAAAGGGTTTGATCAGAGCCGGGTGCGCGTCGAGACAGGACCAACAGTGGGATGATGTGGAGGTGACGAGACAACCGAGATTGTTGAGGCGCTGCGGGCACGGTTTCCCGCGCTACAGGACCCGGCGTCTGATGACCTCTTTCATGCCGCGACTAACCGCCAGGACGCGCTCACGGTGATCGCCGAGGAATCAGACGTGGTGGTCGGTCGTGGTCGGCTCGACAACTCCTCGGACCCTGTCCGTCTGGGGGAACTCGCGCACCGCTACGACACGTCCAGCGTGATATGAAAGACACCTCCGCGACTTCTGCGGTCCTGGGGTCTGAGGCGGTGCTGGTGTGGGCCCGGAATGCGGGTTTGGTCGCGGACGCCTGCCAGGAGAGTCGCCTTGCCGCGATGCGGCTGGAGGTGCTGGCCAACGGTGCCCTGCCGGGGGGTGAGGTGGCGGACGTGGCGCTGGCGGCTCAGTGGGCGGCGTTCATCTGCTGGGTGGACGACCACATCGACCGGCGGGGCCTTGGGGTGGTGCCGGGTGAGCTGGAGCGGTTCACCAGGCCCCTGCGCCGCGTGCTCTGCTCCGGTGGGGAGTTGTCAACTGTGACGGCGCCGCACGCGGTGGTGCTGGCACAGCTGTGGGAGCGTACGGCCCCGGGCATGCCCGCCCGTTGGCGGACCCGTTTCGTTGCGGACTACACCGACTTCCTGGACGCCACTGAGGAGGAAGTGGTGCTGCGGCGTGCCGGGGCTCGGCTGGGGCTAGTGGATTATCTTCGGCTGCGGCGCCGCACGATCACCCTGCTGCCCATGCTCGACGTGCTGGAACGCACCGGCCATGCCCTACTGGTGGAGACGCCGCAGGCGGCCAGCGGGCTGCGGGACCTGCGCTGGGCGGTGGCCGATGTCGCGGGGTGGGCGAACGATCTGGCCTCAGGAGCAGATGATGTGGCCGCTGGGCAGGACAACCTGGTCGCGGTCGTCGCCCGGGAGGACGGCTGCTCGGTAGCGGTAGCTCGGCTGCGGGTGGCCGCCATGATTGAGCAGCGCCGCGTCAGCTTCGCCGCCACGGCGGCGGCCGTGCACGCGGCTTCTGGCGTGCCACAAGAGCACAGGAAAGACGTGCGCCGCTATGTGGATCTGGTGGAAACATTTATGGCCGCCACCCTGCAATGGCTAGCCCGCACTGGGCGCTTTGCCCCCGACTCCCAGCTGCCCACCGCATCGCAGTTCCCCGCCGGGCGGTAGCCCTAACGAAACGACCAGGCTCGCCCCCTCACCGGAACGCACGAGGCGACAGGCCAACAGCGACGACGTCCCAGAACGGACCCGATGAGAATCCTCCCGAGGACCACCGGCCTGCCCTGCTGGCCGCGCACCGCGTTACCTCCTGCCCTGGCAGCTGCCACCAACCGGCTGCGCGACCAGCTCCAAGGCCGGATTGACCCGACCGGGGCGGTGCGCGAGCCGTGCCATAGCCGCGTCCTGGAATCCGCCCTGCTGCTGACCCTCCTGGACCGCGTCGAGCTGGAGCCTGCCACCCGCGGCCGCTTGGCCGCTTACCTGTCTGCGCACCGCGACTCTCCGGAGCCGCTGGACCGGCTACTGGCCCGGGCCGCCCTCGACGGCCGGCCTGCACCGGATGACCTGCTGGACATAAACCTGTTCCTCTCTGCGGCACCAGACTTCACCGGTCCCCGCAAACGCGCCTTGCTGTACGCGGTCCTCCTACTGCTCGGCGCCACCCCCGTCACCGAGTTTCCCGCCCCCGAAGCCTTTTCCTTACATGGCCTGCACACCTGGGCGCGCGTCCAGGTCACCGCGGTCAAAGCCATCCTCGCCCACGCCCATGGCAAGACCGCTACCGTCGAGGAACGTGATGTGGAGCTGCTGCGTTCCACCCAGCGCGCCGCGACGGTCTGGGAGGGCAATCTCCTGATCCACCTGTCGGTGTTGCACGCCTTGGTACCCCTACCCGGACTGCGCGGTGTGGTCGCTAAGGGAGCGCGCACCGCGTTGGAGCACCAGCGCGCCGACGGTGGGATACCGTTCATCTGCGACGAGGACACCTGGGTCACTGCCACCGCCGGGGTCGCCCTGCATGCCGCCGGCGCCCCCGCCGCGGTCCTGGACACCATCGCCCGACGCCTCCTTGACCTCCAGCACCCCCGCGGCGGCTGGTCCTTCACCGAGGGCGCCCGGCTCGCGGATGTGGACTGCACCTCGGTCGCCGTGGAAGTCCTCCACCTCGCCGGTTGTGACACCCACCGCGGACCGATCCACCGCGCGGTCACCGCCTTGCATGCCATGCGTGGGCAAGACGGCGGCTTTCCCACCTATCTGGCCGGCGCGCCGTCAGAAGCCTGTATGACCGCGGCCGCCGCCAACGCCCTGAGTACCCAGGGATCAGCGCAGCACGCCGCTGTGACCGCCGCGCTCGGCCACCTCGCCTCCCAGCAACGCCCAGATGGGTCCTTCCCGCCGGACTGGAGCAGCAGCCGCCTGCACACTGTCTTCCGCGCGGCCCTCGCTGCAGCGCGCCATCCCAGCACTCCCGGCGTCCCCGGGCAGCGCATCACACGGCGGGCTGTGCGGCTGGTAGCCAAATCCCAAAACGCCGACGGTGGGTGGGGCCAGCAGGCCGGCGACCCAAGCGACGCGCTGAGCACTGCCTACGCCCTCATCACCCTCAGCACCCAGAACACACCCGGCCCCGCTGCTCAAGGCGTGGCCTACCTGCTTACCCAACAACGCCCCGACGGGTCTGTCGCCAGCATTCCGGACTCGATCGGGCCACGCCCGTTCCGCTTCACCGTCCCCGTCCTCGCCGACGTCTTCGCCCTCCTCGCCCTCGGGCACCTAAACCACCGCCTGCCCCCCACCCCGTTGAAGCGAAGAATGGCCATGACAAGCCGTGCCCAGGGTGAACCCGTCAGCTCTTTGTGACCCCGGGCCGCCACCACACCCCTCCCACAACGTCGCTGACCCGGACCCGGCTGACTAAGGGGCTCGGTCCTGGCAGGCTTCGTTGATCGAGTGGTCTGTGTTCCCAGCCAGAGGATGGCTGGCCCGGCTGGACACGCTGTTCACCGACCCTGATGTTTGACACGCGAGCGGTGCACAGAGAGGATCCGCGACGCAGGACATCCAAAAGGGGAGGGGGCAGTCGATGGCCGACGAGACGTTCGACATCACCGTCGAGGACGCGACAGCGCTTGGCACGGAGCTCACGCAGGCCTTCAACCCACGGAGGGCGCAACCCGGTGCACAGGCTGCCCCAGAGCCCGACGACACCTGGGAGCTTGCGGATGGGACGGCCTGGGTTTGGCGCGTTCCCGGCAGTGAGGGGCTGACGAACCCGGTGATCATCGCAGACGGGTTCAGCGGTGGGGCGAGCAAGCTGGAGGAGTGGGCCGGGCTGTGGGCGCAGTCGGACATCGAGGACATCTACCCCTGGGGCACGAAGCTGCACGACAAGGAGCGCGACGTCATCGTCCTTGGCTACGACTCGCGCTGCGCACCGATCCGCGACAACGCCGAGGTCGCGATCGAGTGCATCCAGCGGGCGACTGCGCAGCGGACCGGCGACAAGGCGCTGGTCGTCGGCGGGCTGAGCATGGGCGGCCTCGTGACCCGTTACGCGCTCGCCAAGCTCGAACAACAGGACCCCGAGCACGAGGTCGGGACGTACTTCTCCTACGACAGTCCGCACCAGGGAGCCTGGATCCCGATCAGCCTGCAGGTCTTCGCGCACTTCCTCGCGGGGTTGGCTGACCTGCTTGCGGTTCCCCCTGCGGAAAACGAGGAGAAGAAAAAGCAGCTTAAGGCGCTGTCGGAGCTGATCAACAGCACGGCGGCGCGCGAACTGCTGTGGAAGCACACCGCGACGCACAAGAACCTCGGCGCCCAGTTCAATCCCGATCCGGCGCGGGGGGAGTTCCTCAGCGCGCTAGCGGCGCTCGAATCCACTCCGAGCACTTTCAAAAAGCTCGGTGTCGCGAACGGTCGGGGAGACGGTGAGCCCCTCCTCGACGTGACGCCCGGCGCGCCGAACCTCCAGTGGCCGCGCACACCCATCCCCGGCACGAGCATCTCTGGGCCGGGCGCGACGCTCTACGCGCAGAACGACGGCAACGATCAGATCGTGGCCAAACTGCAGAAGGCGGCTTTGGCGGGTGAGATCACGGTGAAGACGACCGGGATACCGGCGCTCGACGGTGCGCCCGGCGGAACGCTGGACAGCTTCGGACTCGCCGGCCAAGCGCTCACAGACGCGGGGTACCAGGCGACCGTGGCGTTCCCCGACGTGTGCTTCGTGCCGGTCGCCAGCGCCGTGGACCTCGCCGAGCCGAGCGACCCGTTCAAGCCGATCGACGAGATAGTCGGCGAGAGCTTCCTCCACGAGTACAAGGTCGCGTCGCAAAACGAGCGCCACACGCTCTTGACGCAGGAGCTGTGCGACTGGCTCACCGAGCAGTTCTAACCTACCCCAGCGGCGCGGCGAACACCCATGAGCGGGCACGAACGCGGCCTGCGAGATCGTCTCAAGTCTGCCACGCCCACGCGGGCGTGGCGCAGATCCGCGAGCGCCCCTCGGCTCCTTGCCCCCCAGAATTTGCGCCACGCACTGGAGATGACAGCGATCTCCTTCGCCGGCGTGTGAATATGTAGGGCGCTCCTGTTGTTCCCGTGGGTCGTGTAAACGCCGCCCGCAGCTCAGATGCGCGTCGTTTGTGGGGTAGCCGTCTCAAGGGATCAAAGAAGGAATGACTGCGGGCTCGGTCCGATCGGTTCCGTGTGCTCGCGACTGCAGCCACCGGCCTGTTCGGTCCAGTTTTTTTACTGACGTATTTTTGTCGGTGTCCTGGCCGCAGTAAGCGGAAGATCTTGTGGTTATGCCGCGTGCACAGGTCCGTGCATTAGCTGCGTGGACCTGTGCACGCTACAGCCGCTCCCCCAGTAACTTGATCAGGCTGACTGGGAGACCATCTTTGCGTGCTGGGCCAGCTCGCGGGAGGTGGCATCGCGGCGGGTGGACAGTGCATCGGCTAGTGGTGTGAGGGCGGCACGAGCACGACCAGACTGCAAGGACGCCACGGTGTGGATGGCTCGTTGCGCTAAGACGGTGCTGTCGGGTTGTGCGGTGTGGGTGTGCAGGGTGGCCAGGGTGATCTCTGACAGCACGCTGTCGCGGCGGGAGGTTTTTTCTGCTGCCCATTTACGCAGCGAGGTGACGGTGGCCGCTTCGGCGGCGTCTATCTGCCCGAGGTGTCGGTAGACGCAGGAGGTGCGGTAGTCCATGTCGGCGGAGTCGAACACGGTAGGCATCGGCTGCTCGTGGGCGGTGTTCAGCGCTCGATGCGCGGCCTCGCGGTTACCCATGGCGGCCAGTGCTAAAGCGGATTCGATGTGGAGCCAGGCCATGGCGGTGTCGGTGTGCGCCGAGCACGGGAACTCAGCGAGTTTGATCAAACCTAGTTGGCAGGCTTTGAGGTCGTCGTTGTAGGCCCCGGCGTCGCGCATGTGGATGCCCGCGTGGTGCAGGGCTGAGCCGATTTGATAGCCATCGTGGGAGGCGGCAGCCAGATCCATGGCGTGGGCGAAATGCGCTCGTGCGTTGTCGTGGTAGTCAGAATCCACGCAGCACCAGCCGGCCAGGGTGTGCAGCTCGGCCAACGCTGAACCCAGCTCGATTTTGGTGTGGTTGCTGGCGGGTACCGACATCAGCGGTAGGGACTGGTTAGCGACTTTGCTGAGCACCTCAGCGCCACCGCCGTAGGCGCGTGACACGCCACGCAGCTGGTCGGTGAGGTTCCTGATCGCCGCCACGTCAGAGGCACCCAGCCGGGCCGGCAGCGGAGTTGGTGTCGCTGGTCGGTGTGGGATGTGCAGCACCTCACCGAGTGCTGGTGTACCGACGAGGGCCAGGGCACCTGCGGCCAGTAATGCGCGACGTTTCATGTTTTCGTCTACTTCCCCGACTGGCAACCCCCCAGGGTCTTCCTGATCGTAGGCCAAACCCATCCAGGCGCGCGGCACGTCAAGGCCTTCAGCGACCCGAACCAGCACGTCGTAGGCTAAAACTCGGCGACCTTTGATGATCTCGCAAACCTCAGACTGAGACATCTTCACAAGCTCAGCCAGCCGGCGTTGGCTCACACCGGCGGTCACCACCAGGCGAAATACCGCACCAATATCACGTGCGGCGAGGGCCTGGCGCAGGGCCGCATCCTCAAAGTTGAGCACAGTCGGTTATCCAACAGGAGGTTGCGTTCCGAGGCCAGCGACTCACGGCGTCAGTAGGTGATCGTTATGTCGGTGCGCCGCCCTGCTTAGCGTGCCACACAACCAATATTGATCTTGCTGATGTGCTTGGCTCCGTGACCTGCCCGACGCGGTGGCGGGCCGCAGCTTCCGAATGCAGTTACGTGGACGCCGCCCTGGAGGAACAACGGAACGAGAAGTCCCGGGAACGGCAGCGGTTGCGGCGGGTTGGCGGGACTGGTCGTTCTGATGCGCCCTGCGGGAGGGTAGGGCTGTGCGGTGTCGGCCCTGTAGCTCGGGAACGTGGGCGTAGAGGGTGGCGCGGTTGACGCCAAGCAGGCGAGCGATGGCGGCCACGGATTCCTTGCCGACCAACTGGGAGGCCATGCGGATCTTGTCTGGGGGCATGACCGGGGGCCGTCCCAGCCGCTGGCCCCGGGCGCGGGCGGCATCGAGACCTTCCTGAGTGCCCTCAACGATGAGTTCCCGGATGAATTCGGCTAGTGTAGTGTCTCGTCATTGGTTTACACTTTTTTGGAGGGCGACCCGTCCGTGGGCGACCTTAGCGATGATCTGCTCAGCAGTGGCGGTCCACACGAATGGTTTCGGGTTGTCATTGTTGGCTTTCAGGTAGTCGTCAATCGCAGTGATCAAGTCATTCACGCTGTGGAATGTAAACATTCAGCTCTTTGAGTTCGGTTGGGGGCTCAGCATGATCGGGACTGGTGAGCTTTAGGGTCGGTGGTGGGCGTGTCGATCTGAGCTTGACCCCCCAGCACGGACACCCAGGGTGTGGGGTCAGTGATCGTCCTGTGTGGACGTCTGGTCGGTGTAGAGGGCTTCGAACTCAACCGGCCGGAGCATTCCCAGGCTGGAATGTCGCCGTTCGGTGTTGTACCAGCATTCTATCCACTCGAAGATGGCGTTGGCAAGTTCGTCGCGGGTTTCCCAGATTCTGGTGTCGAGGACTTCGAGTTGTAGGGTTCCCCAGAATGATTCCATCATGGAGTTGTCGTAGCAGTCGCCGATTGTGCCCATCGAGGGGAGCAATCCGGCGGCGCGGAGTCGTTGCCCGAACGCCCATGAAGTATATTGAGTTCCGTGGTCGGAGTGCAGGATCGTCGAATCGCTTGTGGGGCGCCGACGTAATGTGGCCATGCCGAGCGCATCGACGACGAGTTCGGTGCGCATGTGATCGGCGATCGACCATCCGACGATGAGTCGAGCATAGGCGTCCATGACGGCTGCGCAGTACAGTTTCCCTTCTTTCGTCGGATGTTCGGTGATGTCTGTCAACCACAGTCGGTTCGGTGCCTCGACGGTGAAATGGCGTTGCACCAGGTCGTCCTCGGTCGCCGGTCCGGTCGGGCCGCGACGGTGTCGGCGCCGGTAGAGGCCTTGCAGGCCGGCCTGGCGCATCAGCCGGGCGACCCGCTTGTGGTTCACCGCCAACCCCAGGCCCAGCGTCAACTCGGCGTGCACGCGGGGCCAGCCGTATGTCCTGCGCGATTCGATGTGCACGTCCTGGATGTGTTTGAGCAGCAACAAGTTCGCCTCGTCGCGCGCGCTGGGTGGACGGCCCAGCCAGTCGTAGTAACCCGACCGCGACACACCCAGGACTCGACAGGCCACCGCGACATCGATATCAGCATCGGTGTCCTCGGCGAGTTCACGGACCAGCCGAAATGCTAGTTTGGGAGAACGTTTTCCCGAGCGAAGAACGCGGCCGCCCGCTTGAGGATCTCGTTTTCCATCTCCAGGCGGCGCTTGTCTCGGCGCAGTGCGGTGAGCTCTCGCTTGTCCGCGCTGGTCAACCGGGAATCGCTGCCACGCTCGTCAGCGTCGGCCTGGGCTACCCAATTCCGCAGACACGACTCACTGATAGACAATTGCTTGGCCACCACAGCGATCGGTCGCTCGCCCACACGGGCCAGCTCGATCGCTCGACGGCGGAACTCAGGAGGGTGAGGTGCAGGCACGGCAGCATCCTTCCCGGTGGCCGTAGCCACCTCAGGTCAGGTGTCCGTGCTAGAGGGTCAAGCTCAATCGCTGTGTGATCGACTGGTGCGGTTTGATCTTTCGGTGTTCGGGCCGGAGGAGATGTCGCGCGACGAGCTGATCGTCGTGGTGTGGCGCCAGGCCGGGCAGCTCGCCGCGCAGGACCGGCAGATCACCGCGCAGGCTGGGCAGCTCTCGAAGCTGGTGGAGGCCAACGAGGCGCTGGCCGGCAAGCTGGCCAGGCTCGAGCACCTGCTGTCGCGCAACTCGGGGAACTCCTCAAGCCCGCCATCAAAAGACGATGATCCGGGCAAGCCGGCGGCGCCGGAGAAGAACAAGCGCGGCAGCAGTGGGCCCAAGCGGCCGCGGGGCAAATCGACGGCAGCGGCTTGCGTGCATTGATCGAGGAGCACACGAACCTGAAGGTGAAGATCGTGATGCCTCCACGTAAGTCGTAGACGTACCGCGCCAGGCGCGAAACAGACTAATCGGCAGCTATGCCCGGCTGGTCTCCACGGCTGCCAAGACAACATGCCAGGGGTATCTGTGGAGGTACTTCGAGCCCTGATGCGGCATGTGGGGTTCATAGCCTTCTGGTCCGAGTAAGACCTTCACACCCGCCTCGCGCAGCTCCTTAACACTACGTCCAAAGGCCGGGTGCGCCGCCTGGGCCGCATTCAGAAACGGCAGTGCTGCGAGCGGCAGACCGAGCCCGATGCCTTCGGTCAGTAGTCCCAGCGCCAGTGTGTCGGAGATCCCGGCCGCCCACTTGTTAATGGTGTTGAAGCTCGCGCCGCCCACGACGATGGCGTCAGCTGGTGGCAACACGTCCGGCGAGCCTGGCTCCTTGTACTCAGATCGCACGGCAGCGCCGGTTTGAGCTTCGAGAGCTGGTGGGTCAATGAAACGCAGCGCCGAGGGTGTAGCGATAACGAATGGCCGCCAACCTGAGTCTTGCGCCAGGGTCACCAGTTTGCCGATATCGCGCGCCGCCGGTGTCGCGCAGGTGACGATGTAGAGCACTCGGTCAGATGACTCTTGTTCACCGCTCACACCGCTACCCCGACCGCTCGCGCCAACTTAGTGACACTGACCATCGGGGTTAGGCCGCGCGGGTAGCTGCGTACCAGATCGGTAATGATCTGCCTAGTCAGGTCGCGGCAGCGTACTTCCTCCGGGGCCAGCTGATCAGCATCAAGGAGGGTGGCGGCGGCCTCGTCGCGCTGTCCGGCTTGAAGATGCCCGCGTGTCACATCGACCAAATGACTGGCCCGGCGCTCACGCGGTAGGTGCATCAGATCCCCGTAGGAGATGTCGGCAGCGGCCTCGATGACCCGGCCACCACTTTGCATGTCCGCCAGCGCCGACACGCGATGCACCAGGACGTTGGTGGTCCCAAAAGCCGACCAATGCTCATTGCGGTCAGTTTCCAGACGGGCGGCCACGGTCAGCGCTTCGTCCTGGAGGTCGCGCACATCGGCGGCCTGCTCGAGCCGGGCAGCCGCGATGCTTCCCTTGAGGAGCAGCATGCCGTAGGCCGATACAAACGCGGGGTCAGCGCTGCCCAGATGCGGTTCAAGGCGGCTGGCGGCTGACTTGACCAACTCCACCGCATCGTCGCTTTGGTGTGTCGCGCTGAGCGCGTGTGCGACCCGTCGAGCGGCCGACCCGATGAGCGTCAGATCGCCGGTCTGTTCGGCAACCTGGATACCACGGTCGGCGGCTACCCAGCCAAGTTGAGCATCGCCGAGTTTGAAGGCTGTGGCAGCTGTCAACTGGTACGTCCAGGCCAGCCACGCCTGTGCCTGCCGCCGATCGTCATTCTCTAACTGCCAGACCGCCGCCTGGGCGTCATGGATGAGGTCGGCCAGCAGTTGCCCGATGACCTGGTAATTGGATGCCTGAAACGCCATCCAGCCAAACCGTACCGAGCGTTCCAGGTTGGCTAAGTCCGGCTCCGGCAGCACATCGCCGTTGGGTCGGAAGACATTGGTGATGGCATCGTAACGGCGCAGTGCATGACGGATGGCATCGATCTCACGGTCATCGGGACACGTGCGTTGGCGTTCGGCTTCGTCAGGATCGACCAACACGGCAAGCGGAATATCCAGCACGCCGGCAATCTGGCGCAGCACGGATAGGCGGTCGAGCTGACGGTCTCCGGCCCGGATCTTGTCCACCCAGCTCAACGACTTGCCCATGCGGTCGGCAAAGATCTTGCGAGTCAGGCCACGCCGCTGCATCCAGTACAGCACCACGGCAGCCGTCTCTTGCCGCTGCGCATGGTCAGGATCGGTCATACCCAGGCCTCTCGCTGTCCGTGTCGGTTCGCCAACCAGACTAACGGCGCTGGCAGCACCAACCCGGCACAAGGTTAGACAGTTTGTACAGCCTCGATCACTGCTCCGGCCGTAGCTTGCCCCTGGCCCCAGGGCCGGGCTGAACGCTGAGCTGGTGTGTTGTCCTTCATGGGACGAATCCCCCGCTTCCGCCGGTCCGGTGTTCCCCGGTCCTGGGTGCCATCCAACGAAAACGCCAGACAGACGGGGCTTTGAGCAAGTGCAGCACCAGGATGAGCGGGCCGCCCACGACACCAACGACGAGCATCATGGTGACGAGCAGGCCCGGCAGGATCAACAGCTCGGCGGCAGGATCGATATCTCGTCCAGGACGCTCATGCCGCCCACCGTGCTCGTCACTGAGCTGGATGACGGGGCGCTGATCCTGCAGGGTCGGCCAGATGGACCGCGCGTGTGGCTGGAACCCGACGAGGCCGCGCCGCTCAAGCGAGAGCTGGCAGCAGCCTTTGACCGTTTTGAGCTAGCCGCAACAGGCAGCGGTCAGGGTGAAGCGCCATGATCCGAGAGGACCGTGAGCTGCTCGCCCTGCTGGCCCGACTCAATACCGACATGGTGTCGCTCGCCATGCGCATCATGGAGCACCTTGCCAGTGCAGATGAACAGACTCACTATGCCCAGCGCTTGATCGCAGCCGGTGAGCGGTTGCAGCGTCGCGCCAATGAAATGGGTGGCGCGGTCATCGAGGGCGAGGTCGTCCTTACGAACGGACCGCTCACCTTGCCGGGACTTACCGCAGAGCCGTACCGGGAGCCGTGAGCAACGTTTGGGAGACACGGTACCGACTGATGCTCGAACGGCTTGAACAGCTAGTGTAGTGTCTTGCGGATAAATTTACGGTGCATTATGCTGTGCGGTATGAGTCGAGCAGCGGCGCCGTTGGCGATATCCGATGGGCAGCGAGAAGTCGTGGAATCCTTGGCCAGGTCGCAGAGTGCGGCGTACCGCGTGGTGCAACGGGCTCGTGTGTTGTTGCTGGCCGCTGATGGTGTATCGAATTCGGAGATCAGTGAGATGGTCGGGGTATCGCGTCCGACGGTGCTGGCGTGGCGTGATCAATTCGAGGAAGAAGGGCTGACTGAGTTCGGAGTGGTGGCTAAAGGGCGGGGCCCTAAACCCTCGATCAGTGAGGACAAAGTCGCCGAGATCGTGGAGCTGACGCTGCATTCGAAACCGGAGGGCCAGACACATTGGTCGTGCCGGTCAATGGCGGACAAGGTCGGGGTGAGCCCGGCGTCGGTGCAGCGGATCTGGTCGGCGCGAGGGCTCAAACCTCATCTGGTGAAGACCTTCAAGCTATCCAACGACCACCGGTTCGAGGACAAACTCGTCGACGTGGTGGGCTTGTACCTGCACCCGCCGGAGCAGGCCGTGGTGTAAACATTCAGCTCTTTGAGTTCGGTTGGGGGCTCAGCATGATCGGGACTGGTGAGCTTTAGGGTCGGTGGTGGGCGTGTCGATCGCTGTGTGATCGACTGGTGCGGTTTGATCTTTCGGTGTTCGGGCCGGAGGAGATGTCGCGCGACGAGCTGATCGTCGTGGTGTGGCGCCAGGCCGGGCAGCTCGCCGCGCAGGACCGGCAGATCACCGCGCAGGCTGGGCAGCTCTCGAAGCTGGTGGAGGCCAACGAGGCGCTGGCCGGCAAGCTGGCCAGGCTCGAGCACCTGCTGTCGCGCAACTCGGGGAACTCCTCAAGCCCGCCATCAAAAGACGATGATCCGGGCAAGCCGGCGGCGCCGGAGAAGAACAAGCGCGGCAGCAGTGGGCCCAAGCGGCCGCGGGGCAAGCAGCCCGGGGCGCCGGGGACGCATCTGGCCTGGACCGAGAATCCCGATGACCGCCGTGACCGGTTCCCCGAAGGCCGCTGCGACTGCGGTGATGATCTGCGTGCCGCCCGGGACCTGGGGATCGTGGACCGTTACCAGCAACACGAGATCCCGCCGGTCGCGGTGAAGGTCACCCAGTACGACCAGCACCAGGTCGCGTGCGGCTGCGGGAAGCTCCACACCGCCGCCCGGCTAGACGGGGCCCGGTCCGGGCCGGTCGGGTATGGCCCCAATTTGGCCGCGTTCGCGGTGTATCTGATGGTGGTGCACTTCATTCCCGCGCACCGCGTCGTGGCGCTGCTGGAGTCGCTGACCGGGACCGCCCCCTCGGTGGGGTTCGTCCACGGCATGCTCAACCGCACCGCGGGGTTACTCACCGAGACGCACCAGCGGATCCGCACGCTGATCACCCTGGCCTACGCGGTGTGCTGTGACGAGACCCCACTGCGGATCGGCGCCAAGACCCCCGCGGTGGGGAAGAAGAAGGCCGAGCGGTACCTGCTCGTCGCCGCCATGGAGCTGTATACCCACTACCTGCTCGGAGACCGCTCCCTAGCCACGTTCACCACGTTCGTGGTCAAAGACCTCACCGACTCGGTGATCGTGCATGACCGTTACCAAAACTACGACTCGGCCCAGCTCGGCACGCTGGTCCACCAGCTCTGCTGCCAGCATCTTCTCAGAGATCTCGACGACGCCGCGCAGATCTACCCCGACGCGATCTGGCCGCTCCAGATCGCCGACGCGCTACGCGAGCTGATCCACCAGGCCAACCTCACCCGGGAACAGGGCCCGCCCGCGATCGCCGCCGACGTCCGCGACGCGCTGCTGCACCGGTTCCGCAACCGAATGCTGGTCGGGCTGTCCGACACCCTCTCGCACGGCAACCGCCCCGGGGAAGGCAAAGCCAGGCTGCTGCTGGAGGTCCTGCGCGACCGTCCCGACGACGTCCTGCGCTTCGCCTCTGACCTCCAAGTGCCCCTCACCTCGAATCAGGCCGAACGCGACCTGCGACCCAGCAAGATCCAACAGAAGATCTCCGGACGGCTGACTAGCATCGCCCGAACCGAAGATCGCTACACCATCCTCGGCTACCTCTCGAGCGCCGCCAAACACGGCATCGACAAGATCACCGCGCTACGCGACGCGCTGACCGGCCGTCCCTGGATGCCGCCCTACCCGCACCCGCCTGACGCGCCTCGACCGACCATCACCGGAAGCCCTACCGGCCGACCGGCGACAACGCTTGCGCAGGTGAGGATCAGGGCTGAATGTTTACCGGCAGCGGAGTGTTCATCCGTCGTCAAATCGGCCGCCCGCCCGTTTCGTGGATCTGCTTGAGGGTGTCGAAGTTCGCAGCCACCGCCGACTTGACGCGGGAAGCCGCCAACAGCGCAACGAATCGCAGCAGACTCGAGGGTTGGAAGCGATCATCGTGCTGCCCGCCGGATAGTCGGTGCGCTCCCTCGCCTCCATCAGCGCGTCGACCAGTTCCGACGGCAGCCTTCCCAGGACGCTGTCTACTACGGCGTCCGCAATCTCTCTGTCGTCCACCGTCCAAGGATCCGGCATGAGCATTGCGCAGAGGGGCGGGGAGACCCGTTATATTCTTCTGCCATGGGGGGAGGGGCCGAGGAGCAGCCACTGCGGCTGGCAGAGGTTGCCGGGGTCTTGTCTCTGGCCAGTGATCTGGCGATGGGTGAGCCGCTCGAGCATGGCCTGCGCACCACGTTGATCGCTACCCGGTTGGCCGCGGCGATGGCGCTTCCGGAGGCGCAACGGGCGGACGTGTTCTATGTAGCTTTGTTGCATTACGCCGGCTGTACCGCGGAGGGTCAGATCGATGCCCGGTTTTTCGGCGACGAAATGGCGGCCCGCCCCCAGATGATGGCGGCGATGTTGGGACCGCGTTGGGAACTCATCAGCGCGGCGGTTCGGGTGATGTATCCGGGGTTGCCGTTTCCGAAGCGGGTCGCCATGTTGGCCAGGTCGGCGTGGGGTGGGTTGGAAGAGTTCAGGCGATGGGCCGCGAGTCACTGCGAGATCGCTCAGTTGCTCGGTGATCGGATGGGGTTGCGCTCTGAGGTACGGCACGGCCTGGGACATCTTTATGAGCGTTACGACGGTAAAGGAATGCCGGGAAAGCTCCGCGGAGATGAGGTCCCGCTAGTAGTGCGGGTAATGCAGGTAGCCCAGGACGCAGAGATCGCCTGGCAGAGTGGTGGGACGGTCGGGGCGTGTCGGGTGGTGTCTTCCCGGGCTGGTAGCGGGCTCGATCCCGCGGTTTCGGCAACGTTCCTGAGTGCGGTGGATGAGCTGTGCGAGGGGCTGAACGCCTCGACGGTATGGCCGGACGTGCTCGATGCTGAGCCTGGCGAGCGGCCGACCGTGCCCGAAAGCCAGGTGGAGCACTGTCTGTCGGTGGTGGCGGACTTCGCTGACCTCAAGAGCTTTTACACCGTTGGGCACTCTCGAGGGGTCGCGGCACTGGCCGGCGCCGCCGCGGCGGGGTGCGGGCTCACCCCAGCGGAGGTCACGGCTGTACGTCGGGCTGGATTGGTGCACGACCTTGGGCGCGTGTCGGTGTCAGCGAGGGTGTGGGCTACACCCGGACCACTGAGCCGGGACGAGTGGGAGCAGGTGCGACTGCACGCTTACTACACCGAACGCGTCCTGGACGTCGTGGCGCCGCTGCGCCCGCTAGGCCGCCTGGCCGGGTTGCACCACGAACGTTGCGACGGCTCTGGTTATCACCGCTGCGAGCGCACTGCCCAGTTACCGGTCACGGCACGTATCCTCGCTGCGGCCGATGTGTACCACGCGATGACCGAGTCCCGGCCACACCGGTCAGCGCTGTCCGATGCCATGGCGGCGACCGAACTTCGGCAGGAGGCCGCCGCCGGACGCCTGCATCCTGAGGCGGTCACCGCGGTCCTCGATGCTTGCGGGCACCGTCGAGAGCAGATGCCGGCCGTGCGACCACATGGGCTATCAGACCGGGAGACGCAGGTGCTCAGGCTGCTAGCACGTGGCTTGACGACCAAGCAGATTGCCCATCAGCTGACGATCTCGCCCAAGACTTGTGACCACCACATCCAGCGCCTCTACCGCAAGATCGGTGTTACTACCCGAGCGGGAGCTACCTTGGTCGCGGTTGAACACTGCTTGCTGACGCCCTGATAGCCACACCTGGGGGTAAACATTCACGTCCCTGGTCGCGGGCATGGTGGGATCCCGCCGTGTTTGGGAGCTCGGCGGGGTGAGTTGGCTGGGTGTGGTGGTCAGGTTGGCGCGGGGATCGGTGGTTGCCAGGGGTCGCCGGTCAGCGCGGCGCGGATGCTGGTGATGACGTCGGCTTTGTGTTTGCGGATGGTGTCGATGTAGCTGCGGATGTCCAGGCGGTCTTGGGTGATGTCTTCGCTGGTGAGCCGAGCGGAGATCTTCTGTTGGGTCTTGGCGGGCCGTAGGTCGCGTTCACTGAGGTTGTTGGTGGGCCAGATCCGGGTGTCGGTGCAGAAGGCAAGGACGTCGCTTTCGTGGTCGCGGCAGAACTCCAGCAGGGTCCGTCCGGGCCGCTGGGCGGTGGAGCTGCGCGGGCCGGGGATCGGCCGGACTTCGGCGAGGCCGACCCGGGTGGCGTGGCGGAACTCGCTGATCAGCGGGTCAGCGGTGGGCGCTGGGATCGCCGGCAGGTCGGTGTCGCGGGCGTCGTGCCAGGCGTGGATCACCCCCGCGCAGCGCGCGCTGGGCTTGCTCGGGCCACGCCGCGCGGGGGTGAGACTCCGCGGCGTCGGTGAAGTCTCGGAGTAGATGAGCGGTGCACGCCTGATGCCCGGCCAGCTGCTTCCAGGCCGGGTTGTAGTAGTTCTGGTAGCGGTCATGAACGGCCACCCCGGCGAAGCCGGGCAGTATCCCGAATTCCCGGAACGAGGCCAGGTCCCGCCCACCCAGGTGAAACGCGGTGTAGTCCTCGGTGGAGGCCGACAGGATGTAGCGCTTGCGCCCGGCCGGACCGACGCGCAGGGTCGTCTCGTCGAACCCGACCACCGACGCCGAGGTGATCAACGTTTTGATCAGCGTGACGATCGGGCGCACCGCGGCCGCGCACCGGGCGAGCATGCCGTGCACGAAGCCGCTCGACGGGCCGGCCCCGCCGATGAGATCGCCGATCAGCTCCACACAGCGCCCCACCGGGACGTGTTGGTAGACCAGCAGGTACACCACCAGCGAGCGCAGATTCATCCCATGACTGCTGGGGGCCGACGACACCCCGGCGGGCAGCGTGGCGACATGCTCGCGTCCGCACGAACAGCGGACCCGGTACACGTCGTGCTGGCGCACCGTGACGTGGATCTCGGGGAGATCATGGGTCTGGTGGGAGCGTTCGACGCCCACCTCGGTCGCCTCGGCCAGATCCGCCCCACACCCGCAGGCGCCGTGCGGGCGGTGCGCCACGTGCTCATCAGGGACCGCCACCCACGGCAGCGAACTGCCCGCAGCACCCGGCTGCTTGCCCCGCTTGCGCCCCGACCCCTTCACTGGCTTCGGTTGCGGCTTGCTCCTCCCCGGAAGATCATCAGACGATGGTGGCATCGAGGAGTTCCCGCTGTTGCGGCCCACGATCCGTTCCAACGCCGTGACCCGCTCGACCAGCCGCGCGTTCGCCGCGGTCAGCACCTCGATCGCCTTCGCCTGCGCAGCGATCACCACGTCCCGAGACGCGCACGACTCGCACTCCGGCGCAAGCGGCAGCGACTCGGTCACTCAGGCATGATCACCACAGCCCCGACCTAGATCAACACGACACGCCGACCGAGGACCACCTCACGCCGACCGTGACAGGCCTCGCTTACAGCTTCCGTCCCACCCAGGAGTCGATCATCTGGCCGACCACGTGAATGTTTACACCTGGGGACGCCCTGAGTGCTCAGGCCGCACTCCAGCAGGGAGACGAGATGCCCAAGGACTGGGCGGGACGATCCTGATAGGGAGAATTCCCGATTGCCGTCACGGGTCAGGGATCTCTAGGTTGCCTCTGTCCGGTTTCAGGGCACCGAACGTCGGGGGGGCCCTGAAAACCGGATCATAACCTTTGCCGAGGGAGACTGTGATACTCGCGATCGTCCGGTGGTGGCGCCCTGAATCGTGTGAGTTCGGAGCCTACCCCGAGCGCCGAGGGATCTTAGTCGGTGCTGGTCTTCCGTCGTGACAGAGCCTCGGTGTGGGGTAGCCGATGGAGGGAGTACCGCGCCCCGCTCACTGGACGAGCTCGCCCGCGAGTGGGCTAGAGCCATCGCCACCACCGGCGCAGTCCCGACCTTTCCGTCCGACGCCGGGCATTACCTGAGCGATCTACTCCGGCGCTTGGAAACCGCTGTATCTGGTCCTGTGGTCGATACCGACGCCGCCTTCGACGTGGGCGGCCGACTCGTCGCCGGACACTTCACGGGCAGCCGAAGCCTGTCCCGCACGGTCGAAGTGCTGGGCAGGGGGCTCCCAACGGCCCTGCAGGGCGCGTTGGCCGGGTGGCCCGGCAACCGGGTCGTCGAGCTGCTCGCTGCGTTGGTCGCTGGATACATCGCCGCGCTGCGACAACACATCTACGACCAGCAGAAAAGCGTCGAGGAAACACCATTGAGTCCACTGGTCAACTCAGCCGTGCTGGGTATCGTGATCAGTGAACCCGACGGGCGGATCACGCAGACCAACCCGACGCTGAGGAAGATCCTCGGCTATTCCGAGGACGAACTGCTCGGACATGAGCTGAGCGAGCTCTTCTTCTCAGAGGATCTACCTGCCTTCCAGCGAGGCTGTCAGCATCTGCTGTCCGGAGATGAACCCTGGTTCCGCATGCAGCTTCAGCTGCACCGCAAGGATGGCGAGACGGCTCATACGCAGCTGACCGTCTCGGTGCTGCGCGACGCCAGCGAGGAGCCCCGATGTCTGGTCACGATGGTGGCTGACCTCACCGAGTTGCATCTACTCCACGAGTGGTTGAACCATCAGACACTGCACGACCTGCAAACCGGTCTGCCGAATCGGCAGTACTTTGTCTCTCACCTCGAGGAGGTGCTCGGGTCTCTAGAACCGTCAGCGGTGCTTACCCTGCTGCACCTCGCTCTGGACGGTTTCTCGGTCATCAACGACGGGCTCGGCCACCGATACGGGGATCAGGTACTGAGCATGGTGGCCAGGCGCTTGGAGTCCGTGGTTGCTGATCAGCAAGCGATGGTCGCCCGAATCGGTGGGGATGAATACGCGATCCTCATCCAGCCGGGGTATTCGATAGCGGTCGATCGGCTGGCCGAGACCATCAACACCGAACTCGCCGAGGCGGTCTACTACGATGACATCGGGGTGGCGGTCACTGCGAGGATCGGCATAGTGCAGCGGCAGGTCGGCGGAGCGGAACCAGCCGAGCTGATGCGTGCGGCTAGCGCCACCTTGCGCCGGTTGCGCGGCAGCAGCAGGCGATGGGCAATGTTCGACGCGGACAGCGACGCCGCCGACCGTGCGGAACTCCGGCTAGCCGCAGGGCTGCCCGGAGCTCTGGAGACCGGCGAGCTGCAGGTGCAGTACCGGCCAGTCGCGGCGCTGGCTGATGGTCGGCTGGCAGGTATCGAGGCGGTACTGACCTGGCACCACCCGGAGCTGGGCGCGCTATCTCACGATCGGTGCATGCAGCTCGCGGAGCGGACCGGAGTCGTGCACGCGATGGGCCACTACCTGCTGACTACCGCCGCGGACCAAACCCGGTTATGGCAGCAGCAGCGAGCCGGGCAGCTACCACCGACGGTTATCAACCTCACTCACTCCCAAGCTCAGGACCCCCACCTCGTGGCGCGGGTCAAAACAGTGCTGCATCAGACCGGCCTGCGACCGACTGCCCTCGAACTGGGCATGCCCACAGTGACGATTCACCCGGCCAACACCGCACACACCAGCGTGAGCGATGGGCAGGCCACGGACAACATACGCGCCCTTGCGAACCTGGGCGTGCACACGGCGCTGCACGACTTCGGTGGCGACATCAGCGAGTTGGCTTGCCTGACCGAGCTGCAGCTGCACGCCGTACGAATCGCCCAGTCGGTAGCCCAGCAGGTGGCTTACAGTCCCTCCGTCATAACGACGCAGGCACTTCGAGCCTTGGCACCCACCCTGCGCGCCGCCGGAATCAACGTGATTGCCCTCATGGTGGACACCAAGGAACTGTCTACGTGGTGGCGCGAGGTCGGCGCGAACTGCGCCGTCGGCGCACTATTCGGCCAACCAGGCCCACCGCAGCACACCGAGCAACTACTCGGCCCACACACCCGATCGGGACCTGACACGCGCCGCGGCTGAAGACAGCTGACCGACTTTTCATCCGGCTGCGCTCGATGCTGGTGGGTCCGGGCGTGATCGGCTGACCGAGGCGGTGGAGGTGGATTAGGACCGAGGCGGCGGGCTGCGGGGCGGCGGGCCCCAGGGCAAGGCGAACAGGATGCGGATCAACTCTTCCACTGCGGCGAGAGAGGGGACTCGCGCACCAAAAAGTACGAACGCCCAGCCCAGAGACCGGGATGTTCGTCGGTGGACCTTCTTATAGCTTATTCGAAACAGGTGGACCGGGTGTCTGAGCTGGTCAGCGCGGTGGAGCGGCTGAGAGTCGGGGACTCAGGAGAGCCTGTGTGGATGAGTGTGCGCTCTGAGGGGCCACGGATTCAGCAACGGGTCATGGACCGGCTCGGGCAAGCGGGGGTGCGCCGGTTGGCGTCGGAGTTCCAGGCGGGAGCGACCAAGCGGGAACTAGCAGAGCGGTACGCCATGAGCGAGAGCACGGCCAAAAGGCTCTTGCGCAAGCGAGGGACCCGGCGAACACCTGCTACTTAGCGCACTGCTCTGGGTGACGCCCTAGGATGCGCGGATGACAGTGGCTTCGTTTGCGATCTCCGCGTTGGCATTTGTGGTGAGTGGCGCGTCGCTGGGCTGGAATGTATTGAACTACCTGTTAACCGGCCAACGCGCCAGCCTCAGTGCCAGCGGGATGCGGCTTCTAACCACCATGGGCACTGAGATGGAACCGGTGTTGCAGATCACCGTTATGGCCACTGGGCGTGTCCCGGTGGAGGTGACGAGCTGGAGCGTGATGTTTCCTAATGATCTCCATTTACATTCGACACTTGTTCACATGCAATACGACAGATTCAAAGAAATACATTTTGGCGATGATTTGCCGAAGATGATTCAGCCCGGTAGTCGCGCATCGTTCAACATCCCAAAAGTCGCCATCGAAAAAGGGGGAGAACATCAAAAGCTCGACCTTAACGAGGGTTACATAAATGTTTACTTCGCCGCCCGCAAACCACTACGAGACAAGAAAGCCATCGCCCAGCGATTCAACCGGACTGCCGCTTGCCTGGAAGACACGGGAACGAATGAGCGATACTGATGAGCCCTCTAATACGGCAGCCGCACCTTGTGATGTTTGAGGCGTTGTCGCTGGTAGTGGCTTTGTTTCGCTCGTGTCTGGTGGACCCGTCGCCAAGTGGACCAGTGGTTGGTGTGGTGGCGCGGGTGGATGGGGTGGCTCAGGGTGGCCCAGAGGCGGCGGATTTCGTTGCAGGACAAGGGAGTCAAGTGCTCGACGCTGGCTGTGGCGCCCCTTTTTGATCGTCGGTTCGTTCGGTGTGTGCGGTGACGGCGAGGAACGCGGCGGCGAGCATGGATAAGGTGATGTGCCGGTACCAGGCGTCGTAGCGGCGGACCTGGTAGTGGTCCAGGCCGGTCTCGTTTTTGGCGAATTGGAAGGTTTCCTCCACTCTGCAGCGGGATCCGGCGACGCGGACCAGCTCGGCGAGGGGCACCGGTGTGGTGCTGCGGCAGAGGTAGTAGGCCAGTTCGCTGGGCTTGGTGATCGAGCGGCGCACCAGCAGCAGGTGCTGATCGGCGCCGGGGTCAACGAGCAGCCAGTCATAGAGCCGGTGCCCTTTGCTGCCCTTACCGCACGAGAGACGTTGCCAACCGCGTTGGGGTGCGGAGGTGGCCAGCTCATCGGCCCGGCGTGGCCCGGTGGGGGTAGTGAACCGGGCATCGCAGGACACGGCCATGACGTAGTTGATGTCTTGTTCGTCGAGCCAGTCCCGCAGCCCGGGATTGTCGCCGTAGGCCTCATCAGCGGTGAACCACGGCAGCGTGGCTCGGCCGTGGTGGGTCAGCAGCCGTTCCAGCATGCGCCGGGCCAGCTCGGGTTTGGTGGCGAACTTGACCTCCTCGGGCGATTCCGGCCTCGGCACACCGGTCGTGGTCAGCAGTCCAGGTCCTCGGCAGGTACAACTCGCGGTCGATCAGCGCCCTGCCTCGCAGGGGAGGCATCGGTTAAGAACACGCCGAGCTGGCAGTTCTCGATTCGCCCGGCGGTGTGCGAATACTGGCGCTGCACCCCGGCAGACTTGGTGCCCTTGTTCAGAAACCCCGTCTCATCGAACTATGCGGATATCCGCATAGGTCGATCTATGCCGACACCGCGACTATGCCGAGGATGTCGATGTTCGGGTCTCGGTCGCGTGACGGCGGTGGGGTTCTGTGCCGTTCGTGTCGTGGGTGTCTCGGCATAGTTGCGGGCTGAGAGCAGCCTCGCCTGCGTGGGGGCGCCGGGCTCCCGTGAGGGAGGCGAGTGCGATGTTGGGAAGGCGGAGGAAAGCAGGTCTGCTGGGGCCGCAGGTCGAGGGTTACCGGGCGTGGTTGGTGCAGCGGGGCTACACGCCAGGGACGATCCGGAACATGCTGAACGACCTGGGCCAGGTCGGCCAGTGGTTGTCGGCTGAGGGGCTGGGGGCAAGGCAAGTCAGCGAGGAGCTGATGGCCGCGTTCCTCACCGCCCGACGGGAGGCCGGTCAGCGGCGAGTCCCGGGGATACGCGCGATGGCGCCGCTATTGAGCTATCTGCGGGAGGTCGACGTCGCTGCGGTCGCGAAGCCGTCGCTGACACCTTGGGGATCACTGCTCGGGCGGTACCGGTCCTGGCTGGTCGGGGAGCGTGGCCTGGCCGCGACCACGGTGCGGCGCTACGAGAACACCGCTCGCCGCTTCCTGCAGGAACAGGCGTCGGTCGATGAGATGTTCGAGCCCGCTGCGCTGAGCGGGGTGGACATTAACGCGTTTCTGCTGCGGGAGTGCGGTCGCGTCTCGGCTGGGTCGGCCAAGGGGCGGGTGGCTGAGCTCCGCTCGATCCTGAGGTTCCTGTATGTGCAGGGCATCACACCGTTGCCGCTGGGGACGGCCGTGCCTCCAGTTGGTGGGTGGCGTTTGGCCACGCTGCCGCCGCCCGCTATGACGGCCGCGGAGGTCCAGCGGCTGCTCGACAGTTGCGACCGCAGCAGCCTGGTTGGCATTCGCAACTTCGCGATCATGACGCTGGTCGCGCGGCTGGGCTTGCGGTCGATCGAGGTCGCGCGTCTGGAGCTGCGTGATGTGGACTGGCGGGCGGGCGAACTCGTGGTCCGCGGCAAGGGACGCCGACACGATCGGCTCCCGTTGCCGGTGGAGGTTGGTGAGGCCCTGGTGGCCTATTTGTCCGGCGGCCGCTGCCCGGAGGGAGCTCGCCGCCTGTTTCTCACCTGCCGAGCCCCTCGCGGACCGATCCGGGCGGACCTGGTGGGTGACGTCGTCGAGCGAGCCTGCACGCGAGCCGGGCTGCCTGTGGTGGGGCCACACCGCCTCCGTCACGCCCTGGCCAGCGAGTTGCTACGCCACGGTGCCGGTTTGGTCGCGATCAGCCAGGTGCTTCGTCATCAGGACCTGGCCACCACGGCCCTCTACGCCAAGGTCGACCTCGACGCGTTGCGCGAGGTCGCCCAGCCGTGGCCGGGAGCGGTTCGGTGAGCGCGTTGGAGCAGGTTCTCCTCGACTACCTGCGGCTGCGTCGTTCGCTGGGATACGAACTGGCCGAGGCCGGGCGGCTGCTGCCGGGCTTCGTCGCCTATCTCGATGCCCACGGGGCGCGCACCGTGACGATCGAGTCGGCGCTGGCGTGGGCCCAGCAGGCGCAGACGGACCCAGCGACGAGCGTCTGGCCACGGCGGATGACCGCCGTCCGTGGCTTCGCCCGCTACCTGGCCGGCATCGATGCCGACACCGAGGTGCCGCCGCTGGGGCTGATGCCGCACCGACCGCGGTGGCGCCTACCGTTCATCTACTCCCCGACCGAGGTCGACACGGTGATCGACCAGGCTCGCCAGTCGATCGTCTCGCCGCTGCGGGCGGCCACCTACGCCACGCTGATCGGGCTGCTTGCGGCCAGCGAGATGCGGATCGGGGAGGCGATCAAGCTCGACCGTGGCGACGTCGACTGGGCCCAGGATGTGCTGTTGATCCGCGAGTCGAAGTTCGGCAAGTCACGGCTGGTGCCTTTGGCGGCCAGCAGCATGGCGGCGCTGCAGGTTTACGCCGGGCTGCGTGATGAGCTCGCGCCGCGGCCTGACGGGCCGAGCTTCTTCCTGTCCCTCGCCCGGAAACGGCTGCTCTATGCCGTGGTCTCCCAGACCTACCGGCAACTCGTCGACGACTCCGGTGTCGGAGCCGGTGCGCCCCGTCCTCCGCGGCTGCACGACCTGCGGCACACCTTCGCGGTCCGAACCCTGCTCGGTTGGTACCGCGCGGGCGAGGAGGTGCAGGCCAAGATCCCGTCGTTATCGACCTACCTCGGACACCGCGAGCCGAGCTCTACTTACTGGTACCTCTCGGCCGCTCCCGAGCTGCTCGCGCTGGCCGCCGCTCGCCAGGACACCGCGTGGGCGGCGGCCCGATCATGACGCTGATCGCGCCGACGCTGCAGGCCTTCTTCACCGACCGGCTCGCCACGCAGCGCCAGGCCAGCCCCCGCACCATCGCCGCCTACCGCGACACCCTGCGGCTACTGCTCGGGTTCGTGCACCGCCAAACCGGCATGACGCCCTCCCAACTCAGCTGGGACGACCTGGACGCAACGATGATCTCCTCGTTCCTCAACCACCTGCAGAACGACCGGGGTAACTCCATCAGGACACGTAACGTCCGGCTCACCGCGATCCGCTCGCTGTTCTCCTACGCCGCCCTGCGCCATCCCGAGCACGCACTAATCATCCAGCGCGTCCTGGCTATCCCCCCGAAGCGGTTCGACAAGCGAATCGTGACGTTCCTGACCGCCCCCGAAGTCGACGCCCTGATCGCCGCCCCGGACCAGTCCCGCTGGGAAGGCCGACGCGACCGCGCCCTCATGTTGCTGGCCGTCCAGACCGGCCTGCGGGTCTCCGAACTCACCGGCCTGAACTGCGGCGACGTCGCCCTCGGGGCCGGTGCCAACGTCACCTGCGAAGGCAAGGGACGCAAGCAACGCGCCGTGCCCCTCACCAACCCGGTCCAGGCGCTTCTGCAACGCTGGCTCAGCGAGCGAGCCGGCCGCTCACACGACCCGCTGTTCCCGACCCGCACCGGACGACGGCTCAGCCGCGACGCGGTCGCACTCCGGGTCAGCACCCACGTTGCGACCGCCGCGAAACGATGTCCATCGCTGCTGGGCAAGCGAGTACATCCGCATGTTCTTCGACACAGCTGCGCCATGTCGCTGCTCCAAGCCGGTGTCGACACCTCAGTGATCGCCCTCTGGCAGGGCCACGCCGGCGTCCGGTCCACCGACGCCTACTTACACGCCGACATCACTATCAAGGAGAAAGCCCTTGCCCTGACCACACCCGCAGCCGCTCACCCCGGCCGCTACCACCCACCAGACAAAGTCCTCGCATTCCTCGAAAGCCTGTGACTACGCCGAGCCGCAACCACCGAACATCCCCCGTCACCAGGTGCTGACGGCCTGCGTCTCGGCATAGTCGCGGTGTCGGCATAGATCGGCGACCACCACCCCACCCGGGTCGCCCAGATGATCCAGCACGTAGCCGCGCAGGTCATCGCGCACCGCCTCGGCGTCCCAGCGGTAGAAGTTCAGCAACCGCTGCATCCCATCCGGGCTCAGCTCACCAGCCTGCTCAGCAATGGTCCACGAATTCTTCCGCTCCGTACCCGAGAGCAACCCCAGCAGATACACCCGGCGCCGCGACTCCACCTGCGCGAAACGCCCCGCGACCAGGGCAAACAACCCATGGAACCCGGCGTGCCAGCGCACCAAACGATCATCGATTACCGTCCATGACGCGGCCACCGCGTCAGCTTCAAGATCCAGCACACCATGAAGTTGATCACGCGGTGGCCGCCACCGCGATCACGACACGCCGGTCAAGAACACACTCTGCGGCTGCCATACTAACCAGCGTGAGGCCAGTGGGACC
>CAVQVV010000010.1:0-193383 GCA_963717245.1 uncultured Actinomycetota bacterium | reverse complement strand
TGGAGATCATCTGTCACTGTGTGTGGCTCTACCACCGGTTCCCGCTGAGCTTGCGGGATGTCGAGCAGAGGATCCTTTACCGAACATTTCTGGTCCGCTCGGCGTGGATCAGCGCGGGCCGAACTGGTGGTGATCCAGGCCGAGGTTCCGGTCCGTTGCGGCGCGGCCAACGGGTACAGACTGACTGGGTGACCGATGGCAAGGCCGGCGACCGTGCGGCGGAGCTAGCACCCGAGCCGGCTGTGGCGGGGCCGCAATCCCCGCCATCCGGCTGCCCACAGCGGTGGCCTGTTCGGGCTCGCCCTCGGCGCGCTGGGTATCGTTTTCGGTGACATCGGCACCAGCCCGCTTTATGCGGTGCAGACGGTGTTCTCGATCGACAACCACGCGGTCGGCCCGACGTCGGGTGACGTGTACGGGGTCGTCTCGCTGATCTTCTGGTCGGTCACGCTGATCGTGACGGTTAAGTACGTGTCGGTCATCTTGCGGGCCGACAACGACGGTGAGGGCGGCGTCATGGCGCTCGCCGCGCGGGTCCGCGGGGTGTCCGGTTCCTCGGCCCGGCTCGGCTCGATCGCGCTGGCTCTTGGCGTGCTGGGCGCGTCGCTGTTCTACGGCGATTCACTGATCACGCCGGCCATCTCGGTGCTCTCGGCGGTGGAGGGCCTGAAGGTCGCCCGGCCCGAGCTCGCTGAGGCGGTGCTGCCGATCGGGATCGCGATCTTGACGCTGCTGTTCGGGGTGCAACGCTGGGGAACCCACCAGGTCGGGCGGCTGTTCGGACCGGTGATGGTCTTGTGGTTCGCCACGCTCGCCGTCCTGGGTGTGCCGCACATCGCCGCGCGCCCCAGCGTGCTGCTCGGGTTGTCGCCGACCTACGCCGTGTCGTTCTTCGCCGCCCACCCGCTGACCGCGTTTTTGGCGATGGGTGCGGTGGTGCTGGTGATCACCGGCGCCGAGGCCCTCTACGCCGACGTGGGCCACTTCGGGCGGCGCCCGATCCGGGTGGCGTGGTTCGTCCTGGCCTTCCCCGCGCTGACAGTCAACTACCTGGGGCAGGCGGCGCTGATCCTGAGCGATCCCCATGCCGTCGACAACCCCTTCTACCGGCTCGCCCCGGGCTGGGCGCAGCTGCCGCTGGTGGTGCTGGCCACCTGCGCCACGGTGATCGCCTCGCAGGCGGTGATCTCCGGGGCGTTCTCGGTGTCGCGCCAGGCCGTCCGGCTCGGGTACCTGCCGCCCCTGACCGTCCGGCACACCTCCACCCAGCAGAGCGGCCAGATCTACGTGCCGGCGGTGAACTGGCTGCTGTTCGGCGGCGTGCTCGTGCTGATGGTGGTCTTCCGCTCCTCAGACCGCCTGGCCACCGCCTACGGGCTGGCGGTCACCGGGACCCTGCTGCTGACCACCACGCTGTTCCTCACCTACGCCACGAACGCGTGGCGCTGGGCGCGGTGGAAGCTGGTGCTAGTCGCCGTCGTGTTCGGCGGCGTCGAGCTGACCTTCCTCGCCGCCAACCTGACCAAGATCGTCCACGGTGGCTGGCTGCCACTGCTCGTCGCCGCGGTGGTGGCCACGGTGATGACCACCTGGCAGCGGGGCCGCCGGATCGTGACCGCCCGCCGCGTCGAGGTGGAGGGGCCACTTCCGGACTTCGTGGAGAAGCTCAACGCCGACGGCATCCCCCGGGTGCCCGGCACCGCCGTGTTCCTCCACCCCACCAAGGAGACCGCGCCACTCGCGCTGCGGGCCAACGTCGAGTTCAATCACGTGCTGCACGAGCGGGTCGTGATCGTCAGCGTGCAGTCGGAGAACATCCCACACGTCCCACCGGGCGATCGGGTGACCATCGACCAGCTCGGCCACCCCGCCGACGGCATCATCCACCTGCTCGCCCGGCTCGGCTTCCAGGACGACCACCACATCCCCGACCTGCTGCGTGAGTCCCGCGGCCTCTGCGAAGAACTCGAATTCGACGCGGACACCGTGTTGTACTTCCTGTCCCACATCATCATCGAACGCGGCCCCCAGCCGGGCATGAGCACCTGGCGCAAGCGACTGTTCATCGCCCTCGCCCACAACGCGGCCACCCCGGCCACCTACTTCAAACTGCCCCTCGACCGCACGGTTGTGATGGGCTCGCGCATCGAACTCTGATCGAAATGTAAGGGCTGTCTAGCGCGGAGCGTCGCCAAGTGACCAGCAGCGGGGCGGCCCGGCCGCCCCCAATCGGACACCAGTCTGAGCCGGCACATCGACATAGACGTAGTCGTGCAGTGCTTGTCTCGGCCGCTGGCACCAGGCGCCCGCCCCTACCCGAAAACGGGCGGAGCCGGCGGCTGTTGCCGGGTTCGGGCAGCATGCCCCGCGGCTGGGATGCCACCGGGGTCGCCACCCGTGCCGCGCACGATGTAGCTGGCAGCGACGGCCCCGAGCGCGCCGGGCGGTGGGGCGGTGAGATAGATCCACAGATTGGGCAGGCCAGAGCTGATGAGGGCGGTGCGAGTGAGCGGGCGGGGTTCATCGAGGCCCCGCTAACAGGGCTGCACCACAGACCAGCAAGTGCGATGTAGGCGGCGACTCCGAACGCGGACAGCGGGCCGATGTTCTGGGCACTGGAGGCCATGCCCAAGATCGTGCTGATCAACCCGAGACTGAGGATTGCTTCGAGGCATCTCGTCTGGGCTCATCACCGCCGCCAGCTATGCGCTGATAGCCGGTGGGGCCACGAGCCGACAGGGGGTTTCGGCGTCCTCGTCGAGGTGGTAGCTGGCGCACACTCAGTGTAGCCGTCCGCGATCTGCAGCGGACGATCGGTGTGCAGCTCACCACGGACCAGCAGGACCGGTGACGGGCGTGTGCCCTTGGAGACTTTCTTTAAAATCCTTCGTGATTTCGGGATCATCGGCAGGAAGGAGTGGAAGCCGCGCCGCACGGAAAAATTCTTTCGCGGCCTGGTGCGCCAGCGCGGCCCGCGACAGCGGGCTCGACAGCGACTCCGCCAACGCGGGTACGGCTATCAACCGCAAAAACGATGCCGCGGCCGGATAGTCCTGCACGGCGGGAGCGTCAGCCCAGCTCAGCGCCGGTTGCGTGGACTTCGATTTTTTTCCCATTCACGATGGTGGCACGGTCTGACTCTCACCGCTGTTCCGACGGGCATGATCCACCCAGTGCCGTTTGCCGATATCTATCGGACAGCCAGATCAACGCGGGTGGGCGCTGTCGGGCGTGGCGGCGACGGCGATCATTTCCAGCGGAAGTGAACGAAGATCCGGCCGAAGTTATTTGAGTCCTTCTCCACCCGGTGGTACTGAGACTTGATCTCTTTCTGCTCCAGGAAGCGAAGCACATGTTTCTTGAGCGCCCCGGAGCCTTTCCCGGGGATGATCTCCACTAGCGGCGCCTTCGTGATAACGGCCTCATTGATGATCGCCCGCAGTGCGCGATCGATGTCACCACCTCGGTTGTAGATGTCGTGCAGGTCGAGCTTGAGCTTCATATCTACCATGGTTCTTCCCAGCGCATGATCGCAACAGGGCGAAGATCGTGAGTGTCCGGTCTATTTTCGCCGCTTAGCTCCGCGCCCGCGGCTCCCGGCGATCGGCCTCGGGAATCTCTCCCGGGCTGGGCTGGGCTGATCTGGAAGACTGGCCGGATGCGAGCCCTGCAGTATGTGACCTACGGTGGTCCAGAGGTTCTGACCTGGGCAGATGCTCCTGATCCACATGCGGGGGCGGGCACGATCCGGATCGCTGTGCGGGCGGCCAGCGTGAACCCGATTGACTGGAAAATGCTGGCCGGGGCGATGTCCGGCGGCCAGCCGATGGTTGGTACGGGTTACCTCGGATACGACGCTGCCGGCGTGGTGGACGAGGTCGGCGAGGGGGTCACCGGAGTATCCGTGGGTGATGAGGTGTTCGGCCGTGGCCACAACACGCAGGCGGAGTACGCCGTGCTGGACTCCTGGGCGCGCAAGCCGCCGTCGATCGACTGGGCCGTGGCCGCCGCGACTGGCGTGGCCGGGGAGACCAGTGAACGCGGTCTTCGCCTGCTCGGCGTCCAGGCCGGCGACACGATCTTCGTCGATGGGGGTGCAGGTGGCGTGGGAGCCGTCGCGGTGCAGATGGCGCTGGCCCGAAAAGCGAGGGTGATCGCGTCGGCGAGCGAGGCCAACCAGGACTATCTGCGGGAGATCGGGGCGATCCCGGTGCGCTACGGACAGGGCGTGGCCCATCGCGTCCGGGCCGCCGCTGGCCGGGTCGATGCTGTCTTCGACGTCGCGGGCAAGACTCCGATCGAGGAGTTGATCCGCCTGGTCTCCGAGCCGTCTGAGGTGCTGTCCATCGCCAACTTCACGGCCGCTGAAGCTGGAGCCCGGGTCACCGGTGGCGACGCGGACAGCAGCCCCATGCAGGCCCTGGCAGACGTCGCTGGGCTACTGGCGCAGAACAAGCTGGTGATCAAGGTGCGGACCTATCCCTTCGGCCGCGCTGCCGAGGCCTACCGCATCAGTCAGAGCGGCCACGTCCGCGGAAAGCTCGTCTTAATCCCCTGAGCGTCGACGGGCACTGTGCGTTGACGGATCACACGTCGGGCAGGGTGGGTTGATGCGCGATCCCTATTCGTACACGCTGCTATAAGGCGGCGGTGGTTGCGGTACCGAAGCGGTAGAAGCGCCCAGATGGTCAGTTCCCGCCGGAGGCAAGCTGCGAGTCGCTCGGGACCCGGTCGGGCGCGGGCACACCGTCAGCCTTTGCGCCGCTTTGCACCGCGTTGACATCGTTGTTCAGGCCCTCGATGTCCTGACTGCTGGCCTTGCCGCTTTTGATCTGGCTGGTCGAGCTGCTGATCGCCGCGCTGGCCTTGTCGAACGGAGCGGCGAGGTGGCACAGCGTCGGCGAGGACTCGGCATCGGCCTTGGCCAGCTTCAACTCGTGCACGGTGAACAGACCCGCCAGCCCGGCCTTGGCCAGCGCGCCGACACCGTGCAGGTTGCCCGCCTTGTACGGCGCGTAAATGAAATGGTGGAAAGCACCAAAGGCGAGCTCGGCATGCAGCACGAACTTCGTCTTATCGAAGTTCACGCTACCCACCTGCTGACACGCCGCGCCCGGCACCCCGGACGCGCTGGCCGAGGAGGATCCGGTCGCGGAGCTCGTCGAGGAGCTCGGACCGCACCCGGCCGCCGCGACCAACCCCGCCAGCACGATCCCGATCAGCAGCACTCGCGTGTGCGTTCTCAGCCCGGTCCTCGCCACCATGGGAAGCCCTCCACAAACCCTCGAAACGTCAAAAGCGACACCACTGACACCAACCTAACGGGTGCTCTCCCGATCACCCCGTACGTTTCACGGATCCAGAGCCGTGTCGGGTTGACCGGCCGCATCCACGCGCACCTCCGCGGTCGCTGTGGCCGTCTACAGGTCAAGAGCCGCTCGAATGACACTGGTGAGGCCCGCCGCGGTTAGCCTCGGGCTTTCACGGTAAATGATCATGTGGGCGACGCGCCGGGGCTAGATGCGCGAAAGTGCCTGCTCAGCCCGGTTGGATCGGAGTTCTCAAGGCTCGGTCCGGCCGGATAGAGAGGCACTTCGCAGGTGAAGGATAAACAACGTCGTCCGTGGTTGTCAGTGATCACCTTCGGTGAGTCGTTGGTGTCGCATGCAGGTGGGTCACTGCTGGTGGCGACGGCTCGCGCCGCCGGGCTGTGCGGGGAGTTGTCGACTCGGCTGAGGCCCTGGCGGGGGCCGTGGGCGATCCACGATCCGGGGAAGATCGTGCTGGATCTGGCCGTTGCGGTCGCGCTGGGCGGGGACTGCGCCGCCGATATCGGGGTGCTGCGGGCCCAGCCTGGGGTGTTCGGGTTGGTGGCCTCGGATCCGACAGTGTCACGCCTGGTCGCCACACTGGCCGGGGATGTCGATGCCGCGCTGGGCGCGATCGCTGGGGCCCGAGCCACGGCCCGGGAGCGGGTGTGGGGCTGGGCGGGCGCACCGATCGCCGACGGGCGCGTGGTGATCGATTTGGATGCCACCCTGGTCACCGCGCATTCGGAGAAGGAGGCCGCCGCGCCGACCTATAAACGCGGGTTCGGGTTCCATCCCTTGCTGGCTTATGCCGATCACGGTGATGGGGGCACCGGGGAGCCGGTGGCCGCGCTGCTGCGTCCGGGCAACGCAGGCTCCAACACCGCAGCCGATCACATCGAGGTCTTCGATGCCGCGCTGGCGCAGCTCCCGGCGCCGTGGTGCACGCCGAATGAGCAGGGTCGGCGCCCGGTGTTGGTGCGCACCGACGCCGCCGGTGCCACGCACACGTTCACCCATCACCTGGCGGCGATGGGTGTGGAGTTCTCGGTGGGCGCCTACCTGCACCAGTTCGACATCCACTGGGTCTTGGCCCAGCTCCCCGAGCAGGCCTGGACACCCGCCTACCAGGTAGCCAAGCCACGTGCCGGCCAGTGGGGTCCGATCATCGAACCCCGCGACGGTGCGTGGGTCGCCGAGGCCACCGGACTGGTCGACCTCGCAAGTTGGCCGGCGGGTACCCGGCTGATCCTGCGCCGGGAACGCCCGCACCCCGGTGCGCAATTGCGGATCACCGACGTCGACGGTCACCGGATCGTCGGCATGCTCACCAACACCCCCGGTGGGCAACTGCCCGATCTGGAACTGCGCCACCGCCGTCACGCCCGCGTCGAGGACCGCATCCGCAACGCCAAAGACACCGGACTACGCAACCTGCCCTTCCATGACCTGAATCAGAATCGGATCTGGCTGGCGATCACCGCCCTGGCCGCCGACTTGCTCGCCTGGGCCCAACGCCTCGCTTTGACCGGCGCGGCCGCCCGCTATGAACCCAAACGGTTGCGGCTGCGCATCCTCAGCGTCGCCGGCCGACTGGTCCGCACCGCACGACGCACTGTCCTGAAGATTCCCGACACCTGGCCCTGGGCCCGCGAGATCACCACCGCCCACGCCCGCCTGGCCGCCCTCACGCCCTGACCCGCAACACCTAACCCCCGACAGGACCCGGAGCGCCGGCCACCACCGCAGGACCGGGACTCACCCCTGCCCACCATCCGAAAAACCGCACACAAGATCAACCAGTGAAATCAAAGATCACCATACGATCGGGATGAAAGATCGAGGTTAGTCCATCGAATCGGCCGACACGTTCACCGACCCAGCTGATCACGGCGGGCGCAGCCGTTGCGCACGGTGTCGGGAACAGGCCGCGCCGCCACCCACCGCGCTCACCCTACGAGCCGCTCGGGCGCGGGCTGCGCGGCCATCCACGTGCCGTCAGCGGCAGAAGAGTGCGTTGTCTGCGGTCGGTAGCTGGCATGGCGTAGTTCAGGGGCTGGGGACCGCCCGATAGGAGCCACGAATGACAAAGCCCCGTGAAGCTGCCGGGTCGGGGGTCCGACAGCCTCACGGGGCCCTACCCGTCTCTATCGCAGCGACTCGTGGCGGTGTTGCAGATCTTCCAACGATTCACTAATCAGCATGAACGCAACCCCGCGTAAACACGGAGAGCAACCGTTGCCGCAGCAGTGATCAATCTGGCCGGCCACGCCACGTCATGACGTGCGCCCCGACCGCTGCGATTTTCTCCTCATCAGTCATCTCCAACGCTCGCCACAGTCCATCTCGCCAGAACATGACCTGCTCACCGGCACGCTGCCCGGCCCGGTAGATCAATGTTTCCGGGTCACGGCAAGTCCCGTAGCACCCCGCGATCGAGCGATGAGCGTCGAACAGACCGTCGGTGGCAAACGTCGAGTGGCATGCGGAGCAGTGCGCTGTGCGCGCCCCCGTCCATACGGCGCGGCACCCGCTGCAGGAGTGCGGACCATGCGGTGCGGCGAAACCACGACGGATTGCATTGACCTGACCACCGTTGGTGGATCCCGTGATGCCGCCGCCAGCGCCGGGGAGCGCCCACGGCTCGAAATCCAGAGGTTCTTGCTCTACGTTCACCCCGACACCTCCTCTGACATTCTCCGAGCACTATCCGCGGGTGAGCCGGACAGACGGGTCAGCCACGCCGATGCACCATGTGGACGGCTCAGTAAGACAACGACGGACCCCTGCGACGCCCCTCAACCCCGGTCGAACGTTTTCAATGGTGGTGGCCTTATGGGTCCGCTGGGCAAGTCCTGCGTCGGCTCCGCGCGGACAGCGGCATAAGCGGATGCTGCGGCGGTCACAACACGTGTACTGTCGCCTTGCATGGAGCGTCAGTCCCGATCGGCCTCCCGTATCATTTTCCGCTCGGCAAGACGGTCCTTGGCCGAATCCTCGACGGGCCCTTTGTCGACGAAACCATGACGCCTATACAGGGCCATCGCGTAGTGGTTGCCCTCGGCGACCCGCAAAGCGATCCGACTGGCTCTGCGCTCCTTGGCCCACCGCACCACCGCTCCCACCAGTGCGTCACCGACGCCACGCCCTCGCGCGACCGGCGCAACCCACATCGAGATGAGCTCGACCGTGCCATCATGATCGGGCAGCATCCCGCTCACCATGCCGGCCGGACTTCCGTCAAGATCGGCGAGAAGGTTGAGCAATACACCATCGAGGCGCCCACGCCAACGGCGTTCGGAGTCTCCTTCGCCCTGCCAGTCGGCGAGCTTCGAGCCAAACGCTTGCGGCGCATCCCTCAGCACCGCCAACCTCAACACCCGCCACTCGGACCAGTCGTCAACCGTTAACACACGCACCACGATCACGGAACAACCTTCACCGAGGTACTCGGGCAACCGCAAGGCGATTGTCGATCACCGTGCTGAACCGACTGCGGGAACGCGGCATCCCCACGCGAGCCCCCCACGGACCCCCGAACGTAGCGGAGCGGGTTGGTATGCCGGGCGACGACGCTTGCATGTTTTGACGGCCGCTGTCCGACGTACGTCGAGACTGTGAGTTTTTGTGGTTCGTGCTCGGATGGGATGCCAAAGAGCTGAGAACGGATCTGACCAGGGGGATTCTCGTCGGAATGCTGACGATGGAGACGAGCGGCGAGTTGCCGAGGCGGTACGGCATATCGAGGTGTCACAGGTTGGCGCGGTCGAGCTTGGCGATGAATGACGTCTTGCGTTTGTGACGGTCTCGCAGACGGTCGAGGTATGTTCCGAAGCCGGGCTCGTCACCCGTGGCTCGGTAGGCATCGCGGAGCTGCCGGAGAATCTTGATGGCTTTGCCGTACCGGTCCTTGTCGGTGCTGGCGTCCAGCCGCCGCTGAATGAGCTGTTGGCACGACTCGATCACGTCCCCGGGGTGGGTGGGTTGACGCAGGTCGATGAGCTGATGCCAGCGTGACTCAGGTAGACCGTCGGCGTGGTCGACCGCCGTTTGCCACGCATCGTTTAGTTCGCCCTCGTCGAGGAGCACGCCGATGAGGTGGTCGGCGAAGGCGGGTTGCCCAATGGTGGCATCACGCAGCCGCCCGATCGCCTTATCTCGTAGGCCGGGCCACTCACCGGTGCGTTCGGCGGTGCGGCGCAGGTCGTTATAGTGGGTCTGGGTTGGGTGCTGGTCGAACAGCTGCCACCGCATGGCGGACGCTTCGTCCGTGGCGCCGCGTTCGAGCAGCAAGTTCACGTAGGTGTCGCGAAGCTTGCCTTGGTCGATCGGGTTGCCGATCCCCAGCCCGCGTCGCGCCCAGCGCTCGGCCTCAGCCGCGCGTCCAACATTCCGCAGTGCGTCGACGATCTTAAGGTAAGAGGATACAGCGTAGAGATCTTCGGCCAGCACGGCGACGTAGTGGTCGATATCGCCGGAGATCTCGGCGAGCTGCTCGCGCAGCACGCGTATCCCAAAGGGTGTCCTGCCGAGCAGGTCCGGCTTGGTTGTCTTGGCACGATCTTCGACGAGGCGGCCCAGTTCGGCTCGGCCCTTCTCGCCCAGCGCGGCCGCGTAGTCGCGCAGTTCGAAGTCCGGCCAGCCCGGCCCATCGAGCCGCAACTTCCCCAGCCACGCCGCCAGCCGCTTCGGATCGGGTGGCGTCGCAGCGCAGGCACGCGCGTGCACGACCATCAGCGCATGGAGGTCATCGCCCACGATGCCGGACGAATCGTCCAGGTACATCAGCGCCGTCGTCACAAGGTCGACCGCGCGCTGCGCGAGGGCTGGTACAGACGCAGGCTCGCTCTCGATCAGCGTCTCGCACGCGGCAGCGACCTCCCTTGCCAGCTGGGAATACTCACGCCGCCCGTGATACGGGTGCGTCCGACGATCGCGCCGCAGCCCGTCGATCAACCGACGTACCCGCTCCACCGCCACGCTCGCCACGAGCGCCATTCAAACACCGACGCATCGATCGATCATGGGATGGCTATCCTCACACCGCGATGGCGACAAGGGTGGAGGACCAATGCCCCTGACCGGCCGATGGCGGATCGTGGAGATGGACATGTGGGACCGCAATGCGATCGACCTCGTCGAACCTGGCTTCATCGAGTTCGCCGGGGACGGGACCGGCCAGTTCGGCTTCATCGCTGTCCGTGGCTGGATGGAGTGCCGCAGTACCGAACGCGTTCCCGTCAGACGGTTCGTGCGAGGGCTGTTAAACCCGCGCTCGGCGGCATGAGCGCTCGACTCGCGGCAGAAGAGTGCACTCAACTCGGCATGTCAGCGCGTTGGTGTGAACTAGTGATCAGCGGCGCGGGCGTCACTGCCCGCGACTAACCCCACCACCAAGAGTTTCTGCTGGTGGGGGACGTGTGCGTAGTGGCCGAGGACCTATCAGACACACACCCTGCTCCAGCTGTGGCACCGGCGGCGAGGTGCGTCCCGGTAGTGGTTGCATTTGTGGTTGCATTCGCCCGCGATCAGTAACGCCCGGGAGTGGCTACGCCAGGCTGACGACCTGCCCATACTGCTGGGGCGGTCACTGCTGATCAGTGGGTCGACGACCTTGAAAGCGAACGTACCGAGAGGTACCGGGGGTTCGAATCCCTCCGCTTCCGCCCTCCTACCAGCGGAAACACCGCTGGCGCCGAGACCGATCCCGCTACCACCCGCCCGCTCGGCGACTCCGGAGCCTGTGCACACCGGCACGGGCCCGGTGAGGCCTCCCGGGCTGGTTCCCACAGCAGCCCGCCGAGGGGCGCCACAACTGAGGCGTCATACCTGAATGAGTTCCACGTGCCGGTCGGCGGCCTCGGCCAGCGTGCGGAGATCCGCGAGATCAGAGGTAGCGATGTGGTCGGTATCCTCGGCAAGCAGGACGAGCGCTGCGTCGATGACGTCCGAGGTGCCGGTACGACTGAGCAGCGCGCCCGAGCGGCGCCCAAGCTGTTCGTCCAACGCACGGACGTCGATGCCCTCCAGCGCCGTCGCCAGCAGCGCTTGCCGGGACCCGCCGGCCCGCCAGACCTGGCCGACCACGCCGCCGTGAGTCACCGGCACCTGTCCCGCTAGCCGTGCGGTCTTGAGTCGCCGCCACATCGCGCGGTCGTCCCGCCCCAGCGCGATGAACGCCCCGGCGTCGAGGATCAGCCGCACGCGGCGCCCCGGCCGCGCACCACCACTGCGGCTGCCCGGTCGGCCCGCTGCTGCTCCCACAGCTCCTCATTGGTGATCGAGCCAGCGCGTGCCTCGTAGGCGGCGATGGCGTCGTCCAGGGCTGCTAGCTTCCGGTCGCGTTCCGCGTGCTCGACGAGCGCCTGGTTTACCCAGGCGCTCAGCGAGTCCGCACGTCCGGCTTCGACCGCCGCGGCGCCTGCGACGATCAAGTCGGGATCGACCGTCACCGTGAGCCGCTCCTTGCGTAGGGTCATACTGCAATCATACCTCCATTCCCATCACAGTTCCCACTGGGAGAAGGAGCCCATGTTTGACGAGCCAGGGTCCGGATCCCGGTCGCGGCCGCCGCCGCCCGCGCCTACGAAACTGCCCTCACCAACCTCACACGGACGGTGATGGGGAGGCTCAGCTGGGCTCTCGCGGGTTCTGTCGGTGCCCTGTGACACCGTCCGGTACGTCACAACCGAGGAGGGCTCGATGACCTCACCCGAACCTGCCCGCTGGCGCCCTTCACGCGGGAATCCTCAACGTTTACTAGTACGAGGACGAGACGCTGCACTTCGCTGGTGGACGGCTGCTGCTTCGCGGCGTCAACGGCTCGGGCAAGTCCACCGCGATGAACATGCTGCTTCCCTTCCTGCTGGAGGCCGACACCCGCCGGATCGACGCCGCGGGCGAGCAGACCGGCGTGCTCAAGTCCTGGATGCTCGCCGACAACGACGAGACCCAGCGCACCGGCTACCGGTGGATCGAGTTTTCCCGACCCGACAAGGACGCACCCGGCGGGGTCCGCCACCACACGGTCGGCTGCGGGATCCGCGCCAACCGCAGCACCGACCGGGTCATCCCCTGGTAATTCTCGACACCGCGCCGGGCCCGGATCGACTTTCCGCTGACGGTCAACCGGGTGCCGCGCGCGGTCGACGCGCTGCGCGCCGAGCTGGGCGCGGAGGCGGTCTTCACCATGCCTGCGGACTATCGCGCCGAGGTCGCCCGGCGCTTCTTCGGCGGCGCCGACCCGGCCGGCTACTTCGCGTTGCTGCATCAGGTCCGCAATCCGCGCGTCGGTGACCGGATCGATACCGACCTGCCCCGCCGGCTGCGGGAGGCACTACCACCGGTGCGCGGGGAGGCCGTCGCTGACGCCGCCCAGCCGCTGGAGGACCTCGAGGACCACCGGCGCAACGTGGTCGCCCTGGAGCAGACCGACCGGGCGCTGGGCAGCGTCCTGGAGACCTACCGGCACTAGGCCCGCCGGGTACTGCGCGCTGCCCTCGACGGAGCGGCCGCCTCCGTCACCACCGCTCGCTCAGCGCTGCAGCGGCGCGGCCGGCTGCGGACCGCGGCCGACGATGCCGAGATCACCGAGAAGCGGCTGGGTACCGAGGTAGCCGAGCTGGAACGAGGTCACGCCACCGCGGCCGCGGAGCTGTCAGGACTGTTCAGGTCAGACGCGTACAAGAGGCATGAGGCACTCGTCGCCCGCCGTGACCACGTCGCGAGCCTGGAGTCTCAGGCGGCCACCCTCGACAACGCTCGTGACATCGCGTACCGGCGTCTCACCGGCGCCACCACCGCGGTCGCCACCCAGCGCCGCAGCCGTCCTGAGATTGCCGCCCGGCTCCTCGGCGACGCGCACGCGCTGGACTTCCTCCACCCGGCTCGCCGCGCTCGTCACTCGGGCGCTGGTCGTTCGCGATGGCCCGGAGACCGAGCGGGCGGCCTGGGAGCGGGCCGGGATGCCGCTGGATCTGGTGTCAGTTCCCGTCCTGACTTGGGGTTTGCCGCTGATCGGTGACGACGGTGCAGCGGCGGCGGCGCGGGCGATGACCGGCGCCGGGCTCCCGCTGCACCTGTCCGTCCTCGCGCTGCGCGCGCAGCCACCGCGGGTCGTTACTGGAACCCCGGTGCTGGTCGTGGAGAACCTGCGGCTCGTCGAGGTCGCTGCGCAGCGGAACCTGCCGGCCGCGGTCCTGTGCACCCATGGCAACCCGACCAGCGCCCCGACTGAGGCCGTCGCCGCGCTGCGGGTCGCGGGGGCGCAACTGCGCGATCACGGCGACTTCGATGCCCCCGGCCTGGCCATGGCCGCACGCGCCCACACCGCTGGCTGCGCACCGTTCCAGATGTCGGTCCGGCATTACTGCGACGCCGTGGCCGCGGCCGCCGCGGCCGGGGTTGACCTGCACGCGACCCGGCACCGGCTCCCGCTACTCCGTGGGACCCGGACTTGGCGATCGTCTTCGAGGATCGGCGCTTCGTGGTGCACCAGGAGCGGGTGATGGACGAGGTGCTTTCCGCACATGCGCGGGATCAATAAGGTCGGAGCTGATCCGGCAGTCAGCCTGAGCCAATGACAGTTGCAATCGCCCGCGATCAGCAAGGCCCGGGAGGGGCTACGCCCGGGCCTACGGCCTCCCTAAAATGTGGGGGCGGTCACCGCTGATTGCTGGGTCGACGACCTTGAAAGCGAACGTACCGAGAGGTACCGGGGGTTCGAATCCCTCCGCTTCCACCAGCTTGACCAGCGGAAACATGGTCGGAAAGCCAGTCTCCCTGCTCCGCCCCAGCACGCAGGCCCGACCAGCCGTCGCATTAATACGGGTAATCGTAAACCTAGAGCTGCTGCACCACCCATAGGTCATTCTGAGCCATCGGCAGGTAGGACTTCGCGAAATCCAGCACCCGCTGGTCGCTGCCCGACTGGATCTCCTGCTGAGTCTGGGCGATCGACTGCTGAAGATTCGTGATCTCGTTGTGCACGTACAACCTATCGAAGGCTGCGCCGGAGGTGACCTTCTCCGCCTGCACCTCTCGCTCCTGCAGCTCAGTCAGCGAGGCCGGCAGGGTGACCTCCGCGCCGTGCGCCACACCTTGCAGCTTGGACAACGCCTGTTGATGATCGGACATGATGGTCTGTGCAGCCAACCAGATCGCGGCGGTAGTCCCGCGCTGGCTGGCGAGCTTGCCGGTCATGACCTCCGCCAGGTCGGTCCAGGCGTTTTGCCTCATGAACGTCTGATCCTGCGTAGAGGGTGAGCTACCGACCGACCCCGGAATTACACCGTGGCTCAGTCCAGTGGACTGCCCGGCGGCGGCGCCCACGCCCCCGGTTGCGAGCATCGCCAGCGATCCCAGCAGGCTCGCGACAGCAATCCTGAGCTGCATGTCGCTCTCCTTACCTCCCACCGGCGGTGGCGCAATCCTATTCGATACGACGGCGGAATCCCGTCCGAACGCGCGAAACACCCGCCCAGTCAACTGTCAATCCCCGCCCAGACGGCACCGCCGTACGCTTCGGGCCGGTGGTGGCAGACATCGAGGCGATGCTGCTCGCCATATCTCGCGGCCAAGCCATCGTTTTCCTCCCCGCCGCGGGCGCCACCTCATATCCCCGACCTGGTGTCACCTACGTCGACGTAGTCGACCCGCCTCCATCCACCGCAGCGCTTGGTTGGCTTCCCAAAAACCGAGACCGTCCCATCGTCGGTGCCCTGCGCTGGCGTGAAAGAGTCGACGCTGTGGCAAGGTTTGCCGGTGGGCGCCGTGTGCCCGATGAGATCGTGACGTCGTTGAAGGACGAGCGAGTGGCCACGGTGCGGACGTTGACTACGCGTTCGGGCCGGTCGGCTGCTGGGTTGTGTGTTGTCTAGGGTCGGACCCTGATCGAGCAGGTGTTTGCTGCGGGGTTCGTGCCTGTTGTGGTGCTGCGCGCGGAAGGCGCGGGTACCCCTGAAGACGATGGGCTTGCGGCCGGGCTGGGCCGGGCAGGGGCGTCGGTCTGCTGGGTCCGCGACGGTGTGCTGCGGCAGGTCGCCGGGTTGTCCCGGCCGGTGGCCTGGTGGGCTGCGGTGCGGCTTCCCGGTGAGACCAACCCGGCCGCGCCGTGGGGTGAGTTCGCGGTCGTTTTGAGGGGGTGGCTGACCCGGGTAACCTCGGAACCTTGCTCCGTAGCGCCCGCGCCCTCGGCGTGGAGGACATGGTGCTCACCGATCCACACACCGACCTGTGGTCGCGCCGTGTGTTCGACATATACGGACGCGACGCTACAACTGTCCCCGGGACGCGGTCGCCGGGCTGCGCGCGGCTGGATTCCAGATCGTGGCGACCAAGCCCCCGCGGCCGGCAACTCCAGGGCCTCGCCGAGCTCGACGGCCGACCGGTGGCCCTCATTGTCGGCGGCGAGACCGCCGGGTCAGCACCGAGACTGCCCAGCAGGCGGACCTGCTGCTGGCCATTCCGATGGCCGGGGCCATCGAGTCCCTCAACGTCGGGGTGGCCGCCGGCATCGGGATCTATGAACTACGGACGAAGATGGTGCTCGCCATGCTCAGTGACCGCATCCGGGGAACCGTGGGCCGCGACGTCGCCGTCACCGGCCGGTTCATCCGCGCCGCCCTCGACCAGGCGATGCAGCAGGCTGCGGGGCTGTCCAGCGAGCCGCGGGTGGCTTAGTGGGTGCCGGCCCGCAGTGATCGTCGCGTTGTCGCTGGCGGTGACGGCGTGGCGCAAACAGGTTGCCGTGCTGGAGGCGCTGGTTACCGGCGAGTGGCCGAGTACTACGGCGGCCATCGTCCCCGTGGATGGGCCGACCGATGAGCAAATCCGGTTGAGATCAGGGGCCGTCGGGACGGCAGGGCCAAGTCCACGGCTGCGTTAGCCGCAATCGGTGGATCTCGCTGAACCTAGGCGGTTGCGGATTCTTCCAGGTAGGCGCGGACTGCGGCTGCGAGGGGGTCGTTGAGATCAGTGAAGATTGCGAGTGCGGATTTCCAGGAATCGCGGGCCCGGTCTCTCTGGTCGGAGTTGTACAGGGCGGCGCCGAGAGCTTTCAGGGTCACGGCTTCGCCTTGACGGTCGCCGACCTCGCGGCGGGCTACCAGCGCCTGGTGGAAGTGGTCAATGGCTTCTTCGGACCGGTGAAGGCACCGATAGTTCTGGCCAAGGTCATGCAGACTCCAGCCCAGTCCCCACCGTTCGTCTATTTGACTAAAAGCGTCCAGGGCGTGTTGGGCGTGGTCGATGGCTTCTGCGTACCGCCGAAGGTGGCGATGGCTTTCGCTGAGCAGGTGATGCGCCCAGCCTTCGCCCCACCGGGAGTCGACGCGACGAAACAGCGCCAGTGCCTCCTGCAAGCTGCTGATGGTGTCTTCGAACCGCCGCAGGTCGAGGAAAGCCATGCCCTGAAGGGCCAGGGCCGCAGCCTTCTCCCAGCCACAGCCGATCTCGTCCCAGAGCGCGAGGGACTGATCGAAGGAGGAGAGGGCTTCGTCGAACCGTCCGAGGTCCCGGTAGGCGTTCGCGAGGGTCATCAGGACGTATGCCTCACCGAATCGATCATCGATGTCGGTGGCTGCGGCAAGGCCGACTCTGCTGGTTGTGATCCACTCTGAACAGTGTTTGCGCAGGCTGAAGAAGCCCCAGAGCACGACGGGGATCTGCCATGCGGTGGCCTGATGGCCGCTCTGATGCGCTTGGCGAGTGGCGGCCACCAGGTTCGGGAGTTCGCTGTCGCACCATGTCAACGCTCGGCCGCGGGTGCTCAGCGGCAGGTGTTGGGCGCGGCTCTCGGGAGCGACGAGGGGAACGCGCTTGCGATGCGGCATGAGCTGACGGTCGGCCGCATCGGCGGTGTGGAGGAACCAGGATAGGAGGCGCCGTACGGCGGCGTGGCGCTCCTGTTCCGGCTCGTCGGCGTGTGCGCGTTCGAATGCGTAGAGGCGGAGCAAGTCATGGAAGCGGTACCGGTCGTGGGAAACCGGCTCGATGAGGTGTGCGTTGCTCAGCGCGCCGAGGAGTTGCCGGGCGCGGATAAGAGGTACGCCCATCAGTGCGGCAGCGCCCGGTGTGCTGATGTCTGGTCCGGTGTGCAAGCCGAGCAGCCGGAAGGCGCGAGCGCAGTCAGGGTCAAGCGTGCGGTAGGACCAGGAGAACACGGCACGCGCTGTCGTGGTCTCGTCGTCGGTCGCGAGCGCCTCCAGGCGGTCGCGCCCGTCGGCCAACTCGGACACCAGGTCGGCGAGCGCGGTGTTCGGGTAGGACGCGGCGCGTTCCCCGGCGATCCGCAATGCCAGCGGCAGGAACGCGCAGAACCGGGCCAACTCCGCTGCGACGTGCGGTTCGGCGTCGATGCGGGTAGACCCGATGATCTCGCGCAGCAACGCGAGGGCTTCCTGCGGGGCCAACGCGTCCAGCGTGATACGCCGTGCTCCTTCTCGGATGACCAGCCCCGACAGGTTGCTGCGGCTGGTGACCACCACCTGGCAGCCGGGCGAACCCGGCAGCAGGGGTCGTACCTGCTGGGGGGTGGCAGCGTTGTCCAACACGATGAGCATGCGGCGACCCACCAGCAGCGAGCGGTAGAGTGCTGCCTGCGCCTCCAACTCGGTGGGTATCTGCGCGGGAGCTACGTTCAGCGCCCGCAGGAATCTGTTCAGGGCTTCCTCAGGGCTGACTGCCGGCCCGGGATCGTAGCCGCGCAGGTTGATGTGCAACTGCCCATCGGGAAACCGGTCACATACGCGATGCGCCCAACGCACTGCCAGCGCGGTCTTGCCCACCCCGGCAGTGCCATCAATCGCCGAGATCACCACAGTCGTCGGCATTCCGTCACCGGCCTGCGCCAGGAACGCATCGAGCTTGACGAGCTCATCTTCCCGGGCGGTGAAATGCGGCACGTCCATGGGTAGCTGCCGTGGGACCGGCAGCGGAATCGGGTCCGGTTGGCGCACCTGCCCAGCGAGTGCCGGTTGACCCGCCACTGACCTGTCAGCCAGCTCGCCCCCGAGCGCCGGTTCGGTCTGCGTTGTCTTCGCAGCGGCCCAGCGCTCGCGCGCAGCATCGACGTCCCCACCAAGGAAGCCGACCAGCCTCGCGGTGAGTTCCCACGCCGGCAGCTTCTTACCGGCGAAGGCCGCCGACAGCGCCGAACGCCCGTAACTCGTGGCTCGACGCATCTGCGAGTAATCCGGCTTCCCAGCCTGGATCAACAACTCCCGTAGGTACTTCGCGAAGTCGCCGACCAAACCCGGAGGCGTCGGACCAGGTGCCTTTCCCATCCCGCCCCCATTAACGGACGAGACGACGTCCGTGATGTCCTCAACGCAAGGCCAGAGCCTATACGAAATGTCCGGATGGTCCAAGCGACCGGCATGCGCCTGCGGAAACGGCTGTCCGAGCCATCTTGGCTGCGGTCAAACCGAGCACAAACCTCGGTCAACGCGATCTCGCCAAGGAGGCGTGTTGACCGCTACAAATAGCTCGGGTGCGCACAATGACTAACCACCGTGATCAGGCGGGTCTGCCCGTTGCCGTGGACGATCTGCTGGCCGACGTGGCTGGCGATGGGTTCACGCTGTATTGCTGCGGCCCCAGCGCAGCACCGAATGCGCTGGTCGCCTGCTACGAGTGGAACGAGTACGTCGATCTGCTCACCATCCAGGATTTCGATCGGGTCGCCGCGGCCAGGGTGCCGAGACACCCTGCGGTGGACATCTTCGCCCCCGAGGTCGTGGTCTGGGCTTACGAGGGTCCACCGCGACAGACGTTGCGGGCCTTGCTCAATTTGGTGCACCCCGCCCATCCCGACGCCCCCACCGCCGCTTATCCGGCGCCAGCACGCCTGCACGTTCCCCGCACCCTACAACGCCCAATGAGGATCCGGCGCCCATCACCCAGTCAGGCAGGGGTCCGGGAGGCGCGGCTCACGACGGCGATGATGACCCGACGGTGATCGGGTCCGATTAACGTGGCCGCGGGCTCCAGCAGCCGGCGGATCTCCGCCCAGTCCTCCACACTCAACGCCTGCTTCCTCCCTAGCTCGGATCTCGCGCAGCCGCTGGCCGATCGTGCACGGACCTCTCTTCGCCGAGCTACGTCCTTGGGCTCGGTGCACTCCTCCGCCGGCCCAGGGCGGTCTAGGTCAGCTACTTCTCCTTGGCCAGCAACTCGACGCGGGTGGCCAACCACTGCTCACGCGTGGCGGTCCTCGGTCCAACAGCAGCAACGCCAGCAGCGCCAAGCTGTTCGCGGTGAGCACAATGACCAGATCACCGTTGCGGCGCGTCGCCTGCAGCACCGCAAACGACAGGGGTCATCGCCCTCCCGGGCAGTGACACCAGCCGCCCTGTGAAGAACCATCGGAACTCGCGGCGACGCCACAGGCTTGCAGCGTCGCCGTCGTCCTTGCGACCACGAGAGGCGGCCCCGGATCCCCGCCGGCGCCGGCGCCGGAGGAGCGCCGTCAATATGGTGGCTAACGTCGAGACCCTGTCCAGCGATGTGCTGTCGAACGATGGTTGAACTGCACCATCGCTGGAGATAATCGGAGATGAAAGCCGTGACGAGCTACTTCAAGCCATTCGAGGGTGCGTTGCGGACGCGATAGGAACAGTCACCGCGACTGGCGCCACCGCAGCCACCGTCGTAGCAGGCTGCGCTAACGGCACGAGCTGAGGCCTGAAGGGGGCCGGGGCTGCGTCCTATGCCCAGGGGAGGAGCTGGGCTTCCGTGTCGCCCCGGCTGTGAGGTAACGGCATCTGTGTCCTTACTGGCGTGGCGGTGTTCGCCCAGCATCATGGAACTGCCCATCACCGTGAGACAGATGCATCCCGGTAGCCCCGGAGAAATTAACGTATGTGCCTGACCTGCGTTAACCCGGGACCTGGTGGTGCCTTCGGTCGAGAAGGAAGGTCCATTCGGCGCGAAGGAGAACGCCAGCGGCTTCCGGGGATCGTACAGCCGCTCTGACCGCGCGCGTCGGTGTGCCGGTAGAGGGCTGCGCGGGACACTCACCGCGGCGTCGATGGCGGTGAGTCGATGCTCGGCGTGGCACTGATCGGACATTCCCAGCGAACTCTCAGTGACCGCGCACCAACGATATCCGTGATCGAGCGTCTCCTCTGGGGGCACACGCCCACTCAGATCGAGCACGCCGGACAGCTAGTTTCTAAGGAGTTCACGAAATGCCTGAGGACTTGATCAGCCGCCAGTGGCTAGCGACCGATGTTCGGGATGACGTCCGGCACGACCTCGCCGCCGCGGCGCACGACGCGCACCTGTGGGTGCCCGGAGCTGACTATTTCGGTCCGGTGTGGGTCGACGGTGTCGGGTGGGTGGCCCCGCAGGGTTGGGAACCACCACACGGCTGGAGCCCACCCCCCGGCTGGTATCAGCCCACGTACTGGAACCACGACGACTACCGCGGCTGGTGTGACAACCACTACAGCGGCGACCAGGACTGGCGCGGTTGGGAGAACTGCGACCACTTCCAGGACCACGGTGAGTGGCACGGCTGGATCCCGGGTGCGGACTATTTCGGTCCGGTATGGGTCGACGGTGTCGGGTGGGTGGCCCCGCAGGGTTGGGAACCACCACACGGCTGGGCCCCACCCCCCGGCTGGTATCAGCCCACGTACTGGAATCACGACGACTACCGCGGCTGGTGTGACAACCACTACAGCGGCGACCACGACTGGCGCGGCTGGGAGAACAGCTACCACTGGGGCGAGCACAACCAGTGGCACGGCTGGAACAACGACCGCGGCTGGACCGACCGCGACCAGCGCGGTGAGCATGACCGTGATGGGCGCGGTGAGCATGACCGCGACGGTGACCACGATCAGCGTGGCTGGACCGAGCGCGGTGAGCATGACCGTGATGGGCGCGGTGAGCAGCACCGCGACGGTGACCACGATCAGCGTGGCTGGACCGAGCGCGGTGAGCATGACCGTGATGGGCGCGGTGAGCAGCACCGCGACGGTGACCACGATCAGCGTGGCTGGACCGAGCGCGGTGAGCATGACCGTGATGGGCGCGGTGAGCATGACCGCGACGGTGACCACGATCAGCGTGGCTGGACCGAGCGCGGTGAGCATGACCGTGATGGGCGCGGTGAGCATGACCGCGACGGTGACCACGATCAGCGTGGCTGGACCGAGCGCGGTGAGCATGACCGTGATGGGCGCGGTGAGCATGACCGCGACGGTGACCACGATCAGCGTGGCTGGACCGAGCGCGGTGAGCATGACCGTGATGGGCGCGGTGAGCATGACCGCGACGGTGACCACGATCAGCGTGGCTGGACCGAGCGCGGTGAGCATGACCGTGATGGGCGCGGTGAGCATGACCGCGACGGTGACCACGATCAGCGTGGCTGGACCGAGCGCGGTGAGCATGACCGTGATGGGCGCGGTGAGCATGACCGCGACGGTGACCACGATCAGCGTGGCTGGACCGAGCGCGGTGAGCATGACCGTGATGGGCGCGGTGAGCATGACCGCGACGGTGACCACGATCAGCGTGGCTGGACCGAGCGCGGTGAGCATGACCGTGATGGGCGCGGTGAGCATGACCGCGACGGTGACCACGACAACCGTGGCGAGCAGGACCGCGACCACGAGCTGCGGCAGGACAAGCACGAGCCCCGTCACGAGGTCGGTGACCTGCGACACCAGAACGGTGACCTCCGTCAGGACAACCGCCTCCAGCACGAGGTTCGGGGCGGCCAGGACATCCGCGACGTCCGGTCAGCTCAGCACCAGGTCGGGCGTGACTCGCGGGGCCAGGCGCAGCACGACGTGCAGCGTGAGTTCGACAGTGGCCGTAGCGGTCCGGGCATCCAGCGCGGCGACGTGGCTGGCCAGCACGGTCAGTTCGGCGGCGGCTTTCAGAGCGCTCCGGTCAACCCGGTGGGGCCTGCAGGGCCCGCCTTCTCCGGCCCCCTCGTTGTCCGCGGCCGTCGTTGTCCAACGCCCTCGTCTCGAACGTGGCATCGGGGGCGCCCGGTCGCTAACACCGCCACTGTCGCGGCGTCGGTGGCGCCGGTGAACGCGACCCCGTTCGACGCGAGGTCCTCCTCGCACGTTGCTTCCCAGCCGCTCAGTCACAGCGTCACGCAGGCGGCCACGGTGAACACCTCCCACGACGAGTCCGGCAGCGCATCGGGCTCTGGCTCACAGCGCGGTGACGAGGCCGGCCAGGGCTCGGGCCATACCTTTGGCGGGTTCTTCGGTGGCGGGAACGGCAGCCAGCGCAACGCGCACGACGGCACCACCCACGGTCAGCAGCAAGGTGGCAGCAGTGGCAGCAGTGGCAGCAGTGGGCAGGACCATGGGCTGAGCGGGGGCCGGCACGGCGCCGTCACCGGCGGCCCCGGCGGCGCCCCGCGGGCCGACACTGGTACGCAGAGCGGCCACGGCGGCGCCCCGCAGGCCGACACCGGCAGCCAGAGCGGCACCGGGTTCAGCACATCCGGTTCCGCGCCGCACCCGAGCGCGCCTAACCCCGACTTGGGCGGCTCCACCTCGTCGGCCGGTCTCGGGCGACAGCACCCAGTCCACTGGCACGACGTCCCCGTCGTCGCACAACTCGACGCCGACGCCGCACGCCACGGCGCCGGACGGGTCGAGCGGTTCGCCGTCGACCCCGCATCCCGCGCCGACGACACACGCCACGGCGCCGGAGGGATCGAGCGGTTCGCCGTCGACCCCGCATCCCGCGCCGACGACACACGCCACGGCGCCGGAGGGATCGAGCGGTTCGCCGTCGACCCCGCATCCCGCGCCGACCACGCAGAGCACGGCGCCGACGGCGTCGAGCGGCTCGGCATCGACCCCGCACGCCACGCCGACCACGCAGAGCACGGCGCCGACGGCGTCGAGCGGCTCGGCATCAACCTCGCACGCCACACCGACCACGCACAGCACGGCGCCGGCTACGGCGCACAGCTCCGACCCGAGCAGCGCGCTGGGCTCGTCCTCGTCGCACGGTATGTCCAGCGGGCTGACCACACCCGACGCCACCCCGGCCGCCACCCCGACGGCCCACGACACCACGCACCCCAGCACCGATCACACGGTGGTACCGCACTGACACCAGATGTAGCGAAGGGCGGTACAGCGTGGACGGTGTAGCGATGACAAGGAGGATGTAGCGGTGTCGGTGACGATGCAGCCTGCCGAGCTGAAGACTAGCGTCGAGCTGATCAGCCTGCTCGACCAGGCCAACCGGCTGGCCGGTGCGGCCGATCGGCCTGACCTGATCGAGCGGCTGGCCAGGGCTCGCGCCCTGGTCACCGCTCGGCAGATGCGTGTCGTAGTGGTCGGGGCGCCGGACCAGGGCGCCACCTTGTTGACCCACATCCTGGACCGGACTTCGCCCGAAGGGCTGCCGGGGGCGAGCTTCGCGGACGTCCCCGCTGCACCCGGGGGCGAACCAAACCCGGCTGCCGGAATTGGGATCGGCGGACGTGGTGTTATTTGTCTTCCGATGCTGGCCACGAGTACGGCCCGGCGGAGCTGGACGCGCTGGCCCGGATCCGGGCGCAGGGCACCCCGCTGGCCGGCGTGCTCACAAAGATCGACCTCTACCCCCGGTGGAACGACGTCCAGCGGGCCAACCGGTCGCGGCTGCAGGCAGCCGGACTGGACTCGCCGACCATCCCGCTGTTACCGGTGTCCTCGGCGATGTGCGAGGACGGCCGGCGCAGCGGTAACGAGTCGCTCACGGTCGCCTCCGGGGTGCCGCAGTTGCTGGAGTTCCTGCGTGACCGGATCGCCACAGGGGTGGATCCGGCGCTGCACGACTCGGTGCTCGGCGAGGTGCGCGCCGTCGCCGATGTGCTGACCAAGCTCTGGAATGGCGAGCTGGATGCGCTGCGCGGCTCCGGGGACTCGCCGCAGGACCGGCAACGGCGGGCTATCGCCCAGCTGGACCGGTGCCAGCAGCTCTCGGCGAATTGGCAGCTCGCGCTCGGCGATGGTGCGACCGAGCTGATGTCGCAGGTGGATTTCGACCTGCGGGAGCGGCTGCGCGAGGTGATGGAAGGCGCCGAGGCCGACATCAAGGCGGATCCGATGCGGGACTGGAAGCGGTTCGACGGGGCGGTGCGCGGCAAGGTCGACGACAGCGTGCGTGCCAACTTCCAGCTGGCCACGGATCGCTCCCGATGCCTGGCCGAGCAGGTGGCCGCGAAGCTGGCCGGCAACCCCGACGGCTCTCCCACCGGTGTGGTGGTGCCCGACATCTGGTTGACCGACCCCGACGATGCGCTGCGTCGGGTCAAGCCCATGGAGTGCCCGGAGAGCGGCGGGACCTTCGCGCGGGTGGTCAACAGCATGCGTGGGTCCTACGGCGGCATCCTGATGGTCGGCGTGCTGACCAGTCTCGCCGGGCTTCAGCTGATCAGCGTGTGGTCCGTCGGGGCCGGCGTGCTGCTGGGGCTGTTCACCTTCTGGGAGGACCGCAAGAACGGCAAGGAACGTGGGAAGGCCGAGGCCAGGATGGCGGTGTCCAAGCTGATGGACAGCGTGAACTTCCGGGTGGGCGATGAGTTGCGCGCGCAGCTCCGTGCTGTGCATCGGACCTTGCGCGACCATTTCACCGAGATCAACGACCAGCGGCTGCGGGGCGCCTCGGACGCGGTGCGCGCCGCCGTCGACAGTGCACAGCTCAACGGTCAGCGCGACGCCCGGCTGTCCCAGCTGCAGAACGACCTCGCAGACCTGCGCCAGTTACGGATCCGCGCCACTGCCCCGACCCGCTGACCCGCCTAGTGCGTAGTGGGCCGGTTCGGGCGCCGACGATGCGGCGTGGAGGATGGGTCCGTGGCCGGCGCGAGGGTGTTGGTGGCGGAGGACGACCGCGCCAGGTAGAAGTAGCGGCTTCGTCCAGATCCATCCGGATACGGATGATCTAGCTGGGCAAGGGCCAGGTTGGCGCGTCGCGCGGTTCGTCGAGCCAGATTGTCTGGCTTTCTCCGTTGATGGTGAGTCCGTAGCGTTCGCGATGGGGCCTGCCCCAACCTTGCCACTGCTGGTAAAGGTGTTCGACTTCGTTCCATAGGGCGCGGAAACCGGTCTCGGTCACAAGAAAGGCACCGTTGTCGGTGCGGTCCAGGCGGGCGGTGGATCCGGCGCTGTCGGAGATGGTGAGATCCTCCCACGCAGGTCCGTGTTGGCTGGTGGAGACATCGGGTAGAGCGACGGTCAGCAGGAACCGCAGGTGATCTTCGTAGAAGGTCTGCAGCGGTCCCAGTTCAGTGAGGCGGGGGTCGCGCCGGGTACCGTTTGCCAGCGTGGTGGGCTTGTCCCGCTGGTTGGTGTCTCGGAGGGACATGAAGAACCCGCCGGGCGCGAGGAACCGGCCGCTGGCTTGATCTGGACCGGTGACGTCGAGTGCGATGAGACCGGTGGCCAGGGGGGCGACCATCCGGGCGCCGGGCGCGGCTTGGGCTAGCCAGTCGGCGGGTATGCGCCGGAGGGCGCAGGTTGCCAGGATGGCGTCATAAGGAGCGTTGGGCGCGTACCCCTGTGCTCCGTTGCCGGTGACCACGGTCGGGGTGTAGCCGACGTGGTGCAGGCGGGTGCGCGCATCGTTGCTCAGGTCGTGGTCGATGTCGACGGTAGTGACCTTGTTCGAGCCGAGACGTTCGCAGAGCAGTGCGGCGGTGTAACCGGTGCCGGTACCGACCTGCAGGGTGTTGTCGCCCGGGTTAATCCTGATGGCGGTGAGCATTTTGGCGATCAGGCCGGGCATGGTGCCCGAGGAGGTCACGTCGGTCGGGGTGATCTGGGTGACCAGGGTTTTGTTCGAGTAGACCGCTTCCAGCCAGGTTGCTTGGTCGCCGGGGCTGGCGCTGTCGATGACGGCGCGGTCGTTGGTGCGGTAGAAGCGGGGCACGAGGGCGTGGCGGGGTACGGCGGTGAAGGCTTGGCGCCACGCATCGTCAATAAGCGCGCCGGAATCGACAAGCTCGGTGACCATGCGTTCGCGCAGTGCTCGGGCGCGTTCGGTGTCGGTGTCGCTCATCGGCTGGGTCCTTCGGTGAGTAGGTCAGCGATCGCGGCGGTGATGAGACGGCGGGTCGGTTTGATCCAAGCCCACTGTCCGTTGGGGTTGAGCTCGATGAAGATCCATTCACCGCTCGGTGTGACGATGAAGTCCAGTGCCCCATAGAGCAGGCCCGCGTGTTGTAGGAGTGCGGTGATTCCACGGTGGATCTCGGGTGGGACGGGACAGGAGCGTAGGTCGCTGACGGCGTCGCGGTCGTGCCGCCAGTCCAGGTGTGCGCCTTCAGGTTGGTGGATCTCGGTGGCGAACATGCGCTGTCCGGCCACGGTCAGCCGGACGTGCCATGCGCTGGGCACACGTTGTTGGAAGAGATGGGCGGTGGTGCGGATGGACTCATCGCGCCACCGCTGGGGTGGGACGGTCGCGGTGTAGGTCAGCCCCATCAGGCGGCCGTGCTCATCCCGGGGCATCCGGGCGTAGAGGGGTTTGGTCACGATGTCGCCCCCTACTGACTCGGCGAAGGCGCCTACCGCGTCGGGGTCGTTGCTGACCAGGGTGGGGGGATGGTCAGACCGCAGGTGTTGGCCCAGGCGAGTTGCCGGGGTTTGTATTCGGCGCTGGCGACGGCCCGGGGGTGGTTGATCCAGCGAGCGGGTAGGGACTCCAAGACGCCCCAGAAGCCGTATCGGGCTTGGCCTTCACACCAGGACAGGTACGGATCGGGAATCTCGGGACAGAACACGAAGCGGCCAGGTCGTCGGTAATAGATGGCCGTGACGTCGTCGAGATTGATGTCGTTGAGCGTGACCATCCAGGGGCCGCCGGGTTTGATTGCCGCAGAGACGGTGAGTTGGACCGGGAAGTCCGCCGAGTCGACGCGAGCCACGGGGACGCCTGCCGTGCTGAGGTATTGGATCACGTAGTCAGCCGTGGGGTCTACGGGTGCTGTCAGCACCAGCACCCGTGGACGCCTGGAAGCAGCAGTGCTCACTAGTCGTAGAGCGGGTCGGTGTCCAGACCGGTAATCGAGTCTTCGCCATCGGTGTTGGTCTGGGAAGAGCCGTTCATCTCCGCATCCAGCCCCACCAGCTCGCATAACGGGCGCCCGTTGAACGTTGCGATGTGGCGCTGCCGGTCCAGCACGGCCCCGGCTAGTGGGGCTGGCGCTGGCTGTAGCGGGACGGATTCCATGAACGTCAGCCCGAATGGTTGGACAGTGATCATCGCTTTGTTCTTACCTTCCTTGCGGCCAATCTATCATGCTGCTCGTCGCACTCCCGGCACGGTCCGATGCGAAAGAGCAGACCGCCGACTCCCGATTGCTCCGGGACCCAGTGCCCGCACTCGCCGATGTAGTAATTCCGTCGGCCATCGTCCTCTGGAGCACCGGGCGCAGGCTGGGTATCCCAATACTGGAACTGCTCATCCAACGTGTCACCAGCCGCCAGCAGATGTGTCAGTCCTACCGGCAGCGGATCCAGGGTCACCGCGACCCGGCCACGTTCGTTGCCGGTGTATCACGTCTGGCGGAATCAAGGAGACTCAGTGCTCTCCTTCTCGAAAAACTCACCGACCCTGTTCGCCACCGACTGTAACTCATACGTGGTGCAGGGGTGGATCGTCACTGATCCGGAGATCCTGGCCATAATCGAGGTGTCCGACGACGAGGGTATCGTTGAGGTGCCGACCGCACTCCTGGCCCATCTCGCCAAGAACGGGCTCAGCGGCGATGTGGTGAATTTGGTACCGCCCATCGTGCATATCACAGCGAAGGGCGACTACATCATCAAGGGACGGCGGGTGACGGATTCCGAGACGCTGGGGCAGATTACCATTCCCGATCATGAGACCTGCGTCGAGGTTACGCGGTCCGCGGTCATGGCGCTGGTCGGAGGCTAGATGGACAGCATTACGGATGAAGAGTTTGATGCGCTCTTCACGTCATTCCGGCGGGAAGCGCTTCATTTGGAGATGCGAGACTCCTACGGCACAGCTGAGGAGATCCCGCACCTTCGCAAGTGGGAGGCCGGCGAGCCAGACGACACCGACTGGATCCAACCCTGGCTTGATCTAATCAGCGCAGGAACGCGGGCCGGCAAGGTGTTCCGGCGGGCGCATATCGTGTCGGAGCCGATCTCCGACTATCAGAAGTGGGTTTTGAAGGAAACTCCCCTGCTCGTTGAAGCTGGCGAGGATATCCGCTGGGTTCCGCGACGCCGCGTGTCCACGGTGGCACTACCGGGCAACGATTTCTGGTTGTTCGACGATGAGGTCGTGGTTTTCCTGATCTTTGCCGGCAGCGGACTCGTGGTGGACCACTACAGAACAATGGATCGCGGCGCGATCGAGTTGTGCCGGAGGTCGTTCGAGGAAGTGTGGAAATTCTCCATCCCCCACAGTGAGTACCGGCCGAACTAGCCCTGCCAAGCAGGCCCGGGAGGCTCTTGGCAGCCGTCTTCGTGAGATCCGCAAGGAGGCGGATCTCACGGGACGAGCCTTGGCGGCCGATATCGGGTGTCATTACACAAAGATCAGCCGCATTGAAAACGGCAGCCAGGCGCCCTCTGACCCGATTCCGCGAGTAGCAGATGAGTTGATCTCCACCTTGAGGTGTTGATCTTTTGTGGGTGGTCTGGCGGTTCGGGGCGGGTTGATGACCCGAGTGTCGCTTCGGGTGAGCGGGTTTCCGAGGTGTCCTGGGGTCGTTTTGCTTGGTCAGGGCGCTGTGGGGAGTGCACGTAGGCGGGCGAGGACCTCTTCGAGGAGCGGGTGTCCCGGTAGGAGTCGCAGGTCGAGCGCGCCGGCGTGGCGGACCAGCCGGGCGGGTACGCAGATCAGCTTGTGGCGCAGGGTGGCGATCACGGCTTGGCCGCCGCGGACGCCGTGGCCGAGGAGTTGGCCTGCGGGTCCGGGGGTGGCGGTGAGCTGGTGTAGCCAGCCGGCGATGCTGGCCGCGAGCAGCGCACCCCACATCCACGCCTTGTTGACCTCGGGGTAGCCCGAGGGGAGATGCCGCAGCGCAGCCCCGTGTTTGGCGTCGCGGAACAGGTTCTCGATCGCGGTGCGATGCCGGTACCAGTGCTCGGCTGCGGTGGCTTGCTCCGGTGTGGACACATCCAGGTTGGTCACGATGAAGGAGTAGCCGTAGACGGTGTCGGCCTCGGCGAGTTCGGTGATCGACAGCGCCCGCTGGTCGGGGTGCAGGGTCCGACGGCGCCGGGCACGAGGGTCGGTGCCGATCCGGTCGGGGGCCAGGGCGACTCGGCGGATCAGCAGCCGGTTGGCCACCGGCCACCAGTCCGGGCAGTACGCAGCCACCGCGACCTGCGCACCGTCCATGTCGACCGCGTCGACCCAGTCGCTCTCGGCGACCCCATCGAGGATCCGCCACAGCGGGGCGATGCGCTTGGCGCCGATGGCGAACTCGACATCGGCGACCAGTGCTGCGCGAGCGAGCTGCCCGGCGAAGTACCCGGCATCGGCGCGCAACCGGATCCGCCCGCCCCGCGCCCGGGCGGGCAGCCCCGCCAGCGCCCGGGCCAGCAGCTCCGCAGCGTGCCCGCGGGGGTCCTCGTTACCGGCCATCAGGTCCGCGGCCAGCACGGTGGCGGTCTCGGCCCAGCTAGCAACGTGCGGACGCCCACAGCGTTGCCCCTGGTGGTTAAACGCCACCCCCCGTTTCTTGCGCCCATAGACCTCCACATCGGTGGTGTCCAGATCGATGGTCACCTGATCGCACAACGCCGCCGCCCGCGCCGCGGGCAGCGCGGCGAGCATCGCGGCGTGGATGTCACCGATCCCAGTCTCCACCGCGAGCCACTGCCCGTCGGTGAACCTCCGGGCCAGCGCCGCCGCGGTCGTGGAACTCAACCCCGCCACCGCCGCGAGCACCTGCCCCGCCTCATCAGCGCGCTGGCGGTCCAACCCGACGAGGAAGTCCTCCCCGGCCAACTGCGCCGCCGCCATCCCGACCAACAGCTCACCACCGGACAACCCGCGATCGCGAGTCTTAATCGGCCCAATCGCCGCGTCCAACAGCGTGATCATCGTGAGGCGGTCGACCAACTCGCTGACCGCCACCATCCCCGACACCGGGGTCAACGACCGATCCGGCGCGCCGATCCCCACCAGCCGCCGCACCCGACGAATATCACGTACCCTACGCACCCGATAGGTGTCCTTCCCACCTCGCTGACAGTGTCGTCGCAAACACCATCATCGCAGGCCAGAAGGCCACCTATCACCATCTCAACGCCCGTGTCGCGGCGCTACTCGCGGATTCGGGTCTGAAGAGAATATCAAGGCGTGGTGCCGGGTCTGCCGCGCCGAAGATCAGATCTCTGATCTGATCGCCTCTGCCCGTAGCATCGAGTCGATGTATGTGGAGTTACGGCGGCAGACCCGCGCTGGCATGAAGCGGCTCGTATTGTCGACGGTGCCGATTTATGAGCGCACCACGCTGTTCCGGATCTATGAGCTCAACATCATTCCTGGGTTGTTTCAGACGGCCGAGTACTCGGCGGCGATGTTGTCGTACTTTATCGATTTCCTGGATGCCCCGAATGACCTCGATGCTGCCGTCGAGGCCCGTATGGAGCGGCAGCGCATCATCTACTCCGGCAATCGACGCTTCGCGGTGGTGCTCGAAGAGCAAGCGATTCGGGAACGCGTGGGGAATCTCGATACCATGGCCGGTCAGCTCGATCGTCTGCTCGGCGTGATATCGCTGCCCCGGGTCAGCCTTGGCATCATCCCGGCGGCGGCATCCCGCAGGGTGTTCGCGTCCGTTGGTTTCTGGATCTTTGACGACGCGATGGTCAACGCCGAGACACCCACGGCCAGCCTGGAGATCACCCAGCCCCGCGAAATCCGGCTCTACGCGACGATGTTCGCACAGCTCCAGCAGTCAGCGGTGTACGGAGCCGAAGCCAGAGCGTTGGTGACCCGCGCGATGGCCGACCTGGCCAGCGGCTGGGGCAACGGCAACTGATGCCACCATCAGCGAGGGTCGGGTGACGTCCGACCGGGCGGCGCGCAGTGCGAGTATCTCTACATCTGCCCGGCAATGATGAACGAGGTCTCGATGTCGACCAGCACGCCTGGGGTGATCAAGAATCACGCTGCGTTCATCTGGTCGGTGGCCGACCTACTGCGCGGTGACTACAAGCAGTCCGAGTACGGCAAGGTGATCCTGCCGCTCACCGTGATCCGACGGCTGGACTGCGTACTGGAGCCGACCAAACCCAAGGTGCTCGCCGTACACCGACAGTACGGCGACCGTGACGCGATCCTCCGGGCGGCCGCTGGTGACCTCGCCTTTTACAACACCTCGCCGCTGACCTTGCAGCGGGTGCTGGCCGATCCGACGACGATCGCCGATCAGTTGCGCGCCTACCTCGCCGGGTTCTCCGAGGCCGCCCGGGACGTGATCGAGAAGTTCGACTTCGATGCGCAGATCACCCGGCTGGCAAGGGCGAACCTGCTGTACCTGGTGGTGTCGAAGTTCTGCGACCCGCTGGTGGACCTGACCCGGACAAGGTGTCCAACCTGGAGATGGGTTATCTGTACGAGGAGCTGGTCCGCCGCTTCTCCGAGCTGTCCAATGAAACCGCGGGGGAGCACTTCACGCCGCGCGAGGTCATCCGGCTGATGGTCGATCTGCTGCTCACCGACGAGCCAGAGCTGCACAAGCCGGGGATCGTCAAGACGCTGCTCGACCCGAGCGTGCGGCACCGGCGGCATGTTGTCGATCTCCGAGCAGCGGCTGCGCGAGCTGAACCCGGACGCGACGTTGAAGACCTACGGCCAAGAGCTCAATGCGGAGACCTACGCGGTGTGCCGCTCCGACATGGTGATCAAGGGGCAGGACGCGGACAACATCGCGTTCGGCAACTCCTTCTCCGAAGACGCCTTCGACGGCGACAGGTACGACTACCTGCTGGCCAATCCGCCCTTCGGTGTCGAGTGGAAGAAGGTCGCCGACGTCGTCCGCGCCGAGCACCATCGGGATGGCTTCGGCGCCCGGTTCGGCGCCGGGCTGCCGCGCATCAACGACGGCAGCTTCCTGTTTCTCCAGCACATGATCTCGAAGATGAGGCGGCCGGCGCAGGGCGGCACCCGGCTTGCGATCGTCTTCAACGGCTCACCGCTGTTCACCGGCGCGGCCGGCTCCGGCGAGTCGGAAATCCGCAGGTGGATCATCGAGAACGACTGGCTGGAAGCCGTGGTCGCGCTGCCCGACCAGTTGTTCTACAACACCGGCATCTCCACATACTTCTGGATCGTCACCAACCGCAAGAGCGTCGAGCGGCGCGGCAAGGTCCAACTCATCGACGTCCGCGAGCTGTTCACCAAGATGCGCAAGAGCCTCGGCGAGAAACGCAAGGCGATCTCCCCGGAGCAGATCGCCGAGATCGTCCGACTGCACGGCGACTTCACCGAGAACGAGCGAGTGAAGATCCTTCCGAACGAATCCTTCGGCTTCCTGCGTATCACTGTGGAGCGGCCGCTGCGCCTACACTGGGAAGTCACCGATGCCACCCTGGCCGTATTCCGCGCTCATCCGAAGATCGTCACCCTGTCCGACGATGCCCGCACCATGCTGGAGACGGGTCTCACCCATTGGGGCAGTGAGGTGATCATGGATGTCAAGCTGGCTACAAAACGTGTGGCCGAACTGTTGGCCGCCGCCGCCCAACGAGGAAAACCGTTGCAGAAGGCGGTCCTGGAGTCGCTGGCCGTCCGCGACCCAGACGCGCCGCCCGTCCGCGACGACAAAGACAACATCGAACCCGACCCCGAACTCCGCGACTACGAAAACGTCCCACTGCCTGCCGTGCCGATCACCTTCGAGGCCGACTACACCTACCGGCTGACCACCCTCGAATACCGATCCGCGGTCCAGGACTACATGGAAGCCGAAGTCCTCCCCTACGTCTCTGACGCATGGGTCGACGACACCAACATCAAGATCGGCTATGAGATCCCCTTTACGCGTCATTTCTATAAGTACATTTCCCCTCGCCCCCTCGCCGAAATTGACACTGACATCAGATGTCTCGAAAAGGAGATCCAGGACCTCCTTAACGAGGTGACGGAATGAAAATTTGCTGGGTGCCGCTTAAATCGGTAGCGACAGTACGCGTGAGCAATGTCGACAAAAAGACTGTCGAAGGCGGTCAACCTGTTCGTCTTTGCAACTACACCGACGTCTACTATAATAACATAATTTCGGCAGACATGCAGTTCATGTCCGCTACTGCTACGCATGAGCAGATCCGGATCTTCGCCTTACGCAAAGATGACGTTATCATCACGAAAGACTCTGAGACTGCGGAGGATATTGGAATAGCTGCTCATGTTGAATCGTCAGATGCAGACCTCGTTTGCGGCTACCATCTAGCTATCTTGCGCCCGGACCGCAGAAAAGTCAACGGCCGATTTCTCTACTGGTCGTTGATGTCGCACCATTTACGTGATCAGTTCTCGCTTTGCGCCACCGGAGTGACTAGATTTGGACTCCGGACAGAGTCAATCGCAAGTTCCAGAGTTCCATTTTATTCACTTGGAAAACAAATAGCAATCGCTGACTTCCTCGACGTCGAGACCGCTCGCATCGACGCCCTCATTGAAAAGAAGCGACAGATGCTGAAATTGTTGACCGAACGCTCGGCGGGCATTGTGGAACAAAGTGTGCGGGACCTCGCCGAGCGACATGGTGAGCAGCAGCGTTTGAAGACAATGGTAAGGGACATCACTGTCGGGATAGTAGTCAAGCCTTCGGTGTGGTATTCAGACGAGGGTGTCCCGGCGCTTCGTGGTGTGAATGTTAAACCCCACAAGATCGACTTATCTGATCTGGTCAAGCTGTCGGCCGAGGGCGACCGAGTGCACGCAAAGTCGAAACTCTATTCCGGGGATGTTGTAGTGGTGCGTACCGGACAAGCAGGCGCGGCTGCCGTCGTACCCCCAGAGCTTGACAGCGCGAACTGTATTGATTTGCTTATTGTTCGACCAGGATCTTTGGACGCCAATTTTCTTGCCTACGTCCTCAACTCCGATTGGACGCATAAGCATATCAGTAAGTATTCCGTCGGGAGCATTCAGTCGCATTTCAATGTATCGTCGCTCGCCGAACTGCCGATCCCAGCGGCTCCGCTCGACGAACAACGACGGTTTGTTTTGAACATTGATGCACAGTTGGCAAGACTTGAAGCGATCCAGGGTAAGCTGAGCGATCAGCTTGAACTGCTACGTGAGCATCGACGGACGTTGATCACGGCGGCGGTGACTGGGGAGATGGATGTGCCGGGGGTGTCGGCGTGAGAGTGGACGAAGCGGCGTTTGAGGCGGAGATTGTCACTTCGCTGATCGAGCATGGCGGGTATGAGCAGGCCAGTGCTCACGAGTTCGACGCCGAGACCGGGCTCGACTTCGGGCTGACGCTGGCGTTCATCGGTGCGACGCAACAGGACCAGTGGGATCGACTCATAAAGCTGCATGGCGGGCAGGACACTGCCCAGCACGCGTTCAAGCAGCGACTGGTGAAGGAGTTGGACTCGCGCGGCACGGTGGATGTGTTGCGACATGGGGTCGTCGACCATGGGGTGACGATCCAGCTCGCCTATTTTCGGCCTGCGCACGGGTTGACGCCGGAACTGGTGGCTCGCTACGAGAAGAACCACCTGTCGGTAACCCGGCAGTTACGGTACGAGAAGGACAGGTCCGTGGACCTGGCGCTGTTCGTCAACGGGATCCCGGTCGCCACCGCAGAGCTGAAGAACGCGCTGACCGACCAGACGATCGACGACGCCAAGGAGCAGTACCGCCGGGACCGTGACCCGAACAACGTCACCCTCGGCCGACGGGCCGTTGTGCATTTCGCCGTCGACACCGAGCGGGTCGCGATGACCACCCGGCTGGCCGGTCCGCAGACCCGGTTCCTTCCCTTCGACCAGGGACACGACGAGCACGCAGGCAACCCGCTCAATCCGGACGGCCACCGCACCGCTTACCTCTGGCAGCGGGTGTGGCAGCGCGACGCCTGGCTGGACCTGCTGCAACGGTTCGTGCACGTGGCGAAGGTGCCCAGGGGCTCACGGAAACCAGCCGCCATGATCTTCCCGCGGTTCCACCAATGGGACGCGGTACGCAAGCTGGAGGCGGCGGCGAAGGCCGGCGGTGCCGGTCACGACTACCTGGTGCAGCACTCCGCGGGCTCTGGCAAGTCCAATACCATTGCCTGGCTGGCCCACCGGCTGTCCAGCTTGCACGGTGCCGATGACCGGCCGGTGTTCGACAAGGTCGTCGTGATCACTGATCGGCGGGTGCTGGACAGGCAGCTCCAGGACACCATCTACCAGTTCGAGCACGCGCACGGCCTGGTGCAGAAGATCGACGTCGACTCCGCGCAGCTGTCCGGTGCGTTGGCCGGCGCGCAGGCCCGGATCATCATCACCACGCTGCAGAAGTTCCCGATCGTGATGAGCCAGGGTGTCGACGTTGCCCGACCGGCGCTACGCGGTGATCGTGGACGAGGCGCACTCGTCGCAGACTGGGGAGAGTGTCAAAGACCTCAAGGCGGTCCTCGGCGCTACCGAGGACGAGCAACTCAAGGCCGCCGAGCGCAACGAGTCAGACCCGCAGGACGACCCGATTGGCGAGGCGCTCGCGGAAGCGGCCAGAGCTCGCGGAAAGCAACGCAACATCAGCTTCTTCGCGTTCACCGCCACCCCGAAGGGTCGCACGCTTGAACACTTCGGTCAGCTCAATCCGGTGACCGGCAGGTACGAAGCGTTCCACACCTACTCGATGCGCCAGGCCATCGAGGAGAAGTTCATCCTGGACGTGCTCGCCAACTACGTGACCTACCAGACTTTCTGGAACATCGAAAAGAAGGTCGCCGACGACCCGAACTACGATTCGAAGAAGGCCGGGGCGGCCATCGCGCGGTTCGTCAGCCTGCACGAAAGCAATCTGACGCAAAAAGCTGAAATCATTATCGAGCATTTCCGCAGGCATGTCCGCCGCAAGATCGGCGGCCGGGCCAAAGCCATGGTGGTCACCGCGTCCCGCCTGCATGCGGTGCGCTACGCCCAGGCGCTACGCGCATACTGCAAGCACAAGGGCTACGACATCGGCGCGTTGGTGGCCTTCTCCGGCACAGTGCTGCCCGACACCGAGAGGCACACCGAGTCCTCGCTCAACAACTTCCCCGAGTCCCAGACGGTCCAGCGGTTCGGCACCGGTGAATGGCATGTGCTGGTGGTTGCCGAAAAGTACCAGACGGGGTTCGACCAGCCGTTACTGTACGCGATGTATGTGGACAAGTCACTGTCCGGGCTCGCCGCGGTGCAGACGTTGTCCAGGCTGAACCGCACCTGCGACGGCAAGGACGGCACCTTCGTACTTGACTTCCGCAACGACACCGACGACATCCGCGAGTCGTTCTCGCAGTGGTACACCACGACCGTTGCCCAGCCGACCGACCCCAACCTGCTCTACGACACCCGGCATGCCCTCGACCCATTCGGCGTGTTGTGGCCGGAGGAGGTCGAGCGCGCCGTCGCCCTGCTACTGGGCACGCAGCAGGGGAACAGCCATGGCCGGCTGCACGCCGCGCTCACCCCGGCCATCGACCGGTTCGCCGCGCTGGACGACGACGACAAGGACCGCTTCCGCGACGCGCTGGCCAGGTTCACCCACACCTATTCGTTCCTGTCCCAGATCGTGTCATTCACCGATGTCAAGCTGGAAGCGGACTACCTGTTCTGCCGGGCGCTCGCCACATTCATCCGTTCCACCGGTGAGGCCGGCCTGGACCTCGGCAAGGAAGTCGAGCTGACCCACCTGCGCACCGAACAGCAGTTCGCCGGCTCCCTTGCGCTCGAGGTGGAACACGGCGAGGTGAGCACGTTCTTCTCCGGCGCCGGCCGCCAGGTCATACCGGAGGAGGAGCCACTCTCCCAGATCATCGCCAAGCTGAACGAACGGTTCAGCACGGAGTGGACCGAGCGGGACCGGATATACCTCGACGCGATCTTCGACGATTTGGCCGGCCGTCCGGATATCCAGCGGGCGGCGGCGGTCAACACCTCGGACAACTTCAAGCTCGTCATCGAGCAGGAGTTCGTCAAGGCCATCGTCGCTCAGATGAACCTGGCCGAGGACATGTCGCTGCGGCTGCTCGACAACCCCGACGCGCGCAACCTGGTGGTGGACACCTACCTCAAGCTCACCCAGGGCAAGGCGAAGGTGGCCTGGCAGGAGCACTGCCCGATCGGTGATCTGCTTGGTCCGGACAAGGAGAGCCAGCACCTGGAGTACAAGTCCACACTGCGGATCATGGCCACCACGGGTGAGCGGTACAAACCGCTGGAGACGGCAACGCTGAAGACGGTGGCGGCGTTCGCCAACAGTCGAGATGGGGGAACCCTGCTGATCGGCGTCAGCGACGACGGATCGGTTTTTGGGCTGGCCAGCGATTACGCGTCGATGCGCAAGCCGGGCAAGGATGATCGCGACCTGTTCCAACTGTGCCTCGGCGATCTCATCGCCAGTTCGATGGGGGCCGTGGTGGCCTCGAACGTCAGCTCGTCCATCCACACCGTTGACGGAGCCGACGTCTGCCGCGTGCACGTTCACGCCTCAGGCTTTCCGGTCGACGCCAAGGTCACGGTCGACAAGGACGGACGAATGATCAAAAAGACGGCGTTTTTTGTGCGTGCCAGCAACGCTACGAGGGAACTCAACGACGCGGAGAAGGTCAAATACATCCTCGGGCGCTGGCCGAGCAGATCGAGTCCGCCTGAAAACAACACCTAATCCTTCTATCCTCGAAGCGGTGTCGCAGACCGCCACCGACGACCGGGCGGCGCCCTCCGCCACCACGGCTGAGCGGCTCGAACACTGGCACAAGCGGAGTCGGGAGCTGGGCGGCCTCGGCCGCAACGGCTTGACGCAGTACCTGGGTGATCGCGGTCAGGTGCGTTTCGACGCGTCTGGCGTGTCGGCTATGTCGTCAGCCACTTCGGTGCGGCCGGGGTACCAGCAGCGGGACCCGGCGACGGTAGTGCTGGTAGGTCTCGCCGAAGGTGCGCTCGAGTAGCCGTTCCTCGGCGCGCAGTTTGACGACGACCAGCAGCACGCCGAGGGCAACAATGGCCACCCACGGACCTAGCCCCGAGATGCAGGCGGTGCCGGCCAGCATGCCGAGTAGGCCGGTGTAGATCGGGTGACGGGTCAGGGAGTAGGGCCCCGTGGTGCGCAGCGCATGGTGCTCTTTGATTACTGGGGCGGAGGTCCACATAATGCCCAACACGGCGCGGGCCCACAGGGTGAACGCGGTCGCGGTGGCCAGTACGACGACGCCAAGGATGACCAGCCAGCGGGCCTCGACCGTGATCGGGGTCCAGACCCGGGCTGGAGTCAGCCGGTAGAGGATGACGTAGGCGATGATCCCGATCAGCCAGGCCCAGCGAAGGGCGCAGCGCTCCCGCGTGGCGGGGGCTCGACGGAGGTTGTAGATCGCTCCACCCAGCCAGACCAGGCCGAACAATCCCCAGCAGACCCAGATGGCTCCCAGCGGTAGCCAGTGCCAGAACCCGGCGGCAGGCATGAGAGCCACCTCGCGACTCGAGGAATGTGTCGGATACGAAGCGTTTTTACGCCAATCGTGCCGCGCCGTCCACGCATTACCCACCTCATTGTGACGGCCTGGCTGCGCCGGCTCGGTGACGGCCTGGCTGCGCCGGCTCGCTGCAGCTCATGCTCCGCGTAAGACCGCAACCACGAGCCGCGGCGGCGGGTGCCGGATGCAGAAGATGCAGTCCGGTCGCCAGTACACCGTCACCGGCGACCCTCCACCCGGAGAACCTTCGCCAGCCACGACCTTTGGCGCATCAGTGTGGTGCGGCGCTGTGGTGTCCAATGGGGTGTGGTGGTGGTGGGCTGGCACCGTGGGAGAAGGAGCTGGATTCGGCGCCTCGTTGCGGGTTAGGTTGACGGCCCAGGCGAGGCAGTTCGGTGTGCAGGTCGGCCAGCAGCAGGTCGGCGAGGTCGTGGGTGAATCCGTTGCGGACCACGATGCGTAGCACCGCCAGGTCGGTGCGGTGTTCGGGGAAGGTGTAGGCGGGAACCAGCCAGCCGTGCTCGCGCAGCGCGGCGGAGACGTCGAAGGCGGAGTAGCCCCTGACGTGTTCGTGCAGGGTAAAAGCGAAGACCGGGAGCTCATCGCCGCGGGTCAGTAGGCGGAACGGCCCCAGCTCGCTGATCTTGTCCGCCAGTGCGGTGGCCACCTCCCGGCAGGTCTGCTGAACCCGCTGGTAACCGTCGAACCCTAACCGGAGGAAGTTGTAGTACTGGGCGATGACCTGGGCACCCGGGCGGGAGAAGTTCAACGCGAAGGTGGGCATGTTGCCGCCCAAATAGTTGACCCGGAACACCAGGTCTTCGGGGAGCGCGGCGGCGTCGCGCCACAGCACCCAGCCCACCCCGGGGTAGACCAGCCCGTACTTGTGGCCGGAGGTGTTGATCGATGCGACCCGAGGCAGCGTGAAGTCCCACACCAGGTCGGGGTCAGAGAAGGGGGCGATCATCGCGCCTGACGCGCCGTCGACATGGACTGGGATGTCGCACCCGGTGCTGGCCTGCAGCTGGTCGAGGGCGGCGCAGATCTCGGCGACCGGCTCGTAGCTGCCGTCGAAGGTCGAGCCCAGGACCGCGACGACGCCGATGGTGTTCTCATCGCAGTGCGCGACCGCTTCCGCCGCGGACAGGTGGAAGCGTTCGCCGTCCATTGGGATCAGCCGGGGCTCGACGTCCCAGTAGTTGGCGAATTTGTCCCAACAGATCTGCACATTGATGCCCATGACGATGTTCGGCCGATCGACCGGTTTGCCGGCGGCTTTGCGGGCGTGCTGCCAGCGGCGTTTGAGCGCCAGTCCGGCCAGCATGCAGGCCTCGCTGGAGCCGGTGGTTGAACAGCCGGTGGCATCCGGCGCGGGCGGGGCGTGCCATAGCTGCGCGAGCATCCGCACACATCGCAGCTCCAGATCCGCTGTCCGCGGGTACTCATCTTTGTCGATCATGTTCTTGTCGAAACACTCCGTCATCAACCGGGTGGCCTGTGGGTCCATCCAGGTGGTGACAAAAGTGGCCAGGTTCAGCCGGGCGTTGCCGTCGAGCATCAGCTCGTCGTGGACCACCTGGTAAGCGGTGTCCGGATCGAGTTCTGCCGGCGGCAACTCGTTGCGCGGAAGCTGCACCGGTTCGCGGGTGAACACCGGGTTGACCGACACCTCTTGCTGGCCGGAACCCTGCTGGTAAGCCGGATGCGACAGTGGCATGTCCGCCACGCTAAGCCCACCGACAGCGGCGCTGGCGCATGCCTGCGGAGCGGCGCGTCGGGATACCCCATCCGTGACGGCGCGTCTGGTGGCGATGCCACACCAGGTGCGTTGCTGGCAGTTCCTTGCCTTCGTCCGCCATCGGAGACCGTCTTTGAGCGCCGCATGACAACCCGATACCGTCGGTGCGCGATTCTGCCGCTACTGGCGGGTTCTTATCAGGTCGGGGCTGAGGTGGAGGGGGTTGCGGCGTGGTGGGCCGCCGAGCCAGGGTGGTGGGTGGAATTGCGGGATACCGTCGACCATTTCTATCCGCCAGGTGGAATGGTGGAGGAGCCGGTGGTGGCGGCCGCAGAGTGCAACGCAGTTGTCGACGCTGGTGGGGCCGTGATCAACCCAATGGACAAGGTGATGAATTTCGCACCAGCGGGCCGGTACCGAACACCCCGGAAAGGCGCATCCGCCGTCTCGGATAATGACGGCACGGCGGATCGCGGTGGGTATGGTGTGGCTGGCCCGGCCGACGTCGAGTGGTTCACTTCGGGCACCGAGGACCACGGGGATGAGCTGGGCGTCGCAGGCGATGCGGCGGGCGACGTCGGCGTTGATCGGACCACCCAACGCCAGGGTCGCGGTGCCGATCCGGCCTTGCAGCACGGCCAGGCTCACCGTGACCACGACCTGGGCTCGTTCCCCACCTTCGGTGGGCAGCTCGCCACTGCCTAACGCGCGCTGCGCGAGGTCGATCAGGGCGTCGGCGTCGCGCTGCGCGGCGGTGCGCAGGTCGATCTCGGTGTCGGTGGCCGGGCGCGGCGCAGCCAGCGGGCTCAGCGCGGCGCGGAGGATTTCGGTGGCTTCCCGGTCGAGCCAGCCGGCCAGTTCGTAGCCGCCGTCGCGGTCCCGGAAGCTGAGGTGGCGGCGGGTTTCGGGAGTGTCGCCGGGCCGCTGGCCGTCTTGGTCGAGGTAGCTGATGATCCGTTTGCCGAGCTGGTCGAGCTGCCCGGCGTCCAGGGTCCGGGCGTGGTGGGCCAGTTGGGTTTCAACGTCGGCGCGAGTCTGCGCGTCCAGATGTGGAGGAATCCGGCCCAGGATCGAGCGGATCACCCGGACGTCAGCGGCGCCGATCGCGTGCTCCGCCACTGCCGCCGCGGTGGCCGGGAGTTTCGGTTCGACGGGCGTGCCGTTGAGTCCGCGGCCGGGCAGGACATCAGCGGCGGCGGCGATCCGGGCCCGGGCCTCACCTAGCGGGACCCGCGCCACCGCGCGGACCAGATCGGCTGTCGTTGTGTATCCCAGCCCGGTCATATCGCGGGAGTCGATTTCGGCGACGACTGTCAGCAGCTGCGCCCACGTCGAATGCAACCGGGTTTCCACTGCGGCCAGTTCGGCGACCAATGCGGCGTCACTGGCCTGCCACACGGGTGGGCACACCACCGCTGTCGACATGGACAAATTCTACAACGGGGCACCGACAAAACCCGCCCGAAACGTCGCGGCCACACGTCGGAGTTGAGACAAATAATTTGCTGTCAGCGAACGCGATAGGCCACCGGGGCTACCGGCTCAGCTCAGGATGCCTCGACGTCGCCGCTCGGGTCGACGCTGGTGGGATGGGCTGACCGTCTGCGCGTATCCCGTCGAGGGAGACGGCCTCACGTATTTCGGGATACGCACTCCTGATAGGAGTCATCTAAGGCAACGGGGCAACGCATCCGGGCAGATCTGGTGTCCACGTTCCAAAGCCCCGTGGGGAAGCTCGTCACGGTGCTCGACGTCAGAAAAGCTGGCCGCTGCCGCCCTCCTCATCGAGCGGTAGCTCCCGGTGCTCTCGCCGCTGACGCACCTCCACGTGCATATCGACGGGAGTCCGCTCCAGTACGGCATCGACCAGCGTCGCCAGGAACTTTGCCGCAGTCACATCATCTGGTACTGCATCATGACATAGGGCGACGCCGCCGGCGGGATCGGCGTCGCTCCATTCCGCGACGAGTAGACACGTTGCATCGTAAACGTCGGATTCGGCGTTGAGCTTACGCAGCATGTCTATCGTCCGCTCGACGGTGCCAGGCTCGTTCAGTGCAGTCGACCGCAGGAGGAACAGAAATCCCATCGCGACCAGCGGATAGCGACCTCGGAGGTTCTTGGCGTCACCGTAGGCCTCCTCGAATCGGTTGGGAAGATTCTTGCGGAACGAGGCGGCCATCGTCTTCGTCGACACCAATAATTCCGCTCCACGCGACCACTGAGCGATCAACACGTCGACCTGTTTGACGTATGCTCGCCCAAGAATCCGGGCATCCAATGGCGCGACTGCCCGATTACGCGCAAGGCACGCCTGCGCGACACCGCGAATTGCGGTGGGCAACGACTTGATGAAGAGGTCGACTTCCCGCGGCAACACTCTCGGCGCGGTCAGTCGCGGCCACACTTCGTCGGCTCCGAAGCCAGCGCGCCGAAGTTCGTGGGACACCCACGCATCGGTGGCCTTCGCCAGCCGGCCAGACTGCGAGCCGGCGCCTTCGCCGATGGGAATCCCCAACATGGCTTCCAGCAGCGGGTAGTCCGGGAAGTACTGCATGTCCCCAGGCGGAACGATAAGCCACGGATTCGTCTCGGGACGCTGGGCAACGAGAGGCTCGAGCAACGCGTAGAGGTCTGATGGCTCATCGGACGAGGGCACGGCCGGCACCTCCTCGCGCGGCGCGGCGCGCGGCCAGCTCGGCATGCGCGTCACGCAACGACTTCACCTCCGACGCGGCGATACCGAGTTCGCCGATGAGCAGGAGGTCGTCCACAAGCGCCACCGCCTGCGCCAATCCCCCAGGCTTACTCAGCCAGGCGGCAACCTGCGGGCGTATCGCCGCCAAGGCACCCTGGGCGTTGCGCAGCACGTCTGGCTCGGGAACCGCCAGCCGGTCCGCCTCCTTCGGCTCGAGCTTCAGCATGCCGCCGCCGTAGGCGCGACCGACCGTCTCAGCGCTCAGCAACGTCATCGACGTCAGTGCGCCCAGCGGCAACAGGTCGATCCCTAGCTTGCGCAGCTCAGGCCGCAGGTACACGCCGTGCACCGAGTTGAGGTGGTGAGTCCCCGCATGGTTGGCGCACAGTCGCGGGCTGTCGGCGTTCATGTAGGTCAGCAACACGTCACAGGGCGCCACGAGCGGAACCCGCCACCAAGGCGAGCGCACCCGGCATTTATAAGCAGTGGGTACCCCAAGCTGCTCGCCGGCCCGGATGTAGCGCTTGGCTGCCTGCGAGGGCTGGCCTGGCGGCCGGAACAGCACAGTCGACGACCCGGTCGCGGTGAGTTGCGTATGGGCAGTGACGGTGAAGGCCAGGCCGCGCAGATGGCGAGATCCGGGCGGAGACACCGGCAGCAGCTCGTCGCTGCGCAGACCCAGTTCACCAGCGCGGGCCGCGGGTAGGGCGAAGTACTTGTTGTTACCTGTGACCATGCCGAGGGTGGTCTCACCCCACGAGTGCAGCGTGGTGAAATACCCGCTTCGTTCGACGGCCAGGTGCGTTTCCAGCGCTGCGGTGGAAAGCAGCGAACGGGTCCACTTGCCCTCTACCGGGTTCGGTGTCCAGGTCCGGATCGGTGGAGCCGTTCCGGCCAGATCAGTAGCGGTGCGCAGCTGCTGGAGCTGGCAATTATCGGCCGGCCCCGCGCCATACCCATCGGCGAGCAGGAGAACGACTTCTTCCTGCACACCCGGAAAGACCCGTTCGGTGAACAGCACCAGGCGCACTTGCGCGAACCGCTGCATGAGAAATCTGCGCACCTCAGCGGCGTAGTTCACCGAGAGCAGCTCCGCTGGAAGCACCAGTCCGAGCCGGCCACCGGGCTTGAGGAACAGCGCTCCATGCACCGTGAAGGCAGCCCAGGAAGAAGCAAGCCGGGTCAGCGGCACGCCTGCTCGAAGCGCTGCCTCGCGGCTGCGGGCCCGAGCTTCCCCCGTGAAGTCCTGATACCGGACATAGGGCGGGTTGCCGATGACCGCGTCATAGCGCCCGTTCGGTGGGACCAGGAAGAAGTCCCCAGCGGCCACACATGCTTCATGGCCAGCCGCTCGGACGAACGCTTCCGCCTGCCGGGCGCTGTCGCGGTGCAGTTCCACACCGTGCAGGCCACCCCGGACCTGGCCCGCGAGCGCGGCTAACGTGTCCAGTCGCGCACCGGCTGCGAGCAGGAAGGCGGCCTGCCCACAGGACGGTTCCAGCACGTCATCCGACGCCGAGCGGATCGCCCAGTCCGCCACGTACTGGCACAGCTCAGGCGGGGTGAAGAAGGCTCCTCGCGCCTTCCTCGCCTCCGCGGTATCGGAGGCGAGGTGCACTGTCACCTGGCGCAGTCTGCCTTAGGGCCCTGACAGCGCCGGGGACGCTCGCCGAGCCGTCAGCGGGTTTGCTGACCGACGTGCTGCTTCGCCTTGCCCGCGCGGTCATTCACCCGCTCTGCGGCTGCGCGGCTTTCCTGCGCCACCCTGGACGCGGCGTCGCTCGCCGTCGACTTGACCGACTCGACGGCCTGTTGCGCCGGCTCGCGCAGGCTATCCGTGACGTCCGAGGCGACCTGCTTGGCTTGCTTCGCCATGGGCTCCAGCTGATCGCTGAGCCGATCCGCGGCCTGCTGCGCGAGCTCCCGCTCCTTGCGGCTGGTCTGGATCAACGATGCCGCGAGCCAACCACCGCCGAACGCGATCAGCCCGGCGGCCAGCGGGTTGCCCTGGGCCCGACGCCGGGCCGCTCGCGGTGCCGAGGCCACCGCGTCGACCGCGCTCGACGCCAGTGACGACACCTGGTCAGCCGTCGTCGAAGCGGCTGAACTGGCCGTTTCTCCGATCGTCGACACCGTGTCGCCTACGCTGGATGCCGCGTCTTCCGCGGTCCCCATGATCTTGTCCTTGACGTTGGTCACCGTCTGGCGGGTCCGGTCGACTTGGCGCGCCACGACACGACTCGGGGTCACCTTCTCGGTCAGCGCGTTGACGTTCGCGCTGAGCTCGTTGCGAGTGTGCTCGATCCGGCGGCGGATCTGGTCGGGGTCCGCGGTCATGATGCTCTCCTCACCTGCCCCGGAGGGCATCCGGAATTTCTTTGAGCGTTTCGACAGTGCGTTCTGGAGTGGGCTGCACCTGGCGCAGCTGCTTTCGGCCGGCTGCGTAGAGCGCGACGGCGATGATCGCCCACAGGGCAGCCACGATGAGCGCTGCCCGACCTGGTTGCATGACGTTTGCCAGCCCAGCCCACAGCGCGAGCGAGAGGAACAGCAGCGTCATGTAACCGGCGAAACCCGCGCCGCCGAGGCCGCTGGCTGCCTTGCCGCTCTTCACCACCTCCTGCTTGAGTTCCGCCGTTGCCAGCTCGAACTCCTGGCGGATAAGAGTCGACAAGTCTCGGGTGACGTCACTGATCAGCTCGCCGATCGAGGCGTCCGCAACGTCGAGCCTCGGGTTCGCCGACGAGTCTGTTCCCGGCGGAGCCGAGAGCGGCCGGCTCACCGGGTCACCCTCCTAGCAATGCCGGGTTCCGTGCCTGCGCCGGAGCAGTGCGGGCATGGCGCCTCGGGCGGCTCGGCCGGCTCGGCCAGCCGCGGGGTCGGGGCCGGGGTGTACTCAGCGTCCGAGTCTGGGTACCCGTCGGCGCGAGGCTCGGGGTACCTGCGGGGCTGCGCGGGGATCGCCGGCGTCGAGACGTTGTCGACGGAGTCCTTGCCGCCGGCGTCTTTGACGACGGCTGCACCGGCCCCAGCGATCCGGCCGACAGCGATGCCGGCCAGCGCGGCGCCCAAGAGGAAGGCGCCGGGACGGCGCCGTGCGAAAGCGCGGACCTCCTCGATCACCTCCCCTGGTTCACGCGTGTGCAGCCACGAGGCGAGCTGCTGCAGCTGTTCCGCGCCCCCGCGCGCCACGGCGCTCATGGTGCTGGACGTGGACCTGCCCTCGGCGATTTCCTGCAGCTCGTCAGCGATGGTGGTGAGCCGCCGCGCCGCCCGCTGCTGCTCGGACACGGCCTGATCCCGCAACTGCTGGCGGCCCTCCTCCAGCAGATTCCGGCCCTGCGCCGTGGTCTCGTCCACTATTGTCTTCGCCTGGCCCGCCGCAGTCTGCGCGACGTGGCCCCCGGCGTCTCTCACCGACCGGCCGACGTCGACCGCCTCGTCGCGCACCACGCCGGTCGTCGAGACCGAGCGTGACCTGTATTCCGGCGCCACCGACTGGGTTCGTCGTTCCTGGGTCATCACAGAGCCTCCTGGCGTCGATAACCTTTCCTTCAGTTATCTGTACCCATCAGGCGCTCACGTAATCTTTTGAGAGGAATAAGCATGCCGGTCGAGAATGTGGATATCGTGGTGATCGGGATGGGGCCGGGCGGGGAGGACGCGGCGAGCCGGCTGGCGACGGCTGGGCTCACCGTGGTGGGCGTCGAGGCCCGATTGGTCGGGGGTGAGTGCCCGTATTACGCCTGCGTGCCGACGAAGATGATGATCCGCGCCGCGGACGCTCTGGGCGAGGCTCGGCGCGTTGGCGAGTTGGCCGGCTCAGCGCAGGTGCACGCCGACTGGACGCCGGTCGCCGCCCGCATCCGGACCGACGCCACCGCCGACTGGGATGACACGGTCGCTGTCGAGCGGTTCGAGAAGACCGGAGGCCGGTTCGTCCGCGGCCGCGCATCCCTGAGCGCGCCCGGCGAGGTCACTGTGTCCACCTCGGCTGGTGAGCGAGTTTTCCACGCTGGCCGCGGGATCGTACTCAACCCTGGTACCGAGCCGGCCATCCCGCCGATCGACGGCCTGGCCACCACGCCCTACTGGACCAACCGGGACGCGGTCGCGGTGACGCAGCTGCCGGACTCGGTGATCGTGCTGGGAGGCGGCCCGGTGGGTTGCGAGTTCGCGCAGGTCTTCGCCCGCTTCGGGGTCAGTGTCACAGTGCTGGAGGCCCAACCGCGGCTGCTGCCCGGCGACGAACCCGAGGCCGGTGACCTGCTCGCCAGAACCTTCACCGCCGAAGGAATCGACGTCCGCGCCGGCGTCTCGGCCGCGCATGTCAGCTACGAGGGTGACCAGTTCACCGTGCGGGTGGACGGGGGTGAGGAGCTGGCCGCGCAACGGCTCCTGGTGGCGACCGGTCGGCGCACTGATCTGGCTGCGCTGGGCGTCGGCGCGGCTGGACTTGACGAGCAGGCCCGCACGATCGAGGTCGACGAGCGGATGCGCGCCGCTGACCGGCTGTGGGCGATCGGGGACGTCACCGGCAAGGGCGCCTTCACCCATGTGTCGATGTATCAGGCGCGGATCGCCGCCGCTGACATCCTCGGGCAGGGCGGCGAGACCGCTGATTACCGGGCGGTCCCGCGGGTGACGTTCACTGATCCCGAAGTGGGCGCCGTGGGCCTGACCGAGTCGGCTGCTCGCGACCGTGGTCTGCGGGTGCGCACCGGAATGGCGCAGCTGCCCGCCACAGCGCGGGGATGGATCCACAAGACCGGCAATGACGGCTTGGTCAAGCTCGTCGAGGACGCCGACCGGGGCGTTCTCGTCGGCGCGACATCGGCCGGCCCCTCCGGAGGCGAAGTGCTCGGTGCACTCGCCGTCGCCGTGCACGCCGAAGTGCCCACCGAGCAGCTGCGGCAGATGATCTACGCCTACCCGACCTTCCACCGCGCCATCGAAGACGCGTTGGGTGATCTCAGCGCGTGAACCGAGTGCGAAGCCGACCCATCAGGCCGGCGGCGTCGCCTTCTCGCTCGCCCTGCACCTGGACACCCTTGCCGAACGCCACGTGATCGGTGATCCGCCGGGCCAACCGGCTGGGTGTCGGGTAGTACCAGACCGCGTCCGGGTTCGTCGCGCCGTCGACCTGCACCGTGTAGTAGTGCGCCTGACCTTTCCACGGGCACACCGTCGTGGTCGAACTGTCCTCCAGGTACTCCCTACGCACTGACTCCGAAGGGAAATAGTGGTTGCCCTCCACCCGCACCGTTGTCGGTGCCTCGGCGAGTACCACACCGTTCCAGACCGCACGCATCATCGACGCTCATCTCCTCAGCGACCAGGTACAGCTTTCAATACGTCGAAACCGTCGGCACGGTTCAGAGGTCGCATGCGAGACCGGGTACCCAGGTCATCCGAGCTATTCGTCGGCAGGGTGAGCAGCCCTGGGCAGGCCACCAGTTGGTATCAGCAGCGTAAGTCGTCGAACTCGCCGGCTTTGACGCCGTCGATCCACGCGGCGATCTCGGCCGGGGAAAACAGCACGACCCCAGCATCGCGGTAATTGCTGTTGCGTACCGCGATGCGGCCGTCAAGCAAGGTGCCGACCTCAACGCAGGTACCGTTGGCGGCGGAGTAACTGCTGATACGCCACTGGGCGGTGGCAAGGTCGGGGGCGTCCACGGGGTGCCTTTCAGGGCTCGAGCTTCGACTGGATCAGTGCAACGGACCGCTCGGGACCGAGCGCAACGCGTTGCAGGTTCTCAGCAGCCATGGTATACGACCGGACCTGATCCGGATCCTGGACGTAGACTGCGCCATCGTGGAGTTCCACATACCCGATTGAGCGCACGCTCTCGAAGTCGAGCACCACAAACTGTCCGTTCGTGGCAGCGTGCAGCCCGTCTTCGGGCCGCACCACCTGGATGGTGACTGTGGGGAGCTCAGCCATCGCCACCAGGTGCCGAAGTTGCGCTTGGCGCAGTGCCGGATCACCGACCGCCAGGCACAGGGCTCCCTCGGCGATCACGGCGTGCAGCCGCAACGGCCGCTCGTCATCGGTCAGCCTCCGCGTCCTGGCCATGCGAAAGCCCACGAACCGCTCGCCGTGGTCGGCGCGAACCCGAGGCGTCTCGGCGGTCACCGCCGAAGCGTAGTCAGCGGTTTGCAGCAGCCCAGGAATGACTACGGGCTCGAACACGAACTCGCGCTCAGCCAATCCTTCCAGACCCACAAACGTCTTGAGCCAGTCGGGAACGACGTGCCCCCAAGGCGCCCACCACGAGGCGTCATCGGCGCGGGCGGTCAGGGCGGTGAGCCGGTCGATGTCATGGCGGCCAGCGCCGTAGATAGCCATGACCGTGGCGATGTCCTCGGGAGCCTGCTGGGTCCTGCCGGACTCCAGATGGCCCACCTTGGCCTTGCTCATTGCGGCTTGGGAGGCCACCTCGGCCATCGAGAGTTTGGCCGCGTTGCGATAGCTAGCCAGCTCCACGCCGATCAGCCAACTAAGGGGCGCAGGATCGCCGCGCACGGCCATATGCACTCCGGGAAGTCGACTCCGTAGACGTCTACTGGTATGGTCAATAGGACCTGGTGGTGATCATACCCCAGGTTCACTAACGGTGACGGCCCCGTCTGGCGCTCAACACCCGGCCGGGGTCGTCGCCTTCCACGTGAGGGAGCGGCGCTGTGGGTGATCAGGCCCCCGACCCACAGCGCCCCCTCATTACCTGGCGAAGCCCTGGTCACATCTTTCCTGGCCAACGCTGACCGCGGGCGGCGATCAGGACGAAGTCACCGCCGTCTACCACCAGTTGCAGCCAGCCGGCCGCTTTCGCCGACTACGCTGAGCGCCACCCACGTTTGGAGGATTGATGACCTCGTCGTCGGCGACGCCCACCGGTGCAGAGCGCGCAGCTGCGGCGGCTGCGGAGTCGGCGGCGGCCTACCGCAAGTATGTGCTGGAGCCTGCTGCGGCGCGCGCTGCTGCGCAGCAGGCCGCTCCTGAGCAGGCCGTCCCTGACAGGATGCTGCCGAGGGAGTCCGTCGTGGCGCAGGACAGCGGCGCGGTCGAGCCTGCGGCGTCGAGTGGTGACGACTGGCCCGGATTAGCATTCGAATGCCTGGTCGGCGGCTTGCTCGGGTTCATCCTCGAGCGCTTGCTCGACGGCTGGATCAGGGTCGCGAAGAACGTCGTCTGCAGCAAGTAACCCGGAAAGCCCGTACGGTGCCGCGTCGTGGGCGGTCCGGTTGATCAGCACCGTACGGACTTCCCGGTGGACTCCCGTGGCGCCCTAGGTCATCGCCACTTGAGCCCGCAAGCGCCGCGCTCGATCAGCGCGACACAGGATCTCCGGTTAGCCGCGAGGGTACCGTTATCAAACCGTGATCGTTGCTCAGGCGCCCCGATCGCTGTCCTGAATCACCCATTCTCCGTAGGAGTGGTTACGAGTCGTAACCACTCCTACGAGAGACCGCGCGTGCTTCAGCGGTTGACGTGTCCAGGGTGCTGGACGGCGTGCGGCAGCCCTCCCGGAGTCGGGCTCGGGCCGCTGTTGTTGCCGGAGTACGACAGGTACGCCAGGGCGATCACCAAGAGCGCCGCGACCAGCACAATCAGCAGTGCCCGCAGGCTTGCGAAGATGCCGGCCACCGCGACGGTCGCCACGGCCGCGAGCGCTCCGATGTCTCTGACCAACGCGTGGCCGATGACGATGAGCACGAAGAGCCCAATAAGCAGCAGGAGCAGCGAGCTGGTAGACCCACGATCGGTCGGCGGTTGCACTGTTGTCAGGACGGTTAGAGTGAGCATGGCGTCTCCCTGGACGGGTACTGCGGTGCCGGTACGGCGGAGTTCGTCGTCGAGTTGCAGGCACCCCCGGGTCGCGGCCAAACGATGTCCGGGGGTGTTTGCTGTGTGCTGCGAGGAGCCGGCCGAAGCCGGCAGCGCGGTGAACTACCCGCGCCGAAACTCTCTCCTCCGAGGATGGTTTACTACCATCGTTCACAACCTTAAGTGTAGCCGTGGTGAACTTCAGTGAACTATACCAAAGATAGAATACTATCGCGGATTCGTCAACGGATTTCGGTGTGGGTCGAGGTCGATGTCGACGCTAGGTGAGCGAACCGCTACTCTCCGGATCGATGCTGTACCGTGCGTTAACGATCTCCGGTGAAGTTCAGTGAAGGATCCTGGAGGAGCTGAGTTGGCACGCCAGTCGCGACGATCAGAGGTACAGGCCTCTGCGCTCGCCAGCCGCTTGCGCGAGCTACGCCTGCATCGCTGGAGCGAGGTGGTGAAGCAGCCTGACCTGGGAGCTGCGCTCAATGTCGGAATATCCAGCGTGTCGTCGTGGGAGAACGTCGACGCGCCAAAGGTTCCGACAGAGGTCCGGCTGCGGGGCTACGCGACGTTCTTCGCGTCGCACCGTTCACTGGACAGCGACCCGCCTCGGCTGCTCGGCGACGATGAGCTGACCGACGAGGAGCGCGACGAGCGGGACAAGCTCTTCGCGGAACTCAGGAGTCTGCGCGCGGCGGCCGTCGGCGAGGTAGGCCAATCAGCGCGCCTCCCCGAAAATCTGTGGCACTTCCCCGACGGCGGACCGGTGCGGATCATCTGTGGGGCGTTGGACGAGAAGGATCGACCGCCCTTCGCGTCGCCCGAGAACCACAACTACATGGAGCTGGCCGGCTATGCGGACCTCGACGCGCTGGTGGAGCTGTTCGGCCACATTCGACGGGAGAACCCGGCATCTGACGTCCGGTTTGAGCGCGCTGACAGCTTCCGGACCGATGATCTAGCAGCGCATCTCGTGCTGCTCGGCGGCATGGCTCGCATGCAGGGTGAGGGCCGTATTCTCGCGCGCGGCGACATTCCAGTGCAGCAGGTGAGGGATGACAGAAGAGACTTAGACGGCGAGATCTTCCAGATCGTCGATTCCGAGCCTGCGCTGCAGTTCAGACCACGATTGGCCGGCGACAACCCCCGAGGGGCTGTGGTCGAAGATGTCGGATTGTTTTTTCGGACCGCGAATCCGCACTTCAGCACGCGTACTCTCACACTGTGTAGCGGTGTGTTCACTCGTGGTGTGTACGGTGCGGTGCGATGCCTCACTGACCAGAACCTGCGAGACGAGAATTCCGAGTATTTCCGCAGCCGTTTCGCCGATGTCGAGTCCTTCGGCTTGCTCATGCGAGTCCAGGTCGCCGAGCACGCGGTCCCGACGCCCGACCTCCGCGTCGACAAGAACCGGCTCTATGAGTTCCCGTCCCAGAGATGATCGCGCATCACGCCCGGGTTACGGTGAGCAATGCACGTCGCACACCGCGAGTCCCACTCCGCTCTGCTGCAGCGCGTGCATGCTGGGTGGCCACGATCGGTTGACGCGATTGTGGTCTCGGCGAGCCGTCCCGCCCACCATCTGGCGCCCGCAGCCGAGCTCGCCGCTCGCCTGGATTGCCACCTGGTCGTGGTGTGTAGTGGCCAGGTGCGGCCCGACGAGGTCGGGGTCTTGGCGAGTGAATGGCCGGCGCTGCGGTGGCATGCTGTGCAGCTACCGGATGGCTTCGACCATCCCCTGCTCACCCTAGCTTCGTCGCGCCTGGCCGAGGTCGAGGATGGACGGCACGGAACGCTGAACACCAAACGCAACATCGGCCTCCTCCTTGCTCGGCTGCTCGGCTGGCGGACTGTGCTGTTCCTTGACGACGACATCGTTGACGTGCACGAAGCCATGGTGCGTCGCGCCGCCGCCGGGCTAGGTGGCCTCGCGGCGATCGCGTTGGCGGTCGTCGACTGGCCGGACAACTCGGTGGTCTGCCATGCCAATCGACTGGGTAAGGGTAGGCAAGGCGTCTTCGTCGGTGGTTCCGCGTTGCTGGTCGACACCACGCAGCAGTTCAGCTTCTTCCCGAAGATCTACAATGAAGATTGGCTGTTCCTGTTCGACTGGCTGGCTGCGGCTCGGGTGGGGTGCGTCGGATCGGTCCGTCAACAGCCGTACGATCCGTTCGAAGATCCAGGACGTGCCGTGGCCGAGGAGTTCGGTGAAGTCATCGCGGAAGGGATGATTGATCTCTTGCACGGCCGCCTTCCGGCAATGCAATTGACTAATCCGGATTACTGGCAGGCTTTCCTGCTCCGCCGTAGCGCATTCATCGCGCGCGCCGCCGACCAGATCGCCGACCAGGTCCACAAGCCGGTGCACGCCGCCGCATTATTCGCGCTGGCCGCCGCGCAGCGACGTCGATCGCAGATTACGCCGGCGTGGTGCGTCAACTACGTGCGGACCTGGCGAATCGATGCCCAGGCATGGGTGGACCGGATCGAGACACTGGCTACGGTGGACCGGTTCTCCTCGGCCACTGATTATCTGGATCTGAGCGGTGACCTCGTGGGTTTGAATCCCTGACCGTCGAATGGAGTATCACATCAACCTCGTAGGTCTGTCCGTAGTGGTTCATCAGGCGTCCGACCCCCAGGGTATCGCCGTACTGCTGCCCGGCTTTCTCGACAGCAAGGACTACGCGTCTTCTGTTGCGTTGGCGCACAGTTTGCCCGCAATAGGCGTCACCGCAGTACGTTTTGACCCTCGCGGTACGTGGGCCAGTGCTGGACAGGCCGACGACTACACGACGACGCAACAACTGCACGATGTCGCGACAATCTTCGAGACCCTTCCGCGCACCGATCCAGACCGTCGGATCCTCATCGGGTTCTGCTACGGGGCCTATGTCGCCGCGCTCAGTGCGGCGTCTGATGACCGGATCACGGAAGTCGTGGCGATCATGCCGACGCAATCATTCATGTGGACCGAGGACTACGACGAATCTAAGGACACCTGGCAGGTCGACGGTGAGCGTCGCTATGCCCGCGACCTGCCGGCCTCGGCAGGATCCGTCATGATTCGAGTTCCTTACTCGGTCGTCGCGGACGCGAAAAAATATCTGGCGGTCGACGTGTGGACTAAGGTGGGCCAACCAATCCTTTTCGTCGCAGGTCAAGATGATGACGTGATCCCACCGGAGGACGTTCGCAGGTTGCGTGACAGGTGTAGTAGTCAACGCAAAGACCTGACAGTATTGGCGGGTGTGCACCACGACTATCGTTATGACCACAAGCAGGTCGAGAAGGTGAACCGAACCGTGCTGGGATGGTTACGTGCGGGGTCGAGGAGGGCAGCGTGACAGGCATGTCGCTCAACCAGCGGATCGCTGACGAGCTGGGGGTACCCGAGTGGCAGGTCGGTGCTGCGGTCGGGCTGCTCGACGGCGGCGCCACTGTGCCGTTCGTCGCGCGCTACCGCAAGGAAGCCACCGGCGGCCTTGACGACGTGCAGCTGCGCACCCTGCAGGAGCGGCTGGACTACCTACGGGAGCTGGCGGAGCGCCGCACCGCGATCCTCAACTCGATCCGCGAGCAGGGCAAGCTCGACGACGCGCTCGAGTCGAAGATCATGGCGGTCGACTCGAAGGCCCGGCTGGAGGATCTTTACCTGCCGTTTAAGCCCAAGCGCCGCACCAAGGCCCAGATCGCTCGGGAGGCCGGGCTGGAGCCGCTGGCCGATGGGCTGTTTGTCGACCCAACCCAGGACCCGCAGGCCACCGCCGCGGCATACGTGAACGCTGACAATGGCGTGCCCGACGCGACCGCGGCGCTCGACGGGGCCCGCGCCATCCTGGTGGAGCGCTTCGCCGAGGACGCCGACCTCATCGGATCCCTGCGCGAACAGATGTGGTCGCGGGGCCGGCTGGTCTCCCGGGTGCGCGACGGCCAGCAGGAGGCCGGGGCGAAGTTCGCAGACTACTTCGAGTTCTCCGAACCCTTCACCAAGCTGCCCTCGCATCGCATCCTGGCGCTGTTCCGGGGCGAGAAGGAGGGCATGCTGGACATCTCCCCGGAGCCCGAGGAGTCTGAGGAGCCCGAGGCGTCCGAGGCGCCTGGGCCCAGCCGTTACGAGCGGGCCATCGCCGCGGCCGTTGGCGTCGAAGACCAGGGTCGCCCAGCTGACCGTTGGCTTGCCGACACCGTTCGCTGGGCCTGGCGCACCCGGATCCTGCTGCACCTGGGCATCGATCTGCGGATGCGGCTTCGCCAGGCGGCCGAGCAGGAGGCGGTCCGGGTCTTCGCGACCAACCTGCGGGACTTGTTGCTCGCGGCCCCCGCGGGTGCTCGTCCGACGATGGGCCTGGATCCCGGCTACCGCACCGGCGTCAAGGTCGCCGTCATCGACGCGACCGGCAAAGTGGTGGCCACCGAGACCATCTACCCGCACGTTCCGCAGCGTCGCTGGGACGAGGCGCTGGCCGTGCTGGGCCGCCTCGCCGCGGAGCACCAGGTCGAGCTGATCGCGATCGGCAACGGCACCGCGTCGCGGGAGACCGACAAGCTCGCTGCCGAACTGGTCACGCAGCCCCCTGGGTGTCACCAAGGCGGTGGTGTCGGAAGCGGGCGCCTCGGTGTACTCCGCGTCGGCCTACGCCTCCCAGGAGCTGCCCGGGCTCGACGTGTCACTGCGCGGCGCGGTGTCGATCGCCCGCCGGCTGCAGGATCCGCTGGCGGAACTCGTCAAGATCGATCCCAAGTCGATCGGCGTCGGCCAGTACCAGCACGATCTACCCGAAAGCGCACTGTCACGCTCGCTGGACGCGGTGGTGGAGGACTGCGTCAACGCCGTCGGCGTGGACGTCAACACAGCGTCCGCGCCGTTGCTGCGGCGGGTATCCGGCATCACCGTGGGGCTTGCCGAGAACATCGTGACCCACCGCGACGCGCATGGTCCGTTTCGCACCCGGCGCGCCCTGGCCGGCGTTCCGCGGCTGGGCCCTAAGGCATTCGAGCAGTGCGCCGGGTTCCTGCGCATCCCCGCTGGAGACGACCCACTGGACCGCTCCAGCGTGCATCCCGAGTCCTACCCCGTGGTGCGCCGCATCCTCACCGCGGCCGGCACCGACATCACCGACGCTGATCGGAAACACCGCGGTCTTGCGCTCGCTTCGGCCGAACGACTTCGTCGGTGTCATTTCCGGGGCCACCATCGGTGTGCCCACCGTCACCGACATCCTCGCCGAGCTGGAGAAGCCAGGCCGGGACCCGCGTCCGGCCTTCACCACGGCAACCTTCACAGAGGGCGTCGACAAGATCGCGGATCTGAAACCGGGGATGGTGCTCGAAGGCATGGTCACCAACGTCGCCGCGTTCGGCGCTTTCGTCGATGTAGGCGTGCACCAAGACGGCCTGGTGCACATCTCGGCGATGTCCAAGACGTTCGTCAAAGACCCGCGCGACGTGGTGAAGCCGGGCGACGTCGTGCGGGTGAAGGTGCTCGCCGTGGACGTGCCGCGCCACCGCATCGGCCTGACCCTGCGCCTCGACGACGATGCTGCCGCCCAGCCCACGCCACCACCCGGCACCCCCCGCAAAACCGCCGCCAAGCCCCCAGCCGCCGCCCCCCGCAAGGCCGCCGCAAAGCGCCCACCGGCGGCCAGCAAACCTGCCGCCGGTGGAGCGCTAGCCGACGCGCTACGCCGTGCCGGCTACGACCCAGGGCGCTGAAGACCGCCGACGAGCCCGCTGGACCTCCAGCAGCCGGACCTGACGGCAGAGCCAGCCGGCCTACGTTGACGTTGGCGACACCGGCCCCATCACGGCGAACACGGCACCGTTGGGATCCGTCAGGAAGGCCATCCGGCCGTACGGCGTGTCGTCGGGGCCGCTGAGCACGGATCCACCGCCCGCGGTTGCCGCCGCGACTGCGGCATCGGCGTCGGCCACGGAGAAGTACGTGACCCAGTGCGCCGGCGTGCCGGCGGGAGCGCCCATCATCGCGCCCATGCCGCCGAGCGGGTCACCATCGAGATGAAACGTGGTGTAGTCCGCCGGGGCACCCGGCACCGGTTGGTAGCGGTACCCGAAGACGTTCGTGTAGAACTGCCGGCCGGCGTCTGGATCCGGCAGGCGGGCGTCGCTCCACACCAGCGCGCCGGGCTCGTTGTAGATCTCGACGCCGATCGTGGCCGCGGCCTGCCACACGCCGAACGTTGCGCCCGCGGCGTCGAGCGCCACGCACATCCGGCCGGCGCCCGGTACGTCCATCGGCTCGACGAGCAGGGTGCCCCCGTTGGCCGTGATCGACTTGGAGGTGTCGTCCACGTCGTCGCTGGCCAGGTACGTCGTCCACGCTGACGTCTGACCCTCGGCCATCAACGGGGCGATGGCGGCGGCCGCACGGCCATCGACCTGGCAGATCTGGTAATGGCCGAAATCTGGGCCGAGGTCGAGGAACGACCAGCCGAACACGGCGCCATAGAACTCCTTCGCGGCATCCAGGTCAGGGGCAGAAGATCGATCCAGCACGGCGTGCCGGCGGGCCACGGCTGTGAGCGGGTGGGCATCGTCAGGTCCCTTCATGAGGCGGTTCACTCCGGACGACTCCTGTCTACATCCCCACCCTGACAACGTCCGGCCGACGTGGACTACCAGGCCGGCTGGAGACGCTGCAGAGCTATGACAACTCCGGCGAGGACCCAGCTCTGGCTGCGTTTGAGGCGGCGAACCCCCTCTCGTCACCCCGGGTACACGCGGGTGGCTCACGTTGAGGACCGGCGAGCGGGTCAGCGTCGTGACCGTTCGGGCCGCGCTACCAGGTCTGCCAGACGTCCAAGTTGGAGAACTTCGGCGGCCCGTCGCACAGCTTGGCCATCGCAGCGGAGAACTCGCTGGTCTCCGGGCGCTGGGAGTTCTCCATCGCGGCTTCGTAGGAGTCGAACTCGATGATCGTGAGGTAGTAGCCAGGACGGTCCCGGTCGGCGGTGGCGATCAGTCGCTGCACCGTGCTGCCGTCCTCCATCTGGGGACGTCTCTGGTCAACGAGGGCCTGGACCTCCTCGATACGCGATGTCTGGAACTCGACGATCTGAACGAACCCGGCCATGGCGGCCTCCTGCCTGTCGTGGAGACTTCCCGCTGTCGGCAAGCCCCCGCAGGGTCGCCCCGCCGGTGCGGCAGCACAAGCGGCCAAACCGGGGGAGCGCGCACCGTAGAGGTCATCCACACTGACAGCCATGAAAGCCGTCGTCGCCGTCGTTGTGCTCGCCACCGTGGCCGGCTGCTCGGCGCCCGCGGTGGCACCGGCGCCACCGCCGATGAGCAGTCCCCGCCCACCCGGAGCCGCCCCGCCCGCCCCGGTCGGGGCCGCCGACTGGCCGACCTACCATCATGACAACGCCCGCACCGGCGTCGCTGATCAGCTCGCCCCGCTGGGGAGGTTTCGCACAGCGTGGCACACAAAGCTCGACGGTGCGGTGTACGGCCAACCGCTGGTGATCGGCGACCGGATCATCGCGGCGACGGAGCACAACACCGTCTACGCGCTGGCCGCCGCGGACGGGCATGTGCTGTGGTCTGCGTCGCTGGGCACACCTGTCAGCGGCTCCGATCTGCCCTGCGGCAATATCGATCCGCTGGGAATCACCGGCACGCCGGCCTACGACCCGGCCACCGGGCTGATCTTCGTCGTCGCCGAGACCCAGAACGGCCGGCACACCCTGGCCGGGGTGGACCTGGCCAGCGGCACGGTCACGCTGCGCCGCGCGCTGCCGCCACCCCAGGGCGACGAGATCGCCACCCAGCAACGTGCCGCGCTGACGGTGCTCGACGGTTGGGTGTACGTCGGCTACGGCGGGCTGTTCGGCGACTGCGGCAACTACATCGGCTCGGTGGTCGCCGCGCCGACGACCGGCACCGGCCCGCTGCGCAGCTACGCCGTGCCGACCACCCGGGACGCCGGCATCTGGGCATCCGGCGGCGCCGCAGTTCACAACGGGCGGTTGTTCTATGCGGTGGGCAACGGCGAGTCGACCCGGAACTACGACCACAGCGACTCGGTGCTGGCGTTGACCCCGCAGCTGACTTTGGTGGACAGTTTCAGCCCGATGACGTGGAAGAACGACAACGCCCATGACCTCGATCTCGGGTCGATGAGCCCGGCCCTGATCGGGGACCGGGTGCTTACCGTGGGCAAGCGCGGCATCGGCTACCTGCTGGACGCCAACCGGCTCGGCGGTATCGGCGGACAGCTCAGCGCGCAGCCGATCTGCTCGGCCTACGGCGGCAGCGCGGTGGCCGGCTCTACCGTCTACGTCCCGTGCAGCAACAGCATGCGCGCGGTGGACGTCGATCCCGCCGGAGGGTTACGGATCCAGTGGACGGCGTCGGTACCGGCGGACGGGTCCCCGGTCGTCGGCGGCGGCGCGGTCTGGGTGACAGACACCGATCACGGCATCCTCTACGCGCTGGACCCGGCCACCGGTACTCCCCGCCAGCAAATCCAAGTAGGTGACCTGCCGCACTTCGCCTCCCCGACTCTGGCCGGCGACCGCGCCTACCTCGGCACCACCAGCGGTGTGACGGCGATCAGCGGCGCCTAACCGGCGAGGTGGTCCAGGCCGGTGCGAACCGCTGCGCCGAGCTGATCGAGGTGCTCCGGCGCAACGGTGAGCGGCGGCGACACGACGACCCGGTACCGCGTGCGGGAGGCCGGACCCACGCCGCTGTGGGCGCACGTCGAGCGCGCATGGGAGCAGTGGACCGACCTCGGCTCCCCGCAGTGGCACGAGTTCGGGCTCACCGCTACCCCGACCCGGCACACCGTCTGGTTCGGGAACCCGGATGGCCCGAGCTGGCTGTTACCCGTCCCCCTCGACACCGCGGAGCCCCTCCCGACGCACCGTTAGTCGGATGCCGGTAACTCCGGTGCGCTCGCTGCCTGCGGATCGGGGCGAGGTGTCGCGGCGTCGAGATAGCGCAGGAGTTCGATGGGGAAGGGAAGTACCAAGGTGGAGTTCTTCTCTGAGGCGACCTGCACGACTGTCTCCAACAACCGCAGTTGCAGGGCGCCGGGGGTGTCGGCCATCGCGGCCGCTGCTTGGGACAGTTTCTCGGACGCTTGCAGCTCACCCTCGGCGCTGATGATCCTGGCCCGCCGCTCACGTTCGGCCTCTGCCTGGCGCGACATCGACCGTTTCATCGACTCCGGCAGCGCCACGTCCTTGATCTCCACCCGGTCGATCTGCACGCCCCAACCCAAGGCGGGGCTGTCGATCAGCAGTTCCAGCCCCTCATTGAGCCGCTCGCGGTTGGACAGCAGATCGTCCAGGTCGCTCTTGCCGATGATCGAGCGCAACGACGTCTGCGCGACCTGCGAGACGGCCTGGAGGTAGTCCTGCACGTCGACGATGACCTTGACCGGGTCGACGACCCGGAAGTACACCACCGCGTCCACCCGCACCGAGACGTTGTCGCGGGTGATGCCGTCCTGGGCGGGCACCGGCATGGTGACGATCTGCATGTTGACCTTGCGGAGTTTCTCCACCCCCGGCGTGACCCAGGTCAGCCCAGGTTGCCGGGGAGTGCTGGTCACCCGACCGAACCGGAACACCACGCCGCGCTCGAACTGGCTGACCACCCGCGCACCGGACAGTAACCACAACGCCCCGATGACCACGATCGCGATCAGCGCCGCGATGATGTCGACGGTCATAGCGCACCCCCGCTCAGGGAGACGGTGATTGCACCGCGGATGCCCAAACCACATCACGGTACGCCGTTTCCTACGGTTTGGGCTGGACACGTAGCTCGGAGTGTCGCCCCCCCAAGAAATCGCTTACTGTAGTGGGATGAGGGCGATATGGAAGGGCGCGCTGGCCTTCGGGATGGTCAGCATCCCCGTTCGGCTGTACTCGGCCACGGAGGACCGTGATGTGTCCTTCCATCAGGTGCACGACGAGGACGCCGGCCGGGTGCGCTACCACCGGGTGTGCACAGTGTGTGACCAGGAGGTCGCCTACGCCGACCTCGCGAAGGGCTTCGAGCTGCCGTCGGGTGAGACCGTGATCCTGACCGACGAGGATTTCGCCAACCTGCCGCTGCCCACCACCAAGGTCGTCGAGCTGGTCGCCTTCGTGCCGGCTGACCAGGTCGACCCACTTGCGCTGGCCCGTGGGTACTACCTGGAACCCGATCCGGCCGGCCGCAAGCCGTATGAGTTGCTTCGAGCTGCGCTGCAGCGCACCAGCCGGGTCGGCCTGGCAAAGATCGCGGTGCGGAGCAAGGAATCGCTGGCCGTGCTGCGGCCCCGCGGCGATGTCCTCGCGTTGCAGACGATGGTCTGGCCCGACGAGGTGCGCAAGGCCCAGTTCGACGTGCTGGACCGCGAGGTGTCTGTCAGCGACGCGGAGCTGAAGATGGCCGACACGCTCATCGAGGCGATGTCCGGCGATTTCACCCCGGAGGCCTATCAGGACGGGTATCGCGAGGCGTTGCTGTCGGTCATCGAAGCCAAGACCGCGGGCAAGGAGTTCGTCGCCCCGCCGACGTCGGCGCAGCCCGCTCCGTCGGTGGACCTGATCACCGCCTTGCAGGCGTCGGTCGAGGCGGCCAAGGCTGCTCGCGGGGAGCCGCCGAACGTGCCGACACAGCGTAATTCCGCTGACAAGGGCAGTGCCGCTGACAAGGGCAAGTCCGGTGACAAGGGCAAGCAAGCCAGTCGCCGGCACTGAGCTGTGATGTCAGACCTGGCGATGTTCGACCTGGTGCGTCCGATGTTGCCGACAGCCGGGCCATTGCCGACCGGGCCGGGCTGGGCTTTCGAGTTCAGCTGGGACGGGAACCGCTGCCTGGCACGCGTCGAGGTGGACCGGACGTCGCTGTTCAGCGGCAGCCACCGCAGCATCACCGCCGCGTACCCGGAACTGGCAGCGTTCGCGGGACGGCGCCGGATGCTGCTCGACGGCAAGATCGTCGCCTTGGACTCCTGCGGCAGACCTAGCTTCGCGCAGCTTCAGCGGCGGATGAACGTGCAACGCCCGACCGCAACGGTACGGCGCCGGGCGCCGGTGACCTATTACGTGTTCGATGTGTTGAGCCTGGACGGACAGTCCACCGCCGAGCTGCCCTACCAGCGCCGTCGGGAACTGCTGGCCGAACTCGAACTCGCCGAGGGACCGGTCGTGGCGCCGCCCTGCTTCCTCGACACCGACGGCCAGACCGTGCTGGACACCGCTGCCGAACACGGCCTGCGGGGTGTGGTCGCCAAGCGGGTGGACTCGCCGTACCAGCCGGGCCGGTCCCGCAGCTGGGTTCAGACCACGTTGCGCCAGTTCCAAGAAGTGATCATCGGCGGATGGGTGCCCGAACGTCGGCGCGCCGCCGCGCTCGGCGCCGTGCTCGTCGGGGTGCCCTCCGAAGAGGGTCTGCGATACGTCGGCCAAGTTGCCACCGGCTTCACCGAAGCGGGCCGCCGGGAGTTGCGCGACCGGTTGACCGAGCTGGCCCAGCCGGCCAGTCCCTTCGTCGACGCCGATGAGTTGCCTGATCAGGGAGTGCACTGGGTGGCTCCGCGGCTGCTGGGCGCGGTCTACTACCGGCAGTGGACCGCCCAAGGTCGCCTCGGGTACCCCACCTGGCGCGGTCTGCGCCCGGCCAAGCATGTGGCGGCGGTCCAGACGCCGGTCGTGCTGCGCGCCGCCCGTGAAGGCGGCGGGGAAGATCAGCTGTTGGTCGCGGAGCTGGACCGCGCCATCGCGCAGGTTCGCACCGAACTGCGGACCCTGCGCGGCCAGATCTCCCCGCACTTCCTGTTCAACACGATCAGCACCATCGTCGGCCTGGTCAGCACCGACCCGTCCCGGGCTCGGGACCTGCTGATCGTTTTCGCGGAGTTCGCCCGGTACTCGTTGCGCTCGGTCACCAAGACCACGCTGGCCGAGGAATGGGAGAACATCGAGCGCTACCTGACGTTGCAACGGTCCCGGTTTCGCGACCGGCTCCGCGTGCAGCTCGACATCGCACCGGCGGCGCTGCCGGTGGTGCTGCCGTTTCTGGCGCTACAGCAGCTGGTCGACAATGCGGTCCGCAACGGCATCGAACGCAAGCAGCTCGGCGGCACCGTCACGGTCTCCGCTCGCGTGCAAGGCCCGGACATCCTGATCACCGTCGCCGACGACGGACCCGGAACGCAGGACGCGGACGTCCGGGAGCTCCTGGGCACGGTCGACGATCAGCTGCGGGACTCCTTCGGGCAGCGCCACGGCTTGATCGTTGATCTCATCCCGGGCAGCGGCACCACGATCTCCCTCCGGGTACCGAACGGTCCGCGATGACTCGCCCGGCGAGTCGACCAAACGAGTGACATCAGGCTCCTCTGCCGGGGAGTAAGGTGATCAACTGGGTGGCTACGACGTCACCTGGCCACCGGGGGAAATAACCAGCACATTGGCGTTGCGTGGCTTCTGTCTGGACTAATAACGCCACGACGCTGAGCAACGTGGGGGAGAAGCAGACTTGTGACGGACAACTCGCACACGCCGGTGCAGGAGAGGGCTTTGTCTGTTAATACTGCAGTGCCGCACTCCGCTCGGTTCTGGAATTATTTACTGGGTGGTAAGGACAACTATGCGGTCGATCGTGATCTTGCAGAACAGATCCTTGCCGTCATCCCAAGCTTCCGCGATACCGTCCGCGCCGAACGACGGTTCCTGGCCCGCGCGGTCCGGTATCTGGCAGGCAGTGCAGGGATTCGCCAGTTCCTTGACATAGGCACCGGTCTGCCCACAGTCAACAACACTCACGAAGTTGCCCAAGCGACCGCACCGGATTCTCGCATTGTCTACGTCGACAATGACCCGATAATCATGGTACACGCGCGCGCCCTGCTCACGAGCACTCCACAGGGTAAAACCGATTATGTTCAGGCGGACCTGCGCGAACCAGACACGATTCTGCAGGAAGCCGCCCGGACACTCGACTTCACCCAGCCAGTCGGCCTCATGCTATTAGGAATTTTGAATTTCATCACGGACGCGGACGAGGCGCACACTATCGTGGGCCGGCTTATGGACGCGATGTCGCCCGGTAGCTACCTCGTGATTTCGCATCCCACCGCGGAAGTCGACGGCGACGCGATAAAGGAGACCATGCGGCTCTGGAATAAGAGGGGTGCAGCACCGATAGTGGCCCGCAGTCATCAGGAGATCATGCGTTTCTTCGATGGTCGTGAGCTAGTGGAGCCTGGCGTGGTCTCGTGTTCGCTGTGGCGGCCTGACTGCACCGAACTCGGTGTCCCGGTGGAAGCGTTCCATTTCAGCGGTGTCGGACGAAAACCCTGACGCCCGTCTGTCGCTTGTCATGCAGTGCAACTTGCACCTCATCGAGATTGAGATTGGTCTGGTGATGGTGAGCGCGCCGTGGTGGAGTGAGGATCCAAGTGGTGGTGCCTCTCGGGGGCGACCGCCGGGGCCGACCGCGCTGCGGATCGTGTTGGGCACTCAACTGCGTCGGCTGCGGGAAGCGCGCGGTGTCACCGCCGCGGCGGCCGGGCACGCGATCCGGGCGTCCCACGCCAAGATCAGCCGGATGGAGCTCGGTCGGGTCGGCTTCCGGGATCGCGACGTGGCGGACCTGCTGACCCTCTACGGCGTGACCGATGAGCAGGAACGTCGAGCGTTCCTCACCCTCGTTCGGCGGGCCAATGTGCCCGGCTGGTGGCATCAGTACAGCGACATCGTGGCGAGCTGGTTTGAGATCTACCTCGGCCTGGAACAGGCCAGCTCGGTCATCCGCACCTATCAACCGCAGCTCGTCCCGGGCCTGCTGCAGACCCGCGACGTCGCGCGGGTCATCATCCAGCTCGGGCACCCCTGCCCCTCCGACGACGATGTCGAGCGCCGTGTCGCACTCCGGATGGCCCGTCAGGAAATCCTCACCCAACCCGGAGCGCCACAGTTGTGGGCGGTGATCGAAGAGGCCTCACTATGGCGGCTTAGTGGGCGTTCGGTGATGCAGGAACAGATCGATCATCTGATCACGATGGCCGAGCTCCCCAACGTCGCACTCCAGGTGATACCGATCCACTCCAGTGCACATGTCGCCCTAGGCGGTCCGTTTACGATCCTGCGGTTCCCCGATCCCGACCTGCCGGACATCGTCTACCTAGAACAGCTGTCCAGCGCCCTCTACCTGGACAAGAGCCAAGACGTCGATCACTACCTGCAAATTATGGATCTACTGTGCGTACAGGCCAAATCCCCCGCTGAAACGATCGATTTCTTGAGTAATCCACTCAAAGGGTTTTGAACTTATCCTCCGCCGCGTCCCGGATCAGCGCGATTATCGCGGCACGAGGGAAGATAAGAGCGGGTCCGTCCGGGTGGCGGGAATTGCGCACGGCGATCTGTCCCCTGGCTAGCTCTCCGAGTTCCACGCAGTCTCCGTGGGGGTTGCTGTGCCTACTCTTTTTCCAGGTGGCCACGCGAAGCGAAGTGGCCGGAATACCGTTAGCAGCCTGTGACATCTGTGACCTCTCCACTAAGCCAGCCAGCTTCCTGAAGCGGCCAAATCCCCCCAAAACGGCTAACTCGCGTTACTTTGATGGACCTGTTAACTCTAGTAGTTCTTGCATCTGTACGCGACGTCGAGATGGAGATTGCATGCTGTGCACCTGCTCTTGCGTCCGCATGCCCGGGCTGGGACGGTGGTGGCAGGTCGTTCAAATACCTCTCTCAGCAGGCAGGATGCATTATGGGCGGTGATCTATGGGGCGACTAGGCCCACGTACGGTCAGTGACGCCGCGGTCGGAGGGCTGGGTGTGCCCGGCACCACGCAGGCACGTCATCTGGAGGTGGTTGGTCCATGAGCGTGTCTTCGATGTCCGCTCTGCACTCTGAGGGCGAGCTGTGCTTGCCCTCAGAGCTGGAGAGCCTCCTGCTCGACGTAGTCGCCGATGGGTTTTTCCTGTACTGCTGTGGCCCGATAGCCGCGCCGTGCGCTCTGGTCGCGTCTTACCAGTGGGAACACTGTGTTGATCTGGTCACCATCCGGTGCTTTGACCACGTCACCACGGCCAGGGTTCCGCTGCCCCGACACGGTCCGGTCGACGTCTTCGCCCCAGAAGTGGTGGTGTGGGCGTATGAAGGTCCGCCGCGATGGGCGCTGCGGGCATTACTCGACCTGGTACCGCCCCAGCACCCGCGCGCTCCCACCAGCCCCTACCCGGCGCCACCCTCCTTGCGTGTTCCTCGCACGGAGCAACGCCCGATGACGGTGCGGCTTCCATCGCTTGGTCAGGCCGGGATGCGAGCAGTCCGTCTCGGCGGCCGTGATGGCAACTTGTGTTCGCGGTCACATCCTGGTTAGCCGGGTGCGTCGAGACAAATAATCACGCCGATGGATATGGATCGGCGAGCGGTTCCGTAGCGGCGGCCGGGCTCGTCCGGCCGAGAGACCAGGGCCGAATACACCAGGCCACACACGCAGGTAAGAAGCGCGTGAGGTGATCCGATGCCGTTGACACCCGCCGACGTTCGCAACGTGGCGTTCAGTAAGCCGTCGATCGGCAAGCGAGGCTACAGAGAGGACGAGGTGGACGTCTTTCTCGACCTCGTTGGGGCTGAGCTGGCTCGGTTGATTGAGACGAACAAGAATCTTCGCGACGAGATTGAGCGGCTTGAGCAGCAGCTGCGCGCCGCGCTGGCCGGCGCTGGATCTACCCTTTGCCCGCTGGAGGGACCTCGGCCGGTGAAGGCTCCGCTACGGACGCCGATGGTGGAGCCACTGCTGGGGCAGGTTTGCGAGGCAACGGTGGCAACCTGATGTTTGACGCTCTGGGCCTCAGAGTTCTTTGCGGACGTTGCTGAGAAAGCTGATCGTCTCAGCCGGAGATTTACTTTGAACGCATAAGCGATCCATAATCGTGCGATAGTGCTGAATATCCTCGCTCTTGTCCAGGTAGAGGGCGCTGGACAGCTGTTCTAGGTAGACGATGTCCGGCAGGTCGGGATCGGGGAACCGCAGGATCGTAAACGGACCGCCTAGGGCGACATGTGCACTGGAGTGGATCGGTATCACCTGGAGTGCGACGTTGGGGAGCTCGGCCATCGTGATCAGATGATCGATCTGTTCCTGCATCACCGAACGCCCACTAAGCCGCCATAGTGAGGCCTCTTCGATCACCGCCCACAACTGTGGCGCTCCGGGTTGGGTGAGGATTTCCTGACGGGCCATCCGGAGTGCGACACGGCGCTCGACATCGTCGTCGGAGGGGCAGGGGTGCCCGAGCTGGATGATGACCCGCGCGACGTCGCGGGTCTGCAGCAGGCCCGGGACGAGCTGCGGTTGATAGGTGCGGATGACCGAGCTGGCCTGTTCCAGGCCGAGGTAGATCTCAAACCAGCTCGCCACGATGTCGCTGTACTGATGCCACCAGCCGGGCACATTGGCCCGCCGAACGAGGGTGAGGAACGCTCGACGTTCCTGCTCATCGGTCACGCCGTAGAGGGTCAGCAGGTCCGCCACGTCGCGATCCCGGAAGCCGACCCGACCGAGCTCCATCCGGCTGATCTTGGCGTGGGACGCCCGGATCGCGTGCCCGGCCGCCGCGGCGGTGACACCGCGCGCTTCCCGCAGCCGACGCAGTTGAGTGCCCAACACGATCCGCAGCGCGGTCGGCCCCGGCGGTCGCCCCCGAGAGGCACCACCACTTGGATCCTCACTCCACCACGGCGCGCTCACCATCACCCCTGTGGTCGAAGTCCGACGGACCCTTCACCATAGACGGCGGTCAGGGCATCTGGAAGCCATCCAAGTCAGACCCCCGCGAAGTCAGACCTCGCGAAGTCAGACCTCGCGAAGTCAGACCTCGCGAAGTCAGACCTCGCGAAGTCAGACCTCGCGAAGTCAGACCTCGCGAAGTCAGACCTGACCGCTGAACAACGCGACGCCATGCGGGGTGTTCGCGATCAAGGCGAACTGGCCGGGGCCCGCGACGAATATCTTGGTCAGGGTCACCGAGGTGTGCGCGACGATCGGGGTCCGGTACATCAAGTCGCCCTCGGCTGACTCCGGAACCGTTGCGCGGTTGAGCTTTCCGACGAAGGTGCTCGACTCCGGGTTCCAGTCCCGCTCGCCGTTGTTGGTCAGGGTCAGCGGGACCGCGATCACCGACTCGCCGGTCTCCACCGACGTGCCGACCGTCGGGACCCCGGCGACGATCGTGTTGCCGTCGGTGCCGGTCCACAGCTGATCGAAGGCCATGGTGGCACCGCTGGGGGTCGGCGGTAGGAGTGGCGGGGCTGGGGGTCGGGGAGCTATCGGCGCCGCGGCGCTGACGTGCTCAGCGGTGACCGAAGCCCCGACGTGCTGGGCGAGGCCTTCGACAGCGGCCAACCCGGCGACTCCTAACCAGGTGGCGTACACCACCGCCGCGAACGCGACCAGCAGCCCGAGCGTGAAGCTCACCATGCCGAAGCGGTTCGTCGGCCGTATCGGTCGCGGCTGCGGAGTGAAGCAGCGGTACAGGGGCGCAGGTGCGGACACGAAGCCTCCAGGAGTGAGCGGAACAGCTGTCGCGACCGATCCCATGCCGGTGACCACTTGTAGCAGTCAACTCGTTTTTCGCTGCCCGCGACGGATTCGTTAACATCCCGAAAGAGTGAATTAGCTACCCTTAGTAGTATGAAATAACCACGGAGCGCGGCGCGTTGGACTGTTGGTGAACCAGCGCGGTCGCGCAGACGAACGTGAAAAAGGGTGAACGGAGTACTCTGATCGGATGGAAGCCATGAACGCTGTCAGCGACCAGCACGGGCGCGGCCTCCGGGATCTGCGGATTTCCGTCACCGACCGGTGCAACTTCCGCTGCTGCTACTGCATGCCTCGGGACGTCTTCGGCACCGACTTCCCGTTTATGGACTCCTCGGAACTGCTCTCGTTCGAGGAGATCGTTCGAGTGACGAGGGTGTTCGCCGACCTGGGTGTCCAGAAACTGCGACTTACCGGCGGGGAGCCGTTGCTCCGGCATGGCATCGAAGGGCTTGTCGAGCAACTGGCCGGCATCGACGGGATCGATGATGTGGCGATGACCACCAACGGGTCGCTGCTGGCGAAGAAAGCGCGCTCGCTACACGACGCTGGGCTCAGTCGGGTGACGGTCAGCCTGGACTCCCTCGACGCGGAGACGTTCCGGACCATGAGTGACGTGAAGATCCCGGTCGCTCGGGTCGTGGAGGGGATCGCGGCCGCCGCTGATGCCGGACTAACCCCGGTGAAGGTCAATACGGTGGTCAAGCGTGGACTCAACGACGGCAAGGGCATCCTCGATCTCGCTGCCTTCGGGCGGGAGCACGGATACATCGTGCGCTTCATCGAGTTCATGGACGTCGGCGCCACCAACAGCTGGCGGCTGGACGACGTCGTCCCGGCGGCGGAGATCGTCGAGGCCATCAACGCCGAGTGGCCGGTCGAGCCAGTGAATCCGGCCTACGTCGGCGAGGTGGCCGCCCGGTACCGCTACGTCGACGGCGCTGGTGAGGTCGGCGTGATCACGTCGATCAGCCAGCCGTTCTGCGGCACCTGCACCCGGGCTCGGTTGTCAGCCAAGGGGGAGCTGTACACCTGCCTGTTCGCCGGCCTGGGCCACGACCTCCGCACGCCGCTGCGTGACGGCACCAGCGACGACGAGATCGAAAAGCGCATCACCGGGATCTGGAAGGGCCGAACCGACCGCTACTCAGCCCAGCGCACCACCGCAACCCTGGGCCTCCCCAAAGTGGAAATGAGCTACATCGGCGGCTGACTCCCTCCCGATATGGAGACATATTGGGGCTGCGGGGCGGCCAATTACCCCGATATGTCTCCATATCGGGGTGGCCACGTCCTCGCTGCGGTGAGGAACGCATCGTTTTCGGCGGGGGTGCCGATCGTGACTCGGACGCCTTCCGGGAATGGGCGGATGACGATCTTGTGTGCCAGACAGTGTTCGTTGAAGGCGACGCTTCGCTCACCCAGCGGCAGCCAGAGGAAGTTCGCCTGGGAGTCCGGCACGCGGTAGGCGCCCATGGCGAGCAGTGCCGCCCGCACCCGGTCCCGCTCGCTGGCCACCTCCCGGCAGCGGGCCAGCATCTCCTCCTCGACGTCGAAGCTCGCCTGCGCGGCGACCTGGGCCACTGAGTTGACACTGAACGGCACGGACACCTTGTGCAGCGCCGTGGCCACCGGCTCGGGCGCCGCGCAATACCCCACCCGCAGCCCGGCCAGCCCATAGGCCTTGGAGAAGGTCCGCAGCACCGCGACGTTGTCCCGATGGCGGTAGAGCTGCATGCCGTCGGGCACCGCAGGATCGGTCACGAATTCGTGGTAAGCCTCGTCCAGGACGACCAGTACACCGTCGGGCACCGCGTCGAGGAAGGCGACCAGCTCGTCATGTCGCACGGCGGTGCCGGTCGGGTTGTTGGGATTGCACACGAAGATCAAGCGGGTCGCCGAGGTGATCGCGTCGAGCATTCCCGCCAGGTCGTGGGTGTGGTCCTCGCGTAGCGGCACGGTGCGTTGCCGGGCCCCCACGACCTGGGTGATGATCGGGTAGGCCTCGAAGGAGCGCCAGGCGAAGAGCACCTCATCGGCCGGCCCGCAGATGATCTGCACCAGTTGCTGGCACAGCGCCACCGATCCGGCTCCGACGGCGAGGTGCGATGGTGGCACGTCCAACCGGAGCGCCAGGCGATCCACCAGCGTGGTCGCTGCGTTGTCTGGGTAGCGGTTGACGCCCGTGGCAGCGTCCCCGATCGCCGCGATAACGCTGGGCAACGGGCCCCCGGGCATCTCGTTGCTGGCCAGCTTCACCGCTCCTGGGATGCTACGGCCGGGCACGTACCCGGGCAGCGACTCCAGGTCAGCCCTGATCCGTGCGGTCATCCCGCCTCCTCTCGTGGCACGCAGCCGGTGATCAACCGTGGTGAAGCTTCCCATCCCGGTCCGGTACGCTGGCTGCTCACCCTGGGTTCGCCGACGAGTGGACGGGGCCATGCCGCAACGTAGCCTTGAGCAGGTCCCGCTTCCTGACGGCAGTACGTTGCCGCTGACCGTCGCTGCCCCGGAATGTTTGGGTGTCACCGCGTCCGTCCGTGGCGGCATCGTCGTCGGGCCGGACGTCCGCGGCGTCACCGACGACGTGTGGCGGCTCGCGGCTGGGCTGGCCGGTGAGGGCTGGCTGACCGTGATCCCGCATCTGTTCCACCGCGACGGTGTCGACGAGCTGGCGTCAGACAACGCCGATGTCGTGCGCAGTCACGTCGAGCGGCTGACGGCGGAGTCCGTCCACGCCGATACCGATGCCGCCTTGCGCTGGTTAGCGGGGCGAGCAGTGCCAGCTGACCGGATAGGGATGGCAGGCGTCGGTCTGGGCGGTGCAGTGGCACTCATCGTCGCCACCCAGCGTGATCTCGGCGCGGCGGTGACCATCGGCGGGATCGGGGTGCTGGATCCAGTGGCTACGGCGTTGCCTGCGCTGGTCGACGTGGCGGCCGAGCTTCGCTGCCCGTGGTTGGGTATCTACGGTCAGGATGGTGAGGTGCCCGAAGCGGAAGTGACCAAGCTGCGCGATGCCGCCCATTCCGCCCACGTCGCCACCGACCTGGTGCGTTGCTGCTTCGACACCGACCAGTCCGTCGCTCGGGAAGCGTGGGGTCGGACCCTGAACTGGTTCGACAGCCACCTGCGCTGACATCATGAGGCTGATGTCATGAGTGGGCCAAGGATCGTCTGGCAGCCCGCCCCGACCGTCGTCGCCCGGTCCCAGATGGCGGAGTTCCGTCGCTGGTTGGCGTCGCGCCGAGGGGTCGTCGTAACTGACTACGACGCGCTGTGGCGCTGGTCGGTGGCCGACCTGGCGGGGTTCTGGGGGGCGTTCGCCGAGTTCGCCGGCGTCCGGTTCCATGCGCAGCCACAGCGCGTTCTCACCGATGAGTCGATGCCGGGCACGAAGTGGTTTCCGGGCACGACGCTGAACTACGCCGAGCACGCGCTGGCTCCCGGCGCCGGGGAGGGTCCAAGAAAGGACGCAGATGACCTGGCGGTGATCTTCCGTCGCGAGGACGGTTTTCGCGAAGAGCTGAGCTTCGGGTTGCTGCGCCGGCGGGTGGCAGCGGCGCGCTCGGCGTTGGCGTCGCTGGGTGTCCGCCGCGGTGACCGGGTGGTCGCGCTGGCGCCCAACTCACCGGACACCCTGATCGCCTTCCTCGCCACCGCCAGCCTCGGCGCGATCTGGTCGTCCTGCTCCCCAGACTTCGGCGCCGGCGCGATCGCCGACCGGTTCACCCAGCTCGCGCCCACCGTGCTGATCGCCGTCGACGGCTACCGCTACGGCGGCCGGTACTACGACATCCGCTCCACAGTGGACGCGCTGCGCGACCAGTTGCCCTCGCTGCGCGCGACGGTGACACCGGCACACTGGGCTGATCTGCTGGCCGCGCATTCCGGCGCTGAGCTGGTCTTCGAGGCCGTGGACTTCGACCACCCGTTGTGGGTGCTCTACTCCTCGGGCACCACCGGGCTGCCCAAGGGCATCGTGCACGGCCACGGCGGGATCATCCTGGAACACCTCAAGGCGCTGGCGTTGCAGTCCGATCTCGGGCCGGGGCAACGGTTGTTCTGGTTCACGACCACCGGCTGGATGATGTGGAACTACCTGATCAGCGGCCTGCTGGTGGGCGCGACGGTCGTGCTCTACGACGGCAGCCCCGGGCATCCCGATCTCGGCGCGTTGTGGCGGCTGGCCGCCGAGGAACGGGTGAGCTATTTCGGTACGTCCGCGCCATTCATCCAGGCCTGCCGCAAAGCCGGCCTGCGGCCTGGCGCCGAGCTGGATCTCACCACGCTGCGAGCGGTCGGCTCGACAGGCGCCCCACTGCCCGCGGAGGGGTTTCGCTGGATCGCCTCGGAGATCGGTTCTGGAGTGCAGATCTGCTCGGTGTCCGGGGGCACTGATCTGTGCGCGGCATTCCTGTGCGCCGCACCGGACGTGCCGGTCTGGGAGGGGGAGATCTCCTGCCGCGCCTTGGGGGCCGCCGTGGTCGCCCTCGATGAGGCCGGTGCGGAGCTGATCGACGAGGTCGGCGAACTCGTGATCACCAAGCCGATGCCCTCGATGCCGGTGTCGTTCTGGAGCGATCCGGACGGCACCCGGCTGCGCGAGGCGTACTTCTCCACGTACCCCGGTCTCTGGCGCCATGGTGACTGGGTCCAGATCACTCCGCGCGGGTCATGCGTGATCTACGGCCGGTCCGACGCCACGCTCAACCGCGGGGGGGTACGGATGGGCACCGCCGAGTTCTATGCGGTAGTCGAGGCCTTGGACGAGGTGCTCGACTCGCTGGTCATCGACACCTCCGGCGTCGACCAAGGCGAATTGCTCTGCTATCTGGTGCTCGCCGCCGGAGTGGCGCTTGCCGACGTCGAACCGCGGCTGCGGGCGGCGCTACGACGCGGCCTGTCCCCCCGACACGTGCCCAACCGGTTCATCGTCATCGACGAGGTACCCCGCACCCTCAACGGCAAGAAGTGCGAGGTGCCGGTGAAGCGGATCCTCGCCGGCGTGGACCCGGCGGATGCCGTCAGCCCCGGCGCCCTGCGCAACCCGGCCGCCTTGCGCCCGTTCTCGGCGCTGCGCGCCCCGTGACCTGGGGCGATCACATCCCCCGGCGCGCGCTGGATCCGCGGCTGCGCCTTCACCGGCGACCCCGCCTTGTGGACAAGGTTGATCACCGTTTGTGTGCCACCAACGACACCACATGTCGCCGGTGACACACAAACGGTGATCATGGAGTGGGTGCGTACTACACCGGTGTCGGCGCCACACTCTGCTGACTGACGACCGAGCGTCACGCTCCGCGGTAGGTGCCGAAACTCCACAGGGTGCCTTCCGGGTCGCGGACGGTGAAGCCGCGTGAGCCGTAGTCCTCGTCCTTGAGCCCGCGGACGACTTCGGCGCCTGCGATGGTGGCCCGCTCGAACAGCACATCGGGTGCGTCGGTGACCACGTATATCGACGTCGCGCCCGGCTTCAAGCGGCCGAATTCACTGTCGTCACACGTCGAGCCGAGCATGACGCCACCGCCCGCGGGCCAGCACAGCTCGGCGTGCGCGATCTCCCGGTCGCCGTCCCCGGGGACGACCAGAGTCTCGACGAACCCAAAGGCGTCGACCAGGAAGCGGATGGCAGCCGGCGCGTCGGCGTAGGTCAGGGCTGGCCAGATGGTGGGTGATGGGATTTCGGTCATGTCATCGAGGATGCACCGCATTCGGGTCTGCCGTCGTGGACGGATGGGAGCTCTTCGGCGAGCCACCGTGATGGCGTGCAGCCGGCCAGCTCACGCCACTCGCGGTGCAGGTGGGCCTGATCGTAGAAGCCTGCTCGCGCGGCAACCTCGGCCAGAGCGGGTCGTTTCGGTCCCCGGAGCAGCCGGTGCGCGACCTCGAAGCGCATCACCCGGCCGGCGACTTTGGGCGTCAAGCCGAACTCGCGCCGGAATCGCTCACTGAGATGCCGCCGGCTCCAGCCGACCTCTTCGGCGAGCGCGGTGATCTCGACCTGACCATGACTGGCACTCAACCGCCGCCAGGCCCACCCCAGTTCTGGCACCGGCCCGTCCCGTTGCCTGACGATCCGGGTCAGCACGTCGTCCAGTTCGAGGAACCGGTCGGTCCATGTGCGGGCCGACCGCAGTCGCTCGACCATTTCCCCAGCAACTGGCCCTAGCAAAGTGCTCAACTCGACAACGGTGTTGGCCAGTTCACCGGCGGGCAGTCCGAGCAGGACACGGGCGCCCAGCGGGGTGAGGTGTAGTTGGATGCCGTGTTGGCAGCCGTCATGACTGATCAGCGCCGAGCTGGCGTGCAGGCCGCCGGCAAGCGCGGCGAACGAGGCCGGCGGCGCGGCGGGATCGGGCATGGTCGCGAGATCGACCGTGCCGTCCAGTGTGACGATGACGGTCAGGTGACGTGATGGCAAGCCGCGGTGCACACCGGGTTTGGCGCCCTCGATCCGGTAGCCGGTGTAGCGGGCGACAAGGGGCCTCAACTGCGCGCGCGGCCTTATTGCGACCATCTCCACCAGTGGCTCGTCCACGGGTGTAAGGGTACGGCGGGGGTCTGACAGTTCGGTGCTTCAATGGCCGGAACCAGCGGCGTTGGCAGCAGATGATGCGCCGCTACCCGCTTTGCCCGATCAAGCCCACGCTGTGTAGGCTGCTCGTCTGGCGGCCTCGATGGGCCCCGGGAGGCTTCGCCTAGTCTGGTCTATGGCGCCGCACTGCTAATGCGGTTGGGGGTTACGCCCCCTCCCGGGTTCAAATCCCGGAGCCTCCGCGGACGGTCAGATCCTTGCTGGCCGACAACAGAACAGGCGCCCGTAGCTCAACGGATAGAGCATCTGACTACGGATCAGAAGGTTGGGAGTTCGAGTCTCTCCGGGCGCGCCATATCTGACCAGTGAAAACACCAGTGAACGGCAGTAGTTGCGGCTTGGAGATGCTGCCTCTACATCCATTTGGTACATCCGTGACCTACCTCAACGCCTGATCGAGGAGGCTGAGTGCCTCACGTTGGTCGTCCAGGTTCACGTGCCCGTAGCGCTCCATCGTCATCTCCATCATGGTGTGCCCGACGATCTGCATCACCGTTCGGGGTGGTACGCCGAGCGATAGCAGCACGGACATGCATCCATGGCGCAGATCGTGGAGCCTGATAGGTCGAAGATCGGCGGCATCGGTCACCGGCGGGATAAGGTCCTCGCCGGACTCCTGGGTACCCGAGCCGGGCAGGAGGACGTCGTCAGGCGATCGCAGGTACGCCAGGCGGTGTGAGGTAGGGCTTGAGCAGGATTCCTAGCTGGAGTGTCAGCATCCGCATCCAGGCCTGACCCACTTCCGCTGCTTGGGGCGGCTCGGGGAGTTTTCCGAAGACGTAGTCTCCGTCGGCTCCGGGGGCGATGGTGTTCAACGCGGTCATGACTCGCATCTCGACCCAGCCCATCAGAGCAGCGCTAGCACCAAGATCGCAGCGACCCACTGTGCCGTGCCCGCGCTCCGGTCGTGATCGTCGTGGCTGTAGTTGACAGCGAATACACAGGCGGCGTCCAGCTGGCTCAGATGTGGGAGGTCGACAGTGGTGGCGGGCAAAGGAGCCGTCATGGGTGCTGTGGGGGTGTTGCTGGGCTTGGTGCTGCTGGTGTTCGAACTGGCGCTCGTGGCGCCGATGGTGCTGGGCTGGGTGGGGGTACCGGCTCCCGGGGGCGGGAGATGGTCGATCCCGCCGCGCCGGATGAAACACGCCGTGACCGAGCCGGTGTCGGCGCCTGTCCGCCGGGTGCTGCCCCAGTTAGTGCGCGGCGGTAGCTGAGATGCCGGTAGCTGAGATGCTCCTGCTCGGAGGCGACCGACAGCAGCCGCACAGCCCTAACACAGCTTCCGGCGGGACGCTGCAGCGCATGACAGCGCCGACTCTGCGATGCGTTGCGGGGGAACTCGCTGCTTGCGACGATGCCCGACCGGAGTCAGCACCGCCACCGGTGGCCATGAATGGCGCTGCCACGACACTGTCTCGCCGGCGGCGATGGCGCGCCCTCGTCGGATGCCTGTTGGCGGCGCTGCTCGTGGGCGAGGCCGGTCTGGTCGGCCCGGATCTCGCCGGTGCCCTGAGATCCCTCTCGGGCGCCAACGCCGGCTGGCTCGTCGTCGCCACGGTTGCTGCCGCGGTCTCGATGAGCATGTTCGCTCGAGCACGCTGCCGGCTGCTGCGTGTGGCCGGCGTGGTGGTGACGCTGCGCGGTTGCGTCGCGGCGGTATATGCGGCGAACTCTTTGCACGCCACGCTTCCTGGCGGCGGGGCCTTTTCCACGGGTTACAGCTTCAGGTGGATGCGCTGCCGGGGCGCTAGCGGCGCGGTGGCCACGTGGTGTCTGGCCGCGAGCGGGCTGGTGTCGACCGGCTCTCTGGTCGCGCTGGGGTTGCTGGGCTCGCTGCTGGCGGATGGTTGGGGCAGCGCGGTGCGGCTCACGATGGAGATCACCGGCGTGCTCGCGCTGGCAATGTGTGCCCGCTACCTCGGCCGGCGTCCCGACCGGGTCGTCGTCGCTGGCCGGTGGATCCTGACCCGGGCGAATCGGGTTCGGCATCGCCATCCCGCGGCGGGGGCCGACGTGCTGGACGAGCTGGTGGCCCAGCTGCGATCCGTGCGGCCCAGCGGCCGGGATTGGACTGTGGCGACCGGGTTCGCGCTGCTCAACTGGGCCTTCGACGCGGGCTGTCTGGCCGCATGCGCGGCGGCCCTGAGCGTGCACGGACTGACACTGCCACTGTTGGTCGTCGCCTACACCGCAGGCATGGCCAGCTCAGGGCTGTCGCTGGTACCCGGCGGGATCGGCATGGTGGAGGCCACCCTCGTCCTCGCTCTGGTCGCGGGTGGAGTCCCGGCCGCGGCGGCGTTGCCCGCGGTCTTGCTGTACCGGCTGATCAGCTTAGTCGGGGTCGTCGGCGCGGGCTGGATGGTGTTTACGGTCCAGCAGTTGCGGCGCGACCCGGTCGCCGTCAATGCAGCACCATGAAGAACCCGCCTACTACTGTCGATACATCGGGCCTCGCCGAGGCCGGATACGTCTGGGAAATTTCAATCATTGGGTTCCGTTGGGGTGTGTGAGCCCGAGGTTGTAGGCGATGATCACGGCTTGGATGCGGTCGCGGGCGCCGATTTTTGCTAGTACGCGGCCGACGTGGGTCTTGACTGTGGATTCGGATAGGACCAGGTGTTGAGCGATTTCTGCGTTGGTCTGGCCTTGGCCGATGGCGAGCAGGATTTCGCGTTCGCGTTCGGTGAGGGTACGCAGTCGTGGGTTGTCGTGCGGGTCGTGGCTTTGTGGTCGGCTGGGTAGGTGGTGGGCGTAGGCGTCTAAGAGGCGCCGGGTCAGGGCGGGGGCGATGACGGCGTCGCCCGCGGCGACACAGCGGATGCCGGCTAGTAACTCCTCCGGGCGGGCGTCTTTGAGGAGGAAGCCGCTGGCTCCGGCGCGTAGGGCGGCGTGGGCGTATTCGTCGAGGTCGAAGGTGGTCAGGACCAGGACGCGGGAGCGGCCGCCGGCGGCGGTGATGCGGCGGGTGGCCTCGATGCCGTCCATGCCGGGCATCCGGATGTCCATGAGGATCACGTCGGGGTGCAGTTCCGCGGCCTTGCGTACCGCGTCGGCTCCGTGCGCGGCTTCGCCGATGACCTCGGTGTCGGTGGTGGTCTCCAGCAGCATGCGGAAGCCGAGCCGTTGCAGGGGTTGGTCGTCGACGATGAGCACGGTGGTCATGAGGCAGCGCCTTGTGGGTCGGGCAGCGGGGTGAGGTTCAGGGTGGCCTGCACGGTCCATCCTCCGCTGGGCCGTGGTCCCGCCTGGACGGTCCCGCCGTAGAGGGCTGCGCGTTCTGTCATGCCGACGAGGCCGTGTCCTTCCTCGTTGGGTGGCTCGGGCTGCCCGGTGTCGCGGGATGGGCCGGTGTCCTGGACGCAGATTCGCAGTTCGGTTCCCGCAACGGTCAGCGCGAGTTGGGCCTGGGTGTCGGCGCCGGCGTGCTTGAGGGTGTTGGTGAGCGCTTCTTGGATGATGCGGTAGACGGTGAGCTGGACACCGTGGTCCAGGGCGTCGACGTTGCCGGTGGTGCGGTAGAGGATCTGTGGTCCGGCGCCGCGGATGCGGGTGCACAGTGCGGCGATGTCGGCGATGCCGGGCTGCGGGCTGAGCTGTGGGGTGTCGGCTTGCTCGCGCAGTACGCCGAGCATGCGGCGCAGCTCGCCCAGGGCCTGGCGGCCGGTTTCGGCGATGAGCCCGAGCGCTTCTTTGCCCCGTTGGGGGGTGACGTCGGCCGCGTACCCGCCGGCGTCGGCGAGGGTGATCATGACGGAGAGGTGGTGGCCGACGATGTCGTGCATCTCGCGGGCCACGCGGGTGCGTTCGGTGGCTGCGGTCAGTTTGGTGCGCTGGTCGCGTTCGATCTCCAGGCGGGTTGCGCGGTCGCGCAGGCCAGCGAGCTGGACGCGTCGGATCCGTACCGCCAGGCCCAGGGCGACGGCTGCGGTCGGGGTGCTGAACAGGAAGAATAGGGCGTCCCAGACGGACACCGCAGCGGAGATGCGCACGGCGACCAAGGCCAGTGCCCCGGTAATGACCGCGCAGGCCCAGGGCAGATGTCGCAGGCGTCCGTGCAGCGCCAGGCTGTACAGGGCGATGAGCACGGCGATGTCGGCGCGAAACCACGTCCCCAGGGACCACTGGAGCACCAAGACGGCCGCGATGGCGGTGAACGCGGCAGAGGGTGTCCTGCGCCGCGCCAGTAGGGGCAACACGAGGCCGGCCTGCAGCGCCAGCATCCCGGCCACGGGCAGGCGAGCGAGGGTGACAGTGCGGTCGAGGGGCGGGCTACCGCCGCGCATCAGATCGGGCACGCAGAACAGGAGGAACACGGTGACCACCACCGCGGTGTCCAGCGCCCAACGGTGGTCGCGGTCGGCTGTGCGCAGGCGCTGGCCCGCGTGGCCCAACCAGGCGACCAGCGGGTGTTCTCCCCACAGGGGATCGGGACCGGCCGGCGGCAGGTGGAGGGGCGTCCCCACACTGGTGGTGTGGTCGGTGGTCACGGGAATCACCTGTCCATGGTGGGTGAGGGACAGAGTGTGGCGCAGGGACGGGTATCAGGCGTCGGTGTGCATCAGCTGGTAGGCCGCGCCTGCCAGGGCCAGGACGGTCCAGCCGAGGAAGACCGTGAGTCCGGCGGTGGGCGTCAGGGTGTTCGCGGCGTGGTGCAGGGCGAACATCGACTCGCCCGCGTTGCTGGGCAGATACGGGCCGATGCCGTTCTGCCAGGCGCTGGGCAGCAGCGAGATCAGACCCGGGACCAGCATCAGCGCGCCGACCAGGACCGAGATGCCACCCGCCACCGAACGCAGTAGGGCACCCAAGGCGGTGCCGATCACGCCCACCAGACCGAGGTAGAGGCCCGAGCCCAGCAGGCTACGCAGCACGCCGGCGTCCCCGACCGTCAGCGCCGCGGGGGTCCCTGAGACGACGCTGCTGGCGAACAGGAAGGTGATAACCGCGCCGGCTGTGCCCACTACGAGCGCGACCACGCCGAACACCGCCGACTTCGACCACAGCACCGGCAGGCGGCGCGGGACCGCGGCCAGGGTGGAGCGGATCATGCCGGTGGAGTACTCGCCAGCAGTGACCAGCACGCCCAGCACACCTAGCGCCAGCTGGGCGAAGCTCGTGCCGAACAGCGACAGGCTGACCGCCGTGGACTTGGCGAAGTCCGCGTCGACGTGCTGCCCCGAACTGATCCTGGACTGATATTGCACCGCGGCGATAACCCCGAAGGCCACCATGAACAGCAGACCCAAACCGAGAGTGATCCAGGTAGAGCGCAAAGACCACAGCTTGGCCCACTCCGAACGCAGCACCCGCCGCCCGGTCACCCGGTAGGGCGGTCGGTCGGCCATGCCAGGGCCGCGCTGGGCAGGAGCGGTCGGGGAGGCGTGGGTCGCAGTGATGGTGGTCATGCCGCCCTCCCGGGGGTCTGGATGCCGATGGTGGAGCTGTGGTATTCCACGGTGTCTCGGGTCAGGTCCATGAAGGCCTCTTCCAGAGAGATGGTCTTGGCGCTGAGTTCGAACAACGCGATGCCGTGTTGGGCGGCCGCGAGGCCGATCGAGCGCAGGGACATGCCGGTCACCAGCAGCTCCTTGGAGTGGGGCCGTCCGGAGATCTCCACGCCGGATCCGGCCAGGACCTCGCGCAGGCGGGCCGGGTCGGCGGTGATCACCTTCACACTGTCACCGCCGGCCTGGCGGATCAGGTCCGCCACGGTGGTGTCGGCCAGCAGGCGTCCGCGTCCGACGATGATGAGGTGGTCGGCGACCAGGGCCATCTCGCTCATCAGGTGCGAGGACACGAAGACGGTGCGCCCCTCGGCGGCAAGCCCGGTGAGCAGAGTGCGGATCCATAGCACGCCTTCGGGGTCCAGCCCGTTGACCGGCTCGTCGAGCATGACCGTGGCTGGGTCCGCCAGCAGCGCTGCCGCGATGCCCAGGCGCTGGCCCATTCCCAGGGAGAAGGCCCCGGCGCGCTTGTTCGCCACGGACTCCAGACCGGTCAGCTCGATCACCTCACTCACTCGGCGACGCGAGATGCCGTGGGTGTACGCCTGGGACATCAGATGGTTAAAGGCCGAGCGGCCGGGGTGGATCGACTTGGCCTCCAGCAGCGCGCCGACTTCCTGCAGCGGAGCGCTGTGCTGGGTGTAGCGGCGACCGTTGACGCTGACCGAGCCGCTGGTCGGGGCATCCAGGCCGACGATCATGCGCATCGTGGTGGACTTGCCCGCGCCGTTGGGTCCCAGGAAGCCGGTGACGGCGCCGGGCTGGACGACGAAGTCCAGCCGGTCGACCGCCGTCTTCTCGCCGTACCGCTTGGTCAGCTGATGTGCCTCGATCATCCTGTGCTCCTCGCGTCCGGGCGCCGGACCGTCCCGGACTGCCTTCATCCGCAACGCTAAAAGCCGCCGCCCGCAATCGGCTGGTACCAGGGAATGAACTGCAGCGAGCGCGTGGTACCGCGGTACTACACGACGTGCTCCGACCACCCGTTCCCGAACCGTCACCGGCCCAAGCAGGTGTCACCCCATGGGTAACGATCTGAGACGGCTCACTGCGCACGTGGGTGTGAACGAGGGATGAATGCGGCCAGACGAACGAGTCAGCGCGGCCAGCGGGCACGTTTGTATATCGGATGGAAGCGGATTCTCTCCATTAACCGTCGAAGAAACCAACAAGAAGGAAACCGATGGCGAAACTGATCATCAATGACCGCGACGTAACCGTCTCCCTCAGCGCCGTGGAAAAGCTTGAGGCGCTCCACGGTAACGTGGTGGTGCCGCGCTCCGCGGTGGCACAGGTTCGTACCGTGCCCAACGCCATGGTCGAGGTCCACGGACTACGGGCGCCCGGCACAGGCCTTCCTGGTGTGATCAAAGTCGGAACCTGGCGTAGCCGCGAGGGCACTACGTTCGCGGTCTGCCATGGCTGCCGGCCCGCCATCGTGCTCGACCTCGTCGGCGCCCCCATATGACCGTCTCGTCGTAACACTCGATGACCCCGACCACGCCATCCGTTCACTCGCCTGACGATGCCTGTCACGTGCCTCCGCAGCACGACCGGCCGGCGCGGCCGTGCGCCGGTGCTGTTAGCTGAAGACCAGTTCCCAGGTCTTGATCACTGCTCCGCCACGCCGATGCAGAGCCGTCAGACGGGGGAGATCTGCTGGTCCGTACAGTTTCTCCGGCGAATCGGGGCCTTATTGGGCCAGGGTGGGTTTTCCTCTGGGTGCTGCTGCCAGTGCAGAGCCTCGCGCTCCACGACGCGCTGGTGTTGCCGGCCGCGTTCCGGAGGTAGCCACGCCACCCTGGTCAGACTGACCTGTCCGGATCGACCGGAATATCGACATAATCGTAGAGCGCGACGTGTGTGACGTGCTCCGCGAGAAGCAGCCAGCAGTGCCTGCCGATACATGAGATGCGCAGGTGCTCGACGGGTCCGTGGGTGCTGGGGAGGTGAAATCTGTCCTCGACGATCGCTGGCAGCTCACACGTCGGGCAGCTCACGACGTCGCTCATAGCCGAGAGGACAGGGACGACACGGCGAAAAACATTTCTACGTATCCCCCAATCAATGACAGGGTGGGTTGTGCGGCCGTCGCACCCTTAGTCGGGCGAGCGCACAACCCACCCCGCTTCGCGCAGTGTCGCACGGAGGTCAGTACCGCACAAGCAGGAAGTTTATCTAAATTTCCCCGCATCGGCGGATGTATCCCCGTCTTGGTTTGGCACCTGAGCTGCCTGACGCCACCCCGGGCCGTGCGCGGCTAAAAGATCGAGCAGACGCAGCTCAGCCCACAGCGCAGACGACGCAGCAGTGCCAGGTGAACGCAATCCACTCAACTGCTACCCGCGCTCTCTGCATCCGCAGGCGTCGCCAGCTCACGGGTGCCTCTGCGGTGATCATGACCGGGTCGCCTGGGCCCGCCGTAACTGCTCGTGAGCGACTCGGTCGTCCGCTGGGATCAGGTGGCACGGCGTTGGAGGTGACCCTGCCGTTGCAACAGCGAGGCCGTCTGAGCACCGCGACGGCTCGCACACCCGAGAGTTCCTTTCAACACCCGGCCACGCTTGTCGAGGGAGCTGATCGGTCAAGGGTGGCCGCAGCGCAGCGACGGGTTGGGCGTGGGGCTAAGGTCCCCGCGCGGGTTCGCCGTTGACCGACCGGCGACCGAGCAGACCATCAGCCGGTTGGCGAGGTCGGCCTCCCCGGCACCACCACTGTGCGTTTTGAGCACCTCGCTGGCTGGCCCCCAACGCCGACGACGCTTCTTGACTCCGCATACGCGGAGGTGCAGGAATATTTCTTCCGCTTGTGCGGATTCGATCACTATGCGATGCTTCGCCCCTCGGGTGCCGGGACGGTTGTGCGGCCAGCCGCCCGGGGGCCGCACACCTCATACGATCGGTTTGGAGACACTAGATGTCTTTCGCTGGTGTGACCTCGTTCATCTTGGCCTTGAACGACATGGTGGTGTGCCCGACGTGCACCCGGCCGGCCTGCGTCGAGGATAGGTTCCATCTCGATAGCACCGATGGGCTCATCGAGCACCTGCGCACCTCCTGCATCGGCGGCCACAGCGCTGTGCAACTGGCCGACCGGATCACTCACGTCTCCCTGCCGGCCCCTCACCAACCGTCACGGTCCGCACCCTGATAGACACGTTGTACCCCATTGGTGACTGCACACGAAGGTGACGCGACGGCGGTCACGGCAGAGCGCACGTGGCTCTCGGTTCGTGTGCCTCTGCCGTTTCAGCAGCTGGTTTGAACACGGGAAGCCGGTTCTGCCTTTTGACGCCTCGTCGGCTCACCGTGCAAGCAGCTGGTCGATGTATGCCGTGCCGAGGTGAATCCCGGCGGTGAACGCGAATATCGCGGCTATCAACAGCGCGAAGCCCAACGCCCAACGCATTGTGATCAGTCCCTCTTGGGCTCGTGTCGCCGATCGAGTGCGGCGATGTCAAGTCAGTCATCATTGTTCCGGGCCTACCACTCTGCACTTTCAATGAACACGCTGGCAGGGTTACCCGACGACGACAGGGCCAACGGCCCTCCCGTGCATGCCGGGCATGAACAGCGGCGGCTGGCCCGGAGGATGGCTAGTTCCTGCTGAAGTTCGGTCACCGCTATGACCAGCCGGTCAAACTCGGGCTTCGCCGTCGAGCGTCTCGCCATGCGGGGTCCTCAAGGTAGGTCCGGGAAACTATGTCCCGCCTACCTGTCCGGGACTAGACGCCTCGTTGACCGCTGGGGAAACTCCCCGCGTCGTTCTGCACATCCGTAGCCGTGGTGCACCTCTGCGGAAGCTGGGAAAGGCGTCGATGCTGCACAGCGCCGAGGGACCGGAATCGCACGGCGGGAGGGACCGCCGCTGCGAGGGTCCCTACCCCGCACGTCCTCCGGCAGAAGGAGGATCAGATATGTGGAGTCGTCGTCTGGTCACGCTCTGGCGCCGTACACAAATCGCTACGCCAACCGTTGATTCCCGGCCTGGGCGGGTGTCCCGGTTTCGGCGAGTCCGGTCAGGGCCTGCGGCAGTGGGCCCTGGTGCAGGACGCCGAGGCGTTGGGTGGCGCGGGTGAGGGCGACGTAGAGCTCGGCCGCGCCGTGTGGGCCGTCGGCGAGGATCCGTTCTGGTTCCACGACCAGGACGGCGTCGAACTCCAGGGCCTTCGTCTGCGACGCCACCACCGTGCCCGGCACACCAGGTGGCCCGATCACGACGCTGGTGCCTTCGCGGCCGGCTTCGTCCCGTAGGAATTCCTCGATGGCAGTGAGCGCTCAACCGAGTGCGTGCACGAACGAACCGTCAGGTTTGTCGATCCAGACCTGGTTTCGGCCGTCTCCGTCCATGGTCAGGCCCAGGCGGCCCCAGCCGGGCCGGTCAACGTTGAGCCACAGCTGATAAGCCCACTCGACCGGCTCCCACAACGGCGTGTCCCCGGCCTCCGTGACCGTGCGGTCGGTGAGGTCGATCTTTGCCCAAGATCCGTCCGGGGCGGTCATCGTCGCGGCCGTGGGCTGCCTAACGTCGGATCGAGTATTGCGCCGTAGATCACACCGCGGGGAAGGTGTAGCTGCGCGAGGAACCACACCACCGGGGCTTCCCGCCACGGCTGTGTCGGGACCTCTGTGCGGTATCGCCGATCGTGGCTCTCGTCGGGGTCGACGCGTGGCATCGAGGTGTGCTGGTCAGCGTGGTGGCGCATGGCCATGAATGACGCCCACCGTGAGATGAACCGACCTTCGAGACGATGCTCGTGGCGCCGCAGGTGGACGAGGTTGCCCGCGCTGATCGCGAGTTTGAGGTCGACGAGGATGCTGCCGCCGGGCGCGAGCTGGTCACCCCAAGACCGGGGAACGGCCGGCACCGAGCATGTCGCGATGATGTGGTCGTAGGGCTGATGTTCGGCGAACCCGAGTTGCCCGTCGAGCGCGGCGAGAGTGGGCCGGTACCCGATCGAGGCCAGCCGCTGCCGCGCAAGTGCAACCAGGTTGGCGTCAATATCGACGGAGAACACGTTGCGGTCGCCTAACCGGTGGCACATCAGTCCCGCCTGGTAGCCCGTGCCGGTGCCGATCTCCAGCGCACGCTGACCGTCCTCGATGTCGAGGATCTCCAGCATCCGCGCCATCAGCTCTGGGTTCGTGCTGGACGACATCGGCTCCTGGTAGCCACCACGGTCTGCCAGGGCCGTGACCAGAGTGCGCGGCGAGTAGACCCGCTCCCAGTCACCGACGGTCGCGCGGCGAATCCATCGGGCAGTGTTGTCCTGCTCGTAGGATTCAGGTACAAATACGTGGCGGGGCACGGCGGCGATGGCTGCTCGCCACTCGGATGAGCAGATGTCGCCGCGATCCCACAAGATCTCGGCCAGCCGCTCGGCGTGCGTGGTCCAGTCAGTATTGATTGTGGTCACCGATTCCCTTTCGCGAGAAGCTCGGCCAGCTGACCAGTAATCGGCGCCCCGGTTGCCTCTTCGATCCAACCATACTGTCCACCGGCATTCACTTCAAGGAATGTCCAGGTTTCATCCGGACCGATAATAAAGTCGAACGCGCCGTACACGAGGCGCATCTCCGTCATCAAGCGTCGCACGCCCGCAACAACACTCGCTGGCGGTTCGATCAATTCGTACGTGTTGGAGTCGTATCCTGTGCGCCAGTCGATATAGCCCGAGGCGCTATGCGCGTAGATCGCAACCGTGGCAATATGATCCCCGACTACGAATGTGCGCGCTTCGTACTCTCCGGCGTCCCCCGTTCCCGTTGTCAACGGCAGCCGAAAACTGACCTCCTGGCGGCATCGGCTGTCGGTTAGATCCGAGGCGCGGAATCCGGCCTCCCTCGTCCACTCCAGGAGCGCGGCGACGGAGTCGGTGACCTGAAGGGCGTGGGCGATGCTGGCGAGGGGAGCGAGCCCGAATAGATGCACCGCGAGTGTCTCAGCGTCACCGTCGGGTCCACGACGGTCCCGATTTCCGAAATCAGCACAAGCCCGTCGTACTCGGCGAAATCCAGGAAGTCCTTGGTGTTGAAGGTCGCGAGTGGCAGCTCCCGGACCAAGCAGCACGCGGCGATCCAGGCGTCGTTGACGGGTCTGGCCTGCCGTGAAATTGGGCGTACGCATGAAGCTCACCCCAGCGTGTGGCCACACGCTGGTCGTAGGGCAACATGACAAGCCCGGCGAGAAACGCTCGCATGGTGGTCAGATTCCGGGGTCCCCATTAGCGTACGAGCGTCCATTTGGTCAGCTCACCAACAGTCACGAACGTGACGGCGAGAACGTTGCCGGCAAGCTGGCGAGCGAGCGTGTCCGGGATGCGCCGACGCAGGAGTGACGAGGCGACGTCAGTGTCCAGAACGATGACGCTCATGACACGGCAGAGCGCCGCGACGCGTACAAGTCGGTCGTACAAGTCGGTGAGAAACTCCGCATACTCGTCGTCGGACTCGAAGGGATAGTCGAGCGCGAGGTCGTTCGTCCCGTTGCCCTCGCGAGCGATGACTGTCTGTGGTCAACATCGTGAGCTAGCCAGTGGCCCGTCGGTAGAGTATCTATGATCTGCGCGAATCGACGGTGGTGTCCGTGAAGATCGACACCGAGGTTGGGGAAAATCCGCCGAGGTGAGCCGGTCGACGGGAACTATGGAGTGATATGGAGCTTGTGGGCGAGTTGGCGGTAGTCCAGCAACGCTTGGCGGCCTGCCGGGACCTGGTTGCCCGACGCCTGGCTGTGCTGGAGGCGCTGGCGGTTGCTCCGGGTGAGCAGGTGCTTGAGGCCGGATGCGGGTCCGGGTTGCTGCTGCGTGAAATCGGTGCGGCGGTGGGTGAGCAGGGCCTGGCGATCGGGATCGACGTGAGTCCTGATCAGCTCACTGCGGCCCGGTCGCACTGCAAGGACATGACTCAGGTGCAGGTACGGGTGGAAGACATGCGCGCCGTGGCCGCAGCCGATGAGCTCTTCGACGCCACGGTCTATGTCCAAGTGCTGGAGTACGTGCCGGATGTGGAAACCGCCGTGGCCGAGGCCGCACGCGTGACGAAACCTGGTGGACGGTTCGTCAACGTGGCCACCAGCTGGGGCTCGTTGTGGTGGGCGGGCGGTGAAGCGGAGCTTACCGCCCGCATGGTCTCGGCATGGCATGGGCACGCACCGCATCCGAACCTGCCGGTGGTGTTACCGCTGCTGCTGAAGCACGCTGGCTTCACCGCCGTGCACCAGCGCCCGCTGACCATCCTCAATCGCCATTTTCATGCAGACACCTTCAGCTACTGGGCTGCCCGGCTGATCGCCGCCTACGCGACAGCGAACGGCGGAATATCCCCCGACGATGCCTCCCGATGGATGGACAGCCTCACTGCCGCCGACGAGCATCGATGCTACTTCTTTTCCTCAGTGCCGGTACTCACCACCGCCACTCTGACCGCGCACCCGACCTGAGCGACCACAAGATAATCTCATCGTTCACGGCCCGCCGGTTAGGTCAGGCAGCCGAGGTGTCAATGGTGGGATGCGGCCTAACTGATCACTCGACCCGCATAGCGTCCTAGGTCAGTCCTGACACTTGGCTGGCCAACATCGCGTTGAACCGCCTGGACACCGCATCAGAGTGCACCGGGATCGAATCCTCGCTGAGTGCCCCGATACCGCGTAGTTGCACCTTCGATCGAGACTCCCGCTCGGGCGGTTGGCCAGGCACTTGGTGGTCTGGCTCGATGTCCGTCACTGGGTACGCCTCACCGGTCCATACAATGTCGTCGGGAAAGTGAAGTTCGATGGCCAGATCCTTGCCTTGCCAGTCCCGCTCCTCCGACACGTCGCTGATGCTGAGCGACCAGGTCACCAGGGGGACGGCTACTTCAGCGATTTCCAGTTCGCCTGGCCTGATCGGGCCATCGGCGATACGGCACATCACCTCGATCATCATGCGCTACCTCCCGTTGCTTTGGTCCCATCCTGCCTTACAGCAGATACCAGCCTCACCGGACGGTCGCTGACGCGTTTGGACGCTGGCCCGGCCGGGCACTACAGCGCCATGTCCGAACGCCCCGGGCTGCCGATCGCGCCAGCTGATGCTGTCGAAGACTTCGGTCTGTTCGGTCCGCGCTCGGTGACCTGGCGGGTGCATCTCGAACCGGTTCTGTGGGTAGCCGGCTTCCGGGCGCTGTACCTGCAAGCTCTGCATCCGCGGGTGATGCGCGGCACGGCTCAGAACTCCGCGCTATTTGACCGCGACCGGGCCTGGCAGCGTTTCCAGCGCACCGCTGATTTCGTGGGCATCCGCACGTTCGGGACCAGCGAGGAAGTCGCTCAGGTGGGGCGACGCGTTCGTCGGATGCACGCCCACCTGCGCGGATACGACCCAGACACCGGGGACCAGTTCCGCATCGACGACCCCGAGCTCTTGTTGTGGGTGCACTGCAGCGAGATCGACTCCTATGTCAACATTGCCCATCGCGCTGGAATCCTCACCAGCACTGCTGAGGCAGACGCCTATGTGGCCGAAAGCCCGCGTGCCGCCCAGGTCGTCGGCCTTCCCGCCGACGAGGCGCCCGTGTCAACCGGCGAGTTGGCCGACTATTTCGCCCGGATGCGGCCGCGGCTTTACGCCTGCCCAGAAGCCGCGCAGGCTCTCGTCAGGTCGCTGAACCCACCGCTGCCCCTGCCCCGATGGTTCAGTCCGCTCAAGCTGGCCGTGCCACCGTTCGTCGCGCTGTCGTTTGCGGTGCTCCCCCGGTGGGCGCGTCGGCTCTACGGTGCGCCCGGCCTGCTCACCACCGACCTCGCCGCCACCCTCGCGCTGCGGGCACTGCGTCAGGCCAGCACCCTGCTACCTGACCCGCCGCCAGTCCAGCGAGCCCGACGGCTGATCCAGCTCGCCCAAGACACCGACCTGCCCCGGCCGACCTTCAGGAGACCCGGTCAGGACTGGCCGTAGACGGGGATGGCTGCGCCGCTGATCGGCCCCGCATCGTCGCTGCAGAGAAACGCGATGACCTTCGCAATCGCCGTGGTCGGCACTGCCCGTCGCGCGAGATCCTCCGACATCCAACTTCGGTTCGCCGGGGTGTCAATGACCGACGGCAACACGGCGTTGACCCGCACACCAGCGGGGCGCAGCTCCTCGGCGAGCAACTCGGTCAGGCGCACCACCGCCGCCTTGCTCGTCGCGTACGCGATCGGGGCCGTCCCACTCACCGCCGCCTTCGACCCGACGGTGACGATCGAACCACCTCCGGCTGCCGCTAATCGCGACGCGGCCTCCTGGCATGACCACAACGTGGCGACGAGGTTCGACTGCAGCATTGCCTCCAGCGCCCCCGGCTCGACGTCGGCGAGCTGACCCCCGACGAAACCACCCGCCACCGCAACCATCGCCGACGGTGTTGCGACCTCATCGACCCGCCGCCAGACCGCCGCCACCGCGGCCCGGTCGGCCAGCTCCACCTCGAACGGGATCACGACCCGGTCCGGGGCATCCTGACCCAGCGCATCGAGCTGGTCTCCCGCCCGGTCGAGCGCGATCACCACTCTGCCTTGTCCCACGAACTCTGCCACCACCGCACGCCCCAGAGCTCCCGCCGCCCCGGTCACCACCACAGCAGAATGTGACATCCCGTCCACCGATCTCGGTCCGCCTCGGCTACAACTGTGGTTACTGCTCAATACGTTTCAGCACGACCCTCATCTGCTGCTGCGAAGCAGGCGTCGCAACAGTGTCAACACCAACAACACTCCCACCAAGACCGCTGCAATGACCAGCGGACGTTGCCTCGCCGGGGCCATCACGGGCTCGATGCGCTCGGCAACCGGTAACGGACGGGCGACCGGTAACGGAAAGTCCGCCAGTAGCGCGTGGGTAAGGGGATCAACCTGCCCCGCCATCCCGCTCGCTTCGGCTTGGACCACTTCAGGTTGGAATGCCTCCGCTTGGAACACTTCAGGTTGGAACGCCTCAGCCGGGAACGCCTCAACCTGGAAAGCTTCGGTTTCGAACACCTCAGCCTGGAAAGCTTCGGCTTGGAACGCTTCAGTGGTCTCGGGCAGCTGCTCCTTGACCTCTTCAACCTTCACTCGCCGGTTTTCCTTCGCGCCGTGCACCTTGTCCCGGACCCGCGCGGGCACATCGATCCGGTGCGTTAACTCCCCCAGGGCGTCGTCGAATTGCCCGCGGGTACGGTCGATGTCGTGGCGCCGTCGGCTCTTCAGTGACGAGGTAGTCATCGGTGCGTCCTTATCTTGATGGTCTAGACGATGTGACGCTGGCCGCAGTGGCCTCGGGCACCAGCGAGGTGGCTGCGCCCGGCGCGTGTGAAGACTATGTCGCAGTCTTCGCATTCGCCGCTGTTACGACACGCAGAAGACGACCCGTCAAGTCCCCATGACGGGATTCAGCCGGTTCGGGTGGCGACGCGTTCCCAGACACGGTGAGTCCCGAGCAGGTCGGTGAGTTGGCTGAGGGCGTCGGTCGGAGTCTCCGCGAGGACGACGCCTGGGGCGTCGGTCGGGCAACCTGCGGCGCCGAGGAGGTCGGCTGCGTCACCCCAGCCGCCGATGGCCTTGGCGTGTCGGAACGCTTCGGCCAGCATGAGCAGCACGCGGGGATCCAGGGGGACAGGGCCACCGGCGATGAGCAGAGCATCAAACTCGACGGATCGGGCGGTGAGGAAAGTCCGTTGGACCGGCAGCGGTGCGCCTCGCCCGCCATCCAGTATGCCGGCTTTCGGTGCGATGATCAGCGGCACCATCTCAGCTGCGAAGATCTCCTTGCGGATCGTGCGCAGGCCCTTGAGGTCGGGATCGTCGCCGACGACGATGCCGACGATGCGACCGGTCACCGGCCAGCTCTGACCGACCTGGGACAGCGCCACACTGGGCTCGACGTCCGCCAGTTTTTCCGTCGGCTCGGGTGCTGGCAGGCCTAGACCTGAGGCGACGCCGGCGCAGAGGTCGGGGTCGATGTTGGCGAGCACCTGCAGCGTCCGCTCCCGGATCGCGGTCTCGTAGCACTTGCCGAGTTCGAAGGTGTACGCCTGGATCGTGTGGTCTTTCTCGACGGGGGACAGGCTCAGCCAGAACATCCGCGGTTGGCTGTAGTGGTCGGCGAACGATGCGGGTTTCTCCCGCACCGCATTTCCTGCGGCAACGGCACTGGGCACGTCGACGAACGCGCTGACGTCGTCGCCGGCGAGAAATGGGCAGCCACCGTCGAGTGACTGTGGCCGGTACGGGGCGACGCCGGAGTGCACGGCGTGCTGATGGAAGCCGTCGCGGAGCATGTCGTTGACCGGCACGTGCGGTCGGTTGATCGGGATCTGAGCGAAGTTCGGCCCGCCGAGGCGGGTGAGTTGGGTGTCGAGGTAGGAGAACATCCGGGCGGCCAGCAGCGGGTCATCGGTGGCGTCGATCCCGGGCACGAGATGCCCGACGTGGAAGGCGACCTGTTCGGTCTCGGCGAAGAAGTTCGTTGGGTTGGCGTTGAGCGTCAACATCCCGATCGGTTGGACGGGTGCCAATTCCTCCGGGACCAGCTTTGTCGGGTCGAGCAGGTCGATGCCCTCGAACATCTGGTCTTCGGTGTCGGGAAAGGTTTGGATCCCGAGTTCCCATTGCGGGAACGCGCCCGTCTCGATCGCGTCGGCCAAGTCGCGGCGGTGGAAATCCGGGTCGACACCGGCGGTGATCTGGGCCTCCTCCCACAGCTGCGAATGCACGCCCGCTGCCGGTTTCCAGTGGAACTTCACCAAGGTCGTGCCGCCGGTGGCGTCCACCAACCGGAAGGTGTGCACCCCGAAGCCCTCCATCATCCGCCACGAGCGAGGGATACCGCGGTCGGACATGGTCCACAGCGTGTGGTGGGTGGCCTCGGTGTGCAGCGACACGAAATCCCAGAATGTGTCATGCGCGGTCTGAGCCTGCGGAATCTCCCGGTCGGGGTGGGGTTTGGCGGCATGCACCACGTCGGGGAACTTGATCCCGTCCTGGATGAAGAACACCGGCATGTTGTTGCCGACCAGGTCGAAATTGCCGTCGTCGGTATAGAACTTCGTCGCGAAACCCCGGGTGTCCCGCACTGTGTCCGCCGACCCACGCGAGCCGAGCACATTGGAGAACCGGACGAACACCGGCGTCTGGACACCCTTGGCCAGAAACCCGGCTCTGGACAGCTTCGCGGCGGACCCAGAAGACTCGAACACCCCGTGCGCCGCCGCCCCCCGGGCGTGCACGACCCGCTCCGGAATGCGCTCGTGGTCGAAATGCATCACCTTTTCCCGCAGATGGTGATCACGCAGGAGCGTCGGACCCCGCACCCAGCCGTCAGGGAGTGATCGGTCTCCCGCAACCGGACGCCCTGCGCGGTCGTCAGGTATGCACCCTCCTGCGCCCGCGGCTGCTCCGGTCCATCCACCCCAGCACCGGTCGCCGACACCACCGCCGGGGCGCTCTGGTCCGGCTTCGGCGGCAACGGCGCACGCGGTTCGGACGGCTGCGCCACCGTTGGCGGCTCGACGCCCCGCACACCGGGAATCACGTCCTCTGATGCGGCAACGGCGGACTTGGCGGCGAACTTCTTCGACGGCATGGGACCTCCAGGGCATCGCGTGGCGGCCACCGCCACGCGGCCTCCACATACCCCGCCGCGTCTAGGACTAACCCGGGCAAGTCCGCCAAATCAGCGCCGAGCAGGCTACCGGCCGCTAGGCGGCTCGGCGCTGGAACTCGCTTGCCGGATCTCCCAGCTTTGACAAATCGGAGTAATTGCTTTGCCTTGCGGCCCGAAGCTCGAGCAATTGCCGAGACAGAGACAGCTGCGCCGCTGCTTGCCGTCTCGCTCGCACCTCAAGTTGCCGCTGGCTGAGCCGCCACCCGATGAGTATGCCAACGATCAACAAGACGGACGCCGCCACGGCGATCGATCCAGCAGTCATCTGTAACTCCTCCTCTTCGGACGCTCACCGGTGAGAGCCCGGTTCGCTGTTGACGGCCCGGAACCACAGGTTGCGGTCAGTTACCCCCGCTCACCTCGCGGTAAACGTCAGTTCTGTCAAGTCGGCGCGTCGCCACCGGCGTCGGGGTTGCGCCTGGCAAGGTGCTCCCGCAGAAAGAGTGGCTAGTCCGGTCCTGGCGACTGGGCCGGCATCAAGACCATCAGGAAGGACGCACCGATGACTGTCGACGTGGCCTCGCGCGTGAAGGACAAGGTTCTCGATACCAAGCAGCAGGTATACGGGGGCGCCGAAGCACTCCAAGCCAAGGCAGGCGAGGTGGGATCGCAGGTCAAGAGCGTGGCTGAGCAGGTACGAGACAAGGTTCCTTCGCCGGTGGCCGCGCGCCTCGGGCCGCTGATGGCCAGTGCAATGCAACGACCACTGCCAACGGCGACGGCCATGGTGGTGCTGGTGATGGTGCTGCGATTGCTGTTGCGGCGTTTGTGGCGCGGCAACAGCTGACGGTCACGCTGGTCGTCTCGGTCCGCTCGCCTGGAGCAGCAGAGTTTACCGAGGGTCGAAGTGGGTAACTCCTGGCAACCAGAAGGGGACGGTTCCCACATGAATGAGCTGAACAGGCAGGCGGATCGAGGAGTGTCGGGCGCCGGACAGCGCACGCCGCCAACAAAGCTTGGTAAGAGTGGTGAACCTGCGCACCGCCGCCTGCGCCGTCGAAAGGAGAAGGGTCCGTGAAGCTGCTCTATAAACCGCTGGGTTTGCTCGTCAGCGCGCTCGGTGGAATCCTCGCCGGCGCAGTGTTCAAGAAGGTGTGGAAGGCGGTCTCCGGTGAGCAGGAGGCCCCGGAGGCGACCTCAGCAGAGCACAGCACCAGGGAGGTGTTGATCGCTGCCATGATGCAGGGCGCGATCTTCGGCGTGGTGAAGGCCGCGGTGGACCGGGTCGGCGCCAAGGGCTTTAAGACGATCACCGGCACCGACCCCGGGAAGTAGGTTGTCGTTGGCTCAGGCGGCCCACCCGGCTGGTCGCCGGGTCGGCGCCGTCACACCGGACTGTCGGTCCGGCCGCCGTAACCGGGCTTGACTGGTTGGTCCGGGCTCGACGATCGGGGCCGCGGGACACCAGCCTCCACGACCTCCTTGGCGCCCTTATCCAGGACGTATTCCCACAGTGCGGCGCCGGCCACGGCTCCGCACACTGGTCCGACGAGGTAAATCCACCAAAACGGGAACTGCAGCGCCACAATGTCCGGACCCAGTGCCCGCGCCGGGTTCATGGCGCCTCCCGAGATCGGTAGCGCGAGAAAGATCGCGGCGCCTATCCACAGGCCGATCGCCAAACCGGACTGGGTAGGGCCGCCCGGTGGTCGCTTGTAGACGGCCGTCGACATGATCACTACCATCAGCACCAAGGTGATGACGAACTCCGTGACCAGCGCCGCGTACCAGGCGACGTCCGGACCCGGACGGGTCGCGCCCAGGATGAGCAGCTCCCGCAGCTGGTCGCCGAACATGAGCCAGTTCATCAAACCCGCCAGAATCGCGCCGACGAACTGCGCGACGACGTAGCCGGGCACCTTCGCCCACGGGAATTTACGCACCGCGGCCAGCGCCACCGTGACAGCAGGGTTGAGGTGCGCCCCGGACACCGAGGCGACCACATAGACCGCCGAGATGACCCCGAACGCGAACGCGACACTGATCGCGATGTCGTCTGCGGCAGTGAAGTCGGTCGGTGCACCGGAACTGAGCTTGCGCACCGCCAGCAGGGTCGCCGTCCCGGAGAAGGTGAGCATGAAGGTGCCCACCGCCTCGGCGGTCAACGCCCCCGCGGTGGCTGCCACTGCCGAGTTGTGTCCAGCCATCGCGACCCCCACACGTCCATTACATAAAGGCTGCATCTCTTGCTTTCGTCTTTACCCGGGCAACGGGGCCGCGAAACGCCCGATCACCCCGGTGCGGGCCTGGCCGTGGGTGACGCCGACGTCGGACCGCCCTTTGAGCTCTTCGACCTTGTTCTTGGCCTCGTCTGCAAGACTTATGGCATTCTCCCTGTCCAGCGCCGTCCAGCGGTGGTGTCCTTGCGATATTGAGGGTAGTCCGGGCGAGACGATTGCACTATTGTGGGCGGTCATGCGTGGATCGCTAGGTGACCACCCGACGCCTGCTACGACTACTGGACGCCGGTGGCACTTTCTGTGCAATTCATTCTGCCTGGCTGAGGACCTGCTGGGCCGCTGCCGCTCCCTCATACCCGTCGCACTGGGTTTCGCCGCCTTGATCGAGACTGCGGTAGATGTCGAAGAAGTTGGCGATCTCGGCGAGCTGGTGTGCGGGCAGCTGGGATAGGTCCTCGACCGCGTCGTAAGCGACCTCATCCTTGGGTACACACACCAGCTTCGCCTCGCGGCCGTGCCCGGTCAGGATCCAGAACACCCCGATCAGCCGAGCCCGTACCCGCACCCCCGGATAGGTCGGCTCGATCGTGAGGACCAATGCGTCGAGCGGTTCGCCGTCGGACCCTAGCGTACCCGGAACATAGCCGTAGTCGGCGGGAAAGGCGAACGCGCCCGGTAGCCGTCGGTCGAGCCAGACCAGCCCGGTCTGCTCCTCGATCTCGTACTTGTTGCGACTGCCGCGCGGCGTCTCCACCACGACATCAATCAATTGCACGCGCGTCAGGTGGCCGCTGGGACCGACTTCTCGCTGCGCGACAGGTCCTTAAGGAACTTGTGGCATTGCGCGGCGCGCTGTGAGTCCTCCTTCATCACCTGCTCGAAGAACCCAGCGATGTCCTCACGACCGGCGTTCTTAGCGTCGCGAACGTACTGTCCGTAGTCGTGACCCGCTTTGAGCGAGTGGTATAGTCATCGGGCCGCCCTCCGAAGTGGGTTACGGATGATGCACTCACACCCAGTACCCGGGCGGCGGTCCCTCAAACCGGGTTCGCGTCCCGGCGGCGGGAGCGAGTGACGAGGTGCGCCACGGCCCGCCAGCCAAGCAGGAACAGCGCCAGACTCACGGCGGCGACGAGCACGAATGTCAGCGGCAACCGGTGGGTGAACGCCGCGCGTACACCGAGACCGAGAACCACGACGCCAACCCACACCGCCACCCCCACCGGCAGCCGTAGTGGCGCGCGCCACGCCCGGACGACCAACCATCCGACGAGCAGCCCGAGCAGGAACGGCGCCGCAGTGCTCAACATTCCGAACGCATCCGCCGCCTCGGCATGCGAGCTGCGGCCCACGGCAACGAACACCAGCACCGCAAGTACGTCGGCTGCAGCGGCGAGCGTTACCGTCGTCGGGCGGATGGTCTGCGTGGTCACGCTGGCAGCTTATGCCGGCTAGGGCGGGAAGGGACGGCGATGTCATCGCGGCTTGCCGCGGCGTTGATCGCGGTAGCTGTGCTCACGCTGCCGGGCTGCACCCCTGGCGAGGATACCAGCCTCCAGCAGGCCACAGAGCACCTCGGCGCTGTGGCGCTGCCGGCCCCGCCACCGGAGCCGGTACCGCTGGGCAGCAACGGTGCCGCACCACCGCGGTTGCAGTGGCGTCGCTGCGGCGGGTCATTCCAGTGCGCCACCGCGACGGTGCCGCTGGACTACCACCAGCCGCACGGCGCGATGATCACGCTGTCGGTGATCAGGCTGCCGGCGGCCGACCCAGCGCACCGCGTCGGTTCACTGTTCATCGATTTCGGTGGCCCCGGAACCGGTGGCGTCGGTGAGCTGGAAAGCCTCGCTCCGAGGTACCTCGATGCGCTGCACCAGCGATTCGACCTGGTGAGTGTCGACTCCCGCAGCATCGGGGCCAGCGCGACGTCGGGTGAGCTGCTGGCGCACACCTCGTCGGCCAACACGGCCCGCGATCTCGATCTGCTGCGCCAGGCCGTCGGCGATGAGACGCTGAACTTTCTGGGCTACTCCTACGGCACCTACGTCGGCGCAACCTACGCCAACCTGTTCCCCGACCGCACCCGCGCCATGGTCTTCGACGGCACCCTGGACCTGGTGGCGAACGCGACGGGTCGGCCGGGCCAGCAGGACATGCCTGTCGACGTGCGCGCGGACACCGCCCGCTCGCAGGCCGAGGAGCTCGACGCGTTCTTTGACCGCTGCACCCAGGCCGGGCCCAGGTGCGCCTTCTCGGCTGGTGATCCGCGCCGGAAGTTCGCCGAGATGGTCGCTCGGCTCAAACAGGACGGCGGCGGCAGGCTACCTGCAGTGTTGAGCATGGTCTCCCACGGCCTGCAGAGTTCGACTCGCTGGAGCAGCATGGCCACGTCGCTGCAGGCTGTCTACCACTCGCTGCGGCTCAACGGCGCTGGTGGCGGCCAGGCTCAACCGCCGACCCGGGACCCTTACATTCCCACCCATTCCGCGTCGTTCCTCGCCGTGCAGTGCGTGGACAGCGACTACCCACGCGACCAGCAGGCCTACGCCCGGCTCGCCCCGGTTGAGGACCAACGCGAGCCGTACTTCGGGCTGACTGCACTGTTCGACATGGCCCAGTGCATCACCTGGCCCGGTGCCGACCGCGACCGCTACTCGGGCCCATGGAACCGTCCCAGGCCGCACCCGATCCTGGTGGTGAACAATCGCTACGACCCCGAGACGCCCCTGTGGAATGCGCAAGCCACCCGCGACGAGGTCGGTGACGCCCGCCTCCTTACCGTCGAGGGTTACGGGCACACCACACTGGACGTGCGCAGCGCCTGCGCCAGCGCCGCAGAGGCCAGCTATCTCGTCACCCTGCAACTTCCCGACGGCGGCGCACCGTGTTCCGCGGACCACCAGCCGTTTCAGTGATCTATCCTTCGCCCCATGCGCAACAGCAGGGGGATAGATCGAGCGGCGGCGTTGCTGACGGCGATGGTCGGGCTGCTCACAGTCGCCCCTTCGACCGCGGTCGCGGCGCCACCCCCCGGAGCGGGCGACTACGTCGCGTTGGGTGACTCCTACTCCTCCGGGGTCGGCACCGGCGTCTACGACCCGGCGAGCGGCGCCTGTGCCCGCAGCCCGTTGTCTTACCCACCGCTGTGGGCCGCGGAGCACCGTCCGGCCAGTTTCGGCTTCGCCGCCTGCTCCGGGGCCACCACCGCCGATGTTCGCGCCAGCCAGCTCCCGGCTCTGCAGACCACCACTGATCTGGTGACGATCACCGTCGGCGGCAACGATGCGGGATTCAGTGCTGTGCTGCAGACCTGCACGGTCGCAGAGAGCGATCGCACATGCGTCGCTGCGGTCGATGCCGCGGAGGCCTTCGAGCGCTCCGTGCTCCCGGATCGGCTGACCCGCACCTACGCCGCGATCCGCCGCGCCGCGCCGGTCGCCCAAGTGGTGGTGCTTGGCTATCCACGGCTGTTCGACCTCGCGCCGAGCTGCACTGACCCGCAGGCACCGGACATGGCCCGCCGCACCAAGCTCAACGAGGCCGCCGACGTCCTCGATGGCGTCATCCAGTCCGTCAGCCAGCAGTCCGGGTTCTCCTTCGGCGAGGTGCGGGGTCTGTTCGCCGATCACGGGATCTGCTCGGCCGACCCGTGGATCAACGGTCCGAGCGTGCCCACAGTCGTCGGGCCGTACCACCCCAACCAGATGGGGTACCGCAACGGCTACCTGACCGCGCTCGACGGAGTCACCGCGCGCCCCGCCGCGGCATACTGAGCAAACGGATGGCGCAGGTATCCTGTCCCGCCGGTGCTGGCGGTTTCCAGACCAGCTGCCGACGTGACGGGATACCCGCTGCGCCCCCGGTGCTTCGTCAGGTTGTCAGGATGCCGCGACTCACGGAACGCTGGGGAGGGCGAGCCCCCCGGGGACGACGCCGCCGGGGACGATACCGCCGGCCGGGGCGGGGTCAGTGGTCGACGTGGGCGCGGTCGTCTGGTCTGCGCCCGGATCCTGAGCCGCATTGCTGCCGGGGACGTCCGGCTGGGCCATCGCAGGGCTTGCTCCGATTATTTCCACGCCGGCCACGCCCGTTGCCGTGGCCAGCAGAAGGGACAAGGTCGCCGCCTTGATCACCTTACGCACCGCGCTGCGCTCCATGGTCACTCCCTGTAGTCAATTGAACCGCTATGGTCACCGCGGTTGATATCACGCTGAGCAGAGTGACGCCCTTTCGGGGGGGTAGGGGGACAGTGCGCCAGAGGACTGCCAAGCTGCCTCACGGTTTCCAGGAGGACACCGGACTTCGTGCTGAATTCCCTCTAGCCAGCGGCGACCTGCTTCATGTCCCGCCATGTCGCGCCGGTAACCGATCATCCTGATGGGGTGCGCAACGGTCCGCACAAGTTGTCCTGGTGCGGCCGGGCCCCGGGGTACAGGCTGAGATAGCACCTGCCGCCACCTAGTGAGTCGAAGGATGGTTGATGGCCAACGTGCGCCTGGTAATCGTGGCGTTGACGATCACCCTGCTTGGCGTTGCCGGCGGACTGGTCGGCGCGCTGGTCCTGCCGAAAACCTACGGAGCACGCGCGGAGATCCTCTACCCCATCGGCCAGGACCCGCAGGGCGACCCGCTCAAGCAGGACCGCGAGCTGTCCACCCAACTGGTCTATCTGACGAGCCGGGCGGTACTCGGTCCGGTCGCGCAGAAACAAGGCCAGCAGTACGACGACCTAGCGAAAGACGTCAGCGTGGAGATCCTGGACAACAGTGAGGTCATCCAGGTCGAGGCGCACGGTGCCACGAAGCTGGCCGCGCTGCAGACACTGCAGGCCATCGTGAACGGGTACCTGACGCTCAGCAGCCAGCCCACCGGGATATCCCACAACCTCAGCATGCGGCTCGCTGACGCCCACACGAACACAACCCGGCTGCAAACGCGAGTGCAGCAACTCATCCCCGCGGTGTTGGCCGGCACCGCCACGCAGGCCTCCCTCGACGATGTCCGGGCGCAGCTCACGGCGTCCTCGGATCTGGAGAAGGCGATCCAGGCCCGGATCGATGCGCTGAACCTCGCCGGCCAGCAGGGGCCGGACGCCCAGATAGTGACTCCGCCCTACCCGATGCCCGACCCGGTGTCCCCGCAGCCGCTCATCGCGGCGGGAACCGGTGCGCTGGTCGGCATGCTCGTCGCCGGGGCCGTAGTGGGACTGAGTACTCGGCGCCACGCCACGCGCGCGCCTGATGGATCAGACTGGAAGCCATGAGCCTGACACGCGGCGACGGTCCGTTGACCTCGCGCCCGCCTGACACCGTGAACTACCGCATCGAAGGACCCGCGCACCGGCTGTTGTTTGCGCCGTTTCCCCGGCGGGTGCGGGCGGTTTTCGGCGGCGAGACAGTGCTGGACACCACCAGCGGCATGCTGCTCCACGAGAGCAACCTGCTCCCGCAGCTCTACCTGCCCCGCGACGACGTCCGCGGCGACCTGCTCACCCGCACCGAGCACCGCACACACTGCCCGTTCAAGGGTGACGCCAGCTACTGGTCGGTCACGGTGAACGGCCACACCGCGGACAACGCCGTGTGGTCCTACCTCGATCCGCTGCCCGAGGCGAGCTGGCTCCGCGATCATGTGGCGCTGTATTGGAGAGCGATGGACGCCTGGTTCGACGAAGACGAGGAGGTCGCCGGGCACCTGCGCGATCCCTACCAGCGAGTCGACGTCCGCGCCACGAGCCGGCGCGTGCGGGTGCTGGCCGGTGAGGAGGTAATCGCCGAGTCCAGGCGTGCGGTGCTGCTGTCCGAGACTGGCCTACCCAACCGTTATTACCTGCCGATTGACGATGTGCGCAGCGAGGCGCTCGAGTTGTCCGGCACGCACACGGTCTGCCCGTACAAGGGCACCGCGTCCTACCGCAGCCTGCGCACCGCATCGGGGTTCATCGTCGATGCGGCCTGGTACTACCCGGAGCCGCTGGACGGAGTGCAGGCGATCCGTGGCTACCTGTGCTTCGCCGCTGAGGGAATCGAGACCCGGGTCGACGACCCCTGAGGGATGACACTGAGTGGACGGCACTGAGTGGATGACACTGAGTGGACATCGCCGACCGGGTACCACCCCCGTTCCCCCTGGTACCCGGTCGGCGGTCCCTATGCGCGGCCACTGTGGGCCGGAGACTCGCTCCCACCAGCGACGTTACGGCTCTTGGCAGCCGAAAGAAACCAGTTGTCAGGCAACCCTGACCACGCGAGACCGCCAGCTACGCGGGTGCTCGTCCTATCCCGATGAATCCCGCGGCGAACAGGGTCGGTCGGGCTGCACGGCCGTCGGCGCGCTCGAACGCCGCAGCCCACCGCTCGATGTCGGCTGGCTCCGCGAGACCGGTTTGTGCTAATGCCTCGCGGGCTGCCCAGGCCGGTCCGCGGACCCCCGGCGGGAGTTCGAGGATCTTGTATCGACCGATGAAATCGACGATGTCAAGGCCGGCCGCACGGAGCAGTTCCGCAAGGCGCAACCCCACCGAGAGGTCATTGCCACGACGCCGGTGCAGCTCGCGATACCGATCGTGGAGGTCTGCGACGTCGTCGTCGACAGGTCGTATCCGCGTCGCGGTGTAATCGATGTCGACGAGATACACGCAGCCGCCCGGCCGGACCAAGCCGGCGAGGTGGTCGACGATGGCTTGCTCGCGGCCGCCGTTGTGCGCCAGCACATGTCGCAGCATGGCGACATCCACGCTGGCGGGCGGCAACCCGGTCGCGTCTGCAGCACCCAACACCGTTTCGACATTGGCGACACCCGCCTCGGCAGCCAGCGCTGCGGCGAGCGTGAGCGCCTGCAGATCAGCATCGACGGCCCAGACGCACCCTTCGCGGCCGACCTCGCCGGCGAGCCGCACCGACATCGCGCCCGGTCCGCAGCCGATGTCGGCGACCGTCGCTGCCTCGGTGATGCCGGCCGTCTGCCAGAGTTCCCGCTCGACGGCCGCCGCGCCCTCCGCCATCCGGCGATACCGCTGGACCTCGAGATCGCTGAGCTGTAGCAGGTAGCCCGACACTGCGGCAGTGTGTCACGACGCCGGTGCGGTGTCGCGATACCGTCAGCTCCGGGCGGCGGCGGAGGCTGGCTCGGTGGGTCGGGGTGCGCCCCGGTCGATGGCCAGCCCGGTGACCGCGCCGTCGAGCCGGCGCAGGAACCGCACGGCGGCGGCGTGCTCGACGTCGGGGGCGAGGCTCTCGGCGGCATCGAGCAGCTCGGCGGCATCAGTCAGCTCGACTCCCTTCGCAGGTTGCCCGAGCAGTGCCTGCAGCACGCGCACGTTGGAGCGCACCGCGTCGGCCGCGCGGACGAGCGCTGGCCCGGCCGGCTCGGACACCGACCCCGATGCCTGGGTGGCCAGCCGGGCCAGGCCGCGGGCGTAGCGATCGCAGGCCGCCAGCGTGCGCAGGGTGCGGCGGAACCCGTCCCGGCCCCCGAGGCCGGCAAGTCCGGTGGTGAGCGGCCGAGCCGCGGTGCGCAGCGTGCGCAGGGTCTGGTCGAGCGTGCGGGCGCGGGCGAGCAACCGGTGCGCACCGGCGTCCCCGCCACCCGCGAGGTCACGTACGGCGGCGTCGAGCAACTCGTCGAGCCCAACCAGGAACTCCTCGACGTGCCCGGACACAGTGGCGCGGGTGCTACTGGGCAGCACCAGGAATGCGACCGCGATCCCGATCGCCGCGCCGGCAGCGGTCTCCTCCAGCCGTAGTAGCAGCACGTGGATGCTGAACCGGCCGAGTAGCCCGTAGAGCAGCGCGAGCACTGCGGTGAGCCAGAACATGAACAGTCCCTGCGAGACGCGCAGGAGATAAAAGCCGAGGAAAACGCAGCAGAACAGGGTGATCAGTGAGGCAACCGTGTTCCCGCCGACCGCGACCGCCACCCCGATTCCCGCCGCCACCCCGGCCAGCGTTCCGACGATCCGCTGCCAGCCGCGGGAGAGGATCTCGCCGCGGGAGGTGGTATTGGTGAACACGATGAACGCGGTGATCACCGCCCAGTACCAGCGGCTGGGGGAGATGAACTCACCGGCGACGATCGCCAGGCTGGTCGCCACCCCGACCTGGATGGCCTGCCGGGTGTGCGGGCGCAGGCCGGGCTCGTCGGCGGCCCCCCGGTCGGGCTCGTCCGCGCTGCCGGGCTCCTCGATCGCGGCGAGTTCGGGGCCTTCGCGGGAGCCGGCGTCGGACATCGCGAGGCTCGCCCGGTGGATCGCAGCACCGAGTCGCCGTGCCGGTGAATCACCGTCGTGGCTGGTTAGCGGGTCGGGTACCGCGGTGGCTCCGAGGCCGTCCCGGAGCCGGGCCAGGGCCGCCAGCAGCGCGGCGCGCTCGTCTGCGGCCATCGGGTGCCCGGAGCACACGAGCTGCTCCGCGGCGGACACCAGCCGGTCCATGGTGAGCTCCGCGTCGAAGATTCGCAGGGCCAGTGTCCGGTTCTCAACGCCCGGCCAGGCCTGCTCCGCATCGGTGCGCTCCAGGATGTCGGCCACCAGGAGTGCGGTCTCGTTGAGCCGGGCGAGGCGCAGCCGCAGCGGCCGCCCACCCGGCTTGGGTAACCGGCCGGCGGCGACCGCGTCGCGCACCCCGTCGACGACGACGGCGGCGCGCGCCCGAAACGCCGCCACCGTGCGACGCAGCGTGCGCTCCGGCCGTTCAGCGAACACCACGCCGCCCAGCAGCAACGTGCATGCGGTGCCCACCACCAGGGCGAGCACCAGCCACGGCAGCTCCCCGAGCCGCGCGCCGAGGAACTGCGTGAAGAAGTAGGACTGGAATCCCACCTGGCCCAGCGCGGTGGCGCGCGGACCGAACCGCCGCACATACACCGCAACCACCATGATGGCGACGAAGACCACGTCGGCCGCGATGCGGTGGCCGGCGAGCAGGGTGCCCAGTGACACCGCGGCCGCCGCCGGCACCGGCAGCAACACGGTGGTGAGGCGCTGCGCGCCGGGCTCCGGGTCGTTCACTGAGATCGCCGCGACCATGCTCACGATGACGCCGAGCAGCACCGCGGTGATGGGCTGGCCGGTGAGCCGGGCGATCCCGGTCATCACCCCCAGCGCGGCGAGCATGCTGGCGGTCGCGGTGCCGGCCAGTCGCAGCCGCAGCAGACCGGGATCCGACGCGATCAGCGCGTCGCGCAGCCGTCCGGCGAAAACGTACGGTGCCGCCACCGTACCGATGCTGGCACGGGCCACCACCGCGAGGCGACACGAGCGGGTCAGCGTTTGATGGGCTCCCCGATGGCTTGTTCGAGCTCGGCAATCCGGTGGTGGGCGGCGGCGAGTTGGTGTTCGAGGCTGACGATGCGGGTGGCAGCGGTCAGGGACATGTTCTGGTCGAGCAGTTCGCGGACCCGGAGAGCCAGGGTGAGTAAAGTGCGGCTGTAGCGGCGCTGGCCACCGGCGGAGCGGTTGGGGGTGAGCAGGCCAGTGGTGTCGAGGCTGCGCAGGAAGGCGGGTTGCACGCCGAGCAGGTCCGCGGCCCGGCCGATCGTGTAGGCCGGGTAGTCGGCGTTGTCGAAGTTGTCCGGGCTACTTTCCGGCTGGGTCAACTGGTCTCCGAGACGCGAACGAGGGCCCTGGTAGCTACCGTGAAGAGAGCGGCTACCAGGGCCCCAGCGGGTAAGACGGGAACTCTCCTCTGACGCTGCGGCGGTTTACCGCCGCGCGGCCCGAAAGATCCCAGGCCTGGTGATCGCAGTGCGGGAGAGCAACGCACCATCGCCACCGGTGTCACAGTCCGCGGCTATCACCTCCTCGCGAAGGAACAACCTCTTGCTGCATGCACTATCAACCTTAGAGTGGCCACCGCATGTTGTCTACTCCTTCCTGCTCCGCGTGTCGGTAATTGTCGTGAACTGGACACACCGACGTTGTCACGCCGAAAAGGTCGGTCCCGTCGAGTTCACGACGCCGACCGCCGTGGCGGGGTGGGGCTGCGGACTGTCTCGTCGGGTTGGGCGAGGCGGTAGCCGGCGCCTGCGGCGAACTCTGCGGCCAGCGCGAACCGGTCGGTAGACCAGTGGCGCCGACGCGTCGAGACCCAGGCGGTCGGCGACGACAGCGTCGGCGCGGGTGTCGAAGCGTCGCACGATGCTGTGCTGCAGTAGTCCTGCGGCTTCGACAGAGGCGAACAGGATCTCGACGAACTGCTGCACCGGTTGGAGAAGATCCCGCACGAGCAGCTGTGGGTGCATTGCGAGGCTGGTTACCGGGCCAGAGTTGCCTGCGCATCTGCTCGACCGGGCTGGACACGATGTGTTCTGCGTGGACGACGTGTACAGCCACGCCGAAGAGTTGGTCTCGTCGCCCGGTCGGTGAGCCGGTGACAGCCGGGCCGGTCGACCGCGGTCGCACTCCGGCCTCCCGGGGTCGAAGCCGGTCGCCGGCTCCCGGCCATCGCCACGGGCCTGTTCCTGGCAGTGGTACTCGCCGTGATTGCGACGACGCTGGGCCGGCTGGCGCCGATCGTGGGCGGTCCGGTGTTCGGGATCCTGATCGTGCCGCGTCGGCCGCTGCGATTCCCGCGCTGCGGGCGCCACGGTGGGAACCAGGCGCCACGGTGGCGTCGAAGCAGGTTCTGCAGCTGTCCATCGTGGTGCTGGGTACCGCGCTGACCGGCACGATTTAGCCAGCATCAGGCGAAGCCGATGTGGCCCATCCGATCGGGGGTGAGGTGCAGGGGGTTGCGGCGTGGTGGGCCGCCGAGCCAGGGTGGAGGGTGGAACTCCGGGATACCGCTGACCATTTCTATCCGCCAGCTGGAATGGTGGAGGAGCCGGTGGTGGCGGCCGCAGAGTGCAACGCAGTTGTCGACGCTGGTGGGGCCGTGGTCAGCCCAATGGATAATGTGGTGAATTTCGGACCAGCGGGCTGGTACGGAACACCCTGGAAAGGCGCATCCGCCGTCTCGGAGAATGACGGCACGGCGGATCGCGGTGGGCACGGTATAACTGGCTCGCCCGATGTCCAATGGCTCACCCCGGGCACCGAGCACAGCCGGTATGACCCGGGCATCGCAGGCGATGCGCCGCGCGATGTCGGCGTTGATCGGACCACCCAACGCCAATGTCGCGGTGCCGATCCGGCCTTGCAGCACGGCCAGGCTCACCGTGACCACGACCTGGGGTCGTTCCCCACCTTCGGTGGGCAGCTCCCCACTGCCCAAAGCGCGCTGCGCGAGCTCGACCAGGGCGTCGGCGTCGCGCTGCGACGCGGTGCGCAGGTCGATCTCGGTGTCGGTGGCCGGGCGCGGCGCAGCCAGCGGGCTCAGCGCGGCGCGGAGGATTTCGGTGGCTTCCCGGTCGAGCCAGCCGGCCAGTTCGTAGCCGCCGTCGCGGTCCCGGAAGCTGAGGTGGCGGCGGGTTTCGGGAGTGTCGCCGGGCCGCTGGCCGTCTTGGTCGAGGTAGCTGATGATCCGTTTGCCGAGCTGGTCGAGCTGCCCGGCGTCCAGGGTCCGGGCGTGGTGGGCCAGTTGGGTTTCAACGTCGGCGCGGGTCTGCGCGTCCAGATGTGGAGGGATCCGGCCCAGGATCGAGCGGATCACCCGGACGTCAGCGGCACCGATCGCGTGCTCCGCCACTGCCGCCGCGGTGGCCGGGAGTTTCGGTTCGACAGGCGTGCCGTTGAGTCCGCGGCCGGGCAGGACATCAGCGGCGGCGGCGATCCGGGCCCGGGCCTCACCCAGGGGAATCCGCGCTACCGCGCGGATCAGGTCTGTTGTGGTTTTGTATCCCAGCCCGGTCATATCGCGGGAGTCGATTTCGGCGACGACCGTCAGCAGCTGCGCCCACGTCGAATGTAAACGGGTTTCCAACGCGGCCAGTTCGGTGACCAATGCGGCATCACTAGCCTGCCACGCGGGTGGGCACACCACCACTGTCGACATGCCGAAATTCTACAACGAGGCACCGACAAAACTGGCCGAAACGTCGGATCAGCCGTCCACGCGGAGAGAAATAATTCGGTGCGCTGCAGTACGCCGAAGATGCCAGCCGCAAGCGTCTGAAGAGCCGCGGAGGACCGCCTGTGGTAGAGGTGATCCATGGACTACGTCTGCCTCGGTGCCACCGGCCTGGAGGTCTCGCGGATCTGCCTCGGCTGCATGAGCTACGGCGAGCCCGACCGCGGCGCCCACCCCTGGTCGCTCGACGAGGAGGCGGCCGAGCCGTTCTTCCGGCAGGCGCTGGACGCCGGCATCAACTTCTTCGACACGGCCAACGTCTACTCGGCCGGCAGCAGCGAGGAGATCACCGGCCGGGCCCTGCTGCGAGGTCTCGCCGCCGCGACGAGGTCGTCATCGCCACCAAGGTCCACGGCCGGATGCGGCCGGGACCCAACGGCGCAGGGCCTGTCCCGCAAGGCCATCCTCGCCGAGATCGACGCCAGCCTGCGCCGGCTCGGCACCGACTACGTCGACCTCTACCAGATCCACCGCTGGGACTACGACACGCCGATCGAGGAGACCCTCGAAGCGCTGCACGACGTCGTCAAGGCCGGCAAGGCCCGCTACATCGGTGCCTCGTCGATGTACGCCTGGCAGTTCGCCAAGGCGCTGTACCTCGCCGACCTCCACGGCTGGACCCGCTTCGTCAGCATGCAGAACCACTACAACCTGCTCTACCGCGAGGAGGAGCGGGAGATGCTCCCGCTGTGCGTCGACCAGGGCATCGGGGTCATCCCGTGGAGCCCGCTGGCCCGCGGCCGGCTGACCCGCGCCTGGGACGCGACAGACCGCACGCTCGGAGACCGACGAGTTCGGCCGCTCGCTCTACGGCGAAGAGGACCGGTCCGATCGTCGACGCGGTCGGCGCGGTGGCCGCCGAGCGCGGGGATCCCGCGCGCCCAGGTCGCGCTGGCCTGGCTGCTGGGCAAATCCGGGCGTCGACGCGCCCATCGTGGGGGCGACCAAGCCCCACCACCTCGACGACGCCGTCGCGGCCGTCGATCTGCGCCTCGACGACTCGGAGGTCGAGTCCCTGGAGAAGGGCTACCAGCCGCGCGCCGTGGCCGGCTTCAGCTGACGTCGCCTCCAGAGCTAGTACCTTAAAGAGGAGTGAGCCGGGCGCAGGCGATGCAAGGCTCACCCTATGGAGATTGACGTGCGCACCATCACCGACGGCGAGGTGTCGGCGTGGTGCTCGGGGCTGAACACCGGATTCCTTAATCCGGCGGGGGACATGGACGCGGAGGCGCGCCGGCCTGGTCTGATTCTCGACCGGACCTGGGGTGGTTTCGACGGGTCCACCGTGGTGGCAACGCTGCGCAGTTTCCGCTGCCAGCTAACAGTGCCGGGTGGTGGGGCGCTCAAGGCGTCAGCCGTGACCGCGGTGACCACCACCCCAACGCATCGTCGACGCGGCCTGGCTACCCGGCTGATGGCAGCGGAGCTGGTCGCGTCCGTGCAGCGCGGAGCACCTGAGCATCTTGATCCCGGCCGAGTGGAGAATCTACGGTCGGTTTGGGTACGGCGCCTCGACTGAACACCAGAGCTGGACGGTGAACGCGTTGGCAGCCCAAGTTCGGCACCATCCACAAGGGACGGTTGAGTACGTCGACCAGCACACCGCCCGTGCCCTCGCCCCGGAAATCTATGAGCAGCATCGGTTGAAGCGCCCCGGGGCGATTTCCCGGTCTGAACGTTTTTGGGATCTCGATTTCGGGATCTTGCGTCACCCGAGCTGGCTTGAGCCCAAGCCCAGTTTCTCGGTTGTCGCTCGCGATCCGGCTGGATCGGCGACCGGCGTGGCTCTCTACGAGTACGAGGGGAAGTGGGAGTTTCGCCAACCCCGAGGCCAGGTAACCGTCCGGCTCTTCGTGACGTGCGATCCCGCCGCAGAGTCACTGATATGGCATCACCTGCTCAACCTGGACCTGACGGCCAGCGTCCGCGTGGAGGACCGCGCGGCCGACGAGCTGTTGCCCCTGCTACTAGTTGATGCCCGTCATGCGCAGCCCAGCTGCCGGGCCGACTTTCTGTGGATCCGCCCGCTCGACGTTGCCGCGATGCTCTCGGCTCGGTCGTATCTGGTTTCTGGACAGCTCGTCCTCGAAGTAGTGGACGCCGCGGGCCTGGCGGGCGGCCGCTTCGCACTCGACGGGGGACCCGACGGTGCCAGCTGTGCGCGGACCACCTCCTCGCCTGACCTCACCTTGACTACCGCGGTGCTTGGCTCCGCCTACCTAGGCGGTTACGGCGTACGAATGCTCGCAGCCGCGGGCCTCGTCGACGAACACTCGACCAGCGCTGTCGCGACGGCCGATGCCATGTTTCGTTCCCCAGTCATGCCTTGGTGCAGCACGTGGTTCTGAACGCCACCCGACGATACTCAGCCACCGTGCAGGCGGACCTGGCACCGCACCCTCCACCTCGGACCCCAGGCCCCAGGACGGGTGAGGCGAGCGAGTCATGGAGCTGAACCGACGCCAGTTCATCGCCGGCACTGCTGCCGCGGTTGCGGGCACTCTCGGCTGGAGCGCCGCTTGTGCGAACCGGGTGACGACGGCGCCATTGCGGGCCGCGCCGCCACCGCCCGAGCAGGCCGGGATCGATCATATCGTCCTGGTGATGATGGAGAACCGTTCCTTCGACCACTATCTCGGGTGGTTGCCCGGCGCAGACGGTAAGCAGGACGGGCTCAGTTACGTCGATAACAATGGTAAGCGCCACGCCACGCATCACCTGGACACCTTTACCGGCTGCGGGCACCCTGACCCGGACCATTCCTACCACGGCGGTCGCGTCCAGTACGGCGGCGGCGCCTGCGACGGCTTCCTGCGCTCGGGCCGCAACGACGAGCTCGCAATCGGCTACTACGAAGCCACAGATCTGGATTTCTTCGGCCGTGCCGCCCGGGACTGGACCACCTGCGATCGATACTTCGCGGCGGTGATGGGGCCGACCTTTCCGAACCGCATCTTCCAGCACGCTGCGCAAACCGACCGGATCACAAACCTCATGGAACCGACCACCGTCCCCACCATTTGGGACCGATTCGCCCAACGCGGTATCGCCGCAAAGTACTATTTCTGTGATGCTCCCATCACGGCCCTGTGGGGTCAAAAATACCGAGACATCACGTTGCCGTTCGCCCAGTTCCTCCTCGACGCCAAGACTGGGGCCTTGCCCGCCCTGTCATTCGTCGACCCGCGGTTTCTCGGCGACGGCACCGTCGGCACCTCCGGTGACGACCATCCGCTGGCCGACATCCGCGTCGGCCAACACTTCCTGAACACGGTGTACGACGCGGTCGTCTCCAGCCCGAACTGGGAACGCACCGTACTGGTCATCAACTATGACGAATGGGGCGGGTTCTTCGACCATGTCCCGCCGACCACCGCGCCCGACCCGCGACCCGATCTCGGTACCGCGCTACGCGGATTCCGGGTGCCCTGCCTGGTCATCTCGCCGCTAGTCCGTCGTCAGACCGTTGCGCATGGCATCTACGACCACACTTCGGTGCTGAAGATGGCAGAATGGCGATTCGGTCTCGAACCGCTCACCGTGCGCGACGCCGGCGCCAACAACCTCGCCGAGGTTCTCGACTTCGAGGCTGCGCCCGATCTCACCGCGCCGCGTTATGAAGTCCCAGACATCCAGGCCTGCGGCTGCCAGTTCACCGGTCACGCGGTAGGCGACATCCACGCTGGGCATGACTGGCCTGCGCTACGGCAGTGCGCCACCCTCCTGGGATTCTCCCAAGTCTGACCGGCTCCGCCACCCCGAAGTGGGATGGCGGAGCCGGTGAGAGTGACTAGCCGTTGTGGGAAAGCACGTCCAGCGTATTGTCGTGGATCGGCACGTCGACCGCGGGGCTGACGTTGGTGTTGAGAAAGCCGTCCTGGTGTGTATCGGTGATCGCGGTGTTGTGGTTGTAGGACTCCTGGTTGTCGACCTCGTGATTGAACGAGTTTTCGTTGGTGGACTCGTGATTGAAGGAGCCGCTGGTGCTGTTGTAGTGCGCCTCGTCGTTGCCGGAGTCGACGGTGGTGGTGTGCTGCGAGTTGTCGTTGTGGATGTCGTTGCCCGAATCCCGGATCGTCGAGTCGTGCGAGTCGGTTGTCGACGCGTCGAGCCTGCTGCCGTTGGCGGCGACGTTGCTGTTGTACGGATCGGTGACGTTTCCGGTGTTTCCTGTACCGGCGACGCCACCGTGGTCGGCGACGTTGTTGCCGTCGAACGAGCCGTTGACCGAGTGGTTATCGGAATGGTCGTCGCGGTAGGAGCTGTTGCCCACGCTGTTGCCGTCGCCCACGACGTTGCCGTCGCCGTTGGCGACATTACCGTCGATGTTACCGCCAGCGGCCACCGAATGATCCGTCGCGGTCACCGAGTGGTCGTCGAAACGCTGGCTCAGGGTGCCCCTGTTCACGATGTCCTGATTCACCGACTTATCGATCGAGGTGTCGTGGCTGTCGGCGTAGGAGTAGTTGTTGGTGATGTACTCCAACTGCTGCACCGCACTGGCATGCGAATCAGGCTGAAAGTGCCTGCCGTGCTCAAATCCGTCCCCGCCGTGCTCGGATCCGTCCCCGCCGTGCTCGGAGATGTCACGGTGGCCGCCGTTGTCCTCGCGATTTCCCGCGAGGGCCACCGGGTGGTACTCGGTCGCCTGAGACAGCGCGTCAGAGACGTCCTCGCTGCAGATGTTGCTCAAACCGGCATCGGCGAGCGCATGGTCAGGATCGGCGACGAACGCGGCCTTCGCGTCGCTGTCACTCAGCAGGTTCAAGATGAAATCCAGCAGGCTTGTGGTCATGACAGGAACACTCCCTTTGAGCGGTATGCGGAACCGGCAGGATCTGCCCTGCCCGGCGGTGCGGCACCAAAGCTAAGTGCCTCGCCGCGTTCGGGCATCGGGTATCGCACCGGGTTGCGGGCCGCCACACTAGGGGATTGGCAGAGGGTGAAATCGCAGGGCTAGGGGGCCCGGGCCACCATCGCCCCCTCGGGCCGTTGGGGACCCCCCGCTGACCTGCAGCGTCGCAATCGCCGAGCCCGTACCCGGGGGCGGGGGCATGGAGTCCTCGCAGTGACGGTAGGTGAGCCAGGTACGGTGCCCACGCCGCTGCAGGTTCTGTGGGGTCCACCATGACGAGGAAGGTCGACGCGAGGATGAGCTACTGGCTCGGGGTCGACGTGGGCACCACATTCACCGCCGCGGCGATCTGCCGGGTGCAGGACGGCCGGCGGGCGCTGCCTGAGGTGGTCCCGCTGGGCACCCGGTCCACCGCCGTGAGTTCGGTGGTCTACCTCGGTCATGACGGTCAGGTGATCGTCGGTGAGGCCGCCGAGCGCCGCGCCGTCACCGATCCTGATCGGGTGGTCCGCGAGTTCAAGCGGCGCATCGGTGACGAGGTCCCGATGGTGATCGGCGGTGTGCCGCACACCGCGCCCGAGGTCACCGCCAAGGTGATCCGCTGGGTTGTCGACCGGGTAACTCAGCGTGAGGGCGGGGCTCCCGCGGGCATCGTGATCACCCATCCAGCCAGTTGGGGTTCCTACAAGATCCGGATCATCGCGCAGGCACTTCGGGCTATCGGGCTTCCTGACATCACCTTCCGCACCGAACCGGAGGCCGCCGCGGCAAGCTATGCGCTGGCGGAACGCATCGAGTCCGGTAGCACGATCGCGGTCTATGACCTCGGTGGCGGGACCTTCGACGCCGCCGTGGTCCGCAAGGCTGACAGCACGACGTTCGCCGTGCTCGGCCACCCACAGGGACTCGAACAACTGGGTGGAGTGGATTTCGACGACGCCGTCTTCAACCACGTCCTGGCCGCAGTACCCGACCTCGCCACGTTGGACCTCGAAGATCCCGCAACCCGGTCCGAGATCGCCGCGCTGCGACGCGAGTGCACCGCGGCCAAAGAGGCACTCTCGGTGGATACCGAGGTGACGATTCCGGTGGCGGCGCCCGGGATCCGGTCGCAGGTGCGGATGGTCCGCGCGGAGTTCGAGGACATGATCCGCCCCCAGGTGGTCGAGACGGTCGAGGCGCTGTGCCGCACACTGCGATCCGCTGACGTGCAACCGCGGGACCTCGACGCGGTACTGCTCGTCGGCGGCTCGTCACGGGTACCGCTGGTGGCGCAGCTCGTCTCCGCCGAGCTCGGTCGTCCGGTCGCGGTCGATGCTGATCCCAAGGCCGCGATCGCGCTCGGCGCTGCCGTCTCCGCGCTGCCCGCCGTCTCTGACAGCGCGCAAGCGGACCGTGCGCAACCGGACACCGCACGACCGGACCCCGCGCCGCTGCAGTCCTCCGCAGTCGCCGCCGCTGGCCTAGCGCAACCAGCTCCGGCGGTCGTCCCGCAGCGGCCGGCCATGACGAGCACGCCGTTAGACGTCGAGCCGGTACAGCCGGGGTGGCGCCAGTTCGGCTCGCGGCGCAGCACCCGGGTCGCCGCAGCGGTCTTCGTTGCCCTCGTCGCGGTTGGGGGCGTGGCGTTGGTGCCGTTTCTGGCTTCCGGGAGCGCGCCCGCCGCCCCGGCCCAGGTCGGAGCCCCAGCGGTGGGGACCTCTATCCCGACCACCTCTATCCCGACCACGCTGATACCGGACCCCGGCAACGTGACCGTGCCCAGCGCGGTTGTCGGCCCGGTGCATCTCGGACCGCGCACTTCTGCGGCCCAAGTTCCCGCGCCCCAAGCGGTCGGCAGCACCAGCGCCAGAGAGCCCATCAGCGTGGCAAATGTCCCTTCCTCCCCGGCGACCACCTCGCCCTCCACGCCTCCCACGCGTCCCACCCACCGCAAGCCGTCCCCCACCTCGACCCCCGTCACCACCACCTCCCCTGTCGTCCCTACCACCCCGCCTGCTCCTCCGGGTGCGACCCCGTCAATCAGCCCGTCCGCTGGCTAGGCTTGCCGGTCACGCGTAGCTTGTGCGCCTGATGCGCGGTTCGGCTCAACGATGGTGAGGGTTGATGGCGGGGGATCAGGAGCTGGAGGGCGGCCAGGCTCCGCCGGGGACTGAGCGTGGCAAGCGGTTGCGGCCGAAGTTTCACTACGAGCTCATCGGCTGCGGGCTGCGCGGCCATGAACTGCTCGGCACCGACGTCGCCACGATCCGACCTGTCGACGACCTGCTCGTGCGCGAACCCGGCGATGGGCTTCGCTGGTATCGCTGTGTGCGATGCGACGCGTGGGTTCCGTTGGCGCCACCGCTGGCGCCGACTCGGGAGCATCTACCTGATCGAGACGAGATCACCCTGCCGCTGCGGGGACGACCGCTGCGGGACCGCTACGTGCTGCGCCTGATCGCTCTCGACCGGCTCGTGCACTTCCTCGTGCTCGGCGTTCTCGCGGTGGCGGTATTCCTCTTCGCTGCTAATCGGGTAGCGCTGAGCCACACGTTCTACCGGATCCTGGACGCGGTGCAGGGCGGCGTCGGCGGCCCGAACGGTGAGGCCGGCGGTGGCATTCTCCGGGAACTGCAGCGTGCCTTCTCCGCGAAACCGTCCACCGTGATGCTGGTGGGATTGGTGCTGACTGGCTACGCAGTGCTGGAAGCTGTCGAAGCTGTCGGGCTGTGGTTCGCTGCGCGGTGGGCCGAGTACCTCACCTTCATCGCGACCACGTTGCTGTTGATTCCCGAGGTGTACGAGCTGACCGGCCAGATCACCTTCACCAAGGTCATTGCTCTGGTCATCAACCTTGCCGTGATCGGCTACCTGCTGGTCGCCAAACGCCTGTTCGGGCTGCGCGGCGGCGGCCGCGCCGAAGCCGCCGAATATGCCCACGACACCGGCTGGCAGGCGCTGGAACGCACGCTGCCCGCATCGCCGTCGGCCCGGGCCCGATAGAGAATGCTGAGCGCGTCCGTGTGACATCGCGCAACTACTGTGGCGTTGGCACGTCTACCGGTCGGGGACGAAAGCGGGCGAAGGTACCGGGCGCGGTTGACCACAGGCGCAGGGAGTGGTGTGGCTGGCGGCGAGGGATACGTCGGTCCCGGCGGGCGGCCCCGTGGTGACCGCGGGCGTCGTGCTGTTGCGCCGCGGTCCGGCGTCCCGCGCCGTCGCCCGGAGCCGCCTGCTCGGTCACCGCGGACATCGGCGCGAGCGCAGGTTCACGTCAACGGGCACCGTGGTGGCCGCAACGGTCAGCGGCCCGGGCATCGCCCAACCCGTCGCGGCGACCGTCGATGGGGATCGATCGCGCGGTGGGTCATCGCGCTGGTGTCGCTGCTCGTGTTCAGTGTCACCGGGTATGGCTGGAGCCAGTACGAGGCTCTCCTGACCGGGATCGGGCGGTCGGACGCCATCCGTGGCGATGCCCCGAAGTCGGTTGGTGGGGACACCAACATACTGATCATGGGATTGGACAGCCGGCTCGACGAGAAGGGCAACCCGCTGCCAGCGGAGATCTACCAGGCATTGCACGCCGGTGACCAGCAGGTCGGCGGTTACAATGCCAATGTTCTGATGCTGGTGCACCTTCCCGGTAATGGTTCCAGGGCCACCGCCATCTCCATCCCGCGAGACGACTACGTCAGCCTTGCGGGCAGTCCGGACGGCGTTGCGAAGGGGAAAATCAAGCAAGCATATGGCTTTGCGTTCGACCAGGAGCATAAAAGGCTGATGGCTGCCGGAGTGGGCGACCAGGCCAGCTTGGAACAGCAAAGTCGCGACGCCGGTCGCCAGGAAGAGGTCGACACGGTTGCCCAGTTTCTGGGGGGCGTGCCGATTGACCACTTCGTGGAGGTCACCATGGTCGCCTTCTACCAACTCGCCCAGGTGGTTGCGCCGATCACGGTGTGCTTGAAAGAGGACACCCGGGACAACTTCTCCGGTGCCGACTTCCACCGGGGCTACCAGCAGATCAACGCCGCACAGGCGGTGGCGTTCGTGCGCCAGCGCCGCGATTCTGTCCACACCCAGCTGAACTTCAGCGATCTGGATCGGGAACGTCGCCAACAGGCCTTCATCGCCTCGCTGGTCTTCCAACTCAAACAGGCGGGGACGTTCCTCAACCCGGCTCGGCTGCGCGGACTGATCAATGTGGCCAAGGAGAACATCGCCGCCGACACCGGCTTGGAGCTGCTGTCCTTCGCCCAGCAGGCCTCCGCCCTGACCGGCGGGAACATCAGCTTCACGACCCTGCCGATCGTCCGCTTCGGCACCGACCCCGCCGGCGAGGATGTCAACATCGTCGACGTGCCGGGGGTCCAGGCGCTGGTGCACAACCTGATCGGTGGTCCCAGCCCGACGCCGGCGGCCGCCGCACCCGCGCCGGTGTCCGGCAGCCAGTCAGGCACCGTGGACGTGATCAACGCCACTAATCGCAACGGATTGGCTGGCTCGCTGGAACACGCGCTGACTGCCACCGGGTTCACCCAGGGTGTCACCAGCACCGCGCGTCGGCACCGGAGCACCACGACGATCTACTATCCCGATTCGGGCGCCGCCGATGCAGCGAAAACGCTGGCCACGATGCTCGGTGAGCTACCCACCGCGCTGGACAGGACGGTATCGACCGGGCACCTCCGGGTAGTCCTGGGCGCCGACTACACGATGCCCGCCACGTTCGGCACGGCCGGCTCTTCGCCGGCGGGCGATTCGGCGTCGGGCGCTACAGCGGCGTCAACACCCGCCGCCCCCCAGGGCAACGCCCCGGACCCCGACAGCATCTCCGGCACCGGGGTGCAGTGCGTCAAATAGCCTGGCGGGGTGCTTATGGATGTGATGGTGATTTCTTCGAGTCCGCCGCCGTTAACCTGGGAGCGGCTGCTGACCGCGTGGACGTTGCGCCCGAGCGTGTTGGTGGTGGCCGCCCTGGCGGTGGCCTACTGCCTGGCGGTGCGCCGGCTACGCCGGATGGGCCTGGCCTGGCCGACCGGCCGGTTGTGGTGGTTCCTGATCGGTGTGGCGTCGATCCTCCTGGTGACGGTGACCTTCGTCGGGGTCTATGCCCACACCCTTTTCTGGGATCGAGCGGTGCGCACCATCGTGCTGTTCATGATCACGCCGATGTTCCTCGCCCTGGGGGCGCCGCTGACCCTGCTGCGCGACGTGCTCCCCGCGCCGGCCCGTCGAGCGGCCGGGCGGGTTCTGCACAGCGCCGCGGCCCGTGCCGCCACCTTCCCCGCGGTGGTGACGATCGCGCTGATCGCCCCGCTGTTCGTGCTGTACTTGACCCCGCTCTACGAGGCCAGCCTGCGATCAGCGGTCGTTGGCGCGGCCGTTGACGTCGGCCTGGTCGCCGCCGGGTTCTTCTACTTCTGGACCCGGTTTCGCATCGACCCGACCCCGCGCACCGATCCCTACCTGCTGACGATGGCGATCAGCGTCACAGAAGTGATCTTCGATGGGGTGTTGGGGCTGACCCTGTGGCTGGGCCCGTTGATCGCTCCGCATTACTACCTGGAGTTGCACCGGATGTGGGGGCCGGATCTGCGGATGGATCAGATCATCGGCGCCGGGGTGCTGTGGATCGGCGGTGATCTGGCCGGGCTGCCCTTCCTCGCGGCGGTGGTGACCCGGATGATGCGGGAAGACCAGCGCGACGCCGTGGCCATCGACGCGGAACTCGACACCCTCGAGGCTCTGGATGCCGCCCTCGGACCCCCAGAGGCCAGCCCGGCGACCGACCGATCGGACACCCAGCCCCGGCTGTGGTGGGAAGATCACCCCGAACTAGCCGAACGATTCCGCCGCCCCCGCTGAGCCTGGCTGCCACTCTACGCAGCAGCTCAATATCTCAAGGCGGTCGTTCTGTTCTCCCGCCGGTGTGCTCGTAGAAGGGCTCGACGACCTGCGACGCTGAGGCAGAATCTCATTTACTAGCGATGGTGTCTGTCAGGGTGAGATCGCCCTCGGGGCCACTGCTACTAAGTTTAGCGGGCGAGTTAACTCATGATCACGATTTGTGGGTCAAAAACGACACGAGATGTCGCTCCCGGCACACAAACAGTGATCATGAGCGGTGATCCTTCGTCATTTACCGCCACTAACTTAGTGGCATTGCCCTCGGGGCCCCTGTTCGTTATCACCGGCTCATCATGGTCAATATCCCAGATCTCGAAGACGCCCCGTCAACGCTGACGAACGCGCCCCGCTGGTGGTTAGAAAAGGGCAGGCGCTTCATCCTCGCCCTCTCTCGGTGACCGGCTCCTGAGTTCTTCCAAGCTGAGCGGGCGCGTGTCGACCAAGGTGACCAGTCGTACGAACAAGCGGGCGGCAACCACCGCGTCATATGTGGCGCGGTGAGGCAAGAGGTCATCGGATAACCCCTCCGCCAGCTGGAACGTCTCGGTCAGCGTGCCGAGCTTGTAGCTGCCCGTGTCAGGCAGTAGCCGACGGGCCAGTTTGAGCGTGTCGAACACTTCGGGGCAGTTCCAGTCACCGAGTTTGCGCTTTAGCACGCCGATATCAACATGGGCGTTATGAGCAACCAGGGCGTCAGCGTTCAAGGCTCGCAGCACGTCGTCCTTGATGGTCGCGAATACCGGGGCGTCGGCGACGTCGGTGTTCGTCAGGCCGTGAATGCGGGTAGCGAAGTACCTGATCGGCTTGTCCGGGTGTACCAACCAACTCACCGGCTCCCCGATGAGCCGCCGACGACGGTCGATCTGTGCCCGTCCGAGCAGGGCGACATGAACGGTCACCTGGTTCTCTCCATCTCTGCCGGAAGGCAGGCAAGGACGCGGTTCGCAGTCCCGCGTTGGGAGAGTAGGACCGAAAACTGCTAGACGAAAAGAAGATTTCTCGGTATTTCTCACAATCATCCAACCGTGTCAGCGTGCAAGAAATTAGTCTCCATCCTCCGATTCGTCAGGTGCAAGATCCGCGCTGACACGGTTGATAATTGCCCGTGCAGCGCGCCCGTAACCGGCGACGGCTGCCAACGAATCGAAGATTCCGCTATATAGGGCCAATTCCTGCGGTTGGGCAAGATTCAGCTCAGCCGAGAACGTCTCAACCATCACACGGTCGTTGTCGAGCAGCTAGAAGCCGTGAGCTGGGGCAACCACGTAAGCCGTCTCAAAGCCGATGATGCCGAGCTTTACGTTCGGCAATGCGGAGAAGGAGACGAGGCGGTCAAGTTGTCCGAGCATAATTTCGGGCGGGCACAGCCGGTAGCGCAAGGCCGCCTCGGTGAGCACGAAGTGGAACCGCTTGTCTGGCCGGTACAGGATCTCTTGTCGTTGTACCCGCGCCTGTACCGCTTCGTTGATGTCGTTGCGTACGTTGAATACAGTGATGCTCTGCGCAAAACGGGCACGGGCGTATTGAGCTGTCTGGAGAAGTCCCGGAATAAAGGTGGACTCAAACGCCCGGAAGATCCGAGTCATGGCGTCCAGCTCGACAATCTCCTGCTGATGCGGCTTCAACCCGGTCTTAAGTTGCCGTTGCCACTCGGCGTGCTGGATTTCAAGCGTGTGGAGGGAGGCCAGCAGGGCTTCTGTGTCATCTTCGTTGTCGGTAGCTCGCGCCCATCCTCGAATATCGTCATCGGTGGGGGTTTGTCGGCCGTTCTCCAGCTTGGACACCTTGGATGGTGGCCATAACAAAGATTCCGCGAGCTGCCTGCCGCTCATATCGGCTGACCGACGAAGCTCGCGGAGTCGTTTGCCCAGTGCATCGCGTGCTTCATGCACACTGGTGACGCTCGTAGTTCTATTCAGTGGCAAGGTCGTCCCGTCGTACGGCGTGGTGCCAGGCGGCATCGCGCCAATAATTGTGCTCTACGATCACGGCGGGGTCTTCGATGATTTCACCGCCAAGGAAGTTCTCGTCGTCATCGAAGTGCATCCACACCAGCTTGCGCGAGTCGAACAACCAGTAGTCATAGTCTGGTAGGTCGGTGGCTTGACCCCGTACCAGGTAGCGAATGAAGCTTATGCAGAAGCCCTTTAAAGAGCTTGAACATTTCGGCGTGTCGTAACCAGTAGGGCAATGGTCCCAACGGGAGAATTTGAAGGCTACGCCAATAGTCTTCACACCCCGGAGGGACCATTGCCAGGCCAGGCTACTACGGGACTCACGTCCGAGCAATTCGACGAGCTCGTTGACCGCGTCGAACAGCGAGTGGTCTGGAATAGCGGACAAGGCAGACCCAGAGAACTGACGCTTCGTCAGGCGGTAAAAGCAGTCGTTACCTACTTCCGCACCAACATCACACAGGAAGTGATCGCCGAACTGCTGTTCGTTGATCAATCCACGATCTCCCGAGCGATCGGTGACCTGGAAGAAATCATCGCCGAGGCGCTCGACGAGTTCGTGCCCGAGCTGCCCGAGGACATTGAGGGCCGAGTCGCCGTGGTCGACGGATCGCTGTGTCCGTGCTGGTCCTGGGCCGATGCACCCGAGCTATACTCCGGCAAGCACAAGACCACGGGCCACGCCCACCAGTTCGTCTGCGATCTGTCCGGGAACCTGATGCACATCTCCGACCCCCTGTCCGGAAACACCCACGATGCAAAGGCCATGCACCAGACCGGCCTGAACGAACTTCTCCACCACGACAACGCTATCGGCGACAAAGGCTACATTGGAACCGGCATCACCACCCCGTACCGCAAACCAGCCGGCGGGGAGCTCCTCGACTGGCAAAAAGAGTTCAACACCTCGATCAATAAGATCCGCTACGTGATCGAACGCGCGATCGCTCATTTCAAGGCTTGGCGCTGCATGCACACCGACTACCGCAGGCCCGAGCGCACCTACCCCACAGCCTTCAACGCCGTCCGAGCACTCCACTTCTTCACACTACGTTTCGCATAAGCCTCAACGTCCTCGCCAGCGGCATTGGTGTGCTTGGAACAGAACACACCGAAGCGGCTGTAGTCGGTGAGCGGCAAGCTCACCACACGTACGCGGAAGAAACGTCGGCCTTTGGCGAACGCCTCACGGATCATGGTCAGCTAGTTCTGGAACCAGCCCATAACAACCGGCTCGCCCGCGATGAACTGGCGCAGCGCGTCCGACTCGTTGGCGGATTTGTAGTGGTCACGCGTTTCAAGCCGGAAGGCAGTGTGCTCGAAGCTGCGGAAGAGCTGGCTGAACTCGGGGCCGGGTTGGATGCGCTGGCTCAGTGCTCCCCCTCCTGCTCCAGGTAGCGGCGCCCGTACATCTTGAGTACGTCTTCTGGAATCTCGATCAGCGTCTCGTGGTCGGCCACGCGGCGTGAGATTACTCAACGCCCGCCCGCTCTCCGAGCACCGGAATAGCCGCAATCTTCTCCGGGCTCAAGTGTTCCCAGATAAGGCCAACTGGCCGTCGTGCTGGTCCGCGCTGAATGACCTCATCAGGCGTGACAATCAGGTCCACCGAGAAGTCATGCTCGGTCTCGGGTAGCTCCTCATCGACCACCTGTACGGAATGCACCGTCGTGACGATGACCGTTTCCGGCCTGATCAGTCCGGCTTCTTGCAGGAGTGCAACCTCGATGTCCGAGTATCCCGCGCCCTTGCCCAGTCGTACCCCGTCCCGGTTGACGGCCACGCTGCCACAGACCACCAGGTCAACGGGCTGCATCTCCTCGACGCTGATCTTCCGTGCGACGCGAGCAGCTACCTCCTTGGCTGCCGCTTCAACGGGCGACACGGTTAGGGTCTTCGGGTCGAGCAGGTAGAACGGCAAGGCGTCCGCGAGCATCGGCACGGCCATGTAGACGAGCTTGCCCGCTTCGAGCGCGCGGGCTCGTACGGGAAGCTGTGCCTTGTCGGGTACCGCCTTGATGACCCGCGCTCGTTCCCAGGCCGGCAGCCCTGCGAGCCGTCCGGCAGCCTCGTCCGCGCCAACGAAGGCGGGAATCCGGCCGTGGACGCTTCCGCCCCCACCCCACGTCAGCTCGATCACGTCGATTGCCTGGTGCAGCCGTGCGGCGGCTTCTTCAGGGTTGTCCTGGCGGATGGCGGCGGCGTCAGGTTGCCGAGCGCGATGGCCTGCGACTTCGAGCGGTCGCGCAACGCTCGGGCGGTCTCTTCCAGAATCGGCTGTGCCCGCTTGGCGTCCTTAAGGAACAGGTAGCACGAGCCAACGAGCCGGCCGAACCGGGTCGGGGAGTAAAGTTCCGGCGAGCATCGCGGTCTGGACGTCGCCGATCCCGGTCTCCACCGCACGCCACTGCCCCTCGGTGAACCTCCGGGCCAACCCCGCCGCGGTGGTCGAGCTCAGCCCTGGCACCGGTGTGAGCACCTGACCAGCGACATCACCTCGCTGGCGGTCCAGCCCAACAAGGAAGTCCTCCCCGGCCAGATGCGCGGCCGCCAATCCGACCAGCAGCTGCCCACCCGAGTGCCCCCGATCGCGGGCCTTGATCGGCCCGATCGCCGCGTCCAGCAACTTGACCATGCGCAGGCGATCGACCAGCTCGGTCACCGCCACCATTCCCGACACCGCCGTCAGCGACGCATCCGGCGCGCCGATACCCACCAGCCGCTGTAACCGGCGTCGCGCCCCTAACTCGCGGATTCGGGTCAGAAGCGCAAAGATCCTGGAACGCTTCGACATCGAAGACGTCTCAGATCAAGAGATCGACAGCGCTTCGGACGAAGAAGAGAACCGAGGCTACGGAGTGCGGTGTTCTTATCGTGTTCTCATCGAGCCCACATAGGGTGACGGCATGCGGGTGTTGATCGTTGAGGACGAGCTGCGGATGGCAGCGCTGCTCAAACGGGGACTGGAGGAGGACGGCTACGCCGTCGACGTGGTAAGCACCGGAACCGACGCGGTGTGGCAGGCCAACGAGTTCAGCTACGACGCGGTCGTGCTCGACGTGATGCTGCCTGGGTTGGATGGGGTGGAAGTATGCCGGCGGCTGCGTGAGTCGGGCCGGTGGATGCCGGTGCTGATGCTCACGGCCCGCGACGCCGTCGAGGATCGGGTCCGGGGGCTGGACGCCGGCGCGGACGACTATCTGACCAAGCCGTTCAGCTTCGCCGAGCTGTCAGCCCGGATCCGGGCATTGATTCGCCGCGGTGCGGTGGAACGGCCCAGTGAGCTACACGCCGCCGACCTGCGGCTGGACCCGGCGACGCGGCAAGCGTGGCGCGGCCAGGTGGAGCTGGAGCTCTCGACCAAGGAGTTCGCCCTGCTGGAACTGTTCCTGCGCCATCGCGGGCAGGTACTCACTCGTACCCGGATCCTGGAACATGTGTGGGATTTCGCCTACGACGGGGTGTCCAACGTCGTCGATCAGTACGTGCTGTATTTGCGCCGCAAGATCGATCGTCCGTTCGGGCTGGAGCAGCTGGAGACTGTGCGCGGCGCGGGCTACCGGTTGCGCGCTGAACCCGCCACGGTCGGAGCCCGGTGACGGCCGGGCAGCCGGGGTAAGACGATGCCGTTGCGGTTGCGGTTGGCGATGCTGTTCGCGCTCGGCACGGCGGCGGTGATCGCCGCAGCCGCATTGGCGTTCGTGGTGCAGCTTCGGGTGAGTCTGGACGCCTCAGTGGACGCCGGGCTGCGAGCCCGGGTGCGGGCCGTGGCTGACGAGCTGGACTCGGAGGGCACGCTGCCGCAGCTCGGTCCCACGGCTCAGATCGTCCAGCTTCGCGCCCCCAACGGCCGGCTGCTGGCCTCCTCGCCGGTGGCCGGCACCCAACCGTTGCTTGACGCCACCCAGCGGCGGCGAGCCGTGGCTGGCCAGGTTTCGTTCACCGCCACGGTGTCCGGCGCTCGGAGCCGGCTGCTGGCCACCACGGTGCACGCCGGTGGCCAACGGGTGCTGGTTGTGGTGGGCACCACCAGCGATGTGTCCGATGCCGCGGTGGATCGGGTACAGACCGCCCTGGTCGTGGGCGGCCCACCCGCGGTGTTGCTCGCCGGTGCGGGCGCGTGGTTGCTGGCCGGCGCGGCGCTGCGTCCGGTGGAGCGGATGCGCCGCCAGGCCGCGGACATCAGCGACCGGGACACCGGCCGGCGCCTCGCCGTGCCGTCCACCCGCGATGAGATCGCCGCGCTGGCTTCCACCATCAACGGGTTGCTCGCACGGATGCAGGAAGCGCTGGAGCGCGAGCGCAGCTTCGTCGCCGATGCCGGTCACGAGCTGCGGACACCACTGGCCATCCTGCGCGCAGAGCTGGAGCTAGCGGCTCGCCCCGGTCGCAGCCGCGAGGCGCTCGTCGAGGCGGTCAGCCACGCGGGCGAGGAAACCGATCGCTTGATCCGGTTGGCCGAGGATCTGCTGTTGCTGGCCCGCGCCGACAACGCCCAACCGTTCCTACATCCGGTCCCGCTGCTGCTGCCCGATCTGCTCAGTTCCGCCGCCCGTGGTGCGAGTGCCCGGGCCGCTACGCGCGGAGTGACCGTGGCTGTGCACAGCCCGGCCGCGCTGACCATCGTGGCCGATCCGGACCGGTTGCGCCAGGCGGTGGATAACTTGCTGGACAACGCCAGCAGATATGCCCCGGCCGGCAGCGTCGTGGACGTCAACGCGACCGCCAACGGCACAGGGATCAGGATCGAGGTGGCGGACCGCGGATCCGGTTTCCCCGTGGAATTCCTGCCTGACGCGTTTGAACGCTTCCATCGCGCCGATGCTGCCCGCGGTCGGGACGGGGGTGGGACCGGGCTGGGCCTGTCCATCGTGCAGGCCATCACTGAAGCCCACGGCGGCCAGGCCACCGCGCGCAACCGACCCGGCGGCGGTGCCACGGTCATCCTTGACCTGCCGGCCCGCACCATCTCGGGTCACTCGCCAATCAGGTCATGACGGGGGCTCCTCCTCGCGGGGCGCGCGAGGGGGAGCCCCCATGTCAGTGACTCACTAGCACCCGCGGCGTCCCCTGTCACAGTCGTTATCGTCGCGGCGGCGGCGCCTGTCACAGTCGTCGTCGCCCCGGCGGTGGTCCTCGCGGTGCCAGTTCAAGGCTCGCATTGTTTCCCTTCCCTCCTCCACGGAGAAACGCTCGGGTGCGTTTCTCCGATTACCACGGTACCCGCCGATCGATCGAACGTACGGTATTCCCAGCGTATTTTCAGGTCACGTCGGGCATTCCCAGCAAACTTCCAGGTGCCCATGGGCAACCGAACCGATTCTCAGCGCGAAGAAGGTAAGGATGGGCGGTCATCCGCCGATGATTGAGTCAACTACCGGCGTGGTCTGTTTGATGATCTGCCCGTTGGGCCGCTGCGGTCGTCCGGTAAGCCGAGACACCGGAAACGCAAGCAGTTCCAGCGGGTGGCGACGGACCTGAATGGTCTCGTAGGCGATCAGCCCGATCAGCAGGGCTAGTAGCGCAACAGAACCCCCCAATGTGCCCCAGCCCAGGCCTCCCTCGTCCACCGGTTTGGTCAACGAGTCACCTCCCGCCGCCCCTAACGGGCGGGTCAGGATGAACGCCAGCCAGAACAACACCATGCCGTTGAGGTTGGTCAGGTAGTGCGCGGTCACGATCAACACCATGATCCCGGCGATGATGAAAAAAGCGTTGCGGAACCCCAGGCCGGTGTCGTCGGACAGCCAGTCACCGCTGGAGGTGCCCAGGGTGTTCGAGACCAGGATCGCGACCCAGTACAGGATCTCGCCCTTACGGGAGGAGATGTTCTCCACGTCGTAGGTCTGGCCGGTACGCCACCAGACCAGGAAGATGGTCGCCAGGATGCTGGTGAGGATAACCGCGCCCCAGGCGTAACCGATCCCCTGTTGGGCGCTGCCGTGGCCGAACCCGCGGTTGAGGAAGTCCGAGATCTCGGTACCGACCATGCTGGTGCCCAGGACCACCGCCCAGAACAGGGCCGAATGAAATCGCTTGGCGTTGACCTGGGCCACCACGACGATCAAGAAAAATGCGAGGAAAATCAACGCTGTGATGACGTAGCCGATCTGGAGAGTGATTCCTAACAAGTCTCCGGCGGTTTCCCCCAGCGTCACAGCGACGATCTTAAGAATCCAGAACAGCAGCGTGACATGCGGAAGCTTCCGCATCACATAGCCGAGGTCTGGATCCGTTTGTTTGAGCATTGCCCCCGGTGGCATGTTTTTCCCCTCTGTCAGTTGATTGTGAACGGGTGCGCCGACCGCGTTGACGTCAGGTGGCCGGTTCCTGCGCAGCTTCGGTGTTCGGAATGGGAAGCACGTCTTTTCGGCTGACGGTCAAGTAGGTGACCAGGCCCAAGATCGTGGCCAGGAACAGCGCGCTGGTGGCGGCGGTGCCGAGACCGATTCCGCCGCTGTCTGAGGGCTGTGACAGGTAGTCACCCAGGGAGGCGCCCAACGGGCGGGTGAGGATGTAGGCGATCCAGAAGGCCAGGACCGCGTTGACCTTGAAGCCGAGGTGGGCGATGGCCACTATCGCGATGAGCCCGGCGAACATGATCGCGGAAATCCAGTAGCCGAGATTCAGGCGCTCCGCCACGAGGTCGCCGGCCGCAGTACCCAAGGCAAAGGTGAACAGGATCGTCAACCAGTAGAAGCCCTCGCGGCGGGTGGTGTAGATCGTGTGGATGGAAAGGGTTCTCTCGCATCCGTACCAGGTCGCGAAGGTGGCGGCGAGGGCAACGCTGAAGACGGCTGTGGTGGTTTCCAGCGAAACACCGAAGTTGTCGGTCAGGTTATCGGTGATCAGAGTGCCGACGACACTGATTCAGCACGACCGCGAGCCAGTAGATCCCCGGTACGTACTGACGGCCTCTGAACTGGAAGAACAGCACAGCAATCAGCAGGGCGGCCATGACGAGACTGGTGCCGGTCAAGCCCAGGCCCAGGTTGGTATTCAGGAAGCCCGCCGCGGTCTCGCCGACCGTGGTGGCGAGCACCTTGATGACCCAGAAGTAGATCGTGACCTCTGGGACCTTGTTCAGCATCTGGCGGGCGCGCGGCGAAACCGCGACCCGCCCCGGATATGTCGTCATGCGCGCGAGGTTGGCGACACCTCGATGTGAGGATCATGAGAGTGGCCAGGAACGTGTCTTTGCTCACACTGGCGTTACTTGAGGATGTTGACGGCGCGGGCGATCACCAGAGCCACCGTGACCAGGGAGATCAGCGACTGGACGAGCATGGTCAGCTTGGCCCACCGCGACAGCGGCATCACGTCGGTGGGGCTGAATGCGGTGGCGTTGGTGAACGACAGGTACAGGTAGTCGACGAACTCCGGTTCCCAATCGGGTGGGGCCAGCTCTGGGCTCTGCATCTGCACGAATTGGAAGTCGGGCACCAGTTGGCGGGCGTGCGCCCGGGCGGCTGGGCCGCCGCGGTCGAACTGCCAGTACCACAAGCCGAAGGCGATGATGTTGGTCAACCAGATCGCCGCCCCACTGGCCAGCAGCGGAGCGGCGTCCTGGCCTTCCCGACCGTGCACCAGGCCGAGCACCAGCAAGGTCGCGGACCAGGCATTGGCCAGACTGAGCAGGCCGGTCAAGGTGAGGCTGGTGGCGCGCTGCGCCCGGGACTCCCGACTGAACCGTGCCGGGCTGGCCACGATCAGCACGATCAGCACGGCGAGTTCTAGGCCGGGCAGTAGCCACCGGGACTGCAACACCAACTGGTCGGGCAGCGCCATCTGCAACGCGATGGCGACCAGAATCGCCACAGCCACCGGCCAGCGGTTCTCCCCCTCGGTGCGGCGCAACCAGGCCGGCACATGCACGTGGGTCAGGCGGGCCGCCGGAGCGGAGATCGGGTGGTGACCCGCGCACAGCGATGCCTCCATCTGCGCGAGCTGATCGCGCGCGGCGGCGAGAGCCCGCAGCGTGTGCTGGGTGGCCTCATCGGGGTCAGCAGTCTCGTCGCCGGTCCGACGTGAGGTGTCCTCCACGGGCCCGAGGCTACCGCCGCTCACCGCCCCGCTCGGCGCAACTCCCCGGTCTGAATCCGGGTGACCAGGAGTGCGGCGACGCCGACCCAGGCGAGCCCGAGTGCCGTCCCGGCGGCGACATCGCTGGGGTAGTGCACGCCCAGCAGCACCCGGGAGGCGTCGATGGCGCAGATGAGCAACGCCCCGACGGCCAGCAGCAGCGCCCGAGTCCATCGGGCGGCTCGCGGCAGAACCAGCACCACGAGCGCTCCGTAGACGGCGGCGGACCCGGCGGCGTGTCCGGAGGGGAAGCTGTAGCCGGCTGCGTGGTCAACTGGGTCGAGCAGCACCGGCCGGGGTCGAGCGAGCAGGTCCTTGATCGCCGTCGTGCTGGCCAGCTCGCCGAGCCGAGCGACCACCACCAGCGCCGCGCCGCGCCACCATCTGATGATCAGCAGTGCCAGGGCCATGACGATGGCGACCGCGTCGACGACCAAGGCGCTGCCGGCAGTGGTGGCCGCCCGCGCCGCGGCCAGTAGCCAGGGCTGGGCGAGCACGTCGACGTGCGCTGCGCTGTCGGCCGCCTGGTCGCCGGTCAGCAACGGCGGCCAGTGCACGGCGACCAGCCCGAGCACAACGGCGAAGGCCACGACGCACAGCGGGGCGGTCCAGCCGAGCGGACGGGTGAGGATCGTCAGGCTCTTCGATGGCGGGGTCACCGTGATTTCCTACCGTATCCGGATCCCCGCCGCGGAGGTGGTGACCGGGATGTCCGTTTAAACCTGATCACCGCGGGGAACCCCGGTGCGATCACAGACCTCACTAAGGGGTCGGCGAGATTAGAGGCGGTGCCATCATGGGTTTGATTCTCGGTTTACTGGTGCTCTGGGTGGTCTTGGTGGTTGTCGGGTTCGCCATCAAAACATTGCTGTGGTTGGCAATTGTCGGCATCGTACTGTTCGTCCTTACCGGTCTGTTCGGAGCGATCCGCGGACGTAGCGGCCGGGCCCTGCGCTGACAGCGCGGCTAGTCGTCGTGAACTCGACGTCACGGACCTTCAGCCGACGAAAATGTCGGTGACGTCGAGTTCACGGCGAAGGTCAGGCTTGCTCGAGGGCCTCGCCGAAGGCGTGGAAGGCGTTGCTGCGGCGTTGTTCGGCGAGCAGGTGGCCGGCGGCGATCATCACGGCGACAGGCCATTCGATGATCTCCAGTGCGGTCAAGGTGGCGATCCCGGCTAGGTAGGCGAGCTGGTCGGGTGGTCCGAGATTGATCCGCCCTAAGGCTGGCAGCGTGACGTGCAGGCAAGTCTGCTGGCTCGCCTGCTCCGCGGCTCGCGATCCCGCGGTCTCGCCGGTCGACTTTCTGCTGTCGGTGACGGTCATGGGGTGCCTTTCGGTGGTGTTCTCCGGGATCGCGCTTGATCGGGTTGGCCAGTGGGTACCTGGGAATAACCCGTCCAAGGAGGAACTATGCCTACCCGTTCGCGTTCAGAATCTGAGCAGGACCTCGAGGGCGAGGCCAGCACCGCGAAGGCTGAGGTCGGCGCGAGCGTGCAGGGATCAGGCCAGCCCACGAGTGTGGGTGCCTTGGCCGGATTCCGGCTGCCGCTGCCCGGAATCGGGGATGTGGACCCCATGCGGATGTTGTGGCTGGGCGGTCTGGCGGCCATGGCGACCATCGAGATCATCGAGTGGCCGGTGGCGTTGGCGGTGGGCGTGGGTAGCTACGTCGCCGAACGTTTGGCCCGCGAGGACGTGCGCAAGGACTTGGCCGCGCGTTCTTAGTGTCGTCGGCCGGTCCGGTGCGCAACCTGCTGGGGGCGGCGCTGTCGCTGCCTGCGCGGGTGCTCGATGTGGTGGACCGCGATCGGGTCGCGGGGCGGCGCGCGAGTCTACGTGCCGATCGGGCCATGATCGAGGTGCGGGGCCTGCAGCGGCCGGATGCGTCGCAGTACGGGCAGCGGTTGGTCCACGCGCTGCAGGAGCTGCCCGGGGTGGCGTGGGCTGGCGTGAACGCTCCGTTGCGCCGGGCGGTCATCGCGCTGGAACCCTCAGCCGTGACGACGTTGGCGGAACTGGTCGACGTGGTGGACCGGGTCGAGCGCGACCATCTCGAGAAGGCTGGACTCGCGGACACCGGAACGGCGGTTGACGCCGGGACGGTCGCGGCGCCGCCGACCGACCGCGGGAGGGTGGATCAGGGGCTCTGGGCGTTGGCGGCCAACGCGGTTGGGTTGGTGGCGTCCAGCGCCGGGGCCGCTGTGCGGTTGACGCCGCTGCCGGTCGAGCTGGCTGCGCTGGTCACCGCGGTGGACGCGCAGCCGCGGGTACGGCAGCTACTGGAGGCGGTGGTTGGCCGCCCGGCCACTGATGTCGGGTTGGCCATGCTCAGCGCGGCCGGGCAGGGCTTGGCCGGTGGCTGGTTCGGCTTGGCGGTGGACGCAGCTCAGCGGGTCAGCGCGCTGGGAGAGGCCGGCGCGGCGCACGATGCGTGGCGGGCCCGGGAAGGCGAGCTGCTGGCCGACGCTCAGCACGTGGCAGCCGAGCCGGTGGTGGTGGAACGGCCCCGGCTGTTGCCCCCGGGACCGGTGGAGGCCTACGCCGAACCCGCTGCGCTGGTTGGTTTGGCAGCGGCCGCGGTGGCCTTGCCCGCCACCGGCAATCCGCGGCGGGCAGCTGCGCTGGCGCTGGCCGCGGTGCCCAAAGCGGCCCGGGTGGGCCGGGAAGCCTTCGCTACCGGGTTGGTCCGGCTGATTTCGCGCAGGGGTGCGGTGGTGCTCGACTCCGTCGCGCTGAGGCGGCTGGACCGAATCGACACCGTCGTGCTGGACGCTGATGCGGTGGGCCCCGAAGTAGCGGAAGCGCTGGCCGCGGTCGCGCACCGGGCCGGCGTTCGGCAGGTCGTGCGAGGAGGTGGACCGCGGCTGCTCGGCACGGTGCGCAGCCTGCAAAGCACCGGGGCGGTCGTGCTGCTGGTCTCGGGGCACCGCGAGGCGCTGGGCAACGCCGATGTCGGGATCGGGGTCAGCGGGGCTGACGATCACCCGCCGTGGGGGGCGCATGTGCTGGTAGGTAACGACGTTGAGCTGGCTGCCGTGGTGATAGAAGCGTGCGCGGCGGCCCGTCAGGTGAGCCGCCGCGGGGTCTTGTTGTCCCAAGCCGGTTCGGTGTTGGGCGCTGTGGGTGCGCTGACCACACCCCGGTGGGGTTCCGGGCCGGCCCGGGCGGCCATGCTCGGTGTCAACGGGGCCGCCGCCGGGGCATTAGTCCACGGCAGTTGGGCGTGTCAACAGCTGGGCCGAGGCCAGCTGATCGTCCCGATCTCGCAGATCGCCTGGCATGCCATGCCCGTGGACGCCGCCCTCGACGAGCTCAAGACCACTCCGGAGGGCCTGTCGGAGGCGCAGGTCAACTACCGACGCCGCCAGGCGGCCAGACCCATCGAACCGCCTGAGCCCAACCTGGCCAGGGCTGTGATGGAGGAGTTGGACAATCCGTTGACCCCGATCCTGGCCGGCGGCGCGGTGCTGTCCGCATCGCTGGGATCGATGGTCGACGCAGGCCTGGTGGCCGGGGTCAGCGCGCTGTCCGCCCTGATCGGCGGGGCCCAACGGCTGCACACCGACCGCGCGGTCGCCCGACTGCTGGCCGGCTCCGCGGTGACCGCCCGGGTGCTGCGCGACGGGCATCCGGTCACCCGACCGGCCGAGCAGCTGGTCATCGGTGACGTCATCGAGCTGGGCAGCGGAGACGTCGTGCCCGCCGATTGCCGGGTGCTGCAGGCGGTCGGGTTGCAAGTCGACGAGTCCGCGCTGACCGGTGAGTCATTCCCGGTGACCAAAGCGACGGACGCCGTGGCAGCCTCGACGTTGGCCGAGCGGTCCTCGATGCTGTATGAGGGCACCACGGTGGCCGCCGGACGCGGCACCGCCGTCGTGGTGGCCACCGGCGCGGCCACCGAAACCGGCCGCAGCATGGCCGCGGCCCGCGACGCCGCGCCGATCAGCGGCGTAGAGGCCCGCCTTGCCGCTATCACCTAGACCACCCTGCCGATCGCGATCGCGTCGGCCGGTGCGGTCGTCGCCGCCGGGTTGTTGCGCGGCCGTCCGCTGCGGGAAAGTCTCGGCGCCGGTGTCAGTCTCGCCGTGGCCTCGGTTCCCGAAGGCCTGCCGTTCCTGGTCAGCGCCGCGCAGCTGGCGTCGGCCCGCCGGCTGTCCAGCTTGGCGCCCTGGTGCGCAACCCCCGCACCATCGAGGCGCTGGGCCGGGTCGACACGCTGTGCTTCGACAAGACCGGCACGCTGACCGAGGGCCGGATCACTTTGGCCGCGGTCTCAGACCCCACCGGCGAGCCCATCCCTGTCGCGCAGCTGACCGGTCGGCAACGGCAGACCCTCGCCGCCGCCCTGCGCGCCACCCCGCGACGGCACCGCGGTGAGCCGCCTGGCGCACCTGACCGACCGGGCGATCGCCACCGGTGCCGCATGGCGCCGGGTCACCCGCGAGCGTGGTCTCACCGGCTGGCAGCGGCTCGACGACCTACCCTTCGAACCAGCCCGCGGCTATCCACGCGACCCTCGGCCGCTGCGCGCCGGGCGATGCCTGCTGTCGGTCAAGGGCGCCCCCGAGATCGTCCTCGCCCCGGTGCACCCACCTCCGGCGCATAGCCACTGGACGAGCCGTCGCGCGACCGCGCAGGCCGGTCGCCCCAGCTGCCGGCCACAGGGCTACCGGATCCTGGCGGTGGCCGAACGTGCGGTCCGCCCCCGGCAGGCCCTCGACGATGAGGACGTCAGCGAGCTGGCCCTGCTGGGCTTCCTCGCCCTGGCCGACCCGGTCCGCACGGCCGCATCCGCGTCGCTCGCCGGGTTACGCGAGGCCGGGGTGCATATCGTGATGATCACGGGTGACCATCCGGCAACCGCGAAGGCGATCGCCGAGCCGGCTCAACGTCCTCATGGCGGTCAAGTGATGACCGGCCCGGACCTCGACGACCTTGATGACGCCGCCTGGACCGGGTACTGCCGCACGCGTCACGTCGTCGCCCGGGGCACCCCCGCGCACAAGGTCCGCGTCGTGCGGGCGTTCCGCGGCTCGGCCGCACCGTGGCGATGACCGGCGACGGCGCCAACGACGCCCCCGCAATCCGGCTCGCCGACGTCGGGATCGCGCTCGGGCGCCGCGGACCGCGGCCGCCCGCACTGCGGCTGATCTGGTGGTCACCGACGATCGGCTGGAGACGATCATCGCGGCGCTGGTGGAGGGCCGCGCCATGTGGGGCTCGGTCCGCCAGGCGCTGGGCATCCTCGTCGGAGGCAACCTCGGCGAGATCGCCTTCACCGTGCTCGGCGCCGCGCTCACCGGCCGGTCCCCGCTGCCGCCGCGCCAGTTGCTGCTGGTCAACCTGCTCACCGACCTCGCACCCGCGATGGCCATCGCGCTGCGGGCCCCCCATCCGGAGTCCACCGCCGCGCTGCTCGCCGAAGGACCCGAAGCCTCCCTCGGTGCCGCGCTGACCCACGACATCACCACCCGCGCCGTCACCACCGCCACCGCGACCAGCGCCGCCTGGGCCGCTGCCCGCATGACCGGTCGCGCCAAGCGGGCCCGCACCGTCGCGCTGGCCGCACTCGTCGGTGCGCAACTCGGCCAGACCGTGGCCATCGGTGGTCCCAGCCCCGCTGTGCTCGCCAGTAGCCTCGGGTCGGCCGCCGTCCTGGTGGGTATCGTGCAGACGCCAGGACTGAGCGGCTTTTTCGGTTGCACCCCGCTCGGGCCGGTCGGCTGGACCATCGCCGGCACCGCTACCGCCGCCGCCACTGCCGCCACCGCGCTGTTACCACCCGTGCTGTCCCGGCTGGGTCCGTTGCTGGCCGAGCAGGCATCGGCGCCACCCGCTGTTCACGTCGAGGTCGCCAAGCCGTCGGCTGAACCTCTCCTGGCCGCTACCGCCGGCTCCTAACCTGGCGGTCGTGGAAGAACTGCTCATCGAAGTACTCGCCGCTGGCCTGGTCTATCTGTTCGAACTGCTGGTGGTCCGACTGATCCGCCAGGTACTGCCTGCGTAGTAACAGCCTCAGACCGCACTGGGTGACAAGGCTCACCAGAAACAGTCCGATGAATAGCAGTGAGCTGATTGCATAACCGATGTTCAGGTCAGAGCGAGAAGGTCGCCCCCGGTTTCCCCGAGCGAGGCGCGCGCTGATCAGAGTCGGCATCGAATAGTTTGCTTAATTCCCTCGGGTGACCACCTCAATCTGCGAGATCGCAGCACGATACCCTCGACGCCGAAGCTGGCAGCGGGCCAGCACGCCGGCAACTCCGAGGAGGTACCTGACATCATGCGGCGACGGCGGCCGGCGAGCGCCGCTGCCGGGTTAGTCGCGATCGCGTTCGTGGCGTCGTGTAGTGGGGCAGGTATACCGGGTAGTTCAGCCGGTGCGAAGAGTTCCCTGCCCCCGCCAGCAGCACCGCAAGTGCAGCCCAACCCGGAGCACGTCAAGAAGCTCACCGCCGTCCTGGACAACATGACCAAGAACTATGCGCAGTACGCCGACGCAACCCCGGGGCTGCAGGACATCGTCGGCTACAACATCGGCGACCTGTGGAAGAAGGGGATCGACGGCACCGGAACGACCATCGCGCTGGTCGAAGGCTGGGATGATCCGCAGATCGACGACATCATCAAGCGGTTCGATCAGGAATATGGTTTGCCTGATCCGGTGATCCAGACCATTTATCCCTCAGGTAACGGGCACCTGCCCGCTCAATGCCCGGCCGGAATGGTGGCGCTCGGCAGCTACGGTTCGTGTGCGGCATGGCGGGGCGAGCTCGAGCTCGACGTGGAGGCGGCCCATCTGATCGCGCCTTACGCGAAGATACTGATCACCGCCACTCCGGCGGACAGCGAGATCACCGATGACGCCGCGAGTCAGGTGGCGCCCCCGGAGATGATGCAGTCGTTGGAGTACCTCAGCACGAATCATCTGGCCGATGCCATCTCGATCAGCGACGGAACGGGCGAAAGCACCTACAGCTACGGTAAGGCGGAGATCACCGCACAGGATCCAGGTCTGTTGGCCGCGGCGGCCGCGGGCATCCCGGTGATGGTGGCCACTGGTGACTGTGGCGCGGTGCAGAACCTCGCGGTGGCCAACGCGCAGTGTGGTACCACCACCGCTACACCGGATACCGCGGTATGGGACGACTCGCCTTGGGTCATCGCAGTAGGCGGCAGCGTTCCGAATATCGATACCTCGGGACGGCGAGTCGGCCTCGACCCGTTGTGGGGTCACGGCAAGTTCTCCGAGGGGGCCGGCTATTCCGCGGTATACCCGCGACCGGCCTACCAGGACCGGGTCGGTTCGCTCACCCGCTCGGTTCCCGACATCACCATGGATGCCCAACATGGGACGTCCGAGGCGGCGCCGCTGTTCGCCGGCGTACTCGCCCTGGCCGCGCAACTGAACCATGGCAGCGTCGGTCCCATCAACAAGGTGCTCTACGACGTAGTGGGTCCGCGCGGGGCGGCCGCCGGAATAGCCGATGTTGTCACCGGGAACAATTCCGTGCCCGCCGCAGCGGGTTTCGCGGCTGGCCCGGGATTCGATGTCGCCAGCGGCTGGGGCACGATCGATGCGAGCAGGTTCGTCCCGGAGCTCGTCGCGGCAATCCGCGCGCAGAACGGCACCCTTTCGCATCAGGCGGCCGACGCGTTGACGCGATTGCAGCACAGCATTTCACTGACCGGTAATGGTGGCTCGACATACGTGCTAGCGGCCGGTTTTCTCCCCCAACATCCCGTCGAGCTCGACATCGATGACCATCAGGTCGCCACCCTCACGGCGAATACCCTGGGCTCGGTGTCTTACGCGGTCGATCCGGTCTTGTTGAAGCTGCCCCGGGGCAGCCACATGCTCACCCTGAAGAGCATGCTGTTGACCGCGACGTCGAATTTCCAGACCGGCTGATCTGTCGCAGCCCTCCGATAGCGACGAGCGTCCAGACCGTGAAGGCGATCCAGAAGAAAACCAGCGAGAGGGTCTGCAGCGAGCGTATGTCTAATTCAGTGGCGGTCGCCGCGCACGTCGCGGAGTACATCCCGAGCGGAAAGACCGCCGCCCACCAGGCGCTTCGATAGCGCAACGAACCGGGTACCTGGTCGGCCCGCCAGAGCTGCGCGTAAAGAAGCACGGGTATCCACAGGCTGGCGAGCGCCCACACCCCGTGCGTCACCGGTCCGGTCCAGCCCGCGAGGCCGGCCGGTGCGCGCAGCGCGCGCGCCGCGGTGAGGATGTGGTCACCGGCCAGCGCGGTGATCGCAAGCGCGCCCATCAGGATCCAACTGTCTGGCGTCACCTCGTCCGGCCGCACCGGTTTCGCGAGTACCCGGCAGGCGATCAGCGCGGTCACGGCCAGATAGAACACCATTCCCAAGCCCCAAGCCACAGTCGCGATGATGACGAGTGCGGCTGCTCGGTGTCCGATGGCGAGGTCCGCGGCGGTGATCGCCAGACCTGCGGTCGCCACGCTGGGCAGCAGCCACGCGCCACGCGCCTGATCTCTGAGCTCCCTGCCGGACCGCGAACCGGCCCCGGCCAGGGCGAGCGGCACGAGCACGAGCCACGCGGCGAGTGCCAGGCCGCCGAGCAGCCACACCAGCGCCAGGTAATCGTTGAAGCGCACCCCGAGGACCGCGCAGGCTGCGACGAAGGTGAACATCCGCAGGGTGACGTCGGGGTCGCGGGTTCGCTCGACGACCCCGACGGGCCGGTTGGCTGCCCACCGGACAAAGACCAGTGCCAGTGCACCGAAGGCGATCACGGCGACGGCGCTCAGCGCGATACCGAGCCGCCAGTACCCGTGGTCGTACCCGGCGACGGCCACGATCCCCGTCGCCATTACCACCGCGAACGCGTCGGGCGGTGGCTCCCACCCCTCGAACGACGCACCGACCACTCGGCAATCCTGCCCCGTGGAGTCCCGGGGCGCCGGTGGAGCTGTTGATACTGCGCCGACCGCGGTGTCCGACGGTGCCCCGGCACGGCATCTGTTCACGTATTGCCACCAACCCGTAACGCATTGGTGGGTCCCCGGCGATTCTCTGTCGACGTTCACGGTGCTAGCGATCACGGGGGAGCATGAGTTGTTGAACCGAAAGCCTGATGCGTTGTCCCTCAGCAGAGCGCACGGGATCTCGTCCGTCACGCCGACACAGACGCGGGGCTCAGCGTTCAATCGCGCCCTGGACGTGACTGTGGCGGTCGTGGTGTTGACCGTGCTCGCGATACCGATGATGATCATCGGCCTGGCGATCCGGCTGACCAGTAAAGGTCCCGCGCTGTTTCAGCAGCAGCGGATCGGTTACCGCGGCCAGCCCTTCACCATGTACAAGTTCCGCACCATGCGCACCGCGGTCGGGGACGAGCCGCTACGCCAGCTGATCGCCGCCGAGCTCCGCGGCGAGGACACCGCGGTCAACGGCAGCTACAAGCTCGACGCCGACTCCCGGGTCACCCCCATCGGGGCGTTCCTGCGCAAGACCAGCCTCGACGAGCTGCCTCAGCTGCTCAATGTGCTGCTCGCCGACATGTCCCTGGTCGGTCCCCGGCCGTGCCTGGAGTGGGAAGCCCGGATGTTCCCGGCACAGTTCCAGCCGCGGTTCTCGGTACGCCCCGGGATCACTGGGCTGTGGCAGGTCAGCGGTCGCTCCACCGTCAGCACCCTGGAGATGCTGCATCTCGACCTGACCTACGTGCACACCCGCAACCCGGTGAGCGACCTGTCCATCCTGCTGCGCACTCTGCCGTCGCTGCTGCGCGACCACAGCGCCCGCTGACCTAGCCACGACCAGTTCGTGGCGGGCGGCGGGAAGGGTCTGTTCAGCCGAAAGAGCGCGGTCCACGGCCGTGGCGAGCACATCCTGGAACGACCCCCACCTCAGCCAGACCGCCACCCCCGCGTGCGCCACCCGACCCGGATGAGCCGGCGCCCTTCTGAAGTGCGCTGCGGCCTACTGGCCTGGGCGCTTATCGTGGTACTCATGCCTGACCTCAGTCAGCGCGGTGGTGACCGCGTCGCGGACGGCGGCGTCGGTGGGCAGTGGTTTGCCGGTCTGTTCGGCGAGCTCGCGTAGCGAGGTCATGGTGACGTCAGGCAGGCCGCAGACGGTGAACTGTTCGAACGCGTGTAGGTCGGGGTCAATGTTCAGGGCGAAGCCGTGGCTGGAGATCCCGCCGCGGATCCGCATGCCGATGGAGGCGACCTTGCGGTGATCGGGGGTCCAGACGCCGACGAGGCTGGACGCGCCCGGGGGAGTGGGACGCCGTTGGGTGCTGAAACCGAGCTGCTGCAGCGCGCGGACGAGGCCGTCCTTGAGCCAACGCACGACATCGGCCGCGCCGTGACCGCGGATGTCCATGATCAGGTAACCCACGAGTTGGCCGGGGCCGTGGTAGGTGGCATATCCGCCCCGGTCGACCGCGACCAGCGGTATCTCGTGGTGGCCGCGGCGCAGGTCGGCGGGGTCGGTGCGTTGCCCGTAGGTGATGACCGGGGGATGGCTGAGCAGGAATAGCCGGTCGCCGACTGTTCCCGCGCGCCGCTGCGCGGTCCAACCGGCCATGGCGTCGATCGCGTCGAGGTAGTCGATCTCGCCGAGGTCGACACGCTGCAGCGTCAGTTCGGCCGTGGCCATGCCTGCCTCCATGTACTCCCGCTTCTCGGTAACTAGAGGCAGGGTAAGCCGCCGCGGTCCGGGATCGATTCGTCGCCTCCGTCCAGGATTGCCACCCGTCGTGTCAGGCGCGGCGATACTTCCCCACACTGGTTGACAGAACGTCCTGAATTAGGTGAGGCTGCCTTTAGCAGATTCATCCTTGTGGGTGGCGCAACGACCCTCTGGTGCAGGTGAGGAGCTCGCCGATGATGTCGACGATCCGCGTCCGGACGGTACCGCCGGCCTTGGCTGTCCCCGTACTGGTCAGCTTGCTTGTGATCGCCGGCTGCGGCGGCGCGTCGCCGTCAGGCCCTCAGGACTCCGCCGGGCAGACGATCACGGTGTACAGCGGCCAGCATGAGCAGACCGCCACGGCCTTGGCGACCGGGTTCACGGCGGCGACCGGGATCAAGGTGGCGCTGCGCTCGGGCGATGAGGCGGAACTGGCGAACCAGCTCCTGCAGGAAGGAACTGCGTCCCCGGCGGATGTGTTCTACGCGGAGAACTCACCGGCGCTGGAGGCGCTGCGGGAGAAGGGCCTGCTGTCCCCGGTCGACGGTGCGACGCTGGCCGCGGTGCCCGCGGCGTACGACTCGCCGCAGGGCCGGTGGGTGGGTGTGTCGGCGCGCAGCGCGGCGCTGGTGTTCAACACCACCGCGACCAGCGAGGCGCAGCTGCCGGCCAGCGTGCTGGACATGGCCGGCCCGGCGTGGAAGGGAAAGTTCGGCTACGCGCCGACCGAGACCGACTTCCAACCGGTGCTCACCGCCGTCGCCAAGCTCAAGGGCGCCGATGCCGAGAAGCAGTGGCTGGCGGATCTGAAGACCAACGCCAAGGTGTATCCGGACAACGAGACGCTGGTCGCGGCGGTCAACAGCGGGGAGATCGCCACCGGACTGATCGACCACTACTACTGGTACCGGCTGCAGCGTGAGCTCGGCCCGGCCAAGACCACCTCGGCGCTGCACTACTTCGGCCCAGGTGATCCGGGCAGCTTGGTCGATGTCTCCGGCGCCGCGGTGCTGGCTTCGAGCAAGCACACCAGCTCGGCCCAGAAGTTCCTCGCCTACCTGGTCAGCAAGCCCGCCCAGACCATCATCGGCACCTCCGACAGCTACGAGTACCCGCTCGGGTCCGGCGTCACCACCAGCCAGCCACTACGCCCCTTCGACCAGCTACACCCACCCGCGCTGACCGTCGGCGATCTCGGCGACGGCCGGTCCAGTCTCACGATGCTGCAGCAGGCCGGACTGCTGTGACCCTGCTCGGCCGCCGGGTACCGGTTCCGCTGGTCGGGGCCGGTCTGGTGACCGCCACGGTGGTGGCGTTGCCGGCCCTGTTCGTCCTGGCGGAGGCCGGCGGGGTGGGCTGGACGCAGGCCCGGGCGTTGCTGCTGCGCTCCACCGTGGTCCAGTTGCTGGGCAGCACCGCCGCACTGACCGCGGCCGTGACCGCGCTGAGCGTCGTCATCGGGGTGGCAGCCGCATGGTGCACCGAACGCACCGATCTGCCCGCTGTTCGGGCGTGGCGGGTGCTGGTGGTGCTGCCGGTGGCGATCCCGGAGTTCGTCAGCGGCTATTCGTGGGTGTCGCTCACCCGAGCCGTATACGGTTTCGGTGGCGCGGTGTTGATCTCCACGTTGTCGCTGTACCCGCTAGTGTACCTGCCGGTGGCGGCGATGTTGCGGGGGCGCGACCCGGCCCAGGACCAGGTCGCCCGCTCGCTGGGGCTCGGACCGGGAGCGGTGTTCCGGCGGGTCACCTTGCCGCAGATCCGTCCCGCGATGCTCGGTGGCGCGCTCATTGTGGGGTTGCACCTGCTCGGGGAGTACGGGGCATTCGCGATCGTGCGCTACCCGACGTTCGCCACCGAGATCTTCACCGAATACAACCTCGGGTTCGACCCGGGCGCCGCGGCCCTGCTGTCGGTGGTGCTGATCGTGCTCTGCGTGGCGCTGCTCGGCGGTGAGACCCACCTCACCGGTGCCGCCCGGCAGGCCAGGATCGGCGGCGGCGCCGCCCGGCAGGCGACACCCGTGCGGCTGGGCCGGCTCACCGCGCCGGCGCTGGCCGGATTCGTGGCGCTGGCCGTGCTCGCGTTGGGGGTACCGATCGGGTCACTGGGCTACTGGCTGATCCGCGGCGGGTCGACCACGCTGCCCCCGGCGTCGATCTGGGCCGCCGCCGGCTACACCCTCACTCTCGGGATGGCGGCCGCGGCGGCGGCCACGCTGCTGGCGCTGCCGGTGGCGCTGCTCGCGGTGCGCCACCGCGGCCGGCTCACCGTCCTGCTCGAGCGCAGCACCTACCTGGCGCGTGCCCTGCCAGGGGTGGTGGTGGCGCTGGCGTTGGTGTTCTTCGCGCTGCACTACCTGCCGATCGTCTACCAGAGCGCCCCGCTGCTGGTGCTGGCTTACGCGGTGTTGTTCTTGCCGCTGGCGTTGATCGCGCTGCGCGCCACGTTGACCCAGATCCCCCCGGGACTGGCCGAGATGGGCCGCAGCCTCGGCCGGCCGCCGATCAGTGTGCTGGTGCGGGTCACGCTGCCGCTGCTCGGGCCGGGGTTGGCGGCTGCGGCGGCGCTGGTGTTCCTGTCCACCACCACCGAGCTGACCGCCACCCTGTTGCTGCGCCCCACCGGCCTGCAGACCCTGGCCACCCAGTTCTGGGTCTACACCAGCGGCCTGGCCTACGGAGCCGCCGCGCCGTATGCCGCGCTCATGGTCGCGGTGTCCGCGCTGCCGACCTACCTGCTGACCCGCCGCATCGACTCGCTGTCCACTTAGGAGACCGGTGTCATGACCCACCCCGGCATCACCCGGTCGGTTCCGCACTCGGACGGGCACTCGGCGCTCGACCCGGCCGCCGCGCCGCCCGCGGTGGCGCTGCGCGGGGTGCGTAAGGCCTACGGCGCCCACCCGGTACTCGCTGGTCTGGACCTCGACGTCCCGGCCGGCACCATCACCGCCGTCCTCGGTGCGTCGGGTTGCGGCAAGACCACCCTGCTGCGGCTGCTCGCCGGGTTCGAGACCACCGACGCCGGCACCATGGCCCTGCACGGCCGCACCGTCGACGACGGCCATCGCCCGCTGGCGCCGGAACACCGCCGGATCGGCTACGTCCCCCAGGAGGGCGGCTTGTTCCCGCACCTGTCGGTGGCGGCCAACATCGGCTTCGGACTGCCCCGGGCGGCGCGGCGTCGCCGGGTGGCCGAGCTGACTCGAGCTGGTCGGACTGCCCGGTCTCGGCGACCGCCCACCCCACAAGCTCTCCGGCGGCCAGCAACAACGAGTCGCCCTGGCCCGCGCGCTCGCCCCGGCCCCGCAGCTGGTGCTGCTCGATGAGCCGTTCTCCGCCCTCGACGCCGGGCTGCGCGCCCAGCTGCGCACCGACGTTGCCGACGCGTTGCATCGCAGCGGCACCACCGCGGTCCTGGTCACCCACGACCAGGACGAAGCCCTGTCCATGGCCGAGGTCGTCGCGGTGCTGCGCGACGGCCGCATCGTCCAGGCCGCCGATCCGGTCACCCTCTACCAGCAACCCGTCGATGCGGAGGTGGCCCGCTTCGTCGGCGAGGCCAACCTGCTGGCGGGCCACGTACTGGGCCGCACTGCACGCAGCCCACTGGGCGAGCACCCGCTGCGATCCGGTACCCCGCGGTTCGACACCCCAGAACTTCCCGCCGCGGCGCTGATCATGGTCCGACCCGAACAACTCCAGTTACGACCGGCTGCGTCTCGCGACCACGCAGATGCTGTCACCGGAAGGGTCCTGCGCCGTGACTACCACGGGCACGACGCCACCATCACCCTCGCCGTGACGCCTTCCGGGCGCACCGATGGCAACCCGGCCGCGGAGATCCACGTCGTGGCCCGGACCACCGGAAACAACCCGTCACCCGGGAGTTTGGTCAGCATCGCTGTCGTCGGCCCCGTCGCCGCGCTACCTACTGACTTGGGTTGACGCGGTGTCGGCAATGGGAGGAACAGGGACCAGAACGTTGATGCGGTCGCCAGGTGTGAGTGGGGTGTGCGGGTCGGCGTCGGCGAGCCGGCGATCGTGCATGATCGACACCGGGAGGTGGCCGGGTGGCCAGTGCAGGTCGCCGAGGGTGCGCCCGGCCGCGGTCGAGTCGCTGCGCAGGGTGTATTCGATGATCTGGTAGCCGGGCAGTTGGGTGTGTGGGTCGTGGCCGGCTGCACCGGCTTGGGGATCGGCCCATTCGGCGGCGCGTTGCCCCGCAGCGATGTCGGGTTCGGCAGCGGCGACCTGCTCGGCAACGGTACGAAGCACGTTCTGGTTGGTGATCCAGCCTTGCAGGTGCTGCCCGTCGGTGGACATCACTGGTAGGCCGTCGCGGCCGTAGAGGACCAGTTGCCTCAGCGCCTGGGCGAGACTCTCGTTGGCGAACAGCAGCTGCGGTTGCCGGGTGCGCGTGATCGGACCGAGCACCACGGTCCGGTCCGGCGCTGTGCCTGCTCGATGACCGCGATCACTGCCGTTGTTACTGCCGGCAGCGGGGACGACGGTGGCCAGCGAAGTGGGTAAGCGGTGCATCGCGTCGGCGACCGTGAGCTCGGAGAACGCGTGGCGGGCGCCGGGTCGCTCGATGTCGGTGCCGCGGCGCAGCAGCTTGGTGGTGTAGATCGTGCCGTAACTCAGCGCGCGGGAGGTCAGCGTGGCGATCGCCACCGCCAGCATGACCGGCAGGACGAGAGTGAAATCGCCGGTCATCTCCACCACGCTGGCCAATGCGGTCAGCGGTCCGCGGGCGGCGGCGGCGAACACCGCACCCATGCCGACCACTGCGTAGAGGGCGGGCGCTCCGGCGGCCGGTCCGGCAAGGTGGTCGACGATCTCGCCGAAGGCCATCCCGGAGGCGGCGCCAATGAACAGCGAGGGCGCGAACACCCCGCCGGAACCGCCGATGCCGATGGTCAGGCTGGCGGCGATCACCTTCCCGACCGCGAGGATGACCAGGAACCACAGCGCGTAGTTGCCGGCGAACGCCTGGTACATCACCGGGTAGCCCACCCCGTACAGCTGAGGGATCGCCAGCAGCAACAGGCCCAACAGGATCCCGCCGACGGCGGGGCGGGCCCATTCGGGGCGGTCGCCCCAGATCTGGTCGCACAGATCCTCGATCTTGTAGAGGATGTTCTTGAATCCCAGCCCGATCAGCGCGGCGAACACTGCCAGAACAGCAACCAGCAGGTAGTTGTAGGTATGGTGCATCCCGATCGCGGCTGGTAACCGGGTGAAAAAAGGTGCACTGCCGAGAAACGCCTGGCTGACCACGTCGGCGATCATCGAGGACAGCATCACGGTGAAGATCGCTTCGATGGAGAACTCCCGCAGGATCAGCTCCATCGCGAAGAAAACTCCGGTGATCGGGGCGTTGAACGTGGCGGAGATCCCGCCGGCGGCGCCGCAGGCCACCAGGATGCAGAGCCGGTTCTCCGGCATCCGCACCCGCTGGCCGAGGGCCGACGCCATCGCCGAGCCGATCTGCACGATCGGACCTTCCCGGCCGACGGATCCGCCGACCCCGATGCACAGCGCCGAGGCCACCGCTTTGACCAGGCTGACCTGGGGGCGGATCCGGCCACCGTTCTCGGCAACCGCGATCATCACTTCCGGCACCCCATGGCCGCGGGCCTCCCGGGCGAAGAGGTGGATCAGCGGGCCGTACAGCAGCCCACCGAGCACCGGGATCAGCACGAAAAACCCGATCCCGAGCCACGGCAGATGGGCACTGGCGGTCCGGCCCAGCTGGCCGAACTCGGTATAGCCGGTGGCCAGCCAGGTGAATCCGTAGATCAGATACCGGAACCCGACGGCCCCGAAGCCCGCCGTGACCCCGACGACCAGCGCGGCGAAGAACAACCCGAACTGGTTGCCGCGCACCCAACCCGTCGCGAGCAGCGGCCACCGCCACCCGAACACGTCTCGCATCAACTCCGCCTCACGCCGCCGGGGTCGGCCAGTCGCGGTCCGGGATCTCACCGGCCGCGCGGGAGAGCCCCCGCAACGCCACCGCCGCGGCTTGCTGTGCCTCGATCGGCAACCTGGCCAACATCTCGCTGATCATCACTCGCCGGGACGCGGTCACCTCGTCCACCATCCGCCGGCCCTCGCCGGTCAGTGCCACGTGCACGATGCGCCGATCGGTACGCGCCCGGTGCCGGTGGATGAGCCCTTTGCGCACCAACCGATCACACATTCGCCCCGCGGTGGACGGATTGACCTGCAACTGCTGCGCCAGATCCACCATCCGCTGTGGACCCCGCGACGCCAGCACCACCAGCGTCCGGTACTGCGCAGCGCTCACATCTTCGGCCAACGCCCCCAGCGAGCGGGTGCTCACCGCGATCAATGCACGGGTCGCTGTCAGCACCTCATCCACGGCCTGCGGGCACACTTCCGGCGCGACAGCAGCCGGCCGCCCACCCTGGTCCATGCTCACAGCAAGCATTGCACTATAAAATCATTGCTCAGTGCAAGTGGCTGTCGTACCGTGGGATGACGCGGGCGCCAGCTTGCGCTGAGGGAGGCGAGACGGTCATGGCAACGGGTGTTCATCGGCTGCGCGGCAGGCTCGCTCACCACGGCACCGCGGAGCTGCACGGGCAGATCCGAATGCCACTGCACGACCGCACCGCGCCGCTGGACTGACGACGTGCAGCGCGGGCTGCCTGCCGGGCCCTTATGGTGGTGGGACAGCCCGCCGGGCAGTTAAACAGGAGAGCGCTGATGACGCAGTGGGACGGTGGCGGACTGCCGCCGGTGGCCGCCGAACGGATGCGCCGCTTCGCCAGTAGCGGCCTGCGGACCTCGCTGCTGACGGTGCCGGGCGCGGTCGGGGTGCAGTCGGTCGGCTTCGACCCGGTCGGCGAGGTGATGGGCTGCATCGTGGCGCACCTGGGGTGGAGCGGGTTCGGCGGCTGCGGTTACTTCGGCGGTGTCGGGGCTCTGGGCGGTTTCAGCGGATTCGGGCTCGGCGGCACCGTCACGTCAGGGGGCCGGGCCGGGTTCGTCGGCTTCGGGCCTTACGTCGATGCGCTGTACCGCGGTTACGGCACCGCGCTCGCGCGGATGACTGAGGAGGCCGCGGCGATGGACGCCGATGGCGTCGTGGGCGTGCGACTGTCCGTATCAAACCTCGGTAACGACAACCGGGAGTTCGTTGCGTTGGGTTCCGCGGTCCGGTCGCGGTCCCGGCATCGTCCCGCGCGGGTGTTCACTACCGATCTGGCCGGCCAGGATGTCGCCAAGTTGCTGCAGGCCGGCTGGGTGCCCTGCGCGCTGGCCTACGGGATCTCGGTGGCGATTCGCCATGACGACTGGCGCACGCAGCGGCAATCGACGTGGGGCGCCGGCAACACTGAGGTGGCCGGTTACACAGAGCTGGTCGCCCACGTGCGCGCCGACGCCCGGTACCAGTTCGATCAGCAAGCCCGCTCGACCGGGGCGGAGGGGGCGATCGTGTCGTCGATGGGTCTTCAGATCCGGGAGATCGAGCCGGCGGAGAACCATCGTGACCACGTCGCCGAGTCGATGGTGTTCGGCACCGCGCTGGCGAGCTTTCACCGGGGGTCGACCGCCCCGACCCGATCATTGACCATCCTGCCGCTGCGCTAGCGCTGGATAAAGAATTCGGGCTAAGAATCGAGGAGCAGATGACCGCCGATCCCACCGCGTTGGGCGTCCCCGAGGACGCGATGCGCCGGCTCGCCGAGATGCGACCTGGCCAGAGCACCAGCCTGTTCACCTCGGACCTGTCGGTGAACGAGTTCCTGCTGGTTCGCGAGGCCGGATTCCGTCCCCTCGGGCTGGTCCTGGGCACCAGCATCTACCACGTCGGGTTCCAGATGGGTCGGTGGAACACCAACCAGGAACTGACCGTGCTGTCCCAGGCGATGTACCACGCCCGTGAGCTGGCCATGACGCGGATGGAGGCCGAGGCCGACCAGTTGGGCGCCGACGGCATAGTCGGCGTCCGGCTGGACATCGAGTTCAAGGAGTTCGGCTCGGATATCGCCGAGTTCATCGCCGTCGGCACCGCTGTGTCAGCCGAGCAAGCACAGGCACCCGATGGGCAGTCCTGGCGCAACAACCAGGGCCAGCCGTTCACCTCTGACCTGTCCGGCCAGGACTTCTGGACGCTGATCCAGGCCGGCTACGCCCCGCTGGGCATGGTGATGGGTTCCTGCGTCTATCACATTGCGCACCAACGGTTCTGGCAGGCCATGGGCAACGTCGGTCAGAACGTCGAGCTGCCGCAGTTCACCGAGGCGCTCTACGATGCCCGGGAGCTGGCGATGAGCCGGATGCAGGCCGAAGCCGAACAGCTGGCGGCCGAAGGCATCGTGGGAGTGCAGTTGCTCTCGCTCGGACATCGTTGGGGCGGGCACACCACCGAGTTCTTCGCGATCGGCACGGCGGTGCGGCCGATGCGCGCCGACCATGTGATCGCCAAGCCGCAACTCGTTCTTCCCCTGACCGACCGATGAGCCATGACGATTGAACCCAGCGGTCTCGGCCCGATGGGCGACGTGCAGCTCCTGGCGGCGATGCTGCGCACCGACCGCGCCGAAGTCGCGTCCTACGCCCGGGTACTGAGCGGGGCGCTGGCTCAGGCGCTACCGGCGGGCATGGTCGAACTCGACTACCACCGCACGGTCGGCGACCGGTTAGCGGGCCGGTCCGGTCGTGCTGTTCGCGTCGTGGTGCACGGTGAAGACCGCAACCTTGAGTTGCGTGAAGGCAGAACCGGTCAGATCGAAGCGGAGCTGCAGCAGGTCGTGCGCGGAGTGGTTATCAGCCGTCGCAGCATCGGCGTGGACGAATGGCTGCAAGCGTTGGCGGAGGACATCACCCGAGCAGCCGCTCGTGACGCCTCCGCGCGAGAGGCGCTGGAGCGGTTGCTGCGGTCCTAACGATCGTGTTCCTCCGTGGTGGGCCCATCGTGTGAAGCCCTGTCGTGCGAACCAGCCAGTCCTTCAGGTGTGACGTGTGCCGCGTCGATTGCTCCGGCCAGCGATGGTGCCGCTGACTTAATGGATTCGAGTGCTTCGGCCATCTCGGCAGGTGTGGCACTCGCAGCTGCACTCTCTTCGGGCAGACCTTCGTGGTCTTTTTCGATCATCGCCCGATCGTAACGGCTCACGATGCACCGCGCACGGGGAGGTGATCGCGTCATAGAGTGCGGAGCTGCTCACTGTGTGTAGCATAATGTGCTACCAAGAGCGCGCACTCGTACAGTGTGGGGTTTTCACTGGCATCTTCGGGCTATTTCGCCGCCACACGAGTTGAGGCGGCAACGTTGGCTGCTGGGAAGTCGCTGGGTAAGTACAGGGCCGAGGAAAGAGGAGGACATGGTGGCTACAGCACCCGATCAGGAGAACGCGAGCCGCCGAAACGGAAACCACGGCTCCGGACCGAGGGCTGGTCATCACCCGCTGGTCGCGCAACCGCACACCGGTGATGAAGGGCCGGTGGCCGCCGCTGAAGCGGTCGCCTCCCAGCTCAGCACCTCGGAGCACGTCCTAGGTCCACCCGGCAAACCGCTCAACCACCGATCGCCATTTCTCATCGGTATGAGTGCCGCCGCCGGAGTCGCGGTGACGATCGGCGTGGTTGAAATGATCGTCACCGTTCGCGACGTTTTACTGCTGATCGGGGTGGCGCTGTTCGTGGCGATCGGCCTGGAGCCCGCGGTGTCGGTGCTGGCTCGGCACAAATTCCCGCGGTGGGCGGCGGTGCTCACGGTGCTGCTGGTGGGCCTGGGCGTGGTAGGTGGTTTCCTCGCCGCGGCGATCCCCCCGCTGGCGGCCCAAGCTACCCAGTTCGTCAGCCAAACCCCGGGCATGGTGTCCCGGCTGCAGAATCACAATTCGCTGCTCGGTCAGCTCAATGATCGGTTCCACCTCCAACAACGCATACAGCACACCCTCAGCGGGGACACCTCGGGCTTGGCCAACGGCCTGCTCGGCGCCGGTCAGGTCGTGTTCAGTGCGCTGGCCAGCACGCTGATCGTCGTGGTGCTCATCGTGTACTTCGTGGTCGACCTGCCCCGGATCCGGGCGACGCTCTACCGGCTGGTGCCGGATTCCCGCCGGCCACGGGCGATCCTGCTCGGCGATGAGATCTTCGCCAAGGTCGGGGGTTACGTGCTGGGCAACCTGCTGATCTCGCTGATCGCCGGTGCCCTGTCGTTCATCTATCTGGCGATCATGGGGGTGCCCTACGCGCTGTTGCTGAGCATCTTCGTGGCGATCCTGGATCTGGTCCCGGTGATCGGCTCCACCATCGCGGGGGTGGTGGTCTGCCTGGTCGCGCTGAGTGTGTCGCTGCCCGTCTGCCTGGCGACCGTCGGCTTTTTCGTGGTCTACCGGCTGGTCGAGGACTACCTGCTGGTCCCCAAGATCATCGGCCGGGCGGTCGAGGTGCCGGCCTTGGTGACCGTCGTGGCGGTCCTGGTGGGCGGCGCTCTGCTGGGCATCGTGGGCGCCCTGGTCGCCATCCCCGTCGCCGCGGCGCTGCTCCTGTTGACCCGTGAAGTGCTCTTCCCCCGCCTCGACCACGTCTGAGGTCAGAGACGACCGGAGGCTGTGATGCCGACCCCAATGATGCGGACCCCAACGTCCGACACCACAGCCTGAGCGTCAGTAATAGTGCCGTCGGCCCCCGACTGCACGTCCCGCGGTACCGAGCAGTGCCAGAATCACCCCGACCACTATCAGGACGATTCCCAGATAGAACAAAATCGGGATCACAATCAGCCACCCGAACACCACGACCAAGATAATGCCAAGAACGATCACGATGCCTCCCGCCCGCCTCGGTCCAGAACCCTACAAAGATCTTACATCACCCTTACCCGATTTGTCCCACCATCAAATGGACTAATCAAGCTGGCTGGCTGCGCAGTCACCCGGCGGCCGGTGTCTCGCCGGCGACCACCGCGACCTGGGCCAGACGCCGCTGGGGGCGCGACGGTGCGGTGCAGTCCCGGGCGGCTGCGCAAGCGCAGAGGCGACACGACCGGACACGCCGAGCTGTGCTGCGGCCACCCTATCGATGCGTTTCGTGGAGCTTCATTCGACGTTCGCTGTCTCCACATCTTTAGACCGGCGACCGTTACCTCACGGTCGCCCGTTGGTCGGCTACAAAAGACACAATTGTTGTACCTGGCCTGCAGGCGGAGGAGGAGACATGACCGATCGGGAACTCCGCGCAACAATCCGGCAGCGCTTCACCGCGCTTCGAGTGGAAGTGCAACAACGCCGCACCGAGCTGATTACCGAAACTGAAGTGCAGTTGTTCGAACGGTGCCGGGAGCAGAACGAGCGGGGCGACGACCTGGACCGAGGGCTCAAGGAAATCGCCGACGAGGCGAACCGGAAAGCCGTGGCCCTGCTCCGTGAGTTCGAGGACCTCGCTGACGGCGGTCGGTGGAAAGGTGGGCGGCAGGCGATGTTCGACGTTCCACGCATCCAGCGCTCCAACGCCGGCCGCACCCGGCTGCACCGGGCTCTGCTGGCGGAGATCGACAACCAAACGCAGCAGGCGCTCCGGGTGTTGGACCGGCAGCAGACCACGTTGCTCCGAGCGCCCGATCGGGCCCGCACGTTCATCGCTCGGGGCATTCCCGCCATTGTCGCCGACCTCCTCACGCCAGCCCGGCTGCGCGACGTGGAAGCTCGAATCAACGGTGTAGCAACGACGTGACCGGCTGGGTCAGCGAATTTCGACCGTAGCCGACTCGGCGTCCCGCGGCCTGGGGTATAACACCGCGGATGAGCAACCTGAGTCCCGAGCCGGATCTGCGGCCGCTACCCGGCAGCGAGCCGAGGTTCATACCGCGCGCGATCCAGGCCTCCGGTCCCGTCCCGGCGGACACGCCGATCGAGATCACGCTGGTCTTGCGCCGGCGGGCCGAGCTGCCCGATCCTGCTGCTGTCGCACCGATCCCGGCTGCGGCCCTGGCAGCGGACTACGGCGCCGATCCCGCTGACGTCGACCTGGTCACCGCGACCGTCACCGCTCTCGGGGCGCGAGTGGTTTCGGTGCACGCCGCTGCCCGGCTGATCCGCGTCGAGGGCACCGCGGCCGTCCTGAGCCGGATGTTCGGCACGTCCCTGGAGCTGGCCACCTTTGTGGGTCCGGCTGGTGTCGAGGTCACCCACCGGGTGCGGACCACCGCGCTGAGCGTCCCGGCCGTCCTGGACGGCATCGTCACTGCGGTGCTTGGGCTCGATAACCGCCCGCAGGCACACCCGCGGTTGCGCGTCGCGCACCCGCACGCGGTCTCGACCAGCTATACCCCACTGCAGCTCGATCGGATCTACCGGTTCCCGCCGGGAACCGATGGCGCCGGTCACACGATCGCCATCCTCGAATTGGGTGGTGGGTTCGGCCAAGCCGACCTCGACGGCTACTTCGCTGAATTGGGGATCAGGGCGCCGGTGGTGAGCGCGGTCGGCGTCGACGGCGGCGCGAACATCCCGGGCAAGGACCCCAATGGCGCCGACGGTGAGGTGCTGCTCGACATCGAGGTCGCCGGCGCGCTCGCCCCGGCCGCCGCCATCGTCGTCTACTTCGCGCCCAACACCGACGCCGGTTTCCTCGACGCCCTGGCGGCCGCCGCGCACGCCACGCCGACCCCTACCGCGATCAGCATCAGCTGGGGTCAGAGCGAGGATGCCTGGACCGGGCAGGCCCGCACTGCCTTCGACCAGGCGCTCGCCGACGCCGCTGTGCTCGGCGTGACGGTGACTGTGGCCGCCGGCGACGACGGCAGCGCCGATGGCGGCACTGACAGGCGTGCCCACGTCGACTTCCCGGCGTCCAGCCCGCACGCGCTGGCCTGCGGTGGCACCCGGCTGGACGCGGACCCGACGACCGGCCAGGTGCACGCGGAAACGGTGTGGAACAACGGCCCCGGGCACGGGGCCACCGGCGGTGGGGTCAGCGACGTGTTCGACCAACCGAGTTGGCAGTCCTCGGCCGGAGTGCCCTCGCGTCGCAGTAAGCCCTCACTGCACGGTAAACCCTCGCCGCACGGTAAGCCCTCGCCTCGCGGTAGGTCTGGACGCGGCGTCCCGGACGTCGCCGCCGTCGCCGACCCGCAGACCGGCTACCGGGTGCGGGTTGATGGCACCGACATCGTTGTCGGCGGCACCAGCGCGGTGGCTCCACTGTGGGCGGCCCTGGCGACCCGGCTGGCCCAGGCGGCGGGACGGCCGCTCGGGCTGGTGCAGCCGGCGTTGTACGCCGGGGTGCCCGCAGGTACCGCGGCACCCGGTTTCCGGGACATCACCGTCGGCGGCAACGGAGCGTACTCCGCCGGCCCGGGTTGGGACCCGTGCACCGGTCACGGCGTGCCTGACGGCACGACGTTGGCCGCGGTGCTGGCGCACCGCGACTCGTGAGTGGTGTGCCACTCACGAGTCGGGCTCACTTTCAACGACCAGGGCTGCGAAGCTGCGTACGCTGCCCCCGCCGGACGTCAGTAATGCCGGACGTCAGTAATAGTGTCGTCGTCCACCAAGTGGGCGTCCGACGGCGCCGAGCAGCTCGAGGATCACTCCCACGACTATCAAAATGATCCCGAGCGTGAACAGAAGATGGATTCCGAGCAGCAGGCCAACCACCAGTAGGATAATGCCGAGAACGATCATGCTGCCTCCCCTGGGGTACGAGGACGTCACAACACGGCCACTAGGTTGGCGCGGTATAACCGTCCATAGTGGGACGATACCTCACAGTGAGCGTCCGGCGATGGTCCGAACGGCGTAGCGGGTAGCCCCAGTAGGGTTGCGCGGGATGTGGGCTCAGGACAGGGTGAGATGGTGGCGCTGACCGGCCAGACGTGGCGACGGGCGGCTGTGGCGGTCGTCGGGCTGGCCGCCGCCGGACTGGCTGGCCGGGTGCTGTTCGACAGCAGCGACGAGCTGTTCACCGCCGCTGACACCTTGACCTCAGTCCGGCTGGGGTGGGTCGTGGTGGCGGTGCTCGTTGAGGTGCTGTCCTATGCTGCGAGGGGGGTCGCGAGCGCGCTGGTGCTGCGCCGCGGAGGTGCCGTGGTCGGGCCGATGACGATGGCAGCGGCCACCTTGGCGGGGGACGGGGCGGCGTACTGCCTGCCATTCGGATTCGCCGCCTCTGGCGTGGTGATGGTGGGCGTGTTGCGCCGTCGCCAGGTGGGTGCGGCGCTGGCCGGGTGGATGTTCGCGGTCTGTTCAGTGTTCTACGTCGCTTCGATCACGGTGCTGACCATCGTCGCGGTCCAGATACCCGGTGCCGACAACCCGATTCCGGGCTTGCAGACGATCGGTTTCGCGATACTCGGTGTGCTGGCGTTGCTCGGCGCTGGCTACGCGCTGTTGCGCCGCCCCGCGGTCAGGTTTGGGCTCGCTCGGTCGCTGCCCAACGTCCACCTGCGCAGCGTTCACCTGCCAATGGGCTGGCTCCGGCCCTACGTTGCGGCCCTGCGAACAGCGATCAAGACCTGGGCTGATCAATTGCGTGCCGTCCGGTTGCCCCCGGTCACGGGCATTGCGGTGTTCATCCTCATGACGGTGTCCTGGCTCGCTGACGTTGCCGTGCTCGCGCTGGCCTTCGTGGCGTTGCACAGCACGCCGCCGTGGACGGGATTGCTGCTGGCCTACTGCGCCGGGCAGATCGCGGCGAGCATGCCGGTGACCCCCGGTGGGATCGGGGTCGTGGAGGGCAGCATCACGCTGGCGCTGGTGGCCTTCGGCGGCGATGAGACCATCACCCTCGCCGCTGTGCTGCTCTACCGGCTGATCGCCTATTGGTCCTGCATCCCCGCTGGCGGGCTGGCGTGGCTGGCCCTGCGGGGAACGTCCCGTGCTCCTACGAAGCTCGCGGTCGGTACCCACCCCGATCCGGTGACCACCGGAGTCGCTGAAGTGGAATCGACATCATGAGTGTCCGGCGGTGGCGCCGCAGCGCCGCGGTGGCCGGGGTCGCTCTCGCCCTCGCCGGGGCAGCGGCCTGCTCCGGACCGCGCAGCGGTGCCTCGATCACCGGCCACGTCGCCGGCTGCGCGGCGGTGCTACCGCTAGCTCGCGACGTCGTCCACGACGAGGGCACGCTGACCCTGGTCCGGCGAATCAGCAAGGCTGACGCCGACGCCCTCAGCCGAAAGCTGGGTGCCACACCACTGCCGCCGCGGCCGCACGCAGGGCTACCGCGTCCGCACCCGCCGGCGCGGTCCAGCTGGCCCAAGGCCTGCCTGGTCGTCTACCACGGTGACTACCCGGCGGGCACGATCATCGGGGCCAGCCCACCAGCGGTTGCCGGTCACTACGCCTTGATCGTGCTCCGCGTCCGGCACGCGTCAATCGACCGAATCCTGATCACCGACACGCTTCCCGCCAACCTGAAACCCTGACTACCAGGTAGGCGCCACAATCATTCCCTGCGGCGCTCGACGAAGAAGTGCGGGTCGCCGTTATCGAGAACCTCGACGTCGAGCTGTTGCTCGTGGAGGTCATAGACCACACTGACCGGCAAGAACACCTTGGCGCCGTCGGGGGCCTCGAGCACGGTATCATCGTCGGCCGGACGCGCCGCGATGGACAGTGCCATCCCCTCGGACCGGCTGGTTTTGCTCTGCGGGACGATGCGCAGGCCAGCGCTCTCCGGCATCTGGTTTTTGGTCACGAGCGAGTTGATGGCGCGGGCGGCTGCCTCGGTCACTGTCAGCATGTCGTTACCGTAAGGGTCGCCCCCCGGATCGCGGAAGCGGGACTGTTGACGAACGTCGTCAGCCCTGCTCGAAGTGCGCCGCGGCGGGCGCTACTCGGCCCGTGGGGGCGCCGCCTGCTCGGTCAGCGCTTCGACGGTGTGTTCCCGCACCGGGCGCAGCTCGAACTCACCGAACTGGCTGCGACGTACGGCCACGGCGCTCATCGGCAAGGGTCGGCTCTGCCGATGGCGGGGAGTGAGGGTCATTCCGGCTCGCGGTCGGCGGTCGGAGACGGGCGTGCGCATATGGTCCTTCTTCGTTCTGGTTGTACGGTGGTCCGCCAGCCGGGACGGGAGCGCAAACTAGGCGTGCACCGCGGGGCGAATCCCCGCATGCTCGGGCGCTCCCCGGCCATCGGCGGAAGTGCTTGTTGTCTCAGACGGACAGCCAGCACAGTACTGCCCCCGGGCTCTCGTCCGCAGTGCAGAGTACTCCATGCACTCGACGGGGCATACCTGCTATCGGATGGCGCCATGGCGATGACGGTTCAACCAGGATGACAGGGTGCGCTCGATCGCGGCCCGATCGGGGCACCGCCGGGGCACGGTCGGGGATAGCCCCGGCTGACGAACCATCCGGCACCCTGGTCGTGCGATTATTCGGCATGGGTAGGCTCGCGACTGCAGCCGGTCGCCAGCCGGGCAGCACCCCACCAGTGCGAGGGAGGCTCCGGTGGATCTCGACCGTGACTTTGTTCGGGACCTCGTACACGACTCTGGTCGGACTGGCCGGTGAGCGCGCCCCAAACTGGTGAGCACCAGGCCGGTGCGGACCAGACCGGGGCGAGTGTGCTTGGCGGGACAGTGGCCCGCCGCGCGCCGCATGCCACCAGAATGCTCACCTGGGCCGGGATGGATCGTCTGCGGCTGGAGGGGGCTCGGGTCGTGCTCGGCGAGCGTGGCCTGCGGGCTAACGGGTCATTGGTCAGCGCTGCGCAGGACGGCACCGAGGCGTATTCCGCGTCTTACTCGCTAACCACCGACGAAGCGTGTGTGGTCCAGCGGCTGACCGTCCGGGTCGCGCGGGCCACTGGTGAGCAGCACGTCACCCTTACTCGCTCGGAGGAAGGCATCTGGCTGGTCGACCACGGCCAGGGCGCCGCGCGTACCAACTTCGGCGGTGCTCTGGACGTCGATCTGGCGTTCAGCCCGCTGTTCAACGCGCTACCGATTCGCCGGCTGGACCTACACCGCGGCGCGGCCCGGCGCGATCTGCAGGTGGTGTTCGTCGCGTTGCCCAGCCTGGAGGTGTGCCGGGTCTCCCAGACGTACTGCACCGTCTCGTTGGGCGAGCCCCCGGTGGTCAGCATCAGCAGCAACTCGGGTGAAGCGCAGCTGACCGTGGACGCCGACGGCTTGGTGCTGGAGTACCCCGGGCTGGCGCGTCAGGTGTGAGATCCGGCGGTGATCCGGGCGCCGACGGCGAGTACTGCCTGCTCGCCGCCCCGCACCGCGGCCACCTGGACCCCCACCGGCAGACCGACCACCTCGGGCGCCGGCACCGACACCGCTGGCCACCCCAGCAGGTTGAACGGCAGCGTGAGCGACAGCAGGGCGTGCGCTACCGTGACCCGAGTGCCGTCCACCTGCCGGATGCCGATCGGGGTGGCGCGCATCGGCGTGGTCGCCAGCAGCAGCACATCGACCCCTTCGGCGAGCATCCGAGCGGTGAGCTCAGCGGCCAGCCGGCGCCGGGTGCGCTGTGCGGTGACGTAGTCCGCGGCGCTGTGTGCGCTGGCGGCTTGTAGCCGCGCCGCGGTGGCGGGCTGGTAATCCTCGCGGCGCTGCGCCAGCCAACGCCGGTGGGTGGCGTGCGCCTCCGCGCCGACGATCACCTGGTAGGTGGCGGCGAGCTCGTCGATGCCGGGTAGGGCTACCTCGCGGACTACGACACCGGTGCAGCTCAGCGCGTCAGCGGCCCGGTCCACCGCGGCGGTGATCTCTGGGTCGTGGACCTGCCAGTACGGGTCGGTCGGGCGGCCGACCACGGTACCCGCGATCGGGGCCGACGGGTCGATGCGGCGCCCGGTCAGCGCGCTGAAGGCGACCGCGACTGTGTCGACGTCGGCGCCGAGCAGTCCGACGTGGTCCAGGGTTTCCGACAGGGGGAACACTCCGGTGGTGGGTAGCGCGCCCCAGGCCGGTTTGAGCCCGACCACCCCGCACAGTGCGGCCGGGGTGCGCGTCGAGCAGCCGGTATCGGTGCCCACCGCCAGCGGTAGCAGTCCGGCGGCCACCGCCGCCGCTGATCCGCTGGAGGAGCCGCCGGTGATCTTTTCCGGATCATGCGGGTTGCGGCACGGGCCCTCGGCGGCGACATCCCCGGTCGGGCCGTAGGCGAACTCGTGGGTGTGCGTCTTGGCGACCACCACAGCACCTGCCGCACGCAGCCGAGCCACCACCGCGGCGTCTTCACCTGCCGGGGAAGCATCAGCCAGCACCGCGCTGCCGCACCGAGTGGGTACCCCAGCCACGTCGATCAGGTCCTTCACCCCCACTGGCATCCCGCTCAGCGGCCCCGCTCTTGGGGGCTGCGTCGGAACCAGCCGCACTACCGCGTTGTGCGGGTCGGCGGCCAGCGCTGCCAGTACTTGCTCAAGATCGTCGAAGATTACGATTTAGGTGCCTTCCGCGACATATTTTGTCGTCTGTGGCACACAAACCCTCATCACGAGATGAGTTCGATCTGGCAGCAGGTGCCCACCAAGGCGACGACGCGGGCGCCTTGGCGGCCGAGGTTGCGCAGCTGTGCCAGTGCGCAGGGAGTGTCCAATTCGACGTGGACGGTGTCGCGGCGCGAGCTACGCCCATCGAAGACCTGGCGGGCGACATGGCCGGCCTGGATGGTGGCGGCCAGGCCGCCGGTGGAGGCAAGTGAGCCGCGCGCTGCGCCCAACCGGCCCAGGGCGTCATCCACCGCCGTCAGCAGCGCGTCGCGGTTGCCCTCACACATCGCCCGGACCAGTTCGGGCCGCGACGCCGCCACCCGGGTGCCGTCGGTGAACGAGCCCGCGGCCAGAGCCATCGCCAGCGCTCCGCCGTCGGCGCCCACCGAGGCGAGTACCGCGGCGAGCAGATGCGGCAGATGCGATACCCGGGCCACTGCGGCGTCGTGGTCCCCGGCGCCGGCCGGCACTACGTGCGCCCCGCAGTCCAGCGCCAACCGAGTGACCTGCGCCCACACCTCCGGATCGGCGCCATCGTCGCTGCCCACCACCCAGGGCGCCCCGGTGAACAGCGTCGACGATCCCGCTGCCCAGCCCGACGCGGACGTCCCCGCCATCGGGTGCCCGCCGACATAGCGGGCCTGCGGAGCGTGCCGGGCCACCGCCGCCGCGATGGGTTGCTTGACGCCCACCACGTCGGTGAGCCGGCACTGCGGGGCGTGCCGTGCCACGATCGGAAGCACGTCGACCACCGCGGGCAGGGGTACCGCGAGGACCACCAGCGCATCACCGTCAGCCAGCGCGTCCTCGATCGAGGACGTGGCGTCGTAACCGGCCTCCCGGACTGCGGTGACGGCAGCGTCCGACCTCGCCATGCCCCGGACCTTCCACCCGGCGTCCTGAGCTGCGCGCAGCAGCGACCCGCCGATCAGGCCCAACCCGATGACGCACAGCGCGCGCTCGCTCATGAGATCGGTGCCGGTGACATCAGGGCCTCCAGCGCGAAGGCCGCGTAAAGGGCAACCCCATGCACCATCGCCGATTCGTCGAATACCGCCCGGTTGGAATGGTTCGCTGGAGCTGTCTCAGGGTCATGGCCGGACGGGCAGGCGCCGAGGAACGCCATCGCGCCGGGCACTTTGGCCAGCACATAGGAGAAGTCCTCGGCGCCCATCAACGGGTCCACCATGGGTTGGGCGTGGCGTTCGCCGAGCACCCAGCGGGCCAGGTCGATCACCTGCGGGGTCACCCCCTCATCGTTGACGGTGACCGGGTAGCAGTGCTCGATCGCCACGGTGGCCACGCAGCCGTGCGCTGCCGCGACATGCTCGCATACCCGGCGCGCCTCCTCATGCAATCTCAGCCGGGTGTGCTCGGACAGTGCTCGGATCGTGCCCTCCAGCTCCGCGGTCTCCGGGATGATGTTCGAGCTGGTGCCTGCGGCGATCCGGGTGACGGTAAGCACCGCCGGATCGAAGACGCTGATCGCCCGGGTGATCATGGTCTGCAGCGCACCGACCATCGCGGCGGCGGCGGGTACCGGGTCCACCGCGTTGCACGGCGCGCTGGCGTGCCCCCCTCGACCGGTGACGGTCACCCGCAGCACGTCCGAGGACGCCATGATGGCGCCGGCTCTGGTCTGCACCACTCCGCTGTCCAGGGTGGAGGTGATGTGCAGGGCCAGCGCGCGTTCCGGGGCTCCAGCGATCTCCAGCAGGCCCTCGTCGAGCATGTGTCGCGCCCCGTGGAAGCCCTCCTCGCCGGGCTGGAACATCAGCAGCACCCGGCCGGCCAGCTCGTCGCGTCGCTCGGCGATCAGTCGTGCTGCCGAGGCCAGCATCGCCACGTGCGTGTCATGCCCGCAGGCGTGCATCGAGCCGGGCAGCTCCGAGCTGAACGGCACGCCGGTCTGTTCGGTGATCGGCAACGCATCCATGTCGGCCCGCAGCAGCACGGTCGGTCCCCGCCGGGCGCCCTCGATCACCCCGACCACCGAACTGGCGCCGTGCCCGGTGTGCACCTGTACGGGCAGGTCGTCCAATGCCCGCATCACGGCGGCCTGGGTCTTGGGTAGATGCAGGCCCTGCTCCGGGTGCCGGTGCACGGTGCGGCGCAGCGCGATGGTGCGTGGTTGCAGCGCTGCGGCGGCACCCACCAGGTTGCGCGGGCACCGATGATGGCGGGACTGAGGCGTGCTCACAACCGCCCATCTTCACACGTCATCGACACCTTGGGGGCTCTGATCGGTGATCGCGTTTCCGTGCGGTGCCAGGGGGCGCATACTTGTGCCATGTCCGTCACCGGCTTTGCCATCGCTGTGGTCCGCGAGGACGGGCGCTGGCAGTGCACGAAACTGGATGGCGCAGCCCTGAAAGATCTTGACGCGGCCATCACTGAGCTCCGCGGGCAACGCTCCACCGGCGCTATTTTCGGCCTGCTCGACGTCGACGACGAATTCTTCGTCGTGGTCCGGCCGGTGCCAGGTGGGGTGTCGTTGCTGCTGTCCGACGCTGTCGCTGCGCTGGACTACGACGTTGCCGCCGACGTCTTGGACCTGCTGCGCGTCGACGTCCCCGACGACGACGCAGTAGACGCAGACGAAATGTGGCCGGAGGGCGACCTCGGGCTGCTCGCCGATCTGGGACTGCCGGCGGAGGAGATGCAGGTGATCATCGATGAGGTGGACCTGTACCCGGACGAGCAACTCGACATGATCGCCCAGCGGTGCGGGTTCCAGTCGCAGCTGTCGGAGTTGCTGGAGAAGCAACCGGGATGATCGCGGCGACTGGTGCCGATCTGGCGCTGGTGCGGCGTGCTCTGGAGGTGGCCGGCGGCGCGGTGGCCACCGGTGACGTTCCGATCGGTGCCGTGCTGGTGGACGCCGAGGGGGTTGAACTGGCCGCTGCCTGCAATGCCCGGGAGGCCACTGGCGACCCGACCGCGCACGCCGAACTGCTGGTCCTGAGCGCCGGGGCCGCCCGGCTGCGTGCCACCGGGCGGGGTGACGGCTGGCGGCTGACCGGCTGCACCCTGGCAGTCACCGTGGAACCCTGCACGATGTGTGCAGGCGCCCTCGTCGCGGCCCGGGTGGACCGCCTGGTGTTCGGTGCCTGGGAGCCCAAGACCGGCGCGGTCGGCTCGCTATGGGACGTCGTCCGGGACCGCCGGTTGCACCACCGGCCGCAGGTCCTCGGGGGTGTCCTCGACCTGGAGTGCGCGGCACTGCTCACCGAGTTCTTCGCCGACCACCGCACGAAGCCCGCGTCGATACGTCCGGTATCCTGACCGGCGGTAGCGTGTCCGAGCGGCCGAAGGAGCGCGCCTCGAAAGCGCGTGAGGGTTCACGCCCTCCGTGGGTTCAAATCCCACCGCTACCGCCAACTACCAGCACAAACACCGGTCACTTTATTTGGCGGCGGCCGGCGTTTGTGCTGCTGGTTGCATATGTGGTGGCATTTGCCTCGCTACGGGGGCGCCCTGACCGGGGCGAGTGGTCAGTCCGCGCATCAAGTCTTCAGCGCTAGATGGCATACGGCATCCTGGTTGCCGAGCGATCGCACAATGATCCGTGCCGCCTTCGGGACGGCGCTGGTGTTTGGTTCCTGTGACAGGCCGACCGATCCCGACCCCGCAGCAGTCAATTGCTCAGTGGTTGGACTGTGCCGGCCGGCTCTAGGTCGTAACCTCCGAGGTTGGAGATCGACGCCTGAACTTCGGGGATGCGAAGGGCGGTGATCAGCGGCGTGATGGCGCCGAGTGCGTCGGCGCCGAGTGCGATGTCGTAGGCCTCCCAGGTCAATGGGATGAAGTCCAGATCCAGGACGTTGGCGGCGGCGCGCAGGCCCAGACCGACGTCGGCGATGCCGGAGGCCACGGCGAGGGCGATCTCTAGGTGGGAGTGCAGTTCGGGGCCGGCCAGGTCGTGCGCGGCGATTCCGTGGGCGGTGAGGAGTTGGTCGAGCAGCACCCGGGTGCCGGCGCCGACTTCGCGTTTGGCGACTCGCAGGCCCACGAGGTCGGCGGGGGTGATGGCGCCTCGTGGATTGCCTGGTGCGACGAGCAGGCCCTGTTCGCGCCGCCACAAGCGGAGTAGATGGGGGCGGCGGTGGCGAAGCAGGGCACGGGCGAACGGCGCATTGTAGGTGCCACTGTGGTGACGCAGGTGAATGGCTGCGCCATCGGCGGTGCCTCGGGCTAGGGCGCGCAGTCCTTGGAAGCTTCCGCGGGTGCCGACCGTAACCACCGCTGGGCCGACGTGGACGAGCAGGATTTGCAGCGCCGGATCGTCGCTGCCCGCCAGCCGGAACATTCGATCCGCTTCGAGCAAGCGGGCTGCGGCGATCACTGCGTCGGTGGCTACTCTGGCCCGGCGTCGATCGGCTAAAGTGATCACCGCAGCATCGGCGAGATATCGGTAGGCACGGCCGACGGTCGAGGTGGTGGTGCGCTGCGAGCGGGCGTACTCGCGGACCGTGGGTAGCTCTGTGCCCGGCGGCAGTTCACCGGAGCGGACGCGCTGGGCTATTTCAGAGCCGATCTGGAGGTATCGGGTCACGATCGCGACCTTAGGTCCCGTCGGACGCGGCGACCGGCCTGGCGGCGTGTGCGTGGCGCGGCCCCAATCTGGTGTTCCGAACAGTAGGAGCACAATCCGGCACAGTGATCATTATACGCGGAGATCTCAGGGTTTATCAGTCTACAATTGCGGAGCGGTCTCCGGTTTGCTCCCGTATATGCCAGAGCAGTCGGGGGTTCAGAGTGCTGTTCGTCGGCCGTGGCTTACACCGGGTGTCGGCGGGATTGGCTCGGCCAGTTTCTTGGCTGATGTCGGGCACGAGGTGCCGACGGCGTTGATGGCCAGCTTCGTCACCGCCACGCTCGGGGCGCCCGCGGCCGCGCTGGGGTTGATCGAGGGACTCTCCGATGGGCTGGCGGGTGCGGGCCGGTTCGTCGGCGGTGCCCTGGCTGATGATCCGCAGCGGCGGCGCACGGTGGCGGTCGGGGGTTACTCGGCGACCGCGATCCTGTCCGCGTTGATCGGGGTGACGACCTCGGTGGCGCAGGCCGGGGTGTTGCGCGGTGCGGCCTGGGCCGCTCGGGGGTTGCGGGTGCCCGCCCGCAACGCGCTGCTGGCCGATGTGGTGCCTGAGGGAGCTTATGGGCGCGCCTATGGGTTCGAGCGGACGATGGACAACCTGGGTGCGATCGTCGGACCGGTGGTCGCGCTCGGTCTGGTGTCGGTGTTCAGCATTCGGACCGCGATCCTGGTGTCGGTCATCCCGGGACTGTTGGCGGCGGTGGCGATCGTTTACGCGATCCGTCAAGCCAAACTCCCCAAGGTCACCCAGCGCAAAAAGCTGCGCTTTCAGATCCGCCCGGTCCTGCGGGGCCAATTGGGCCGGGTGATCGCCGGGTTCACCGCGTTCGAGGTGGGCAACGTCGCGGCCACCCTGCTGATCCTGCGCGCCACCGACGTCTTGACCCCCGGCCGTGGGGTGCACGGGGCAACACAGCTCGCCATCGCGCTGTATGTGGTTTACAACATCGCCGCGACGATCACCTCGTTTCCGGCCGGCGGGTGTTCCGACAGACTCGGTCGTCGCGGCCCGTTGCTGGTGACCGCGGCCGGGGTCGCCGCATTTCTGCTGGCGTATGGCTTGTTTGCGATTTCCGGGCCGGTGCTTGTGGTGCTCGGTGGTGCTTTCGCGCTGGCCGGTGTCGGTATCGGTTGCGCGGAGACCGCGGAGAACGCCGCGGTGGCTGCGTTCGCCCGCGACGAGCTGCGTGGCTCGGCGTTCGGGCTGCTGGCCACCGTGCAGGCCATCGGCAACCTCGCGGCCAGCGCAGTCGCTGGGCTGCTGTACACGGTGGCCACTCCCACGGTCGCGTTCACCTACCTGGTGGGGTGGATGCTCATCGCGCTCGTCACGCTCGGATGGGCAGCGACACCGGGTCGTGGCCATGGTGACTGCGCGGGCTAGCTGCGTCTGGTGTCGCCCCGTGGAGGTTCGGCGTGTGTGTGAGTTGGGCGATCTGGTCAGGGCTGAACTGACCGCCGACAATCACTGGTGGTAGACGCAACAACCGAGAGAATCCCGGCTATGACGTCGGGATTGACTCTGGCGCCCATCGACTTGGCGGGCTCAGCGCAGATTGTGCTAGCACTATGCAGCTGGTGCGGGATCCCTCGTGCTGCTGCTACCGCCATCTGGTCTGGCTGACTCGACTGGCTTCCAGAGCAGCCCGCCGACGCTGGTGGCCACGTCTCGCCGGATGGCCGCGATGATGTGTTGGTAGCGCGCGGCCATGGCGGTGTTGGACCATCCCATGATCGCCATCACTGTACGGTCCAAGATCTGCAACAGCAGCAGAACTGTGGCAGCCGTGTGCCGGGCATCGTGCAGGCGACGTTCTGGTACCCCGGCCCGTTCTAGCAGTCGCTTCCACTCGGTGTAGTCGGTGCGTGGGTTGAGCGGTCCGCCAGTTGGGGTAATGAATACGTAGCCCGTTTCCTGCCAGAGTTCCGCCGCCTTGAGCCGCTTGCACTCTTGTTCGGCCTTGTGGTGTTTGAGCAGCACGACCAACTCGTCTGGTAGGCCGATCCCACGCTTGCCCGCCTTGGACTTTGTACTGCCGTTTCCGTGCGCAGCGGCACCCGCTGCGGGCAGTGCCCGCCGAACTTGTGACCGCACGGCTCTGGGCATCCGTGCTTCCACTTCGGGCGTAGCCGGCTGCGGCGGACGAGGAGTGTGTAGTCGTCTAGGTCGAGGTCGGACCACTGCAACCCCAGCGCTTCGCCCTGGCGCAAGCCGAGCGCCAGCGCCACCGCCCATCGGGCGCTGTTGCGCCTCTGCTGAGCGGTTTCGAGGAGACTCTTTACTTGGGCAACGGAGTACGGCTCCACCTCTTCCTCGTCAACTTTCGGCGCCCTGGCCAATAGCGCTGGATTCTCAGTGATTCTCTTTCGCCGCATGGCCTCGTTGAGCGCGGCTCGGATGGTGCGGTGTACCTGGTGTACTCGCCCCGGCTTGGCGCCAGCTCTCGACATCTTCCGGTACAGCACTTCTAGGTGCTCGGGTTCCAACTTGTCAAGGTTATGCGCGCCGATGCCGGGAATGAGATGCACTCGCGCGGCGACCGACTTCGATCAGGTTGATCACGAGGCAGGCACCCCTCAAACGACATCGAGCGCCTCGGGCATGGCCAGGTCGTCGACGTGTGGTGCGACAAGCTTGAACGCCTGCTGTTTCGCGTCGGCCGCGGGGGTCGGCATGCGCGAGAATGGCACCGGCGGCAGCCGGACCTTCGGTATCGGAACGGTGTCGCCGATCGTCGGGAGCGAGTGGACCTTGTTGCCGACTTCGTCCGCGATGTCGCGCGCAGCTGCTCTCCCGGTGGGCTGCATCCGGCGAGGCTCGCCGCTAGAGCCGTGATGATGAATGCCATCAGCAGGGTTCTCCCGTTGCAGCGACGGGTTCGGTCCCGAGGATGCATGGTCGTCTTCTCCCATCTTACCGAATAAAGCGAACAGTGCGTCGAGGAGTAAACTAGGGCGGCTGCCAACTAGGTGGCGCTGCATCCTCTGTTTCACAAAACGTGCTACATCGTTTCCTGCTTGTTACCTGGCGAACTGGCAATTTGTGCTTGACGCACGGCCCTGGCGGGGATCCATCCGGCCCCTCCGCGCATCGATCGTTGGGTGATGATCGGCACCGTGCTAGGGCTGCCTGCATCTGTTAATGGCAGGGTGCTCCCTCTAGATGGTCGTGCCATACACATGTCAAAACCAGGTATCCAAGACCAGATCTTCGTTGCTTTGTATGCTGCACGCACACCCTGGCGAGGTGCACGGAAACGGGACCGGACCGGACCGGACCGGATCAGGAGACCGACCGAGACCAGGAGACGCCACGAGTGGTTCACCTCTGCCAACGCCAGCACGTCGACGTTCTTGCATCGGCACGGAACGCCGGCAGCGCGATTGCATGCGGGGTGCATTCGCTCTTGCATCGGCACGCGAATTCTGGAACTGTGACTAAGAGTAAACGTGTCCATGAGCCACCCGAGAGCAGGGAGGTCGCATCGTGGATTTCCACGCACTAGCGAAACTAAGACCACACATAGTCATGTATGTGTCGCTCGGATGGCGGAATGGGCTTGACGCTACGCGGGCAAGTCAGAGGGTGGTCGGTCAGTGAGGCCATCGTCATTATCGGTGCTGCGCTCCGGTGGTGAGGTGTGTTTGTCGGCGGAGGTGCAACGGCTGCTGCGTGAGGTGGTCGCCGATGGGTTTGTCCTGTATTGCTGCGGACCGAAAGCCGCGCCGTTTGCTTTGGTCGCGGCTTACGAGTGGGAGGATTACGTTGATCTAGTCACCATCCGGTGCTTCGACCGAGTCACCACGGCCAGGGTTCCCGCACCGCACCATGGTCGAGTCGACGTGTTTACCCCGGAGGTCGTGGTGTGGGCCCATGAAGGGCCGCCGCAGTGGGCACTGCGGGCGTTGCTCGACCTGATACACCCCCAGCATCCCGACGCTCCCGCTAGCGCCCACCCGGCGCCACCCTCCCTGCACATCCCCCGCGTTGAGCAACGCCCGCTGACGATCCAGCTTCCACCACCGGGTCGGGCCGCGAGGCGAGCCGGCCGCCTCGCCGCTGCGCTGGCAACGATGGGGTAGCGATCCGATCACGGCTAACGCCGGGTGCGTCGGGAAGGGGTGATCACGTCGTGGATACCGATCGATAGGAGATTCCGTGTCGGGAGCGCGTGAGGTGGTCGGCGGCGAGTATCGATCCGACACCGTAGCGGCTACCGGGCTTCGCAGGGCCGTGACCAGGCCCATGCCCCAGACGACCGCACACGACGAGAAGTACGTGAGGTGATCCGATGCCCGTGACCGCCGCTGATGTTCGCGACGTCGCCTTCAGTAAGCCGCCGATCGGCAAGCGGGGCTATCACGAGGACGAGGTGGACGCCTTCCTCGACGTCGTGGGCGCCGAGCTGGCTCGCTTGAGCACGGAGAGCAACGATCTCCGCGACCAAGTTGCGCAGCTCCAGCACGCTGCACCGATCGACACTGGAGCTAACCGTCGCCCGCTGCAGCCACCTGGGCCGGTGATGACGTCGATACCGCCGCCGAGGGCAGAACAGACCTCGCCACGTGGTGGTCACCACGTCCAAGCCGCCAAGGTGCTGGGCCTAGCCCAGGAGATAGCTGACCGGTTGACCCGCGAGGCCAAAGCCGACGCGGACGGGATGCTGAGCACGGCCCGAACCACCTCCGAGCAGCTGCTCTGCCAAGCCAGGGCGAAGGCCGACGGCATGGTCAACGAGGCCAGAACCCGGGCCGAGACCATGCTCACCGACGCCCGTAGCAGAGCCGAAAACCTGGAGCGGCAGTCCCGGGAAACAGCCGCATCGCTGGAGCGCGACGCAGCGCGCCAGCACACCGAGATCATCGGTTCGATCAGCCAGGAAAAGACCTTCCTGGAGAAGAAGATCGACGATCTGCGCGCATTCGAACACGAGTACCGCACCCGCCTGGTCACCTACCTCGGCTCACAGCTGCGAGAGCTAGACGAGCCCGGATCCAACGCATTGACAGACCCGATGCCCACCCAGCAGAGCTCCGTCGCTTCCGGGTTCGACACGCGCGCCGAATCCGGAAGCCCCCACCATGACCCGCAAATAGGCACGGCTGGTGCTGGCGCTAGTGCGGCGAGATTGTCAGCCCGGACCGGGCCGTCTGGCATAGGGAGCAGCGACGAACCGGGTACGAGTGGGACACGGTGGAAACCCGCCGTCGAGCCGGGAGTGACCGCGCCGGGGGCACCGGCACAACGTTTCGTTTCCTAAAGGAAGCGGCTGGCCAGGAACAGTATTGCCATCGCCAAGATCATAGGGGAGCGCGACACCGTCCTCCCGACGTCGGCGGAAAGTCGGCGAAACCGTCGACCCTGGTGAGTGTCTGGCAGCTTCAGACGACGTGTGACCAGGGCTAAGAGGTAGAGGGCGGCACCAGTCGGCAACGGTTGATAAGGCCGATCACGTTTTGCAAGGCGGGGTGAGACCACCACGCAGGCGTTTTGGTGAGCTGGCTGATCACGAATAGCAGGGTCGTGAGCGCCGCGCTGATCGTCGTTGTCACCCACGCCGCGTCTGATTGTCGATCATGAATTGCCTATCTCGTGATCTTGCCGGGTCTCAGTTTGGGTCTCAGTTCACCCCGGTTCGGAGGCACACCTGATGCTGCTGTCGTTGCTCAACTCGCACTCAACCTGCACGTCAGCGCATTCTGGCACCTGTATGAACGAGCGCGCCCATACCTTGAAAGCGAGCATCCTGCGACCGACGGGGGGATTTGAATCCTGCGTGTGTGCCACCAGATAGGGGCTAGCTCATAGGCATGGGGGTAGGTTGACCGGCGAAGGTTCTACTGTCAGCTCAGATTATTCATGAGAATACCTAGCATGCGCTAAAAAATTTTGTGGTGAGAATCAAAATTTGTTCTATCGACCACCACGCCGACTACCGCTTAGAGGCCACGATGAACTACCTACAAGCTGGAATCGACCCGTTATGCTTAAAGGGCAAGCCGTAGCCTGCATAGACATATCCTAGATAGCGGTTAGTCGGTGACGACATCGCAATATCGGTACTGGGAAAGCTGCTCGGCCAGTGGATTCTGAGCCACTTAGGGCCTACATCTACATCACTGTGCTCCTCAGGATTATAGTCATTGACGACATAGCAATCCGCCCACACCAATGAACGAGAGGTCGCTGTTCCAATCGGAAGGCCATCGGCTGCGGGTGCGGACTTTACCTTGAGCCCGACGTCCTGACCCGATGCGACTCGCGTGTTATAGACGAGAAATGGCCAAGGGCCGGGAGGTTGCGGAGGGTCCTGCGAAAATCCCTCCACGAGTTGCTTGAGTTGCGCGGCGTCAGCAGTATTTCTGCTGACTTCGTCGGCTTGTTGTTGCACCGTGCACGAATTGTTATTGCCGCCTACCTGGAGACAATCGCCAGCGGAAATCGGCCCTGTTGAGATGCTGGGCGTTGGCGGCTCACTCTTGTGAAAGGCGGGTATTGCTAGCCATGCGGCAAGCACGCCGCCTGCAGTGACAAATAATGTAGCAAGGGAGATCGCCGTGGCATTCGATTTTGATCGATTCTTTTTCGATTGCGTGGATCGCTTCTGCTGGGGCGACGCCATGGTACTCCTTCGGTGATCTCATGACGACAATTTCACAGGGGATGGCGCACTGTATAGAAAGAGCCAGTTGAGTAGCGCGAGGATACGTCATCCATAACCGTCGCGAAGAACCCTATCCTCGTGTAACGACTACTTCGTCGAAGATGTCTCTCAACGTATCGTAACTTTTCTTACAGCTTGATTGATAAAATCTTTGACTTCAATCCCATACCTCAGCTCCAGCCGGTTATTCGTAGTGGTCCCGCCTGCGGTCTCCTTTGCATTCCCTTGAGCACCTTAGTCTTGTTATCAATCGTACCCGGCGCGGATTCTGTTTCAATCAGCGTAGGCGGCGTCAAAGTACACTGCGGCGGCGGAGGCCCGCTGTCCAGAGTGCTCTCACCGTTGGGTCCCTCGTAATAGCGCCGTGCAGCGTATGGTGACCTGCACACGAGCACCGCGAGCACCTCGTCTCTGCCGAGACCGTGTCCCAGGCGCGGCTTGCGATGGCTGTCCTGCCTGTTGGGACAGGCGTAGTCGGCTGATAGCTGTTGGTACGGCCACCAGTCGGGCCGGTTTGAAGGTTTACCGGGGGGTCGCCCCGTAGAAAGTTGGGGTTCTACGGGTCGATCAGCCCCGACAGACGCGCTCGCGGAAGTGACGATCAACGTTCTCCGTGTTCGGGACCCGATTCGGGTTGACCCGCCAGCTCATCCAGCGGGAACGGCTCCACCCGCGATGAGCGCGGAGGTGACGACCGGCCGGGGCACGGTGCACTCTCGGGTGCGTGATGAGTTGCTGCCAGCGGCCAACGCATCAGGCCAAGTTGATCGGTGCCACCTATCAGTTTGTGCCGTTCATCGGTCCTAGCGCGTCCGATCGGCGCAGTGCAGGCCCATGAAGTGTGTCGTTGCCCCACTCTGTATGTCGAGAGTGCGTGAGCCGGATCGCATGGCGCGGAAATCCTCGATATACGGGGGAAGGGGGCGAGGTGGACCGGGTTCTGGGTCAAATTCTCCGGCAGGCGGTGTGGGACCGGCTCGACCTGCTCGACGAACTGGTCAGCGACGCCGACAATCGGTCGCTGCTGTCGGTTGCGCGCGGTGAGCTGCCCCACCTGACCTCGGGGTGGCGGGCATTGCTTGTGACCCACGCGCCGGATTCTCGGGGCCGCTGTCCGGAGTGCTCGAACCGTTGGCGCTCTCGTACGGCGCCGTGCAGCGTGTGGTGGACTGCGCACGAGAACCTCGTCTCCGCCGAGACCGTGCCCCATGCGCGGCCTGCGATAGGTCCCCTGCCTGTCGGGGCGGGCGTAGTGGGCTAATAGTTGATCTCAACTCAATAGAGCTGGCGGTCTCGCTGCGGTTCGTGGGTTATCCCCCCTCACCCACGAGGGGTGAGTAGCCGCCATGTGGCCGGTGATCCGGTTAACGTCCGTGCCCCCGACCGAGATGTCAAAGGGTCACCGGCCACACCAAAATTTTCCCCGCTTCACGCTGCGAGGGCGGCGAACTCGGGGGAGTGTCACAACTCCGGCATGGGCACCGCGCCCACGGGGCACAACTTCACAGCCTGGACCCATTCCGCTTCCCACCCGAGTGGAGTGCCGCGCCGGTGGCGCCGTCGTTTCCTGACCGGCCGCCACCGTCAACATTGTCCGATGACCGCCGGATCCCACCTGCCCGGTGCCCTTGTGCACCGCAGGCCCGGGAGATCCCCCGACCGGCGCCGGACGCGTACAGCGCAGGCACCCGCAATCGGGGCGGGGCCGTTCACAAGGTAACGGCCCCGCCCCACCATTCCGCTCCGCGAGACCGTCGGTCGACGCGCACACGTCGGCTTGGCGCGTGCAAAGGGCGACCGCCTTATGCGCCGTCGAAAGTTACTGGCTGGCGCAACGGGTCGTCGAGGTCGACCACGTACTGCACCACCGCGGCATGCCCGACCGACTCCTGCACCACTGCCACATCGTCGTCACCGACGGCGACTCATATCGGATGAAACAAGCCCGAGAGAGGAGACGCCCGAAATCACCTGATCAACCCCGAGGAGTGGGGACTTCTAATTGGCCCCGGCGGGGACCACACCTCGGCCGTTGACACCCGCCTCGGCACAGAGGACCGGAAATCTGCATCGTGCGTGAAACAGCTAGGTGTCGCCGTACTGATTACGGTCAATCGGCACTGATGCCCCACCACCATGGCGAGGTTGAGCCGGCGGCCCCGGTGCGCGATCAGCCGGCAGTGATGTGCTCGGCGCGGCAGCGCCCGCCGGTCGCAGTCTCCCGTGGAACCAGTAACCAACTGGCCGCGACACCAGTTGACCTCGGTTGTGACGCGCACCGTTCTCGCCCTGGTCCTGTTGCTGGCCCCGCTCACCTCCTGCGGCAGCTTCCAGCAAGGATTCCGAGAGGGCTACAACGGCCCCACCACCGCGGCCCCGGCGGCGGATCCCGATCTGCGGCCCGGTTGGCATCACGTGGTTTACACCTGGGGTGTGTCCCGCACGCTCAAGGCCGGGGAGGATCAGAACATCGGGGTGGGCTGGAACAACCCAGTGACCGGTGCGCACGAGTACTCCTCAGCGAGCTCCACGCCCTTGCGTTTCCCCTACTCGGTGCAGTTCGACGTGACTGACCTGCACATGGACAACCAGCACGTCGCGGCCGACTCGACAGTGGACGTCGCGAACCTGGCCGTCGACTGCACCGTCACCGTCGACGGTCAGGTGCTGGGTGCTGACCCGGGGACACGAGCTGTCATCGACGCCCGCGGACAAGTTCAGACCGGGGGCGGTTCTTCCTGCGTGCCACACAAGTAGAGCGTTGCTCTACCTCAACGAGTCGCGGCATACCGGAGCTGGGGGCACCAGTGCCCAGTCCAGCGCGTCATCGCTGAGCTGAGGGGTTGAGGCTGGCTCTCGAAAGTGGCGCTGCGGGTCTATATCGCACCCATACTCCTCAGCGACGAATGTCCGGATCGATCGACACGATCGACGCTGCCCGCTTGGGAACCAACGGCACGATCAAGTCCTCGGCTGGCGCGGTGCTCGACACGAAATACACTCCTCTAGTTGCGATCGGATACTTCGCCCAGAGCCGCGGTCTCGGTCCCAGCGCGTTGCGAGTTCTTCATCGCAGACTCCGTTCAGTCACGTCCCGGATGAACCCGGGCTCATAGCTCCAGCATCGCGGCGAACCGGGATTCCCGCCCGTGCCCGCCATCACCAGTCCCGGTGACATCCGCACGGCCTGGCCATGACAAACCACACGTCCCGCGCCTGGACCCCGTAGCGGACGGTCGCGTCCCATGATCGCCACGGGAGAAACCGCGGCGGTGCCGCACGACTCCGCCGGTAGCGGATAGCGCTGAGGCCGCCCCCAACAGGCTGATCGGTGCTTGATAGGGCGACGACGGCCACCCCCGAAGAGATGCAAATAATCGGCGATCTCGCACGTATCTCCGGCTTCCGGCATTGTCCGCTCTCCGGGCGGGTTGCGACCTGCTGTGACCGGCTAACGCGACTTACCTTTGGGTTCCACTCAATCGCTGGGACCCGCAGCTCGTCCGGGTCTCAGCCTGGCCGGGAGGTGCCCGATGACCACTGCCGCCCCATCCACTGCCCTCGTCACGATCCAGCCTGTCTTCACCGATGCCGAGCGTCTTGCCCTTGTGTTGACGGCCTGATTGGCTGAGCATCTTCGGCGGGGGTGCGGCCGCGTTCTTTGGTGATGCGGGCTGCGGGGGTCGCCCGGCGCGGTTCAGGATTGTGGTGGATCTGTCACTTGATGTAGAGATCCCTCCTCGCCTGGGTTTGCCGTCCTGTCGCGAGAAGGGATCTGAGGCGGTGATTCGCCATGTCCATGGTATGGCCGTGCCCGCTGACGGTCGATGCGTACGCGTCGTTGGGGCGGGCGGTGCGGGTGCCGCGGCCGCAGTGCCCGTCGTGCTCGTCGCCGGTGGTGTTCTGGTCGGGCTACTGGCGGCATGTCCGCTGGCAGGAGCGGGAGCGGAAGATCTTCATCCCGCGGGTCCGGTGCCGCGGCTGCGGGGTGACTCATGCGCTGCTGCCGGCGTTCGTCCTTGCCCGGCGGCTGGACGCGGCGGAGTCAGCGGGCCTGGTGATCGGGCAGGTCGCGGGCGGTGCGTGCGGGGTGCGCCGGGCGGCGGCCGCGGCGGGGGTGCCATTTACGACGGCGCGGGGCTGGGTCCGCCGGTTCGCGGCGCGGGCCGGGGAGCTGGCGGTGAGCTTCTCGGCGCTGGCCGTTGAGCTGGGCGGGGAGACGGTCCGCCTGCTGCTGGATCCGCTGCGGTCGGCTGTCACGGCGATCGGCGCGGCGTTCACGGCGGCGGCCGGGCTGCCGGGCTGGGCGGTGCTGGGACGGTGGCGGTTCGCCTGCGCGGTGACCGGCGGGAGCCTGCTGGCCGCCAACGCATCCTCGCCCTTCCTGATCATCGGCGCGCGGCGTTTCATGCCTCCCAGGAGCCGGTGACGCGCAGGGCGTCCCGGTGCCGGGATGGGAGGGGCCAGGGGTGATGGATGAGAAGATGCGGCAGGAGATGGCGCTGCACCGGTGGGCGGTGATCGCCGAGGCCGCGAACACCAGGCTGACCAGCTCAGAGCGGGGCTCGGTGGTGCGGGCGATCGCCGCGCGCGGGCATGCGCACCCGGACGGGACGATGCGGCGGTACTCGCGCGGCACCATCGACCGGTGGCTGCGGGCCTGGCGGGCCGGCGGGGTCGACGGGCTGCGGCCATCGCCGCGGTCCGATACCGGGAAGGTGCGGGCCATGCCGGAGCTGTTCGGCGAGGCCGCCGCGCTGCGGCTGGAACTGCCCGGCCGGTCCGCGGCGCAGATCTCCTCGATCCTCTATCACCGGCACGGCGTGCGGGTCGCCGAGCGGACCGTCAGCGGGCAGCTGCGCCGGGCCGGGCTGCACCGGGCCGCGCTGAAAGCAGCCCCGAAGGCTTACGGGAGATATGAAGCTGAGCGAGCGAACGAACGGTGGGTCACTGATGTGCTGGTCGGGCCGTGGGTGCCGTACCCGAAACGGGACGGGTCGGCGCGGGCCCGGCTGTTCCTGATCGTCGATGACCACTCCCGGCTGCTGGTCGACGGCCGGTTCTATGACCGGGAGAACGCCCGGATCTGCCAGGAGCTGCTGCGCCGCGCGATCACCAGAAGGGGCGTCCCGGAGATCCTCTACGCCGATAACGGCGCGCCGTTCGCGAACGCGTGGCTGGCGCGGACCTGCGCGGTGCTCGGCATCCGCCTGATCCACAGCAAGCCGTACTCACCCCAGGGCCGGGGAAAACAGGAAAGAGCCAACCGGTATATCCGGGAGGCGTTCCTGGCCGAGGCGACACACCACGGGATCGAGTCGCTGGACCAGCTCAACGACTGGTTCGCGGCGTGGGCCGGGCAGGTCGCCAACCGGCGGGTGCACGCCGAGACCGGGCAGGCCCCCATCGACCGGTTCCAGGCGGCCGGGCCGCACCGGCAGGCGGACCCGGCCCTGATCCGCGAAGCGTTCCGCTGGTCGGTGACCCGGCGGGTGACCCGGGTCGCGACCGTGCCGCTGGAGGGCAACTCTTATGCCGTCGATCCCGCCCTCACCGGCCGGCGCGTCGAGCTGAGATATGACCCGGAGAACCTGGCGGTGATCGACGTGTTCCTGGACGGCCGGCCAGCCGGCGCCGCGGTGCCGTTCGTGATCGGCCGGCACGTGCACCGCGCCGTCGCCCCGCCTCCGCCGCCGGCGGCGGACCCGACCGGGATCGACTACCTCGGCATGGTCGCCGCCGCCCACGACGAGCAGGCCGGCGCCGGCGCGGCGATCGACTTCACCCGGCTGCCTCCCCAGCGCGGCGGCCAGGAGGAGGACGGCGATGGCTAGCCGGGCGCCGTGGGCCGCGCATTTCGGGCTGGCCCGCACCCCGTTCGGGAAGGCGATCGCCGCCGGGGACCTGTTCGCCCGCCAGGCCCACGCCCAGGCCACCGCCCGGATCAGCTTCTGCATCGACCAGATCCTGCTCGGCGTGATCACCGGTGATGTCGGCGCCGGGAAGACGGTGGCCGTGCGGGCCGCGGTCGCCGGGCTGGACCCGACCCGGCACCAGGTCATCTACGTCGCCAACCCCGCGTTCGGCACCCGCGGTTTGTATGTGCAGGTAGTCCGGGCGCTCGGCGCCCAGCCGCGCTACCTCAAAGCCGAGCTGATGGCCCAGGCCGCGGACCTGCTCGCCGCCGAGACCGCCGAACGGCACCGCACCGTGGTGCTGATCGTCGACGAGGCGCATCTGCTGCAGCCTGACCAGCTGGAAGAACTACGGCTCATGACCAACGCCGAGATGGACAGCGCCAGCCCGTTCGCCGGGATCCTGATCGGCCAGCCCACCCTGGCCCGGCAGCTGCGCATGGGCACCTTCGCCGCCCTGGACCAGCGGATCGCCACCAGGTACGCCATCAAGCCGATGGACCTGGCTGAATCAGCCGCCTACCTGCGCCACCACATGGCCCTGGCCGGCCGTGAGGAGCCCTTGTTCGCCGATGACGCCGTCGCCCGGCTGCACCGCGTCTCCTCCGGCCTGCCCCGCGCCCTGAACAACGCCGCCACCGCCGCGCTCATCGCCGCCGCGGCCGCCGGCCAGGACCTCGTTGACGATGCCTGCGCCAGGAAAGCAGTCGCCGAACTCACCAGAGACTGACAACTACCGGCACCAGCCGGCGCCATGAACCGGGCCGAAGCCCTGCGCTGGTGGCAGGCCGGCTACCAAGCCGGGCACCAGGCTGCCGAGCACGAACAGCAGGCAGCCGCCCGGCGGGACCGGCTCGTCGCGAGCTACCGCGCTCAGCACGCCGCTGACCAGCAAGCCAAGATCGACGCGCTGCTGCTCGAAACCATCGACGTGCTCGCCCGCCTCCTCAACGGCGATCACCCCGGCAACGACACACCCTGAATTCCTGCCGCCAGCCGGCATCATCACCGCCAAGAACTGCCAGAACATGCACACCGAACGCTGCCGAACGGTGTGCAGACAACGTGGCCGCTAACACCTTGCTGGGTTCCTGGCCGGGTACCGCGGCCTGACTCGCGAGGCCTACGCGCTGGACCTGCGCTAGTTCACCAGCTGGTGCCGCGCCCGCTCCCTGCACCTGTTCGCCGTCCGCCGCGCCGATATCGAAGGCTTCGCCCGCGACTGATCCGAGAACCACGATGCGGTACGACCGGGCTCGGGGCAGCCTGGACCGGCACGCCACGTATATTGTCGCCGCGTATGTCGCAGGTGCCGCCAGGTAGGACAGACCCACTGGCAACAGTTCCGCCTGGCGGCCATATCGCCAGGCGGACAGCCTGGCCGCGGGACGACAGGTCGCAACGCCGTTACAGACCGCGACCCCAACACGAGCGGGAACCGCCGTTCGGCGCGGCCCCGCCTGGGTGCGGGATACGGGCCGTGATGGGCGCAGATGCGGGTGATCTGCGCCGATGCCGCGGACGGCTGCTACGCCTGGTGGTGGCGCTGAACGCGCGTTCTCCAGTGATTTATCCCAAGGAGCGGTGGGCCGGGGCGGCTTGCTTGCGTGCAGGCCCTGTCCGCCTGGGCTGCCGGTGGTGCGGCAGGCTGATCTGGTGGCTGCCTTTCCCTGATCCCAGGACCCCGGTGCCGCCATGCGCTGAGGTCCTGCTCTGCGACCTGGGCTATTTTCGTTCCAGGCTGGTGAGCAGGCTGCAAGCCCTGCCCGTCAATGAGCTGCGTTGCAGCCGGCTGCCGTCCGGCTGGCCGCCGCCGGAGATTCTGGAGCATCTAGCCAATGGCCAGCTGCGCTGGCTGGAGTGGCTTCGACGGCCGCGATGTCGCCGAGGGGGATCGAGGTATCGATGGAGGCCCGGCTTCCGCAGGGGCATCATTGACAGCGGTTGGGGCGGTGCGAGGGTTGGTAGCGGTGCCAGCATGATCCCGTGTTAACGCACTGCCTTGCGGGGTAGAGGCTTTCCGGGCATGGCGTGATCACTCGTACGCTGGCTGCACTGCCAGGACCGTGCGGGTTACGGTGCCCGAGGGGGATCACCATGGCCTTGCGGATCATCATGTCGTCACGGGTAGGGCGGTTTGCGGGGCTGTGACCCGGCCCGGTACTCCGCGGCGCGGATTGAAGTACCGAGCCGCAGCTGAGGCTGTGCTGGAGCCCGGGCCGCCCGCGGCACACCGGGTGGGCTGGGGTTTTATCCCGCTGTACGCGTTGGCGTACATGAGCACCAGCCTGTTGTTTATCGCGCCCTTGCTGGTCACCTTGGCATTGAAGGTCGACTCGCTGGTGGGGATCGAACGGGCACCGGGCAGCTTGGCGCTTGTCGCCGGGACCGGCGCACTGCTGGCGATGTTCGGTAATCCGTTCTTCGGCAGGATGAGCGACCGCACCGCGTCGCGGCTGGGCATGCGGCGGCCATGGATGATCATCGGCCTGGTAGGCGGCTCCCTCGGCATCCTCATTGTCGCCTTGGCGCCCAGCATCCCGGTCGTCCTCGCCGGATGGTGTCTCGCCCAGCTGTTCTTCAACGCGCTGCTCGCCGCCATGGTGGCGGTGCTGCCAGACCAGGTCCCGTCCGTTCAGCGCGGCCTGGTCTCTGGTGTCCTGGGGGTCTGTCTGCCTGTCGCGTCGGTGTGCGGCACGTTCCTGGTCAAGCTGTTCACCGGCAACATGGTCGCCATGTTCTTGGTCCCGTGCGCGATCGGCGGATTTTTCATCCTCCTTTTCGCGGTTACCCTGAAGGATCGCCGGCTTGCCAAGGCGGAGAAGCCGGCCTGGTCGCTGCGGGAATTTGCCAGCACGTTTTACGTCAACCCGCGGAAGAGTCCGGACTTCGCCTGGGCTTTCGCCAGCCGCTTCATGTTCGTGCTGGCGTACGCGTTCCTGGTTACCTACCAGGCCTATTACCTGCTGGACAAGATCGGCAGCGCCAAGGCCGACGTGCCGCAGCAGATATTTCTGGGGACGCTCGCCCAGTCCGCCGTCATCGTCGCCGCTTCCCTCATCGGCGGGAGGCTCTCTGACCGGACGGGTCGGCGGAAGATCTTCGTCCTTACCGCGTCGATCGTGTACGGCCTGGCGCTGTTCGTGATTGCCATCGCCAGCGACTTCAATGGTTTCCTGGTCGGCATGGCCATCAGCGGACTCGGCTTCGGCGTGTACGTGGCCGTCGACCTCGCGCTCGTGGTGGACGTGCTGCCCGGCAAGCGCAGCGCCGCCAAGGATCTCGGCGTGTTCAATATCGCCGGCGCACTTCCCTTTTCGATCGCGCCCGCGATCGCGCCGGCCATCCTGGCGATCGGCGGCGGCAGTTACGGCGTGCTATACACGGTCGCCGGACTGTGCGCGATCATCGGAGCCTTCGCCGTCCTGCCCGTGAAGCGTGTCCGATGAGCGCTCAGGGGCCACCGATGTACGGCAACACGGCCGGCCCTGGGAGGGCGGCCGTGTTGCCGTGCCGAGGGCTAGACGGAGACGCCGCGCTCGGCGAGCGGCGCGCTGGCGGCGTCCATTGCAGCGGTGATCGGGGAGGGCCTGAAGCCCTTCACGACCAGCCACACGCCAAGCGAGAACTCCCAAACAGCCACCGGAAGGAAACCCACCGCGAGCACGGTGATTTGGTGGTCGGTGCGGAACAGGGCTGTGACGACAGAGGCGATGAGCAGGGGGGCTCCGATGAGTCCCAGCACGGGAATAATGCGGGGCACGAGCCGGGACCGGTACAGCAGGGAGCCCAGCAGCAGTGCGTTGATGGCCGGCATGAGGCTCTGTCCGAGCAGGAACGTCCAGTTGTAGACCGCGACGTGCGAGGCGCCGGTGGCGACGAGCGCGGCCGCGTTTGCCCCGGCCGCTCCGCCCAGGTCCTGTCGCAAGGTCACCAGCGAAAGCAGGCTGACGACGCCGGTGAAGATCATGCTGCCTTCAATGACGCGGGCGGTGACAAAGCCCAGCGCGACGCCTTCGTTCTGCCGTTTGACCACCGGGTACAGCGTGACGGCGGTGCCGATGCCGGCCAGGGCGACGATCAGCTCGAGGAAGCCGCCCACGAGCACGGCAGTGTGGCTCCCGGAGCTGAGGATCCAGTCCTGGTGGTTCTTGATGGGGCCGTAGAGGGCGAGTGTGGGGATCGAGATGAAGGTGATCAGGTAGAAGATGCCCGCGACGAGCGCGGTCTTCCTTGTCGAGGTCATCGGGACTCCTTTCGCCTGTGGTTTGGTTGCTGGGTTTTGGACGGTGGTGGCCATGTCGGTCTCCTTTTCGTGAAGCTGCTGAGTTATCGGGCCTCGACGGCGGGCGCCTCGGGATGGCCGGGGTCGACGTGGTTGACCGAGATCAGAGGCAGGCCCAGGTCGCGCGTTTTCTGGAGCAAGCCGTAGAGCGCGGCCTGGTCGGCTACGGGGCCATAGATGATGGTGGTGCCGTCGCTCTCGTTTGTGAGGCTCAGCCCGTCGAACCAGGCGGACCACCGGCTGTCGAGGTGCCCCTTGAGCCGGATCTCGTACCGTCCGGGGCCGTAATAGCCGCCGGTTGACATCTCTCTCATGGCGCTCCTCTTGTCGTTGCCCCCTGGCTGGATCTCCGCCGGCGTTGCGAACGCTCTTGGGTCTGATCGGAAGCTATGAGCGGATGTGGTGAGCACGCATCACCACACCTGGTGATTGATGTGGTGATTCAGGCGTCCGGGGCGCGGTCGCTAGAGGGCAGCCCGCGCCAGGTCTCCGGTGCCTCGCTCACGGCTGTGGGGACATCCGGCTCATCGGAGGGCGGTGCCACCCGCCTTCGGGGCGACCCGCGGGCGCCCTGTGCCTGGGGTCGGTGCCGGACGGGTCAGGGGTGGCGGCTGCGGGCTCGCGGCAACAGGTCAAGTTCCGCGGCCCGCCAGACCGCTGCCCTGCGGTTGGTCACGCCGAGCTTGGCGTAGATGTTCTTGGTGTGCGTCCGCATGGTGTTCAGGGACACCATGAGCTCGCGGGCGATGGCCGGGCCGTCCAGCTCGGTTCCGAGCAGCCGCAGCACGTCGAGTTCGCGTTCGCTCAGCGGCTCGATCAGGGCCTGTTCTGTGGGGCTGCCGTGCTCGGTCTTGTTCACGGCGGCCAGGAGCCGGCGCACACAGTCCCGCCTGGTCCCCTGTTTCGCGGCCGCTCTCAGCAGGGCAGCCATAGGTGGGCCCTCATCTGCGAAGACCCGGACATAGCCCTCCGGCTCGGCCAGCGTCACCGCGCGGTCCAGGAAGCCAAGCGCAGCCGGGATGTCCCCCAGCGCCTGGTGCGCGAGCGCCCGCAGCACCAGGATCTCGATGACGCGCCCCGTCCTCCCCCCCGCTTCCGCCGCCAGCAGCAGGCGTTCCAGGAGCCTGGTCGCCTCGTGAAGGGAAGGCTCCGCACGCTCGCCCTCATGCTGCGCCAAGAGCAGCCTGGCCAGGGTGATGTGCTCGAACTCGCGCAGGTAGCTGAGGTCGTCATCAACGAACAGGCCCTGCTCACGCGCCCAGCCGAGAGCTTCACCGAGTCTGCCCTGCGCGATCCAGACCCGTGCCCTCAATGCCGGGACCGGCCGCACATTCGGGAAGAAGTCGCTCACATAGAGGCGCTCCGCCTCGTTGAGCAGGTCAAGCGCGCCGGGCAGGTTCCCCTCAGCCTGCGCGACCCGGGCCATCGCCACCCGCCAGCGATACCGGTTCTGCGGCAGCCCGGTGTGCTCGCCCAGCTCCTGGCTTCGCAGCAGAAGCTGTGTGGCGGTCCGCAGGTCGTCGCGCTCGCGGGCGATCTCACTCATGCCCACGAGCATGTCCGCGGTTCCCCGCAGCACTGACCCACTTTGCTCAGGTCCGAGCTGCAATGCCTGCTCGTAGGTGCGCAGCGCCTCGCCGAGACGGCCTTGCGTGATCCGGATGTCCGCAAGCGCGATCGAGCAGCCCAGGATGTCAGCGGCAAACCCGGCCCGGCGCAGTCCGGCCACGCACGCGGAGTAGGCCCGGTGCCCGGCCTCGAGGTCCCCGCTGCCCCAGTACACGAGCCCCAGTAGTGCCGCTGCCGAAGCGCGGCAGAGGTGATCGTCGTCAGGCGCCAGTTCGAGCGTCCGCTGGGCGTGCCTCACGGTGCCGGGAACATCACTACGGGCCAGAGCCAGCCCGGCGCGGTACATCTCGATCGTCCCCGGGAGACGGCGGTACTCCTCCTCGTCGGTGACGACCATCTCCGCCGGCGGGGACTGCGATCCCTCACGGGCACCTGTTGGCAGGTCCAGCCACCGCTCGGCGTCCCGGAGCCGGCCCTCAACTCCCTCGAGCTCGCCGCCAGTCAGCAGTGCCCCGGCGAAGCCGACGCTGAGCACGGGCCTGACGCGGACCAATTCGTCGGGGATCATCTCGAGCCAGCCACGTACCGTGGCCTCCTGTCTGGTCCTGGCCATTGCCGGGATCGCCAGTTCGAACCAGGTCCGCCGCTCGCCCGAAATCCCCGGCGGCCAGCGCGTGACCGATGGCCAGGGACTGCTCGCCGTTCTGCGCATACCACGCGCTCGCCCGCCGGTGCAGCTCCGGCACCTGGCCGGGCTGCTCGTCGAGCAGACGCGCCTGCAGCACGTCAGCAAACAGGTGGTGGTAGCGATACCACCGGCGGCGGTCATCGAGTGGGACCAGGAACAGGTTTCCCCGGTCCAGCGCCTCCAGCATGGCCTTGCCGCCACCGTCCCCGGTGACCGCATCGCACAGCGGGCCGCTCAGCCGGCCCAAGATAGAGGTCTGCAGCAGGAAGGCCTGGACGCGGTCGGTCTGGCGCTGCAGCACCTCCTCGGCCAGGTAGTCGACAACGTAACGGTCATCGCCCGCGAAGCCGGCGATGAAGCCGGCGACGTCGTCTCGCCCCTGCATCGACAGCGCCGCCAGTTGCAGCGCGGCGATCCAGCCCTCGGTGCGTCCCTCCAGCGCGGCCACGTCCTGCGCGGTCAGCTGCAGGCCCACCATCTCGTTGAGGTACGCCGCGGCCTCATCGGGCGTGAACCGGAGCTCGGCCGCGCGGATCTCGGCCAGTTCGCCGCGCGCCCGCAACCGGGCCAGCGGCAGCGCGGGATCTGCCCGGCTAGCGATCACTACATGCAGCCCCGGCGGCAGATGGTCGAGCAGGAACGTCATCCCGTCCTGCACCTCGGGCGCGTCGATGACGTGGTAGTCATCGAGCACCAGCACGACATCGGCCGCGATGGCACCCAGGTCGTTGAGCAGAACGGTTAGCACCGTTTCGATCGGAGGCGGCTGGGGCGCGTGCAGCAGTGCCAGCGCACTCTCGCCTATCCCGGGTGCCACCGTCCGCAGTGCGGCGATCACATAGGCCCAGAAGGATGCGGGATCGTTGTCGGCCCGGTCGAGCGACAGCCATGCGGCCAGCCGCTCATTGCCCGGCGCGGCCGGGCTGGCCGCAAGCCACTCGGTGAGCAGCGTCGTCTTGCCGAAACCTGCGGGTGCGGAGACGAGCGTCAACTTCGACGCGGTCCCGTGGTCCAGCCGCTCGCTCAGCCGCGGACGCGGCACCAGACCACGCCGCGGCCTCGGGACATAGAACTTCGTCTCGAGCAGGGCGGCTGGCACAGACCATCTCCTAACCGACGCATCAGCCAGAGAATTCTAGGCTTCTTCGCCCTACCCATTTCTCGCCAGCCAACGACCGATAAGTCCCGTCATGAACGAAGTTACGGTCAGTGTGGTACTCGTGGTGCCACCCATCCGGGGCGGCCAGCAACGCATCAAGGGACTCGAACCGGCCATGCGGCTCCAGGAACGCCATGTTCTCTCGCCCAGGGTCGGGGTTGTCCGTGACGTAAGCGTCACCGCCGCCGGTGCCCAGGTATCGGCGGGCCAGCGCGAGGCGCTCGGCAACAGAGGGCTCCTCCTCGCTGACCACCGGGCCCTCGACGCTGACGTAGCGGTAGGGCGGGTACTCGTCCTGGGCGCACAGGCTGAACCGCCGCGCGGATCGCCCGGGCCTTGCGCGACCCGCAGCCGGTCAGCACGGTCACCAGGCCACCGGGCCGGTAGTCGTACCAGACCGGCACGGCGAGCGTCCGGCCCGGCGCGCCCAGCGCCGCGCTCAGCACGCCGACATGCACCCCGGCAAGGAATTCCTCACGGGCGGCCGCGTCCATCACAGTCCACATGACGATTTCCTACCAGAGCCGAACGCCGCAGGATCCTTCGACGGTTTCATTTGACACGCCGTTTTAACCAGGCGGACCGCTCAGCCACGGGACTTGAGGCCAGCCGGGGTCAGCCCAGCAGCCGACAGAGCCCACGACTGCTTAAACGCCCATCGGATCGGCACCAAGCATGGCTAACCTTCGCGCACCCGATCCGCCGATCTGCACGGCATGGGATCGGTGATCACGGGCCGGCGGCTGGAGGCATATCCGGGTGATCTGCGCGGGCGCCGGCGTTCGCGCGGCCGCGCGGCTGCCCGTGCGGTCCGGGGCTGGCCTGCTGCCGTCATGCCTGCTGGCCCGGCGTGCCTGAGGGCGCCGGGATCGCTGCCAGTGGCCGCCAGAGGTTCACAACCATCTGTGCGCGGGCGCCGTCTTAACGGCGTCAGGTTCGGGCGTGCCGCACGAGGCAGATGGACCTCCGGCAGCAGGGCAATCGGCCCTGTTGCGTGTCGTCCTTTCGCACGAGCCTGAGCACCGCGGCGCCGGAATGACCCGGTGACCGGGGCTCAATCAAGGGGGGACCGATGACTACCACACGTTCGGCGGCCACGCTGGCCGCGACGGCGTGCGTGGCCGTGCTGGCGGCCGGCTGCGCCAGCCACAGCCCGGCGCCGCGGGCGGGCGCCACCCGCTCGGCGGCCACCAGCACGACCGCGGCGCCAGCAGCGCCGCCCAGCACCCCGGCCGCGGCGGCGCCAGCCGCCGCGGCGGCGCCGGCCGGGCAGCCACCGGCGCCGCGGTGTCACGCCACCCAGCTGGCCATGGCCTTCACCGGCCTGAACTCCGCCATGGGCGGGCAGCGGGGGATGACGCTCATCTTGACCAACCACTCCGGCGCCGCCTGCTCGGTCTACGGCTACCCGGGACTGGCCTTCTATACCAGCGGCGGTTTCCCGATGACCACCCACCTGACCTGGATGACAGCACCGCGGGCGCGGGTGCTGCTGCGCCCGGGCGGCAACGCGCAGGCCATGGTTACCTGGCGGGTGAACCCGTACCCCCAGCCCACCTCGTTTGATCCGGACCTGGTGCAGATCACCCCGCCCGATGAGTACGCCCACCTGCAGGCGGCCTGGCCGGGCGGCCCGGTGCGGGACGGCGACATCATCGCCTGGCCGCTGCGCGCGGCGCCAGCCGGGCCGTTCCCGGCCGGCACCGGCACCATGGCCGGCGCCGTCAACGGGATGTGCGCGGCCCTGGCGGCCGGCGGCAGCGCCGTGGCGTGGACATGCAGCCCCGGCGCCAGCGCCCAGCAGTGGACCGGCTACAGCGACGGCACGCTGCGGATCGGCGGCAGGTGCCTGGATGTCACCGGCCCCGGCGCCGGCGCCAGGGCCGTGGTGGCGGCATGCACCGGCGCGGCCACCCAGAAATGGGTGATCGGCCAGACGTCCGACAACGACTTCGGAGCCATCTACAACAGCGGGACGCGCACCGTCCTGACCGACCCCGGGGGCAGCACCACCAACGGCACCCAGCTGGTCACCGGACCCAACCGCGGCGACCAGAGTTACCCATGGCTGGTCTCCTTCCACCACTACCTCAAGGGCTGACCACGCGGCAGCTGACACGCCCCATCCCCGGCAGCCCCGCGATGACCGGTCACACCCGAAATCAGCACCCCCGCGTCGGCTGGACGGGCCGCGTCGTACCCCCCGTCCCGGCGCAGATGGCAGGGACCGGCTCCATCTGCCGGCTGTCGTGACCTGGAACGGCGGCAGCGCGGGCCGCCGGCGGGCCTGGCGTTTCCGCGCAAGCATGGTTCACAAGCCGCTTCCGCGGAAACGCGGCTTCGCACCCGCGGCTGGCCCGGCTTTCCGGCCCTGCCAGATGCCGGGCACCAGGGCGGTCCGCCGAGCCGCCGGGACCAAGTTTCAAGTCCTGGCACCCGCCGGGAAGGCCACCCCGATACCGCTGGAGATAGCTTGTCGTGCACACAGAACCGGCTGCTCTGCCTGCACACCGCTCCGCCGAACCCGTCACCGGCAAGCAGCGCGTATTCGGCGTTCCGCGCCCGCTGCCCCGAACGTAGCATTCTGACTCGGTCACTGACCGTAGCGATGACCGGCCGACCTTGAAACCACGGCAACGGCTTCACCAAGCGCTCACGATGGTGTCGCCGGCGCGCGGAAGCGCACCGCGAAGACCGCGCCCACGATCGCTCGCGCGAGACGCTCTTGGCGAGTGACGCGTAACAAACGCCGTGCTGATCCACGGTCACGGCCGGCCCGCGGGCTGCTGGAGCGGGCCGGGCCGCCAGTGGCTCGCCTCCCTGGAGCTGCCCGCCGTCTCCCGCGAGATCATCGACGACGCCCTGGCGCTCACCGACGCCGTGGCCGACCCGGTCGACCGGCTGGATGAGGAGGTCCGCCAGCACGCGAAGGCCGGCCCGCGGGTACGGGTACTGACCCGGCTGCCCGGCGTGGGCCAGTACACCGCGCTGGTGCTGCCGGCCGAGATCGGCGACATCACCCGCTTCGGCTCCGCCCGCAAGCTGGCGTCCTGGGCGGGGCTCACCCCGACCGTGCGCGGCAGTGACCGGACCGTCCATCACGGGCACATTTCCAAGCAGGGGCCGGCCTGGGCCCGGTGGGTGCTGTGCGAGGCCGCGCAGACCGCCAAGCGGCACCCGGACTTCGCCGCCGGCTACGAAGCCGTCGCCCGCCGCCGCGGCAAGAAGATCGCCACCACGGCGGTCGCCCGCAAGCTCCTCACCCGTGCCTGCCACCTGCTCACCGACGCGGCCAGCGGCGGTGCGCCCGGCTAGCGGAGCGGGTCGCCAGCCCCGGGCGAGCCCGCAAATCCGCATGAGCCGGCCTCGCCGCGCTCGATGACCTGACTGAGCAGGCCGGCGGAGTGGTCTCACATGCACCCATTCGGCTCCTGCCCGAGGCGGGCGGGCGCCATGACCGTGTTATCCAGGGACCGGGCTACGCGCGCCGGGGAACCCGCGCAGCGACCCCCCGCACACAGCGCAAATCCCAGGGAGGGCCCTTCCTCGCTTCCGATCATCGGCCGCCGCCTGCCGGCCTCAAGCCCGTTCGTCCTCGCCCGCGCCTGACAGCGCGGCGCTGCGGGCGCTCCAGCTTGACCCCAGCCCGCGCGACGGCCCAAACCGGCAGCAGCGAGAAAAAGCCACAACAGCAGTCCCACCCCAACCGGCGGTCGGCGGTCGGCGACCGGGTCACCGGGCCCATTCAGCACGGCCCCTTGACAGCGGGAGCCCCCATGGGTGCGGATTTGCGTGGCCGTCGGCTCTATGAGACGAATAATCGCAGGTCAGGGACATGGATCAAGTGTCCGAGGCCCAAGGCCTACCAATTGGGCATGATAGCGAAATCGCGCTGACTAGTACGTTCGTGCTTAGCGGTGCCCGGTGAGCCCGGCTGAACGGTTCGGCAGGTGGTCAACTGACGCTGTCTCGGGTAGCCCGACCGGGCTTACGGGGTCTGCACCTACGTGGCGGCGACGATGCCGCGTCCCCCCCAGTACGGGCCATAATCCGCTATGACCAGAGAAGTCGCTGCGGGCAGACTAGTACGGATGAAGGATCAGCCTGGGCTTGTCGTGATCGACGGTGGCGTCGTGCGCCGCCCGGCCGCCCCGTGGACGCCGACTGTGCACGCCCTGCTGGATCATCTGGAGCCGGCCGGATTCACCGGCAGCCCGCACGCGGTCAGCGCCGACGGCGAGGACGTCGTGACGTACATTCCAGGCGAATCCGTCAGCCCGCACGCGTGGAGCGACGAGGGCGTCTTCCAGGTGGGCCGGCTGCTCCGCGGCCTGCACGACGCGACGGCCAGCTTCATGCCGCCGCCGGGCGCGACCTGGCATCCCTGGCCGTTCGCCAGCGACGCGCCGGACGCGATCATTAGCCACCGGGACACCGGGCCGTGGAACATCGTGGCCCGCGACAGGCTGCCGGTCGCGTTCATCGACTGGGTGACCGCCGGTCCCGCCGATCCGCTGGAGGAGATCGCGGCCACGGCCTGGCTGAACGCGCAATTGCACGATGACGACATCGCCGAGCGCCAGGGCCTGTCGAGCACGCAGGCGCGAGCCGGGCAGCTACGCCACTTCGCCGACGGCTACCGGCTGGCGGCCGCCGGCCGGCGGGGCCTGGTGGCGGCGATGATCGACTACGCCATCCGGGACAGCGCCGCCGAGGCATCCAGGCCGGCGTCACGCCGCAGGCCGGTGACTGCGATGCGCTGTGGGCCATCACCTGGCGCGCACGGTCGGCCGCCTGGATGGTGCGGCACCGCTCGCTGCTGGAAAACGCCCTGACCTGAACACCAGTTACCCGGACAGAACACCGCGTGCGGCTCACGATGATGCGGCTGAGCCTGCAGCCAATCCGATCCAGCCATACCGCCCAACAGCCATACCAAGGCCCAGGGACATTGAGCAACCGGCCCACGCCGGATCCATCGCGCCGGATCCGTAGGGCGCGATCGCGCTGGCGGCGGTGTCGCAGGCCACCTGGGTTCCGCCGTCCGGCAGCTCCTGGATGAGGATGGTGACCGGCGCGTAGGAGCCGGCCGCGGGCAGGTGGCGGGTCATCTGCCCCATAGTGACCGGGTTGCCGGCGATCAGCCGGACCAGGCGGCGCCCGGCCTGGTGGCGGGCCTGCGGGTCCAGGACCAGCACGTGGTCATCGTCGAGGTGCCAGAACCGGAACAGGCCGGCGCTGCCCTACGCCTGCCGGGGTAGTCCTGGACGGCACCTACACCTGTATCAGCCAGCCGGACATCGGGGCGGTGTTCGCCAAGCTGGCGGCCAGCACCTCTTACGAGGAGTTCAGTGAACTGGTCACTCAGACGCCTGCCGCGGCGGTGCGGATGACGTCGAGGACGTAGTCGGGGTGGGACAGCATGGGGACGTGGCTGCTGTCGATGTCATAGGTGGTGGCACCCATCCGCTTGGCCGAGGCCCGCTCCAGGTCCGGGTGGACGGTCTGGTCGTTGTTGCCCACGATGCACCAGGACGGCTTCGTCCGCCACGCGACGCCGGGGGCGTTGTGCAGGAACAGGTCGGCGGCCGGGGCGTAGTGGGTCGCATAGACCAGCTGCTGCTCTTCTTCGGGCAGGTCGCCGCAGAAGCAGCCGATGCCCGACGGCTTCAGCCACACCCGCCCGTCGGCGACGTCGATCTGGGAGAAGACCGGCGTCTTGGGGGTACTTGTCCTGCTGGCCTGGGAGGTCTCGGTCTCATCCGGGCCCAGGGCGCAGATGTAAACCAGCCCGGCGACGCGGTCATCGGTGCCCGCGGCGGTGATGACGGCGCCGCCGTAGGAGTGGCCGACCAGGATGGCCGGGCTGTGGACCCGGCCCAGGGTGCGCAGCGTCGCGGCGACGTCTTCCACGTTCGAATCGAGGCCGTACTGCGCGGCCATCACCTCATACCCCTCCGCCTGGAGCGGCGGGATGACCTTGCTGAAGCATGAGCCGTCGGCCCAGATCCCGTGGCAGAACACGATGCTCGGCTTGACCTGCGGGGCCATAGCCCCTCCCTTCTCGGGTGTGACAGCGGACAACCGTTCGCGCTGCAAGCCAAACAGCGCGGCCGTGCCATGACCGTGAAGGACCGCTCAGGGAACTGAGAACCCGGAAACGGTGAGCCGCGCGGGAGAGCTGCTGACTGCGCGGCCTCAGGCCCGGTCCGGCGAGCCGAAGAGAGACCGTGGCTGAGCCGCCGGTTGGGTTCGCCGGCGTGCTGCGGCAGCTGCGTGCGAAGGCCGCGCTGACCCAGGAGGAGCTCGCTGAGGCGGCGGGGCTGAACCCGCGGACGATCAGCGACCTGGAGCGGGGCCTGGCCACCACCCCGCATAAGGACACGGTGCGGCTGCTCGCCGACGCGCTGCAGCTGGGCGGCTCGGCCCGTGTTGAGTTCGAGGCTGCCGCGCGGGGCCATACGGTGCCTGGCCGGGCCCGCGGCCGGGGGGTGGCGGCGGCGCCCCGGACGCTGCCCGCGATGTCGCCTCGTTCACCGGGCGGCAGCACGAGCTAGCCGAACTGGCCGACGCGGCGGCGGGGACGGGCGGGGTGGTGAGCATCCACGCGATCGGCGGGATGGCTGGCATCGGCAAGACCGCGTTCGCCGTGCATGCCGCGCACCGGCTGGCCAGCCGGTTCCCGGCCGGGCAGATCTTCTTGCCGCTGCACGGGCACACTCCCGGGCAGCGGCCGGTCGACCCGGCCGATGCGCTGGCCAGCTTGCTGCTGACCATCGGCGTCCCGGCGGGGCAGATCCCGGCCGACCTGGAGGCGCGGACCGGGCTGTGGCGCGACCGGCTGGCCGGACGGCAGCTGCTGCTGGTCCTAGACGACGCGGCGAGCAGCGAGCAGATCCGTCCGCTGTTGCCCGGCGCCGGAGGCACCCTGGTGCTGGTCACCAGCCGGCGGCGGCTGACCGCGCTGGAAGAGGCCCAGACGATCAGCCTGGACGCCCTCCCGCCCGGCGAGGCAGCCGGGCTGCTGGTCCGGCTGGCCGTCCGGCCCGGGCTCAGCTCAGCCGACCCCGGGGTGGCGGAGATCACCCGCTGTGTGGCTGCCTGCCGCTGGCGATCGGGATGCTGGCCCGCCAGCTGTACCACCATCCGGCCTGGACCGTGGCTGGGCGGGCCGCCGAGCTAACCGCAGCCGTGGACCGGCTCGAGCTGCTGGCCACCGAGAACCTGTCAGTCGCCGCTGCGTTCGACCTGTCCTATGACGACCTGGCCCCTGAGCAGCAGCGGCTGTTCCGCCGGCTCGGGCTGCACCCCGGCACCGACATCGACCCGTACGCCGCCGCGGCTCTGGATGGCACCGGCCTGGCCGCAGCGGGCCGCGGCCTGGATGCACTGTATGAGCATTACCTGCTCACCGAGCCTGCCCCGGGCCGGTACCGGATGCACGACCTTATCCGCGAGCACGCCCGCGCCCTCGCCAGCCGTCTGGACCCCGGCGATGACCGGGAGCAGGCCACCGGGCGGCTGCTCGATTACTACAGCACGCCGCCGCCCGCGCTCAGGCTCTGCTGGCCCGCCATCCCCGCCTCGGCGCCCGGCGCCGCGCCGACCGCAGTCCCTGTCCTGGCCGACCGGGAACAGGCCCTGGCGTGGGCCCGCGCCGAACGGGCCAGCCTGCTGGCCTGCCTCGACCACACCGCCACCGGCCAGCACGCCCGGGTCATCGGGCTGACTGCGGGCCTGGCGGCCCTGCTGCGATACGACGGCCCGTGGGACGAGGCCATCACCCGCCAGGCCACAGCGGCGAAATTCGCCCGGCAGGTCGGCGACCGGCCCGGGCAGGCCATGCCCTCACCAACCTAGGGGACGTGCGGCGGCTGACCGGCGACTATCCGGCCGCGGCCCGGGACCTGCAAGAGGCCCTGGGCATCTGCCGGGACCTCGGCGACCGGCCCGGCCAGGCCCTCGCCCTGACCCATCTGGGGTACACCCGGCGGCTGACCGGAGACCTTCCCGGCGCGGCCCGGGACCTGCAGGAGGTACTGGGCACCTTCCGCGACGGAGCGAACCGGCTCGGGCTGGCCGAGGCACTCACTCACCTCGGAGTCGTGCGGCGGCTGACTGGGGACTATCCGGCCGCCGCCCGCGACCTGCAGGAGGCGCTGGACATCTCCCGTCAGATCGGCAGCCCGGACACCGAAGTCACGGCTCTCAACGAGTCCGCGACGCTGAGCAGGATCCGCGGTGACCTCGTCCACGCCTGCTCAAGTCACCAGCAGGCCCTGGGTCTGGCCCGCCAGCTTGGCATCGCCCTTGAGGAGGCGCACGCGCTGGCCGGCCTGGGCCGGTGCGCCCGGGCCGCCGGCCGTACTACCGAGGCCGAAGACAGGCTGCGGCAGGCGCTGGCGATCTTGCAGCGGATCGGCGCGGTCGAAGCCGCCGAACTGGATGCGCTGCCCGGCACGCCGGATCCGGCCCCAGCCTCTCCGTGAGGCAGGCTCGTCGGGCGCGAATGGTGGCGGCCGACCCACGCAGCCCCGGCTCGCCGGACCGGACCTGAGGCCGCGTAGTCAGCAGCTCCCCCGCGCGGCTCACAGTTTCCGGGTTCTCAGTTCCCTGAGCGGTCCTTCATGGTCATGGCACGGCCGCGCTGTTTGGCTTGGGAGCACGAACGGTTATCCGTTGTCACACCCGAGAAGGGAGGGGCTATGTCCCCTCAGATCAAGCCGAGCATCGTGTTCTGCCACGGGATCTGGGCCGATGGCTCGTGTTTCAGCAAGGTGATGCAGCCGCTTCAGGCCGAGGGCTACAAGGTGGTCTCGGCCCAGTACGGGCTCAACTCCAACGTCGAGGACGTGGCCGCGGCGGTGCGCTACTTCGGGCAAGTCAGCAACCCGATCGTCCTGGTCGGCCACTCCTACGGCGGCGCGGTCATCACCGCCGCAGGCACCGATGACCGCGTCGCCGGGCTCGTCTACATCGCCGCCCTCGGCCCTGCTTCTGCGGAGACCTTCCCGAGGAAGAGCAGAAAATCGTCTGGGCGACGGCCAACCCGCCGGCGGCGACCTTGTTCACCCACAACGCCCCGGGCATGGCCTGGAAGACCAAGCCGTCCTGGTACATCGTGGCCAACAACGACCAGGCCGTCCACCCGGACCTGGAGCGGGCCGCGGCCAAGCGGATGGGCGCCACCACCTACGACATCGACAGCAGCCACGTCCCCATGCTGTCGCACCCCGGCTACGTCCTCGACGTCATCCGCGCCCCGCAAGAGGGATCTGAGCCTGCGCGGTTAGCGGCTGATCTGGGATCAGCGGCTGGCTTCATACTTGAATGAGAGCTGGAGCTTGGTGCGATAGGTGATCGCCCCGCCCTCGTCCAGGTGAATGTCCAGCTTGACGACCTCGGCCACCCGCAGATCACGGAGCGTCCCGGCGGCAGTCCTGATCGCCTCGGCTGCCGCGTCTTCCCATGAAGTGCTGCTTGTCCCGATGATCTCGGTCACCCTGTACACGCTCATTACGCTCTCCTTTGACCACGTGCGGCCCGCCCCTGGGCTGCTGCGCCCAGCCTGCCACAAAGGTCCGGGCTCAGGTGCCGCTGCCGTACGGGCGAGTGATGATCTCAAGGAAGTGGCCGCTGGGGTCCTCCCAGTACACGCCCCGGCCGCCGTCGTTGGTGTTGAACTCGTCCGGCCGGCGCTTGCCGGGGTCGGCCCAGTACGGCAGCCGACGGTCCCGGATCCGGCCGAAGATCTGGTCGAAATCGGATTCAGAAACGAGGAACGCGTAGTGCTGCGGACTGACCGGGCCGTGGTCATCGGCGAAGTCCAGGGAGACGCCGTTGCCGGTCTGTACGGCCAGGAACGGCCCGAACGCCTCAGGGTCGCCCAGGCCAAGGATCTCGGCCAGGAACTGCGCCGATTCGCGCTTGTCACGGACCCGGACGATGGTGTGATTCAGTTCGGCACTCATTGAGACTCCCTCACGGCGCGGGGTCTTGCCACGTGGTCGTGCCGCCCGTCCTTCGCCGCGAGCGTGGCTGCCGCGACGCGACCAGCCGGATATGCGCTTGTATGCCCCGCCGCTGGCCTCCGCCAACCTGGAACCAACAGCTCCCAGTGACTGGACAGTCAGGCAGCCTGCCAGCCGCCGTCGGCGCGGAACTCGATGTTCAGCGCGCCCAGGTTCTGGCGCCCGAAATCCTCCAGCGGCGCGAGTTCCTTCTCGCCGCTCGGGTCGTACAGTCGCCCGATGGCGAGTTCGCGGCCCTTACCGTCGACCAGCCTGAAGAACCGTCCGGCGGTCAGGGCCTCGGCAACGTCCTCGGCGACTGCCTGGCCGGGCCCGGACTTGCCGACCGCGGACGGCTCGGCCCCGTCATAGCCGGCGACCGCATCCTCGATGATGACCCAGCAGTACGGCGTGGTCAGCGACGCGAACTCCGAGACCAGCGAATCGGGGACCTCATCGGTTTCCAGCTCGCCCGGCGGGGCCAGCCCCGCGACGGATGGTCCGGGCTGCGATCCTCCGCGGTTCTCGCTCTGACCGTCCATGCACGGTCTGCTTTCCATGCCCGGCCGGATTATGCCTCCAGGCTTGTCGCGGCCAGCTGATTCCCGCCAGCTACGGTGCGCGGCTTTGACCTGCCGGGGCGGCGCCGCCGTTGGTGGGGCACGGACCGGGCGGAGCCGAGCGCGCCACATTCGCCGCGGGATGCTTCTGGGGTGTGGAGGCGGCCTTCCGCCAGGTCCACGGGGTGCTGCAGACTGCTGCGGGCTACACCGGCGGCCACGTCGCGGACCCCACCTACCAGCGGGTATGCCGGCACCGCACCGGCCACGCCGAGGCGGTCGAGGTGTGGTGATGCC
>CAVQVV010000009.1:0-164070 GCA_963717245.1 uncultured Actinomycetota bacterium | reverse complement strand
ATACGGCGTGAAGAGGATGGACGCCAGCAGAGCGATTCCGGAGGCGACCAGGATGGTGCTCACCGGCCGCTCCCCGCGGCACCGAGCAAACCTTCGGCGATCCGTTCTAGCCCCGCTGTCCGGGACGCCTTGATCAGTACCACGTCCCCGGGAGCGAGTTCACCGTGCAGCAGCTCCAGCGCGGCGGGCGCGTCAGGCACCAGCACGGGCGCTGACCGGCCAGCCGGTGAAGCCGGCGTCGACAAGCACAGTGACCGAGCCTGCTCACCCACCACGACGAGCCGGTCGACGCCGAGGCTCGCAGCAAGCGCGCCGATCGTCCGGTACGCCTGTGCCGTGGCGTCGCCGAGCTCGGCGAGCGGACCGAGCACCGCCCAGCTACGCCGACCGGCGCCGGCCATCGCGACCAGAGCCCGCAACGCGGCCGCGACCGACTCCGGGTTGGCGTTGTAGGCATCGTTGACGACCGTCACCCCGTCGGGGCGGTCGGTGACCTCCATCCGCCAGCGCGAGGCCGGCCGGTACCGCTCGAGCACCGCGGCGATACCCGCCGGGGTGGCGCCCAGCTCAAGGGCCACCGCAGCCCCGGCCAGCGCATTGGACACCTGGTGCTCGCCGGGCACCGTGAGCGCCACCCTGACCTCGCCGGTGGGGGTGATCAGACGAAACGACGAGCAACCACGGCCGTCCACGGCGAGCTGGGTGGCGCGCACCTGGGCCGACGGGGACTGCCCGAAGCGCACCACTCGAGCCGCGGTGCGCCGGTCCATCGCGGCCACCACCGGGTCGTCAGCGTTGAGCACCGCGATCCCGGTGGCCGGCAGCGCCTCGACCAGCTCGCCCTTTGCGGCGGCCACCGCGTCCCGCGAACCGAACTCACTGAGATGGGCGGAGCCGACGTTGAGCACCACCCCGATCGATGGTGGGGCCACCTGGCACAGCGCGGCGATCTGGCCGCAAGCCCGCGCGGAGAGTTCCAGCACCAGGTGCCGGGTGGCCGCGTCGGCGCGCAGCGCGGTCCACGGATGGCCGATCTCGTTGTTGAACGACCCCGGTGGCGCGACGGTGGGACCCAGCGGGGCCAGCAATGCGGCAACGATGTCCTTGGTGGACGTCTTGCCCGACGAACCGGTCACGCCGATCACCTGCAGGCCGCTCTGGCTCAGCGTGCGCACTACGGTCCGCGCCAGCGCGGCCAGCGCGGCCAGCACCGCGGCGCCCGCGCCATCGGTGTCCGCGGCCAGCGCATAGCACGCCGAACGTGAGCCGATCGCCGACCGGGGGGCGAGGACTGAGGCGACACCGACGGGACGCCCGGCGAGTACCCCAACGGCGCCTGCGGCCACCGCCGCGGCAGCGAAGTCGTGCCCGTCGACCCGCTCGCCCGGCACTGCGATGAACAACCCGCCCGGACCGACGCGACGGGAATCGAACTCGACCCCACCGGTGACCACCTCGGTCCCCGTGGCGCTGTGCAGCACACCGCCGACCGCGTCAGCCACCTCAGCCAGCGTCAGCGCGATCACTCGTTCACTCCGAGCGCCCCGTCGCCCCGTCGAGCAGGGCGGCGAGCACGTCCGCATCGACGAAGGGGCGCTTGACGTCCTGCACCTCTTGCGCGCTCTCGTGGCCCTTTCCCGCCACGACCACCGCATCCCCCGGACGCGCCCGCCTGACGGCATAGGCGATCGCCTCCGCCCGGTCGCCGATCTCCACCACCTCGGCGGGGCCGACCGCGGCCCCGGTGAGCATTGACGCTCGGATCGCCGCCGGATCCTCGGAGCGGGGATTGTCGTCGGTGACCACCAGCAGGTCAGCCCGGCGAGCGGCGTGCGCACCCATCAGCGGCCGCTTGGTCGTGTCGCGGTCCCCACCGCAGCCCAGTACTACCAGCAACCGCCCGGGGATCTGGGCGCGCACCGCGTCGAGCAGCGCGGCCACCGCGGCGGGTTTGTGGGCGTAGTCGACCAGGGCGAGGAAATCCTGGCCGCGGTCCACGCGCTGCATCCGGCCGGGGACCTCGGCGGTGGCGATGCCGCGAGCGAGCAGCACCGGATCGGCACCCGCGGCGTGCCCGATGGCCAGCGCGAGAAGCGCGTTGGTCACGTTGAACGCACCGGGCAGCCGCACCGCTAACCGCTGGTCGAACCGACCAGGCCCCTGGGCACGGAAGGTCTGGTTGCCGGACGGTTGCGCAGCGATCTCGGTGGCGCGCCAGGTGGCCTCGCTGCCGCGCGAGACGGTCGTGGTCTCTGCGGTGACCAGCCGCTGCCCCCAGACGTCATCAATGCAGACCACCTCGGCGCTGGCCCGCCCGTCGAACAGCATCGCCTTGGCGGCGAAGTAGTCCTTGAGATCGGTGTGGAAGTCCAAGTGATCATGGGACAGGTTGGTGAACGCACCGACCGCGAATGCGGTACCGCTCACCCGGCCCAGCACCAGCGCGTGGTGGACACCTCGATGGGTACGTGGCTGACACCCCGCTCGGCCATCACGGCCAGCAGTGCCTGCAACTCGGGAGCCTCCGGGGTGGTGAACGTGCTGGGCAGCACGGCCGCGCCGATCCGCGCCGCCACGGTGCCGAGCAGGCCGGTGGACGCCCCCGTCGCGCGCAGGCCAGCCTCAAGAAGGTAGGCCGTGGTGGTCTTGCCCGCGGTGCCGGTGATCCCGAGCACTGCCAGCCGAGTGGAGGGGTCGCCGTAGGTCCGGGCCGACAGAATGCCCAGTACCGAGCGCGGGTCAGGGTGCACCAGCACCTGGATCCCCGGTCGATACCTGATCGCCGCGGCGAGCGCGGGACGGCGCGCACCCGCAGGGTCGGTGAGGACCGCGACGGCACCAGCGCTGCACGCACTGTCGGCGAAATCGGCACCGTGCGCACGGCCGGGTAGCACGCTGGGCAGTGCCGCGAACAGATCACCGGCTACGGCCTGTTGGGCGCGCAGCGTGATGCCCGTAACCATCAGCTCGTCGGATACTTCCGCTGGATTTTCCCCGCGAGAGTCCCAGCAGTCCGCGCCGGCCAGCGCGGCAAGCGCGATCACCGGGGTCGACGTGGTGTGCGACGGCCGCAGCGGAGTCTCGACCAGCGAGGGAGTCACAGGAACAGTCACGATCCGGGGTTGGGTGCGGGTCTGCGGAAGCTCAGCGGGCACGAAGGCTACCGGCGATGCCCTGCGTGATCGGGAGCGGACCCTTTGTCAGGGCCCGTCAGGACACCGTCACGGCAGCCGTAAGGTGACCGTGGGACTCGGGCCGGGCGACAGCGGGATCTGGTAGCGCCCCGCCAGGTAGGAAGCGATCTCGTGGAACAACGGCGCGGCGCTGCCGACAGCAGGATCATCGAGCATGATCCCGACGACGAAGCGCGGGGCGTCGGCCGGCAGGATGCCAGCGAAGGTGATCCAGTAACTCGAGTTGCTGTAGCAACCACACCCCGGGTTGACCTTCTGCGCGGTGCCGGTCTTGGCGGAAATCTGATATCCATCCAACGCCGCCTCCGGGCCGGTGCCGCGCTGCCCCGGTTCGTTCTGCACGACCGCTCGTAACATGTCCCGCACCGTCCGGGCGGTCTGCGCGCTGACCACCCGGACCCCGTCCGGTCGTGGGGTCGCGGTCCGGGTGCCGTCCGGGGCGATCTGGGCGCTGACAATGCGCGGCGGGATGCGCACCCCATCGTTGGCGATGGCCTGGTACATCCCGGCCATCTGCAACACGGTCATCGACAACCCTTGACCGATGGGCAGGTTGGCGAACGTGCTGCCCGACCACTGGTCCCGGGGTGGCACGAGGCCCACGCTCTCCCCAGGCAAACCCACGTCGGTGCGCTGACCCAGACCCATTCGCTTGAGCATGTCCACGAAGCGGTCCTCACCGACGCGCTGCGCCGTGAGCAGCGTGCCGATGTTGGACGAGAGAGCCAGCACCCCGGTGAAGGTGAGATTCAGGGTGCCGTGTGACCACGCGTCCCGAACGGTCCGGTCAGCGACCCGAAGCTCACCGGGGACTTGCAACACAGTGTCGGGAGTGACGACACCGCTTTCGATACCCGCGGCGGCAGTGATGACCTTGTTTACCGAACCAGGTTCGAAGGGAGCCGAGACCGCCGGGTTGCCCAGCGACTCGGGGGTCGCCGCCGCCAGGTTGTTCGGGTCGAAGGTGATGTCGTTGGCCATCGCGTAGACCTCGCCGGTGTGTGCGTCGAGCACCACCGCGCTGGCCCCTTTGGCGCGATATTTCCGCGAATAGTCGCGGAGCATCTGGGACACGGTGAACTGCAGATCGGAGTCCAGGGTGAGCTCCAGCCCGGTACCCGGGACCGGTGCCCGCTCGGCACGCTCGCTGCCTGGAATGACCGCATCAGAGCCTTCGGCAGTGTCCACCACCCGGCGACCGTCCCGGCCGGCCAGCACCGTGTCGGCATAGCTCTCCAAGCCGACCAGTCCCCGCACTTTGCGCTCGTCAGCCCGCCAGTTGGCCACTCCCACAACGTTGGAGGCGAGCTCACCGCCGGGGTACTGCCGGATCTCCCGGTGCTCGGCGCTGATCTCGGGAAAGTCCTGTTGGATCGCCCTGGCTTGCGGCGGCGTCACCAACGGTGCCAGTAGCACTGTGGTGCGATCGCTGCGTAGCTGGCTGAGAATCTCCTGCTCGGACACCGCCGGGCCGAGCACTTGGGCGACCCGGTGGGCCATGGCCTGCTTGTGCAGGTCCGGGTCGGCCCGGACAGCGCGCTGCTCGACGATGATCCGCTGCGGTTGAGCGTACAAAGCGTCGGCCGCCACGCTCAGCGCCAGCGGCGTGCCGTTGCGGTCAGTGATCGTGCCGCGCTGTGCGGGCAGCGTCTGCACTGTGGTGCGCTGCTTGCTGGCTTGCGCTGAGAGTTCCGGCGCCTGTACGCCTTGCACCGCGGCCAGTTTCAGACCGGTGGCGACCAGCGCGAGGACGAGTACCGCCCGACCCAGCCCCAAGCGGCTGCGCAAACCGGCTACCGGCGAGCGAGGTTTGCGGCGCCGCGGAGACACCCTCCTGGTCCGGACGTCGGTCACGGTGCCGGCGCCGGTTGAGCTGGTGGCGGTGGTGTTAGCACCGGTTGGTCTGGCGCCGGTGAGACGGCAGGTGGTTGTGGGACCGGTGCTATCGAGGGTGCTGGCGGCGGCGCAGCTGCCGCGGCCCGCCGCGGCTGGCCGACCAGGACGACGGCGCCGTCCGGGCGGACGAGCAGCCGTGCCGGGTCCCCAGCTGGCACCATGCCCAGCTCGCGAGCCCGGCGGGCCAGCTCAGGTGCGGTTTCCAGGGTGGCCACCGCGCGGCTCAAGGCCTCCGAACGCTCGGTCAGGTTTCGGGCATCCTTGCGGGCGCTGTCCAGGTGGTAGGAGTCAGCGGTGGCAGCGGTGGACAGCCACAGGGTGGCCACCAACGCCATCCCCAGCAGCGCCATCAGCAGCATCACGAAGGGCGTTCGGCTGGCGTCGGCGCTGTCGGGGCGACCGTGGCGGGGCCCGGTGCGCTGAGCACGCCGGGCGTAGGCGCGCGCGATGGCCGGGGGACGACCCCGCTGCACCGCGGACTCCCGGCGATGGCTAGCCGCGGTGGTCCGGCCCCTGCTGGGCTTTGCGGTACGGGCGGGAGCCGTCACGAGGTCGCCTCCGGGACGCCGGATCCGCGCTTGGGAGCCGGTGCGATGCGCTGCGCGGCCCGCAACCGCACCGACGCTGCCCGTGGGTTAGCGTCGATCTCGGCGAGGTCAGCGCGCTCGGCACCACGAGTCAACGCGCTCAGCTGGGGTCCGTGATCCGGCAACTCCACCGGCAGGCCGGCTGGGGTACGAGAGGTGCTCAACTGAATCAGCGCCCGTTTGACGATCCGGTCCTCCAGTGAGTGGTAGGACAGCGCCACCAGCCGACCGCCGATCGACAGCACACTCAGCGCGGCGGGTATCGCCGCGCGAAGCGCCGACAGCTCGCCATTGACCTCGATCCGCAACGCTTGGAAGGTCCGCTTAGCGGGATGGCCACCGCGGCGGCGGGTGGCCGCCGGAACACTCTGGTAGATGATCTCGACCAACTGGGCAGTGCTGTCCAACGGTCGCTGCGCCACGACCGCAGCAGCGATCCGGCCGGCGAAGCGCTCCTCGCCGTACTCCCGGAGCACTCGGGTGAGCTCGGTGTGGGAGTAGCCGTTGAGCACGTCGGCCGCGGTAGGCCCGGTACTGGTATCCATCCGCATGTCCAACCCGGCATCGCGGACGTAGGAGAAGCCGCGCTGCGCATCATCGATCTGAAGGGATGACACTCCCAAGTCGAACAGCACACCATCGAGATACGGCACGCCAAGCCGCTCCAGCACGTCGGGCAGCTCGTCGTAGACGGCATGCACGAGGTGAATGCGCCCGGCATACGGGTGCAGCCGGTCCCTGGCCACAGTGAGGGCTTGCCGGTCGCGATCGAGGCCGATCAGGGTGAGCGCAGGATGGGCTTCGAGCAGTGCGGCCGCATGCCCACCGAGACCGACTGTGGCGTCGAGCACCACGGCCGGCCGGTCCACCAGCGCGGGTCCGAGCAGCTCACTGCAGCGGCGCAACAGGACCGGAGCGTGCTGCGGGTGATCGGCCACCGGCAGCCTCCCTCCGTTCACACGCGTACTCCTTACAGCCGATTGCCGGCGCGGTAGCTCGACCTTCCCGGTGCCGCCAGGTCTCCGCCCGGTGCCAGATCCTGGCGCCGGGGAAGGTGCGTCAGGTCTGGAGCTGGTCCGTCGGTCATTGCGCATCGGTTGATGCGCTTCCGGGCGGAGGCCTGGTGGTACCGAGTCACATCACGCCAGGCAACACCTCCTCCTGCGCCAGCGCGTAGGACTCCTCGTGCTCCTCCAGGTAGCGCTGCCAAGCCGCGCTGTCCCAGATCTCCAAACGCGTGATCGCCCCGATCACCGAGCAGTCCTTGCTCAGTCCGGCATAGCGCCGCAGCTCAGCCGCTATCGAGATGCGGCCCTGCCCGTCCGGGCGTTGCTCATCGGTGCCGGCGAAGAGGTAGCGCTGGTACGCGCGCACCGCCTCATTGGTGAACGGCGCCTGCGCCACCTTGCGGGCCAACTCCTCGAACTCAGCACGCGGGAAGACATAGAGGCAATGGTCCTGACCCTTGGTGACCATCAACCCCCCTGCGAGTGCGTCGCGGAACTTCGCCGGCAATGTCAGCCGGCCCTTGTCGTCGAGCCGGGGTGTGTGCGTGCCCAGGAACACGACCACCCACCTCCAGTCCGGCGGATCGGCCATGGAACACCCCTGTGCTCCACAGACCACCACAGTACCCCACTTTCCGCCACTGTCAATGTGACATCGCCTTTGCTGCGTTCGCTACAGGCATATCGGGCCAGTTCAGCCCGGGTAGTCCGAAGTGGGGCAGCTCGCCGATGAGTGCGCGCTGGTCGGCAGCCTGGAACGTGCGGCGAGGCGTTCCGGGGCGCTTACGGACGTGGCGAGGCGGTCGACTGGCGGTACCCGTGGGGCGAAGTGGGGAGGGCCACAGGCGCACCTTCTCGCGCCCACCCATGATCACGATTTGGGAAGATCCAGCCGCGGGTCGGGAGGCCGGGAGAATCAGCACCAACGGAGAAAGGCCGCCCGCGCGATGGCCGTTCCGGCACGGTTTGACAGACTCGGCTCCGCGCTGCCGTGCACCGACCCCCGGTACACCAGCGACCAAGGAGCCATGAACAACCCAGAGCTGCCTACGCTGCAAGTGGCGGACGTGCACGCCGTGGCCCAGCGGATTGTGGGCAACGTCGAGCGGATCCTTGTTGGCAAGCCCGAGGCGGTGCGGACCGCGTTGATCACCCTGCTCGCCGAGGGCCACTTGTTGATCGAGGACGTGCCGGGAGTGGGCAAAACGTCCCTGGCCAAGGCCTTGGCCCGGTCCATCGACTGTACGGTCACCCGGATCCAGTTCACCCCGGACCTGCTGCCCAGCGATATCACCGGGGTGTCGGTCTTCAATCGCAGCACCGGGGACTTCGACTTCCGGCCCGGCCCGGTGTTCGCCAATGTGGTGGTCGGTGACGAGATCAACCGGGCCTCCCCCAAGACCCAGTCCGCACTGCTGGAGTGCATGGAAGAACGCCAAGTCACCGTTGACGGGCACAGCTACCCGCTGACCGGGCCGTTCATGGTTATCGCCACCCAGAACCCGGTGGAGATGGAAGGCACCTACCCGTTACCCGAAGCCCAGCGTGACCGGTTCACCGCGCGGATCTCGCTGGGTTATCCCGATTTCGCGGCGGAGCTCGCGATGGTCGATGACCACGCAGCCAACGACCCGTTCGCCATCCTGAAGCCGGTGTCCACCGCAGCCGAGGTGCAGGCCTTGTGCCAGGTCGTCCGGTTGATTCACGTGTCCGCCGACCTGCGCCGCTACGTGGTGGAGGTGGTGAGCGAAACCCGACGGCTGCCCGAGCTTCGGCTGGGCGCCTCGCCGCGCGCCACGCTGCAGCTGATGCGCGCAAGCCGGGCGGCGGCTGCGGTGGCCGGCCGGGACTTCGTGATACCCGACGACGTCCAGACCATGGCGCAGCCGGTGCTGTCCCACCGGTTGGTACTCACCGCACAGGCGCAAGTAGATCGGCGTTCGCAGGAGGACTTGGTGCGCGGTCTACTCGCGCGAGTCCCGGTGCCCCAAGCACCGAGCGGACCACCGCCCGTCAGCGTCAGCGTCAGCGTCAGCGTCGAGGGGCGGGCCGAGCGCAACGGAGCAGCTGTCTGGCGCCGCTCGCCCCGGGTGCCATAAGTGCCCAGACGGTTCGCTGGCCTCACCACCCGCGGCCGGTGCCTGCTCGCGGCCGGACTCATGGCGGCCCTGTGCGCGGTACTGATCAACGAACGGGATCTGCTCCGGGTGGCCGTTTTCGCCATGATGCTTCCGCTGCTGGCCAACGTGGCGGTTGGATATACGCAAGTCAGGTTGCGGGGGACGCGCGGACTGGTACCACCGCGGATCGCGGTGGGCAGTGATTGCCAAGCGGACCTGACGCTGCGCGGTACTGGGCGGTGTACCGGCCGGCTGCTGCTCGAAGATGTGGTACCTGAGGTACTGGGCGGCAGCCGTCGAGTTGTGGTGGCTCACCTTCCCCAGCGCGACGCGCTAGAGGTGAGCTATCCGCTACGCCCGGTGGAGCGCAGGGTGCACTCGGTCGGCCCACTGGTCGCACGGATCACCGACCCACTCGGCCTCGCAGAGCGCAATCGCACGCTTGTCGAACCCAGTCGGCTGGTCGTGATCCCCGCCGTGGTCCCACTGACCGGGCTGCCCGCCGGAGGTGAGCTGGGTGCCAGCGAAACGGGCGGCGGCCGAGTCGGAGTCGGCCAGGCTCAGGACGCGCTCGTGGTACGCAGTTACCGGCAAGGTGACGACATGCGCAAGGTGCACTGGCGCACGACGGCCCGGCGCGACGAGCTGATGGTCCGGGTCGAGGAGTGGCCGGAGCGCGGCGGTGCCACCGTGCTGCTGGATCACCGGAGCGCGGCACACCGCGGCAGCGGAGCTGCCTCGAGCTTGGAGTACGCGGTATCGCTGGCGGCCAGCGTGTATGTGCATCTGCGGCAGCACGGTCAGCAGGTGCGCCTGGTCACCGCGGATGGGGTCGTGCAAGCCGGTGCCGCCGACGGGACCGACCACACCGTGGACACCGCGCTGGACGCCCTCGCCGCGTTGCCCGCGACCGACCAACATGACCTCGCCAGCGGCCCGGCGATGGCCGGCAAGCATGACGTTGTCGCGGTACTCGGGGCCCTGGGGCCGGTGGCCGTGGAACAGCTGCTGGCGCAACGCCCACGCGGCCGCCGCAGCCATGCCGTACTACTGGATGTCGCAGCGTGGGGCGCCGAGGAGGATGGCACAGTCGTCCCGGACGCCGCTGATCCGACGCAGGCCGCCCGACTGCTCGTCGCGGCGGGCTGGTCGGTTGCGGTGGCCCGCCCGGAGCAGCCGCCGTCCTCGGTATGGGTTCAGCTGTGCATCAGTTCCCGTAGCAAGCTGCAGGCACCGCGATGACCGGGTTTACCGCTCGGGTGCTGCCCTCCGCGGCCGCCGGGCTCGCCGTCGTGCTGGCGGCGACGTCGTTGACGGGGGTGCTCACGGGGGCACGCTGGTGGGGGCTCGTGGTGTTGGCCACCGCCATCATGGCCGCTGCCGGCGTGCTGCTGCGCTGGCTGCGGAGCTCACCAGTCGCGGTCGCGATCGGGCAACTGGCCGCGCTGCTAGGGGTGGTCACCGCTGCCTGCACGACCAGCGGCTGGCTGATCGTGCTGCCGGGACCAACCGCGATGGGGCAACTAGGCGCATTGTTGGAGGGAGCTGCCCAGCAGATCCGGGTGGGCATACCTCCGGTGCCGCAGACCCCCGAGCTGCTCTGCCTGGTGGTGATCGCCATCGGACTGGTCGCCGTTGCCGTACACGCGATCGCCGTCTCAGCCGCCGCACCCACCTCCTCGGGGCTGGTGCTGTTGAGCGTGGTCACCGTGCCTGCTGCGTTGTCGGATCGGCTGCTGCCCTGGTGGAGTTTCGTGTTGAGTGCCCTGGGTTTTACGTTGTTGCTCGCCGTGGACAGCCGCCGCCGGCAGCTGGCATGGGGTGACGACGTCCGGCCTGGTGGAAAGGCCGGGCCGGGTGGAAAGGCCGGGCCTGGTGGAAAGGCTCGGTTTCCTGGAAACATCGGTGCCGCACCCGCTGCCGCCGCGGTGGCGGCCGGTGCCATAGTCGTGGCCCTGCTCGTGGGTGCGACGGCGACGGCGGTGGGCACCGGGCGATTGACCGCCGGTATCGGCCATGGTCAGCCGGGCACCGGGATCGGGGTGAACCCGTTCACCTCCCTTCACGGACAGCTGAGCGACGCGGATGCCGTGCCACTGTTCCGGGTCCGGGGGCTGGCGCAGCGGACCTACCTGCGGGCGCTGACGCTGAGCCAGTTCACCAGTGAGCTGGGCTGGCAGCGGGGGCGGCTCGACGGTGCGGTACCGGCGAGCGACGAGCGCAGCGAGCGGTTGCCGCTACCCGCCGGCGTGTCCATCCCGGTATCCGGTACCACCATCCAGGTGCAGATCGAGCCACTCAACTACGTGGACACCTGGCTGCCCTCGTTCGGTTACCCGTTGGCGCTGACCGGCATCGGTCCGGACTGGAACTACGACCCCGACGCGCTCACCATCTTCTCCGACCGCCGCCAGCGCGCGCAGGAATACACCGAGTTGGGAGTGCTCCCGGCAGCGGATCCCCAACTGCTCCGTGCACCGGCTCCCGCGGCCGGTGCGCCGTTCACCCCCGTCGATCCGCGATACCTCGATACCGGCGGGGTAGACCAGCGGGTGGTTGCGCTGGCTAGCCGGGTCACGGCGGGCAGCCCTACAGGATTCGATGCCACGGTTGCCCTCAGCCGGTGGTTCACCCAACGCAGCAACGGGTTCAGATACGACCTGCGAACCGTTCCAGGAGACAGCGGCGACGCGCTGGTGGATTTCCTGTTCACCGGCCGCCGGGGGTACTGCGAGCAGTTCGCCTCGGCAATGGCGATCATGTTGCGGACGCTGCACGTGCCGGCCCGCGTCGCAGTCGGCTTCACCCCCGGTACTGTGACCGGCGGCTCCCGGTTGATCACCACCGGCGACGCCCACGCCTGGGTGGAGGCGTGGTTCCCGGGCGCTGGGTGGCTGCCGTTCGACCCGACTCCGCTGTCCGACGGGCGCACCGTAGTGCCAGGCTATGTGACCTCCGTCCCCGTCCCTGGGCCCGTCCCGGTCCCCGTCCCATCCGGCGGCGCGCCACAGGCAGCCGGCCCGCCGGGACCGGGAGCCAGCACGCCAACGCCAGCGCCGGACGCACTCACCGCGGCGCCGCCTCGTCCGGTTTCCCACGATCCCAGCGCCAGCACCGGAGGGCGGGTCGGAGGCGGCCTCGGCGTCGGCACCAGGATCGGCCTGGGCTTCACCGGGCTCCTGGTGCTCGGCTTGCTGGCGGGAATCACCCCGTTGGGGGTACGGGAGGGTCGCCGCCGGTGGCGGCTGCATCTGGTTGACGCGGGCGGCTCGCAGGCAATCTCAGCCGCGTGGGCGGAAGTGTTGGCGGAGTCCGCGGACCGCGGGGTGGAGCCCTGCGCCGGTGAAAGCGTGCGGGCCACGGCGCAGCGGTTGGCCCACGGGCACGCGCTGGATGACCTGGGACGAGCCGGCCTGCGCACTTTGGTCGGCGCCGTGGAGCAATCGTGGTACGCCCGCGTCGGCCCCACACCGTCGAAAACCAGCACATCTAATGCCAGCCGGTCCGGCACCGCAACGCTCGACGCCGGAAACGAACTCCGCACTGCCGTGGATGCGGTGCGCGCGAGCCTGGCTCGGTGCGCACCGACAACCCGGACCGCCAGGTTGCTACCGCGCTCGGTGCTGCGCTGGCGGCCCTAGAGCCTCTGGGTCGCCGCGTTTGATGCTAATGCTCCTCGAAGCGGCGACGGAACCGCTGCTCCATCCGCTGGGCCAGGGTGCTGCGACCTTGCCCGGCCGCCGCGGGGTTCGATCCGCCGCGCCGTTCGCCGGGAATGCGGCGCGAGAAGATCGCGACAACGGCGCCCGCGAACATCACCAAGAAACCGAGGACGCTGATTACCGGGATCCCGATCGGGCGGAACGGCAGCACGACACCGGCGACAAGCAGCAGCAGGCCCACCACGAAAAGGACGATGCCCTGGATCCGGCGGCGGTGAGACAGACTGCGCATCCGGGCGCCCCGGACGTTCGACGCGAACTTAGGGTCCTCTGCATAGAGCGCGCGCTCGATCTGGTCGAGCAGACGCTGCTCGTGCTCGGAGAGTGGCATCGCTCCTCCTCCGGCACTCCGGTGGTCGATATGGTGTCCGACTCCGACGGTAGTACCTGTGGCCACCGTTCGCCTACCCTGGGCTCTTACCGTTGAGGATACGAGCCCGCGGCGTTATGGACTAGCCGATCTGGTTACCCGATTCGGGGAGACCTGCGTTTCCCCGCGATCGGACCGGCCCGGCGTCTCCAACAGGGTAGCCAACTGCACAGCAGCCCCACCGAACCGGGACCGTGCGGCGTCCGCCGCCCGTTCGGCGTCCGGCCAGTTCGCACTGACGCCGGCCCCGTCCAGGGTGAGCTGCTCAGCCACCGGGCCCCGGATCAAGTGTTCTACCCGCACTCCCAGCAACCGTACCGCCGCCCCTCGCGGCAGGTTACCGTCGAGCAGCTCGGTGGCCACGGCGAACACCTCGTGCGCAGAGTCGGTCGGATCGGCCAGGGTCCGGGAGCGGGTGATGGTGGTGAAATCGGGATAGCGGATCTTGAGCGCAATTCTGCGGCCGCGCAGGCCGCGGCAGCGCAGCGCCGCCGTGCAACGCTCGACCAGCCGCAGCAGCTCGCGCCGCAACTCCGCCCAGTCAGCCAGATCGTGGGCGAAGGTCTCCTCCGCGCCCACGGACTTCTCCGGTACGTCGGGCACCACCCGACGCCCGTCGCGCCCGTTGGCGAGCTCGTGCAGGTGTTGGGCGCACGCGACGCCCACGGCGCGCCGCAAGGCGGTCAGCGGCATGCTCGCTACGTCAGCAACCGTCGCGCACCCCAGCCGCCGTAACGCCTGTGCGGTGCGGTCACCCACTCCCCACAACGCGGACAGCGGCAGCGGATGCAGGAACTCGAGTACCCCGCCGGCGGGCACCACGAGCAACCCGTCCGGCTTGCAGAGCCCGGACGCGAGCTTGGCGAGCGACTTACTTGGAGCCACCCCCACCGAACAGGTCACCCGGTGCGCGTCGTAGACCTGGCCGCGGATCCACTCCCCGATCCCGGCCGAGCTCATTCCCAGCCTCCGCAACGACCCGCCGACATCGAGGAAGGCCTCGTCCAGGCTCAGCGGCTCCACCAGCGGAGTGATCTCACGAAACAGCGCCATCACCCCGCGCGAGACCGCCGCGTAGTGGGGAAAATGTGGTGCGACGAACTCCGCTTGCGGGCACAGCCGGCGGGCCTGCGCCACCGGCATCGCCGAGCGGACGCCGAATGCCCGAGCCTGGTAAGTCGCCGAGAGCACGACGCCGCGGTTGCCGGCCGGGTTGCTGCCGCCCGCCACCACCACCGGGCGCCCGGCCAGCTCAGGACGGTCGCGCACCTCGACTGAGGCGTAGAAGGCATCCATGTCCACGTGCAGGACGGGGCAATCCCGGTCGACGGCGCAGCCTCTCACGCCGCGGCGGGCAAGGTCAGCGCGTGGCAAATCAGCACTGCGGCCCATGACGCCCCCTACCGATGCACCGGCTGGTCGAACCTGCGTTCGATACCGGCCATGCTATCTGGTGAGCACTGGGCGCCGGGCCAACGCGTGCAAGCGGGTGGCGATGTCGCGCAGCGGTGCGCGCCCGGCCGCGGACAGCTCCAGCTCGGCGAGCTGGTCACCAGCCCCGGGTTGGCCCTCGAGCACGGCGCCCGGTATCAGATCAGCGACCACCCCGTCGCCCTGCACCAACTCGACGTCGAGACCGCTCGCGGCGAGCAGCGCGACGAGGCCAGGGGTATCGAAGCGGTGCAATACGGGATCAGCCGCGCTGAGCCTGCCGTCCGGATCCTCAAGCACCTGGCGCGCCTCAGCCAGCCGTCCAGCCAGCGCGCGGACCAGCACCGCTGCATACCGGTTGGCCACCAGGACCGAGACTGCGCCGCCGGGTGCAGTGGCGTCGGCTAGCGCTTGGACCGCCGCCACGGGATCCTCGACGACCTCCAGTACACCGTGCCCGAGCACGAGGTCGGCGCTCGCTGGCGCAACCGCGTCCGCCAGCGAGTCGGCGTCGCCCTGCACCGCGCTCACCAACTGCTGGACTCCGGCATCGGCGGCCCGACGGTGCAACGTGGCCAGCGCATTGGGACTCGGTTCCACCACCGTCACCAGGCAGCCGGATCGGGCCAACGGCACAGCCCAGACACCGCTGCCACCGCCCACGTCGAGCACCCGGGGCGCGACTCCCAACCGCCGACGTGCCGCGGCGACCTCAGCCTCCAGCGCTCGGTGCACCGCGCAGCCTCGCATGAACAGCACCTTAGAGGGCTCCCCTAAGCTGCGCCGGTGCGAACCATCGCGGTGCTCAGCCTTAAAGGCGGGGTGGGTAAGACCTCCATCGTGCTCGGGCTGGCCGGGGCTGCCCTGCAGCGCAGGATCCGGACCTTGGTCGTGGACCTCGATCCGCAGGGCAATTGCACGAGCACCCTGGATCCCGGCGCGACGGAGGCCACGCTGGCCGACGTTCTAGCCGATCCGAAACGCTCGGTACTCAGGAATGCCATCGCACCCAGCGCCTGGGGTGACGGCCTGGACGTGCTGGTCGGCGGCGAGGAGACCGAGGCGCACAACCGGCCCGATCCCGACCGCGGCGGGCTCCGGCGGCTCGACCACGCGCTGTCCAAGCTCGACGCGGTGACCGACGATCCGCCATATCGGCTGGTACTCCTGGATTGCCCACCCTCGCTGGGCCAGCTCACCCGCTCGGCTCTGGTCGCCGCCGACCGGGCGTTGCTGGTCACCGAACCGACCATCTACGCGGTCGCCGGCGTACAGCGCGCCTTTGAGGCCGTGCAGCACGAACGTGAGTACAACCCCGACCTGCAACCGCTGGGCGTGGTGGTCAACCGGGTCCGGGTGCGCTCCACCGAACACAACTACCGGATCAACGAGCTGCGGGAGATCTTCGGCCCGCTCGTGCTCGGCACTGTGCTGCCGGACCGCTCGGCGGTGCAACATGCCCAAGGCGCTGGACAGCCGATCCAGTGCTGGGGCACCCCTGGAGCGCGGGAGGTCGCGGTGGCCCTAGACGTGCTCCTGGCCCGGCTGCTGCGCACCAGCCGTCGGACCTCGCGCTACCTCGTCTCCTGACCCGGCCAGAGCGGGTCAGCTGGATCAGCTGCGTTCGCGGTGAGTGTTCGGTGGGAGGGCTTGCTGTGGGGAGGCGGGCTGCGACGATGACTCGCCGGTGACCTCACCGGCGATCGGCGCTCCGCTGATCGAGGCGCGGATCTGCTCCAGCCGGGTGCGGCCGGCCATGTCCAACGTGGACTGCTGCACCTCCAACATCCGGCCCTGTACCGAGTTCTGAGCCAGCTCCGCGGCACCGAGGGCATTGGCGTAGCGGCGCTCGATCTTGTCCCGGACTTCGTCGAGGGAGGGGGTATTGCCCGGCGCGGCCAACTCGCTCATCGACTGTAGCGACGCAGACACCTGCTCCTGCATCTTCGCCTGCTCCAGCTGGGAAAGCAGCTTGGATCGCTCCGCGATCTTCTGCTGCAGGACCATCGCATTACGCTCGACTGCCTGCTTCGCCTGTCCCGCCGCTTGCAAGGCCTGGTCGTGCAGCGTTTTGAGGTCTTCCACGGACTGCTCCGCGGTCACCAGCTGAGTGGCGAAGGACTCCGCAGCCTGCTCGTACTGCTGCGCCTTGGACTCATCGCCGTGACCCCGCGCCTCGTCGGCGAGAACCAGGGCCTGGCGGGCCGAAGACTGGTACTTCTCGATCTCGCCGAGCTGCCGGTTGAGCTTCACCTCCAGCTGGCGCTGATTGCCAATGACGGCGGCAGCCTGCTGGGACAGCGCTTGGTGCTGGCGCTGCGCATCCTCGATCGCTTGTTGGATCTGTATCTTCGGATCGGCGTACTCATCGATCTTGGACGAGAACGAGGCCATGAGGTATTTCCAGGCCTTCACAAACGGGTTGGCCATCGGTTCCGCTGCCTCTCGTCGTGACCCATTCGGCAGCCATTGAGCATAGCTGCCTTACCCCCCGGATCCGGCCCCGACCGCTCAGGCCGCGACCAGCTCGGCCGCAAGGGTGTCGGGCACCTCCGGCAGGTACACCGGACCGAGATCGTCGGCCACCCGCCGCAACAGCTCGTCCAGCGGCAGATCGAGTGCGCCGCAGATCGACCCGAGAAGTTCGCTGGACGGCTCCTTGCGCCCACGCTCGACCTCGGAGAGATAGCCCAGGCTCACCCTGGCAACCCGGGAGACCTCGCGCAGCGTGCGACTCTGCGAGGTCCGCGTCCGGCGCAACCGCTCGCCGATTGCCTCCCGCAGCAGCGTCATCGCGTTTCCTCCCGGGTGTTGGCCGACCCACTCCAGCTAGCTTGCTTGCCCTCTACCGTACTCACCGGCCGGCTCGCCGGGCGTCCGCCGTGGGTGAACTGTTTACCTTGAGGGCAGCGCCACCGCTCGGCGACCGGTGGCACGCAGCCGTAGCGCCCGCACCACGTAGTCGACGCCGGTGATAACGGTGAGCAGCAGCGCGATGCCCATGGCCGCCCAGCGCACCGGGTGCAGCACCAGCGGCAGCGGCAGCACGTAGAGCTCGATCGCGACTGCCTGCGTGAACGCCTTCACCTTGCCACCACGACTGGCCGGGATGACCCCGTACCGCAAGACCCAGAACCGCAGCGCAGTGACGCCCAGCTCCCGTGCGGCGATCACTATCGTGATCCACCAGGGCAGCTCGCCCAATATGCTCAGGCCCACCAGCGCGGCCCCGATGAGTGCCTTGTCCGCGATCGGATCGGCAATCGTGCCGAACTTGGTGATCAACCCGCGGCGCCGAGCGAGGTCGCCGTCGAGCCGGTCGGTGAGTGAGGCAACGCCCAATATCACCGCTGCGGTGACCCGCCACGCCGGATCGCTGCCGCCCTGGGTGAACAAGGCGAGAAGGAAAACCGGCACGAGGACCATCCGTGACATGGTCAGCAGATTGGCGAGGTTCCACAGCGGGACTTTCGTCGCCGGCGGTGGGCTCACGGCACGCCGCCGGCCGGGGCGATCAGCTCCACCGGCTCGACGATCAGATCGACGCCCTCAGCGGCGATCGTCCGGCAGCGCACCACGTCACCAATCACGAACGGCGGCGTTCCCGATCCGGTGAACCGGCACTCGCCATCTACCTCGGGAGCCTGGTGCTCGGCGCGTCCGACAGTCTCAGCGCCCGCGGCTTCCTCGACAAGTACCTCGACGATCTCCCCGACGCGCTCCTCGGCTCGCTGGGCGGTGAGCTGCTCGGCCAGCAGGCTGATCCGGGTGACGCGCTCGGCGATGGTGTCCTCGTCGTGCTGCCCGGACAGCCCGGCAGCCTCGGTGCCGTCCTCGTCGGAGTAACCGAAGACGCCGATCGCGTCCAGCCGCGCCTCGGTGAGAAACCGCTCCAGCTCGGCGACGTCGGCGTCGGTCTCCCCCGGGAACCCGACGATCACGTTGCTGCGCACTCCTGCCGTGGGCGACTGCTGCCGGATCTGCTCGAGCAGGGCGAGAAAGGATTCGCGCGAGCCGAACCGGCGCATGCGGCGCAGCACCGGCTCGCTGGCGTGCTGGAAGGACAGGTCGAAATAGCTGGCCACCCCGACAGTGCCGGCGATCGTCGTCACCAACGCGGGTCGGGTCTCGGCCGGCTGCAGGTAGGAAACTCTGATCCGCAGGATGCCGGGGATGATCGCCAGCCGGCGTAGCAGCTCTTCCAGGGCACCGGCGCGGCTCAGGTCCTTGCCATAGGACGTGGAGTTCTCACTGACCAGCACCAGCTCCCGCACCCCTGACCGGGCCAGCCACGCCGCCTCAGCCAGCACCTCGTCAATCGGACGGGAGACGAACGAGCCGCGGAAGGTAGGGATCGCGCAGAATGCGCAGCGCCGATCGCAGCCCGACGCGATTTTCAGTGGGGCGACCGGGGAGTCATCCAGCCGTCGGCGAGGCACGCGAGGACCCCAGCCGTGCCCGGGTAACGCGGGACCGGCCTCCAGTGCCGCGGGCCGGGATGCCGGGCTGATCGGCAGCAGGGTGCGGCGGTCCACCGGCTGATGGGTCGGTACCGCCCGGCCGGCGAGTACGTCGCGCAGCCTGCCCCCCAGCTCCGAGTAGGCGTCGAACCCTAGGACCGCGTCGGCCTCTGGCAAGCTGCGCGCCAGTTCGGTGCCATAACGCTCGGCCAGGCAACCCACCGCGACGACCTTGGCACCCGTGTCGGCGGCAGCCAGCAGGGTGTCGATGGAGTCCTTCTTGGCAGCGGCGACGAAACCGCAGGTATTGACGACGACCACGTCGGCGTCGCCGTCGGGATCGACCAGCTCCCAACCGTCCTCGGTCAGCCGGCCGGCCAGTTCCTCCGAATCGACCTCATTGCGGGCGCAGCCCAGCGTGACTAGGGCGGCGCGGGGCGATTGCGGGGTGGCGGGCACCGGCTCAGCGTATCTGGCCGCTCTCCATGATCAGGTGCACGTGACTTACTCAACGGGGTCGGGGCGGTGCAGCAGGCACGCCGCAACGAGTCCGGTCCAGCCGGTCTGGTGCGAGGCGCCCAGTCCGGCGCCGGTGTCGCCGTGGAAGTACTCGTGGAACCGGAGCAGGTCGTGCCAGTGCGGGTCGGTCTGGAACAGCTCGTAGTCGCCGAACACCGGCCGGCGCGCCGCCGCAGTCGTGCGAGAACAGTGCGATCAGCCGGTCGTGCGAGCTCGTCGGCCACCTCGGCCAGCGTTCGCTTCACGCCCGGAGCCGGTCGGGTACTCGACGACGAAGTCGTCGCCGAAGTAGCGGCGAACCGGCCGCAGCGCCTCGACGAGCAGGTAGTTGACGCGGGAACCAGACCGGCCCGCGCCAGTTGGAGTTGCCGCCGAACAGGCCGCTGGTCGACTCGGCCGGCTCGTAGTCGACCGTCGCGTGCAGCGCCGCCGAGGTCGAGCATGAACGGGCGGTCACGGTGGCGGCGCGACAGCGCGCGCAGGCCGTGGGCGAGAGGAACTCCTGCTCGTCGAGCATCGGCGCGAGCATCCGGCGCAGCTGCTCTGGTCCGACCATCGACGAGCAGCCGGCCCGTCGAAGCTCGTCCCGGATCGTGGGCTCGCCGACCACGCCGGCGTACTCGCGGCTGGTTGGCGATGAAACCACTCGCATCGAGCGGCGAAGTCGGGCAGCCGCGCCAGGACCGCGCTGCCCGAGCGTGGTGGCCGCGGCACAGCGGCAGCAGCCCGACCATGGAGCGCACCCGCAGCGGCATCCGCCGCGCCGTCGGCCGGCAGGACGTCGTAGAAGAAGCCGTCCTCCTCGTCCCACAGGCCTGCGTCGTCATCGCCGCGGCGATGAGGCGAAGTGCTCGAAGAACTTGATCGCGATGTCCTCGTAGGTCGGGTCGTGCTCGGCCAGGCCGAGCGCCATCTCCAGCAGGTTGAGGCAGTACATCGCCATCCAGGCGGTGCCGTCGGACTGCTCGAGGTACACCGGCACAGGGCAGTGGCTGGACCGGTCGAACGGCCCGATGTTGTCGAGGCCCGAGGAACCCGCCCTCGAAGACGTTGTTGCCCTCGGCGTCCTTGCGGTTGACCCACCAAGTGAAGTTGAGCAGCAGCTTGTGGAAGACCCGCTCGAGGAAGTCGATCGGGCGTCAGGCCTTGCTGAGCCGTCCGGTGGGCATCATGCGAAGACCGCGCAGCGCGGCCCAGGCGTGCACCGGCGGGTTGACGTCGCCGAAGTCCCATTCGTAGGCGGGCAGCTGGCCGTTCGGGTGCATGTACCACTCGCGCACAGCAGCAGCAGCTGTGATCTTGGCGAAGCGTCGGGTCGAGGTGGGCGAGCGCGACGCAGTGGAAGGCCAGGTCCCATGCGGCGTACCAGGGGTACTCCCACGGTCGGGCATCGAGATGACGTCGCGGTTGTCCAGGTGGGCCAGTCGGGGTTGCGCCCGTTCAGCCGCTGCGAAGGGGGCGGAGGCTGAGGCCGGGTCGCCGTCCAGCCAGCGCTGTACGTCGTAGTGGTAGAACTGCTTGCACCAGAGCATCCCGGCTGCCGCCTGGCGCAGGACGCAGCGCTTCCTCGGCGGTCGCATCGGCCGGGGTCAGCGCTCGCGTAGATACTCGTCGGCTTCGGCGCGCGCGCGCCGTCAGCACGGCGTCGAAGTCCGCCGGACGAGGCCGGACCGCTCTCGTGCGCAGGCGCAGCCGCGATCGGCAGGTCGCCCCGGCCGGCAACGTCGAGGCGGTAGCGAAGGGCGGCCTTGGTCCCGCTCCGGGCCGGGTTGACCGTCGCGGCGCCGTGACCACGTGGTCGGTGATGCCGTCCTTGGGGTACGGCGGCGCCGGGTGACGCCCCAGAGCTGCTGCGGTGTTGGTCTCGTTGTCGCAGCAGCAGGCGGCTGGCCGGCGGCGCCGTCAGCCACCGAGGACGCGGCGCCCGAGCTCCGCGGTGCTCGCGCGACCAGCGCGCCGTCCGCTGCCGGCGCAGATCATCGGGACGGCGCGTGCCGGGTCGAGTCCCCAGCCCAACTGTTGCGGAACCAGAGCGTGGGCAGCATGTCGATGCGGCGCCGGGTCGGGGCCGGCGTTGTCGCACCGTGATCCGCAGATCACAGATCCTCCGGCCGGCCTTGGCCCAGTCGACGGTCACGCCCAGTAGCGGTCGTCGTCGAAGACGCCGGTGTCGATCAGCTCGTACTCGGGCTCGCTGGCGGCCGCGCGGCCGGTTCTCGCGCGACCAGGTCCTCGTACGGGAAGGCACGCTGGGGGTAGTGGTAGCGCCAGCGCAGCCAGGTCGTGCGTCGGCGTGGCGTCCAGGTACCACCAGTACTCCTTGACGTCCTCGCCGTGGTTGCCCTCGTCGCCGGTCAGGCCGAACATCCGCTCCTTGAGGATCGGGTCGCGCCCGTTCCACAAGGCCAGCGCCAAGCAGAGCGTCTGGCGGTCGTCGCAGATGCCGGCCATGCCGTCCTCGTTCCAGCGGTAGGCCCGAGAGCGCGCGTGCTCGTGCGGGAAGTAAGCCCAGGCAGTCGCCGTCGGCGCTGTAGTCCTCGCGGACCGTCCCCCAGGCCCGCTCGGCCAGATACGGGCCCCAGGCGCGCCAAGGCGCGGTGCCCTCGTCGGACCTGCTGCAGCCGGACGTCGCTCGGCTGAAGTCATGCTGGTCAGTACAGCAGGTCGTCGGTCTGCGAGACACTAGATGAGCATGACGACTCGCTACGCATCGCCTTCGGTTGCCGCTGTGCGGACTTCACTGGCCGAAGGCGCTGATCGGGAATGGCTCGTCGCCGATGGCTGCGGCGGCTATCGCGATGGGCACCGTCTGCGGGCTGCGCACCCGCCGCTACCACGGCCTGCTGGTGCCGGCGGTCGGCGGCCCGTCGGCTCGCCGCCTCGGTGCTGGTCGCGCTGGACCCCATGCTCGATGCTCCCGTCCGGCGCCTCGGTGCGGCTCGGCGTGCACGAGTGGGCGGGCGCAGCGGTGTCGACCCGAGCGGGCACACCTTCCTCGCATCGTTCGACCTCAACGACGGGCTGCCGCGCGTGGCGGTGGCGGGTTGGCGATGTCGTGGTGGAGCGCGAGTTCGCGATGCGCCACGGCAGCGCGTCGGTGGCGGTGGTCCACCGGCTGCTCGCGGGCGGGCCGGTACGCCTGACGCTGGAAGCACTGGTGACCTGGCGCGACGCGCACGGCGAGCGCTTCGCCGACGGGCCGCTGCCGGTCGAGCACGGTGATGGCGGGGCAATCGTCGAGAGGTCGTTTCGGCTGCGTGGCCCCGGCTTGGCCCCGGCCGGCGACTGGTACCGCGGCGTGCACGCCCGGCGGAGGCAGCAGCGCGGGCTCAATGCCGACGAGGACGTCTGGCTGGCCGGCCGGTTCGCCGCCGACCTGGATCGCGTCGACGACACGCTGCCGGTGTCAGCGTGGGCAGGCGACCTTGTGCGCCGAGCCCCCACCAGCGGTCGAGGTGGTGGCCGCTGCCCGCGAGCGGGCTCGCACCCTGGTGGCGACCGCGGGAGCCACCGACGAGGTGGCGGCGCGGCTGGTGTTGGCAGCCGACACGTTCGTCACCACCGCGCCGGACGTCGTCGCGGGTTACCCGTGGTTCGGTGCGTGGTCGCGCGACACCATGACCTCCTACGAGGGGCTGTTCCTCGCCACCGGTCGGGTAGACGAGGGGCGGGCGCTGCTCCGCGGCTACGCCGCGACGGTCTCCGAGGGAATGCTCGCGAACACCGCCGACACCGGCGCCACCCAAGACAACCCCAGAGGCGAGTACAACACGGCCGACGCCACGCTGTGGCTCCTCCACGCCGTCGACCGCCATGTCGCGGCGACCGGCGACCTCGACCTGGCCGCCGATGCGCTGCCGGTGCTGGACGGGGTGGTGAATGCGCACGTGCGGGGCACCCGGTATGGCATCGGCGTCGACCCAGCCGACGGGCTATTGCGCCAGGGACAGCCTGGCTACGCCTTGACCTGGATGGACGCCCGAGTCGACGGGACCGGTGTGACACCTCGCATCGGCAAAGCGGTGGAGATCAATGCGCTGTGGGTAAACGGTCTTGCGGCCCTGCGGGCGCTGCACGCGCGCCTCGGCTCGGCTGCGCCAGACATCGCCGAGCTGCACGAGCGGGCCCGTTCGTCCTTCGCCACCCGCTACCCCACCGGCAGCGGCGGGCTCTATGACGTCGTGGACGGCCCGGCCGGTGACGACGACGCCGTGCGACCCAACCAGCTGCTCGCGTTCTCGCTGCCCCATGCGCCGCTCGCCGACCCCGATGCGGTCCGCGCGCTTGGCGCGCCGCTGCTCACCCCGCTCGGGCTGCGCAGCCTCGCGGCCGGCTCACCCGGCTACCGCGGCCAACACCGCGGGGGTCCGCGCGACCGCGACCGCGCCTACCACCAAGGCACCGTCTGGCCCTGGCTGATCGGTCCCTATGTCGGCGCCTGCCAGCGCACCAGCGTGCCCGCCGACGGCGTCCTCGCCGGTTTGGTGGCGCACTTGGCCGAGTGGGGACTCGGCTCGGTCTCCGAAACCGCCGATGGCGACGCACCCCACGCCGCCACCGGCTGCCCCTTCCAAGCCTGGTCGGTCGCCGAACTCAACCGCGCCATCCGGCTCACCTCTCCATAGCGGCGCCAGACCCCGACCAGAGCTGGGCCGCCGATACCCGACGCCGCACCGGTTATCAGCACCACCGGGGCCGAGATGAGTCACAACATCTCCGCTGATGGGCCGAGGCTTCCGCTGGCGCGCCAGTTCCGCACCGGGTTGAGCCCCTTGTCTTTGCTGAGAATCTCGGCAATTGTGAGGATCGTGCTCGGATACACTCCGAAATCTTGCTCCAAATGACTGAGACGCGGGTCATCGACATGTTCCATGCCGTGGGGGAATGTTTCCGTCAGCTTGAGGGCCGTGCGTATGCCCATCTGATTCAGCGCCGCCCTCGTCCGACTTCCTAGCCGTCGACCCTCCAAATCAGGTCGGGTAGGACGGTCCGCCGCTGTGGCGGTGTGGTCGCCTGCGGGGTCGACCAGATCAGGAGACACGTTTCGAGTCGATCTTACAATCTGTTGCGCTTTTTTACGATTTTTTCGCTCCTCCCGCCGGCCACGCTCAGTCCGGTCGAGATGGATATAAAGATACGATTGATCCACCCAGTCTACGAGCCTGCCGACGGGCACTTTCGTATGCAGGATCACGTCCACCAGGTTCGCCGTCGCCAGGTTCTGCATGTCCTCAATGCCTTCTTCTATCAGGCGCGCTTCGTACCAGATGTTCAGTCCGTCCAGCTGACTGAGTGGATACTCGGCGGTGAGCGCCGGTACGACGACGCGCAGCGAGGACGCCGCGAATCTGGTCACAGCTTGCATCGCGACCAAGGGGAAGAAACCGACAACGAAGGCGATGATCGCCTCAGTTGGCCGTGGATTCGTCTCGCTCGACGAGGCACCAAGGTTGTACAGCTGATGAACGACCGGGATTGTGATCACTACGACGATTATCCGCAAGACCGCGCTCGCGTACGCACTAGGCCTCAAGTCACTTTGAAAGAACCGCCTGATGAGCATCTGTACGATGAAGGCGTAAGCGCCGAGGAATGCGTATTTCAGCATGTCCGGCAAGGTGCTTGGCTGCACGGAAAGACCTGGTGGCCACAGCAGCGCAGTCCAAGACATCGCAAACACGATGGTCGCGAGGAAGAGCGGAAACAGCGTTCCCGTGGGTAGTCGCCAGTCTGGCTCGTGAACGGCCCGAGAGATCGCCTTGCCGTAGTAGGCGTCAAACTTCTGTTGGTAGATGTTCCGCTGGCGAGACAGCCACTGCCCGCCAGCATCTAGCCATTCCTGATAGTACTTCGACGAGGGCGGAGGCATGGGGAGATAACAAGGCTCGTCAAGTCGGAGACGATGTAGGTAAATCACGTATTCATCCCATAATGCACCTGCTCGTTGGCCGATGAATCGAACGAACATCCAGCCAGGAAGGAACGACATTACCCATATAGCGAAGATCGAAACTAACACTGACGGGAGAGAGGGCAAGGCGCCATAATCGAAATACAAAAGGAGACCCGCGAGCGCGATAGTGGCCGCTATGAGAACATTCATCCACAGTGCTGTGACAACGCGCGCGAAAGACGACACCACCCACTGTCCAACGCTGTTCGGTTGACTACGTTTTTGGGCGCCTGCGAGTTCTATGGCGGGGAGCAACGTCGTCAGCGTTCGTCTGGCATGGGAGTCTGCCCGCTCAAGCTTGTCTCGCACTATGTTGCGCAGCGCCGCGGCGTCGTACTGGGTTAGGTCGTGATGCGTCTCGGTCTCGATGTCTTCGCCGAGTTCGATCAACTCGGCGAGCACCAAGCGACTCAACGACTCGGGCTGCAAGCCGAGTATGCGGCCAAGCTCTTCTACCGGATAGCACCGCGCTAAGTCGCTCGACACGTCCTGGGGATCGGCCCGGAGGATTACCAGCCGATTGGCCACCCAGTCCGCTAACCCATCCACTTGGCTGCCGCCGATGTCGGCCATCGGATGTCCGCCTCTGCCTGTCGTCGTGGGCCGCCACGCCTGCCAAGAGACGATGGGCAGATGTCGGCCAACAGCTCGACCCGAGCTTGTGCTGCTGGCCTCATTCGGCACCGCACGTTGAACCGGTGCGCCGTTGGGCTCGGGTGATGGCGCCACGAACGGGGGTCAGCCAGGGCACGGCACCCATCGCCTCGTTGACCTCGACGGCGATCCGGAGATCGGCCAGTGCGGCATCGACATCGCCGAAAGCCAGTGCGGCCTCGCCGGTGAAGTAGGCCACCGACCCGCTGACCAACGCCGCGGTCACCGCGCAGGGCAGCCAGCGATAGGGCAGCAGTTGGTCGCGCAACCGGGTCACATGCTCGATGTCGCCGAGTCGCGCCGCGGTCAATAGGGCCCAACACTGGGTGTAGAGCCATCGGTAGTCCTTGGGCCCGGGTGGCAGGGAGCGCAGGATGGCGCGGCTGTCCGCCGGATGTCCGGCTTCCGCCAGCGCCATTGCCAGGCTGCTGCGCAGCACAAGCGAGTGGGGAACCTGCTCGACCGCTGCGCGCAGCTCGCCGGCGAGACCCCCGCCGGTACCGGCCAGATACGCGACCTGCCAGCGCTGGCCCATCTGGAGGGCCCGCGCGATTCCCCGTTCCACGCCGAAACTTATCCCGGCGTGCAGGTTGTAGGTGGCGCGGCTGATCGCGTCGGCCTCCTGCCAGCGTCCGGCAAGCAGCAGCAGGCCGGCCCGTGCCCACCCCAGATGCACCCGGGCGATAGGGGAACCCACCTGTTCGACGAAGGGCATGATCTGGTCAAGCTCGGTGGCGGCCTCAGGAATGCGGCCCAGTGTGATCAATACATGGGCGCGGAGCTGTCGGGCGCCGGCCACCCGTGGTGGGGGCAAACCGGGCAGCGCGAGCAGCTCGGTGGTCGCCGCCAGGCACTGCTCAGCGTAGTCGGGGCCATATAGTGCCATGGCCCGTAGGTGCAGCACGCGGCCCAGCGCGAGAGTGTCGGTCTCCGTGCGGGCCAGTTCCACGGCCTGTTCGGAGAGGGCAGCCCGACGCTGCGGGTTGTCGTCGTAGTAGCGCGCCACGGCGAGGCAAGCCAGCACCAATGCTCGTTGCGCCGGGTCGGTCAGTCGTTGCAGGGCCCGCTGCAGGACATCGACCAGCCGATCGTCGTCGCCGCCACCCGCGACCGGGTACCAGCCCGCCTCGCAGATGGCCGCGACCACCGCGCTGACCAGCCGGGAGACGTTCTGGGAATCGTCTTCGGCGAGGGCATGATTCATAGCCTCGACGAAGACCGGGAGCCCGTCGCGGGGGTTCCCGGCCCGATAGAGGGAGGTCGCTAACCCCATCAGCAAAGGATGGCGGTCCACGTCGCCAGCTAGGTCGGCGACGGTCAGGGCTTGGCGCCACAGTGTGGCGGCATCTTCAGAGGCCAGCCGGGCGTCGGCGACGCGGGCCGCGGCCGCGGCGTAGGCGGCGGCCCGTGCGGCGGTGGCTGGGTCGAGTTCAGCCGCCAGCAGCCAATGCCGGGCGATCTCGGCGGCCCGCTCGTCGCGTCCCGCCCACACCCGGGCAGCCGCCACCCCGATCCGGCGGTGTTGGTGGGCTCGGCGCAGCCGCCCGATGGCCCCATACAGTGCCTCGGCCACCAGCGCGTGGGTGAAGCCGAACCAGCCCAACCGTTGTTGGTGCTCCACAACGAGGCCCGCGGCGACCGCGGTGTCAATAGCCTCCAGCGCCTCCTCGACCTTGACTGAGGCGGCCTCGGTGATGACATCGATGTCGAAGTGTCGCCCGGCGATCGCGGCCACAGACAAGATCTGGACCGCGGTCTGGGGAAGTCGGGCAATGCGACGTAGCACCACCTCGCGCACCGGCACCGGCACCGGCGCCGTCTCCGGATGGTCCAGGCGATGCTCACTCGTCAGCAACCCGACCAGCTCCCGCAGGAAAAATGGGTTGCCCTCGGTGCGGGCCCATAGCCCTTCCGCGGTGTGCTTGCTGACCTTCCGGCCGGTCACCGCGCTCACCAAGGCCTTCGTCTCCTCGGTGTCCAGACCGCTGAGCTCGATCCGCAGGGCTTCGGCGCGGGCCAGCGCGGCCAGCGTCTCGGCCAGCGTGGACGACTCATGACATCGATAGGATGCGACCAGCAGCAGGCGACTCCGGGCCACCGACCCGGCGAGGTGGGCCAACAGCCGTTGCGAGGCCAGGTCTGCCCAGTGCAGGTCATCAAGCACCACGACCAGCGGGTCCGGTCCGTCGGTCAGATATCGCCTGATCGCGTCGAACTGCCGCAGCGCATCACCGGCCACATCCGAGCGCTCTGACGGCGGGGGGACCTCGCCGTCCAGCAGCTCGGCCACCGTGCCCGGAACCGGACGTTCCGGGCAACGAGCACGAACCAGGCGTAGCACCTGCTCCCAGGGCCACAACGGGGGCGCCGCGACGTGCTCCGGGCAGGCACCCCAGGCCACCGGCACGCCCGCCAGCTCGGCGAAACGCCGGAGGACGCTGGTCTTGCCGATCCCCGGCTCCCCGGCCACCAGCACCGCCCGACCATGACCACCCGCCGCCACAACCGCCGCGGCGACCAGTCGCAGTAGCACCGTCCGCCGACCGATGAAGATTTCCTGTTCATCATCCGGCGGCCCGGGATGGGGGGCCTGCAGTGCGACCGTGACTGCGGCGGCGGCGCGGGTGCGCGCTGATGTTGAACAGTGCCAGTCCAGCGTTGCGGCCTGGCTCAGGATGTCGCACTCCAGGCGTTGCAGCGCTGCGCCGGGGTCAATGCCCAACTCCTCGGCCAGCCTCGTCCGGCAGTCCCGCAGCGCTCCCAGCGCGTCAGCCTGCCGGCCGGCCCGGTACAGCCCCAGAGCCAGCAGCTCACACCCGTGTTCCCGCAACGGATGACCCCGCACAAGAGCCTCCAGTTCGGGCACCGCCAGGTCGTGGGCCCCCAAGTCCAGCATCGCCGCACACCGCCCCTCAACCACCGACAGCCGCAGTTCCTCAAGCCGCACTGCCTCCGGCGCCACCCACCCGGTGTCGGCCACCTCGGCATAGGCCTGCCCGCGCCACAACGCCAATCCCGTCTCGAATTCGGTCAACGCCTGCTGCGGATCGCCCCGGCCCCTCGCCTCCCACCCCGCCATGGCGTGGCGAGTGAAGCGGCGGGCATCGAAGTCGACACCACGGCTGTCGACTGAATAGCCTGGAGCGCGGGTGCGCAACACCGTCGCTGGTGCCCGTGGTGCCCGATGTGGCTCCAACACCCGCCGCAGATTGGCCACATAGGCCCGAAGCGACGTTATCGCCGCCGGAGGCGGATGCCCCGACCACAATTCCTCCAGCAGGGTGTCCACGGCGACCGGCCGATCTATCCGACTTACCAACAGCGCGAGCAGGGCACGCTGCTTGGGCGGCCCAAGATCGACCAACCGACCATCAACCACCGCCTCCACCGGACCCAGCGCCCGCAACTCCACCCCGACCGCGCTCGCCCCACCATCGCGCTCCTGGTACATAAGGCCCCCAGGTTCCTCAGCCGTGCGTGGCACCGCGCGCCCGCTACCCAGCCAGTGTGACCGACGGGGGCAAGCTCATGCCGCTGCATCCCTGAACTGCCGCAAACATAACGATCACGGGCTTAACCGCTTAGCCTTCAGTACGACATCCGGGATGGTGACAAGCGGCAGTTCACGGCGTGACCGGACCAGGCATGTTGGCCGCCTTCGCCAACGCGGTCAGCGTGGCCCTGCCCGGGTAGAGAAGGAACGCCGTGCCCTTCGTGTGCACGAAGTCCGGCAGGTTCTTGACCGTCACACCGACGTCCGCGTTAGGCAGGGTAAAATCCGCACTAGTGCCCGGCGCGGCGCGATTACCGACCAACGGGTCCTGGGCCCGGCGATTCCCGTCATAGACCGGGCTGAAGTTGTTCTGGGTGATCCAGCTGGTCAGCGTGTAAATCTGCTTACGCAGATCTGCGCATAGGAACACGCCCACCAGTCCGCGGTCGACACCGTCAGCATCGTTTCCCTGCAGCGGCGGGCCATAGGGTTGTCCCCGCCGAAGGACGCAGGGCACTCCCTCGACCACGACCGGGTCGAGAGGGGTGTCGCGTGGGTTGACGACCCGGATGTGGGCGGAGAACGGGCACCGGTGGCCGTCGGAATCCTGGATCGCGTAGCCGAAATCGTTGCTTGCGGCCAGCTGCGGGTCCGGGTGGTCAGGTGAGAGGACGAGCGGCGTACCGTCGCGCCAGCGACCCAGCATCTTGGCTGCGAGCAGTTCCTCCGCGTCAGCGGAGGCCAGATCCGGAAACAGTCTTGGGCCCTGCGTGCTCAGGAAAAGGTCGAACGCCGCGACATCCTGATAGATCCATCGGAATACTCCATAGGTGCTATCGCGCACGAGATCGGCGGCCGGACCGCACGCGGGAGCGGAGGGGTACTCGTCTGTGGAATAGCCCAGCAGGAAATTACGGAAATCGACCTGGGACGGTGAGCTGGGACCGTCATCGTCCCAGCGGACATCGGGATGCGAGATGCCGTCAGTGTAACCAAAGTGCAACTTTCCCCCACCAAGGGAACGTGCCTCAAGTATCGTGCCATCCTGGCGGGGGATCAGCTCGGTGAGCCCGCTGTTACCCGCCAGCTCCCGCACCATCTGCGTCGCGTCCTGTGCGGCATCGTCTGACCGGGCGTAGACATGCACGATGCAGTGCACGTCCCCGGTTGTGAACTTACCCTCCCACCAACTCGCCGGGTCGCTACGACTACCCGCCGCATCTCCCAGGTCGACGGCGTGCGGCCCGAACTTGAAGGCCGCGTCGAGCTTCGCCAGCAGCGCCGAATCCACCCCTAAGGCACCCAAACCGGAGTAGGTGATACCCACGTTGAGGAGCGGATCCGGCACGGTATCGACCATGATGTCGGCCATGGTGATACTCCCCGCCAGCCCCCTGAGATAGGCGCGGGCACCTGCGCCGTCCCCGAAGTGGAAAATCAGATGGCGAGAAGTCGGGCGCCGGTACGGGCGGGTGACCAATGCCTGCACTCCACCCAAGTCGACCTTCATGGTGCGTCGCTCAGGTCTTCGGAGCAAGTTGTTTTTTGATCTCGCGAACGGTGGCGTCACCGAACGCCGAGAACAGGTAACCGTGTTCCTCGTCACCGTCCGTCGAGCTGCCGAGCGCCTTAATGTCGAGGCCGCGGGTATACTCGTCAAAAGTGTCGGGGTTGTTGAGCTCCGTCCACGGCGGAGCACCCTCCACCAAAGAGAAGATTTCCTCGAAAACCGGCCCGAGCTCTCTGCGGAAAAACTCTGTGTACTGCGTCGGGTCGCCGTCGAATTCCGTGAGGATCTGGATGTATTTTCCGTCGATCACCACGAGACGTGCGAAGTGCACGAGCTCAGATTTTGCTAGCGCCGCATCGATCACCGGCTTCACCTTTTCATCGAATATGGCGGCCAATTGCTGTAAGCGCTGCCGAGATTCCTGATCCTGCTTGAGCGGCGCAGTGAGATTGAGTGCCAAAGCCATCGCGATATCTCCCTACTGGGGGTGTAGCGTCTTCAGTACTTGCCATATTTCTGACCGTCGACGGAGCTGGACGAGCAGACCGCGTCACCGAGCACCACCAGGCTCCCCGGGAACTGTCTCATCGCGAACCTCCTGCCTACGAGTGCGCGGTGCGACGTCGGCCATTGCACGGCGCGTGGGCGTTTACCTCTGTGGTCCCAACGCCTACCATCGGTTAACCGGATTGGAATCGGATTGGAATCGGATTGGAGACAGCTACTGCGCCGGGTCGTCTATCAAACAAATGTAAATTACTCTTGACGGCCGGCTCGGATTAGAGTCCACTTAGCGCGAGGCTCAGGTAGACGTCAGGTCCGCGGGAGGAGTGGTGACTCCGACAACCGATCTAGATGCCGATCTTGACAAGCCGGGCACATCATCGATTCGCCCGCCCGCCCGTCGGTAGGGCGCAGCCAGATGTGTGCGGAAATTGAGTTCCACGCCCTGAATGTGACGACACCACCCGGGTCGGATCGGTTTGCGAGCATCAACGACGAAGAATCATCGGTTCGGCCTTTAGCGATGCAGCATAGGGAGTAAGAGCTGATCGTCCCGGCTCGACAGGAGGTATCTGCACATGATTCAGGACAGACACCCGGCGATGCAGTACGCTACTGGGCTGCTCGACCGGCTGGGCGCAGCCGGTCCAAAGGCGCGGTACGCGCTGGCCCTCATCCGAATCGTCAACGGCGCTATCGCGCTTGTTGCTCCGTCGATAATCGTCAAGCGTTTCGGTGAGACACCGGGGGAAAGCGCCGCTGCGACCTACGGGTTGCGGCTTTTCGGCGTACGGACAGTTCTCATCGGGGTTGATCTGATAACCCAGCGCGGCCCGGCGCTGCGGCAACGCCACCGGTCAGGCGGTCGTAATCCATCTGAGCGACACCTTGACCGCCGGCGGGCTGGGCATCTCCGGCCGGTTGCGGCCTCGAATGGCCATACCGCTGACATTGATCTCAGCCATCAACACCGTGCTCGCGATCATCTCGTGGCTCGCGAGCAGACGCCAGGGGCAATGATGACCACCGAGGCAGGCTCCCCGGCTGCTGGCGCCGAGGCGCCGTACGACTACATCGTCGTCGGGGCGGGTGCCGGTGGTGGACCGCTCGCCGCAAACCTCGCGGACGCGGGTATGCGGGTCCTCCTGCTGGAGGCGGGTATCGAAGGCGGGACCGACGGCGACAGCAGGTCAGACAGCGACGATTACGCGGTGCCCGCGTTTCACGGCAGGGCAAGTGAGGATCCCGCGACCAGCTGGCAGTTCTTCGTCCGGCACTACGAGGACACGGCCCAGCAAGAGTGCGACAACAAATACGTTGCGACACGCGACGGCGTCTTCTATCCGCGAGCCGCGGCTGTCGGTGGCTGTACCGCTCACAACGCGATGATCACTGTGCACCCCCACGATGCGGACTGGGATGACATCGCAGCGCTGACGGGCGACGAGTCCTGGCGCTCGGATGTCATGCGGGACTACTTCGAGCGGCTCGAGGCGTGCGGTTACCGGAAAGCCCCATGGATGCGGCGGCCACAGAAGCCGCTTACCGTGCTCAAGACCCTGACCGACCCGACCCATCCCGCCGGCAGCGCGGGCCCGCAGACGTTCCTCAACCAGGAGACGCACTGGTGGGACGCCTCTCAAGGCTACGGCGGCGGCAGCGCGCCGGTCGACAAGCATTCGCGCCGCTCTGGCGTCGATGGCAAGCTGCTGATCAGCGACGACGGGAAGCTAGTGCTGCCCGATGACCCCAAGCTCAACCCGGAGCTTCTACCGGGCTGGTGGCTCGGGCTCGACATGATGGGGACCGTGTTCGTGCGCGAGCACAACTCCATCTGCGACGCGCTCAGGCGCGCCTACCCACGGTGGACCGACGAGGAGCTCTACCATCGAGCGCGACTGATCAACGCGTCGCTGGTCGCGAAGATTCACACGGCGGAATGGACGCCGGCCATCATCGCGCACCCCACGACCATCACCGCGCTGCACGCGAACTGGTGGGGAGTCGCTGGCGAGCGCGTACGCCAGATCTTCGGCCGGCTCAGCAACAGCGAGGTCATCAGCGGCATCCCGGGAACCGGGACTGAACACTACGGAGTGCCCTACGCGCTGACAGAAGAGTTCACGATCGTCTACCGGATGCACCCGCTGATCCCTGATGACTACACCTTCAAGTCGGTTGTCGACGACAGCGTGCTCGAACAGCGGACGTTCCGCGATATCGCCGGGCCCCATGCACGCGAGGTCACCGACAGGATCTCACTTGCTAACTTGTTCTACAGCTTCGGTATCGCGTACCCCGGTGCGTTGGTGCTGAACAACTACCCGCGATTCCTGCAAGAATTTCAGCGGCCCGACAACAACCGGTTGATGGACCTCGCGGCCACCTCAAGCCGGCCCGTACGTTCGAGGAGCTCGCTGACAATCCCGAGATCGCACGGAGGCTCCGCGACATCTACGGCGACGTCGAGCGCGTCGACAGGTATGTTCGCCGAGAAACGGCCAAAGGGATTCGGATTTTCCGATACCGCGTTCCGTGTTTTCATCCTCATGGCGTCACGGCGGCTCAACAGCGACCGGTTCTTCACCAAGGACTTCACGCCAGAGATGTACACGCCGGAGGGGCTGACGTGGGTGCAGAATACGACGATGATCGACATCCTGCTGCGCCACTACCCGCAACTGCGGCCGGCGCTGCGAGGAGTGACTAACGCCTTCCAACCGTGGTCGCAGGTGAGCTCGTGAGCGAGTGCGCCGAGCTTACAGTTTAGTAGTCGCTTCGAAGCCCGATAGGCGGTACAGAACCGCCTCATCACTAGCCTAGGGATAAACCATGAGCCGTGAGTTGGATGTGCGGGACTTTTCTGCGGACCAGTCGTCGCAGCCGCGCCTGGACGAGTTGAAAGCGCGGGCCGTCGCAGTGTCGCAGCGTCTTTCTGGCGATCACGTCGTCGCGGTGACAGCTGCCGATCCAACGACGGGCAATGCGGCACGAATCGTGTCCACGGCCGCACCAGCCGGGAATGCGGACTTCGTGCAGCGTGCCCTCGACCACGCGCAGGCAGTGAGCCCTGCGCTGGGTCTCATGTCTCGCGGTCGGGAGTTCGTCGCCGATCCGCACACCCTCAAGACCAGTGCGGGGGGCAGAGCGGTCAATCTGCAGCAGACGTACAAGGGCATCCCCATCTTCCAGAGCGCCCAGACTGTGCGTTTCGACCCCGACGGGCGTATCGGGGACATCGTTGGCAGCACAATTGACGTATCCAGTGCCGAGCAGGTCACGACGCGACTGTCGGTGCAAGACGCCGTCTTGCGGGCAGCCGCTCACGTGGCCGAGCCGGACGGCGACGAGCGTGGTGCTACCGACCAGTTCGGGCAGCCGCTGACCCCGGTGACCGTAACCTTGGGCGACTGGCAGCCCACGGTGCGCGCCGCTTTCGGCGACTCGCCGCGCCGGCCCACAGTCCTGGATCCCGGTCCTTTCGGGTCTGAGATCCGGTCGAGTCTCACCTGGTTTCCCCGGACGCCGGACAATGTGGCCCTGGCCTACGAAATCCACCTGAGCATGCCCCACGGAGGCGGCCGGTACGACACCGTGGTCGACGCCACCACCGGGGAAATCCTCTACTGTCGACAGACCGATCAGACCGCTGTGGCGCGCGGCAACGTCTTTCTCACCGATCCCCGCCGGCCGCGGGCAATGACGGTCATGCCACAGCCAATGTCGGCCTATCCCATCCCGCCGCCCGGATCGCCGCTGTCCGACGGGTTTCCGATAGCGTGGGTGGCCGAAGACCAGACGGTGGGAAGTTGCGCGGTAGCTCACCAGGGTGTCGCCGGTCCGCCGCTACGGGCCACATCCTCCCAAAATACCGTGACGTTCAATCCATCCGACCCGTTCGGGCCCGATCAGCAGACCCTCAACATCTTTTTCTATTGTTGCGTCATGCACGACGTACTGTACTCGCTGGGATTCCGCGAGGCGGACGGAAACTTCCAGACCGACGACCTCGGCGGCGGTGGAACCGGCAACGACCCGGTCGATGCGCGCGCCTTCCCGGAACCGGTCGAGGGCACCGCGAATATGTCTACCCTGGCCGACGGCAGGCCACCTATAATGAATATGGGTTTGGTGGGCTCCACCAACCGGCACACCGCCTTCGACTCGTCGGTTGTGTTCCATGAATACACACACGGCTTAACCAACCGCCTGGTCGGAGGCCGCATCAATACTCATGCCCTCGACTCCATCCAGAGCGGCGGAATGGGCGAGGGGTGGAGCGACTATATGGCGTGCATGCTCAACAACTCCATCGTCGTCGGCGACTGGGTCGTCGACGATCCTGCAGGGATCCGCGGATTCCCCTACGACAGCAATTTCCCCGACGGTTTTGGGAAGCTCGGAACCGGTCGCTACCGTGAGGTGCATAACATAGGTGAGATCTGGTGCGCGACGCTTCTGGAGGTCAGCCGCCGGATCGACCGTGGTCTGGCGCTGCAGCTCGTGGTCGACGCCCTCAAGCTGACCCCGCCCAACCCAAGCTTCCTCGCCGCCCGCGACGCGCTCTTCCTCGCACTCGACCATACCGTCGCAGCCGATTTGATCCCTTCTGCGGTGCACGCCCATACCAAGGCAGCTATGTGGAGCGTCTTCGCGCACTTCGGGATGGGGCCGGCCGCACGCTCCAATGGGGCCCAGCTCAGTGGAATCGTCGCCGACCACAACACACCTGCCGACTAGTTCATCCGGCAAACTCTGATTAAGGAGATGCTGATCAGTCGTGGATGAGATCGCTCGTGCCGCAAGTATCTCCAGGCGCGGTCGCCAGACGACCCCGGCACCTCAAGCCGCACTCCCCGCTGACAGTCCCAAACCGATCAACGACACGACACAGGAGGTTCGGGTCGCTACTGTTCTTGTCGGCGGAGTCAGCCTTGCCATATGGATGGGCGGGCTGATGTACGAGGTAGAGCGGGCCACCCGAGCTCGGGAGAAGGATACCGGTACCTTCTCCGCCAGTTCGCCCTATCGGAAGCTCGCTGAACTACTCGACATCGACCTTCAAGTCGACGTGCTGTCCGGCACGAGCGCCGGCGGTATCAATGGCGCGGCGTTCGCAGTCGCACAGTGCCGCGGTGGCAGTGTGCAAACGCTGCGGAACCTCTGGTTCGAACTCGGATCGTTCGATCGGCTGTTGCGTAGCCCATACGACAAGATGTCATTGTCGCTGTTGCGCGGGGACGAAATTCTGCTCGACGGGCTGCGCAAGGGGTTCCGGGCCCTCTCCGGAACAGCCCCACAGCAAGTTCCACCCACGGAGCTGTTTCTTACCACCACGTTCCTGACCGGCGAGTTATCGAGCTTTCGTGATGACTACGGCACCTTGGTCAATGACATCGACCACCACGGTCTTTTCCACTTTAGCGGCGATGGACTGAGTAGGACCGACGTCATCGATGTCGCCGCGCTAGCGGCCCGCAGCACAGCGTCGTTCCCCTATGCCTTCGAGCCGAGCCTGCTGCCGGTCGGCACAGCGGCGGGTCCGATGCATCCGGACACCAAGGATTACATCAATGCCACGAGCACCCGTTATGTCGTCGACGGGGGCGTGTTGGCCAACCGGCCACTTGGGCCGGCCCTCGACGCCGTGCTGGCACGCACCGCAGAACACGACGTTCGCCGCGTACTGGCATACGTGACACCGACCACGTCCGGAACGGCCACCCTCACCGCCAACCCGGATCCCCCCCGACTACCGCAGGCGCTGAGGCAGACCGTTGATACCGCGCTCGCGCAGAGCATCACCGGCGACCTGAACCGGCTGCGGGAGCACAACGAGCAGGTCGACAGCAGCCGACGGACCCGTGTCCATCTCGCACGGATCGCGGCAGCGCATCCGCTGGACGATCCCTATCTATGGCGGGAGTACTGGCAGCGGTGGGCAGAGCGGACCGCCCGAAAGTTGCTTGCGGAGGCGAGCCGCCAGTTGCGTGGTGTTGAACTGGACGCGGCCACCCCCCCAGTTTGGGCCGAGCAATTGACTGGTGTGGTGCAACCGCCACGGAAGTGGTTGGAGACCCTGGTCTGTGCATACGGTGAACGTATCGAGGCTGATCCACCGACACTGTCGAACGCCAACGCGGTGCTACCGACGCTCGGAGCAGACTTCTTCGAGGCGGCGGTACAGGTCGTCCTGCCGCTGGTACGAGCAGGCCACTCGCTGGGCGCCGACGAGCAGATGGTGACGGTCCGCTCGGCGATCACCGACCAGCGGCGCTTGGTGCGGGGACCGGCCGACACCGGTCGCGGTGTGGCGGTCGCCGTGCGCGAGAACATCCCCGAGCTGACAAAACCTGGTACTGACATAAAGTCGTGGTTGCGGGATTCGAGCCAGGTGTGGCCCCGGAGGGTCGAGCCGCAGATACTGGCAAACGCCTGGAACGTGCTCGGCCAACAGTTGCGCACGGTGGCCGCCGTCCTCGCCCCGCTGGGGGACACCAAGGATGGCAGAAACATCGCTGACGACCGAGCGGTCGCTGCCTATCTGGTGCCCGCCGGTCAAGCTACCGCGCACAACGAAACGAACACAGCTGTGGCAATCCGGCTCGTGCAGCTCGTCGTTGCAGAGGGCGTGCTCGGCGGCGGCGGCGTGGTCGACCAGCGCGTTGAACTAGTGCAGATGAGCGCGGATACGCGCACGGAGCTGCTGCGTCAGGGCGACGGCAGCTACCTCCGATCGATGGCCGCTGAGAAGCTGGCCGGCCTGCAGCTTCACCACTTCGGCGCGTTCTACAAAAGCGCCTGGCGCGCCAACGACTGGATGTGGGGGCGATTGGACGGCGCTGGCTGGCTTGTGCATTTGATGCTCGACCCGCGCCGGATTCGACGGCAGTTCACCGACGCCAAGGGATTCGTCAACGCGCTCGTCGAGACAGGTTTCCTGGACAATGATGATCTGCCTGCCGCGGCAGCAGCCGAAGTCAGCGCGGTGTTTGGTGACACACCGCCGATATCACTTCCTGAAACGGCGCTGAGGATCGCCGCTCCTCTCCAGCGAAAAATCGCCCGCGAGGAACTACCAGTCCTCGCGTCTCGTATCAGGAGCGACCGCAACGACGGGCTGATCGAGGTGCGTGATCAAAATTTTCTCGCGGCCGTCGAAAACCTGGACAAATCGTCCGACGGTGACGGTGACGGCAACGTCGACGCGGCCTTGCGCGCATGCACCGTCGGTACCGAGACAATTGCACAGGACTTCGGTTCGTCGCGATTTATCGCAATCGCGACGACCACAGCTGCGACCGTCGCCGCGACGCTGGATTCCGCCTTCACACATCTGCCCAGGCCGGCTGCTCGTGTGCTGCGATCGCTGCGCGCAGTCACACTTACCGCGTACGTTATGGCGAAGGGCCTGCGGCGAGCCGGCCCGATCGGCCTCGTGATCGGCATCGCCATCGCGGTTGCGGGCAGTACGAGCGGCATCCCGCAGACGGTCGCCGTCGCGACCGCGGCCGGGCTGTTGCTACTTCTCTTCGCGGTCGGCCTGAGGAGCGAGAAGCGCGCTGCGCTAAAGGTCGTGCTGGCGGTCGCCATTCTCGCGGCCGTACTATTCGCTGCGCTCGCCGGAACATTGCCGGAGCCGGTGAAGAACTGGCCCCTCGGCTTGGCGAACGCGGGCATCGCATGGCTAGCTCCACGATGGTGGGCCAGCTTCATTCTTGTGCTACTGCTTCTAAGCTGGCTCCTGTACTCGGCCCTACAACTCGGAATCAAGCGGCGAATCCCGGTCACGCCGCCAGATCAATAACGTCATCGAATCCGCACCAGACATACTGGATCCGACACTCGCGACCACCGCACATGCCCACCGTCGATCGCCGCGCTCGGCGCCTGCTGGTGTCGGCTCGGCGCATCCACTGGCGGCAGATGATGGCGTCGCGGGCTTGGATCAGCCAGGGCAACGCGCCCATCCGGGATGAGGGAAGTAGTATCGGACTCTGTCAAGATGACGCGTCCGCTGCCTAGGCGGCCACGCGCCGATATGTTCACGCCTGTGACCACTCCGATCACTGTGCGGCGGGCGAGGGTTGGGGACGTCCGCCGGATCAAGGACCTGGTGGACTGCTACGCCGGCGCGGTGCTGCTGACCAAACAGCTCGTGACGCTCTACGAGGACGTCCAGGAGTTCTGGGTGGCCGAACGAGAGGGCGCGGTGCTGGGCTGCGGCGCGCTGCACGTGCTCTGGGAAGACCTGGCCGAGATCCGTACCCTGGCCGTGCGCCCGGACGCCGTCGGCCAAGGGGTAGGCAACGCACTGGTCACCCAACTGGTGGAGCAGGGACGGGTGCTGGGGTTGCGCCGGCTGTTCGTGCTGACCTTCGAGGAGCGCTTCTTCTCCCGGCACGGGTTCCAGACCATCCACGGGACCCCGGTGGCCGCAGAGATCTACGACGAGATACGCCGCTCGCCCGACGAGGGAGTCGCGGAGTTCCTCGACCTGCCCTACGTCAAGCCCAACACCCTCGGCAACACCCGCATGCTGCTTGAACTGTGAGGGTGGACCTACTGTCCATCGCTGGCTCCCGCGCCACCGCCAGGATCCCCGCCACGAAGCGAGTACAGCAGCCCGTCGAGCTCCTCGGGTTTGGCCAGCACGTCGCGGGCCTTGGATCCCTCCGAAGGGCCCACCACGCCCCGGCTCTCCAGCAGGTCCATCAACCGGCCCGCCTTGGCGAAGCCGACGCGCAGCTTGCGCTGCAGCATCGAGGTCGAGCCGAACTGCGACGTCACCACGAGCTCGGCGGCCTGCAGCAGCACATCAAGATCGTCACCAATATCCGGATCGACCTCTTTGTGCTCGCCCGGCTTGGACGCGGTGACCCCGTCGGTGTATTCCGGGGTGGCCTGCTCCTTGGTGTAGGCGACGACCTTGGCGATCTCGGCATCGCCGATGTAGGCGCCCTGGATCCGTACCGGCTTGGACGCGCCCATCGGCAGGTAGAGCCCGTCGCCCATGCCGATCAACTTCTCCGCGCCGGGTTGATCCAGGATCACCCGACTGTCGGTGAGCGACGAGGTGGCGAAGGCCAGCCGAGACGGCACGTTGGTCTTGATCAGTCCGGTGACCACGTTGACGCTGGGACGCTGAGTGGCCAGCACGAGGTGGATTCCGGCCGCTCGGGCCTTCTGCGTGATGCGGACGATGGCGTCCTCGACGTCGCGGGGGGCGGTCATCATCAGGTCAGCCAGCTCGTCGACGATCGCCATGATGTAGGGATAGGGGCGGTACTCGCGCTGCGAGCCGGGCGGCGCCGTGATCTCGCCGCTACGCACCTTGGCATTGAAGTCGTCGATATGCCGCACCTTGGCGGCCTGCATGTCCTGATAGCGCTGCTCCATCTCCTCCACCAGCCAGGCCAGCGCCGCAGCCGCCTTCTTCGGCTGGGTGATGATCGGTGTGATCAGGTGCGGGATGCCCTCGTAAGGGGTGAGCTCCACCATCTTCGGGTCGATCAGGATCATCCTGACCTCGTCGGGGGTGGCCCGGGTGAGCAGCGAAACGAGCATCGAGTTGACGAAGCTCGACTTGCCCGAGCCGGTGGAACCGGCCACCAGCAGGTGCGGCATCTTGGTCAGGTTCGCGGTGACGAAGTGACCCTCGATGTCCTTACCGAGCCCGACCACCATGGGATGCTGATCGCGAGCGCGACGTCGGCGAGCGCAGCACGTCACCCAGTCGCACCATCTCCCGATCACTGTTGGGCACCTCGATCCCCACCGCAGACTTGCCCGGGATCGGGGCTAGCAACCGCACGTTGTCGGTGGCCACCGCGTAGGCGATATTGCGGGTCAGCTGGGTGATCTTCTCCACTTTGACCCCGAGCCCCACCTCCACCTCGTATCGGGTGACGGTCGGTCCTCGGGAGAACCCGGTGACCTGGGCGTCCACCGAGAACTGGTCGAGCACCCCGGTGATCGCCTCGATCATCGCGTCGTTGGCCTTGCTGCGAGTTTTCGGCGGGTCGCCCTTGAGCAGTAGATCGGGCGGCGGCAGCTGGTAGTCACCCTCGACCACCCGGTGCGTGGATGTGGCTGAACCAGGCTTGCTGTCAAGCGCTCCCTCAACCGGCCCCTGAACCGGCTCAACGACAGCGGGCTTCGGCTGCGCCGGGAGCCGGGTCGGTGCCGCGGCAGTAGCGCCCTGTGCGTCGTCCTCAGGATCTTTGCGGTCTGGGTGGCCTGCCTACGCCGAGCGGGGCGGCGCAGCCGGGCGGTGGCCGGATCGGCGCCGGTTACCTCGGCATCGGTGCCGGCGGCATCGGAATCCGCTCCTGATCGGGCAGCGCCCCGCACAGCCGGCGGATACGCCCGGGCACCGCGTGAACCGGGGTCCCCGTCAGCACCAGCAGCCCGTAACCGGCCAGCAACGCCAGCAGGGGCGCCGCCACCCAGACGGTGAATCCGTCGACCAACGGATCCGCGACCAGGAAACCGACCGCGCCAGCAGCCCGGGACCGTCCCACCCCGTCCGCTGGCGCGCCAGCCGCGAGATGCCACAGGCCGAGCGTCCCCAACGTCAGTAACAACGTGCCAACGGTGCGGCGAGGCCGCGCCGCCACGTCGGGCTCGGTGCGCATCAGGGTCACTCCGACCCCGGCGAGCACCACCGGTAACCCCACCGACGCGGCGCCGAACAGGGCACCCAGCATGTGCTGGAGACCAGCGCCGACCGGTCCCCCGGCGGCCCACCACACTGCGGCGGCAGCGACCACAGCGAGGGCGACCAAACCGAGCGCGAGGCCGTCCCGGCGGTGCTCGGGTTCAAGCTCACGGGTTCGCCCCACCGCCCTGGCAAGTCCGCCGACGCCGCGGGCCAGCAGCGACCAGGCACCGACCAGACCACGACCCAGAATGCGGCTCGACGCACGCCTGGGCATCCGCCGCGACGCGGGCCGCCGGGTCGCCCGGCCGGAGTCGACCGCGGGCGCGGCTTGCTCCCCGAGCTCGAGACCGCGCCGTCGTGGTCTTCGAGGAACTCCGCCCTGCCATGTCCGACACGCTAACCCGTCCGCCCCTGCCCACGTCAGCACGCCACGCCACAACAGCCTCAACAAGCACGCCGGTCACTGCGCGCGATCCACCCAGTGAGCCGCTGCCTGGCGGACGGTTGGTAGTGGAAAAGAGCAGAGGAGTAGGGGGTTGGCGGTACTTGAAGGGCGGCCAGCTCTTAGCCGACGGGCAGCACCGTGGGCACGATCATCGGCCGGCGCCGGTAGGTGTCGGCGACCCACCGGCCCACGACGCGCCGCACCGCCTGGGCGATCCGATGCGGGTCGGTGATCCCCTCCATCTCGGTGCGGGCCAGTTCCATCTCCACCAGCGGCACCACGCCGTCGAGGGCCTTGGGGTCGTCGGAGAATCCCCGGCCCGAGATCGTCGGGGGTGCCACCGCCCGGCCGGTGGCCGACACGATCATCACGGTGATCGCGATGAACCCGCCTTCGCCGAGGATGAGCCGATCGGACAGGGTGGAGTCCCCCACGTCACCGACCGAGAGCCCGTCCACGTAGACCTGCCCCACCTCGACCCGGCCGGTGATCTCCGCCCGGCCGTCCATGCAGATCCACGACCACGCCGTCCTCGGCGATCACTACTCGCTCCTCGGGCACCCCGGTGCGGACCGCGAGGGCGGCGTTGGCGCGAAGGTGCCGCCACTCGCCGTGCACCGGCATGACGTTGGACGGGCCGGATCGCGTTGTAGAGGAACAGCAGCTCTCCGGCCGGCGCGTGCCCGGACACATGGACCTTTGCGGTGCCCTGGTGCACCACCACCGCACCCAGCCGGGTCAACCCGTTGACCACTCGGAACACCGAGGTCTCGTTGCCCGGGATGAGCGAGCTGGCCAGCACGACGGTGTCCCCGGGGTGGATCTGAATCTGCCGGTGCTCGCCGCGAGCCATCCGGGACAGCGCCGAGAGTGGTTCGCCCTGCGAGCCGGTGGAGACGAACAGCACCTGGCGCTCGGGCATCGCCATCGCCTCGTCCAGATCCACCAGTAGACCCGGCGGCACCCGGAGCAGCCCGAGATCGGCGGCGACGCCCATGTTGCGGACCATCGACCTGCCCACCAACGCCACTCTGCGCCCGTGCACCGCGGCGACATCGAGCACCTGCTGTACCCGGTGGACGTGACTGGCGAAGCAGGCCACGATGACCCGCTGGGTGGCCTTGCCGATCACCGAGTCCAGCACCGGGCCGATGTCGCGCTCCGGGGTGACGAAACCGGGCACCTCGGCGTTGGTGGAGTCGATCAGGAGCAGGTCTACTCCCTCGTCGCCCAGCCTGGAGAACCCGGCGAGGTCGGTCAGGCGCCCGTCCAGTGGTAGCTGGTCGAGCTTGACGTCGCCGGTGTGCAGCACCAGTCCGGCCGGGGTCCGGATGGCCACCGCCAGCGCGTCGGGAATGGAGTGGTTCACCGCGAAGAATTCGCACTCGAACGGCCCGCAGCGGTGCCGACCGCCCTCCGCGACCTGCACCAGCTCCGGTTTCTGGCGGTGTTCGCGGCACTTCTCCCGGACCAGCGCGAGGGTGAACTCAGAACCCACCACCGGCAGGTCCGGCCGTAACTTCAACAAGAACGGCACGGCGCCGATGTGGTCTTCGTGCCCGTGGGTGAGCACCAGCGCTTCGATGTCGTCCAGCCGGTGCTCGATGGCCCGGAAATCGGGCAGGATCAGGTCGACTCCGGGCGCGTCGTCCTCGGGGAACAACACCCCGCAGTCCACCACGAGCAGCCGGTCAGCGTGCTCGAAGACGGTCATGTTGCGGCCGATTTCGCCGATGCCGCCGAGTGCGACCACCCGCAGGCCGCCTTCGGGCAACGGTGGTGGTGTCGTGGTGGGCACTCCCGGCACGGGCAGTGGGGTTCCGGTAGGGACAGCGCTCATGTGAGAACTCCGGCCTCAGCCAGCGCTGAGGCGATCGCGATGACTTGGTCATGGTCGGCGGCGACCTGTGGCAACCGGGGGTCGCCGACGTCGAGCCCGGTCAGCCGCAGGGCCGCCTTGCCGAAGGTCACCCCGCCCATCATGGTGAAGGTTCGGATCAAGCTGAGGGTTGAAACGTGCACCTCCCGTGCCGTGCGTAGCTCGCCGGCATCACATGCTGTGATCATGGTCCGCAGCCGATCGGGTACGACATTGCCAATGACGCTGGCGAAGCCCACCGCACCCACCGCCAGCCAGGGCAGGTTGAGCTCGTCGTCCCCGCAGTAGTAAGCCAAGTCGGTGCTGGCGATGATCTCCGCGCCGAGCGCGAGGTCTCCTCTGGCGTCCTTGACTGCGACGATTCGCGGGTGTTGCGCTAACCGGTAAAGGGTTTCCCGCGCGATCGGCACCACCGAGCGCGGCGGAATGTCGTAGAGCATCACCGGCAGGTCGGTGGCGTCGGCGACTGCGGTGAAGTGCGCGACCAGCCCGGCCTGCGGCGGGCGGGAGTAGTACGGGGTCACCACCAGCAGGCCATGCGCGCCGGCCTGCGCCGACGACCGGGCCAGCTCGACGCTGTGCGCGGTGTCGTAGGTTCCGGCACCGGCCACCACGGCAGCTCGGTCCCCGACTGCCTGCACCACCGCCCGCACCAGGTCCACCTTCTCGGCGTCGGTCGTGGTGGGCGACTCCCCGGTGGTGCCGTTGACCACCAGCCCGTCACAGCCCCGCTCCACCAGTTGGTGGGCGAGCTTGCCCGCAGTATCCAGATCCAACTCGCCCACGGCGGTGAATGGGGTGACCATGGCGGTGAGCACCCGACCGAAGGGTCGCCCGGACGCAGACGTCGGCGCAGAACTCATATGTCGACGCTACCGTTGCCCGTCAGCGCACCGATGGGGACTCCTTCGCCGGTGGCGACTAGAACCCCCGCTGGCTGTCCTGGAGCTGCTGGATGTCCATCTGGTCACCCTCAACGTGGACCAACGCCTGCGCCCGACCGTAAGCGTGCAGCGTCAGTTCCTCGGCGGAACCAACGACGGTCACGCTACGGCGAGCACGCCTCGCGACGTGTTCGGTGCCGTCTGAGCGATGCAGCACGACACCAACCGGGGAACGCCGGTAACACAGCCGGGACAGCCGGGACAGCACGTCCCAGAGCGCTTCGGCACGCTGCGGGTCGGCTGGGCGCGGTTGCCACCCTCGACCGACGCGCCGCACGTCCTCATGGTGCACGAAGAACTCAACTCCGTTGATCTTCTCACCCACCGGTCCCAGCCGCATACCGACCACCACGGCGGCCCGTTGCGCACCAGGTCCACGAGTTCTGGCCAGGGCTTCTCGGCGGTGCTTCGCTGCGCCCGGGCCGTGAGCGAAGCCAGCGGCGGGATCAAGATCCCGAGCGGCTGCCTGGTCGGCCCTCCCTGATCACAGATGCGCCGCCAAGTCACGGGTCGTCCACCCCGCGCAGACGTCGGGACGTCCGGACCCAGCCGATCCATCAGGTCGCACAGCTCATCCCGCTCGACGGCCGCCAGCGTCTTGTCCCTCACTCCGCACGTCACCCTTCTCTGTCGGGCCCGGCCGAGGTGAGGTCGACCTGCAGGAGCACTCGCTCTTCGCGCTCCATCGCCGCCCGGTAGTCGGCCCAATCCGGGTGTTCGCCAGACACGCTCCGGTAGTAGTCCACCAGGCCTTCCATCGCCTCGGGTAGCTCGACTATTCGCACCGACCGCCGACCTGGATCCAGCGGCCGTAGAACTCTCAGGCAGCACACACAGCCAGACTCGTGGGTTCCGACGGAGATTAGTACCTTGAACGCGGTCTTGCGGGTGCTCACCACCACCTGACCCGCTCCGTCGACCGTTGCCGTCACCGGGGACATCTGCGGCGTGCCGTCGCGGCGCAGGGTGGTGAGCACCGCGTGGTGCTGCTCGGCGATGACGGCCCGTGCCTCGTCCAGGTCCATGACTGCACGCTACTCAGCCCTCCGCCACGAACGGGCTGGAGGCGATCTCGGTGCCGTCGGGCAGAGCGCAGATTTCGAAGTCAGCGAACGCGTTGGGTGCTGCTTTGTATAGCTGGCGCAGGCATTCCACGGCCAGTGCGCGGATCTCCACATCGGCGTGCTCGGTGGCCGCATCGCGATGAAGTGGCGCCAGGCCCGGTAATTGCCGGTGACCACGATGCGGGTCTCAGTGGCGTTGGGAAGCACCGAGCGAGCCGCCTGACGCGCCTGCTTGCGGCGCAGCGTGGCGTTCGGCTCGTCGGCGAAGCGTTCTTCAAGCCGGCGAGGAGGTGGTTGTAGGCGTCCTGGCTGGCTTGGGCTGCTGCGTGGAACCGCTGGTGCAACTCGGGATCAGTTGGCGATGACATCCGGCTCGACCATCGCGGCGGCCCGCTCGGGCACATAGCGCTGAGATAACTGAGAGTAAGAGAAGTGCCGGTGCCGGATCAGCTCATGGGTTAACGACCGCGATACGCCAGTAAGGTAGAAGCTCACCGTGCCATGTTCGAGCACTGACAGATGCCCGACTTCGAGGATATGCCCGAGGTAGCCGGCGTTCGTCGCGGTCACCGGGTTGGGTTTACGCCACGACTGGTAGCAGGCCCGAGCGGCGAACTCGGCAAGCGCCTGCCCGCCGTCGGCATCGGTGGACCACGGCACATCGGCGGGTGGGAAGAACTCGGTTTTGCCGACGAGCTGGACCCGCAACGGCACGGTGGTCACCTGTGGGTCGTTGACTTCCGCTTCGGTGGCGCTCGCGGCGCCCTTAACGTCCTGCGCTTGGCTCACTGTGCGTTCCTCTCTGACGGCCCCGTTCCGAGCGTCCGCAGCGTACTGGCATACAAATGACGCCTTGACTGACGTCATCTTTGACGTCATGATGACGTCATGGATCTCACTCCGTACATCAACCAGCTGCGCGAAGACCTCACCGCCGCGGCGTCGGCGGGCGATGAGCAGACCCGGCTGACCGCAGCCGTGCTGGGCGCTGCGCTGGTTCCTGCGGCCCGCTTGGCGATCATGAATGCGCTGTCCGATCTCGCCGCGGAAGTCACCGCGACGCTGGACGATCGGGTGGTGGAGCTGCGACTGGACGGCCGTGACGTGCGGGTCGCAGTGAGCGCTCCATCCGATGGGTCACCACCGCCCCCCGAGCCGGGCGCAGCCCCCTTCAGCGACGCCGGCGGCGACATCCGGCGGATGACTCTGCGGTTGTTCGACCAGCTCAAAGGCCAGGCCGAGCGCGCCGCAGCCGAGCAGGGCGTCTCCTTGAACACCTGGGTCTCGCAGGCCGTTGCAGGCGCCTTGCGCGGCGAGCCGTGGAATGAGCCACCCGATCGTCGCGGCCGCAATCGCGTCCAGGGCTGGGTCCAGGGCTGAGCAGCTATCGAGGTTGACCAATCTCGACAATCTCGTTGAGGAGTGATCGTGGAGCACGACACGAGCGCATCGGTAGGGCGGGAGCAGCGCTTCGAGTGCCAAGGACCGGCTGATATCCGCGTCGAGCTCGATGGTGGCCAGCTGGACATCACCCTGGAGCACGGCGCTGACGGCACTGATGGAGTATCGGTGCAGCGATCCGGCCCGACTCCACTAGCCCGCCGCAAGGCAATGTAGGGATCGGCGGCCTGCTGAGCTGGCTGGGCGAGCAGACCGGCGCGACCCCCGCAGGCGCACTGGCCGCCGAGGCGGTGCGCCGCACGGTGATCGACTTCACCGACCGGCGACTCACCGTACGCGCTCCGCGGGACTTCCCGCTGCGGGCCGTGCCACTGATGATCCAGGTGCACGCGCCATCGGGCTCCTCGATCACCGCTCGCAGCGGTTCTGCGGACGTTGCCGTGTCCGGGGTAGCGGCCGGGCTCGACGCGGCGACCGGCTCCGGGCAGGTCCGAGCCCAGCGCTGCACCGGCACGGCTGAGGTCCGCACCGGCTCGGGCGACGTGCGGCTGGGGTCGATCCTGGGCCGGCTGCAGGTGCGGACCGGGTCGGGTGAGGTCGACGTGAACAGTGTCGAGGGCGCTGCGAGCAGCGGCACCGTGCAGACCGGGTCGGGCGATGTCCGGCTCGGTGCCGTCAAGCGCGACGTCAGCGCCCGCACCGGCAGCGGTGACCTCACTGTTGCCGACGCGTGCGCCGGCGGCCTTAACCTCACTACCGGTTCCGGGCAGCTGCGGGTGGGGATCCACCCCGGCGTGCTCGCTGAGCTGGACGTCAGCTCCGGGTCCGGGAGCGCTCGCAGTGACCTGCCGGTTAGTGGCACACCCGCCGAGGGTGACGTCGCGCTGCGGGTGCGTGCCCGCAGCGGATCAGGGGACGCGCTGGTCACCGCAGCACCGTCCTGACCGGCTGGAAGGCGGCGGCCAGTGCCGCGGCCAGGTCACCTTGCTGCCCCGGTGCCACCCCGTCTAATTGCAACCAGTGGGCCATCTCCCGCAGCGCCCCGGCGAGCTCGGCGACCACCCGCGAGATGTCGACTCCGGGCTCGGCGAACGCAGCCGGCACCCGCAGCAGGCCCGTGGCGCGGTCGGCCTTGAGATCCACCCTGGCTACCAACGCTCCGTCGAGGAGAAAGGGAAACACGTAGTAGCCGTGAACGCGTCGGTGCTTAGGCACATAGATCTCGATCCGGTAGCGGAAGCCGAACAGTCGTTCGGTGCGGGCCCGGTCCCAGATCAGTGGATCGAAGGGACACAGCAGCGCTGCGCCTGAGATCCGACGTGGCGTGCGGGCAGCGCGATGCCGGTAGGCCGCAGCGCGCCAACCCTGGACCGTCACCGGTTCCAGCTCTCCAGCCTCCACTAGCTCCGCGACCGCCTGTTTGCAGCGCTGCGGCCGTAACCGGTAGTAGTCTCGCAAATCGAGCTCGGTGGCTATCCCCAGCGCGGCGCCGGCCCGGGAAACCAGTTCTCGAGCGCCCTGTTCGGCGCCAACCCGGCGGGCGAGCACCTCTACCGGCAGCACCCGCTCCGGCAGGTCATAGAGCCGTTGGAATCCGCGCCGCGTACCGGTGACAAGCTGGCCCATTCCGAAGAGCCACTCACAGATCCGTTTGGTGTCGGTCCGATTCCACCATGATCCAGGCGTTGCGCGGACCCCACCACCCAATTCGCGCTCCAGGGTGCCCGCACCGACCGGGCCGTGCTCCTTGACCGCGTCCAGCACAGCTGAGACCAGCTCGGGGCCCGGGCCGCCAGCTCGCCATACCGGTGCCACCAGCCGGGATTCTTCGCTCCCGAATGCAGCAGCGGCCAGTCAGGAACCGGAACCAGGCTTGCTTCGTGAGCCCAACACTCCACCAGCAGGCGAGAATGGCGCATCGGGTCCGCCCATGCTGCGCTGTCGAGCAGATCCTTCGGGTAGGGCCCCAATCGGCTGAATACCGGCAGGTAGTGCGCCCGGGCCAGCACGGTGACCGAGTCCAGCTGCAGCAGCCGGACCCGACCCAGCGCCCGGATCAGATGCCGCCGGGTCACCGCCCCGGTGGGGCGCGGATCAGCAAAACCCTGCGCCGCCAGCGCAGTGCGCCGCGCTGCGTCCGCTCCGACGATCTCCACAGCAACCGATGCTGCCATCCGGCACCGACAATGTCCGCGCCGGCGCTGGCGCTGCCGTTACCGTGCACTGCATGGCACTGGCTCGGGTCCGCGCGGCGACACTCGATGATGCACCGACACTGGCCGCCCTGCATGCTGCGACCTGGCGGGCCGCCTACGCAGAGTGGTTACCGCCCGGGGTCCTCGAGGAGCTGGCTGCACCGCAGGTGCAGAAGGTGTGGGCAGACACCATCGAGGGCGGAGCCACGGTGTTGATCGCCACCGAAGGCGGCGATCCGGTCGGGTTCGTGGTGGCCGGTCCGGCGCCCGAGGACGACGTGGCCGCCGCGGATGGCAGGTTGCCGCCTGACGCGGCGCGTACCGTACTGGTGAGCACCCTGCTGGTGGAACCCAGATGGGGGCGCCGGGGCCACGGCGGCCGATTGCTCGCCGCCGCCGCAGCAGCACTCCGGGAGGCCGGCGCTACCCGTGGAATCGCCTGGGTGCCCGCGGAGGATCCAGCCTCGCTGAGCTTCTACCGGCGCGCCGGCTGGAACCCCGACAGCACCATACGCACCCTCGACGCCGGCGGCCGGGCCCTACGCGAGCTCCGCCTCACCGGCCCGCTCAACCTCGCTCTCACCTGACCCTCCCCACCGAGATCGCCATTCGGAGGCGAATGGCAAAGTGGGCCGAGGGGGCTGTGGATAACTAGACCTGGCTGTGGATGGACGTTTGATCGATTCGGCGGATAGCGGCACAGTTGCGGTGATGGCCAGGGAGATCACATTGAGGGAGTTGGCGCCGGTTTTCCAGGGCACCGACGCGGTAATCACTGGTGCGCTGACCCGCAGCCAGCTACGCGGGTCGACGGTGCGACGGCTGTTCCAGGGCGTTTACGCGCTGCGGAGCCAGCCGATGACCCACGAGCGCGCTCCGAACGTGCCGAGTCCCGGCCCGAGTCGCGGGTCCGGGTGTGGCTCGTACTCGACGGGCTGCATCCCGTGCCGCAGTACTGGATCGAAGACGGCACCGGCCGGCTGGCCCGGGCTGATCTGGCCTTCCCGGAGCAGAAAGTCGCGGTGGAATACGACGGTTCTTGGCGAGACGGCGAGCTGTGGGCACTCAACCGCGACCGAGATCGGCTCAACCGGGTGCAGGTCGCAGGTTGGGAGATCGTATTTGTGACCGCTCACTTGCTCAACGACCCCGCCCGCATGGTCCGCACCGTCCGCGCCGCTATCATCCGACGTAGCTGACCGCACAGAAGTCGCCATTCGGAACCGAATGGCGTCAAAGGGGGTGCTACAGGTCGAGCAGGGGTTCTAGGCCTACGGTCAGGCCTGGGTGGTCGAGGACTGAGCGGACGGCTAGCAGGACGCCGGGCATGAACGAGGAGCGGTCGAGGGTGTCGTGGCGGATCGTCAATGTCTCGCCCTCGGTACCCAGCAGTACCTCCTGATGCGCGACGAGTCCGGTCAACCGGACCGCATGCACCCGCACGCCATCGACGTCCGCACCGCGCACCCCGGGGAGCGCCCGCGTGGTGGCATCCGGGGGTGGGTCCATTCCGGCCTGCGCGCGGGCCGCCGCGATGAGCGACGCGGTGCGGGCCGCGGTGCCCGACGGTGCGTCGGCCTTGCGCGGGTGATGCAGTTCCACGATCTCCACCGATTCGTAGAATCGGGCGGCCATCGCAGCGAAACGCATTGACAGGATCGCCCCGATAGCGAAGTTGGGGGCGATCAGCACGCCGAGGTCGGGCTTTGGCGCGAGCCATTCTCGGACCTGGGTCAGCCGGGCCTCGGTAAAGCCGGTGGTGCCCACGACGGCGTGAATACCCTGGTCCACGCAGAAGCGCACGTTGTCCATCACCACGTCGGGGTGCGTGAAGTCGACGACGACCTCGGCGCCGGCGTCGGCGACGTTGAACATCCAGTCCCCCGCGTCGACCATCGCGACGAGTTCCAGATCCTCAGCAGCATCCACGGCCTTGCACACCTCGGTGCCCACCCGACCGCGCGCCCCGAGCACCCCCACTCGGATCGGGTTCTCCACAGAGCGCTTGCTCGAAGCGGGCATCTGCTCAGCGGGGGTCATGCGATCAACTCCGCTATCTCGTCGGGCAGATCATCCGCCTGAGCATAGGGGCCCACCACGGCGGCGGTGATCGGTCGGCACAGCAGCTCGCGGGCGAGCTCACCGACCTGCTCCACGGTCACCGCGTCGATCCGGGTCAGCTCGTCGTCGACGGTGTGGTGCTCGCCATGATTGAGCTCCGCGGTGCCGATCCGCGTCATCCAGGAAGATGCATCCTCCAGGCCCAGGACCAACCCGCCACGCAGCTGCCCCTTGCCGCGAGCCAGCTCAGTGTCGGACAGGCCGTCTCGCCCCAGGTCGGCCAGCACGTCACCGACCACCACCGCCACCTCGCCCAGCCGGCCCGGGGAGCAGCCGGCGTAGATCGCCAAGCTGCCGATATCGGCGTAACAGTCCACCGCCGAGTACACCGAATAGGCCAGCCCGCGTTGCTCACGGACCTGCTGGAACAGCCGCGAGCTCATCCCACCACCCAGCGCGGCGTTGAGCACGCCCAGCACGTAGCGTCGATCGTCGTGCCGGTCGATGGCCGGCACGCCCAGCATCAGATGGGCCTGCTCAGAGGAGTCAGGACACAACGTCAAGGCGCGCCGGTCGGTGACCGTCGCGCGACCGCGGCGCGCGGCAATGGGTTGCGCGCGGCCAGTCAGGTGATGTCCGAAAGTCCCCGCCACGGCGGCCAGCACCGCACTGTGCGTCACGTTCCCCGCCGCCGCCAGCACCATCCGTTCGGGTGTGTAACACCGCCGGTAGAAGCGGTGCAGCGCCTCGCGGCTCATCCCGGTGACCGACTCCTCCGTGCCCAGCACCGGACGACCCAGTGGATGCGACCCGAACAAGGCGGCGCAGAACTCGTCGTGGAGCAGGTCCTCCGGGTCGTCGTCGCGCATCGCGAGCTCTTCGAGCACCACGCCGCGCTCAAGCTCCATATCGGCCGGGTCGAGCACAGCGTCACCCAGCACGTCGGTCACCAGGTCGATGGCGAGCTCGAGATCGCCGTCGAGCACCTGCGCGTAATAACAGGTGCACTCCCGGGTGGTGAAAGCGTTGATCTCACCACCTACCGCGTCGATCTCCTCGGCGATCTGGACCGCGGATCGCCGAGCGGTGCCCTTGAACAGCAAGTGCTCCAGGTAGTGCGCCGCGCCGGCCACTGCGGTGGGCTCGTCTCGCGAACCCACCGCCACCCACATCCCGACAGCGGCGCAGCGCGAGCCAGGCAGCTGCTCGGTCACCACCCGCAGCCCAGAGGGCAACACCGTGCGTTGCGGCGCTGCCCCCTGCGACGCTACCTCCTGGGCCTGATGCTGCCGCGGGATCACGTGCCGGCCGAAACCTCAGCGGTGTCCGTAGCGGGTTCCGCAGCTGGGGCCGCCGTGTCGGCAGCATCGTTGTCGCCCACCGGCACCAGGCTGATCTTGCCGCGGTTGTCGATGTCCGCCACCTCCACGCGCAACTTGTCGCCGACCTTCACCACGTCCTCGACCTTGCCGACGCGCTTGCCGTTACCCAGCTTGGAGATGTGCACCAACCCATCCTTGCCGGGTACCAGCGAGACGAACGCGCCGAAAGCCGCGGTCTTCACCACGGTGCCGAGGAATCGCTCGCCCACCTTGGGCAGCTGCGGGTTGGCGATCGCGTTGATCCGGTCGATGGCGGCCTCTGCGGAGGGACCGTCGCTAGCGCCGACGTAGATCGTGCCGTCATCCTCGATGGAGATGTCCGCGCCGGTCTCCTCGGTGATCGAGTTGATCATCTTGCCCTTCGGGCCGATCACCTCACCGATCTTGTCCACCGGAATCTTGATTGCGGTCACCCGCGGGGCGAACGGGCTCATCTCATCTGGCCCGTCGATGGCTTCCGCCATCACCGCGAGGATGGTCAGTCGGGCGTCTCGCGCCTGGGACAGCGCCCCGGCCAGCACGTCCGACGGGATCCCGACCAACTTGGTGTCCAGTTGCAATGCGGTGACGAACGCACTGGTGCCGGCGACCTTGAAGTCCATGTCGCCAAAGGCGTCCTCGGCCCCCAAGATGTCGGTAAGCGCAACGAAAGTGTCCTTGCCGTCTACTTCACCCGACACCAGACCCATGGCGATACCAGCCACCGGAGCCTTGAGCGGCACCCCCGCGTTGAACAGCGACATCGTCGACGCGCAGACCGAGCCCATCGAGGTGGACCCGTTGGAGCTCAGCGCCTCGGAGACCTGGCGAATCGCGTAGGGAAACTCCGCGCGGCTGGGCAACACCGGCAGCAGCGCCCGCTCAGCCAGCGCACCGTGGCCGATCTCGCGACGCTTGGGCGAACCCACCCGGCCGGTCTCGCCGGTCGAGTACGGCGGGAAGTTGTAGTGGTGCAGGTAGCGCTTGGTGGTCTCCGGACCCAGTGAGTCGATCTGCTGTTCCATGCGCAGCATGTTCAGGGTGGTGACGCCGAGGATCTGGGTCTCGCCGCGTTCGAACAGTGCCGATCCGTGTGCCCGAGGAATCATTTCGACCTCAGCCGACAGCGGTCGGATATCGGTGAGACCGCGGCCGTCAATGCGCACCTTGTCGCGCAGGATGCGCTGCCGCACGGCTGATTTGGTCACGCCTCGGAACGCGGCGCCAATCTCCTTCTCGCGGCCCGCGAAGCGCTCACCGAGCCGTTCCAGAGCGGCGGCCTTGAGCTCGTCGAGCCGGCTTTCCCGCTCCTGCTTGGCTGCGATGACCAAAGCCTGGGCCAGCTCCTCGCCCACTGCCTCGCGGACGGCTTCCAGGACATCGGGCTGGTAAGCGGGGAAGGTGGGAAACTCCAGCTCCGGACTGCCAGCCGCCGCCGCCAGCTCCTGCTGAGCCTGGCACAGCGTACGGATGAACGGTTTGGCTGCCTCCAGCCCGGCGGCTACCACCTCTTCGGTCGGAGCCTGGGCACCGCCGGCGATCAGCTCGATGGTCGCGTCAGTGGCCTCGGCTTCGACCATCATGATCGCCACGTCGCTGGTGGGGCCGTCGCCGACGACCCGGCCGGCGACAACCATGTCGAATACCGACCGGCCGATCTGCTCATGCGTCGGGAAGGCGACCCACTGGCTGCCGCCGTCGTCCTGGCCAACCAGGGCTACCCGGGTCGCGCCGATCGGGCCGGAGAACGGCAGACCGGACAGCTGCGTGGACGCTGACGCGGCATTGATCGCCAGCACGTCGTAGGGATCAGCCGGGTTGAGGCTGAGCACGGTGACGACGACCTGAACCTCGTTGCGCAGGCCGTCGACGAAGCACGGTCGCAGCGGGCGGTCGATCAGCCGGCAGGTGAGGATCGCGTCGGTGGACGGACGGCCTTCCCGGCGGAAGAAGGAGCCGGGGATGCGCCCGGCGGCATACATCCGCTCCTCGACGTCGACGGTCAACGGGAAGAAGTCGAACTGGTCTTTGGGATGTTTGGACGCCGTGGTGGCGGACAGCAGCATCGTCTCGTCGTCGAGGTAGGCGACGACGGATCCGGCCGCCTGCCGAGCCAACCGGCCGGTCTCAAATCGCACGGTCCGGGTACCGAAGGCACCGTTATCGAGTACAGCGATGGTCTCATGCACCGCCTGGTTAGCGGCATCTGTCGTGAGGTCGGTCAATTCTTCTCCTCCTCGCGACACGGACCGCCGGTGAAACCATCGGCGCGGGAACGAGGACGGCGGGCCGGTCTTCGATCGAAGCCCCCGGAGCAGGTGTTCGCGGGAACCACTACCGAGGACCGGTGGACGACGGTCCCGACGACGGTGACGTGGCGGCTCGTGCGGCGATGTGTGGTTGTGTATCGGTGCCGGCTCGGTGTCATCGACGTCGGGTCGGCGGCCTTGGGTCAGGGGCCTGGGTCAGCGGTCTTGGGTCAGGGATCTTGGGTCAGCGGTCTTGGGTCAGCGGCGCAGGCCGAGGCGCTCGATCAGGGATCGGTAGCGCGCGATGTCGACCTTGGCGAGGTAATTGAGCAGGTTGCGGCGGCGGCCGACCATGAGGAGCAGGCCGCGCCGGGAGTGATGGTCGTGCTTGTGCATCTTGAGGTGCTCGGTGAGGTCCTTGATGCGCTTGGTCAGGAGGGCCACCTGCGCCTCGGGGGATCCGGTGTCGCCCCCACGCAGCCCGTACTCGGCCAGGATCTCACTCTTTTGTGCGGTGGACAGTGCCACGGGTTGATCTTCTCCTGTCGTCTCGTACCGTGTGGGCCGCGAGTCACGCGGTGGATGCTGATGGAGCCGACCGCCACGGACCGCAGCCGGATCTCGGGGCAAGGTTACCAGTTCACTCCTGGGCATCGATTTCCTGGCCGGGGCCAGCGGCGCGCCGAAGTAATCCGGCGAGCAACGGGAAGCCGTCTGCCAGCAACCGGGCCGCGGCAACCAGCTCGGCCGGACCCGCCAACGCACGCAGGGCAGGGACGAGAACGTCGTCACCGTGCGTCTCGGTGGGGCGGCTGACGGTCGGCCGGGAGTCGCGCACCTGCTCCAGCGCGGCGCGCAGCGCGGCTGGGTCACCGGAGGCCACCTCTGGGGTGAGCACTCGGCGCTCCAACATCACCATTCGGACCAGCACCGCAGGATTGCCGATCTTCGCTCGGCGGCCGCTCATCAGCTGGCTGAGCATTGGCGCGCTCACCCCGAGCACCTCGGCCAACTGCGCCTGGGAGACATCAAAGGCGACCACGAGCCGCCGCACCCGATCGCCGAGCGGCTCCCCGTACCACTCGCGTTGCAGGGCGACGTTGCGCGCGACGGCGAGCTGCTCATCCACCGGCCTCCCCTTCCCTGCCCGGTATCCCACCGGCCACGCCTGCCCGGTCGAGCACCTTGCGAGTGCGCGCCACGTCGTCATCGATCTGGGTGACCAGTTGTTCAGGGGTCTCGAAGCGGCGCATGCCGCGCAGCCGCTCAACGAAATCCAGCGCCACTCGCTCGCCGTAGAAGTCCTCGTCGAGATCGAGCACGAATGCCTCCACCCGGCGTTCGCGCCCGGAGAACGTCGGGTTCGTGCCAATCGAGACCGCTGCCGCCAGCTCGCGGTGACGGTGCACGAAGCGGCACGCGTACACCCCGTCGGCGGGGATCGCGGCGTGCCGGGCGGTCGACAGGTTCGCCGTCGGGTAGCCCAAGCTGCGGCCACGCTGGTCGCCGCGGACCACGATTCCCTCTACCCGGTGCGGGCGGCCCAAGGCAGTTCCCGCCGCGGCTACGTCACCGGCGTCGATGCACGAGCGGATGTAGGTGGACGAGAAGGTCAGCTCTCCCTGAGACAGCAGCCCCACGCCCTCGGCGGTGAAGCCGAACCGTCGGCCCAGAGACCGCAGCAGTTCGATATTGCCGGCCGCCTTGTGCCCGAAGGTGAAGTTGTCACCCACCACGACCTCTGCCACGTGCAGGCGCTCCACGAGTACCGCGTGGACGAACTCATCGGCCGGCACCCGGGATAGTTCAATGGTGAAGGGCAACACGAAGAACACCTCGATCCCGAGCTGCTCGACCAGCTCAGCCCGGCGGCGCAGGGTCGTGAGCTGCGCTGGGTGGCTGCCGGGTCGCACCACTTCCGAGGGGTGCGGGTCAAAGGTCGTCAGCACGCTGGGGACATCCATCTCGCGGGCCCGTCGAACAGCGTGATCCACCAGCTGGGCGTGCCCACGGTGCACCCCGTCGAACACCCCGATGGTGACCACACTGCGGCCCCACCCGTTCGGAATGGCCTCTATCCCACGCCAGCGCTGCACAGGCACTGAGATTAACCGGGACGCAGCACCAAGACCGGACGGGCCTGCCCGTCGCGCTCGGCGAGCAGCGCGATGGCGTGGCCTTGTGCGTCGATCGCGGCGTGCGTTCCTGGCAGCCCGACCGCCGGCAACGAGCCACCATGACCCAGTATCTGGACCTGTTGGGCGTCCACCGCGCGGTGGCCGAATGCGGTAGCCACGACCTCATCCAGCTCAGCGCAGAGCGTCGGTTCGTTCGCCAGCTCGTCCAAGGTGCGGGCGACGTCCAGACCGAAGGGGCCTACCTGGGTGCGGCGCAGCGCGGTGAGGTGCCCCCCGACCCCCAGCACAGCGCCGAGGTCCCTGGCCAGCGCCCGGACGTAGGTGCCGCCGCTGCACTCCACCAGCACATCGAGGTCGGTGACGGCGTCGCCGCGGCGCACTGCGAGCAGATCGAACCGGGACACCGTCACCGGGCGGGCGCTCAACTGCACCTGCTCACCGGCGCGAGCCAGCGCGTAGGCCCGTCGGCCGTCGACCTTGACCGCGCTCACCGTGCTGGGCACCTGCTGGATAGCGCCACTGAGATTCGCAATACCCGCGAGGATGTCCTGCTCGTCGACGGCCGAGGCGTCCGCGCCGGAGGTGGGCTCACCTTCGGCGTCGTCGGTGCTGGTGGACATGCCGAGACGCACTGTGCCGAGGTAGATCTTGGGTTCCAGCGGGAGATGCCCGAGCAGCTTGGTGACGCGCTGCACCCCGCAGACCAGCACGCCGGTGGCCATCGGATCCAGGGTGCCGGCGTGCCCGACCCGGCGGGTACCCAGCAACCGTCGCAGCCGGGCGATCACGTCATGCGAGGTCATCCCGGCGGGCTTATCCACCACTACCACACCACCGAGCGCCAACGCGGAAGTCATGACGCCGCCGGCATTGTCAGGCACTTGGTGGATCGAACAGCGGCAGCCCGAGGCAGGTCCGGCCGATGAAGTCGTGCAATGCCTCGGTGGTGGGTGCCATCACCCGCGCCGCGAGCGCGTCGCGGAACAGCCGCTCCACACCGAGCTCCTTGCGAAACGCCGCGCCGCCGCATAGCCGCAGCGCCCCATCGGCGACCTCGGCCGCCGCCTCCGCCGCGACCGCCTTGACCTCCAGCACCCGAAGCATCGCATCGCCACGCCCAGTACTCAGAGCCGCCAGGGTGTCCCGTAGGAACGCCCGAACGCCGTCGGTCCGGATGCGCAGTTTGGCTAGCGCCGCTCGGGACAGCGGCTGCTCGGCCAACGTCTGGTCGAGGTGCTGCAACCGGCTGCGGGCGAGGTGCGCACCGGCTTCGGCAACCAACGACTCCATGATGCCGAGCGAGAGCGCCGCGCTGAGCACCAGGAAGGTGGGCAATGCGGTGGCCATGGTGATGTCCCATCCCGCTCCGTCGTCCCCAAGCTGGGCGCCCGCGGGCACGACCACATCCACCGCGGACACCGGACTGGAGGCGTTGCCGCGCAGGCCGAGGCCGTCGAATTTGCCCGCCACTCGCAATCCAGGAGTTTTGCTCGGTACCAGCCATAGGGTCATGGCGCCATCGCCAGCCAGCGGCAGGCTCGACCAGACATAGCTGTCCGCGTGCCCAGCCGAGGTCACCCAGCTCTTGCGAGCATCGAGTTGGACAGTGTCGTCAGTGCCGCCTTCTGGCCCGGCCTTGGCGGTGCCTACCGGTGCCCAGAAGTGGCTGCGGGAACCGACTTCGGACAAGGCCAGGCTGCACAAGTGATCACCGCGGGCGATCAGGCGACGGACGTCCTGAGGCCCGTGGGCTTCGATGACGGCGACAGCCGCATAGTGCATCACCACCACCGTGGCCGTCGAAGCGCACCGGGCACCAACAGCCTCGATGACGTGTGCGGCCGCCTCGAGCGACTCGCCACCACCTCCGACATTGCGCGCGCTGAGCAGGCCGAGCAGCCCAGCTTCCCCGAGCGCCTGCACACCCTCGCGCGGAAATGCCCCGGTACGGTCGATCTCGGCGGCTTGCGGGCCGACCGATCGCTCGATAACAGCCGACAGCACCGACTCGTAGCCCGTGGCGGTCACCGGAAATTCTGGAGCGATACCCATGACACTGTTCTCCCAGGTTCGAAGCGGCGGCCACGGTCTCGAGGCGGCGGCCGGCTGACCTTACCGAACTCCAGCGGTCAGGCGGGGGGCGCGCGGTGCAGGGCGGTGCGCAGCGCGTCCAGGACATCCTCGGCGGTGCCGTCGGCGGAGAAACCGGCAGCGAGGCGGTGACCGCCACCGCCGAACTCGGCCGCGGCAGCGGAGACATCGAGGCGCTGCTTGGCGCGAATCGACACCGCCCACCGGTGCGGGCAGATCTCCTTCAGCACCGCCGCGACTTCGGCATCGGAAGTGGTGCGCACCAGATCGACCACGCTCTCGATCTCCTCGCTGCGCAGTCCCGCCGCGTCGGCCACCCGCACAGTGGTGTGCACCAAGCCCAGGCCCTGCGCCGATGCCGGCTCGAGTTGCGCCCGACCGAGCACCGCTGCCAGCATGGCCAACCAGCCGAAGGGATGGGTGTCCAGTAATTCCCGGGTGGTGGCGTTGGGATCAACTCCCGCGGCCAGCAGCCGGGCGGCAACCGCGTGGGTACCAGGGTCGGCGCGGCGAAAGCAGCTGGTGTCGGTGACCAGGCCGGCGTAGAGGCAGCGCGCGATCGGCTCGTCCAGCGGTATCGCAAGCTCGTCGAGCAGCTCGAGCACGAGCACCGCGGTAGCCTCCGCGCCGGCGTCCACCAGCTGGTGGGTACCGAATCCACCGTTGGTGGCGTGGTGGTCGATCACGAGCACGGCGCCAGCGGTGTCTATCCGGTCTGCGAGGCAACCCAGCCGGCTTCGCCGCGCCGTGTCCAGAGCGATAAGCAGCTCCGGCTGCGCCGGCACATGGCCTGGCGACACGATGAGACCGGCGACGTCGAGCGTCCGCAGCGAGTGCGGGGCCTGCGCCGGCTCACCGAAGCTCACCCGCACCGTGGCGCCGCGCTGGCGAAGTGCCATGCCCAGCGCCAGGGCACTGCCCAGCGCGTCGGCGTCCGGGTGCACATGGGCGACCAGTGTGACGTCCCTCGCGGTACCGATGAGCTCGGCGGCGGCTGCCAGGTCCCGCTCCCACAGCTCCCGATCGCGGCGGCGGTCAGTCATCGTCCGCGGTGGTCTCCCGCGGTGCCCGGTAGGGGTCAGGTTCACCGGCGGGCGATGCGTCGGCCGCGATGCGAGCGACCTCGGCGTCGGCGTCATGCGCCTGGGCCAGCAGCTCGTCGATCCGGCGCACCCCGTCCGGGAGTTCGTCGCAGCGGAAGGTCAGGGTAGGGGTGAGCCGGACACCCGTGCCCCGGCCGACCAGGCTGCGCAACACCCCGGTGGCGCTCGCCAGCGCGGCGGCCGCCCCGGCGATGTCCGGGGGCGTATCGATGGTCTCGCCGAGCACCGTGTAATAGACCGTCGCGTTTTGAAGGTCTCCGGTGACCTTCGCGTCGGTGATCGTCACCATCGTCAGCCGGGGATCTTTGACTTCGTGTTCCAGGCTGTGTGCGACGATCTGGGCGATCCGTTTGGCGAGCCGGCGGGCCCGTGGGGGGTCGGCCATCGCAGCGTTCTCCTCTCGTTCTCGTCGTCGTTTGGCGCTAGTCGTCGTCTGGACCCAGCATCCGGTGCCGGGCGGCGAGCAGGTCCAACTCAGGCCGTCCGGCCACCAACCGTTCGCACGCGTCGAGCACATCGCGCACGTGGCAGGCGTCGGCGGACACGGCGGCCACTCCGATCAGCGACCGGCGGTGCAGGTCCAGGTGCCCGGCCTCGGCCACCGCGACATCGAAGCGTCGCCGCAGCTCCGCGACCAGGGGCCGGACCAGCGAGCGCTTCTGCTTCAGCGAGTGAACGTCGCCGAACACGACGTCGAACTCCACCGCGCCGACGTACACCGCTCACCACCGGTTGGTAGCTGGTGAAGACCGCCACCCCTGGGGTTGGCAGTCCTTGAAGACCACCATTCTGGGGTTGGCGGCCGGTGAAGGGCTACCAACCCCAGAATGGTCAGGCGCGGGGCTTCTCGCGCATCTCGTAGGTCTCGATCTCATCGCCGACCCGAAGGTCGTGGAAGGACGAGAGCGTGACGCCGCACTCGAAACCCTCCCGGACCGAGGAGGCATCATCCTTGAACCGGCGCAGCGAGGTCACCGTGAAATCTTCGCGCACGACCACGTTGTCCCGAAGCAGCCGAGCCTTGGCGTTGCGCTTGATCTCCCCGGAGGTGACCATGCACCCGGCGATGGTGCCGACCCGGGAGGACCGGAAGACTTCGCGGACCTCGGCACGGCCCAGCGCCACCTCCTCGTACTCCGGCTTGAGCATGCCCTTCAGTGCCTGCTCGATCTCATCGATCGCCTGGTAGATCACCGAGTAATACCGGATCTCCACACCCTCGCGGTTGGCCAGCGCGGTGGCCTTGCCGTCAGCCCGGACATTGAACCCGAGCACGATGGTGTTGTCCGCGATGGCGAGGTTGATGTCGCCCTCAGTGATGCCACCGACACCGCGGTGGATGACCCGCAACTCCACCTCCTCGCCCACGTCGATCTTCAACAGCGCATCCTCCAGCGCCTCAACGGTGCCGGAGTTGTCGCCCTTGATGATCAAATTGAGCTGGCTGGTCTCCTTGAGAGCCTGGTCCAGGTCCTCCAGGCTGACCCGACGACGCCGCGAGGCGAGGTCGGCGTTGCGCTCCCGAGTACGCCGACGATCGGCGATCTGGCGGGCGATGCGGTCCTCCTCTACGACGAGGAAGTTGTCACCCGCACCCGGCACCGAGGTGAACCCGTGGACCTGCACCGGCCGCGAAGGCAACGCTTCGATGACGTCGTCGCCATGTTCGTCGACCATCCGGCGAACGCGACCGTAGGCGTCACCGGCGACCACCGAGTCGCCGACGCGCAGCGTGCCCCGTTGCACCAGGACCGTCGCCACCGGACCACGCCCGCGGTCCAGATGGGCTTCGATCGCCACGCCTTGGGCTTCCATGTCGGGGTTGGCCCGCAGGTCCAGCGAGGCATCCGCGGTCAACAGGATCGCTTCGAGGAGCGAGTCGATGTTAGTGCCCATCTTGGCGGAGACATCGACGAACATGGTGTCGCCGCCGTACTCCTCTGGCACCAGCCCGTACTCGGTGAGCTGACCGCGGATCCGGGTCGGGTCCGAGTCCTCCTTATCAATCTTGTTCACGGCGACCACGACCGGCACGCCGGCTGCCTTCGCGTGGTTGATCGCCTCCACCGTCTGCGGCATGACACCGTCATCGGCGGCCACCACGAGCACCGCAATGTCGGTCGAGCGCGCACCGCGGGCCCGCATGGCGGTGAACGCCTCGTGGCCCGGGGTGTCGATGAAGGTGATCAGCCGCTCCACACCTTCCAACTCGGTGGCGACCTGGTAGGCGCCGATGTGCTGGGTGATCCCACCAGCCTCGCCGCCCATCACGTTGGCCTGGCGGATGGTGTCGAGCAGGCGGGTCTTGCCGTGGTCGACGTGACCCATGACGGTGACCACCGGCGGCCGGAACACGAGGTCTTCCTCGCCTCCGGAGTCCTCGCCATAGGACAGCGCGAAGGACTCCAACAGCTCGCGATCCTCGTCCTCCGGGCTGACGACCTGGATCTTGTAATTCATCTCCTGGCCGAGCAGCAGCAGCACGTCGTCGGAGACCGACTGGGTTGCCGTCACCATCTCACCCAGATGGAACAGTGCCTGCACCAGTGCGGCCGGATTGGCATCGATCTTCTCGGCGAAGTCGGTGAGCGAGGAACCACGACGCAGCCGGACGGTCTCGCCGCTGCCGCGCGGCAGCCGGACGCCACCGACCGACGGCGCCTGCATGTTGTCGAACTCTTGGCGCTTCTGCCGCTTCGACTTGCGGCCCTTACGCGCAGGTCCACCAGGTCTGCCGAAGGCTCCGGCCGCACCACCGCGGCCACGGGCACCGCCACCAGGACGCGCCGGGCCACCCCGGAAACCGCCACCAGCGGGAGCACCAGCGCCGCCGGGGCCACCAGGAGCACCGCCGCCACCACCACCACCGCCACCACGGAAGCCACCGCCCCCGCCACCGCCACCGCCACCGCCACCGGGACGGCCGGCGGGCCCGCCACGGCCACCGCCGGGACCTCCTGGACCACCGCGACCATCACTGGCGGGGCGCCCCGGGCGGCTCGGCCCGGTCCCTGGACTGGGCGGCCGGGGCGGCATCATGCCGGGATTCGGCCGCGGTCCACCGCTGCCGGGCGGACCGCTGCGGCCGGCGCTCGGGCGGTTAACCCCTCCCGGACGCGGTGGCATGCTGCTCGGCCCAGTAGGACTCGCGGGCGTGGCGGGTCGCTGCCCAGCGGGACGCGGCGCCGCGGCACTACCGACGCCGAAAGGATTGTTGCCGACCCGAGGCGACCGCGGACCCGGCTTCGGCAACCGCGGGTTCGGCGTACCAGGATCGTCGGGCCGCCCACCTGGACGCTGCTCGGCCGGCGGACGTTGCGGAGTCACCTGATGCTCCGCCGCCGGACGGAAGGGGGCAGCCGGGCTGTGCTGTGGAGCAGGCCGGTCGCCGACGGCCGGGGGCTCCGCGACGTCCGGACGCTCGGGTACGATCCGGTGCTCCGCTGGTGTGGGCCGCGGCGGAATGCCCGCCGGAGCACTGTCAGGGACGGGGTCCGGTCGACGGGCCGGCGAAGGAACAGGGCCGGGCTTGGCGGTGATTCCACCGACGTGGGGCGCAGTCCCACTGGAGTTCCCATTGCTCACGCGGCCACTGGCCGATGCACCGTTGGCGTAGGACGGTTTCCCTCCACTGGAGGGAAACGAGTCACGGAGCTTTCGGGCGACCGGTGCCTCCACCGTTGAGGAGGCAGACTTCACATACTCACCAAGGTCGGCGAGTTTCTTGAGGACTTCTTTGCTGGTGACACCGAGCTCTTTCGCGAGTTCGTGTACGCGGGCCTTGCCTGCCACTGCTCTCCTCACTGATGGAGCCGGCGGCAATCCCGCTCGACCCCGTTACTAGTGCATGTCCATCGCTGTCAGTGCTTCACGACTGCGGGTACATTTCGGAATCGACCTGCTCTTTCGCGTTGATCACGCATCGGGACGGTCCCGGGCGCCGGTCCCCAGCGAACCGAGGACCTCAGTCATCTCCAGAGGCTACCCGAGGAAGGCATTCACCGCGGCGGTGTCGAGCGCGCCCGCGGAGCGCAGCGCCCGCGGGAAGGCCCGGCGCCGCTCGGCGAGACGCAGACATCCGATATCGGGATGCACCCACGCACCCCGACCGGGATGCCGACGCCGCGGGTCCGGGACTAGGGTCCCATCGACCGCCACCACACGCAGCAATCCGGAAGCCGCCATCGTGGTCCGGCAACCCACACAGGTCCGAACTGGCTCGGCGGGCCGCTCACGGCGGCGACGCCGGACCTCGTCCGAGCAAGCGTGGACCGACCCTCGACGACGGGCCATCACAATTCTAGCGTGTCCCCGCGGTGGGCGGAAAACCGGCATTGGTCACCGGTACCTCAGCGCGCGTCGCTGGGGCCACCGAGCCTGCCGTCGGGTCCGCGTCGCTTCGAATGTCGATCTTCCACCCGGTCAGCCGCGCGGCCAGCCGGGCATTCTGCCCTTCTTTGCCGATCGCCAGCGACAGCTGGAAATCGGGGACGACGACCCGTGCGGTTTTGGCCCGGGCGTCAACCACATGCACCGAAACCACCTTCGCCGGGGACAGCGCATTACCGACGAAGGTGGCGGAGTCCTCTGCGAAGTCGATGATGTCGATCTTCTCGCCACCCAGCTCACTCATCACGTTGCGGACCCGCTGGCCCATCGGTCCGATGCAGGAGCCCTTGGCGTTGACTCCGGCGATGGTCGAGCGGACAGCGATCTTCGAACGGTGCCCAGCCTCCCTGGCCACGGCGGCGATCTCCACGGTGCCGTCGGCAATCTCGGGAACCTCCAGCGCGAACAGCCGTCGGACCAGGTTGGGGTGCGTGCGGGACAAGGTGATCTGCGGTCCGCGCATTCCCCGCGCGACGCCCACCACGTAACACTTGATCCGCTCGCCGTGCCGGTAGGTCTCCCCCGGCGCCTGCTCCACCGGCGGGAGCACGCCCTCGGTCTCGCCGATCTGGACCACCACCACGCCACGGGCGTTGGCTCTGGCGTCGCGTTGCACGAGCCCGGCGACGATCTCGCCCTCCTTGGCCGAGAACTCACCGAAGGTGCGCTCATGCTCGGCGTCGCGTAACCGTTGCAGGATGACCTGGCGAGCGGTGGTGGCGGCGATCCGACCGAACCCTTCAGGGGTGTCGTCCCACTCCTGAGTCACATTGCCGTCGTCGTCGAGCTCTTGGGCGAGCACCCGGACCAGTCCGCTCTTGCGGTCGACGTCGATGCGAACGTGCGGTTGATGGCCATCTGTGTGTTTGTACGCGGTGAGTAGCGCCGTCTCGATGGCCTCGAGAACCGTATCGAACGAGATTTCCTTGTCACGTTCGATGGCGCGCAGCGCGGCAATATCGACGTTCACCGTTCCTCCAAGTCCTGGCGGCTCGCACCGTCGAGCGCAGCGAGCTCGGAAGCGGGCGGCTGGCGAAATTCCACTTCAACCACGGCGCGACTCAGCTCCGCGTAGCGCACCCGACGAAGGGTTCCCGACACCAGCAGCACGACGCCCTCGTCATCGCAGTCACCGATCCGGCCGACCAGCTCGCCCCCCGCGGTCAGCGCGGCCCGGACCAGTCGCTGCCGGTTGCGCCGCCAGTGCCGCGGGTGGGTCAGCGGTCGGTCTACGCCAGGAGAGGTCACCTCGAGGTTGTAGGGCCCGGCGATCAGCTCATCGTGCTGGTCCAGAACCAGCGACACCGCGCGGCTCACCGCGGCGATGTCGTCCAGTCCGACGCCGGCGTCGGAATCGACGATCGCCCGGATCAGCAAGCGCTGGCCTACCCGCGCCTCCTCCAAGCTCTCCAATTCCAGCCCCACGCCAGCCACCGCGTCGCGCACCACCGACTCGATCGCTGAGCCGAGGTTCGCGGGTTGCGCGGTCACCGTGTCCTCCTGACTAGAAATGGTGGGGTCACCTAGGGTATCGCGTCGCGGACCCGCTCCGCGCCAAGTGGATCACGGTGCTGGGCCCGCGCCAAACCGGGTACCTGGCAAGATAGCCGACCGTGTCAGGAACCCGCCCCGGCCGTCGCCACGTGCTGGCCGCCGGGGCCACGCTGTTGCTGGCGGCCCCCGCGGTGTTGATCGGGTGCGCCCCGTCAGCACACGCACCCTTGGGCCCCGATCCCCTGGAGTCACCAGCTCGGCGCGCCGAGGCCGACGCTGCACTGGCGGCCACCGTTGCGCAGACGGCGGCGGAAGCCCACCCGGCGCTAGCCGCAACATCCAGGGCGCTCGCCAAGGACCGGCTGGCGCATGCGACGGCGCTGCGCGCCGAGCTGCACCGGGCCCGGCCTGGCCCACCGTCCACCAGCGCCGCCCCGCCGATCGGTCCCCCGCCGGCTGTGCCCGCTCCCGATGGTGCCGCTGCCCGGCCTGCTCTGACCCAGGCGGTGCGGGCAGCACAGGACGAGGCAGCCGAACTGGTCATGACGTTGCCCGGGTACCGCGCTGCACTGCTCGCATCAATAGCCGCCTGCTGCGCGACCCATGCAGCGCTGTTGTCATGAACCGCCGCTCCCGACGTCCGCTCCCCGACATGGAGACATACCGGGGCAAGGGAACGCCTCTTGACCCCGACATGTCTCCATGTCGGGGTCAATGCCAGGTGCCGGTGGGGGCGTTACAGGGCGCGTTGGCGGCCGAGCATGCCGCGGTCTGGGCTTATGGCGTGGTGGGCGCCTTCGTTTCCGATGCGTTGGACGCGCGGCTCAGCCAGGCCGCGACCGCGCATCGGGCTCGCCGTGACACCACTGAACGGATCCTGATCGATGCAGGCGCACCGCCGGTCCCACCGGAACCGGGTTACCTCACTCCAGAACCGGTGACCGATACCGCCTCGGCGCTGCGTTTGGCGATCACCGCAGAGGCCGACGTGGCCGCTGCCTGGCGATCGGTAATCGAGCGCAGTCCGGTCGATGCGGATCTGCGCGGCACCGCGCTGGACGCCATGACCGAAGCGGCCGTGCGAGCAACTCGCTGGCGGTCAACCGCAGGCGCTGCCCCACTGACGGTGCCGTTTCCTGGCGCACCGTGATTACTGTAGGACCGTGCATTCCGAGCAGATTCATATCGAGACCGGCTCAAGGGAACGGGTCTATGACCTCACCAAGGACTGCCACGCCTTCTTGCACCGGGCCGCCGCCGGTGACGGCCTGCTGCATGTCTGGGTGCCGCATGCAACCGCCGGCTTGGCGGTGATCGAGACCGGCTCCGGCAGCGACACCGACCTTCTCGCCGCGTTGCGCGAGCTGCTGCCTGCGGACGACCGTTGGGACCATCAGCACGGCTCCCCCGGTCACGGCCGCGATCACCTGCTGCCTGCGCTACTGCCGCCTTACGTCAGCGTCCCGGTGCTCGGCGGCCAACCCGCCCTGGGCACCTGGCAATCGATCTGCCTGGTGGACACCAACCGCGACAACCCGGTCCGGACGGTCCGGCTGAGCTTCTTGGCCGGCTGAGCCCGGCTGGCTGAGTACTACTTGGTGCACAGCTCCCGCAGGTGCGCCACCACGCCGTCCACCGGTACCTCAGTGCGCTCCCCGGTGGCCCGGTCCTTGACCTCTACGACACCCGACACCAGACCGCGCCCCACCACCAGGATGGTCGGCACACCGATCAGCTCGGCGTCAGTGAACTTCACCCCAGGACTGGCCAAGCGATCGTCAAGGATCACCCGCAGGCCGGACGCATCCAGCTCAGCGGCCAGGCGCTCGCCAGCGGCGGCGATCGTGGCGTCCTTACCTGCGATGACGACGTGCACGTCAGCTGGTGCGATCTCGCGGGGCCAGATCAGCCCGTGCGCGTCGTGGCTCTGCTCGGCGACCGCGCCGACCAGCCGGGAGACTCCGACTCCGTAGCACCCCATGGTGATCCGGATCGGCTTGCTGTCGGGTCCGAGGGCGTCCAACGCGAAGGCGTCGGTGTACTTGCGACCGAGCTGGAAGATGTGCCCGATCTCAATGCCGCGGGCGGCCACTAGGGTGCCGGCCCCGTCGGGGGACGGGTCGCCGGCGCGCACTTCGGCGGCCTCGATCGTGCCGTCGGGGGTGAAGTCCCGCCCGCACACCAGACCGACGACGTGGTGGCCGGCCTCGTCGGCGCCGGTGGCCCAGGCGGTGCCCCGGACCACCCGGGGATCGACGAGGTAGCGCACCCCGTTCGCGGCGAGCGCCCCCGGCCCGATGTAGCCCTTGATCAGGAACGGGTGCTTGGCGAAGTCGGCGTCGTCGAGCATCGCCACCTCAGCTGGGGCCAGCGAGCCTTCCAGCCGTTTCATGTCGACCTCACGGTCGCCGGGGAGCCCGACGCCGAGCAGTTCCCACTGCTGCGTGCCGGGTTGGCGGATCTTGACCAGGACGTTCTTCAAGGTGTCCGTAGCGGTGAAGGTGCGGCCCAGCTCCGCCCCGTTGAGGTGCTCGACCAGCGTGTCGATGGTGGGGGTGTCCGGGGTGTCGAGCACCCGGGCCGGCGCCAAGCCGTCGATGGGCAGCTCCGGTGGCTTCGGGGTGACCACCGCCTCCACGTTGGCGGCGTACCCGGACTCGGTGCTGCGAACGAAGGTGTCCTCGCCGGTCTCGGCTTCGGCGAGGAACTCCTCACTGGCCGAGCCACCCATCGCGCCGGACATCGCCGACACGATCACGTAACGCAGCCCGAGCCGATCGAAGATCTTGATGTAGGCGCCCCGGTGCGCATGGTAGGACTGTGCCAAGCCCTCCGCGGAGAGGTCGAAGGAGTACGAGTCCTTCATCAGGAACTCCCGGCCGCGCAGGATCCCCGCCCGGGGGCGCTCCTCATCCCGGTACTTCGTCTGCACCTGGTAGAGGATCACCGGATAGTCCTTGTAGGACCCGAACTCGCCCTTGACGGTGAGGGTGAACAGCTCCTCGTGGGTGGGGCCGAGCAGGTAGTCGCCACCCTTGCGGTCGCGCAGCCGAAACAGGTTCGCGCCGTACTCCGTCCAGCGGCCGGTGGTCTGGTAGGGCTCGCGGGGCAGCAACGCCGGGAACAGAATCTCCTGGCCACCGATCGCGTCCATCTCCTGGCGCACGACAGCCTCGATGTTGCGCAGCACCCGCAGGCCCAGCGGCAGCCACGAGTAGATCCCCGGGGCGACGCGGCGGACGTACCCGGCGCGCACCAGCAGCTTGTGGCTGGGCACCTCGGCGTCTGCCGGGTCCTCGCGCAGGGTGCGCAGGAACAGCGTCGACAACCTGGTGATCATACTCTCAGGGACTCCTCGGACGGCCGGATTGCGAAGCTCGCAGCGTATCGCCGATCTCGGAGTGTCGGTCCTCCCGGTTACCGTCTGCGCCATGGCTCTCTCGATCGGCATGGTGACCATCGACTGCTCGGATCCGCAGTCGCTGGCTGGATTCTGGACCGCGGCGCTGGACACCACGGTGGCCGGCGACTACGGCGATTTCGTGGCGCTGACCGGCACGCCAGCGCTCGGCCTGCAGAAGGTCGCTGAACCGCGGACCGGCAAGAACCGGGTCCATGTAGACCTGCATACCGACAACCGGGCCGCCGAGGTCGCTCGGCTCACCGCGCTGGGTGCGACGGTGCTCGCGGCGGGCAACGCGCCGGGGATGTGGTGGACCGTGCTTGCCGATCCGGAGGGCAACGAGTTCTGCGTCTGCAGCCATCACGGATAGACTGGGCGGTCGCCCTAGGCCGTCTCATACTTCGAGGACAGTTCGGGCGCGCCAGCGAGGGTCTGGTACACGACGCAGTAACGCTCGGTGAGTCGGATCAGGGTCTCGAGCTGCTCGAGAGTCGCGGGCGTGTCCAGGACGTACCGCAATCGGATCGCGCGGAAACCGACGGGGGCCTCCTTGGAGACGGCCAGCGTGCCACGGAAGTCCAGGTCGCCTTCGACATGGATGGTGCCACCCGCGACCGGGATGTCGAGGGATGTGGCCACAGCCCGCAAGGTGACGCCCGCGCAGGCGGCGAGGGCTTCAAGCAGCATGTCGCCCGAGCACAACGACAGCCCGTCGCCCCCGGTGGCGGGATGCAGGCCGGCCTCAGCCAGCGCCCGGCCCGTCCGGATCGAGCACGTGATTTCCTCGCCGAGGTTGCCCTCAGCCCGCAACGTGACGAGCGCAGACGTGGCGTCGTCCCGGTATTGCTCCTTGAGCGGGTCTTGGAGGGCTCGGAGCTGCGCGCGGTCCATCCACCCATGGTGGCACTGAGCCGTGGTGGCCGGCACCACCTTCGGCTGCCGGTGCCTTCGGCTGCCGGTCGACCGAGTACTGGCCATGCTGCAGCTGACAACGGAACCTCATCCCTGATGTGTCAGGCGAGGGGCTCGTGGAGCGCCGAGGGCGCGGCGATGCGCTCACCGTTCTCAACGAGGTACTGGCGTGGGAGAGCGCGCCGTGACAGCCCCGCCCTCACGGGGCGTCAGGCGTAGAGCCGTCAGATCGGGTCTGTGGCTGACTCGTCAGTCGCCGAAGCGCACGCGCCCTCTCCGGTGTCAAATCCACCACCTCATACCGGTGAGAGGCGACGAAACCCTGGTAACCGTTGCGGAAGCCGACGACGCGCCGCCCACCGTGTGGTTAGTCAGCTTGCGGACCAGGCCGCGGATGACGTCGTTGAGACCGGGGCACAGCCCGCCGCAGGTCACGATCCCGGCCCGGGTCTTCGACGGATCGAAAGAAGATCTTGCGTCGCGGACCAGCCGGCTCGAAGCTGGGCAGCTCGTCGACCGAACCGCTACGCGCCTGGACCATGCTCAGGGTGTCGTCGAGGAGCACCCGATCACCCTCGTCGACATGGTGTTCGGTGGTCTGCCGGTATCGAGCAACGCAGCCAACGGGGACTCGATCCGGGCCTGCCCCAACGTCTTGACCGATAAATCCAGTGCCTTGATCGACAGATCCGGACCACCCGCGACGGTGACCATCTGACACGCAGCGCGCCGGGCCGCGATCTCGTGCACCCCACCAATCACTACTCGCTCAGTCAGATGGTCGAGGCGCGGGGTGAGCTATTCTCGGGTTAAGCAGCAGCTACCCCGTCACCGCTTTATCACCCTCCGCACCGTCGGCGCGGTGCGCAACGCCCGACACAATAAATCCGGCTAACATATGAAACCTTCAAATGACGGTTCCGTAACGCGCTGCCTCCGTCCCGGCCCTCATCTCGGGGACCTACATAATCTGGTGTTTACACGTTTCCGCGCAGCGATCTTGCTGACCATATGCCTGGTCACAGCTGCATGTAAGCCTGGTCACGACCGGGCTCGATTGTTTACATCCTCGAGGTATATATGGGCATGCCAGCCACGACTCCGAGCAGCCCGCAGGCGGGGCGCGGAACCGACCTGATGCCGTTCACCTTTGATCTCACCGCACATGAGATCCGCAGTCTTGGACGCGATGCCGGACTGGGACCCTGCTGCTGTACTCGCCGTAGAAGGCGAGGCGCATTCGCTGCTGTACTCGGGTTTGCACCCCGAGCAGCGCCATTTATTACGCCTGCTATGCGAGGAAGGTGTTCTCGATGCTGGATCCGGACGCCGACCTGGGCCGCCGCGCATGGCTGCCCTGTCCCCGCTGCTGCACCGACGGCCGCTCGACCTGTACTGTCGGGACCACCTGTGATCTGCACTGCACCGGTGGTGGCACGACACCGAGTTCGGCGTTGGAGACAACCAGCTGAATCCCCATCAACTGCCGGATTCACCTGCCAGCCCGGGCCAAGCTGCCTGACGCCCTGTGGATAACTCGTGAGTGGCATTGAGTGCTGGAACACCATTACCCACTCACGAGCGCAGCGCCACCACCGGCCCAATGACCGCGATCGCCGGCGGGCGGATCCCACCACGGGCGACGTCTGCGGCGACGTCGGTCAGGGTGGAGCGCACCACGCGCTCGCCCCGCACGGTGCCGTTGGCGATCACGGCGACTGGGCTGTCTGCGGGCCGGCCGTGGGTGATCAGGGTGTCGGCGAACACACCGATCCGCTCGACGGCCATGAGCAGCACCAGGGTGCCACGAAGCCGTCCCAGCGCCGGCCAGTCCACCAGCGAGGTGGGATCGTCGGGCGCCACGTGACCGGACACGACGACGAACTCGTGGGCCACGCCGCGATGGGTCACCGGGATCCCCACTGCGGCGGGCACCGAAATGGCGCTGGAAATACCCGGGACCACGGTCACCGGCACGCCAGCGGCCGTGCAGGCCATGACCTCCTCGAAGCCGCGCCCGAAGACGTAGGGGTCACCGCCCTTGAGCCGGACGACGAACCGGCCCGCCTTGGCGTGCTCGATCAGTTGCGCGTTGATCTGCTCCTGGGCCATCGCGCGGCCGTAGGGCACCTTGGCGGCGTCGATCACGGTGACGTGCGCTCCGAGCTCGTCGAGCAGCTCACGGGGGGCCAGCCGGTCGGCCAGCACCACGTCGGCGCGGGCCAGCAACCGCCGCCCGCGCACGGTGATCAGGTCAGGGTCGCCAGGTCCGGCGCCGACCAGTGCCACTCCAGGAATGGCGACGTGGTCTTCGGCGTCCGGGGCGTCGTCGACGACTCCGGTGCGCAGCGCATCGATCAGCGCGTCGCGGACGGCTGCGGAGCGGCGCGGCCGTCGCCCGGCGAGCACGCCGACCAGCAACCCGTCATGTTCTCCGGTGGCCGCGGTGACGGCACTGCCACCGGTCGCATCGTCGGCCCGCACGCAGAACACCCGCCGCCGCTGCGCCTCGGCGGCCACCGCGGCGTTGACCGCGGGATCGGAGCTGCACGCCACGGCGTACCAGGCACCCTCCAGATCACCGTCGGCGTAGCCCCGGGCGTCCCAGCGCAGTTCCCCCGCCGTGGCCATCGCCTCGACCGCCGGGGTGGCCGCCGGAGCGACGAGCAGCACCTCGGCGCCGGCGGCGATCAATCGCGGTAACCGCCGTTGCGCGACGGTGCCCGCGCCGACCACCACGACGCGGCGCCCAGCGAGGTCGAGCCCCACCAGGTACGGCTTCATTGGACCGGTTCCCAGGACAGCAGCGCGTTGATCGCCGCGGCAGCGACCGCGGTTCCGCCCTTGGCGCTGCGGTTGGACAGCGCCGGCAAATCCGAGTCCCGCAGCGCCGCCTTGGCCTGCGCGGCGTCGACGAACCCCACCGGCAGTCCGATCACCAGCGCCGGGCGCAGCACGCCGGCCGCGGCGAGGCGGATCAGTTCGCGCAGCGCCGTCGGCGCGTTGCCTACGGCCCACACCGCACCTTCGGGGTATTCGGCAGCGGCCACCCGGATCCCCGACGCGGTGCGCGTCAGACCCGGCGACGAGACCGGCGCCAGATCAAGCGCGACCACACACTGCCGTGAGGTGATGCCCGCGGCAAGCATCCGAACATCGACCACCAGGGGCGCGCCGCCGGCCAGCGCGCGGTACCCCGCGTGCAATGCATCCTCGTCGCAGACCAGGTCAGTGGCGTAGTCGAGGTCGGCGCTGGCGTGGATCACCCGCTCGGTCACCGCTCGGGTCCCGGGCGCCAACCTCTCGGTATCCACCTGGGATCGCAGGATCCGGTAGGACTCGACTTCAATCGGATGCGCGGCGCGACTCACGTCGTTTCCTTCCGGCCCTCGGCACGGCGTACAGCTTGCCGTCACAATGGTGCTGCACCGACGGTGGTGGGCCGAACGGAGACCGACGATGAGCGACGAAGATCACGATGACGAGCTGGCCACCCAGTATGTCCTCGCTCGGCGCCTGCGTCCGGATCTCGACGGAGTCGGGCTCGCTCATTTCATCGTCTCCAGACTCAACGAGGATCAGTTGCTGGGCCTCGCGGGTGACGCGCTCGCCTGGGCGCCCCACCCAACCGATCGCCAGGAACTGGCGACGCGCTACGTGCAGAACTTCGTGCTCGCCATGGAAAGTGACCCCGATGCTCAGTAATGGGTCTCGCCGGACGCGCACAGTTGGGGCACAATTGCGCCCATGAGTGGACGTTGGGGGGGCGGACCTCACACGGCGTTGCGACGACTTGTCATCGTTGGCACCGTCGTGGCGGTTGCGCCGACGCTATCGGCCTCTTTCTACAGCCCGGACTCCGCGGTTTTTTTGTTTGGCAGCGGTACCCTCACGACACCGAATCCCACTTCGAAGGCCATTACCTATAACCCCGACCTGGCGCCGCTCGGTGCCGCGATGACGGCTCGCCTGATCCCCTCGTCGGATGGGTCTACCCGGGCGGAACTCACGGTGTTCGGGCTGCTACCCAACCGGGGCTACGCGGCGCACGCGCATACCGAAGCCTGTGGTGCGGACGCAGCCACGGCCGGACCGCATTTCCAGAATCAGCCCGATCCCGCCGCGACGCCGCAAGCGCCGTCAAGCAACCCCCGGTACGCCAATCCGAACAACGAGATCTGGCTGGACGTGCGCACCGACGCCGCTGGCGCCGGCATTTCGAGCACTACAGTCCCCTTTGTCTTCACCGATCGGGTGCCCGGTTCGATCGTGGTGCACGAAGCGATGCGGACCCGCTCGGATCCGGGCCACGCGGGCAACGCGGGCGCCCGAATCGCCTGCCTCACCCTCTCCGAGCGGTGACCGGCGGCGTTACCCTGGCGTTATGGGCACCGGGCTGATCTCGTTCGTGGGCGCCGGGCCCGGGGCGGCGGACCTGTTGACCCTGCGTGGCGTACACCGGCTCGCGGCCGCGGACGTGGTGGTCTGGGCGTCGTCGCTGGTGCCTGCCGCGGTGTTGGAGCACTGCCGCGCCAGTGTCGCGCTGCATGACTCAGCGGGGATGACGCTGGAGGACGTGCTCGCGGTGTATACCGCGCACCCCGGCGCCGCGATCGTCCGGCTGCACTCCGGCGACGTGTCGCTGTACTCCGCGCTGACCGAGCAGATCGCCTGGTGCACCCGGCATGGCCGGGCCTTCGAGATCGTGCCCGGGGTCGGCTCGCTTGCCGCCGCAGCGGCCGCCGCCGGCGTGGAGCTCACCGCGCCCGGGGTTGCGCAAAGCGCCGTGCTCACCCGGCTAGGCGGCGGCCGGACCGCCGCGTCGATGCCAGCCGGCGAGAGCGTCGCCGGCTTCGCTCGTCACGGCACCACGATGGCGATCTATCTCTCCGCGGCTCGACCGGCCGCGTTGCGCGAGGAACTGCTGGTCGGCTATCCGCCGGAGACCCCCGCTGTCGTCGTCGCGAAAGCCAGCTGGCCGGACGAGACGGTGATCACCACTACGGTGGACGGCCTCGCCGACGCGTTGACCGCATCCGGCATCCGCACCGCAGCGCTGGTGCTGGTGGGACCGGCACTGGCCGGCGCAGGCGCACGCAGCCGGCTTTACGACCCCGCCTACTCACACGGCTGCCGCCGCCGCTCGCTGCCGGGCACTACCACCGGACGAGCCATCCCCCCCGCCAAGCGCAGACTCCCGTGACCGGCATGCTCAGCATCGTCGGACTGGGACCGGGCAATCCGGCGCATCGCACCAGAGCCGCTGAGGACGCCATCCGGGACGCGCAAGTAGTCCTCGGATACCACGCTTACCTGGCGGCCTGCACCGACCTGACCGGCCCACACCAGAGCCTGCTGGCCAGCGAGATCGGCGCCGAGCAGCACCGTGCGGAGCACGCAGTCCGCGCAGCTGCTGACGGTGCCCGGGTGGCCCTGGTGTCCTCCGGGGACGCCGGGATCTACGGGATGGCCTCGCTGGCGTTAAGCACCGCCGCGGCGCTGCCACCGGCTCGGCGCCCTGGGGTGCGGGTGGTGCCCGGCATCACGGCAGCCATCGCCGCCGGAGCACTCCTGGGAGCGCCCCTGGCGCGCGACTTCGCCTGCCTGACCCTGTCCGACCTGCTCGCACCGTGGGACACGGTGGAGACACGCCTGCGCGCGGTGGCCGCCGCCGACCTGGTGCTCGCGCTGTACAACCCGCGCTCCAAGCGGCGGCCATGGCAGCTCGGCCGGGCCCGCGACATCCTCGCTGAGTACCGGCCCGGTGACACCCCGGTCGGGCTGGTCACCGACGCGGGGCGCGACAGCGAGCAGGTGGAGCTCACCACGCTGGCCGCGCTGGACCCAGCCAGCGCCGGGATGCATACCGTGGTGATCGTCGGCGCCGGAGGAACCAGCCGTCTCGGCGACTGGTTGGTGACCGCGCGGTCACTCAGTGCGCCGCGGTGACCGTCCATCTGGTGGGTGCCGGACCCGGTGATCCGGAGCTGATCACCCGCCGCGGCGCGGCGCTGCTGGCCCGAGCCGAGCACGTCGTCTACGACCGCCCATCGATGGCCGGCATCCTGGCACTGGCTCCGACGGCTTGTCAGCACTGCGTCGGCAAGCAGGGCGCGACCCCGGCTCCGCCACAGCAGGAGATCAACGCCCTGCTCGTCAGGCTGGGCCGGACCGGGACGTGCGTCGTCCGACTCAAGGCCGGTGACCCGTTCGTGGTGTCTCGGGGCGGCGAGGAGGCGGTGGCGCTGGCTCGCGCCGGGGTGGAGGTCGACGTGGTACCGGGGGTGTCCGCCGCGGTGGCTGCGCCGGCGGCGGCCGGGATCCCGGTGATGGTCCGCCACGTCTCCCGCACACTCACCGTGGTCGCCGGCAATGACGACGTCGACGAGGTGGACTGGGACGCCGTGGCCCAGCTGGGTGGCACCGTGGTGCTGTTGACCGGGCGAGCGGCCTTACCGCGGGTGATCACCGCTCTACGTGCGGGCGGGATGGCGCCCGATACCCCGGTCGCTGCCATCAGCGCCGCGTGCCGCCCGCACCAGCGCACCGTCCGCGGCACCTTGGCCCAGCCGCCGTCGGTGCGGCTGCCCGCCCCGCTGACCGTGGTGATCGGTGACGTGGCAGCCCTGGACGTCACGGCCGGCGAGATGGGTTGTGCACCTCCGCCGCTGGGGGCTCCGTGAGTGCCACGCACGCCGCCCTGCTGGTTCCCGCCGACACCCCGGTGCACCGGCTGGCGCCGCAGTGCAAGGTGGCGGCTACCGCGCTGTTCGTGCTCACCGTCGCGGCCACTCCACGCGGCGGGTACTGGCCGTACCTGTGGTATCTGCTGCTGCTCGTCCCGGTCGCCGCGCTGGCCCGGCTGCCCCTGCTGACCGTGGCGCGCCGGCTGCTGGTGGAGGTACCCTTTGTACTGTTCGTGCTGGCGTTACCGATGCTCGGCGGCCCACCGCAGGTGACGGTGATCGAAGTTGCCCTGTCGGTACCCGGGCTGCACGCCGCGTCGACCATCGCGCTGAAGGCGACGTTCGGGCTGCTGGCCACCACGATTCTGGCCGCGACCACGCCGATGCCGGAGATCATCACCGGGCTGGAGCGGTTGCGGGTTCCGCAGGTGTTCACCGCGGTGGCGGCCTTCATGGTGCGCTACACAGAGGTCCTGGTGGCTGAGTGGGCCAGGATGTGTACCGCGGCGGTCTGTCGTGGCGGGAACCCGCGCTGGCTGTGGCAGGTCCGCGATGTCACCGCCGGTCTCGGCGCACTCGTCGTCCGCTCCTTCGAGCGGGGCGAGCGGGTGTATCTGGCGATGGCTTCCCGCGGGTACACCGGAACCTTGCCGACCGCCCTGACCGGCGCCGCGGCGTCCCGGCTCGCGTGGGCGGGCGCGCTGAGCGTACCGGCGTTAGCCGCAATCGGCACGGTGCTGGCATGACACGCGCCATGCTGGTGGTGGGTCACGGCAGCCGGGACGCCGACGGGGTGGACGAGTTCTGGGCACTGGCCAGCACTATCCGCGCCGCCGCAGGTGATCTAGTGACCGGGTTCGGCTTCATCGAGATGGCATCGCCGACCGTTGATGAAGCCATCGACGACCTGGTTGCCGGCGGCGCCACCGAGATCGTCAGCGTGCCGCTGGTGTTGCTGGCCGCCGGGCACCTGAAGAACGACGGTCCGGCGGCCCTGGCCCGAGCCCGGGCCCGGCACCCAACGGTGTACTTCTCGCTGGCCCGCGATTTGGGCATCGAGCCGCGCGTCCTGGAGGTCGCCGCGGAACGGATCCGGGACGCGGCCGGCGACGCCGATCCGGAGAAGCTCGGGGTGGCGCTGATCGGGCGCGGGTCCAGCGACCCGGACGCCTGTGCGGACCTGTGGAAGGTCAGCCGGTTGCTCGCCGATGGGCGCGGGCTGGGCATCGTCGAGCCGGGGTTCATCTCCGTTGCCACCCCCACGGTCGATGAGACGTTGGAGCGGCTGCGGCTGCTCGGCGCCGGGACCGCCGTGGTTGCCCCGTTCTTTCTCTTCCCGGGAGTGCTGCTGAACCGGATCTACGCTGAGGCGGCCGCCTGGGCGCAGGGCCATCCCGAGGTCGAGATCCGCGGCGCGCACCATCTGGGGTCCGACCCACGGCTGGCCCGATTGGTACTGGAACGCTACCGGGAAGCACGGGCGGGCGACGTGCGGATGAACTGCGACCTGTGCGCCTACCGGGTCCAGTTGCCCGGCTACGAATCCAAAGTAGGGACGCCGATCTCGCTGGCCCCGCACGGTGACGGCCCAGCTCAAGGCTCCCGGCGAGCTCGCCGGGCCACTCGCGTGCCCAGCACTGCGCCACAGATCCGTCGCGGCCGCTTCATCGGCTCTGCGCGCGCCGGCGGCGTCGCCGCGGTCGAGGTGCGGGAGCTCGACTTTTCTTACCCAGACGGGCGCCAAGCGCTGTCCGGGGTCTCGATACACGTCGAAACCGGTGAGCGGGTCGCCCTGCTCGGCCCCAACGGCGCCGGCAAGACGTCGCTGGTGTTGCAGCTCAACGGGGTACTGACGCCCTCAGCTGGGTCGGTATTCATCGGTGGTGTGCAGGTTGGGCGACGCACCCTGGCTGAGGTCCGCAGGCGGGTCGGCGTGGTCTTTCAAGATCCCGATGATCAGTTGTTCAGTCCCACCGTGGGGCGCGACGTGGCGTTCGGACCCGCTCATCTGGGCTTGTCCGGCGCTGCTCTGGAAGCCCGGGTCATCGAGGCGCTCTCCTACGTCGGCCTGGTGGATGCCGCCGACCGCCCGCCACACCGGCTGTCCCTGGGTGAGCGGCGGCGCGCCGCGGTCGCCACCGTGCTGGCCATGCACCCCGAGGTGCTGGTGCTTGACGAGCCCACCGCCAACCTCGATCCCGCGGCGCGGCGGGAATTCGCTGATCTGATCAAGCGGCTGGGCATGACGACGCTGCTGGTCACCCACGATCTGCCCTACGCGCTGGAGCTGTGCCCGCGCGCCCTGGTCATCGACCACGGGCAGATCGTCGCCGACGGGCCTACCCGGGAGTTGCTCGCGGACACGGGGTTCATGAGCGCGCACCGGCTGGAGCTCCCGGCCGGTTTCAACCCGCTGGGCGGATGATCGGGTGAGGCGGACTGCACACAGTGGTGTCGACCTCGGACGCGTTGTCGTGGCTCAGCAATGAAGCTGAGGGGCTCGACACCGATCACCTGCGGCCTCGTGAGCCATGAATGCGAAGCTCCGCGTCGATGAAGGCGGCGATCATCGTGCGGAATGTCGCCTCGACGACCTGCGGATCGGCGCCGCGATCCTCGGCTGTGGCTCGTGCGCGGCTGATGATGTGGTCGACCCGGGACTGTGGCCCGCGGACCTCGGCCTCGTTCCGCTTGAAGCCGGCGGCCTGCTGGACCCACCGGCCGCGTTGGGCGAGCAGACCCACGAGTTGATGGTCGATCTCATCGATCGCGGTCCGAACTTGTCCAAGGGACTGCACCGGCGACAACGCGACCTGGCGAATGGTCCACGTGAGGTCCTCGGCGTCTCCGTCGTCGCGCAGCCGGTTCAGACGGTTGGCCAGCTCGTCCACCAGCTGCGGTGGTTGGGTTATCGCGGGGTCGTGACGCCACACGCTGAGGTTAAGGGCGAACATTTCCGCGGCCCGCGCCGCCGGCACTACTACCTCACGCACCTCGTTCGCCGTCACCCTAGACCGAGACGATGTCACTAGCCGGGCCAGCGCAGCACCGGCATAGAGGGTGGCGCCGCGGGCGGCAAGGACGTGCTCGGCCAACGCCAGGTAGTCACCGAACACCGGATCCGTGGTGTGGATGGTCTCGGTTTCCTCGAGCAGCAGGACCCCGAGCGGGTCGAGCTGGGATAGCCAGCCAACTACCGCCCCGCCGATGTCAGGCAGATGGGCCAGCAGAAACCGCGCGTAGGCCACAGTGGCCCCGCGCGCCGGCTCGGGAAATGGCAACTGGGTCACGTCGTGTTCGACGAACTCAACACCGGCAGGGGCAGCGGCCTGAGCAGCGGCGCGGAAGGCGACCGAGGTATCCATTCCGACGGTGCGATTGGCCCCGGTGGCCTCCGCGAGCAGTCGGGTGCTCCAACCAGGACCGCACCCCAAATCAACAGCGATCCGCGACGCACAGCGGGCGTGCCTGGCGAGGAAGGAGCGTGAGCCGGGACCGAACACCTCGGCGAGCAGAGCGAGCCGCTGGACCGCGACGTCGCTCTCTCCGAACGCGTACTGCTCCCGGACCTCGAAGACCGGCTCCACGATGACCTCGAAGGTGAGGGAGTTGGCGACGTAGCACTGCTCATGTGCCAGTTGCACCAGCCGGTGCAGGCGTTCGGAGCTGACGTGTCCGACGACACTGATCCGAGGACGCAACGTGATCCCGGCGAACTGCCCGCCGCCGCCCTGCTCGATCATGACTCCGGTGGCGACATCGTCGTACCGGCGTACCTCGACGTGGGCACGCGCCGCGACGGCAAGGAACGACAGCAGCTGACAGGAGGAGGCGGCCAGCACTACCAGCTGTTCGGGATTGAGCCGAGCGGGATTCCCGCGAAATGCCGCGTCCGCGGACAGGTGCACGTCCGCCGGGGCAGGGTGGCAGTGTCCCTCATGATCGCGGTCGTAGCGTTCATAGCCCGCCGCCGTGGACCCCGACCACGAGCAACTGGCCTGGTAGCTGTGCGCCCTCTCCGAATTGGTCATCGGTCCCTCGTTTGTCGGCGTCATGCCGGGACAAGGCGACCGTTCCCGCATCCGTCAGGGAAAACCGCCTCGATCCAACGGCTTCCCTCATGTCGTGACGCGTGTCCGACTTTGGTGTTCGAGGTATCAGTGGGACAATAGCGCATGCCGAATCGAGTGCGCATTCTCCAGATCTTGGACTCTGATCGGGTTGTGTTGGAGCGGCGGGTTCGAGATCGCGGCGCGGCGGCGCGGATGTCCAACGGGCTCGGATTGTGTTGTTGTCCACCGTGCTCGAACGTCGCGGCTAATCACGCAGAATGATCGCGTCGGTGGGGCATACCTCGACGCATTCACCGCACGAGGTGCAGCGCGCCGCGATCACCACGGGGCGCTGCGGAGCGGCACGCAGCGCGTGCTCCGGACAGGTGCGCAGGCACGCGCCGCAGGCAGTACACGCTGAGCTGATCGACAGCGGATGCAGCGCGGCGACCGCGACGGTGACGTGCTCGCCACGCAGTTTCGGCATGATCAGCGATCCCCCGCCGAGATCGCGGGCGGTAAGCAGGGCGGCGGCTTCCGCGACGCTGCGGGTCCCGACATGGCCGCGGACCGGCTCACTGGGATGCGGCACGTCCACCGCGTCGAGCTCAGCCGCCGGGTAGCAGTGCAGCGGCGCACCGTGTTCCCGGATCACCGCGAGCAGCCCGGGCTCGTCGCGGCGCCGGTCGATGGTGCCGAACGCGGTGATCGCGGCCAGATCCGGCACGGCCGCTCGAAGCGCTGACCACACAGCCGCCGCGCGAACCCCACGGGATGAGCCGAGCCCGACGACCAGGTCCGTCACCGCCGGCCCCACAGAAGCAGCACCGGATTGGTCGCCGCCAGCCGCACCGAGCCGTCGGGCAGCTCCGCGAACCGGGACGCCGCTAGCTGGACTCCATCCACCTCGTGGCCCGCTTCTCGCAGCGCTGCGCGGCAGGGCGCGAGGCGGTCCAGCGCGGCTAGCGCGACCACGACGCGGGGCGAGGCCTTCGCCGCCGCCTGCACCACATCGGGCCCTCCCCCACCGACGAACACCGCGTCGGGTTCGGATAGACCGTCCAGCACCGCCGGTGCCCGTCCCTCGATCAACCGGACGTCCACCCGGTGCGCGCTGGCGTTGGCTACCAACCGGGCGCACTGCGCGGCATCCCGCTCAACCGCAATGACCGCGGCGCCGAGCCGGGCGCATTCCACCCCGACCGAACCCGACCCGGCCCCTAGATCCCACACCAACCGGCCGGGTCCGGGAGCCAGCCGCGCCAAGGCTAGCGCCCGAACCTCGGCTTTCGTGATCATCCCGTCGCGGTGCGAGAAGTCCGCCTCGTCCAGCGCCCAGCCAGCCGCGGGGGGCACCGGTTCGCCGCCGGCGATCCAGCCGCGAGCAGGGACCGCGTCCTCATCGGCCAGGCATAACACGACATGCGGTTCGCGGACCTCGCCGCCGTGGAAGCGCCTCAGCCGCTCGTCGGGGCCACCAAGACCCTCGGCGATCAGCACGCTGCGGCGCCACCCGGCCAGCCCGGCGACGATCTCCGCGGCGCCCGCTGACGGTCCCGTCAATACTGCAACCGCGGGATGTGCCCGGCACACGTTGAGCGCATGTCGCAGGGACCTGCCGTGCGCGGAGACCACGGCGACATCGTCCCAGGAGCGGCCCAGTAGCGCGAAGGCCCGCGCCACGCTGGACTGCGCCGGCAGCACCGCGGGGCGCAGACCGCGCTTGCGCAGCGTCCGCACGATGCCGAAGAACCCGGGATCGCCGCTGGCCAGCACCACAGTTGGGATGTCTTGAAGAGCATGCAACTCGGCAGGTCCGAGCACCCGGGCGCAGGCGGGCACCGACACAGCGGCGAGTTGGTGCGGCGCGCCGACCACGATCTGTGCACTCGCCAGCGCCTCCGTCGCGCCAGGAGATAGCGCAGAACCGTCCAGGCCGATGACGGTGACGGTCACTCGCCAACCCAGTCCCGCTCGGTCGCGGCCACAACTCGCTTCCCGGTGAAGTCGACCATCGCCGTCTTCGCGAGCAGCGGGCGCCCGACCTCGGCGGTGAACCGGTGCAGCGTGTCCGCTACCCGGGCGCAGACGTCGTCCCCGCACGCTCGCAGCAACCCGCTGGCCTCCCAGATCTCATAGGCCCGTCGGGCGGTCGGCGCTTCCCGGATCTCCGCGATGTCTTCCGAGCCGCCGCCGTGCACAGCGGTGATCTCCGCAAGCAGACTGGTGTCCACTTTGGACTTGGTGTAGTGGGTCATCAGGATCCCGGAGGCCAGCTTGGTCAGCTTGCCGATCATGCCGACAAAGACCACCTCGGTCAGGCCGTGCTCCACCGCGCGGCGCAGCGCCGCCCCGGTGAAGTCGCCGACCTCCACGAACGCCACCTCCGGCAGATGCGGCAACAGCCGCATCGCGCCCCGTTCGGTACGCCCGCCGGTGGCGAGCACCAGCGTCGGCACACCTTGGGCGGCCATCACCGACACCGCCTGCTCCACCGAGGCACGCCAGGAGGCGGTGGAGAACGGGCGGACGATGCCGGTGGTGCCCAGGATGGAGATCCCGCCCTCGATGCCCAACCGGCGGTTGGTGGTCTTGCGGGCCATCTGCTCCCCGCCGGGCACGCTGATCGTCACATCCGCGCCCCGGCCGCCGGATGCTTCCCACACCGCCTCGGTGATCATCTGGCGGGGTACCGGGTTGATCGCGGGCTGCCCGACCGGCAAGCCTAATCCACGTTGGGTCACGACACCCACCCCCTCGCCGCCGTAGAGCACCACCTCGCCGTCGCTGCGCCAGGCGACGGTCACCGTCAGGTGCGCGCCGTGCGTGACGTCAGGGTCGTCGCCGGCATCCTTGATCACGACGGCAGTGGCGGTGGCCCCCTGGCAACGCACGGAGTGCACGGTGAAGGTGTGCCGATCCCCCGAAGGGAACCCGATGCTCACCGTGGACAACCGGGTGCCGCTCAGTGCTGCCGCCGCGGCCTTGGCCGCCGCCGCTGAGCAGGCACCGGTGCTGAACCCGGTACGCAGCGCATCCGGGCGCATCTTCGCGGTCCGGGGCAGGTCCGGCTCGCGCAGCGGCGGGCCGTCAGTCACAGCTGCGCTCCTCTGCCACTGCGCGGCGGCAGGACGACCACGGTCGACAGGTAGGCCGCGGAGTCGGTGTGCGCCAACCGGGTGATCCGCTCGTCGGCGGTACCGACGTGCTCGGCGCACCAGGCGCGGTCCAGCGCACCTGCGGCGTCGATCCGCTCGCGGAGCTGCACCAACCGGCGGCCGCCCTTATAGGTGACGACCGCACCACCCCCGGCCAGCGCCTGATCCAAGGCGGCGAGATCCCGGGTCAGCGGGAGCAGCGTGAGCGGTTCGGATCCTTCGACCAGGATCAGGCCGGCGGCGCTGGCGGCGGCCTGCATCGCGGTGATGCCCGGCACGGTGCGGATCCGGATGTCGGGCAGCAGCTCGCGGACCGTCTTGGCGAGGTAACCGAACGTGGAGTACACCGACGGGTCACCGAGAGTGGCGAAGGCGGCGCTGCCGCCGTGCTCGCGCAGATGCGCCACCACCCGCGCGGCCGCGGCGTCCCAGCATTCGTGGCGCCGGCGCTGCGACCCGGTGACGTCGTTATTGAGGGCGAACACCAGCCGCTCCAGCCGGTTGTGGGTCAGGTGCGCCCGTACAACGGCCTCGGCGCGGCCCGCCACGTCAGGGGCCATCACCGGCACGAAGATCCGCCCGGCGCAGGACAGCTCGCGCACCGCGGCAACGGTCAGCAGATCCGGATCCCCCGGACCCACCCCGACCCCGATCAGCTCCACAGTGTCGACCTAACCCTAGTGTCGACCTAACCCTTAAGGCAGCTCGCCACAAAGCGTGCCACCGCTGCTGGATGCGCAACGGGGTGGGTATGCAGGAACGACGCGTGGACCGCGCCGTGGACGAAGCCCTCGGGCTGCGCGCCTGTCCACGCCCAGGCGGGTTCGCCCGCGCGGGGCGTGACGGTGGTGCGGTGAAACTCGTGGCCGCTGACCCGCGCGCCGACCGGGTGTAGCACCGAGTCGCGCAACGCCACCGCGTCGCGGTAGCCCAGCACGAGCTGCCCGGTCATCGTCGCCTCGGCGTCGAGCACCCCGCACATCGGTGCACCGTCCACCGAGCGGCACAGGTACATCAGTCCACCGCATTCGGCGTGCACCGGGGCCCCGCGACGAGCCAGGGCGGCGATCTCCGATCGCAGTGTGACGTTGGTCGCGAGCGCCTCGGTGTGGCACTCAGGGAACCCGCCAGGCAGCACCAGGCCGGCGGTATCCGCAGGCAGCGACCCGTCCCGCAGCGGGTCGAAGGGCACGACCTCAGCCCCCGCGGCAGCGAGAAGTTCAGCATGCTCGGTATAGCCGAAGGGGAAGGCTGGTCCCGCGGCCACCGCGACTACCGGCTTGCCGGTCACCGCGACAACCTCCGCGTCGGGTTCCCAGGCCGCCACCGCCTGCGCCGGCGCGGCGAGTGAGAGCACCGCGTCCAGGTCGATTTGGGCGGCTACCGCGTCGGCCCAGCGCGCCACCACGCCCGCCGCGGTGGCGTACTCGGCGGCGGTGACCAGACCCAGATGCCGCGACGGCACCGCCAGCGCGTCATCCCGGCGTAGCGCACCGAGCACCGGCAGGCCAACTTCGTCGCAGGCCTGCCGGCAGACCTGTTCATGACGCGCCGAGCCGACCCGGTTCAGTACCACGCCGGCGATCCACACGTCGGGGTCGAAGGACCGGAATCCGTGCAGGAGCGCGGCAAGGCTACGGCCCTGGCCGCGCACGTCGACGACCAGCAGCACCGGGGCCCCCAGCAGGGCCGCGACGTACGCCGTCGAGCCGTAGCCGGCCGTCCCGGTGCGGCCGTCGAACAGGCCCATCACCCCCTCGACGATCGCAACCTGCGCTCCGGCAGCGCCGTAGGCGGCCAGTGGCGCGATGCGCTGCTCACCGACCAGCACCGGATCGAGGTTGCGGCCGGGTCGCCCGGTGGCCAGCGAGTGGTAGCCGGGGTCGATGTAGTCCGGACCGACCTTGAACCCGGCCACCGTGTTGCCCCGGCGCCGCAGCGCGGCCATCAACCCGACGGCGACGGTGGTCTTGCCGGCGCCCGAGGCGGGCGCGGCTACGACCACCCGTGAGTGGCAATGCGAGTTATAACTCGCATTGCCACTCACGGGTGGTTCACCACTCAATTCCGCGCTGGCCTTTCTGGCCGGCGTCCATCGGGTGCTTGACCTTCGTCATCTCCACCACCAGGTCGGCGGCGTCGAGCAGCGCGGGTGAGGCGTTGCGACCGGTGATGATGACGTGCTGCCGGCCGGGTCGAGCGGCCAGGGCGGCCACCACCTCGTCGGTATCCACCCAGCCCCAGTGCAGGGGATAGGTGAATTCATCGAGCACATACAGGTCGTGCACCTGCTCGGCCAACCGGCGGGCGATCTCCGTCCAGCCTTGCGCCGCGGCGGCGGCGTGGTCCTGCGCGCTGCCGTGCTTGCGCGCCCAGGACCAGCCCTCGCCCATCTTGTGCCACTCGACCGGCCCACCTTGCCCGGTCCGCTGGTGCACCTCATGCAGCGCTTGGAACGCGGCCTGCTCCCCCACCTTCCACTTCGCGGACTTGACGAACTGGAACACCCCGATCGACCAACCGGCGCTCCAACCCCGCAACGCCAAGCCGAAGGCGGCGGTGGACTTGCCCTTCATCACACCGGTGTGGACGATCAGCAGCGGCCGGTTGCGCCGCTGCCGGGTCGACAGCCCGTCATCAGGGACGGCCGACCGGTACGCCTTGAGGCATCCAAACCTCCGTTCAGGCAACGGATCTCGCGGCTCGGACCACTCCGGCCACCGCGTCGGCGGACAGTTCCGCCAGCCGCACGCACCCACCGCCCATCGCGACCGCGAGCCGGTCGGGCAGTCCTAGCCGGACCGGGCCGGACTCGCAGTCCACCACGATCGACGCCACCCCATCGCGACGCAGCAGGCCGGCCGCGGCCATCGCGGCGTCCATCCCACCGTAGGTCGCCCGGCCGTCGGTGAGCACCAGGAGCAACGCCCGCCGGGTGGGATCGCGCAGCCGCTCAGCGGCCAGCACCCGGGCCGAGCGCAGCAAACCCGCGGCCAGCGGTGTGCGCCCTCCGGTGCGCAACGCGCCCAACCGGGCGGCGGCGGCATCCACCGCCGACGTCGGCGGCAGCAGCACCTGCGCCTCGGTCCCGCGGAAGCTGACCAGCCCGACCTTGTCCCGGCGCTGATAGGCGTCGCGGAGCAGGGATAGCACCGCCCCGCTCACCGCGGACATCCGCGCGCGCGCCGCCATCGAACCGGACGCATCGACCGCGAAGAGCACCAGATTCGACTCCCGCCCCGTACGCACCGCCTGACGGACATCGGCCCGATGCACCACGAGGCCTGGGCCACAACGGCCGCGGTCGCGCTGGTGCGGCGCGGCGGCGGCCAGCGTGCCCAACAGATGCAACCCGCTGCCCTCGGAAAGCGAAGCTCGGATCGTGCACCCGATACTGGTCCGAGCAGCCGACCGCCGCCCAGGAACCCCAGCCCCCACCCCGGGCACCCTCAACAACCGCGCCCGAAACCCCGCCCCGGGCGCCGACGTCACCCCGGAGCTATCCCCCGACATGGAGACATGTCGGGGGATGGGGGGCCGAATCACCCCGACATGTCTCCATGTCGAGAGGGGCCCCGCCGTTGTTGGGGGGGTCGGGCGGGTCGGGCGGGTCGGGCGGGGGTTGGTTTAAGGCGTCTTCTAGCTGCTCGGCGTCCACGCCGCGCTGGTCGAACGGGTCGCGGCGACGGCGATGCGGCAATGCCAGCGCCGCGGCCACCCGGATGTCCCCCTCGTCTACTGCGCCGGCGCCCCGCCAGGCCGCGTGCGCCAAAGCGGTTCGAGCCAACACCAGATCGGCGCGCATCCCGTCGACCTCGAACGCGGCGCACACCGCGGCGATCCGGCGCAGCTCACCGTCGGGCAGCACCACGTCTGGCAACGCCGCCCGAGCCACCATGATCCGTTCGGCGAGTGCAACGTCCTCGGGATGCCACACCGCCGCGAAACCAGCCGGGTCCGCCTCATAGCGCAGCCGGCGGCGGATCACCTCGGCCCGGGTGTCGACATCGCGGGAGGCCGCCACCTCGACGGTGAGCCCGAAGCGATCCAGCAGCTGCGGGCGCAGCTCACCCTCCTCGGGATTCATCGTGCCGACGAGCAGGAACGACGCGGCATGCGAGACCGACACTCCGTCGCGCTCCACGTGCGCGCGACCCATCGCGGCGGCGTCGAGCAGGACGTCGACGAGATGATCGGGGAGCAGGTTGACCTCGTCGACGTAGAGCACGCCGCGGTGCGCCGCGGCGAGCAGTCCGGGCTGGTACGCCGAGACGCCCTCGGTCAGCGCGCGCTGCAGGTCCAACGAACCCACCACTCGGTCCTCGGTGGCCCCGATCGGCAGCTCGACCAGCCGGGCTGGACGAACGAGCTGTCCTGCTACGCCGGCGTGCGGGCCATCTGGGCAGGCCGGATCCAAAGCCACCGGATCGCAACCGAAGCGGCATCCCGAGACCACGGTCACCGCGGGTAGCAGCGCCGAAAGCGCCCGGACCACGGTCGATTTCGCGGTGCCTTTCTCGCCGCGGACCAGCACACCACCGATCCCTGGATGCACTGCGGTCAGCAACAACGCCAGCCGGAGGTCGTCGTGCCCGACGATCGCGGAGAACGGATATCGAGCAGCGCTCATAAGGTCAGCGCATCCGTGCCGACGCGTCACGGCGCATCGGCACGTACAGAACGCCGTTCTCGGTGAACTCCGTCCCGCTCACCACGAAACCGAAACCGCCGAAAAGCTCAACGCAGTACGGCTGGGCGTCCAGCTCGCACGGGGCATCGCCCACCTCACCCAACGCCGCCTCGAGCAGCCGCCGCAGCCCTCCGTGGCGACGGGCCTGCCGGGCCGTACAGATCCGGCCGATCCGGAATTCACCGTCGACGGGCTCCAGCAGTCGCAGAGTGGACTGCGGTTCCTCGATCGCACCATCGGGCGCGAGCCAGTAATGTCTGGTTGTCCGCTCCAGGTCCAACCCATCCAACTCCTGATACGGACAGCCTTGCTCAACCACGAAGACCTCGACCCGCAGGCGCAGCAGAGCGTAGATCATGGCGGTCGACAGGTCGGCGGCAAGCCTGCGGTGTAGCACTGTGTTGCCCACCGCTCCTGCCTACCAGAAGGTCTGACATCGTGTCGGGGTGGCGCACCATGGACCCTGGCGGCTCACTCTGAGGTGGTACCTGGCCTTGCTGTTCGTGGGTTCCTTGCTGATGGCTGGTGGAACCACGGTCCAGCGGGTCCGCGCGGGCCACGACACTCCTGCGTCGGCCGCGCAGATTTCGAGTGGACTCCTCGGCAGGCAACCGATGACCGCCGCCACCGTGCCGGACCCGGCGGCCCCGTGGGTGGTGGGAGCCATGCCGTTGCCTCTGCGCCCGGATGGGCACGGGGTGGTGCGATCCACCCCTCAGGTGTTGGCGAACCGGCGCCTTCCCACCGTTGATCGGCTGCCCCCACCGACCTCGAAGTCGTTCCAGTCGACGATCAGCCCGGTTCCCCCGGAGGTGCTGGCCCGCAGCAGCTGGAAACCACTCTGCCCGGTGAGCGACAGCAAGCTGCGCTACCTCACGATGTCGTTCCACGGCTTCGATTCCCGCGTCCATACCGGCGAGATGCTGGTGAATGCTGATGTCGCGCAGACCGTGGTCGGTGTCTTCAAGCGGCTGTTCGTGGCGGGCTTTCCGATCGAGGAGATGCGGATAACGGCGAACGCCGAGCTGAACCTGCCACCGACCGGGGATGGGAACAACACCGTGGGCTTTCTCTGCCACCAGACCCGTGGTCAGACCCGGTGGTCGGAGAATGCCTACGGGCTGGCCATCGACCTGAACCCGTTCGATAACCCCTACGTCAGCGGCGACTTGGTGGTGCCCGAGCTGGCGTCTGCTTACCTCAACCGGGATTGGGTTCGGTCGGGCATGGTGCGCAACGACGATCCAGCGGTGACCGCGTTCGAGTCGGTCGGCTGGAAATGGGGTGGGCGGTGGCCGGGGCCGGTGAACTTCATGCATTTCAGCCCCAATGGACGCTGAATGCTCACGGCCCCTCCAGATCGCCCTCGAGGTCGAGGTAAATCGCCCTTAGCGCGTCCAGATCCGCGGGGTCAGGCTGTGCCCACAGGCCCCGGTCAGCGGCCTCGAGCAGCCGCTCGGTCATCCCCCGCAGCGCCCACGGATTGGATTTCCGCAGGAACTGTTGCACGCCGGAATCGAAAATGTAGGACTCGGCGAGCTGGTGATACATCCAGTCCTCGACCACGCCTACGGTGGCGTCGAAGCCGAACAGATAGTCGACGGTCGCGGCGAGCTCGAAGGCGCCCTTGTAGCCATGTCGTTGCATGGCTGCGATCCATCGCGGGTTGACCACCCGAGAGCGAAAGACCCGGCGGGTCTCCTCGGCGAGCGTCCGGGTTTTCACCGCGTGTGGTATCGCTGAGTCACCGACGTAGGCGGCCGGATTGCTACCAGTCAACGACCGCACCATTGCGACCATTCCGCCGTGGTACTGGAAGTAGTCGTCGGAATCGGCGATGTCATGTTCCCGGGTATCGACGTTCTTGGCGGCCACCGTGATGCGCCGGAAAACGTGCTCCATATCGCCCCGCGCCGCGGCACCGTCGAGCCCTCGCCCGTAGGCGTAACCCCCCCAGGTGGCGTAGACCTCGGCGATATCGGCGTCGGTACGCCACTCCCGGCTGTCGATCAGCGGCAACAATCCGGCCCCGTACGCGCCGGGCTTGGAACCGAAGATCCGGGTGCGGGCCCGCCGGTCGTCGCCGTGCGCCGCGAGATCGGCCCGGTAGTGCGCAGCGACGAAGTTGCGCGCCGGCGGCTCCTCCAGCCTCGCGACGGCGCCGATCGCGTCGTCGAGTAACGCGACCACATGCGGGAAGGCATCCCGGAAGAAGCCGGAGATGCGCAGCACCACGTCGATACGGGGCCTGCCGAGCTCATGGAGCCCGACCACCTCCACGCCGGTCACCCGGCGGGAGGCGTCGTCCCAGGTCGGGCGCACACCCAGGAGCGCCAGCACCTCGGCGATGTCATCGCCTTGGGTACGCATGGCGCTGGTGCCCCAGATAGTCAGACCCACTGAGGCAGGCCAGTCACCGGTGTCGGCGCGGTGGCGTTGCAGTAACGAGTCGGCCAGCGCGGTGCCCACGTCGAAGGCATTGCGGGTCGGGATCGACTTCGGATCCACTGAGTAGAAGTTGCGTCCGGTCGGGAGCACCGAGACCAGACCGCGGGTCGGGGAGCCCGAGGGTCCCGGTTCGATGAACCGGCCGTCCAGGGCCCGCAGCACATTCGTGATCTCGGCCGGGGTGCCGGCCAGCCGCGGGACCAGCTCGGTGCAGGCGAACCGCAGTACTGACACCACCCCGGCATCCGGTTCCCCCAACACCTCGGCGACCACCGCAGGCGCCTTCGCGGGGTCCCAGTCCGCTGACAGGGTGCCCTGCACGAGCCTGCGAGCCAATCCCTCCAGGTGGTCGATGTCGGCGAGGGAGCCCTGCTCGTCGTCTGAGCCGATGCACGCTGCGATGGCCGCGCGCAACCCCGGCAGCGGCTGTCCCGAGCCGAACACCTGGCGCGCGCGCAGCACCGCCAGTACGTCATTGACCAGCTCATCGCCCTCGGGGGCGCGACCCAGTACGTGCAGGCCGTCGCGGATCTGCACGTCCTTGATCTCGCACAGGTAGCCGTCGAGGTGCAGCACGAAGTCGTCGAAGTCGGCATCCCCCGGCGGCGCGTCCGCGCCCAGATCATGGTGCAGCTGGGCGCTCTGGATCAGCGTCCAGATCTGGCCGCGCAGCGTGGGCAGCTTGTCGGGGTCCAGCGCCGCCATCGTGGCGTACTCATCGAGCAGCTGCTCGAGCCGGGCGAGATCACCGTAGGTGTCGGCGCGGGCCATCGGTGGGATGAGGTGATCGACGATGGTGGCGTGCGCCCTGCGCTTGGCCTGAGTGCCCTCACCCGGGTCGTTGACGATGAACGGGTACACCAGCGGCAGGTTCCCCAGCACCGCATCCGGGGCATCCTGCGCGGCGAGCCCCAGGCCCTTGCCGGGCAGCCATTCCAGGTTGCCGTGCTTGCCCAGGTGCACCACCGCGTGGGCACCGAAGGAGTGCTCCAGCCACCGGTAGGCGGCCAAATACTGGTGCGATGGAGGCAGCTCGGGATCGTGGTAGATCGCCACCGGGTTCTCGCCGAAGCCGCGGGGCGGCTGGATGAGCAGCACGACATTGCCGAACAGCAGCGAGCCGACGTAGATGGCCCCTTCAGACACGTACAGCTGCCCGGGCGGTTCGCCCCAGGTCGCCACGACCTTGTCCCGCAACGGCGAGGGCAGCGTGGCGAACCACTGGGCGTACTGCTCGGTGGGCACCCGGATGGCTGAGCTGGCCATCTGCTCCTCGGTGAGCCATTCGACGTCGTGGCCACCGGCGGCGATCAGCCGGTGGATCAGAGCGTCGCCTTCCAGGTTGCCGACGTCGAGGTCGCCGACGTCATAGCCGGCTTCAGCGAGCGCGCGGAGCAGCATCACCGCCGACGCCGGGGTGTCCAACCCCACGGCGTTACCGATCCGGGAATGCTTGGTCGGGTAGGCCGACAGCACGATCGCCAGCCGCTTGCCGGAGGCGGGCACATGGCGCAGCCGGGCCAGCGCCACCGCGGTTCCCGCCACCCGGGCGGCCCGGTCCGGATCAGCCAGATAGATCGGGATCCCGTCTGGGCCCGGCTCCTTGAACGAGAACGGCACCGACACCAGCCGGCCGTCGAACTCCGGAATGGCGACCTGCATGGCCGCGTCCATCGGCGACAGTGCCGCGTCGCTGGCCTGCCAGGCCGCCCGTGACGAGGTCAAGCACAGGCCCTGCAGCACCGGGACGTCCAGCGCGGCCAGCGCTCCCGCGTCCCAGACCTCCTCCTGCGCCCCGGAGCTGCCGCCCGCGGCGAGCACCGTGGTCACCACCACGTCGCAGCGACCCAGCAACGCCCGTAGGCCATGGGCCTGCTCGTCGCCCAGTCCGCGTAGGGAGCCACAGAACACCGGCAACGCGTTGGCTCCCGCGGCGCGCAGGGAATCGGCCAGCACGTCGACGAAACCAGTGTTCCCGGCCAGTGCATGCGCCCGGTAGAAGACAATGCCCACTGTCGGGCGTGCCGGATCCGGTTCGCGCACGTTGTGCAGGCCGTAGTCCGGAGTGGAAGCGGGCGGTTCGAAGCCCTCACCGGTGAGCAACAGCGTGTCGGACAGGAACCGGGCCAGCTCTCGCAGGTTCGCGGGTCCACCGGCGACCAGGTAGCGCAGCGCCTCCGCCGCCACCCCCGCCGGGACTGTGGAACTCGCCATCAGCTCCGCATCCGGCGCTGCCTCGCCACCCAGGCACACCATCGGCAGCCGTGTGTACAGCAGCGCCTCAATCCCCAGCTCCCAAGCCCGCCGCCCACCGAGCAACCGGAGTACCACGATGTCCACCCCGTCGAGCAACGGGGGCAGCTCAGAGGGCTCGGTCCGGGCGGGGTTGGCGAGGCGGTAATGGGCGCCGCAGGCCCGGGCGGCGAGCAGATCGGTATCGGCAGTGGACAGCAGCAGGATCCGCACTCCAGCAAGGCTAACCCTCACCACTGCCTGGTGGGACGAACGGAAAACTCGCCGGGGCGCCGTGCTCGATGAGATCGAGCAGCGCGTCGGTGTCGAGGTGGGCCGAGACGAGGTCACCGAGGAGGTCCAGTTGGGCACCCCGCACGGCGGCGAAGCTGGTATCCGGCGCCGGGCGGAAACCGGACCGGCCGGCAAGGTGGGCCACTCGACACAGCAGGGCGCGGCGGAAGGCGTCGTTCTCCAACAGCCCGTGCCAGTGGGTGCCCAGCACATGGCCACCGTCGGAGCCGTCATCCGGACCCGATACCAGCGGTGGGTCGCCTCGGTGCGTGATCCGGCCGTGGTGGATCTCGTAGCCGGTCACCGGTTCGTCCAGCGCCCGTCCAGAAGGACGGCCCAGGTGTTTCACCGGATCGAAAACCACCTCCAGGTCGAGCAGTCCCAGACCGGCCACCTCGCCGGCGCCGGACTCGACCTGATCGATGACGAGGCGCGCCATCATCTGGTAGCCACCGCAGATGCCCAACACCGGACGTCCGGCACGGGCGTGTGCCACCACCGCGGCGGCCAGTCCCGTCTGACGTAGCCAGCCCAGGTCCGCCACGGTGGACTTCGAGCCGGGCAGCACCACCAGGTCAGCGTCGGCCAGCCGGGACGGCTCGGTGACATAGCGCACCGCCACCCCGGGCTCGCAGGCCAACGCGTCGACGTCGGTACCGTTGGAGATGCGCGGCAGCCGGACCGCGGCCACCCGCAGCCACTGGGTGCCCTCTGGCGGGCCCGGCCGCCCGACCACCCCATCGGCGCTGTGCGCCAGCGAGTCCTCGGCATCCAGCCACAAGCCATCGTGGAACGGCAGCACACCGTAGCTGCGCCGGCCGGTCAGCGCCTGCAGCTGCGCCAGGCCGGGGGCGAGCAGGTCCGGGTCGCCGCGGAACTTGTTGATCACGAATCCAGCAACCAGTGCCTGGTCCGCGGGCGACAGCAGAGCCAGGGTGCCGAACAGATGCGCGAGCACGCCGCCGCGGTCGATGTCCCCGACCACCAGCACCGGTAGTCCGGCGGCCCGCGCCAACCCCATATTGGCGATGTCAGTGCCCCGCAGATTGATCTCAGTGGGCGACCCGGCGCCCTCGCAGATCACCACGTCGTACTCGGCTCGTATCCCGGCCAACGCGCTCACCACGACGTCGAGAAGCCCCGCTTTACGGTGCCGGTAACACGCAGCCGACACCGTGCCCGCGGCGTGCCCGAGCACCACGACCTGAGCGCATCGGTCGCTACCTGGCTTAAGCAGGATTGGGTTGAACCGCACCTCGGGTTCGATGCCGCAGGCGGCGGCCTGCATCGCCTGAGCTCGGCCGATCTCCCCCCCGTCCGGGGTGACCACCGAGTTGTTGGACATGTTCTGCGCCTTGAACGGCGCGACCGATATCCCGCGACGGGCCAGCCACCGGCAGATCCCGGCCACCAGCACACTTTTGCCCGCGTCAGAGGTGGTGCCGGCGACAAGCAACGCTCGCGGCCTCATTTACGGCAGCGTCAAGATCTCCGCACTGTCTGCGGTGACGACGAGGGTGTGCTCGAACTGCGCAGTGCGCGCCTTGTCCTTCGTCGTCACCGTCCACCCGTCCGGCCACACGTCGTAGTCGATCGTGCCGAGCGTGATCATCGGTTCGATGGTGAAGGTCATTCCCTCCTCAAGAACGGTCTCCACTGACGGCTCGTCGTAATGCAGCACGACGAGCTTGCCGTGGAAGGAATGGCCGATGCCGTGGCCGGTGAAGTCGCGGACCACCCCATAGCCGAAGCGCTTCGCGTACGCCTCGATGACCCGGCCGATCACATTGAGCTGCCGACCCGGTCGGACCGCGCGGATCCCCCGCATCATCGCCTCATGCGTGCGCTCGACCAGCAGCCGGTCTTCCTCGGATACCCCACCAGCCAGGAAGGTGGCGTTGGTATCACCATGAACACCGCCGATGAATGCCGTCACGTCGATGTTGACGATGTCGCCGTCCTCGATCACGGTCGAGTCCGGGATGCCGTGGCAGATCACCTCGTTCAGTGAAGTGCAGCACGACTTGGGAAAGCCCTTGTAACCCAGTGTCGAGGGGTACGCGCCGTGGTCGACGAGGAACTCGTGCACCACTCGGTCGACGTCGTCGGTGGTCACGCCGGGCGCCACCGCCCGGCCGCCCTCGGCGAGGGCCTGCGCAGCGATCTTTCCCGCCACCCGCATCGCCTCGATCACCTCGGGCCGCTGGATCGGCGGTTCGGTGCAGGGGCGGGGCGCGGATTTCCCGACGTACTCCGGCCGTTGGATCTGTGAGAGGACCGGACGCATCGGGGTCTGGCGACCAGGACGCAACGGGGTTCGCACGGGCATGCCCCTACTCTATGCCGGTCACCCGGATGTACTGGTCAGACCGGACCGAGCGCCGACAGGAATAGACCGGAGATGTCCAGGACTGGGGTGGCTGAGCCGGCGTTGACGACGAGAGTCGCGAAGGCGAGGTCACCGCGGAAACCGACGAACCAGCCGTCCGCGCCGGCCGGATCGTCCTCCGCTGTCCCGGTCTTGCCGAACAGCTGGCCCTGGCCGGCCAAGGACTTCGCTGTGCCCTGAGTCACCGCTTCTCGCATCATCGTTCGCACCGCGTCAGCGACCTCGCGCGGCACCGATGGCACTGGTCCGAGTGCCGTCTGCGTCGGTATTTCGCGGATCAGAATCGGCGTCGGCAACCGCCCACCAGCGGCGACCGTCGAGGCGACCAGCGCCATGCCGAAGGGACTGACGAGCACCCGGCCCTGGCCGAAGCCGTTCTCCGCTCGCCGCACCATCGACTCCGATGGGGGTACTTGCCCAGTGAAGGTGGCGGCCCCGGCGATGTCGTAATTAATCCCGATGCCCATCTGGTTCGCCGCGTCAGTCAGCGCACCAGCTCCCAAGCGGGCTGCCAACTGTGCGAATGTGGTGTCGCAGGAACGGGCGAAGGCGGTGTGCAGGGGAACCGTGCCCAGGTCGACGAGGTGATCATTGGGCACGATCCGCTCCCCGATGCTCGTGGTCGCCGGGCAGGCTACTGGGGAGTCGGGAGTGACCTGCTTGGACTGCAGCGCCGCGGCCGCCGTGACAATTTTGAAGGCGGAGCCCGGCGGGAAGCGCCCGGTGAGCGACAGTGCGCCTTGGGCGTCGGCTGCAGCGTTCTGCGCGACAGCCAGGATCTCCCCAGTAGACGGCTGGATCGCCACGATCATCGCCGGGGTGGCTACCCCGTCGACGGCGTGTTCGGCAGCGACCTGCACGGTGCGGTCCACCGTGGTAGTCAGGGTCGGCACCGGACGTGGCGGCGCGGCGGCGAGGGTGTCGACCTCCGCGCCCATCGCGGTCACCGTCACGATGCGCCAGCCCGCGGCATCCGCGAGCTGCTTCTCGACGACTCTGCGGATTCCCGGCACCAGTGGGGAGACGAAGTCCCAGCCCGGTCCGGTTTGCGAGGTGAGTATGGGCATACCGGCTCGGTCCAGCACCTGGGCCGGCTCGGCCGGTACCTCACGCAACGTCACCCGTTGCCGCGCGCCGAGCCCCGGGTGCAGCACCGCCGGACTCCATCGCACCAACCAGCCCTTGGTGGAGTGGGACGGGACCAGCTCGAAGGCGCCTGAGTAATGCCACTGCCGGCCCCTGCCCAGGTCCCACAGGGCGGAGAAAGATGCCGAAGCGATGTGGTCGCCGGAACGGACATCACCCAAGCTGAGCTGCACGCGCTGCGGCTTCAGTTCGTCGCGAACCTGCTGGATCAGCTCGGTCGCGGCAACTGGATTGTCGGTAAGGCGCCCAGCTCCGGCGGCGTCACCCCGAGCTACCGCCTCGAGAAATGCAGCGCCGGCGTCGCGTGGGTCAGCCCCGAACAAGCCCCCGAACAAGCCCCCGAACAAGCCGCAGCCGCCCAGCAGCGCGGCCATGATGGCCGCCAGCAGGACGGCTACCAGACGTGGTCGGCGCACGGACGCGACTATGCCCCTTGATCGTTTCAGAACAGCACGGTAGCGAAGCAGCCCACCTGGGTGAACCCGACTCGACGGTACGCGGCGCGGGCCGGTTCGTTGTAAGCGTTGACGTACAGGCTGGCGATCCGGCCCATTGCCTGGAGGCGGGCCACCACGGCCGCGGTCGCGCCCGCCGCGAGCCCGTGCCCACGCCAATCCGGGTGCACCCACACCCCCTGGATCTGGCCGACCGTGGTGGATATCGCCCCGATCTCAGCCTTGAACACCACCTCATCGGCCTCGAACCGGGCGAAAGCCCGACCCGCCGCGATCACCTCGGCGACCCTGGCCCGGTAACCGGCACCACCGTCGGGCAGCCGTGGATCGACTCCCACCTCCTCGGTGAACATGGCCACCGCGGCCGGCAGGTAGCGGTCCAACTCCTCGGGACGCACCGGACGCACCCACGGGTCCGCTTTGGTCAGCGGCTGCTCGGCGAGCACCAGCAGCGGCTGGTTCGGACGCTCCTCACGAGCCGGCCCCCAGCTCTCGCGCAGCTCCGACCACAATCGAAGCACCTGATCGGCTGGTCCGACCATCGATGAGCAGCACCTGTCCCGGCGGGCCGCCCGATCGGCGAAGGCCCGGATCGCCGAAGGTCCCCCGTACAGTGGGACGAGGTTGGCGCCAGAAAAGCACAACCCGTCCAGCCCGTCGCGCCGCATCTGTGGACTGCTGCCAAAACCCCACAGCTCACCACCGAGCCGCCACGGATCGAGGCCGCTGCTTTCGATCCGCGCAGCCACCATGCAGGACGTCACCGGGTCACTGGCCAGCGCGGCCCGGACGCCGCGCACGTCATGGTCATCCAATAGGCGCGCGCCCGCGTGCTTGAGCACACCAGCACCCACTAACTATCCGCAGCCTCCGCCAAGCGGAAGGCCTCCTCGATGAGCGTCTCGACGATCTGCGCCTCTGGCACAGTCTTGATCACCTTACCGCGGACGAAGATCTGTCCCTTGCCGTTTCCGGAGGCCACCCCGAGGTCGGCCTCGCGAGCCTCCCCGGGTCCGTTGACCACACAGCCCATGACGGCCACCCGCAGCGGCATCTCCATGCCTTCCAGCCCTGCGGTCACTTCCTCGGCGAGCTTGTAGACATCGACCTGGGCGCGGCCACAGGACGGGCAGGACACGATCTCCAGCCGGCGGGTCCGCAGGTTCAGCGACTCCAGGATCTGCAGCCCGACCTTGACCTCTTCGACCGGCGGCGCGGACAGCGAGACCCGGATGGTGTCCCCGATCCCCTGGCTGAGCAACGCCCCGAACGCGGTCGCCGACTTGATCGTGCCCTGGAACGCCGGACCGGCCTCGGTGACCCCGAGGTGCAAGGGGTAGTCACACGCAGCGGCCAGCTGCTCGTAGGCCCGGACCATGATCACCGGATCATGGTGCTTCACTGAGATCTTCACATCGTGGAAGTCGTGTTCAGCGAACAGGCTCGCCTCCCACAACGCGGATTCGACCAGCGCCTCCGGGGTCGCCTTGCCGTACTTGGCCAGGATCTTGGGATCCAGTGACCCAGCGTTGACCCCGATCCGGATCGGGATGCCGGCGTCCTTGGCGGCCTTGGCGATCTCGGCCACCCGATCGTCGAATTTCTTGATGTTCCCGGGATTCACCCGCACAGCCGCGCAGCCCGCGTCGATGGCCGCGAAGACGTACTTGGGCTGGAAGTGGATATCGGCGATCACCGGGATCCGTGACTTGCGCGCGATGGCCGGCAGCGCATCGGCATCGTCGGCACTGGGCACCGCCACCCGCACGATGTCGCAGCCCGCTGCGGTGAGCTCGGCGATCTGCTGCAAGGTGGCGTCGACGTCGGCGGTGAGCGTGGTGGTCATCGACTGCACCGACACCTGGTGGTCGCTGCCGACGCCCACCGTCCCCACTTGCAACTGCCGGGTCTTGCGACGCTCGGCGAGCACCGGCGGTGGCAGGCTTGGCATGCCAATCAACATCAGGAGACCCCCCTCATTGGTGCGATCATGGGTGCAAGCGGATCGGGTTGATGATGTCGGCGGTGATGGTCAGCGCACCAATCCCGATGAACACGATGGCGACCGCATAGGTCAGCGGCATTAGCCGGGTGTAGTCCACCGGTGGTCCATCCGGTCGACCGGTGGCTCGACGTACCATATTCCGGAGGTATTCGTAGAGGTTGACCGCGATATGCCCGCCGTCCAAGGGAAGCAACGGCAGCAGGTTGAATACCCCGACGAACAAGTTGAAGGCGGCGAGCAGGAACAGGAAGAACCACCAAGCACCGAAACCGGCAGCATCGCCGCCGAGCACGCTGGCCCCGACCACGCTGATCGGTGAGTCCGGTCGATTCTGCCCGCCAATCCGATCGAGCAGCGCTGGGACCTTCTGCGGGAACTGTTTGAGGCCCTGCCAGGTGTTGGCGAACATGGTGCCGGTGAAGGTCACGGTCTTGGCTACCGCGGCTACCGGGGCGTAGTGCAGCGTCGCGGCTTGTTGCTGCGGTGTGACGCCGATCGCGCCGACCAGCTTGTCGCCCTGACCACCCAGCGCCGAGACCGGCACCCGGGCGACGTCGACCAACACGGAGCGCTGCCCGCCGGCCCGCTCTATCCGGAACTCAGTCGGACCGGAACGGCTCTGGATCGCTCCGATCAGGTCTTCGGAGTTGCGAATCGGGGTGCCTGCCACGGCCAGCACCCGATCCCCTGGCTGCAAACCGGCGGCCCTGGCCGGCGCCGGGGACCCCGGCCGGCACGAATTGTCGGCCCGCACCTCGAGGCACTGGCTGACCTTGGACACCACCGCCGGGGCCGGCGTCCGGTTGAGGTTCGGCAGCCCGGTCGACACCGCCATCACGTAGATCAGCACGATGCCCACCACGAAGTGGGTCAGCGAGCCCGCGGACAGCACGACCACCCGCTGCCAGGTGGGAAACCGGAAAAACGCGCGCTTGCGGTCGTCTGGATCGGGTAGCTCCTCCATCGCGGTCATCCCGGCGATATCACAGAACCCACCGGCCGGAATCGCTTTGAGACCGTACTCCGTCTCACCCCGGCGGAAAGAGAACAGCGTGGGGCCGAAGCCGATGAAGTAGCGGCGCACCTTCATCCCGAATGCCTTAGCGCTGTACATGTGGCCGGCCTCGTGCAAGGCGACGGAGATCCCGATGCCCATCGCAAACAGCACTACCCCCAGCACAAACGTCACGCTGTACTCCTCACTTCGGGCTCCGACCGGCCTGGGCGAGCCGGCCGCCCAGCAGTTCCCTGGCTCTGCGCCGAGCCCAGTCCTCGGCGGCCAGCACGTCGTCCACCGTAGTCGGGTCGGCTCGCCACCCGTGCGCCTCACCCAGCACGGCCGCCACCGTGTCGACGATCTCACGGAAGGAGATCCGGCGCTCGAGGAAGGCAGCCACCGCCTCCTCGTTGGCCGCATTGAACACCGCGGGAACGCAGCCACCGTCAGTGCCCGCCGCCTTGGCCAGCCCGATGGCGGGGAAGGTCTCGCTGTCCACCGGTTCGAAGGTCCAGCTCGCTGAGTTGGTGAAGTCACAGGCCGGGGCCGCGTCGGCAACGCGGTCCGGCCAGCCCAGCGCCAGCGCGATCGGCAACCGCATGTCCGGCGGGCTGGCCTGGGCGATCGTCGAACCATCGGTGAAGGTGACCATTGAGTGAATCACCGACTGCGGGTGCACCACGACGTCGATCTGATCGTAGGGAATACCGAACAGCAGGTGCGTCTCGATCAGCTCGAGGCCCTTGTTCACCAGGGTGGCCGAGTTCACCGTCACCACCGGTCCCATCCGCCAGGTCGGATGCGCCAGGGCCTGCTCTGCGGTGACCCCGTCGAGCTCCTCGCGACGGCGCCCGCGGAACGGGCCGCCGGACGCCGTGAGTACCAGCCGGGAGACCTCCGATCGACTGCCCGCGCGCAGGCACTGGGCAAGTGCCGAGTGCTCGGAGTCCACCGGCACGATTTGGCCGGGCGCGGCGGCGCTGGTCACCAGGGTGCCCCCAGCCACCAGGGACTCCTTGTTGGCCAGCGCCAGGGTGGCACCGCTGCGCAGCGCGGCCAACGTCGGCGCCAGGCCCCGGGAACCGGTCACTCCGTTGAGCACCACGTCGGCAGGCTGGGTCGCGATCAGCTCGGTCACCGCGTCGGGACCGACCAGGATCCGGGGCATCCGGTAGCCGCCCTGGTCGTACCCGCATCGCTGCGCTTCGGCGAACAACGCCAGCTGCAGATCCTGTGCCGCTCGGCCGCGGACCACCGCGACGGCGGGCGCGCCGGTTGCGAGCACCTGCGCGGCCAACGCCTGCGGGTCGGCCCCGCCGGCGGCCAACCCGACCACCCGGAACCGCTCGGGGTTGCGGCGGATGACGTCCAGCGCCTGGACGCCGATCGACCCGGTACTGCCCAGCAGCAGTACCGAGCGTGGCTGATGCGAGAGGTCCATTGAGGTCATTGTTCCCGATGACAGGGTTGTCATGCGTGCAAGGTAGCCCAACGTAGATCACACTGACGCTGAACGCATACGGAGGGAGTCGCGGACATGTGGATCATCTCATGGATCGTGTTGGGCCTGATCGCTGGCGCCATCGCCAAGCTGATCATGCCGGGTGACGATCCGGGCGGGATCTTCGTCACGATGGTGATCGGAATCATCGGGGCAATCGTGGGTGGCTTCTTGGGTCGGGCCTTCGGATTCCACCCCAACCAAGGCTTCCTCAGCTTCACCACCTGGATCTGGGCCATTGTCGGCTCGCTGATCCTGCTCGGGATCTACCGCCTCTTTGCCGGGCGCAGGGCAATCTGGCGTTAGGGACCCTACTGAGCCGGTGGGGCTGGCGCGCGCGGCCCGTTCCACCGGTTCCCTGTGATATGCGACGATAACGTTGTGGCCATGACTGACCAGCATTCCGGTGCGGACCAGAACGAGGAGCCCTCTGCTGACTGGGGCTGGCACGGCAGCTTCCCCGTGGCAGGACCGATCGTGGGATGGTTCACCGCGTTCGCGCTCTTCGTGATGCTCATCGGGAACCGGGAGAGCGAGGTGTCGACCGCCTTCCTGGTCGGCTTCGGCACGATACTTGTGGCAATGCTGATCATGCATCACCTGAAGGCCTACAAGGCCAAGCGGCGCTGAGGATCGGTGGGTGGCCGGCACCCGCGGCTCCCCAGCCGTCGAGCTGGAGGTTGGCCGCCGAACAGTCCGGATCACCAACCCGGACCGCGTGTACTTCCCCGCGCGGAGTGAGACGAAGATCGACCTCGTTCGCTATTACCTCGCGGTCGGCGACGGCATCCTTCGTGCCCTGCGCGGGCGTCCGTGCATGTTGCACCGGTTCCCCACTGGCGTCACCGGGCCCAAGGTGCACCAGAAGCGCCTGCCGGCGGGTGCGCCGCCATGGGTGCCGACGGTCCGGGTGGACTTCCCCTCTGGGCGCTGCGCGGATGAGCTGTGCGTCACCGATCTCGCCGACGTGATCTGGGCGGTGCAGATGAGCACTGTGGAGTTCCATCCATGGAACACCCGGGCCACCCACCTGGAGCGTCCAGACGAGTGGCGCATCGATCTGGACCCGCAACCCGGCACTGGGTTCGCGCAGGCGCGCCAGGTCGCCGTGGTGGTGCAGGAGGTGCTCGCCGAGCTCGGTGCGGTGGGCTGGCCAAAGACCTCTGGCGGTCGCGGGATGCATGTCTACGTGCGGATCGAACCGCGCTGGAGCTTCGCTGAGGTGCGCCGAGCGGCCCGTGCCTTCGCCCAGGAAGTGGAGCGCAGGGCACCAGAACTGGTCACCACCGCCTGGTGGAAACGGGACCGGATCGCCGCGGTGTTCGTCGACTGGAACCAGAACACCCGCGACCACACGATCCGCGGCGCCTACTCGGTGCGCGGCGTGCCCGAGGCTGTAGTGTCCAGCCCCCTGCGCTGGGATGAGGTGTCCGACGCCGAACCCGGCGACTTCACCCTGGCCACCGTACCCGAGCGGTTCGCCCGCCTGGGTGACGTGCACAGCGGCATCGACGATGCGATCTTCTCGCTCGAGCCGCTGCTCGAGTGGGCCGATCGCGACGCGGTCAGCGGCTCGTCAGGACGTCGGCGAGAGTGAAGCGGACGGCCCGGTCAAGCTGGTCGTAGGTGCAAGAGCGCGGTTCGCGATCGGGGCGCCAGCGGACGAACTGGGTGGTGTGCCGGAACCGCACGCCTTCCATGTAGTCGTAGCGGACCTCGACAACGCGCTGTGGACGCAGCGGCGTGAAGGACAGGTCTTTGCCGGCGTTCCAGCGGCTGGTCTCGGACTTGCGCGGAGTGCGCTCGCCCTCCTGCTGCCGGGCCCAGGCCCACGGATGATCGTCGAAACCGGTGACGAGCGGCTGCAGCTCGGTCAGTAGCTCCCGGCGCCGAGCCATCGGGAACGCCCCGACCACGCCCACCGAGACGAGGACTCCCCGGTCGTCATAGAGGCCCAGCAGCAGCGAGCCGATGGCGTCGGCACCGGACTTGTGGAGCCGGTACCCGGCGACGACACAGTCTGCGGTGCGCTCATGCTTGATCTTGGTCATGACGCGCTTGTCGGGCTGGTAGCGCAGGTCCAGCTGTTTGGCGATGAGTCCGTCGAGCCCGGCCCCTTCGAACTGGTCGAACCACCGGCGGCCGACGTCCAGGTCTCGCGTCGCCGGTGTGACGTGCACCGGTGCGGCGGCGCCGGCGAGCGCAGTCTCCAACGCGGCGCGTCGGTGCACGAGCGGCTCTTGGGTGAGGTTGTCGTCGCCAAGGGCGAGCAGGTCGAAGGCGACGAAGCTGGCCGGGGTCTGGTCGGACAGCAGCGTCACCCGGCTGGCGGCGGGGTGAATGCGCTGCTGCAGCGCCTCGAAGTCGAGAGTGTTGCGTTGCTGATCGGCGATGACGATTTCACCGTCGATCACAGCCCGAGAGGGAAAATTCTCCAGGACAGCGGTCACGATCTCAGGGAAGTAGCGAGTCATCGGCCGTTCGTTGCGGCTACCGATCTCTACCTCGTCACCGTCGCGAAAAATGATCGACCTGAAACCGTCCCACTTCGGTTCATAGTGCTGGCCAGCGGGAATCGCGGATGCGGGCTTGGCGAGCATCGGCGCGACAGGTGGCATGACGGGAAGGTCCACGGGCTCCAGTGTCCTCACGCTCACCGATCATGCGCCGCCGAGTTCACGACAGTGTCGGTTGGGATGCCGCGAGCTGGCCGCAGGCGGCGGCGATCTCGCGGCCGCGGGTGTCCCGGACGGTGCAGGCCACCCCGGCGGCCTGGACACGCGCGACGAACTCGTGCTGCACGGGCCGCGGGCTGGCATCCCATTCGCTACCTGGGGTGGGATTGAGCGGGATGAGGTTCACGTGTACTAGGGAGCCCAGGCGTTCGCGCAGCAGCCGGCCGAGCAGCTCTGCCCGCCACGGCTGGTCATTGACGTCCCGGATCAGCGCGTACTCGATGGACACCCGGCGCCCGGTGGTGTCCGCGTAGCGCTGCGCGGCATCGAGCACCTCGGCCACCTTCCACCGGCTGTTCACCGGCACGAGGGTGTCCCGCAACTCGTCGTCCGGGGCGTGTAAGGACACCGCAAGCGTGACCTGCAGACCTTCGGCGGCCAACCGCCGGATCGCCGGCACCAGCCCCACCGTCGACACCGTCACCGACCGCTGGGACAGGCCCAATCCGTCGGGTACGGGATGGGTGATCCGGCGGACGGCTGCGACCACCCGCTGATAGTTGGCCAGCGGCTCGCCCATCCCCATGAACACGACGTTGGACAGCCGGCCGGGTCCGCCCGCCAACTCGCCGTCGCGCATCGCGGCCGCCGCCGCGCGCACCTGATCGACGATCTCCGCGGTGGATAGGTTACGGGTCAGGCCGCCCTGCCCGGTCGCGCAGAATGGGCAGGCCATCCCGCAACCCGCTTGACTGGAGATACACACCGTGGCCCGGTCCGGGTAGCGCATCAACACGCTTTCGGTCAGGACCCCGTCCGCCGCCCGCCACAGTGTCTTTCGGGTGGTGCCGGCATCACAGCAGATCTGCCGTACCGGCATAGCCAGCTCCGGCAGCAGGGCGCCGACAAGCCGGTCCCGCGCAGCCGCGGGCAGATCGGTCATCGCCGCCGGGTCGGTGCTCAGCCTCGCAAAGTAATGGCGCGCCAGTTGGTCGGCGCGAAAGGCCGGCTCGCCCAGCTCGGCCACCACGGCACGACGCTGGTCGCGGTCGAGGTCGGCGAGGTGCCGCGGCGGCATTCCCCGGCGCGGGGCCTCGAATACCAAGGGCAGCGCAGTCATCGCGCCCTCCAGTGTCCCACGGTGGCAATGGTGGGCTCGCGGCGCAGGTGCAGGCGGTAACGGACCGGAATGGTCAGCCCCGGAGTCGCAGCGATGGCCCTGGCCGCCACCTGCGGAGTGAACTCGATGCGCAGGGCGTCCTCCAGGTCACCACGATTGCGAAACCGCCAGATGGTGTCCACCCGGCGGCAGTCGAAACCCTCGGCGGCGAAGAACGCTTCGACGGCAGCCGGCTGGTAGCGGGGCGCCGCCGCGCGCAACCATTCGCCATAGGGGCCGTGGGTCCCGTCCAGGTCGATCACGGCCATGGTCGCGCCACGGCGCAGCACCCGGCGCGCCTCGGCCAGCCCAGGTTGACAGCCTGGGCCGAAGAAGTAGGCAACGCGGGCGTGCACCAGATCAGCGCTGGAATCGGGCAGCGGCAGCCGTTGGGCGCGACCGGCGAGCACCCGGATTCCTGCCAGGTCACGAACCCGTCGCCGAGCTCGGAGCACCAATGGCGGATGTGGCTCCACCCCGACCACACTGCCGGCCCGCTCGACGAATCGAGGCAGATGGAAGCCGTCCCCGCAGCCGACGTCGACGACGTCAGCGCCACCCCAGTCGATCCGGTCGGCCAATGCTGCCCACAGTGCCCCGTCGGCGTCGACCGCCTGATTCTCCCGCTCATAGACCTCGGGCCAGTTCCAGATGTTAGGGCTGGCCAGCACGCCCGGGACGGTCACCCGTCCATTGTGCCCGTGTACCAGACGTCCGCGGCGAATCAAGTAGTGTCGCGTAGTGACCGAGGACACACCATTCTTTCCGGGGCTGGCCTGCTGGATCGACGTATCGAGCACTGATCCGGCCGGCAGCCGGGACTTCTACGCCGGGTTGTTCGGCTGGACCTACCACATCGATCCGGATCCAGCCAGCGGGCATTACACCACGGCATTGCGTGACGGGCAGCCCGTGGCGGGGCTGGCAGGTGTTCCGGTGGAGGCAGACCAACCAGTGGCCTGGCGGCTGTATCTGGCGAGCGCCAACATCATGCACACCGCCGACGTGTTCACCCAGTGGGGCGGTCAGGTGCTCTACGGGCCGGTTGCCGCACCGGGGCAGGGCAGCGTACTCATCGGCGCGGACCCGACCGGCGGAGTGATCGGTTTCTGGGAGCCCGGGCCGCCGTGGAACTTCCACACAACAGATACCGGAGCACTGATCTGGGCCGAGCTCAACACCTGGGATGGCGCGCAGGCCGACGCCTTCTACGCGAACCTGTTCGGCTACCAGCAACACCAGATCGGTGACGGCCGCGAGGTGGACTACACCACCTGGTCACGTGGTGGACCGACGATGCTGGCCCGGCTTCAGATAAACGACGACTGGGCTCCGGAAACCCCAGCGCACTGGATGCTTCACTTTGCGGTGGACCCGCAGACCGGTACCGACGACGCGGTCAATAGAGTCCTCGACCTTGGCGGGCGAGTGGACATCTTCCCCTACGACACCGAATTGGGCCGGACGGCGCGGGTCATCGACCCTTCTGGGGCCGGCTTCGCGCTGATCGATCCCACGAGGCGGGTCACACCGCCGCGGACCAGCATTGCCGACGAAGCCGGGCACTACCTCTAGAGCGGGACGAGCACGCTCAGCAGCAACCAGGCCACCACCGCCGACGGCAGCAGTGAGTCGAGGCGGTCCATCAGTCCGCCGTGGCCGGGCAGCAGGGTACCCATGTCCTTCACGCCCAGATCACGCTTGATCAGTGATTCGATCAGATCGCCGCCGGTAGCGGTGAGCACGATCGCCGCCCCGAAGAGCACCCCGTGCCACGCCTTACCACCCAGCAGGAACATCACCGACAGCGTGCCGGCCACAGTTCCGAGCACGAGCGATCCGATGAAACCCTCCCAGGATTTCTTCGGACTGATCGTAGGCGCCATCAAATGCCGCCCGCCCAGTACGCCCGTGGCATAACCCCCGATGTCCGAACCCACCGCAGCGAGCATCAGGCACAGGACCCGCGCCGCCCCGTCTGCAGGAACCACCAGCAACGTTGCGAAGGCAGCGAATCCTGCGACGTAGGCCGCGCTGAACACTGATGCGCTGACGTCGCGGACGTACCCGGCCGCGCCCCTGACGAACCGCCACACGAGGCAGGCCAACGCCGTGATCATGAACGCGATGAGTATCCCATCCCGACCGAATGGCCAGGCCAGCCAGACCATCGCTTGCCCACCGACCAGCACCGGCGGCAACGAGACCTCAATACCGCCCCGGCGCATGGCGCCGGCTAGCTCCCAGCTGGATACCGCCACGGCGGCGGCCACGATCCCGATGAACACGTGCCGCACAGTGAACAGTGCAACCACGATCCCCGAACTCAGCAGCAGCCCTACGGTGATCGCCGCCCAGAGGTTCCGGCCCGCCCGCGGGGAAACAGGGGCAGCCACTCAGACTTCAAGCAGTTCGGATTCCTTGTGCTTGACAAGCTCGTCGATCTGCACCACATACCGGTGGGTCAATGCCTCGAGTTCCTTCTCTGCCCGTGCCACGTCGTCCTCACCGGCCTCGCCGTCACGGCCGATCCGGGTCAGTTGTTCCTTGGCCCTGCGACGGATGTTGCGAACGGATACCTTGGCGTCCTCGCCCTTGGTATGCGCGACCTTGACCAGGTCCCGGCGCCGTTCCTGGGACAGCTGCGGAAAGAGCACTCGGATGATGATGCCGTCATTGGTCGGATTGACGCCCAAGTCGGAGTCTCGGATCGCCTTCTCCATCAGCCGCAACTGGCTGGGGTCGTAGGGCTTGATCACAGCCATCCGAGCCTCGGGAACCGTCACGCTGGCCAGTTGGATCAAGGGCGTGATAGCACCGTAGTACTCCACAACGATCTTGGAGAACATCGTGGGGCTGGCGCGACCGGTACGCACTGTGGCGAGATCCTCCTTGGCCACCGACACGGCCTTCTCCATCTTCTCCTCGGCGTCGAGCAGGGTGTCGTCGATCACGGCTGCTCCTTGTAAGCGTCGCTGCTCCTTGTAAGCGTTGCTGCTCCTTGTAAACGTCATGGCGTTAGGCCACCGAGCTGACCAGGGTTCCGATGGGCTCACCGCGTACCGCGCGAGCGATATTGCCTTCGGTGAGGAGATTGAAAACGATGATCGGGAGCTTATTGTCCATGCACAGGCTGATACGCGGTCGCATCCGCCACCTTGAGACCGCGCTCAAGCACCTCGCGGTGCGTGATGTGGGCGAACATCGTGCGCCGAGGGATCGATGCTTGGGGTCGGCGGTGTACACCCCTTCGACGGCCTTGCCCATCAGCAGCACCTCGCACCGATCTCCAGGGCCCGCTGCGCGCCAGTGGTGTCGGTGGAGAAGTAGGGCATCCCCACCCCGGCACCGAAGATCACAACGCGGCCCTTCTCCAGGTGCCGGATGGCGCGGCGCGGGATGTAGGGCTCGGCGACCTGACCCATCGTGATCGCCGTCTGGACCCGGGTGTCGATCCCTCACGCTCGAGGAAGTCCTGCAGGGCCAAGCAGTTCATGACCGTGCCGAGCATGCCCATGTAGTCGGCGCGGGCGCGGTCCATGCCGCCCTGCTGGAGCTCTTCGCCGCGGAAGAAGTTGCCCCCGCCGATCACCACGGCCATCTGCACCCCGCTGGCGACCACCTCGGCGATCTGCCGCGCGATCGCCTCCACCGACCTCGGATCGACCCCGACCTCCGCCGCCGCCGAACATTTGCCTCCGCCGGAGGTTGAGCAGCACGTGCGGGCGGTCAGGGGCCTCCGAGGCGGCGGCCTGCCCATCGCAGCCGGTCACGGCAGGCTCGTCGACCGCTCGAGGGCACGCGGTGCGCTCAGGCCGCTGGCCGACCTCGAAGCGGGCGAACCGCCGTGACCGTCACCCGGCCTCGTCCAGCAGCGCCTTCACGGTCCGCTTGGGCTCGCTGACCGAGGCTGCTCGAGCAGCACGACCTCCTTGAAGAAGCCGTTGACCCGGCCTTCGACGATCTTGGGCAGTGCCTGCTCGGGCTTGCCCTCCTCGCGGGCAGTCTGCCTCGGCGATGCGCCGCTCGTTCTCGACCACCTCGGCCGGCACCTCCTCCCGGATGACGTACTGCGGCCGCATCGCGGCGACCTGCATCGCCACGCGCCGCGCGGCCGCCTCCGCGTCGCCGCCGCTCATACGCGACCAGCACGCCGATCGCGGGCGGCAGGTCGATGGCGCGGCGGTGCAGGTAGGTCGCGACCTTGCCGTCGAAGACGACCACCCGGCGCAGCTCGAGCTTCTCGCCGATCTGGCTGAGCGCCTCGACCGCGTCTGCGACCGTGCGCCGTCGAGCTCTCGCCGAGCAGCGCCTCGACATCGGCCGGTCGGATCCGCGATCGCCTCGAGCGACGATCTTGCCGGCGAGCTCCTGGAACTCGCTCGCTCTTGGCCACGAAGTCGGTCTCGCAGTCGAGCTCGATCATGGCGCCTCCCTCGGCGGCGACCAGCCCATTGGTCGGTGGGCGCTCAGCGCGCTTGCCGACGTCCTTGGCGCCCTTGATCCGCAGCAGCTCGACCGCCTTGTCGTTGTCGCCGTCGGCCTCGTCGAGCGCCTTCTTGAAGTCCATCATCCCGGCACCGGTGAGCTCGCGGACCCGCTTGATGTCGGCCGCGGTGAACTCAGCCATCTGTTTCTTCCTTCTCTCGGGATGATTCGTTGTCGCGATCGGCGCAGTCGGTGCGGAGTCGCTGGCCTAGCCTGCGACGCGCCGTTGGTGGCGACCGACGGCTTCGAGCGGCGCCGGCCGCGGCGTCCTGCTCAGCAGCTGCCGGCCGGCAGCAACGCCGGCACGGGACGGCGTCCGGGGCGGCCGGCGGCGCTCGCGACGACCGATCAGCTCTGCTCCCAGTCGGCCAGCGGCTCGTCGCCGCCGTCCGTCCCGGCCATCGGCGCGCCTGTCACCCGACGCGCCCGCGCGGACATCAGGCCCTCGGCGACGGCGTCGGCCATCACCCGGGTGAGCAGCGCCGCGCTGCGGATCGCGTCGTCGTTGCCCGGGATCGGGTAGTCGACCTCGTCGGGGTCGCAGTTGGTGTCCAGGATCGCGACGACCGGGATGCCCAGCTTGCGGGCCTCGCCGACGGCGATGTGCTCCTTCTTGGTGTCGATGATCCACACCGCGCTGGGCACCTTGCTGCATGTCGCGGATACCGCCGAGGGTGCGTTCGCAGCTTGGCCTTCTCGCGGCTGCAGCACCAGGATCTCCTTCTTGGTCAGCCCGGACCAGCCGCCGGTCTGCTCCATGGTCCTCGAGCTCCTTCAGGCGCTGCAGGCGCTTGTGCACGGTCGAGAAGTTGGTGAGCATGCCGCCCAGCCAGCGCTGGTTGACGTAGGGCATGCCGACGCGCTGTGCCTGCTCGCGCGATCGCCTCCTGGGCCTGCTTCTTGGTGCCGACGAACATGATCGTGCCGCCGTGGGCCACGGTCTGCTTGACGAACTCGTAGGCCTGGTCGATGTAGGTCAACGTCTGCTGCAGGTCGATGATGTAGATGCCGTTGCGCTCGGTGAAGATGTAGCGCTTCATCTTCGGGTTCCAGCGCTGGGTCTGGTGCCCGAAGTGGACGCCGGCCTCCAGCAGCTGCCGCATGGTGACGACGGCCATAGCCGGTGCCCACCTCGTGTCAGGCGCGCCGGCGTCCACCAGCGCGCTCATGCGGTTGTCGCGGCGGACCGGGTCGGACCGCCGCCCTGGCGCCGAGCCGGCGACCGGACCCCGTGCGATCAAGACCGCAACAAGGACCGCCGGACGCCGTGGCCCCGGTAGGGGCGCAGCGCTGGCGCGCGAAGTCGACCCGCATGCGAGTCGCCTCCGCAGTGTACGACCTGCACACCCGCCACCGCAGCCGAGGTGGTCGCACCGCCGACAGCTGTCCACATCACCCCGCTCTATCCCCAGCTGTGGATGTGGTCGCTGGGCAGCCGGCCTCAGCGCGGGGGATGCTGGCGGCGTGTCTCGGACTCTGATCTGCAGCATGGTCATCGCAGTGCTTTCCGGGGGGCTGTCAGGGCAGCTGCCCGGCGGCCTTTCCTGGGGGGCTGTTCCCGACCGCTCTGTCGGCCCGCGCCGGCTCTGATGACGGTGGCGGCACGCCCGGGCTGCGGTTCGGCTGGCCACTTCCCGGTTCCCCGACCGTGGTTCGGGCTTTCCAGCCACCGGCGTTCCGGTACGGATCCGGTCATCGCGGTGTTGACCTGGCCGCTGTGGTCGGGGCTCCGGTATTCGCCGCGGGCACCGGCAAGATCGTGTTCGCCGGAATGGTCGCCGGCCACGGTGTGGTGTCAGTGGCGCATCCAGGTGGGCTGCGCACCACCTATGAGCCGGTGTCGCCCGGCGTCACCGTCGGCGATGAGGTGTCCAGGGGTGAGCGGATCGGCACCGTGGCGCCGGGCCACCCTGGCTGCCCCGTCACCGCCTGCCTGCACTGGGGCGTCCTGCGCGGGCCGCCGCAAGAGGGGCACTATCTGGATCCGCTGTGGCTGCTCGCTGCCGCACGCGTGCGGTTACTGCCGATCAGTTCCTCAGCCTGCGGAGGCTTCCATCATCTTGCTCCGGAGCCGGAGCACTGCCCTGGTGTGCAGCTGACATACCCGTGACTCGGTGACGCCGAGCACCCGCCCGATCTCGGCGAGGGTCAGATTCTCGAAGTAGTAGAGCGAGACCACCACGCGATCCCGGTCGGTGAGCTGCGAGACCGCTTCGGCGAGCAGCCGCCTGCTCTCGATGGAATCGACAAATGCACCCGGTTCCTGCGCGGAGTTATCGGGCAGAGTGTCGGCGATCGACGTGCCGCCGCGGCCCACCGCCATGAGTTCATCCAGTGCGACCACGCTGGTCAGCTGTAGCTGAGCGTAGAGCTCCCGCAAGTCGGCAACGGTAACCCCGAGCTCCGCAGCCACCTCCGCGTCGGTAGCAGAACGCTGCAACCGACCCTCCAGGCGTTCCAGCGCCCGCTCGACGTCACGGGCCCGGCTTCGCACCAAACGGGGCACCCAGTCCTGAGCGCGCAGCTCGTCCAGTATCGCGCCACGGATCCGCCGCATTGCATATGTCTCGAACTTCAAACCGCGCTCGGGTTCGAACCGCGCGATGGCATCCCAGAGGCCGAATACGCCCGACTGCACCAGGTCCGCGATATCGACGTGGGCCGGTAGGCCTGTACCCACCCGGCCGGCCACGTACTTCACTAATGGCGCGTAGTGCAGAATCAGTCGGTCCCGGAGGGCCGCGTCGCGCCGCTGCCCGTAGGCCTGCCACAGCGCGACGATGCCGGCTTCGACCTCGTCAATCCTGCCGCCTCCAACCATGGCGTCCTCGACCATGACGTTCACGGCACCGGTGCAAGCCTCGGAAGCGGCAGGGGGCGCAGCGGTCAGGACGCGGTCACGACCCCCGGGGTACTCAGGAACGGGGGTGGCTCCGATCATGGATCGCCTTCAGCCTCTCGACAGTCACCTGCGTGTAGAGCTGCGTCGTGGCGAGCGTAGCGTGACCGAGTAACTCCTGAACGGCACGCAGATCCGCGCCCCCTTCCAGCAGATGAGTCGCAGCGCTGTGCCGCAGACCATGCGGTCCCATGTCCGGCGCTCCCGGCACCGCACCGACCGTGTCATGCACGACGGTCCGGATGATCCGCTGATCCACCCGTCCACCCCGCGCTCCCAGGAACAGCGCAGCTGGTGAATGAGGATGGGCGAGCGCCTGGCGCCCATGTTCGAGCCAGCGGAGCAATGCGTGTTCCGCAGGCACCCCATAAGGTACGGCGCGTTCTTTGGCGCCCTTGCCGAGCACCCGGACGAGACGGCGCGGCGCGTCGATGTCGCCAAGATCAAGACTGCAGAGCTCCGCGACGCGGATCCCGGTCGCGTACAACAGCTCTACCACGGCGTGATCACGCAACGCCATGGGATCCGCCTCGAGGGCGCCCCGTTGCGCGGCGTGCAGGGCCGCGGCAGCCTGCTGCGGGTGCAGCACCGCGGGCAGGGCTCGCTGCGGCCGCGGCGCGACCAGCCGCGGCCCCGGGTCACCACCCAACACACCCGCTCGGGTAGCCCACGCGGTGAACGTTCGGGCCGCCGCCGCCCGCCGCGCCAGCGTGCTGCGCGTGTGTCCACTGCGGTGTTGCGCGCCCAACCAGCTGCGCAGCATCGGGAGGTCCACTGCCGCGAGATCGTCGCGCCCAGAGTCCACCAAGTACTGCAACAAGGCGGTCACGTCGCCGCGGTAAGCCCGTACCGTGTGCGGTGACAACCCACGCACCGAGCGCAGGTGGACAGCGAAGCGCTGCAGATGGGCCATCAGAGCATCCGGCAGCGAGTTGGGGGCCGGGCGGTCCGCACTCACCCGCAGGACGCTGCGCTCCCGAGGGCGCCAGGTCAAGCACCGCCACGCCCGCAGTCCTGGACGACCATCAGGGCACCCGGTGCCAACCGCTCGTCTCGCACCCCACGAGTCCCTGCAGCTCCAGTAACGGCAGCGCGGCGCGCACCTGCTGTAGCGGCACCCCGGAATCGCGCACCAGTTGTTCGGGATACCTCGGAGCTCGCGCGGGCAACGCCTCGTACACCGCCAGCAACTCAGGGCTCAGCCCGTCGGTGCACCGGTGCGGCGTACTCAACGGCGGCGCGAGGTCCGTCCCGATCCGCCCTACCGCCTCCACTACTTCTGCCGCCCGAGTGACCAACACCGCCTGATCCTCGCGTATCAGCAGATGGCAGCCAACCGACAACGCTGAGGTGACCGGACCCGGCACCGCCATCACAACCCGGCCCAGCGCGGTTGCGGCGGCAGCGGTGCGCCGCGCGCCGCTGCGCACGCCGGCTTCGACCACGACGGTGCCGGCCGCGAATGCGGCGATCAGGCGGTTGCGGACCAAGAAATATTGACCGGACTACGGCGTGACACGCCGATGCGCTGACCAGGTTTGCTGGGAAGTCGCCGATAGACCTCACCCACCGAGTGGCGAAAGGTGGTGTGGGGATTGTTCGAGGTTGTGGAGCGGGATATCGGGTCGATCCGGTTGCCCCGGTGGGGTCGGGTCGTGCCGGCCGAGGGTGCGGTGCCGTGGTTGGTAGTGGATCCCGACGGGGTACCGATAGAGCCGGTACGCCACTTTCTTATCGACTTCGTCGCACGGGACAACCGGACGGGTTCGGTACGTAGCTACGCCTACGGCCTGTTGCGGTGGTGGCGTTGGTTGCAGGCTGTCGAGGTCGCCTGGGATCAAGCAACGCCCGCTGAAGTCCGGGACCTGGTGTTGTGGTTGAAGCAGGCGCGCAAGCCACGACGATCTGCGCGCACGGCGTCGGCAGCGACGGCCGGGACGGTCAACCCGGTGACCCGCAAGCGGTCACTCGACGATCAGTACAAGCCGACCACGGTGCAGCATTCGAACGCGGTGCTGCGCACGTTCTATGAGTTCTGGATCGAACTCGGGGAGGGGCCGCTGATCAATCCGGTGCAGCTGGATCGACGGGGCCGGCGACACGCGCACCATAACCCGCTGGAACCCTTCCGTGCCCAGGGCAAGGTCCGGTACAACCCGAAGATCCCGAAGCGCCAACCACGCGCGATGCCGGACGAGCGGTGGAACGACCTGTTTGCTGGTCTTCGGTCGAACCGTGACCGGGCGATTCTCGCCATCGGGGTCAGCAACGGGGCCCGCGCCGCCGAAATCCTGGGCGTCCGCGGTGTGGACCTGGACTGGGGCGATCAGCTCGTGCGGGTGCACCGCAAGGGCACCGGCGCGGAGCAGTGGCTGCCGGCCAGCCCGGACGTGTTCGTCTGGATACGTCTGTACCTCGCTGAGCTCGGTGGCCCGCTCGAGCCGAACGAGCCGCTGTGGTGGTCGCGGCGGCGGCGCGACCATGGAGATGGCCTGCGGCGGCACCCGATGAATTATGAGGCGCTGCGGGCGGTGTTCCGGCGGGCCAACGCGTTGCTCGGCACCAACTGGTCGATGCACGACCTGCGGCACACCGCGGCGCTGCGCATGGCCCGCGACGGCACCCTGTCGATGAAGGACGTGCAGACCATCCTCGGACACGCACACCTGTCCACCACCTCCGGTGTCTACCTCGTTGAGGATGAGGCGCAGGTGATCCGCCGTGTTCAGCGCCACCTGGCCGAGTACGAGCAACGCGCCCAGCAGCCCTCGCCGCCGGTCGCGACCGGATACGACACGGGTGATCTCGCGGTGCTGTTCGGAGCGCCCCTGCGATGACCTCGACGAGCAGCACTTCGACCGCACCCGAGCTGGCCGGTCGGCCGGCCGCGCGTTATCCCTATCTGTACCGGCGGCATGATGAGCTGCTGGAGGGCTCGGTCCGGGTGGGGCCACTTGACCAGCTGCCGATCGACGCGATCCTGGCGCGGTTCCCCGCGCTGCCCGTCTGGCCCGAGGCCGGACACAGCGGCCGCATCAGCCGCAACAACGGAGCCCGCGCCATCCTGGACTGGCTGCTCACCTATCCCGGTGAGGGCTGGCAAGACCGTTGGCTGGCCGCGGGCGCAGAAGATGGCCTCGACTGGATCGATGACGTCCTCGCCGATGACCCCCGGGCCCCGGTCACCAAGCGCGGCGAGGTGATGAGCGGGCTGGTCTGCTTGCTGCTGTGTCGAGTCGTGCTGCCCAGCTATGGCTTTCTGACCCGCTACAATTCTTACAACCTATTCACTTACTCTCGGCAGGTGTTCCGCCCGGACCTGTTCAGCAAGCTTGAGCAGAAGGCCGCGGCGCTTGACGCCCGGCAGGGGAGCGTCGGCGAAAGCCTCACGGTGATCTGCAAGATTGTTTTACACACCGGTCGTGAGGTCGACCAGCTCACCGCCGAGGATCTGTTGGCCTACCGCGCTTGGGGGATCCAGAAGTATGGTCGCCCCAAAAGCGCGGTTTCTCTGGCCTGGGAGATGCTGCGCGAGGTCACGGACCTGGGCGAGCACGCCACGATGCGCGAGGCCCTGCGGGTGGGGCAGCGTTCTACCGCTGAGTTGGTCGACGCCTACCGGCTTCAGTGTCGACCGGTTCGCGACCTGCTGATCCGATACCTGGAGGAACGCCGCCCGGCGCTGGACTACGGCACCTTCCGCAACCTGGTTGGCACGCTAACCGGGAACTTCTGGGCCTTGATCGAGCACCAGAATCCGGGCATCGACACCCTGCACCTGCCCCACGAGGTCGCCGAGACCTGGAAGCATCGGCTCCGGTTGATCACGGACAAGGACGGCAGCACGCGGCCGCGCAAGGACTACTTCGACCTGCTGTTGCGGGTTCGATCGTTCTACCTCGACATCCGGGAGTGGGCACTGGACGACCCGTCCTGGGTGCCATGGGTTGTGCCCTGCCCGGTGCAGCGCGGCGAGATCGTCGGCATGACCAAGGTGAAGAAGACGACCACCGCGGCGATGCACCAACGGATCCGGGAACGCCTCCCCCACCTGCCGGTCCTGGTCGACACGGCCGAGCGGATCCGGGCCGAGGAAGCCACGCTGCTGGCCACCGCGAAGGAAACCCCGATCGGCACGACCTTCAAGCACGGCGGGCGGGAGCTCCGTCGGGTCGCTCCCAGGGTTTACCGCGACCGGCAACGGTCCTTCGGCGACAGGCCACCGATCCAGGTAGAGGAGCTGGCCACCGGCGAGGTGGTCGACGTCGAACGCACCGAGGCCGACGCGTTCTGGGCGTGGGCGGTCATCGAGACTCTGCGCCACACCGGCGTCCGAGTGGAGGAGCTGACCGAGATCACGCACCTCGCCTTGATCTCCTACCGGCTACCCAGCACAAGCGAAGTCGTCCCGATGTTGCAGATCGTGCCGTCGAAGAGCAACGAGGAACGCCTACTGCTGATCAGCCCCGAGTTAGCCAGCGTACTGGCCACGATCATCACGCGGCAGCGGAACCAGAACAACGGCACCGTCCCGCTGACCGCCCGCTACGACCCCCACGAGAAGGTCACCGGCCCACCATTGCCGCACCTGTTCCAACGCCGCTACGGCTGGAAGTGGGACGTGCTCGGTTTCGGGACGATCCAGAAGCTGCTCAACCAAACCCTCGCCCGCACCGGCCTCCGCGACGCCGCCGGCCAACCGCTGCACTACACCCCGCACGACTTCCGCAGGATCTTCGCCACCGAATCGGTCACCGGCGGTCTGCCCGTCCACATTGTCGCTCGACTACTCGGCCACACCAACATCAACACCACGCAGGCTTACCTGGCAGTCTTCGACGAAGAGCTGGTCAGAAACTATCGGACGTTCCTCGACAAACGCCGGGCGACGCGACCCGAAGCAGAGTACCGGGAACCGACCGAGCAGGAATGGCACGAGTTCCAGCAGCACTTCCAGGCCCGCAAGCTCGAGCTCGGCGAGTGCGGCCGACCCTACGGAACGCCCTGCAAACATGAACACGCCTGCATCCGGTGCCCCAGTCTCAGACTCGACCCCACCGTCCGACCTCGCCTCATCGAGATCATCCACAACCTCAAGGACCGCATCCAAGAGGCACGGATGAACGGCTGGCTCGGCGAAGTCCAAGGACTGCAGACCAGCCTGGACGCGGCTACCAAGAAGCTCGTCAGCCTCGACCGGCAACAACCAGGTGACCGTGTCAACCTCGGCATGCCCATCATCAGCGTCCAGTGAGGTCCCCAACCCTGCACGCGAGGCCACACCTGACCGCGTGACAACGGGCGTCGCCAGAACCTCACGGGTTCGGCGGCGCGGGGGTTGGGCGGTCGTCGTGTTGATCGGGCCGGAGGCGGAGACGATACATGCAGGAGGCGACGATCGAAATGCCGCCCTACGCGACCGCGAAAGCCTGGGAGCGGTTCATCCCAAAAACCGTGGCCACGCGACACACACGATCTGGCTTGGCGCCCTGGCCGATGACGGCTATGGCCGCTTCCACGACCCGGACTACGCCGACGAGGCCCTGCCCGCCGCACTCTGCGTTCAGGCACCGTCCGCGTTTCCCGCTGGCTGTGGTGGGCCTGGTATGGGCCCCCTGCCCGCCCGCACCGTGGTCCTGCACCGCTGCGACCTGCCGATCTGCGTCCGGCTCGACCACCTGGCGGCTAGCAGCCAGCGCGACAACCTGCTGATGGCCGCTAGTCGCGACCGGATCGCCAGGATGACGTTCACCGGCCAGCGCACCGATTACGCCGATAAACGCGGCCAGCCAGCCAATCCCACGCCATCCGTGACGCGGTCCGCCACGCCCTCACCACGGGCACGACCGACCCGCACCAGCTCACCGCGATCATCGACGCCGTCATCACCCTCGGCGACCGCTACCCCAACCAACTGACCCTGTTCGACATCTAATGGCCTGTCGTTAGCGGGTATGGGCGGCGATACAGCGAGAACTCGCCGTTGGGCGTGACCACAGATTCCCTCACGATGGCCCTCTTGGCTAAGTGGCTCTCACGTCTGTGGCCGAATCCGTTCAGGTCTGTTCCGGGTGACCTCAGCGCCTTCCATGCACGCCTCACACTGATTAATGTCGAATCGGGACCAACGACAGCGCCGTGCGGAAGCCGGTGGATAGCCGCCACTGGGTGCCGCGTAGTTCTGACCAGCGCTGTCGTTGGTCCCTCAACCCATGGGCGGGCCGAGGACCGTAGAGAGCCGAAGTGAGGTGATACGGATACCCGTACTCACGACGCTCCCCTCCGTCCCGATACGACCGGTCCTCCTGCGGCTAACAGGAGACCCGAACTGGCCAGGGCACCAACATCCGGACCAACAGACAAGCGCCCTACCTCATGCACCGATATGACGCTGTGACGTTACGTCGGCACATGGATCAGTGATACCGGTTCGCTGGGATGCTGGCAGGTGTTCCGCACGAACTTGGACCGCGTCAGGACGTTCGTGAACAGCCAGGGTTAACCTGGCGAGATCCACCGATTGTCAGGGGTTGTCGCCCATACAAACGACAACCACCCTTGATCGTGAACACTCGACGGCCCAAGTCCTGACAAGGGGCTAACAAATCGGACCGGCAACGCATCCGGCCTTATGGGAAGATTCAGATGAACCACGCGCGTGCTCCTCCGGACGGCTACCGGGTCGCGCAGAGCATCCGGACCGAACAGAAGAAGCGTCGCCATGTCCATGTCGCGGGTAGCGCTGGCGTCAGCGCTCTCACTGCCTGCCCTGGTGGTGGTTCATGCCCTACCTGATCGTGATCATCGAGCACCGTGGCGGTGTACGCGTTAACCCGGGTAGCCCAGGTCGCGCGTCTCGTCTCCCGCTCGGCATGAGGGGCGCCAACGATGGGACGACCCCTCAACCCGATCGAGGACGACGGTCCGATCGGCAAATTCGCGAAACGACTGCGGGACTGTCGGGCGCAGACACCCAAGAAGCTGACCTACCGCGCGATGGCGGCACTCTGCCACTTCTCCCACTCCGTCCTCGCGGAGGCCGCCGCTGGCAAAATCCTGCCCACCTGGCCCGTGGTCAAGGCATTCGTGCAGGCGTGCGGTGCCGATGACGACGAGATAAAGGACTGGGAAAAGTACTGGCTGGACACCCAACGCGCCGCCGGCAACCTCCGGCGCAAGCTAGGTGAAGCCGACATCATGGGTCTCTGCTCGCGAACACTCAGCGGTATCAAGTCTTGACAGAGGCGAACAATCGGGCGGGGCAATGGACCCGCAATCGTGACAGGATGGAAGGGCCACAGCGCGTGCACCCCCGGACGGCTACCGGGTCGCGTCCAAACCGGACCAACTGTTACGGAAGAAGCGCCCCATGTTCATGTCGATGTTGTTTTGGCTGATCATGTCCAGGTACCACTGGCGTCAGCGCTCTCACTGCCTGCCCTGGTGGTGGTTCATGCCCTACCTGATCGTGATCATCGCGTTTTTCGTGATCATCGGATTTCTGGTCGCGCACGGCTACCCCGTCGCCGTCGCCGTCGGTGTCCCGGCGACCTTGAGCACCGTGGCGGTGTACGCGTTAACCCGGGTAGCCCAGGTCGCGCGTCTCGTCTCCCGCTCGGCATGAGGGGCGCCAACGATGGGACGACCCCTCAACCCGATCGAGGACGACGGTCCGATCGGCAAATTCGCGAAACGACTGCGGGACTGTCGGGCGCAGACACCCAAGAAGCTGACCTACCGCGCGATGGCGGCACTCTGCCACTTCTCCCACTCCGTCCTCGCGGAGGCCGCCGCTGGCAAAATCCTGCCCACCTGGCCCGTGGTCAAGGCATTCGTGCAGGCGTGCGGTGCCGATGACGACGAGATAAAGGACTGGGAAAAGTACTGGCTGGACACCCAACGCGCCGCCGGCAACCTCCGGCGCAAGCTAGGTGAAGCCGACATCGTGATACCGACCAGATCTGCCAGTGGACGACCCATCCGTGCAGGTCGCCTACGCCCGGTCCAGCCCGACATCGCCGAACCCGAGCAGTGCCAACCGCAGCCTGAACAGGTACGAACCTACGATGACCTTCATTACCAGTTGCAGGTGCTGAAGATCGCCGTCGGGAACCCGAGTCTGCGAGAACTACACCGGCGGATGGACGGGTACTACGGCCTGAGCACCCTATCGGAGGTGTTCAGCGGGCAACGCATCCCCGGATTCGACCTGTTTATGAGGATCGTGGCCACCCTGGCGTCGTATCTGGAAACGCGCGATACGGGGCACGCCTACGGAGAGGGATGGCGTCCAGCGAAGGCATGGCGGCAGGCCTGGTCGCGCGCGGAGTTCAACCGCGTCCGGCCGGACCTGACCCGTCGGCGTCGTTACGGCAACCTCGTACTGGTCACGCCAGATCAGGACGAGGGTCCCACGGCCAGCGTGGTCGCCGCGATGGATACCAAGGTCGCCGCCGCCCTGCTCGCCAGCCTCCCTTCCCGGGTGGCCGCGGAAATCATCAGCGAGATGCCGCCGAAGAACGCGCAGGCCGTGCTGACGGCCATGTGGGAATTGACGGGCAAGGTCAAGCCGTCGCCTCCCAGCGTCTCAGCAACCGAATCGGACGAGGAAGCTGAGAAACAGACCCGGGCTGATGAACCAAAGGAACAAGACCGCTGATTAAATGGCTGCTGGTCGCAGCACTCAAGCAAGAGCAGCACCGCCGACAGCGGCGGGCCGCGGCCGAGCCGCCACTACGCCGGGACCGCGGCGGTGAGCACTGACAGTCGCTTCGTAGTCCAGTAAAGGTTTGCATCCCGAGGTGCCCGGAGGCCCAGGCGGCGAGGGCGCTTGCGTCGAGGACCTTGCCGGCGGCGGACGCGGCGAAGGACTCGCCCGTGAGGTCGCTCAGGAGGCGTCCGCGACCGGGTGGTTGCGGCGGATGTAGTCGTCTCCCGGCCACGGTGCGCCGCTGCTGTCATAGGCCCGGCGGTAGTCGGCCAGGGCGGGTGCGCCGAAGCGTTCGGCCATCATCTGGCTGATCTGGATGTGTCGGGGATCGCGCTGCGCACGACCGGGCTGCGCCCTCGCGGGAACGATATCGGCGACAGCGTGGCCGTCGCGGACGAGGTGCACCACCGCACCCTCGGCGGCGCGGGCGATGGCCGCCGCGACCTGCTGGGGATCATCAGGGGAAACCTCGAACGCCGCGTTCACGCGGGTCATCATAGCCAACAGCAGGCGACCCCGGCCATCCACCAGCGCGCCCACCCGACCATGACAGTGGCCGTGCCGATCCGGGACACCAGTCGTCCCGATTCCGGGTGGTCACCGAACCGACTCCTGACGTGGGCCAGGCGCTGCTGGATGGGACCATCACGTTACCGCGGCTGGTTAATTGGTGACGAACCGGTCGCAGGGCCGCACCCCGACCGGTGTGCCAACGTCGGCCGACGCATCTGCAACCTGATCGGCCCATGACCCTGTCGCGGTCGGCCGTGGTCACCAGGTCGATGCACCCACTTGTGGTGAAACCACTGCACGGGCCGGTGGCCCTGCTCGTCGTCCACCGTCCGCCGACAAAATACCTACATCTTTGCGTTTGCGTCAGCAAAGTAGATCATGATCAAGGTTAGCTTGACAGTGCCGTCGCCGACGCGCTCAGCTGAAGTGATTCCCAACCCGGCCCTATGGATCACGCCGCCTCGCCGTACACCGAGTGCCCGTCGTCCCAGTAGCTGTCGAAGATGTGCTGGTACACCCCATCGCACTTCTGCGCGTAGAGCTGGCGCGTGAACTTCTCCGGCAGCCGGTCCAGGGTCTCCTCCACGGCAACGCGCACGGCCGCCCGCGTGCTCTGTGCCTTTCGCCAGTCGAGGACGATCTTGTCGCGCTTGAGGACTGCTAACAGTTCCTCCGCAACCCTGTTCACCTGCGCCTTCTCGTCGTCTGACAGTTCCGGCGCTGGGCGCATCAGCAGGTCGAAGATTGCAAGCTGCTCCTCGGTCAAGCCCTCGGACAAGGAACGAGACTCCTCCGCGGTCAGCTTCTTGCTGAAGTTCAGAAGCTCCTGGAAGAAGTTCTCGGTGTTGATGCTGCCGGCGTTGTAGTCTGCGACGAGCTTCTCGAACCGCTCCACCAAGTCAACGCGTACCGGGTTGAGGCGAACGAGGGCCGTGATCCGCGCCGATAGCAACATGCTGGGCTAACTTCAGGTTCTCTGCGACGGTCCGGCTCGGGTCGCGGCCGATGAAAGTGCCCACGCAGGGCACCCCGAGCAGCGCGGCAGCGTTGATGCAGGCCCGCAGGTGCTGGTGGTGGTAGGACCGCTGGTCCAAGTCAGGGTGCAGGTTGTTTTCGTAGTAGCTAATGGCGGAAAGCGTGAGCCGGTGTTCGCGCTGAAGACGATTCCACTTCCTTTGCGGTGGAGGTCTGCACTCCTCGCCTGATGCGGAGCGGATGCACGTGCATTGACGCCGTGGAGTACACGCGCTACCTTGCCTAAATGCACGTGCAGGTGCAGATGCACGAGTTGTTCGTTGTACACGCCCCGGACCCTGGCGTCGCTTGTGCTCGGCGACTCGCGCCGAAGCACCTGCCGTCCGGAGGTGTGTCATGCGGTGTTTCTTGCGCCTCCCCGGATCCTCGCGACCTCCGACGGTCGCGCCTTGCGTGAGTGTCTTCCCGACACCAGGCTGGCCCCGAACGTTCCGCCCGGCGTGGTGGGCACTCGCGGGGTGGGCCGCACGAATTCCGGTGGGGTCACGACCCGACCGGATCCCACGACCGGCAGCCGCAACCCGAGACGGGGCCTCGGGTGAGGAGTGCAGCGGCCGGTCCCGGCGGTGGCACCACCCTTGGGTGGGGGGCATCGGTGGCGCCACCGCCTGTCTTCCCGGCTGCCGAGCCGGGAGCCCGCCGCTACCACAGCTTCCGGCGAGCACCGCGAGCGAGCACTCGACGCCGGGCGCTGCTCGCCACGCTGTCCGGACCGGACCGTGAGATCGTCTTGTTGCGGGTTGTGGCCGGGGTGTCCATCCCGGACATCGTGGCCGGCCCTGGGTGTCACCCCCGCCGCGAGCCGCCTGGCCGAGCATCGGGCCTTGGGCGCACTGCAACCGGCGGCGAGTGCCAACGCCCCTCCATCAGCCACCCGGATGCAGGTGGTCCTGCTGCCACACGCCCCGACCGAGCCCACTGACACCCGGCCCACCAACCGCCATGCAGCAACGGTCACCGGCATGAACCAAGAAGGATCCGCGCCGCACCACCCGGCCCAGCCTGACGCCGTCACCCGGGCGATCACCGCAAGCAGGCAGTGGCACGACGCTGAGCTCGCGATGACGGTGGCCCGACACAGCTTCGACAGATGGTTTGTCGCCGGCCACGCGCACACACCCTCCCTTGCCGCCATGCATGCTCACCACACCCGCGCGGCCGTGCAGGAGGCGGGGCGCGCTATCACCATGCTCAGCGAAACTTTCGCCGCCGAGACCACCGCGCTGATCACCACCTCGGCGCAGCGCGACATCCCTACCCAGCGCCGGTGACATCCCCGGGGCCCGAGGCGACGAAAATCGTGTTTCCTGTAACTGGCTGCCGCCCGAGTGTGAGCGTTTCGATAGTGGGGTTCCTTTTCGCTGTCTACCGCACTTCGGGCAGCGGTGATCCCTTTAAGCGCGGAGGGCTACCGCTGTTTATGTGGACAGATTGAAGATCATCTCGTGGGAGGTCGGTGGATCGGACGAAGACCAGTCGGCCTTGCCGATCTTCCTGCAGAGGGCCACCGTCAGCTCGGCTCTGCCGCTTGAAGACAGACCAGCCGCCATAGCTGGGGAGGGCTGATGAGTTCGGCGTCGAATGTCTCGGTCCATCCGCCTTGGGGCATGAGCTCGGCGGACATGTAGGTCTCCCCGTAGTTTCCAGCGAAGGAACAACGATTCAGTGTTGATCTCCTCCCAGGAAGGATCCGCAGGTCGGCGAGAGCGACCGCCGTGGACGCCGGTGATCGTCGGAAATGGCTTTTATACGGTGGATCGATCCATTGCGAGGCATCGTGACATACGTGAACAGCACACCTTTCGGCTGCTGGGTGACATGTTATCCGGCGCGTTCCTCCCGGGTGCGTCCTGCGGCTGTGGGGCCGGTGTTGCCCACGCCGGCTGGTCGCCGGCGCTGCTCGCTCGACTCGCGTGGTCAAACCACCTGACCAGCATGAACGCTGCACATCGATGATTTTTCGCTGGAAACTGCGGGGGGCCTAAGAGCGGTAGGAGGCCCGGTCGGCGGGGGTGAGCGCCATGTCGGCGGCGAAGGGGGTGAGTAGGTTGCGGGGCCATAGCCGCCGCGCGCGGACCGTGTTGATCTCCGCGCAGAACACCACGATGACCGCCTGCAGATACAGCCAGGCCAACAACCCGAACACGAGCGTGAACACCTCATAGACCTGCGACGCGCCGGTAAGTTCCCGACTGAGGAACAACGCGCCCACCGTCTGCAGCACCCGCACAGCGACTGCGGCGGCGACCGCTCCGGGCAGCAGATCAGCCACTCCACGTCGCGGACGGTCAGCACCCAAAACCCGATGACGAACACCGCCACGTTGACGGCCACCGCGACGGCAGGCGCGGCGATACGCGCCCCGATGCCCAGACCGTAGCCAAAACCATCGGCCACCGGACGACCACAGACAGTGCGGTGGTCACCACAATGACCGCCCCGAACAGCACAAACGGCACCAGGTCGCGAAGCCGGGACACCACCGGGTTGGGGCGGGCATAACGCGTCACCGCCCACACTCGATCGAAGGCATTCTGGATGGCCAGCGTGACACCCAGCCCCCCGTAGACCGCGCCGAGGATACCCAAGATCACACCCAGGCGGCTGCCGTGGATTGAGCTGACGTTCTGTTGCAGTTCCGGGTCGATGATCGGGAATTGCTGCAACGCCGAGCCGACCAGCGCGTGCTGCAAGGCGGGATCACTGTCGAGCGTGTAGCCCAGAGCACTGACTAGCACCAGCAGCAGGGGAAACAGTGAGCGGAAACCATAGTAGGTGATCACCAGAGGCCAGGTAGCCACCCTGATCATCAACGAACTTATAGACCACCGCCAACGGGAAACCCAACCAGGTATGACGCCGTTGGAAGCTGTCCAGTCCACCCGTACACCCATTGCTCACTATCTCGTCTCAACGACGGCGAGGCAACTACGTGAGTCTGTGACCGGGTGTTTGTCAGCTTAGGTGAGCTCGCTGCCTGCCTCATCGATCACCAGGCGCGTCGATACCTAATTGTCACCTTTTGTCGTCGGTGTCGCCAGCGACGGTGAGCGTGTTTACTAGGTGGCGCCAGTGCTGGAACTAGGTGGTCACACCGACGTAACCTCGGTAGAAAGATGAGCACTTTAAGTAGTCATGTCGCAGATGTTGGTAGGCAGGGCGATCACTTTAGGTGGTCTTTGGGTGACAGTTAGATTGTCGGAGGTCCGCAAACTAGGTAGTCACGCCCCGGGGATCTACGTAGCGCCCCCATAAGTCCTGCTTAAACCACGCATCTGCTAGTCCGGTACCGGATGCGAGGGGAGCGACCCACATCCGTACTCGCCGCGTCATCGGCGGTGTCTGAACTCTGAGCGTCTGCTGGGGCCGGTCTTCTACCAGCGGCGACGTGATTCCGAGGAGCATTTCAGCCAGGCCCCACACACATTCGACTAGGTACCCCATTGATGGAATCTCCGTACTTTCGACGCCTGACTAAGTAACCGAAAAAACACCTTCACAATTAAGTAGCGGCGGACAAAACCCGAGGAAAGGAATGTATGTTGTCCGGGACCTTCTCCTGGCTATGGTGAAGAAGCCGAATCGGCAATGGGTCGATGAGGGGTTCCGTTCCCGGTTCCCCTGGGGGCGCACTAAGGAGAGGGGTTTTATATGTCTGATGCATTGAGCTTTGTGGAGATCGAGGGCCAGCACGTGGAGCTGCTTCCCGCCCGTACCGTCATGTCCACGTTCCGGGCCGGCAACGGCAACGGCAACGAGGGTGGCGGCGGCGGCAACGCCCAGGGCGGCGTCGGCGTGAACGTCCTGAGCGGCATCGGCGTCTTGGGCACTGGAGTCGCCAGCGGCGGCGACGCTGCCGGCGGCCACGGTGGCGCAGCCTAAGCCCACGGCAGGTGACTCGAGCCGGGTAATGGTGCTTACCCAACGGCACCAGTTAACCGGCGGCGCTCAGGGCGGTGTTGGGGCAACCGACTGCAGCTACGTCATGCAGCACCGTCAAGCGATCACCAGATCGTGCAGTGCCGTTGACCTAGGTGGGGTGGCCGACATCCTCCCGGCCACCCCACCTACACCGGAGAAGCAGCCAGAGCAACCCTTAAAACAAACCCCACCGACACCTCACCCCACCCCGACAACAAGGCCCCAGGGCACCCGCCGAGCGCATAGCAAGGAGCAGGGGCCGTGACAGGTGAGCCGATTCCCGCCCTGGACTACGACCCCGACCTCTCCCACGCCCTGCTCGTCGCGGTGGTGATGAAACTCGGCGGCAGCGTCGAGCTCGACTTCGCCGACCTGAGCCCCGACTCGATGGGCGACCAGGCCGGCGGACTCTACGCACTAGCGCTGGACCCCCTCGAAGCCCACCGGCTGCGACTGTCGGTCATCCCCCGCCAGCACAACCAACGAGAAGAGACCCCCGACGTCGCTGACAGCTCCTGATCTGCGGGCCAACGAGGCCCCAGCGCCCCGGCCAGCGCCCCGGTGTTGGCCTAGACGGTTACCGTTTCCACGGCGTCGACCCGACGCCCCAGCGGCGGGGACTGCCAGGATGGCGCGCATGACAAAAACACCGATCCGGTGCCGGTCGCGAGCAACAACCCACCTGGCAGCAAAGAGCGGGACAACACCGGGAGGCTATGCGGCCCGGGCGCATAGATCGGGTGAGTGGACGGGTTCAACAACGGACCGCGAACCTACGGTAGAGGCTATTCGCCCAGGTCGGCGCGGCGTCTGACACGTGCGCAGTACGAGATTTCACCCGGTATCCGAGAACTGACCGCATAACGTTGCTAGGGAGGGGTGACCGGTATGGTCACCCCTCCCTAGCCAACGGCACGGCACGCGATCGCTGATCACTCAGCGGACCCACTCGACTCAGAAGTGGCCGGGGGCAGTTACTTACCCGGCAGCGCCGCCAGTACCGACACCGGCGCTTTGGATCGAAATGTTGGGGTTGCCGGTCGTGCTGTGGAAGTAGGTACAGGGCCAGCCGCAGGTGCCGACGCCAGGCCGGGGGCTAGGCGTGGGGACGCTGAACAGCGACAGGACGGTACGAGCTGGGAGCAGTTCCACGTGCTGCGCCTCAAGTTCGGCAAAGGCCAAGTTGTTAGACATCAATTCCTCCTAGAAAACGTCTACCGCTAGGGGCAGGATCTCCGTGGTCGCGACCTGACCTAACCGTCAGATCGAGCCGCAGACCCCGGTTCCACACCCATCACACACCGCTCCGCAAGGCTCAATCCCGTCAAGCGGGTGAGATTCACATGAGTAATTATGACGGACCGTCAAGGACGATCAGCTCAATGCCACCTCGATGCAGTGTGTGTCTAATTGGGTGACGGCCTGTGTACTTTCCGTTCGATAGTACCCCCACCTGTGACTACCGTACTCCTTAAACGAAGTCCCCACCGAGAATGCGACCTCCACATTTTGGGCCAACGCGTCAACTGAAAATGAAGACGTCATTCCGATGCCAATTCGTCCGGAATGGGCGAGTTCCGCCGCTTGCGTCGGTGACGTGTGGTCGACTTCTGATTGGGAGCTCGTTCGCCTTGATGTCCTCGACCAGCCGCCAGTCATCCCCGACCACGGGGTTGAGTAGTAGAGGTACAGCCGTTGGCCTACCGAGACGGCCACGAAGACCAGCTCGGATGTCTGGTTATCTCTAGGAGCGAAAGTCCGTCTGAGACGTGTGTTCTTCGGGACCGCGCCCTCGCTCCAGAGGGGTATCCACTAGGTGTCTGGGGTGTCTGGTGTGTTCGTTTCGATGATCAACAGGTACAAGGCCGAGCGCGCGGTGTCCGCTCGCGACGAGTCGGTGTCGTGGGTGGTGGTGGGCGTGGTCGACTACGCGCTGCATGTGGAGGCCACGGCGTTCCTGGCGGCGTTACGGGGGCATGGTCAGGTTGTTCAGCGTCTGGGGTGGCCGGGTTGTCTTCATCCGGGATGTGGTTCTGCGGCGGCCTGGGTCAGGCGGCTGCGGGCACGCCGACGACCGCGTTCCAGGCGGTGAATCGGGTGTCCATCTCGTGGCGGTAACCGGCTGCGGTGAGTCTGTCGGCGGGGCCGAAAGTGCGGTGATATCCCGCTGAACGCCGACAGGAACCTCTGCGCGCCGCCGGGCGAGGTGAACTTTTTCATGGCCCATTCGCGCGCCCGGGTGGGTTGGTGGGAGTTGTCCACCCGATTGGTCAGATACTTCGACCGGCGGTGCTCCACCCCGGGCATCACCCGGCGCCGTGCCACGCCGTAGCTGGCCAGCTTGTCGGTGACCAGCACCCGGGGCACGTACTCAAGTCCCTTGAGTAGTGTGCGGAAGAACCTGGTGGCGGCCTTGGCGTCGCGCCTGGAGGTGACCAGGATGTCCAGGACAGTGCCATGCTGGTCGACGGCTCGCCACTGGTAGTGGGTCTTACCGGCGATCTTGATGAATACCTCGTCAAGGTGCCACTTGTCCCCGGGGCGTGCCCGGCGGCGGCGCAGTCCGTTGGCGTAGGTCTGCCCGAATTTGCGGCTCCACTGGTGGATGGTGTCGTAGGAGACGATGACGCCGGTGTTCGGCCATCATCTCCTGCACGTCGCGCAGGCTCAGCGGGAACCGGTGGTAGAGCCACACGCAGTGGCTGATGATCTCCACCGGGAACCGGTGACCTTTGTACAACGACGACGTCGTGGCATCCACGAGCCCAGGATGGTCCACACCCTCACGCAGCGACCGGCCACCCTAGACGCTGAACAACCTGACAATGCCATCAAGGCCAGCACGACGAAGACACATTCGTCCACGCGCGCTCTCCGCTCGCCAGACTCACCCTGGACGACTACGTCGAGCACACGCTGGGCCTGGTTCGCAGGGCCGCGACGAACGGGCCGGTGATCCTGGTCGGGCACAGCCTGGGCGGCGCACACCAGGCAGCCTTTGGCTGGACGCCGACCGCGCGGCTCGCCGATGCCGGGATGTTGGACTTCCCGGTGCACCGCGATGCACGCCGGGTCGCGACCGACGATGACATCGCCGCCTTCGTCGACACCGGGGTGATGGTCAATCACAACCCGACCGGCAACGCCATGCTCGGCTTCAGAACCACTGCCGCCCGCTCGGTCCCGCAACGACGCCCTCACACCGTCATCGTTGACGGACTCAAGATCTAATCGCGAGCAGGGTGCTCCCGGTGCGAGGTCGCGGCGGTTATCACCCTGCCCGTCCACTGTTGAAGGCCTGGGTGGCCTTCTGTTGCTGGCCACCGGACAGTCCGGCGCCGGGTGCCGTGAGCCGGTCTTGGTTAAGTCGACGATGAGTTGGGGTCCGTTGCGTTGTGTGGTGGCGCCGTAGGGGGGGTGAATCGCTGGGCGCCGTCGAGGAAGGGGCGGATCAGTTCGAGAGGTAGGGGGAAGACGATGGTGGAGTTCTGGCCTGTACCGAGTCCGAGCTCGAGTAGCGTCTGCAGGTAGCGGAGTTGCAGTGCCGCCGGGGAGCGACTGAGAACCTCCGACGCATCGTGTAGGCGGTGGGATGCCTGGTACTCGCCCTCGGCGTTGATGATCTTAGCCCGTCGTTCCCGTTCGGCTTCGGCTTGTCGGGCCATCGCCCGCTGCATCGCTTCCGGGATCTCCACGTCTTTGATTTCGACGGTGGTGACCTTGATGCCCCACGGTTCGGTTTGTTCGTCGATGATCTTACGGAGGCTTTTGTTGAGTTGGTCGCGCTCGGCCAGCAAGGTGTCGAGGTCGGCGCGTCCGAGGACCGATCGCAGGGTGGTTTGGGCGATTTGAGAGGTGGCGACCGGGTAGGTTTCGACTTCGGTGATGGCCAGCCGCGGGTCGACCACCCGGAAGTAGGCGACCGCGTTGACCCGGGCCGGGACATTGTCGCGGGTGATGACTTCTTGCGGCGGTATGGTCAGCGTGACGGTGCGCTGGTCGACGCGAATCATCCGGTCCACCAGCGGTATGAGCGCGACTAGGCCGGGGCCGCGTAACGGTCGGAGCCGCCCGAGCCGGAAGACCACCCCGCGTTGGTACTCGCGGAGAACCCGCACGTTCGCGATCTGGATCGCGGCGGCCACCGCGATGATGCTGAGGACGCCGACGGCAGTGCCGGTCATCGGCGCCCCGGTCGGATACTTGACCACCGCGTCGGCGAGCCCCATCGACTCCGGGATACCGAAGCGGTGTCCGCGGGCGGGGCTGCTGTTCGGTCGGCGGGGGTGAGTCGCAGCCCGGTGGAGGGAGTGGGGTCGGGAAAGCCGGCCGGGGTGTGCCGTAGGTGGTCTAGGAAGCGCCAGCCCAGCGCGCCGGCAAGGGCCAAGGCAACGGTGAGAACGGCGAGTGCGATCGGGCTGTGGTGGCGGGTCACCTCGATGACGAGGATCAGCGCCGCGAGGCCTATCAGCATCAGCGCGAGTCCGCGGTGAAACCGGCCGGCTTCGGAGTGCGGCCAGGGGTCGATGGTCCGGACGATCTCCCGTCCGTGCGGGGAGCTGGTGCAGTCTGCCTTGGCCGGGCAGGCGTTGCACACGCTGGGCTTGGCGCGGTAGCGCACCATCCGCCGGTCGGGGTCGAACTCGGTCGGCCACAGCCACTCGTCGCGGGGACATACCCAGGCGTCATGTTGGGGGTGGTAGCGGAACCCGGCGGTGCGGTACCGGTCGGCGCGTTTGTGGGCGTGGCGGGCGAGCCGGTCCAAACCGACCGCTGCGCCGAGCAGAAAGACCGCGTAACCGGCGGCCAGGACCACCTCGGGGTTCATGTGGTCAGCGTTCCTTGGGCCTCGGTAACCGGTTCGCTGATGTCGGTGAACAGCACGTCCTCGGGTTCCTCCATGGTGACCGTGGTCCCGGTGTGCCGGACGCCGAGCCAGCAGATCCACAGGAACGGCACCACCCCACCGGCGATGAAGACCACGTCGCCGGGCAGCCGTAGCCACTCCAGCACACCGTTCGTCGGGTTGCTGATGAACTTCAGCGACCGGGCCTCGAAGTAGCCCTTGTCGACCGACTCGTAGAGCTGGGCGATGCCCAGCGGAAGCAGGGTCGCGAAGCACATCCAGGCCAGGCCGATGTTCAACGACCAGAACGAGATCTTGGCGAGCCGGTCGGGCCACCGTGGGGCGGGAATGAGGTAGCGCAGACAAAACAATCCCAGACCCACAGCGAACATGCCGTACACGCCCATCATCGCGGCGTGTGCGTGGTTGGCGGTCAGTGCGGTGCCGATCTCGTAGTAGGACACGATCGGCAGGTTCACCAGGAACCCGAAGATGCCGGCGCCCAGGAAGTTCCAGAACCCGACGGCGACGAGGAACATCACCGCCCACCGGTGGGGGAACGGGGTCGTGGACTTGGCCTCCTGGCGGGCGCCGAGCTGCAAAAAGCTCCACGCCTCGACGGTGAGGAAGGTCAGCGGGAGGACCTCGAAGGCGGAGAAGAACGCACCCAGAGCCATGTGCTCGGCCGGTTCCCCCGAGAAGTAGAGGTGGTGCATGGTGCCGACCACCCCGCCGACCGAGTACAAGACGATGTCGAGGTAGATCACGGTCAGCGCGACCCGTTCCCGGATGACGCCGAGCATGACGAAGACGTAGGCGACCATGACGGTGGTGAACAGCTCCAGGAAGTCCTCCACCCACAGGTGCACGACCCAGAACCGCCAGAAGTCGGCGGTGGTGAAGTTGTCGGCGGCGTTGGCGAGCAGCCCGACCGCGTAGAAGGCCGGGATCGCCAACGCGGCGAGAAAGAACAACCACGGCATGTTTCCGCCATGCTCGCGACGCAGGCGCCCCCGCAGGCCTCGGTAGAGGATGAACGTCCACAGAAACAGGCCCACGATCAGCAGCAGTTGCCAGAACCGGCCCAGGTCGAGGTATTCGAAGCCCTGCGCCCCAAACCACGACCCCACCGCCGACAGCGAGCCGCGCAGGCCGAGGAACTCCCCGGTCAGGCTGCCGACCACCACCACGACCAACGCGCCGAGCAGCGCGTAGGACAGCCGGTGCTGCCCCCGTGGCTCCCGACCGGCGATGATGGGGGTCAAGAAGATACCGACCGCGAGGAACGCCGCCGCCACCCAGAAGATCGACAACTGCACATGCCAGGTACGGACCAGGTTGTAGGGCAGCAACCTGGCCAAGTCGATACCGAAAAAGTTCGACACGTCCGCCCGGTAATGCTGCGAGGCGGCACCGACCAGCGTTTGCACCAGAAAAAGCAGCGCGACCACCAGGAAAAACCAGCCAGTGGACCGCTGCGCGGGGGTCACCGCCACCTCCCCCGGCGGCCGGAAGGAGATCGACTCGGCTTGCCGGCCGCGCCAGCCCAGCCGGTCACCCCACCGGCCGAACGCGGCGAACAACACCCCGATCCCACCCAACAGGGCGATCAACGACAACACGCTCCACACCACGACATTCGCGGTCGGCCCGTTACCGACTAGCGCTTCGGGCGGCCAGGAGTTGGTGTAGGAGTAGTCCTTACCCGGCCGGTGCGCCGCAGCGGCCCATGCCGACCAAGAAAAGAACGCGGTCATGTCATGGATGTCTCGCGCGCTGGTGATCAGCTGCGGCCGCAAACCCTTGCCGGTCGTCGGGTCACCGAAATAGCTACCGTAGTAACCCTGCAACACAGTGAATGCGCGAGCCTGGGCGTCGGTGTAGACCAAACGACCGGTGCCCGGGTCATACCGGTTGGTCTGAAAGTCGTTGATCACCAGCTGCCGGGCATTGTCCGAGCCCTGCCCGGCGTAGGTCGACTGCACCGACAACGCCGCCCGACGCAGGTAGTCCGCGGTGAAATCTGGGCCCAGATAGGCACCATGACCGAAGACCGAGCCATACTCCATCAGGCCATTGCCGAGGAACACCTGCTGGCCCCGGCTGATCTCCTCACCAGTGAACAACACCTGCCCAGAACTCGACACCACCTGGGTGGGGATCGGCGGCTCATCGACATAAGTCCGGTAGGCGAGCAGACCCAGGATCAGGAACCCGAACAGCACCACCACACCCACCGCCTGCAACCAGACACGGGACACCATCAGACCCCGCCGCACCGGCGACCCCACCGCCATCCTGGGCCCCCCTCAATCACGGAGATCAGTGGCGACACCAGTTAAGCGGACCGCGATCAAAGAAACCAGACGCCACAGTCCGCCTACCCTCAAGGGTCACCCAACACACCATGATCCCTAACGGCACCTTCAGCGTTGGGGGTGAGCGGGTTATCGCTGGGTTGGTGTGGGCATGCGGCGCGAGACCAGCGACGTCGGAGATCACGAGTGAAGGATTCGTCGTCGGTGTCGCCGAGTGGTCCGCGGCCCGGTGGTGCGGATTTGGCTCGTCTGCTGCGGGCCGTGCACGCAGTGCCCACGCCCTGGCGGGTGTTGCCGGACTGGGATCCGCTCACCGATTTCGACAACCGGATGCGGCACACCACCACGATGGCCCGCGCTGACCGAGACTTTCTGCTGCGCCGCAGTGCCGAGCTGGCCATTGCGGTCGCGGAGCTGCATTTCGCGCTTCCCACCGCGGTAGTGCACGGTGATGCGCATCTGGGCAACGTCATCCCCGGACCGGAGGGTCCGGTGCTGTGCGATTTCGACTCGTGCGCCATCGGGCCGCCCGAGTGGGACCTGACCCCGGTGGCAGTGGCCGACGTCCGGTTCAGCAGACCCCCCGCACACCAGCGTGACTTCATCGAAACCTATGGCTTCGACGTGCGAAGCGGGGAGGGCTTCGAAGTGTTCCACGGTATTCGTGACCTTAAATTGATCGCGGGGGTATTCCCCCGAGCGGGGTCCCCACCAGCGGTGCAGGCGGAATTTGACCACCGGATGGCCAGCCTGCGGGCTGGGCGGTTGTCCGAACGCTGCCGGACCATCCAGCACTGAGCCGTTCAACTGCTGAGCGTGCAACTGCTCGTGCAAACTGGGGATGTGTCGCTCCACCTGGGCGTCTAGTGTCGAGCCCTGTGTCGTTGGCTCCCCGACTGGGGGCGGGAGCGCTGGCCCCGATCCGGACCCAGAGCAGTGGAATCTGCACCTCCAGCGGCCACCGGACTCACGAGGCCCCCCCCCAGCATGAGGGGAACGGCGCGGCGATGGGGGCCGGCGCTGCGCCGGTCACCCTCTCGCACGCTCGGTCGCTGCGCGCGCTGCCGCTGGAGTTGTTGCGCACCTCGATGTGGGTGGACCGGTGGCCCGTCCGGCTAGACGCCGGAGAAGTCCGAGCTCTGCTGGACACCCTGCGGGCCAACTCCGAGGATGCCTGCGCCCGGCTTGCCGACAACGCGATGGCGCATCTGACCACGGTGACCGGTGGCTGGTCACCGCACGACCCGCGAGATGTGGTGGCGGCGTTGCATCGGATCCTGACTCGGTCCCGGTTCCTCAAGGGCTCCCGCTCCTGTTATCCACTGGCTACCGCGATGACACAGATCGCGCCGTTCATCAAAGCCCGACGACCTGTCACGATTCTGGCCAGCGGTTTTCCCTTCAAGCAGCACGACAACGGTCTCAAAGCCGCCGGCCCCTGCCCGGATCTGGCCGAGCTTGGTGCGCTGCTGCGACTCAAAGAGCTGCAGGGGGCCGTCGCGGCGTTGTACCCGCCCGGCCTGCGGGTGGTGGTGCTCAACGACGGTGGCTACTCACGACCACGCGACTGGGCGGACATCCGGCGCTACCAGTGCCAACTGCAGCGTTACGCCCAGCTGCTCAGGCTAGGCGATTCGGTGTTCTTCCACGACCAATCCAGCTTCGTCGCCGGGCTGCTCGGCCCACGAGGCTGGAGCAAACGCGAGCGGCACCGTCGCACGTTCCGCGAGCTGATCTCGCTGCTAGCCGGCAGCACACGCTCGCTAGACAGTGCGGCCCGGGCCGACCAGCGGCTGACCGAGGCGCTGCCATCCCCGTTGCTGGCCGGCGTGCCCTCGTTCCGCGGCATCCTGTCCTCACTGATGTACTCAGTGCCGGTACCGGTACCAGCGGGGGCCGACCCACGACGGTGGGCCTGCGAGGTGCTTGCCTGGCCCGACAGCTACACCGGGCCAGACCTCTCACCAGACCTCGCTTCAGCCCGGCGGGAAGTGGTTGCCTCAGCCTGGCAGGACTCCGTGAACTATCTCGCCGCCTCCCTCGCCGACGCCGCCACCGAGGTCAACCAGCACTATCCGCCACACGTCCGGCTCGCCACCGTGGCCTCTCGACCAGGCTGCAGCGGCTTCTCCTACCTCGGCGGCTCTACCCTGTTGCCCTGGCACGGCACCGGATGCCTAGACAGCCGAGGGCTGCTATGCGCCGAATTCCTAGTGAGCCTAGACCATCACGGATTCGTCCCCGTCTACTCCGACCTCATCGGCGACGAGCAGCCGTTGCTGATGGTGCCCTTCACACAGGTCGAGTTCGTCCATGGCCGACGGCGGGTGGGCCCCCGCCTACTGACCGCAGCCCGGCTGCGGACCCGGTGATTCCAGTCCCGCTTTAGGTCACCAACGCCTATCTGACCTTCCCCCGGTTCGTTGGAGGCTGTGATGTGCCCCGGGTTGTCCGGAGTCGGGTTACTGGATGATCACTCATCCCAGTAGCTCGGAGGACCCGCTCCATGCCCACAAATTTACCCGCCGGAGTTTCGTCGCAAGGTCCTGGACTTGATCGCGTCCGGGCGTCGGGTGGCGCAGGTCGACGCCGATCTGGACATCAGTGAGCAGTGCATCTACCTCAGGCGCCGCCAGTACCTGATCGACAGTGTCGGTGTGCAGGGCCAGCACCCCCAGATGGCGGCCGTCCGGAGTGTGCAGGCCGACCACCAGGCACTTTCGGAACCCGGCCGGCCACAGGTACTCCGCCCAGCTGCGCGTCTCTGTGGGTGGGACCGGGGAGTCGCGCAGGCGCAACGGCAGCCCGGCCCGGTGCATGCCGACCAGTTCGACCTCCGCGACGACTGCCACCCAGGGGGTTTTCGGCTCCTGGCTGCAAGGGCGCCGCCGGAAAGGCTGCACGCTGGGCTGGGCGTGGCGAGCCCGCCGGTAGTGGGGTCATCGCTGGACCGGGAGTGGGGCGAGTTGGTGGTCTTCGAGCATTTGCCGGAGTTGGTGCAGGGCCCGGTTGCGGGTCGGGCCGATGCTGCCCAGGGGGATTCCGGTGGCGTGGGACAGCTCGGCGTAGGAGGGGGGGTGGTCGGTGAACAGCGCCCGCAGCAGTTTTCGTCGGCGAGGCGGCAGCTCGGCGACCAGCACGCGCAGTGTCTGCACCGTTTCTGCGTCGATGACGCGCTGCTCAGGGCCTGGCGCCGGGTCGGCGAGGTGGTCGACCACGGCGTCAGTAGGGATGGGGGTGCGCTGAGCTTGGTGCAGGATGCGCAGGCATTCCCGGGCGGCGGTGGTGGCCAGCCACCCACCGAGGCGCTCGGGATGCTGTATCTGGTGGATGTTTTCGGCAAGCCGCAGCCAGGTCATCTGCACCGCATCGCGCGCATCGGCCTCCTGCAGCCCAAACGCGTGGACTTTGCCGAACACCATGCCGCTGTAGCGGCGCAGGATTTCCTGCCACGCCCTGGGGTCACCTTTCCCGGCTCGCCGCAGCAGCACGGCGGTCTCCAGTGTGGTGGCGGTGTCGCGCGGGACCGCGGGGGATGCGCTGGAAGCTGGCCGGTGTTGCGGGCAGCTCCGACCCGGCATTTGTCGGTCAGGGGAGGTCTGCGCCGGCGGCGGTGGGGAGCTCCTCGGCACCGGGACCGCCTCCACGGGGGGCATCGCACGGTGGGGGGGCTGGCCGGGTTTGTGTCCTGCAGCACGCTGACATGACTACTCCACAGCTCGATGTACAACAGTAACTCGCATATACAGTGTATATTGAAGCGTACGTCGTCAACCTATTTATGGCGGTCTGCTGTCCCTCCCCCGTGGGCGAGGTAGATCCGCTGCTCTGGATGCGCGGCGCAGCGAGAAAGGATCAACTGTGATCGATCAGCCGAGTACCTCTGGAGCCCGTCTCGACCGGCCCACCTGCTGGGTGGGAATCGACCCCAGCCACGACGAGATACCGCGACCACCCCTGACCCGACCCCGGGTGGTGCGCACCGCCCTGCGCCTCGTCGACGAGCACGGCCTGGCCGCGTTGACCATGCGAGCCCTGGCCACCGAACTGCAGGTCTCCCCAATGGCGCTGTACAACCACGTCCGCGACAAAGACGAGCTGATCGACCTCATGGTCGACCTCATGCTCAGCGAGGTCGACCTGTCCACCCTCACCGGCGACTGGGCCACCCAGCTCCGCGCGCTGGGATGCGCCATCCACCACGTGCTCACCGCACACCCTGCCCTGGCCCGGGTCTACAGCACCCACCTCAGGATCGGCCCCCACAGCCTACGAATCATGGAACGCGGGCTCGAGCTCCTACTCCACGCCGGATTCATCCCACCCGAAGCCACCAACGCCTTCTTCGCCCTGTTCACCTACACCGCCGGCTACCACCAAATAGGCCGCGTCGACCCCCAGAACTACTCCGCGCTACCACCCGAGCAGATCCCCTCCATCACCACCATCACCCCCCACCTCAGCGGCGTACACCAGCACGGACAGTTCGAATACGGCCTCGACACCCTGCTCACCGGCCTCCACACCACCCACAGCCCCCCACACCAACACCGGCCCCAGCTGAGCTTCGCCCCGTAACAAAGGGACCGACCCCCAGCACGGGCTGCATCTAGGCAGCCTTTCCCCGGCAAAGCCCCGCGGTCTCGGCCCCGTACCGCAGCAGTGGGTTTAGTCCGCTTGATCACGTGAAGGGGGAGCTGTCGATCTGGCAGCGTGCTCGTCGCCCGTAGGTCACGTGCACGTTGTCCGTTGCCATTGAAGACGAGCCATCTGTCACCAATCTGAGCCATGCAGCTCAGCTGGCATCTTCAGGGCCCGGACAGCTGGCTTCGGGCTGTCACCGAAGTTGAGCCACTGCTGGTCAGCGCCAGTCCGGTGGCTCAGATCGACTGACGGAGGACACACGTCCTCCAGACGCAGCCCAGCGATCCCGTCATAACTGCGATAAATTATCATTTATGAAAGTTAACTGCTAGGGTTCGGGCATGGTCGGGTTGCCGCTGTCCCAGGCGATCGAGGAGTACCTGGCCTGGCTGGAGCTTGACCGGCACGCTTCCACCGGCACCGTGGCCGGCTACCGCGGCGACCTGCAGCGGTTCAGTGACTACGCCGGCGGCGACGCCGGCATCCCGAACATCACCGAACTGGACCGCGACATCCTGCGCGGCTACCAGCGGCATCTGGCGCGGTTGCGCACCGGGTCGAAAGGCGCGCGGCGGCCGCTGGCCATCGCCACCCGCTCACGGCGCCTCGTCGCGCTGCGCAGCTTCCTGCGCTTCGCCGCCCGCGAGGAATGGCTACCCGGCGACCTCGGGACCACCATCGACGTGCCGAAGCTGCCCGAACGGCTCCCCAAACCCCTCGACGCCGCCGACCGTGATCAGCTCCTGGACGCACTGCCCCACGACACCCTGCCCGAGCAGCGCGACCGAGCGCTGATCCTGCTGCTGCTGTCCACCGGGGCCCGGATCTCGGAAATCCTGCGGCTCGACCGCAGCGACTGGAAGCCCGAGCGGCTGTGGGTGCTCGGCAAGGGTGACCGCGAACGCATCGTCCAGGTCACCGACAAAGCACGGGCCGCGGTCCAGGACTACCTCACCGCCCGCACCGACCACTCCCCCGCCCTGTTCATCGGCTTCCAACCAGCCAGCAAAGCCGCCCGCTCCAACCGCCTCACCATCGCCGGCGCACAGCACGTCTGCCGCCAACTCACCCACCGGCTCGGCATCCCCGCGTTTCACCCCCACCAACTCCGGCACACACTCGGGACCCTGCTGCAAGAGACCATGGGCGACGCCCGGCTCACCGCCGAAACACTCGGCCACCGCGGCCTGGCCTCGGTCAGCGGCTACACCAAAATCACCGACCACCGCCGCCGCGAAGCCTACGAGCAGATGCAGCGCCGGGGACTGTGAGCTCCGTACCGAAGACCTGCTGACGGGGTATGCAGCCGGCGCCTGGAGGCACGTCGTGGACCCGGTCCGCCGCGTGCCACCAGGCGATTGAGTGCCGCCCAGCGGGGCCCGCGTCTCGCCGGGCCGGGCGCAGCTGGTCAGCGACCATGTCGCGGACGAACAAGTCGTTGCGGATCCGCCGGGGGGCACGCTGCTCGGCGTGCCGCAGGACGCGCACGCCCTTGCTGGATTCCCGGTGGGAGCCCTGACTTTCTGTAAGCCGCATCAGCAGCAGGACGGACGACAAACAAAGATCAAACAAAAAACACAGACCAGCGCGCAGGCACCCCCCGCACAGTCCCAGCGCCGTCATCCTGGCCCGACAACGGCCGGTCCCCGCAGGGCCGGGGTGTCCTGCTTCGGGATCAGCGGCACCAACGCCCCCGCCATCCCGCGAACAAGGCCCCCGAGCCCCAACACGCCCCCTGATCACGACCCGGGTGTAGGCCCCGATGCGCAGCTGCCCGCGGTGCTCCCCGTGGCGAACTCCGCCCGTTCAGAACAAGGGCTCCGGCTGTCGTCGTCTCAAGCCGGAGTGAGTCGGCTGACGTGCAGTTCGACGAGGTCACTGACGTACCGGCCGCCCTTGACATCGCCGGGCACCACCAGCCGGGGGCGGCTCAACGGCGTGCCATCCTCGGCTGGTCGCGACCAGGACATCCTTGTTGGCGAAGTCCGGGGAGATCTCACCGTAAGAAACCGCAGCTCGGTAACCATCAGCACCCACGGCCAGTACCACAAAGGACAGCAAGTCGCCTTTCTTATTCTGGGTGGCCAGCGCGGTAGGTCCGAGCAGCTGCGCGAGCAGCACGCCCCCCTCGGTGTGGTGCTCGGTCCCTTTGTCGTTCTGGAACGTAACCCGGACGGTGTGCATCGGCATCCCGCGGAGCTGGTCGATCGTGACCTCGAAGGGGTGCTTGAGCGCACCGGTGACCAGCACTGCCCCCGGCAACGGAGCTGGCTGCGTTGGCGTGGTGGTGACGGCCGCGCCCATGGTGGGTGCGGCCGTCGTAGACCCACAACCCGATACTGCTAGGGCCAACGCGAGAGTCACAGCCACGGCCAGGGGAATAACCGTCGAGGTGTCGGTCGGACGAAATTAAGGAGCAGGCTGAGAAGCGCGATCACGACAACTAATCCCTTCCGCTGGCTGACTGCGGGGGTAGTGCTGGTGAGCCACGCGGGGTCAGTGGTTGTGCCGATCCCGGTCAGGACATCCCTGGCAGGGTTTCCACCGTCAGTTCCGGGTCGATGACTCGCAGGCGAGCTGCCTGAGCTGCCAGCACCGGCCAGTCCCGGGCTCGCGCGCAGGTCGCCACCTGCGCGGCGGCCACATCCGGGTCGAGGTCGCGGCCCCCGACCAGCTCTCCGGCATGAGCGGCGTCAGTCTCCTCGAGCGCCTCGATGAGGACCATGGGTGAGCCCAGCAGGTCCCGCATCTGCTCGACATGACCGGGGTCGTGGCGCCGGATCTGCTGCCACGCCTCGGACAACGCGGCCGCCGGGACGAGCAGCACGATCCCGCGCACCGCGGCCCGATCGGCCCACGTGGTGGCGTAGATGTTCTCCCCGCCACCAAGGGCAGCCAACGCGGAGGCGTCCAGGACGAAGCCGCCGAGGGTGTCGTCGACGCTCACGAGGCCCTGCGGGCCGCCGTCCCGAAGTGGCGGTCGATCACCTCATCGGCCCAGGCGGTCGCCTCGGGATGAGGATCCCCGACCCGGGCCCGCCAGCGCTGCAGCCAGGCCTGGCGGTCGAGTCGGTCGTGGACGGCTTGGGCCACATAGCCAGAGACCGACTCGATCGCACCGGCAGCGTCAAGGACTTTGAGTCGTTCGACGTCCTCGACTGGCATACTCACCGTGACTTTCACCGTCTTAGCCATACCGAAAGCTTACTCCGCCCATACCGCGACGGGTGCACTGGCGGTCTGTTGGGTGTGACGCCGACCCGCAGAGCGCGGCGGCCACGACAGGGCGTCCAAGGCCGAGCGAATCCTGGACGTGCTGCGGCCCCGAACAGATGACTCCAGCTGCCGCAGCTCGTCGCGGCCTATGCCACCATCGTGCGCGCCACGGTTGCGGATCATCACCTTTAACAGGCGCTGCCTGCTGGGTGAGGTGGTGGCGTTCGGCGAGGTTGGGGGCGGACCGGGCGGCGTCGGCATACAACCGTGCCGCGGTCAGAAGGTCGCCCGCCTTCTCGTGGAGGTAGGCCGAGGCGGCGGTGTGGCGGGGTAGGCCAGGGTCCACCGTGGTCAAGGCCGCGAGGCCGGCCGCGGGGCCCTCGGCCTCGCCGATCGCGATGGCCCGGTTGAGCGCCACGATCGGGCTGTTGGTGAGCCGGAGCAGCTCGTCGTACCAGCTGACGATCTGCGCCCAGTCGGTCTCCTCGGTGCGCGGCGCGTCGGCGTGCAGGGCGGCGATAGCGGCCTGGGCTTGGAACTCACCGAGTCGGTCGCGACCCAGCGCTGTCTGCAGGACTGCGACGCCCTCGGCGATGAGCGAGGTGTTCCAGCGGGAGCGGTCCTGCTCGGCCAGGGGGACCAGGCTGCCGTCGCGCCGGGTCCGCGCCGGTCGCCGAGCGTGGTGCAGCAGCATCAACGCCAGCAGCCCCGCAGTCTCCTGGTCCTCGGTCATCGACGCCAATTGCCGGGTGAGCCGGATCGCCTCGGCCGCCAGGTCGACGTCGCCGGTGTAGCCCTCGTTGAAGACCAGGTAGAGCACCCGTAGCACGGTCGCCAGGTCGCCTGGCGCCTCGAACCGCACGACACCGTGCAGTGGGCACATTCGGTGGGTGAGATCGTCACAGCGGTCGCTGGCGCTGGGCTGCGCATCGAGCGGCTCGAGGACCATCTGTCCACCGACCGCGACGACCGCCCGGGCGTCCTCAGCCAGGGCAGCGACGGGCCGGTGGCGCCTCCAGGTCTGGGAACACGACCCACCCGTCCTGGTCAGTCTCACCGCAACTAAGACCTAACCGCCGGGTCGCAGAAGAGGAACCTGTACCGGACGCCACCTCCAGCTATGTGCGCACGTCAAGCGCGCCACGTAGCGCCGATAGAACGACGGGCGATCCGGTTCCGTTGCAGGTCCACCCTCTACCCCACGCCACCCCGAGGAGAGAACCGTCGTTTGCGGCCGGCGGCAGCTTCGTTAACGGCAGGCCGTGGCTCCCGTGAGTTCGGGCGATCTGAAGGCTCGTCGAGGGGAACCCAAGGGTCGGTCGGCGTCAGAACCGAGATAGATCCTTGGGTTCGTGGCTGACCGGCCGGTGCTCGCCCAGGGTGCATATGGCTAGCGTCGGGGTTTCCGACGGGTCGGTCCGGGCGGGATCGCGCAACACGCGACTAAGCGCAGCGCGGCTGATCCCATCGGACGGATCGGCCGGGTTGATCGACGCCGCTCCGGCCTTGGACACAGCGTGAGAAGTCACACCGGCTGACCGATGGGTATCGGTCAGCGGGTGTTGCGGTCGATGCAGCGTTGGGGCTGGTGTCGGCGGTGTGTGTCCACCGAGCGGGTAAACCCATCCGGATCTGAGGGTGGGGGCGGATTTATCCGTTAGGGTTTCTGTTGCACGTGGTGTTCATCTGGATGCAAGTGGTGATGGATCCGAAACGGTAGCGGCCGCCGGGCTCAGAGGCTCAGAGAGCTGGCAATGCACCAGGCGTGAGGTGACCCGATGCCGTTGATGCCCGCTGACGTTCACAATGTCAGGTTCAGTAAGCCGCCGATCGGCAAGCGGGGATACCACGAGGACGAGGTGGACGCGTTCCTCGACCTGGTGGGGGCCGAGCTGGCTCGGTTGATCCAGGAGAACACCGATCTCCGCAACCGGGTTGCGCGGCGTGATCAGCAGCGGCGCGTTGCACCGGTCGATACTGGAAATAACCTGCGCCCGGTGGGGCCGCCTGGGCAGGTGATAGTCCCGATACGCCCGCCGATGAGGGAACAGACCTCGTCCGATGATGACCACAACGTGCAAGCCGTCAAGGTGCTGGGCCTGGCCCAGGAGATGGCTGAACGGTTGACGGGTGAAGCTAAGACCGAAGCGGACGCGATGCTGAACACCGCCCGCGTTACCTCGGGGCAGCTGCTCTCTGAGGCCAGGGCGAAGGCCGAGGGCATGGTCACCGAGGCCAGGACCCGGGCCGAGACTATGTTCAACGACGCCCGTGCCAGAGCCGAGACCCTCGACCGGCAGTCCCGGGAGACGGCCGCGTCGCTGGAGCTCGACGCGAGGCGCAAACACACCGAGATCATTGGTTCGATTAACCAGGAGAAGAACATCCTGGAGAAGAAGATCGACGAACTGCGCACGTTCGAGTGCGAGTACCGCACCCGCTTGACGACCTACCTGCAATCACAGCTCCGAGAGCTCGACGGGCCCGGATCCGCCGCACCCGCAGACCCGATGCGCACCCAGCAGGACTTGGTGACCTCCGGGTCGGGCCGCGGCCCGAAACCCGCCGTTGACACTCAGCAGCGTCTCGGGTGAGGCCAGCGTCGCTCCAGCGACCGCTGCCCCGGTGGTGTAACCAACGGGGCAGCTTCCTCGCGCCACCGCAGAAGGGCGGGTATGTCGTTGGCTTGCGCGTTGTGTCGCCCTCTGACTTCGGAGCGATACAGGATTAGGAGGTAGCAGCAGCAGCGCGGCGGTCGCCGTGACTGCTCGGCATACAAACACGCCCATCGCCGACCACATCGACGCTACCTGAGCACGCATCCCGGGCGGCCTCGACCCGCGCCCGTCGCGAGCGGACGCTCGCCGAAGGTAGCGTTGTCGGCAGGGCACGGGCAGATACAGCCGTACGGTCGGGCCCGCCGAATCGCTGCGCACCTCGACGAGATCGCGGTGTATGCGGAAGCCCTGGTGATGACCGCGATCGAGGAGAACGTCGTGTTGGTCGTCCCGGGCGGGGCACTCGCTTGCGCGGCCGCGCTGGTTCCCGCTGGTCACCAACTGGATGTGGACGTCCGGCTCGACTTGCCGTGTACCGTCGTCGATGCTCTGGACACCGCGCAGGCGCGGGCAGTCGCCGCGCTGTACAACAGGGCGGTCGGCCCGGTCTTGATGTCGCTGTCGCACACGATGTGCGCGCACAGCAGCGCGGGTGGCCGGTCGTCACCGATGACGCGGAACCGCTGCTCACTCTCGACAGCCCGGTGGAGATTGAGAGGTTGTCCTAGGACGTCCCGTCCCCGAAGTGCTGCGACGTTGCGGGCGCTGGCTCCAGACCTGGGATGAAGCTGCCGTATGTGCGGCTACCGCTTCGGGGTTGGCCGCGCAATCGGTGAGTTTTTCGTCGCCGCTGACCGGCTGCCGTTGGGTACCATGTCCGGCGCCCGCAATCAGATCCCTAGTTCGTGTGCACGAGCCCCAGAGACAGGGGGGATCCACACAGACTCTCGCGGGGGGTGGGCGTCGCACAGCTGCGCGTCGTCGAAGACGTGGCCGCACCCGCCGGTGCGGCGACAACAGTGCGCGCGACCAACCCCTACCAATAGGTGCCGCAGCACGACATTGTCGATAGTTACCCGGCCGATGCTCAGGGTAATTCGGCGGAAGGCCCGGCGGTGACGTCCACGGCGAGCTATTGCAGTGTTGCGGTGGACAGGACGCACGCCCAACGGTATGAGATCTCGCACGTGACTCGTCCCTTCGTTACCAACGGTCCTGGTCGACAAAGATCGCGGCGGTGGTCAACAGGTCGGCCAGCGCACGCTCGGCGGTGTCGGAGTCGGGGCACAGAGCGGCCAGAAGAGTGCCGAAACGGATCCCGTCATCTGCGTCGACCAGACGGGTCACTTCGGGCAGTGTCGTGGGAAGCGCCGGCGTATCGGGACCGCAGGTGTCGCTGCGGAGCTCGCCGGCCAGCACCGCGAGCGTCCTGGTGAGTTCGCGGGTGTCGCCGGCGAGGTGGTTGAGCAGCGACGCGGTGAGGCGGTGGGCGCGTTGCTCGGCGGGTGTCCCGGCGCCGCGGGACAGGTAGTTGGCGAGGTGATCGTGCGCAGTGGAGATCTCGCGGGAGTCGGGGCGAAGGTAGCGGAGGCGCAGCGAGGTGCGTTGGAGGTCGACGGCGTCCACCGGGTGGTCACGTTTATCCTCCAGGTCGGCGCGGGCTCCATAGACCACAGCGAGCTGCGTCGTGTCACCGACGGCGTCGAAGACGTCCTGGCAGTCGCGCAGGAGTTGGTCAACGTCGGTGAGCCGACCAAGGTGAAGCAGCGGGACGTAGTCGTTGAACCGGGCGCGAGTGATCTCGTGAGGATTGGCGCCGTTCCGCCGCTTGACGCTGGTGATCTCGCCATTGAGGTCGAGTGCTTCATCCCAGCGCTCCAAGACTATTGCGGACAAGCGGCCGATATCGAGAACCCCCTCCCGGACGTTCCACGGGTTCACACGGTCGTTGTCGGCACGCTGGTCGGGCAGGTCGGCCATCCGGGCCCGCAACGCGGGCAACTCGAGGAGGACCTGCTCGTGGTGACCGAGCAGACCGAGGATCTGCAGCCGCTGTCCCTGGCCGCTGAGTTGGGTCCAACACCCGAACCCGGCCCGGATGGAGTGCTCGATCTTCTGGTCGGCCAAAGTGAGGGCCTCGCGGAGCCTGCCCTGGTCACGCAGCAGCGTGACCAACTCACACGCGGAGGTAGAGGCATGCTGGTGGTCACTGTCGGTCGTGGCTTGGTCGTAGACGCGGCGCAGCAGGGTTTCCGCCTCCCCGGAATCCACCCTCCGCAGAGCGGCGCCGAGCACGACAAGGTCTTTGACAGCGCCGGTGGCCTCGGCGATGCGCCGCAGCAGCGGAACGACCGCAAGCGAGGTGCCCGGGGAGTGGGTGTCCCGGACCAGGGTGTGTTCGAGGAGGAAGCTGGCGGCGTTCCACTCTTGTTGACGCAACAGGTAGCGGGCGCCGGCCAAGCCGGCGCGCAGCATGAATTGGGTGGTGTCCTTGCCGGTGCGCTGCTGCTCGATCCCCCAGCCGCCGACGACCGTGGTCCACCAGGCGGCGAGTTGTGCGTCGACCGCGGCGGTGACCGGCTCTGGGGTCGCTGAGTGGATGGCCTCGACGACGCCGGGGTGGATCCGGTAACGCACGGCTCCGTTCGGATCGGCGGGATCATCGATCGGGTCGGTGGCGATCAGTGCGGCGGTAACCAGCACAGCGACCGACGAGGCAAGTGGTGGCGGTTCACCGGGCTGGTCCAAACGCCGCCACAGGGCAGCCCAGTTCGCGGCGATGACGATCGCGGTCCGGTCGGTCTCCTCGATCCGGCACAGCACTTGCAGCAACAGCCGCGCCGGGCCGGGCGCCGTCGCGCCGACGATGGTCGTCCACGCAGTGTAAGTCTGCAGCAGTTGTTCGGCGTCGAGCCTGGTGTGGCCCTGGGTGAGAAACGCCGCCAGCGCCGCTACCCCGCTCACCGCCGCTTCGATCTCAGCGAGCTGGTAGACCAGCCGGGGCGGGTCGGCTGCGGCGGCGTCGGCGAGTTCCAGCAGCTGGGGATGGCCCTGCGCCAAGGTAAGCACACACCGACCCAGCGCCACGGTGTCCAGCAATGCCCGCAGGTGAGGCAGCTCCCCGACCAGCGATAGGGACTCGTCCCGAGACAGCGCGTGCACCGGCCGGATCAACACCGTGTCGGGATTCAGCCCGGCCGGCACGATCCGGCTGGTCAGGATCACCCGTGACGGCCCCTGATGGTCGGTGAGCGCGCCGATCAGCGGCACCCAACGACGGTCGCGCCAGTGCCCATCCGGGGTGAGCAAGGTTTCGAGATTGTCCAAGACCAGCAGCAGGTCCGCATCAGCGAAAACGGCGGTAAGGGTAGGCAAAACATTGTCCAGACGCTCCAGGGTGGCGATCTCCTCGACCATCACGAACCCGTGATGGTCGAGTTGAACGTCCAATTCCACCGCTAGCAGGCGCAGCGCCTCACCGAACTGGTCCGGATCGGTGGGCGCGGACCAGAACGCCAACGCGACGAAGCCGCGCTGCAGGCGGTAGGCCAGCTCCACCGCGCAGGTGGTCTTGCCCACACCGGTCATCCCATGGAACACCACCGCTCTACACCCGGAGGACGGGGCCAACGCGGTACTGGCCGCAGCCATCGCCTCGGCACGCCCGACGAACCGCGTCGGCTTGACGGGGAACCCCACGATCGCCTCGACCGTGGGGACAAGGACCGGCTTCGCCTCGACAGCAGGGGCAAGGACCAGCTTCCCGACCGGAGGGGCCAGGGACAGCGTGACCACCGAGGCCCCCCACCTGATCCTCCGTGCCAGGAGCAGCACAACCAAGACCACCATCACGACCCAGGTGAGAATCCCGAGCACGATCACCGCGATCGTGAACACCCGAGCCTCCAAAGGGATGGCTGAGAACCGCCGACAGCCCCACCTGGGCAGCCCGGCACAACCTCACCTGCAAGATCGAGCCGCAGGCCGAGATCACACACAAATCGAAAACAATACCACTGAAAACGCTATCCATCAGAACGGCACTGTCGCATTAAGCGATGGACCACGCGTGCGCCACCGAAAAACCTCGCCTCGATGATCCCCTCACGACAATGGGGATCACGCGCTAGCAGCTGATGGAGATAACCGCCGATGACCTATTCGATGCCGCACACCGGCCAGGTTCACCTGATCAGCGCGGCCCAGGGGACGAGCACAGCGGCCGGTCCCGGCGGGGCATCGCCGCCCTTCGATCCAGCGCTGACGGCTCTTGCAGATTCCCCCCGGCGCAGCCGACGGCCAGTCGCCGGGCGCCGATCGGTACGACACACAAGCCGTGCAGCCACGGCGACCGCTACTACCCCCATCATTCCTCTTGTAACGCTCCGAAGTCAGATGGCGACAGAACGTATCGAGAGTCCCAGCGCAGGACCCCCGACCCTGTGCTGGGGCTCTCTTCTGCAGTCATCCGCGACCTCATCGGCAACCTCTGACTCCTGCGCAACCCTGTCGGGGGTGGGAACCTGTGAGCATGCTGGTCACCGCGGCTACGGACGGCCTCCTGGGGAGTGACCTCATCGGCACGGCAGGTGCGTAAGCGTCATTTTACAGTTAGCTGTGTGACAGGAGATGCGGAAGAGGTTGGGGAATCCGCTCCAACGTGGCGGCATTGCGCCGATTAGCGCGCGCATCTGGCTTATCGTGACCCACCGTACCCGGCCCGTGTCACGGTATGCGATGCGCATCGATTCTGCAATTGCACATGTATTGACGCCAGCAGAAGCTAATCACTAGTTTTTCGTAGTGCACGTGCAACTGCAGGTGCAGACGCTTTGAGGAATGCTGTCCTTCTCGGACAGGTCGCTACTGCTGGCACTGTTGCGTTGACCGACGACGTGCTCGGGCAGGCTGGGTTGATGCGTCGTCGCCCTGCTCCCGCGCCCGCAAACATTCAGCCCTGATGATCAGCGGGTCGGCGCATGACGGTGTCGCCGATCGGCTGGTGGCCTCGGGTGTGGTCGGGTGGTGGGGTCCGGGTTAGGTGGGTGCGGGTAGGGCTGGCATCCAGGGTTGACCGGTCAGTGCGTCGCGTAGCACGGTGATCTTGTCGAGGCCGTGTTTTGTGGCGGTGGACAGGTAGCCCAGGATGGTGTAGCGGTCTTGGGTGCGTTTCTCGCTGGTCAGGCGCCCGGAGATCTTCTGTTGGACCTTGCTGGGTCGTAGGTCACGTTCGGCCTGGTTGGAGGTGGGGGGCACGTTGAGGTCGTGGGTGAAGCGCAGCACGTCGTCGGGGCGGTCGCGCAGGACTTCCAGCAGGAGCCGGGCTTTGCGTTGCCCGGGGCGGGTGCCGGGGGAGGTGGTGTCGGACAGTCCGACCTGTATCCCGCTGCGTAGCCGGGACAGCAGCGGGTCGCCGAGCTTGGCGGGGATCGCGGGCAGGCCCTGGTCGCGGGCCAGGTTGGCCTGGTGGATCAACTCGCGCAGCGCATCGGCGATCTGGTCTGGCCACACTGCGTCGGGGTAGACCTCAGCGGCGCCAGCAAGATCGCGCAGGAGGTGAGCACAGCAAAGTTGGTGGACCAGCGTCCCGAGCTTCGCGGAGTCATAGTTCTGGTAGCGGTCGTGCACGATCACCGACCCGGTCAGGTCTTTGACCACGAACGTGGTGAAGGTCGCCATGGACCGGTCGCCGAGGAGGTAGTGGGTGTAGAGCTCGGTGCAGGCGACCAGCAGGTAGCGCTCGGCCTTCTTCTTCCCCGCTGGTGGCTGCTTAGGGCCGACCCGCAGGGGCGTCTCGTCGCAGCTCACCGCGGGGGCCAGGGTGATCGTGCGTCCGCGCTTGGGTCTCGGTGAGTAGCCCCGCCGCGCGGTTGATCATGCCGTGGACGAACCCCACTGAGGGTGCGGCCCCGGTCAGCGACTCCAGCAGCGCGACGACGCGGTGCGCGGGGATGAAGTGCACCACCATCAGGTACACCGCGAACGCGGCCAGGTTGGGGCCTTATGCCGAGCGGCCGGTTATGCCGCGCAGGCGTGGGCGTTGCTGGTGGTGGTCGCTGGTTAACCCGCGTCGGTCGGCATAAGTGCTGCTGGCCCGCCGCCGTGATCGGCTTGCTCCGTCGGGTGAAGGGCTCACCTGACGGACAGGAGACGATCATGAATGCTGGTGGGATCCGAGCCGGTCACTCCTCACGGACGGTGGTGACCGGGCCGTTGGCGCCGTATGCCGACGGCTTTCGTGATGACCTCGGCGGCGGTGGTTACGCGGCGCGCTCGATCGGCGGGCAGATGTGTCTGGTGGCGCACCTGAGCACGTGGCTTGCCGGGCAGGGACTGCCGGTCGGCGGTCTGACCGCCGACGTCGCCGCAGACTTCCTGCGGGTGCGCCGTGCTGCGGGGCACCGCAGCGGGGTCACGAATCGGGCGGTGGCCCCGCTGCTGGGCTACCTGCGCGGTCTGGGCGTGGTGGCGCAGCCGGGACGGCGGGTTCCCGAGACGGCGGTGGAGGTGCTGCTGGAGGAGTTCCGCCGCTACCTGGTCGAGGAGCGGGGGCTGGCGGCTGCGTCGGTGCGTTCCTACCTGCGCTACGGCAGGCTGTTCTTGACCGAGTTGGGGGCTCCGCTGGATGCGGCGGTGGCCGAGTTGCCGGCCGGGTAGGTCACCGCCTTCCTGGTGCGGCAGTCCGACCGGCACGGCGCCTGGTACGCCAAGGCGGTGGTGACCGCGCTGCGGTCGCTGCTGCGGTTTCTGCACACTGCCGGGCACACCGCGCATCCGCTGGTGTGGGCGGTGCCGTCGGTGCCGGGCTGGAAGGCGACCACGCTGCCGCGGGCGGTAGCTCCCGAGCAGGTGGCCGCTGTGCTGGCCGGTTGCGACCGGGCCGGCGCGCACGGGCGCCGGGACTACGCGATTGTGCTGCTGCTGGCCCGGTTGGGGTTGCGTGCCGGTGAGGTTGGCGCGATCGAGCTGGACGATCTTGATTGGCGGGCCGGTGAGCTCACCGTTCGCGGGAAGGGTGGCCGGCGTGAGGTGCTGCCGTTGCCGGTCGAGGTCGGGGAAGCCCTGGTTGACTACCTTCGCTACGGTCGGCCACGGCGCTGTCCCACCCGCCGGCTGTTCGTCAGCGTGCGCGCTCCGTTCACCGGGCTGGCAAACGGCTCGGTGTTCGCGGTGGTCGCGCGCGCCTGCCGCCGGGCCGGTATTGCCCCGTTCGGGCCGCACCGACTGCGGCACGCGTTGGCCTGCGACCTGCTGCGTCAGGGCGCGTCGCTGGCCGAGGTCGGTCAGGTGCTTCGGCACAGCGACGAGCGCACCACCGCCGTCTACGCCAAGGTCGATCAGGAGGCGCTGATGGCGCTGGCCCGGCCGTGCCCGACAGGAGACGCGCGGTGAGTGCGCCCACCCTTACCCAGGCCGCCGAGGAGTACCTGGCGATGCGCCGGTCCCTGGGCTACAAGCTCGACCGACAGGGCCAGCTGCTGCTGGAGTTCGTCGGCTACCTGCACGAGACCGGCGCTGACATCATCACCACCGAAGCGGCGGTGGCGTGGGCGACACAACCGGGCGCTGCGGATCCGATCTGGTGGCAGCGTCGGCTGTCGGTGGTGCGCTGCTTCGCCCGGCACCTCAAGACCCTCGATCCGGCCTGTCAGGTCCCACCGACCGACCTGCTTCCGGTCCGCTACCAGCAACGGACGCCGCACCTGTACTCCCAGACCGAGATCGAGGGGTTGGTGCACGCGGCCGGGCTGCTGGCGGCGCCGTTACAGGCCGCCACCTACCAGGCATTGATCGGTCTGCTCGTCGCCAGCGGCCTACGGGTCGGTGAGGCCGTCGGGTTGGACAGAGGCGAGGTCGACCTCGATGCCGGGCTGCTGAGAGTGGTCAACGGCAAGTTCGGCAAGTCGCGCCAGGTTCCGCTGCACCCGAGCACTGCGGCGATGTTGCGCAAGTACTCCGCCCGCCGAGACCAGCTCTGCCCGACCGTGGCGACCCGGGGCTTCTTCGTGTCCACCACGGGCACGCGGCTGCTCGTCGGCAGCGTGGACCGCGTGTTCCCCCAGCTGCTGGCCCTGGCCGGAATCTCCACACCGCCCGGCCGTCGCCGACCCCGGGTCCATGATCTGCGGCATTCTTTCGCGGTCGCGACCCTGCTGGACTGGTACCGCGACGACGTCGACGTCCAAGCCCGGCTGCCCCTGTTGTCGACCTTCCTCGGGCACGTCGCCCCCGCCTCGACCTGGTGGTACCTCCACGCCACCCCTGAGCTGCTCGCCCTGGCCGCGCAACGCCTGGAAACCAGCCTGGCCACCGGCGCCCGGGTGCGGTCATGACCAGCCTCGCCCCGATCCTCGAGTCGTTCTTCACCGACCGGCTGTTGACCCAGCGCCAGGCCAGCCCGCACACCGTCGCCGCCTACCGGGACGCCTTCACCCTCCTGCTGGGCTACGCCTTCGAGCGCACCGGCAAACACCCCGCCCAGCTCGACATCGCCGACCTGGACGCACCATTGATCGCCGCCTTCCTCCAGCACCTGGAGATCGACCGAGGCAACAGCGTGACCACCCGCAACGCCCGACTGGCGGCGATCCACTCCCTGTTCCGCTACGCCGCACTGCGGACACCCGAGCACGCCGCACTCATCGCCCGGGTGCTGGGGGTGCCCAGCAAACGACAGCACCGCCCGCTGGTCTGCTTCCTGGACCGCGAGGAGATCGAGGCGCTGCTGGCCGCGCCCGACCAGACCCACTGGACGGGCCGACGCGATCACGCCGTGCTACTGGTGTTGACCCAGACCGGACTGCGAGTATCCGAACTGACCGGACTGGCCGTCCAGGACGTCCACCTCGACACCGGGGCCCACGTCTTCTGCCACGGCAAGGGACGCAAGGACCGCTGCACACCCCTGACCTCGCAGACAGTGATGGTCCTGCGGTCCTGGCTGGCCGAACGCCGCGGGCACGACCAAGACCCGCTGTTCCCCACCCGCCGCGGCGGGCCGCTCAGCAGTGACGCGGTCGAACGCCTGGTGGCCAAGCACGCCATCACCGTCGCGAACCACTGCCCCTCGCTGCAGGCCAAGACGGTCACCCCGCACGTCCTGCGGCACTCCGCCGCGATGGCCCTGCTGCGCGCCGGCGTCGACATCACCGTCATCGCGCTCTGGCTCGGACACGAGTCGCCCACAACGACCCGTGTCTACCTTCACGCCGACCTGGCCATGAAGGAACAAGCCCTGGCCCGGACCACACCACCCGGCACGTCAGTAGGGCGTTACCACGCCCCCGACGCCCTGCTCGCCTTCCTCAACGATCTCTGAGCCTGGCGCCCTCGGCACCGAACCGGCCGCGTTATGCCGCGCCCCCAAGGCGGCATCGCCTCGCCACACAGGACGCCCACGCCTGCGCGGCATAACCGGCCGCTCGGCATAAGGCCCGTTATGCCGAGTTCGGCATAACGGGCCTTACCCGACCGGCCCCACTCGGGCCCCTGTCGGCCGCTGGGCGGTGTGGAGCTTGCCGCAGCCGCACTGGACCTGGTGCTGGTCGTACTGGGTGACCTTCACCGCGACCTGCGGGATCTCGTGTTGCTGGTAGCGGTCCACGATACCCAGATCCCGGGCATCATCCAGGTCATCACCGCACTCGCAGCGGCCTTGGGGAAACCGGTCCCGGCGCTCATCGGGGTTGTTAATCCAGGCCAGATGCGTCCCCGGCGCCCCGGGCTGCTTGCCCCGCGACCGCTTCGGCCCACCCGTGCCGCGCTGTTTCTTCTCTGGCGGTACGGGCTTGCCCGGATCGTCATCGCGCGAGGGAGGGCTTGAGGAATTCCCCGAGTTACGTGAGAGCAGATGCTCCAGCCGGGCCAGCTTGACGGCCAAGGCCTCGTTGGCTTCCGTCAACTCCGAGAGCTGCCCAGCCATCTCGCTGACCTGCCGATCCAGCACGGTGATCTGCCCGGCCTGGCGCCGCACCACGACGATCAGCTCCTCGCGCGACATCTCCTCCGCCCCGGGCACCGGAAGATCACACCGCACACCAGCGGATCACAGCGTGATCGACACGCACCTATCGCCGACCACCGCATCAGCACACCGGCAGCAGCGCATCAGCCCAGGCCAACCCACGGGCTGAATACTTACCCGCGCCCGCGTCGAGGTCCAGCTTCGCCGGTTTCCGTTTTCCGCCTGAGGTGATCATGCTGGCGGTGCGCTGGTATCTGCGGTATGGGCTTTCCTACCGGGACGTGGAGGAGCTGCTGGCCGAGCGCGGTGTCGAGGTGGATCACGTCACGATCTACCGTTGGGTGCAACGGTTCACGCCCCTGCTCATCGATGCGGCACGCCCCTGCCAGCACACCGCCGGTGATCGCTGGTTCGTGGACGAGACGTATGTGAAGGTCGCCGGTCGGTGGCGCTACGTGTATCGGGCGATCGACCAGTTCTGTCAGGTCATTGACGTGCTGGTGTCGGAGAAGCGGGATCTGGCGGCGACCCGCCGGTTCTTCACCCGCGCGCTGGGCCAGGCCTCACGGCCGGCGGAAGTGACGACCGACCGGGCACAGGCTTACCCACGGGTACTGGATGAGCTGCTGCCCGCCGCCTGCCATGTCCTGGAGAAATACGCGAATAATCCCATCGAATCCGACCACGGCCGACTCAAGTCCCGACTGCGACCGATGCGTGGCCTCAAACAGCTTCGCTGCGCACGAGTGATCACTACCGGGCACGCGTTCCTCCAGAATATCCGCCGCGGACACTACGAACTCGGGGCCGAGGAACCGGTGAACTTGCGGGTCCTGGCTGCCTTCGACGAGCTGACCCCGGCGATCTGACCAACCGGAATCAACAATCTCACCTGCCCCGGCTTCGCCCAATGCAACAGTCCCCTTCAGCCACACCACCAGAGCCAGACAATGCTCCGGCGAGCGGGTCAGCCCCCGCGCCCACTCCATCTCGGCCAGCCCCGGCGTGAACGACTCATGCAGCTCCCGAACAGACACCGCCCTCCTGAACCTTGGATACACCGTCCGCTCAATCGACGCCATGGGGCAGAGAGCCCTCCTCCCTGGTACAGGTCCCGGCCGGGATTCGGCGCAAACCCGCCATCTGATGCGTCGTGGCTGCTCAGCGGGACAGGGTCAGACCCGCGGAACACCAGGGGGTAGTCAGCACCTCGCGAGTCCCAGGCGCCCGGCGAAGGCTTGCGTGGCCGCGGCGCCCCACAGGCCCTCGGCCAGGTAGGGGTCGGTGGGTGACTCGCCCGCGGCGTCCTCGGCGGCGGGGACGGCTTCCCAGAACAGGCACTGCGCCCGGAAGGGATAACCCCAGGCCAGAGCGCTGTCCTCGGGACTGTCAGGTAAGTCCGCTCCGCGGTGGCGGTGTAGAAAGCTTCGAAACCGCCCGAGTCGTCGCTACGGCGTTGAGCCTCGCGCGGACGCTCGACCGTCATCCTGCCGGTTTCCGCTCGTGGTCAGAGGCCGCGGGCGGCTCGGGCGAGCGGCGTTCGATCGTGAGCTCGAACAAAGCCCCGTTGTCGTCCCGGTCCAGGACACGACTTCCGGTGGGCCGCGCGTGGTCGATGTGCTTGTCTGCAAGACCTGGGGTATGGGGCCACCGCGCTGTTTTGCGCTCTGGCGAAAGTGAAAGCGATCTCGATCGACTCTCAATTCGAGGTTTTTTTCAGTGTGTTGTTCAGGAGTTTGATCGTCTCGGTGGGGGAGTTGGCTTGAACGCTTAGTTGGTCCATGATTATCAGGTAGTGCTGGACGTCTTCGTTTTTGTCTAGGTAGAGGGCGCTGGTTAGTTGTTCAAGGTAGACGATATCTGGTAGGTCCGGGGTGGAGAACCGTAGGATGGTGAATTGACCACCTACTGCGGGGTGCGCCCTGGAATGGATTGGTATTATTTGGAGTGTGATGTTGGGGAGTTCGGCCATTTCGATCAGATGCTGTATTTGCTCTCGCATCGCGGAGTGCCCGTGGACGCGCCATAGGGTGGCCTCTTCCACCACGGCCCACAACTGGGGTGCGCCGGGTTGGGTGAGTATTTCCTGACGTGTCATCCACAGTGCGAGCCGGCGCTCGATCTCATCATCGGATTGGTGTGGCTGGGTGAGTTGGATGATGGTGCGGGCGACGTGTGGGGTTTGCAGCAGGCCGGGTATGAGTTGTGGTTGGTAAGTGCGGATGACTGCGCTGGCCTGTTCCAGGCCGAGGTAGGTCTCGAACCAATTCGGGACGATGTCGTTGTATTGGTGCCACCAGCCGGGCACGTTGGCCTGCCGAACCAAGGTCAGCAACGCTCGTCGGTCTTGGTCGTCGGTGATGCCGTAGAGGGTGAGCAGCCTTGTCACGTCGGGTGCTCTGAAGCTGACCCGTCCGAGCTCCATGCGGCTGATTTTGGCGTGGGACGCCTGGATCGCCTGGGCGGCCGCTGCGGCAGTGACTCCCCGGGCTTCCCGGAGCCGACGCAGCTGAGTGCCCAAGACGATGCGCAGCGCAGTGGGCCCCTTTAGCCGGCTCCAGGCGTGACCGCCGGTGGGATCCGGACTCGACGGAGACGTCCCCACCCTGCTCTCACCCACCCCATCGGTCGTAAACGTGCAATTTGCAGGGCATGATGCACACGCTAAACCCGCCGTGGGGAGCAGTCAATGCACGTGCATCTGCTTGAGACAGCAATGGCGCCACGCGCCGGCACTTGCGCGCCGAGCTCCTGGACACCGCGGCTAACCGGGGTGTCGAGGGACCGTCGGGGCGGGGACAGCTGTTCGCGCGACGGTCCCGGCATCGGTGAGAGCGGCCCGGGCCACCCCCGCTGTCGGGTCCGAGTCGGCCAGGGCAACCAGCTTGCCCTCGCAAATACGGCGAGGGCAGCGGTGACGTAACGCTTCGTGCATGACCATTTAGCTACGAACACCGCCACACCCGTCAGCGTCGAGCCGGTCGCCTGGTCGGTGACTCGACCAGGCGAGATATACGGCCGTGCCACCGCCGGTGTACTGACTAGGCGAATGAGCGTGTCGTTCACGGCGTTGATCGTGACCGATGGTCCCGCCGGAAGGAGAGAGGAGGGGGATCTCCTTCCGGCGGCCCACTAGGGAGCTGTCGGGGCCCGTGTCATCGGACCCGAGCATTCCCGCTCTCCCCGTCGTGAACAACGCTTCATCGCCGCAGCGCAGACCGGCTAACCCGGGCAGCCTCATGGACCGACCACCGTATTGGCATGCCGCACAGTGGGGGCAGCCGGCCAAGCGGGTCTGATCGCGTGGTGATGATCCCCCTATCGCGCCGAATCCCACGATATCGCGTCTCTCTCGCTGTGGCCAATTCAGAGCACCTTACTCCCGGCTACCGTCTCAGACTCCGCAGAAAGACGCAAGAAGTCCCGCTGCAATTGCATTAAGTGCGTCGTGTACCGATGTACGAACGGGCGACATGCAATTGCCATATCTTCGACTGCAGTAGGGATAGGACTGTCGGTGATCATCACGATCATCGTGGTGGTGCTTGCTGGCGCTGTGATCAGGTGGGTCCGCGCTGGTGAGCGCGAAATAAGATCTCCAGAGGAGCGCCGTACCCCCGGCGGCTGTCTGTCATCAGTGGCTCCGCTTCTGGCTGGTGGTGATGGCTCCACGAGGCGCGGGCGGAGGGCGGGTCGGGTGGCTGTGTGGGGGCCGGGCTCGGCCGGGTGTACGGTCCGCGCAGAACGGTGTTCGAGCCTTGCAGAACAATTTGCACGGCAAGTGTCCCGGTTTATGTCACCCGGTTGTCCGAGTCAGGGGAGCTGGTTGCTGTGGCATTGTCTGGCGCCATGGTCTCCGTGCCTACTATCCGAAGGCGCCGTCTTGGGGCGGCGCTTCGGCGGCTTCGCGAGGCCAGCGGTATGAGCCTGGAGGCTGTCGCCGGGGAGCTCGGCTGGTCGACCAGCAAGGTAAATCGCATTGAGCTAGCGAAGATCGCGGTCACGCCAGCGGACGTGCGCGCGCTGCTGGGTGTGCTCGATGCACTGTCCGACGAGGTAGAGACGCTGGTGAGCCTCGCCAGCGAAGACCGTCAGCCGGGCTGGTGGCGTCAATACGCCGAGGTGTTGCCACCGTGGTTCGAGGGCTACCTCTCGTTGGAATCCGAAGCTGCGCGGCTGCTGGCTTACGAGTCGGAGGTCATGCCTGGCCTGTTCCAAACCGAGGAATACGCCGCCGAAATACTTCGCCACTCGCCCTACACACAACTATCCGACGAAGCAGCGAGAGCAGCGGAGCTGCGTCGCGCTCGACAGGTCCGGCTCCTCGGACCCGACCCGATACACCTCGACGTGGTGATCAACGAGGGCGCTCTTCGGCGCGCCGTAGGTGGCCCGACAGTGATGTGCGGTCAGCTCACCCGCTTAGTGGAGATCACCGAACTCCCCCACGTGACGCTGCGAGTGCTTCCCTTTGACGCAGGCGCCCATCCCGGTGTCGATGGATCGTTCACCGTGCTGGAATTTGCCGATCCGAGCAACCCGCGGATCGTCTATCTGGACCGGATGACCAACAGCGAGTACCTCGACGGCCTACGAGACGTTGCGGCGTATCGCCACGCACACGATCAACTACGGGCGGCCGCTTTGTCCCCGAGCGAGTCCCGCCAGATGATCAGCGGACTGTCAAGGGAGCGAATGAAATGATCAACAATAATGCCCTCATGCCCGGGCAACCACCCCGAGGCCACTGGCGCAGGAGCAGCTACAGCGGCACGTCCGGAAATTGTCTTGAAGTCGCCGCCCCCAGCCACCGAACCCGCGCCGTGCGAGACTCCAAAGACCCCACGGGACCAGTGCTGACGGTCACCACAGACCAATGGTCGGCGTTCACCGCCGGAATGCGTGCCAGCCAGCTCCACTAACGGCACCGTCAAGCAGCGTGTGGACGCGGTGGTCTACCGGCGGCTCGACGAGCTGTTCCGAGACGGGCACCGGCGGGGACTGCTGTCGGCGCCGCCCGAGCTGCTCAGTGAGATCACCCGCGGTGCGTTGGAGCGGCTGCTCACCTCGCAGTTGCCGCGCGAACTCGACTGGACCGCGGCCGATCTGCTGCGGGCGACGGTCGACACCGTGCTCTACGGGGCGATCCGCTGCGCACACCCCGGCATCGACGATGAACAACTCCGGGCGGTCATGCCGACGGCCCGCGATGATGAGCAGGAGGTGGGCCCGTGACTGGGGCAACCGGCAGGGTGGCATTGGTGACAGGGGCCAGCAGCGGAATCGGTGCGGCCACCGCGCGCCTTCTGGCCGCGCGAGGGATGCGCGTGGTGGTCAACTACCTCCACAGCGGCACGGCAGCTGAGGAGGTCGTGGCCGGCATCGAGGCCGCAGGCGGCCAGGCCATGGCCGTGCAGGCCGACGTGCGCGAGGCAGCGGCGGTCGAGAGCATGATCGAGCAGGTCCAGGCGGCGTGGGGCGGCATCGACGTGCTCGTGCACAACGCGCTCACCCCGTATGTGATCAAGTCGTTCCAGGACATGACGTGGGAAGAACTGGGCGGCAAGCTCGACGACGAGATGCGTGCGGCGTTCGCGGTCACCAAAGCCGTCCTGCCCGCCATGACCGAACAGGGCTGGGGACGCATCATCTATCTCGGTACCGGCCTCAGCCGCCGGCCCCGGGAGGGCATGATCGCACTGGGCACGGCCAAGGCCGCACTGGCGCAGTTCGCCCGGTACCTCGCCCAGGAACTGGGCCCGCGGGGCATCACGGTCAACGTCGTCGAGCCCGGCCCGGTGGAGGACACCCGCATGGCGGATGTGTTCGACGAGGAGCACAAGCAGCGGCAGGTGGCCGCTACCCCCCTGGGCCGCCTGGCACACCCGGGCGACGTCGCCCAAGCGGTCGCCTTCTACGCCAGCGAGGACAACGCCTTCATGACCGGCACCACGGCCGCGGTCAACGGCGGGATGTCCATGTACTGACACCCCGCTGTCCTGCGCACACGGGGCCATACCGTCCCGGTCCGGCCGACGGCCGGACCGCATCCGGCACACCGTCACCTCAGCACCATGGGCCGCAGCAGCCGGGCCCGCGGCACGCGGGGCGCATGGCGGTGACACGATCAAGGAAAAACGTTCATGTACACGATCGATCTCGCCTACGTCGGGCGGGGCCTGCACGAGGAACTGGTCGCCTACATCGCCGACCAGCAGGACTACTACGCCGACGAGGGCGTCCACGTCGCGCTGCGCGACGGCTGCTCCTGGGACGAGGAGCGGCTGCGCCACGGCGCCACCATCGGGCTCGGCCGGGCACTGCTGTCCCGACTGGCCGATGGCATCCCCTGGGTCGCACTCACTGTCAACACCCACCGCCCGCTGTTCTGGTTCCTCGCCCGCCCCGGCCTGACCTCCCTGGCCGACCTGGCCGGCCGACGGCTGGCGATACACGCCCCCCACACCGCACCCGGGTGCTTCGCCCGGATCGTGCTGCGCCAGGCCGGCCTCGACCCCGACCGCGACATCCACACCATCGTCCGCCCGCCCGGCGACTACGGCATGGACCTGCGCTGGCTACACGACGGCAGGATCGACGCCGCCCTGGTCGGCAGCACCATGGCACCGGAGGCGATAGCCGCCGAGCACGGCTGGCAGGTGCTGGCCTGGGTCGGCGACCACTTCCAGATCCCCACCGTAGGCGTGGCCGTCGACCCCACCTACATCCACCCGGACGACCCCGCGGTCCAGGCCGTCGTACGAGCCCACCGGCGCGCCCTGCAGGTGATCCACAACGAACCCGACACCACGGTGCGGCACATCCAGACGTTCCTCGGCCGACACACCGCAGACGAAGTCCGAGCCCACTACGAGACGTTCATCGCACCGTATTTCACCACCGACGGCCAAGCCGACCTCGCCGTCGGCGCCACCGCGATCACCGCGGTCACCGCCGAACTCGGCGTCCCCGCCACCGTCACCGCAGCCGAGTTGGCCTGCGACGAGGATCGGAACAGGATCCTGAATGTGACAGCCTGGCTTTACGGTCTCGGGCGGGTAGGTGCTGGCGGGCGGGCTGATCGTGCTCGTCCCCCGCCGTGGGTCGCCAGGGCGGCGGCGGGCCTCTGGTGCTGGGTGTGGCCTGCTCCTGTGGGGGTATCCGGAGAGCGGGCTTTGTCTCCTGGGGGGATGGTGCGCCGATTCGATGGTTGGGTCACTATCGGTAGTGGTTGTTGGTCGGAGTGGTCGCGCGGGTGCGGTTCCGCGCCTGTCGAAGCTCAGGGTTCGCGCCCCCGGTCGCGTGCGGTAGCGCTATCCAACACGCTCTGAACGGGAGTGGCTGCTGAGCTTTCTGGGACGGCTGAGGGTATGCGTTAATTTTGGATAATGTTTCGCTCGACTGGTTCACTCCCCGAGGCCGAGTGATCGCCCCACGCTACACGCTGATCCGCCCGAATAGGCCACTAACTATAGATATGCGTTAATGACGTGGATTCTTGGCTTGACTGGTTCACTCCCCGAGGGCGAGTGATCGCACCACGCTACCTGTCGATCCGCTTGACTAGGCTAGCCTAACTGGGAGTATGGGTTAAATAGTAAGCGTATTTAATTCGGTTGGTTCACCCTCTGAGTGCAAGTGATCGCCCCGCGCTACGCGTTGATCCACCTGGCCGGATTGACCGGGATAGGTCTTGACGGTGGGGGCGGCTAGTTGGATAGTTATTGATTGCAGTTGGTTGTACCACTGAGAGCAGCCGCTCCCGGCGAGTCGAGGAAAGGGCTGATCCACCATGTTTAATTTCGCTAGTCTTTTTTCTAGCATCGCGGGCCTCTTCTAGGACTTGATACACGTTACTA
>CAVQVV010000008.1:0-187315 GCA_963717245.1 uncultured Actinomycetota bacterium | reverse complement strand
GGGGCAGGATCACCGACGAGTCCAGGCCCACGACGTCGTCGCGGCCGGTGACCATCGAGCGCCACCACTGGCGCTTGACGTTCTCCTTGAGTTCCACGCCGAGCGGGCCATAGTCCCAGGCCGAGCGGGTTCCGCCGTAGATCTCCCCACTCGGGAACACGAAGCCACGGCGCTTGCACAGGCTGACGACGGTTTCGATGCGATCCGCGGGCACTGGGGATCTCCTGGTGACGGTCGCTGGTAGGTGCGTGCCCACATTAGCGATCGTCGGATCCGAACCCCCGCTCGGCGTCGAGCGAAAGCAGGCTCACGTGGTCGGTCACCACACCGCCCTCTGCGGCGGCCAGCACCTCGTAGCCACCAGGCTCTCCGGTCAGCGCCTCGGACAGCAGCGGTATCACGTGTTCGCGGACCTCGAACACCGACAGCGTGCGACGATAGCCGACCACCGACTCGAACTGCACGGCCAGCACCCACCGGGTGGTGTCGTCCGGGGAGCGGCCCAGCCGGCCACCCAGGCACCCCCGCTGCGCGGTCAGCAACTCCAGCGCTCGCCGCGCGCGGATCAGAAAGTCTCCGGCCAGGGCGGAGTCGACGACGAAGCGACAGATCAGGATCACAGGCGTCCTCCGGCGGTGCTGGGATGGGTGACGTTAGCGAGTTGCCCGGCACGTGGCGTCGTGGCGGCAGTCCGGCGCTTACCATGGCTGGCGGATCGGGAGTGGGATCGACCGGCGGAACTGAGGGAGAGGGCATGGCGGGTGTCACCGCGGACGCAGTACCGGAACCGGTCGTCGACGACGAGCATTCCCCCGGCCGACCGGCTCCCGGTCCGGCAGCGATCCGCCCGCGAGCGACCCTGGTGGCGGCCGGTGAACTGCTGCGGGCGCTGTCCGCGCCGGTGCGGATCGCCATCGTGCTGCAGCTGCGCGACAGCGGGCGCTGCGTCCATGAGCTGGTCGACGCGCTGGGTGTCACCCAACCGTTGATCAGCCAGCACTTACGGGTGCTCAAGTCCGCCGGGGTGGTCGACGGCGAGCGGCACGGCCGGGAGGTCGTCTACCGGCTGGTCGACGAGCACCTGTCGCATATCGTGCTCGATGCCGTGACCCACGTGGAGGAGGAATGACCGCATCGCGTCCGGTTACGCCACCGCGCTCCACTCGGCAGCGGACCGCAGTGGCCAGGCTGCTCGACGACACCGACGACTTCCGGTCTGCCCAGGAGATTCACGAGGAGTTGCGACACCGCGGCGAGGGCATCGGCTTGACCACGGTGTATCGCACCCTGCAGACCCTTGCCGAGGCCGGCGAGATCGATGTACTGCGCACCGCCAGTGGCGAGGCTCTCTACCGGCGTTGCTCGGCGCATCACCATCACCACCTGGTATGTCGGCAGTGCGGACGCACCGTGGAGGTCGAGGGCCCAACTGTGGAGCTGTGGGCCGAGAAGGTGGCCAACGACCACAACTTCACCGACATCGACCACACCGTCGAGATCTCCGGCCGCTGCCCCGACTGCCCCTCTTCCTGACCCCCTTTACTGCAGTCTGGATGCAGTCTGTAGTAATTCGGGCCGCTTTTGCAGCAGTCTGCATCCAGACTGCGCGTCCGTCGGAGGCGCGGTCAGAACTCGTAGGGTTCGGTGGGGACGGGGACTGGGTGGAGGGCTGAGACGGTGAGGGTGGGGGTGAAGTGGGTGTTCGATCTCGCTGAGCCGGGCACTACCTGGCCGCGTACCTCGAACCAGGCGTCCTGCGGCAGGACCGCGAGTCCGCGGTAGCCCTCCAGGCGCACCTTCACCGGCGTCACATCCGCAGCGCAGCAGGCCATCACCAGCCGGCCGAGATAGGTACTGTCCTGGGCGCCGTGCACGACGAAGCCGACCAGACGTACCTGGCGACCGTGCAGGCTGTCCGCGTCGTCCCATACCGCACGGGTGACGAAGTCGCTCATCCGAAGCGCGGGAGCCGGGCCCGCGGGCAGCGGCGGGAGGGCGGCGGCGGGCTGCTTCGGGGCGACCGCCCGCGCCGAGCGCGACACGGTGTCCGCACCGAGCGCCGGCGGGGCGACCAGGAAGATCGCCAGCACCGGCAGTACCAACAGCCAGGGACTGCGTCCGGCGTGATCATGGTGGTCAGACACGGTGCGCCCAGCCCGTACGTCACGACCGATGGAGATCAGGCCCAGCGACAGGATCACCACCCCTGCGCAGATGAGGAACGGCAGCAGGACAGGCTTGACGTAGCGCAAGAAGCTGCCATTGTAGGCGATCTTGCACAAGGCGCCACCGAGTAACACCAGCAGGACGTTCTGGGTCTCCCTTCTCATCGCATACCGCCGAGTACCAGCACGCCGGCCAGCGACCCACACGCGATCGCCACCACGAACGTCGCCGGCGCGAAGCGGCTGGCGAAGCGGCGCCCGAACGCTCCCGCCTGCAATGCCACCAGCTTGATATCCACCGCCGGACCCACCACGAGAAAGACCAGCCGGGGCAGCAGCGGCACGGCCGTCAGCGACGCGGCGACGAACGCGTCAGCCTCGCTGCACAGCGCGAGCACGACGGCCAGCAGCGCCATCACCAGGATTCCGAGCACCACGTGTCCGGTCAGCGAGGCCATCCAGGATGCGGGCACCAAGACGTTCAGCACTGCTGCGGTGAGGCCGCCGAGCACCAGGAACCCGCCCGAGGAGACCATGTCATGCCGCGCGGTCTCGGTGAACACTGCGAAGGCGCTGCAACCAGGTGGGCGCTCGGAGTGGCGCAGCGCCCGTTGCGCGATCCACTCCGGGCGGCCGACGCGCGCCCACAGCCAGCCCATCACCATCGCGGTGGCCATCGAGCCGAGGAACCGGGCCGCGACCATTCGCGGCTCACCTGGGAAGGCCACCGCGGTGGCCACCAGCACGACCGGATTCACCGCGGGCGCGGCAAGCAGGAACGCCAGAGCCACCGCGGGCGGTACGCCTTGCTGCATGAGACGCCGGGACACCGGTACCGAAGCGCACTCGCATCCCGGTAGCGCCATCCCGGCCAAGCCCGCGACGGGTACTGCGGCTGTGGTCGTGCGCGGCAGCACCCGGCGCAACGCCAGCGGTGACACAAACGCCGCGATCAGCCCACTGACCAGCACCCCCAACACCAGGAACGGCATCGCCTGAACGCACACCGCCACGAAAACAGTGGCGCCGGTCCGCGCAGCGGGAATGTCGAGCATCCGGGTCAACGGTCCCTGAGCCAACACCGCCAAGACCAGCACCGCGCACAACACTTCCAGTGAAGTGACCCGGCGCTGCCCGGTCAGCTGCTCGGTCGACAGAGCGGCCATCACCCGAGCAGCAGTTCGCCGCGCACTTGCGAGGCCGCGGACACCACCAGCATGAGCAGCGTGCCCAACGGCACGGTGTCCAGACCGGCAGCCGGGAACGCGTAGCGCAACGTCACGTCCGCCCCACGTTCAGTACGGACCAGGCCCAAGGTGCCGAACAGGCCCTGCCCGGCCCGGGTGGCGACTCGCTCGGCCAGTTCACCGTCATCGGGAACGTCCCAGGCGACCACGCAGGTCAAGCTGAGCATCGCCAGGCCCTCGACCAGCTCCACCGCCTGCACGGCACAGGGCACCTCGGAGTGCTGGAAAGTCAGGGAGCCGTCGTCGTCGACTTTTACGTCCTGGTAGCGCTCCAGCGCGGTTCGCGCGGCGTCGAGCAGCTCCCGGGTGGAGGCGAGACTCGCCGCGTCGTCGTCGTGGCTCATCCGGTCGTTCTCCTCGGAGTGCGAATTTCGACACGCCCAGTATCGACAGCTCTGCCGAACCGGCGGTCACGGGCTGCGTAGACCTCGCAGGCGCGCCATAGATCCCTGCGGTCCAGGTCGGGGAACAGAACGTCCTGGAACACCAGCTCGGCGTAGGCAGCCTGCCAGATGAGGAAATTGGAGATGCGCTGCTCACCCGACGGCCGCAGGAACAGGTCGACATCGGGCATGTCCGGTTCATCGAGATACCGGGCCAGCATCCGCTCGTCGACCCGCTCCGGGTCGATCTCACCGCGCGCCGCCCGGCGGGCCACCTCGCGCGCCGCGTCGGCAATCTCAGCGCGGCCGCCGTAGTTGACGCACATGGTCAGCGTCATGACGTCGTTAGCCGCGGTCAGCTCCTGGGCGACCTCAAGCTCACGGATCACGCTGCGCCACAACCGCGGACGGCGCCCGGCCCAGCGCACCCGGACCCCCATCTCGTGCATCTGGTCGCGGCGGCGGCGGATGACGTCGCGGTTGAAGCCCATCAGAAAGCGCACCTCATCGGGGCTGCGCCGCCAGTTCTCCGTGGAGAACGCATATGCCGACAGCCACTTCACCCCCAGCTCGATGCAGCCGCAGACGACGTCGAGCAAAACGGCCTCACCGCGGCGGTGACCCTCGGTGCGCGATAGCCCGCGCTGCTGTGCCCACCGCCCGTTGCCGTCCATCACCAGCGCCACATGCCGCGGAACCCGCTCCGCGCCTAACACCGGCGGCCGAGCTCCAGACGGATGCGGATCAGGCGCTCGAACCACCGCCCCATCCTTTCGCTAGACGCGTTCAGCGGGCTCAGCGGGGTTATTCGGCCGCCGGAAACCCCGCTCAGCCCGCTGAATGCGGGAGGCGGGAGCGTTCGACCAGGGGCAGGGAGCGGAGTTGGCGTTCCAGGTGCCACTGGAGGTGGGCGGCGATCAGGCCGCTGGCTTCGCGGGCAACCGGGGGCGCGGCATCCTCGGCGATCCGCCAGTCTCCGCGCTCCAGGGCGTCGAGGAGCTGCACGGCCTGGGCCGACGGGTTGGCTGCGCCGGCCGGACGGCACCCGGGACAGACCACGCCCCCCGCAGGAACGCTGAACGCCCGGTGCGGTCCCGGTGCACCGCATCGGGCGCATTCGGTCAGGGCCGGCGCCCATCCCGCGGTGCCCATCGCGCGGAGCAGGAAGGCGTCGAGCACCAGCGGCGCGTGCCGCTGCCCCTCGGCGAGCGCCCGCAGCGCACCCACCACCAGCAGGTACAGCCGCAGCACCGGCTCACCCTCAGCGCCTGCCAGCCGCTCAGCGGTCTCCAACACCGCGCAACCGGTGGTGTAGCGGGCGTAGTCGACGACGAGCCGGGAACCGAACCCGTCCACCGTCTCGACCTGGGTGACGATGTCCAATGTCCGCCCGCTGTAGAACTGCACGTCGACGTGCCCGAACGGTTCCAGTCGCGCGCCGAACTTCGATGAGGTGCGCCGTACGCCCTTGGCCACCGCGCGCACTCGCCCATGCCGGCGGGTCAGCAGCGTGATGATCCGATCGGCTTCACCCAACTTCTGCACCCGCAGCACCACTCCGGTGTCGCGGTACAGTTTCACCCGCCCATCGTCGCACCCGAACGCAGCGCACGAGTCAGAAACCCAGCTTGCGCAGCTGCTTGGGGTCGCGCTGCCAATCCTTGGCGATCTTCACATGCAGATCCAGGTACACCGAGGTACCCAGCAGCGCCTCGATGTGCGTCCGCGCGCGGCTGCCGACCTCCTTCAGTCGCGCCCCGCCGCGTCCGATCACGATCGCCTTCTGGCTGTCGCGTTCGACGTAGAGGTTGACGTAGACATCGAGCAGGTCAGCTCGTCCCTCCCGGGGGTTCATCTCCTCCACCACGACGGCCAGCGAGTGCGGCAGCTCGTCGCGCACGCCCTCCAGCGCCGCCTCCCGGACCAGTTCAGCGACCAGGGTGTGCTCCGGTTCGTCGGTGAGCTCCCCACTGGGGTATAGCGGTGGTGACTCCGGCATCCGGGCCAGCAGCAGGTCAGCGAGCAGCCCGACCTGGAAACCGTCGACCGCCGACACCGGCACCAGCTCGGCGAACTCGTCGAAACCTGCCGAGCGCGCCAGGTCGGCCAGCCCGGCGAGCTGCTCAGCCACCCGCTGCGGGCTCACCAGGTCAGTCTTGGTCACGATGCCGAACACCGGGGTGCGCCGCGCCAGCGCAGACAGCTCACCGGCGATGAACCGGTCCCCGCCCCCGATCGCGGCGTCAGCGGGCACGCAGAACCCGATCACGTCCACCTCTGACCAGGTCGCGCGAACCAGGCTGTTGAGCCGCTCGCCGAGCAGGGTGCGGGGCCGGTGCAGGCCGGGCGTGTCCACCAGGATGAGCTGCCCGTCGGGCTGATGCACGATCCCCCGGATGGTGTGCCGGGTGGTCTGCGGACGGCTGGAGGTGATCGCCACCTTCTGGCCCACCAGCGAGTTGGTCAACGTTGACTTGCCGACGTTGGGTCTACCCACCAGGCAGGCGAACCCGGCCCGAAACGGCACATCGGTGCGCTGCGTCACGTCTGTCCCGCCGTACGCAGCACGCTGCTGACGACGCCGAGCTGATCAACGATCAGCACGGGCGCGGTCGGCCCGAGCTCCCGGACCGCAGCCAGCGAATCAGCGTCCACCGCGCCGGACCCGGACACCACCGCGGCTGCCTCCAAACCGGACGCGCCGCTGGCCACCGCCGCGGCTACCGCCGCTTGCAGCGCGGTCAACGCCAGCGAGGTCAGCGACACCGTGACACCGGTGTAGGTGCGCCCTTCAGTGTCCCGCACCGCGGCCCCCTCCTGGGCGCCGGTGCGGGCCAGCGCCGAACGCGCCAGCGTCACGATCTTGGCGTCCTCCGGGTCGAGGTTGGTGGTGGTGTCAGGCACTGGTGTCGCTCGCTTCCTGCGGCGGGTCGGCCACGGCGGGGTGAACCTGCGGGGAGACTCGGCGTGCGGTGACGGTGGTGATGCGCAGCCGCCCGCGACGGTCGTTGCCGCCCTCGGCGCGCAGTCGCAAGCCGGCCACCTCAGCCTCGGCACCGGGCACCGGCACCCGGCCCAACCGCTGCGCCAGCAGCCCACCGACGGTCTCCACGTCGGTGTCTGCGAGCTCAACCTCGAACAGCTCAGCCAAATCGATCACCGGCAGCCGACTGATCACGCGTACCGTACCGTCCCCGAGGTGCTCGATCGGCGGCCGCTGGTCGGTGTCGGACTCATCGGTGATCTCGCCGACGATCTCCTCGAGGATGTCTTCGATCGTCAGCAGGCCAGCGGTGCCGCCATATTCGTCGACGACGACGGCCATGTGGTTGTGCGAAACCTGCATCTCCTTGAGCAGCCCGGTCAGCAGTTTGGAGTCGGGTACGAACGTCGCGGGCCGCATCACCTCACTGACGGCGCCGCCAGTGGGCTGCCCGGCCGCCACCAGATCCTTGATGTGCACGACGCCGACGATGTCATCGACACTGTCCCCGATCACCGGTATCCGGGAGAATCCGGAACGTAGGCAGAGCGCCACTGCCTGACGTACCGACTTTTCCTGTTCGATCCAGACGATCTCGGTGCGAGGCACCATCACTTCACGTGCCACGGTATCCCCGAGCTCGAATACGGAATGGATCATCTCGGCCTCGCCGGCCTCTACCACGCCGCGCTGGCCCGCCATATCCACCAGCTCGCGGAGCTCGACCTCCGAGCTGAACGGGCCCTCAGGGAAACCTCTACCGGGCGTGATCGCGTTACCAACGCGAATGAGCAGCCGCGACAGCGGCCCCAGGATCCGGCCCAGCACCCGGACCGGTCCGGCCACGGCGAGGCCGACGGCATAAGGGTGCTGGCGCCCGATGGTGCGCGGACCCACTCCCGACGACGACGTAGGTCACCACCACCATGGCCAATCCCGGTGACCAGCACCGCCAGCCAGATCGGCGTCAGCGCCCGCAGCGCCGCCACCGTGACGAGCACCGTGGCGGTCAGCTCGCAGCTCAGCCGCAGCAACAGCAGAAGGTTGACGTGCCGGGGCCGGTCAGCGATGACCAGCGCCAGCGCGCTGGCACCGAAGCGGCCGGAGCGCACCAGCGCATCGACCCGGGCCCGCGACACCGTGCCCAGCGCGGCATCAGCCGCTGCGAACCCCCCCGCAGCCACCACGAGCGCGGCGGCCAGCACCAGCAAGGGAACCGAGGACGTCAGCATTCTCGTCCTTTTCGCTATTCCGGGGTCGGTGTCCCGGGCGTTATCCGGGGGGGCCGGTCTCTTCCGGCCCGTCCAGCCCGACGACTCCCAGTAGCCGGGTGTCCGCGTCCCGCTGGGCGATCCGACGCCGGCTGGCTTGGTCGGCGCGCCGGAACTCAGCGAGGATTCCGTCCTGCAAGGCGAACATCTCGCGCTCCTCGGCGGGATCGGCGTGGTCGTAACCCAGCAGGTGCAGCACCCCATGCACAGTGAGCAACTGCAGCTCATCGAGCAGTGCGTGACCCGCTGCGGCGGCCTGTTCCGTCGCGACCTCGGGACACAACACGATGTCACCGAGCAGCGCGGGACCACCCGATGGGCTGTCCGGCCTGCCGCCGGCCAGCAGCCCGCCCTCCTCCGCGTCATCCATGGGGAAGGCCATCACGTCGGTGGGCCCCGGCAGCTCCATCCAGCGCTGATGCAGATCGGCCATCACCCCGCTGCCGACCAGCAGCACGGACAGTTCCGCCAATGGGCTGACGCCCAACCGGTCCAGCGCGAACCGCGCCGCCGCGGCGATCGATACCTCGGGGACGGCGGTGCCGGACTCGTTAGCGATCTCGATTCCCACCGAGCAGTCACCGTCTCCGGCGGCGGTCGGCCCGGTTGGACACCGGCCGCACCCCGGTACCCTCCTGACCGAGATCCCACCGCTCATAGGCGTCCACGATGTCGGTGACCAGGCGGTGCCGGACCACGTCGGCGCTGGAGAGGTGCGCGAAATGCACGTCTTGCACTCCGTCGAGGATGTGTTGCACGATCCGCAGCCCGGACACCTGACCGCCCGGCAGGTCGATCTGCGTGACGTCCCCGGTGACCACGACCTTGGAACCGAAGCCCAAGCGGGTCAGGAACATCTTCATCTGCTGCGGGGTGGTGTTCTGCGCCTCGTCGAGGATGATGAACGCATCATTGAGGGTCCGGCCGCGCATGTAGGCCAGCGGCGCGACCTCGATCGTCCCAGCGGCCGTCAACTTGGGGATCGACTCGGGGTCGAGCATGTCGTGCAGGGCGTCGTACAGCGGACGCAGATACGGGTCGATCTTCTCGTACAGGGTCCCGGGCAGGAAACCCAACCGCTCCCCTGCCTCGACCGCCGGCCGGGTGAGGATTATCCGGTTGACCTGCTTGGCCTGCAGCGCCTGCACCGCCTTGGCCATCGCCAGGTAGGTCTTGCCGGTGCCGGCGGGCCCGATGCCGAAGACGATCGTGAAGCGATCGATGGCGTCGACGTAACGTTTCTGGTTCAGTGTCTTGGGCCGGATCGTCCGTCCACGCCGGGACAGGATGTCCAGGCTGAGTACCTCGGCAGGCGATTCGGCGTTGCCCTGGGCGAGCATCGTCAGGGTCGCCCGGACCGAGTCCGGACCGAGCTGCTGGCCTCGACGGGCCAGGGTGACCAACTCACCGAAAGCCCGCTCGGCGAAAGCTACGTCCGCCGGGGTTCCGGTGAGGGTGACCTGGTTGCCGCGCACGTGGACGTCGGCGGCGAGCAGATCTTCGGTGACCTTCAGGTTCTCGTCGCGAGAACCGAGCAGGGACAGCACGGCGGCGTCTGGGATCACGATCTTCGACTGGACCGGTTGGGGCTGCGTCGTCTCGGCCGTCTCCTCTTTGCGAACCGGATCGGGAGGCGCCCTCCACTGGGGTAGGGGTCACGTGGGAGTGGGTCCTGCTTCCTGCGCACTTGCGCGTCTCGGGTCGACCGGTAGGACTGATGCTAGCCGGAGACCCGAGTTCGCGGGGCGTCGATTGCTCGTTCGCACCTGCGGGCCCAAACTACGGCTCGCGGTTGGGTACCGACCGGGCAGCTGTAGCCGCCCGATCACCGAATGCATTATGCGAACGAAATGGTGTTGCGCCGCTCACCGGAAAGGATGCTGCGCCGCGGCGGAAACTGGGGGCTGTCCCGCCGCGACGCAGCGCCGCCGGACCGAGGGGGGAGGTGCCCGGCGGAGCCTGTATGGGCTTTCTGTGAGCCCGATGTAACTCCTCAATCAGGTGGTCCATTCGGCCCTTGCGTACTCAATGTTACGCCTTTTCCGAGTCCTGCTCTCGACATATGTCACCTGAATGACCTAGTTCCAGCGCTGAGACAGAGCGTTAATTGCACCCAGGGTGACCGCCCCAGCACTCGAAGAACGCAATATCCCGCTGCCGAGCCGCACCGGCCGCCCGCCAGCCGCGGTGAGCGTGGCCAGTTCGGAGTCGGTGATGCCGCCCTCGGGTCCGACCACCACCACTAGTTCTCCCGCGCGCGGGCAACGCCACCAGTGGGCAGCGGGTCGGTGGCGCTCTCGTGCAGCACCAGGCACCCCGCGGCGGCAGCGCAGCGTTGCCCGAGCACGGTCGTGTCCACTGGCTCGGCCACCTCGGGGAACCATCCCCGGCGGGACTGTTTGGCCGCCTCGCTGAGCCGTCTGCCGCCAGCGGGACAGCGCCTTGGCTCCGCGCGGCCCCTCGTCCCAGCGGGCCACGCAGCGGTCCGCTCGCCAAGGCAGTACCGCGTCCACCCCAGCCTCGGTGGCCAGCTCCACCGACAGCTCGCCACGTGGACCCTTGACCAGTGCCTGGGCCAGCGTCACCCGCAAGGCAGGAGCTGGCTCGCGCTGCCGGCGCAGCACCTGCAGCCGCAGCTGATCTCGGCCCGCGTCGAGCACCTCACAAACGGCCAGTTCACCACAGCCGTCGGTGAGCACCAGACCCTCGCCGGCCCGCAACCGACGCACTGTCGCGGCGTGCCAGCCCTCGGGTCCGTCGAGCGTTGTCTCGCCGCCCAGGCAAGGCAACTGCTCGGCGAAGAACACCGGCAAGCTGCTCACCGCGGGCCCTCCGCGCCCGTCGACATCAGCGTCGCCGACATCAGCGCCCGCCTAAGGAATCCCGCAACCGGGAGAACAGACCGCCGGCCCGGCCGTTCGCCGTGAGCTCAGCCTGTTCCTCGCCACGCAGCATGGCAAGCTCGCGCAGCAGTTCGCTCTGCCGAGGGTCCAGCCGCGTCGGGGTCACCACATCGAGGTGGACGAACAGGTCACCCCGGCCCTCGGCGCGGCCGGTGCTGCGTAGTCGCGGCATTCCACGCCCCCGCAGCGGTCAGTACGGTCGCGCACTGGGTGCCCGGTTCGACCCGGACCTCCTCGGTGCCATCGAGGGTCGCCAGCGCCACGGTGGTGCCCAGTGCCGCGGCGGTCATCGGGACGCGCACGGTGCAATGCAGGTCGGCACCGTCCCGGGTGAACGTCTCGTGCGGCACCTCCTGCACCTCGACGTAGAGATCACCCGCTGGTCCGCCGCCAGGACCGACCTCGCCTTGGCCGGCCAACCGCACCCGCATCCCGTCGCCCACCCCGGCAGGAACCTTGGCCGTGACGGTGCGGCGGGTCCGAACCCGTCCGTCGCCACCGCATTGCCGGCAGGGGTCCGGGATGACCTCGCCGAGGCCGCGGCATACCGGGCACGGCCGCGAGGTGACCACCTGACCGAGGAACGAGCGCTGAACGTTCTGCACGTCACCGGCGCCACCACAGGTATCGCAGGTCTGCGGCCTGGTTCCGGGAGCGCAACCCGACCCGTTGCATTCGCTGCACAGCACCGCCGTGTCCACGGTGAGCTCGCGCGATGCCCCGCTGGCGCACTCCTCGAGAACGAGTTGCAGCCGGATCAGCGCGTCCGACCCGCTCTGCACCCGGCTCCGCGGTCCGCGCCGGCCGCCGGCACCGTTCGCCCCGAAGAAGGCATCCATGATGTCGCCGAAACCGAATCCACCGAAGGGGTCACCCCCCGGGCCGCGGCCAGCACCGGATTCCAGCGGATCCCCGCCGAGGTCGACGATCTGACGCTTCTGCGGATCGGTCAATACCTCGTAGGCAGCGGTGACGTTCTGGAAGCGCTGCTGCGCCTCGGCGTCGGGGTTGACGTCGGGGTGCAGTTCACGCGCCAGCTTGCGGTAGGCACGTTTGATCTGCTCCGCGCTGGCGTCCCGGGGCACACCCAGGATTGCGTAGTAGTCCCTGGCCACGCTGGCGTCCTCCTGCCGCAGCCCTCGCCGCGGTACTCGTCTCGTGCATGTCGATGAGCCCGACCCTCTCAGCGGGTCGTCAGGATCTCACCCACGTATCGGGCTACCGCGCGCACCGCGGCGATGGTGCCCGGGTAGTCCATCCTGGTTGGTCCGACCACGCCCATGCCACCGAGCACCGTGCCATGGGAGGCGTAGCCGATCGACACCAGCGAGGTGCCGCGCATTTCCTCGGCCTCGTTCTCCTCACCGATCCGCACCGTAATCGTGCCCGAATCACGGGCGACGGCCAACAACTTGAGCACCACCACCTGCTCCTCCAACGCCTCGAGCACTTGGCGTAGCGAACCCGGGAAGTCGGTGGCGCTTCGGGTGAGGTTGGCAGTACCCCCGAGCAGCAGTCGCTCCTCGGGATGTTCCACCAACGTCTCGATCAGCACCGTCGAGGCTCGGGTCATGGCGTCCCGGAGCTCCACCGGCGCCTGCTCAGGTAGGTCGGCCACCGCGGCGGAGGCTTCCGCCAGCCGGCGTCCGGACAGCGCCTGGTTGAGCAGGGTGCGCAGCTGCGCCACCTGATCTTCGGTGATGACGTCGCCTAGGTCGAGGAGGCGCTGGTCCACGCGCCCCGCGTCGGTGATGAGGACCAGCATCAACCGGGCCGGGGTCACCGCGAGCACCTCGAGGTGGCGCACCGTGGACCGGCTCAGCGTTGGATACTGGATCACCGCCACCTGCCGGGTGAGCTGGGCGAGTAGCCGCACGCTGCGGCGCAATACGTCGTCGAGGTCGACCGCGCCATGCAGGAAGGCCTGCACCGCGCGACGCTCGGCCGCGGACAGCGGCTTGATCTCCGAGAGCCGATCGACGAACAACCGGTAACCCTTGTCGGTGGGCACCCGACCGGCGCTGGTGTGCGGCTGGGTGATGTAGCCGTCCTCTTCTAGCGCCACCATGTCGTTCCGGATGGTCGCACTGGACACCCCGAATTGGTGGCGCTCTACCAATGATCGGGATGCCACCGGCTCATGGGTGGCCACGTAGTCGGTGACGATGGCGCGCAGTACCTCGAACCGCCGGTCGTCCGCGTTCACGTCACCTCCCGGATTCGTGGGTTTCTGCCTGTACGCCGAGTCTAGTGCGCCTCGGGCGCAGCCGTCGGCAGCCGCCGACACGCCCGATACCCTGGGCCCTCGCAAGGAAGTCCGGCACGGACGCCCCTACCCCGAGCGCGGGTTCTCCATGAAGGACTGGGCGCAACTCCCACCCCAGGTCAGCTGACGAGCAGGTCGCGGACTACGGCGTCGGCTAGAAGCCGGCCGCGACGGGTGAGCACCAGTCGCCCGGTCGGGGTCACGCTGAGCAGCCCGTCGCTGCGCGCGCGATCCGCGGCCGCTCGACCCGAGAGGTGCAGAGTCTCCAGCGGCAGCCCGTCCGCCAGCCGCAGCCCCAGCATCACCTGCTCGGTGTATCGCTCCCCGGGGGTGAGGATTTCCCGGCCGGCCGCCGGGGAGCGACCGGCTTGCAGCGCGGCGGCGTAGCGGGCTGGGTGTTTGACGTTCCACCACCGCACCCCACCGACGTGCGAGTGCGCCCCCGGTCCGGCGCCCCACCAGTTCCCGCCGGCCCAGTAGCCGAGGTTGTGCTGGCATCGGGACTCGGCAGACGTGGCCCAGTTGGACACCTCGTACCACTGCAGGGCCGCCGCTGAGAGCGCCCCGTCGATCTGCTCGTAACACTCGGCGAGCACATCATCATCCGGGGCGGGGAGCTCCCCGCGGCCTACCCGACGGGCCAGCGCGGTACCAGGCTCGACAACCAGGGCGTACGCCGACACGTGGTCCACCCCGGCGGTCAGCACCGCATCCAGCGAGGCCGCCAGGTCGTCGTTGGTCTCCCCCGGCGTGCCGTAGATCAGATCCAGGCTGACCTGTCCGATTCCGGCGACGCGGGCCTGCGCTGCCGCGGCTACCGGCCGGCCTGGAGTGTGCACCCGGTCCAGTACAGCCAGCACGTGCGGCGCGGCGCTCTGCATGCCCAGCGAGACCCGGGTGTAGCCGGCCGCGGCGATCCCGGCGAAGAACTCCGGTGAGGTGGATTCGGGGTTGGCTTCGGTGGTCACCTCGGCACCGGGGGCTAGTCCCAGCGACCCGCGGATGGCGTCGAGCACCGCGGTCAGACCAGTCGCGCCGAGCAGCGACGGGGTGCCGCCGCCGATGAACACCGTGTCCGCCGGCACCGGCTCCCCCAGCACCTGGGCGGCAAGGTCCAGTTCCCGGCGCACCCCGTCCAACCAGGTTGACGGCGAGGTGTCCAGCTCTCCTGCAACGTAGGTGTTGAAGTCGCAGTATCCGCATCGGGTGGCGCAGAACGGCACATGCACGTAGACGCCGAAAGGCGCCTGGCCCAATCCGCGCAGGGCCGCAGTGGGCAACGCCCCGTCAGGCGGGGCCGGGGCACCGACGGGAAGGGCAGCCACCTGAGCAGTATCCCAACATCGGTCCCAGAGTGTGCGTACGGTCGGGCATCAGGCGATCCGCTGTGCGGCGTCTACCGTCAGGCGCATGACCGACGAGTTGGTGCACCTGGCCGTGCAGTCCGGGATCGCCACCATCACGCTGGACTCCCCCGCCAACCGTAACGCGCTGTCCGCACCGCTGCGCGCTCAACTGTCGGACGCGTTGGACCGCAGCGCCGCCGACGGCTCGGTGCGGATGGTGGTGCTCGACCACACCGGGCCGGTGTTCTGCGCCGGGATGGACCTCACCGAGCCGCCGGACGCAGTGCGGGAGCTCCCCAGCATCCTGCAGCGGATCTGGACGCACCCCAGGCCGGTCGTCGCCAAGCTGGCCGGACATGCCCGCGCCGGCGGGATCGGTCTACTAGCGGCCGCCGATGTCGCCGTTGCCGCGCAGGGGGCTACGTTCGCCTTCACTGAGGTGCGCCTCGGCCTGGTGCCTGCGGTGATCTCGGTGCCCGTGCTGCCCCGGCTGCTGCCCCACGCGGCGCACGAGCTATTTCTCACCGGGGAGACGTTCGACGCCGCCCGGGCGGCGTCCATCGGCCTGCTCAACAGCGCGGTACCCGCCGATCAGCTCGACACCGAAGTGGACCGCTACACCGCAATGCTCATCAAGGGTGCACCCGAGGCGCTGACTCTGACCAAACAGCTGCTGCATGCGCCGACGACGGTGCCCGATTTCCCAGCAATGCTCGAACTATCCGCCGCCCGCTTCGCGTCAGCAGAAGCCCAGGAAGGCATCCGCGCCTTCGCCGAAAAACGCTCTCCGTCCTGGTAGTCAAAACCGCTATTGGGCTCCGAATGGCGAGCGGGGCGGTCAAGCGTCGGCGAGCAGGATTGATAGGGGGTGGTTTGGGTTGGTTGCGGCGTCCAGTACGGCGAGGATGGCGCGGTATCCGTCCGGATCCACGGCCTCTAGACGGCGGTGGGCGGCCCACACCAGCACATGCTCACCGGCTGGCTGCCACGACAGGTCAGCGAGGCAGTCATGGAGCGCGTCGAGGTTGCGGCCGTACCACTCCGGGAAGCTCAGCGCGGCGCCGATCGCATCCAGCGCCTCCGCCTTGCTCGTCACCGCGCCCACCAGGTGCGCCAGCGCGCCCCGTCCGCGGGCTTCGGCGAGCGCGCAGGTGGCATCCGACACGTAGCGCAGCATCCGCCTCACCACCGGGGATCGACCACGACGAAGGACACATAGTGGTCCCCGGTGTAGTACAGCTCGGCGGCACCGCCGGTGATCAGGCGGCGCGAGCCGCGGTCAGACTCTCCCGGTGTCGGAACGGTGTACTCGTGGTAGAAACCGGACTGCCGTGGCGGCAGGTTTCCCTCCCGGTTGCCGAACACCGCCCCGTCCTGCCGGTACCGGAACGGGCCACCGTGCTGGATCAGCTGCCACACCTGCCCGGCCTGCGGCGGTAGCTGTGACAAAGCTTGCACCTGCAGGCCAGTCGACGAGGCGACTACCGCCCGGTGACCACTGGGTGGGTCTACGCCAGGCGGGTCGCTCAGAGCGTGACGACCTAACCAGCCACCCAGCACCAGCACGAGTAAGCCGATCAGCGCGGCGCTGACCCGACGGTGGGAGCTCACCGCGGTTCCTGCGCATCCTCCGCGTCCGCGGCGTAGCGGTGCCCGAACTGTTCGAAGACCAGGCCAACGGCCAGGTCGAAGACCCGGGCGGCGCACCAACAGACTGGCAGCACGACCACCATGAGCAGTGCCACCTGCAGTGCGAGCCCGAGCTGGGTGAGCCACAGCTCCACCGCGTTCCACCATTGGAGCACGCTGGACAACACTTCGAGCACAGCCGCAGGGTAGCCCGCCGTGCGGTACTTGCCGGTGGGCGGCACTACATTTGGGCGCCATGTTCACCGTCTATGCCGCGCAACCGAATCCCGAGAACCCGTTGTCCTCTTTGCGTATAGGAGACCGCCCCGACCCAGAAATACCAGACGGGTCCGTGGCGGTCACCGTCGTCGCAGCCAGCCTGAACATGCACGACCTGTGGACGCTGCGGGGAGTGGGCATCAAACCCGACCAATTCCCGATGATCCTGGGCTGCGACGGCGCCGGCGTGCTGGCCGACGGCGCCGAGGTAGTGATCTACCCGGTGGTGACCAGCCCAGGCTGGATCGGCGACGAGACCCTGGATCCGCGCCGCACGCTGCTCACCGAGAAGCTGCCGGGCACCTTCGCGGACACCGTCGTGGTACCGGCACGCAATGTAGTGCCCAAACCTCCGTCGCTCACCTTCCCGGAAGCGGCCTGCATGGGGACTGCCTGGCTCACCGCCTACCGGATGTTGTTCGTGAAGTCCGGATTGCGGGCTGGCCAGACCATGCTCGTGCAGGGTGCCTCGGGTGGCGTGGCCACCGCCCTGGTGCAGCTCGGCCGCGCTGCTGGAATGCGGGTCTGGGCGACCGGGCGCACCGAGGCCAAGCGTGCGCTGGCCCACTCGCTGGGCGCGCAGGAGACGTTCGAGCCGGGTACGCGGCTGCCCGAGCGAGTCGACGCAGTATTCGAGACGGTCGGCAAGGCCACCTGGTCTCATTCGGCGAAGTCGCTCAAGCCGGGCGGCATCATCGTCTGCAGTGGCGCCACCAGCGGCGACGCCGATCGCGCCGAGCTGCAGCGGCTGTTCTTCCTGCAGCTGCGAATCGTGGGATCCACCATGGGCACCCGTGACGAGCTACGCGACCTGCTGTCCTTCCTGGACATCACCGGCATGCGTCCGCAGATCGGCGCCGAGCTGCCAATGGCCGACGCCGAACAGGGTTTCCAGGCCATGCTCGACGGCTACACCGCCGGCAAGATCGTCTTCACCCGCTGACTCCACTGACGCAGGCCGCGTCAGTGATCGCCAACCAGTGATCATGACCTCTTGTTGCCGGGCTTGACCGAGTCGTTGGTGGACAGCGCGGCGACGAATGCTTCCTGGGGAACCTCGACGCGGCCGATCGTCTTCATCCGCTTCTTGCCCTCCTTCTGCTTCTCCAGCAACTTGCGCTTGCGGGTGATGTCGCCGCCATAGCACTTGGCCAGCACGTCCTTGCGGATGGCGCGAATGGTCTCCCGGGCGATGATCCGAGACCCGATCGCGGCCTGGATCGGCACCTCGAACTGCTGGCGCGGGATAAGCTCACGCAGTTTCGTCGCCATCGAGGTGCCGTAGCCGTAGGCGGCCTCGCGGTGCACGATCGCGGAGAACGCGTCCACCGGCTCGCCCTGCAGCAGGATGTCCACCTTCACCAGGTCGGCGATCTGCTCGCCGGCCTCCTCATAATCCATCGAGGCATAGCCGCGGGTGCGGGACTTCAAGGCGTCGAAGAAGTCGAACATGATCTCGGCCATCGGCAGGGTGTAGCGCATCTCCACCCGCGACTCGGACAGGTAGTCCATCCCCAACAGGGCGCCGCGGCGGCTCTGGCAGAGTTCCATGATCGTGCCGACGAACTCTGAGGGCGCGATCAGGGTGCAGCGGACCACCGGCTCGTATACGTCGACGACCCTGCCGTCGGGCCAGTCCGCGGGATTGGTGACGGTCTGCTCGGTGTCATCATCACGGACCACCCGGTAGACCACATTGGGCGCGGTGGAGATGAGCTCGAGGTTGAACTCGCGCTGCATCCGGTCCCGGGTGATCTCCAGATGTAGCAGCCCGAGAAACCCGCACCGGAAACCAAATCCGAGTGCGGCTGAAGTCTCCGGCTCATAGGTCAGTGCGGCGTCGTTGAGCCGCAACTTGTCCAGCGCATCACGCAGCTCCGGGTAATCCGAGCCGTCCATCGGGTACAGGCCGGCGAACACCATCGGTTTGGGGGTGCGGTAGCCGGGCAGCGCCACTGTGGCGCCGTTGCGCTCGCTGGTGACGGTGTCCCCGACCCGGGACTGCCGGACGTCTTTCACCCCGGTCATGAGGTAGCCGACCTCGCCGACGCCCAGACCGTCGCACGGCTTCTGATCAGGCGAGATGATGCCGACCTTGAGCAGCTCATGGGTGGCGTTGGTGGACATCATCCGGATCCGGTCCCGGGGGGTGATCCGCCCATCCATGACGCGGATGTAGGTGACCACGCCACGGTAGGAGTCGTACACCGAATCGAAGATCATCGCCCGGGTCGGCGCCTTGCCGTCCCCGACCGGGGCGGGGACCTGCGCGACGACCACGTCGAGCAACTCCCGCACGCCTTGACCGGTCTTCGCGCTGACCCGCAGCACGTCATCGGGCTCGCAACCGAGGATGTGCGCCAGCTCAGCGGCGTAGCGATCCGGCTCCGCCGCCGGCAGGTCGATCTTGTTGAGCACCGGGATGATCCGCAGATCCTTCTCCAGCGCCAGGTACAGGTTCGCCAGCGTCTGTGCCTCGATGCCCTGGGCGGCGTCCACCAGCAGCACCGCGCCCTCGCACGCTTCCAGCGCGCGGGACACCTCGTAGGTGAAGTCGACGTGGCCGGGGGTGTCGATCAGGTGCAGCACGTGGTCGATGCCGTTGACCTGCCAGGGCAGCCGCACGTTCTGCGCCTTGATGGTGATGCCCCGCTCGCGCTCGATGTCCATCCGGTCGAGGTACTGCGCGCGGTAGTTGCGCGCGTCGAGCACTCCGGTGAGCTGCAGCATGCGGTCGGCCAGGGTGGACTTGCCGTGGTCGATGTGCGCGATGACGCAGAAGTTGCGGATCAGCTCGGGAGGGGTGAACGTCTTGTCGGCGAACGAGGTCACTCAGCAGTCCTCAAATGGCAGCAGGGGATCGAGTCATGGTCGCACGGCACCAACAGCGCGCTCCGGGCCGCTCCAGGACTGTTCGCTCTCAGCGGCGTGACGCCGAAGGGCGGAACCGGAAGGATCGCAGAAGACTCTGGACCGTTCGCTAGTGTGGAGCGTGCTCGATGGGAAGTTCCTGCCCTATCGGGTTTACCGACCCGACTCCTCAGGCGTGGGCCGCTTGTCGACGCGCAGCGGGTGATCAGCCGGTACTTCGACGATCACGATGCACAAGCCGTCCGGATCGGCGATCCACATCTCGTCAAGTCCCCACGGTTCGCGGCGCGGCTCCCGCAGAACCTGGACGCCACCGCGCGCGACGAGCTCGGCCGCCGTCGCCGCGAGGTCGCGGACCTGCAACCACACCGCGACTGCCGCGCTCGGGCCCGCGGCAGATTCCCCCGACACCTCAAGGAAACCGCCCCCCAGAGCGAAGACCGTGCCGCCAGGGAACTCGCGGTGGACGGCGAGGCCCAGCAGGTCACGGTAGAACGCCGTGGAACGCTCGCGGTCCCGTGGGTGAACCAGGATGCGGCTACTCAGTACCTCCATCCCCTTGTCCTACCGGCTTTTGTGTGAGATTTCATCAGGGGGCTTCTCAGGGGGTTTCTCAGGGCCGGTGACCCCGGCTGTTAGGATCGTGCACCGTGCCGCGCGACGGCACTCCCTCCCGAAAGCGAGATCGAAGGTAACGCGTGGCCAACATCAAGTCGCAGCTCAAGCGGATCCGAACCAACGAGAAGGCGCGACTGCGCAACAAGTCCACCAAGTCGGCGCTGAAGACCGCGATTCGCCGGTTCCGTGAGGCCGCGGCTACCGGCGAGAAGGATCGTGTGCTGGGCGAGCTGCAGACCGCCAGCCGTCAGCTGGACAAAGCCGTGAGCAAGGGTGTCATCCACCGCAACCAGGCGGCGAACCGCAAATCGGCGATGGCTGCGCGAGCCAACCAGCTGTAACGTCGCTCAGCGGCGGCGCGCGGCGCAGAGTGCAAGCACCGCGCGTTCGAGTGCGTATTCGGCGTCCGCGGCGACTCCCTTCACGTCGGCGTTGACTGTCGCGACGAGCTGGATCGCCTGCGCAAGCCCGTCGCGTTCCCATCCTCTGGACTGCGCCATCGCCTTCTTGACCTTCCAGGGTGGCATCCCCAACGTGCTGGCAAGCCGGTACGGGTCAGCGCGGCCCGCGGCACTGACCCGGGCGACCGTGCGCACTGCGTCGGCCAGCGCGTCGGCGACCAGCACGTGCGGTACGCCCAGCTGCATCGCCCAGCGCAGCGCTTCCAGTGCCCCGGCGCGATCTCCGGCCATCACCTTCTCCGCAACCGAGAAGCCGGTGACCTCGGCTCGGCCCCGGTGATAGCGGCGCACCGCGGCCTCGTCGACCGAGCCGCCGCTGTCGGTGGCCAGCTGGACCGCGGCCGCGGCGAGTTCGCGCAGGTCGGTACCGACTGCATCGAGTAGCGCAGTGACGGCGCCTGCGCTGATCCGCCCACCGGCCCGGTGCACCTCGTCGCGGACGAAGTCGGCTCGTTCCTCGAAACGCGTGACCCGGGGACATTCGCTGACCACGGCACCAGCTGAGCGCAGCCCATCGGCCAGCGCCTTACCGCGACCGCCCCCCGCGTGTGCGACGACCAGCACAATCCCCTCAGCGTTCTGCGCTAGCTGGCGCGCATGGTCCAGGACCGCGTCGGCGATGTCCTTCGCCGCTTCATGGGCGCCACCCAATACCACTACCCGCCCTTGCGCGAACAGCGACGGGCTGACCAGCTCCGCGAGCTCTCCGGAAACCAGTTCGGTGGTGCGCATTCGGCACACTTCGGTCTGGGGGTCGGCCCCGCGCGCGGCGTCTAGCACGGCCTGCACGGCACGTTCCACCAGCAGTTCTTCCTCGCCGAGGATCAGGTGCAGCGCTGCGGGTCGGACCGTTATGGCGTTCACGGCGCCCATCCTCGCATCGGGCGTCGAGCCCATCGCGACCTCCCGCATGGTGGACTCGGCTGGGCCGCCGGTACCGACTGACGTACGGTGAACAGCACAACCGAATACAGCTCATCCAGAGGGGCAGAGGGATCGGCCCGAAGAAGCCCCGGCAACCGACGCTAGCTGACGCGCATGTCTCCATACCGCGAGGCCGCTTGCGATCACGGTGCCAATTCCGACCCGCTGTGCGGGAGAAGATGAGGAGTGACCTCGCGATGACTGGCACGCTCGATACCGACACGATCAACACTGGAACGATCGGTAGGACCGGCTCTGCCCTAGAACTGGGGCCGGCACGCCAGTTGGTGTGCCGAGAATGTGGATCTACCACACCATTGGCCGCGGAGTTCGCCTGCTCTGAGTGCTTCGGTCCGCTGGAAGTAGCCTACGACTTCGGACGCATCACACGGTCGGATATCGAATCCGGGCCCCCCTCGATTTGGCGCTATCGCAGGCTACTACCGGTGCCCGAGGACGTCGACGAACACCCCAACACCCAGCCCGGACTCACCCGACTGATCCGCGCCGACCGGCTCGCCACAGCACTGGGGATCCGCCGGCTGTGGGTCAAGGATGACACCGGCAATCCGACACACTCCTTTAAGGACAGGGTGGTGGCGGTCGCGCTGGCCGCCGCTCGGCAGCTCGGATTTCGGGTACTGGCTTGCCCGTCCACCGGTAATCTCGCGAACGCCGTGGCCGCTGCGGCCGCCCGGGCAGGCTGGGAGTCGGTCGTACTCATCCCGTCCTCGTTGGAACGAGCCAAGGTGCTCACCACTGCCGTCTATGACGGTGCGCTGATCGCGGTGGATGGCACCTACGATGACGTCAACCGGCTGGCCACCGAGCTCGCCGCCGAGCACGAGGACTGGGCATTCGTCAACGTCAACGTCCGGCCCTACTACGCCGAGGGTTCCAAGACGCTGGCTTACGAGGTCGCCGAGCAGCTCGGCTGGCGGCTGCCCGACCAAGTGGTGGTGCCGATCGCGTCCGGGTCGCAGTTGACCAAGGTGGACAAGGGATTCCGGGAACTGACCGAACTGGGCTTGGTGACGCCGTCGCCATATCGGGTGTTCGGCGCCCAAGCCACCGGCTGTTCACCGGTATCCGCAGCGTTCAAGGCCGGCCGCGACGTCATCGTGCCGGTCCGACCGGACACCATCGCTCGCTCACTGGCGATCGGCGCGCCTGCTGACGGTCCTTACGTGTTGGATGCCGTGCGCCGCACCCATGGTGCGATCGAGGATGTCACCGACGCTGAGTTGGTCGACGGGATCCGGCTGCTGGCCCGTACTGAAGGGGTCTTCGCTGAGACCGCCGGTGGGGTGACGGTGGCCTGCGCGAAGAAGCTGGTCGAGTCCGGTCAGTTGGATCCCGATGCCGAGACCGTCCTGCTCATCACCGGCGACGGGCTCAAAACCTTGGATGCTGTGGAACCCCACCTAGGATTGCGGGCCACCGTAGCGCCGAACACCAAGGCCGTCCGCGAGGCCCTCCGACGCTGATCCTCAGGCTCAGGGAGGATGCACCGCGCTTCCGCGCGCAACGACCTGAAGGCTGCGGCCACCACCGACGACCGCCACATCGCCGTTCACGTCCGTACGCAACACCGAGGCACCCGCCCCGGTCAAGGCGTCGAGCACGTGCTGGCTGGGATGACCGTAGGTGTTGTGCGCTCCGACGCTGACGACAGCCACTCGCGGTCGCACCGCGGCGAGGAACTCTTCAGCGTTGTAGCGCGAGCCGTGATGGGGAACTTTCAGCACGTCAGCCCGCAGATCCGTCCTACTCACTAGCAGATCAGCCTGAGCATCGAGCTCCACGTCGCCGGTGAGCAGTACCCGACCGGCCGCAGTGTTCGCCCTGAGCACGACCGAGGTGTTGTTTACCGCGGTCCCATCGGCCTCGGCCTGGCGGTCGCCGATCGCCGGCGGGTCATGCAGTGGGGCCAGCACGTCGAGCCCCAGACCAGGCCAGGACAGCCGCTGGCCGGCGGTCAGCGCGACCACCGGCACCCGAGCCACCGCCGCGGTACGGAGCACCTGGGCGAATGCCCATGGGGGGCTGCGTCCGGGACCGAGCGCGACGGCGCTGACAGCACGTCCCCGCAGAGCTCCGAGCAGCCCACCGATGTGGTCGGCATGCAAATGGCTCAGGACGATCAGGGCGAGCCGCCGGACACCGAGGCGGTCGAGGCAGGCTGACACTGGCCCCGGGTCGGGTCCGGTGTCGACGAGCACTGCCCGACCAGGTTCGGCGGTGGCCAGCACCACCGCGTCACCCTGGCCGACGTCGCAGGCCACCATGACCCAGCCGGTCGCCGGCCAGCCTGCCGACACGAACCTCGTCGGCACGAGCACCAGCAGGGCACCGATCAACCCGGCCGCTGCCAGAACGCGCAGCCGGTGCGCTCGCATCGCCAGCAGCATCACCACCACGATCAACGCGAGCAGCAGCGCACCCCAGACCCCTTCGGGCCACTGCAGCACCCCGTCGGGTACCGCGGCGCCCTGGTGACCGACACCCACCAGCCAGGCCACCGCGGGACCGGCCACATGCACGACGACAACGGCGGCACCGGGACTCAGCGCTGCCAACACCGCGGCGAGCACACCGAGCACTGTCGCCGGCGCCACCGCCGGGGCGGCCAGCAAGTTGGTCAGAACCGCCACCAGGCTCACCTGTCCAGATAAGCCCGCCACCACTGGCGCGGTGATCACGTGGGCGGCGGCGGGCACCGCGAGCGCCTCGGCGATCCCCGGGGGGACCCCATGGCGGTGCAGCGCCGCCGTCCAGCCAGGGGCCAGCAGCACCAACGCGCCGGTCGCCAGCACGGATAGTGTGAAGCCGGGATCTCCACCGAGCGATGGATCGATCAGCAGCAGGACCAGGACAGCAGCGCACAGCGCGGGAACAGCCGACCGGCGGCGACCGAGCACCAGCGCCAGCAACACCACGGCACCCATCACCGCGGCGCGCAGCACGCTGGGTGACGGACGGCACAGCACCACGAATCCGACCAGGGCCAACCCAGCCAACACCACCGCCGTCCGTGGGCCCAGCCGGGCCAGCCGAGCCAACCCGAGGACTACTCCACACAAGATCGCGACGTTCGTACCAGAAACCGCGATCAGATGCGTGAGTCCGGCCGCGCGAAACTCCGCCTCGACAGTGGGCACCATCGCCGACGTATCGCCCACTACCAGCGCGGGGAGAAGCCCAGCCGGCTCCGGATCGAGGACCCTGGCCGCGAGCCGCAGCCCGGACCGGAGCCGCTCCGCAACTCGTTGGACCGGGGTTGGCTGCGACAAGACGTCCGGCCCACCTCGCACCCGCAGCACGGCTACCGTCAGGTCGGATCGGTCGGGCGCGGCGAGCAGCCCGATGGCCCGCACCCGCTGACCGGGCAGCAAGCCGGTCCAACCCTGAGCCGGTGCCAGCAGAATCATCCGACCCTCAGCACGCCACTGGTGCCCCGCCATCGTTGCGGCCTCGAGCTCCGCGTGGATCACCACCTGCTGCACCTGCGGTGGCCGGCCACCGTAGCCCGGGGACGCGACCGCCCGCGGGTCATCGCGTAGGTGCACCACCACGGCCGCCGCCGAACCGCGTGCCGCGGCTGCCCGCACCGGGTGATGTTCCACCTGCCAGGCTTGGGTACCGACCACGAGCGCCAGCGCGGCGGCCACCCCACCCACCGCGACAACCACCGCGGAACGGCCGCCCAGCGCAGCAGCTCCGGCAACCAGCAGGCCCGCTACGCCCAGCGCGGCGGCGACCCCGGACCCGAGGTACAAACCGGCGAGCACCACGGCCCACCCGACGAGGGCGGCAGGCACAAGCCGCAGATCATGCCGCGTTGGCGCGGACGCTGCGTCTGCAGTCACACCCGCACCAGATCCTTGAGCTGGGCCAACCGCGCCTGGCCGATGCCGGGCACCTCGCGGAGCTGATCCACCGACGTGAAGTGACCGTGCGCAGCGCGCCAGGCAAGGATCCGCTGGGCGGTGACCGTGCCGACACCGGGTAGCCCGTCAAGTTGCTCCAGAGTCGCCGCGTTCAGATCGACCGGTTCCGGCGCACCGGAGGTGCCTGGCGACGTACCACCCGCCGGCTGCCCTGGTGGTGGCGCCACACCGACCAGCAGCTGTTCTCCGTCGGTCAGGCGCCGGGCGATGTTGAGGCCCATGAGGTCGGTGTCCGGCAGCGCGCCGCCGACCGCGGCCAACGCGTCAGCTACCCGGGTACCCTCGGATAGCCGGATGAGACCGGGGCGCGCCACCCGGCCGACCACACTGACCACAACCTCACGTTCTGCCGCGGGCGGTGGCTTCGCCGACGGAACCCTCGCCGCGGCCGCGGTGATCATCGGCAACGCCGGAGCAGGTTCGGGCACCGGTCGCTCCCGCCATACCCCGACCGCAGCGACCACTGCGGCCAGCGCCGCAACCAGCGAGAGAATCAGGGCTCCCTGCCGGCCGGGTTCCCACCGCGCGTCCCGCAGCGGCGCGGGCACCCATCGCTGGACCAGCCGGCCCGCTCGCGAGATGCCGCCTGGGGCGTCGCCATCCTCGGACTCAGCAGGATCCAACCCGCCTTGGATGGCATCGAGGACCGCAGCGTTCCCGGGGTCTGGATGACCCGCATCCACTGGTGCGCGGGGAGCATCGTGCAGGGTCACCAGCCGCGATCGCACATGCTGCTGTGCACGGGTATCGCCAGAGGGGAAGCTGGGAAGCAGGGCCACGAGGCGACGCTAGGACTATGTCGCCGTCGCCTCGACCGCCTCACCCGTCAGCTGTGGATAACAGGGTGGGTGGGGATAACTCTCTACTCCTTCAGGCCGCCAGGCAGGACGACTACACCGAGCATTCCCGGCCCAGCGTGCGCCCCGATCGCCGCCCCGACCTCGGAGACCAGGCACTCAGATAGCATCGGCAGCCGGATGTGCAGTTGCCCGACCAGATCCGCGGCACGCTCCGGGACGCCGAGGTGGTGCACGGCCAGGTCGAATGGGGCCGACCCGGCTGCCTGCACCACCAGCTCGACCAACCTGGCCCGCGCGCGGGTGGCGGTACGAACCTTCTCCAAGGGCAGAACTCGTCCCCCGTCCACATGCAGGAGCGGTTTGACCGCGAGCGCGGTGCCCAGTAGAGCGGCCGCCGAAGCGATCCGGCCCCCACGGCGCAAATACTCCAGGGTGTCCACCGAGAAGAAGGCACGGCTGCGAGCACCCACCCGCTCAGCGGCGTCGTACACGGTGTCCAGATCGCCGCCATCCGCCGCGACGGACGCTGCGGCGAGCGCGGCGAAGCCCAGCCCCATGCCGGTGGAACGGGAGTCGACCACCCGCACCCGCTGCGGGCCGATCTGCTCGGCGGCCAATCGGGCAGATTCCCACGTGCCGGACAGCGCCCGCGACAGGTGTACCGACACGATGGCGTCGACACCGGATCGGATCGCCTCGGTGTACACCGCCGCGAACTCCCCCGGTGTCGGTCGGGAGGTACTCACCGAAGCGCGCCGGGCCAACGCCTGCACCAGCTCAGCCGGCCCGAGCTGTACTCCATCCAGCCAGTACCGGCCGTCGACCAGGACGTGCAGGGGAACCTGGCGGATACTCCGGTGTTCGGCAAGCCCGGCCGGGAAATAGGCGGTTGAGTCAGTGACGACGGCGACGGTCATGACTACACGGGAGCTGCAGTGTTATAGGAGAACAGCCGCCAGCCGGAACCCCGCCGGACAAGGACCGTCCAGTGACAGTTGCTGATCCCGCCGAACACTGTCCAACCTGACACCGGCAGGCCGAGCAGCAGTGGCGTGAGACCGGCGATCAGCCCGCCGTGGGTGCACAGCACCGCACTACTGTGACCAGCCGCATCGAGCTCGGCGACCACGTGCGCGGCCCGACCAGCCACTTCCACCCTGGTCTCGCCACCCGGCGGGGCCAATTCCGGATCCTCCCGCCAGGCCTGGACTCCCCCCGGCCGCAGCGCCTCCACCTCCGCGTGGGTCAGGCCCTGCCACGCGCCGAGATGAGTTTCCCGAAGCCGCTTGTCGACCAACAACGGCATCCCGGTCTCAGCGGCGAGCACTGCTGCGGTATCGCCGGCGCGAGACAGGTCAGAGGTCACGAGCACGTCCGGCTTCAGCTCCGCGAGCCATGGGGCCGCCCGGCGCGCCTGGGCGAGGCCCGTCGCAGTCAACTGCGAGTCAAGCTGACCCTGCATCCGCTGGGCCGCGTTGTAGTTCGTCTCGCCGTGCCGCCAGAGCACGAGCCGCGTCAGAGTCACACCGATTCGTCCACCTCGGCGGCGTCGGCCTCAAACGGGATCGTCGGGCAGTCCTTCCACAGCCGCTCAAGACCGTAGAAGGAACGCTCCTCGGCGTGCTGCACATGCACCACGACGTCCACGAAATCCAGCAGTACCCAGCGCCCTTCGCGGGCACCCTCACGACGTACCGGCTTGCTCCCCGCGGCCGCCATCTTCTCCTCGACGGCGTCCACAATGGCCTGCACCTGACGCTCGTTTGGCGCTGAGGCGATCACGAAACAGTCCGTGATCACCAGCTGATCGGACACATCGAGCAGGGTAATGTTGTGTGCCATCTTGGTGGCCGCGGCGTTTGCCGCGGTCAGCGCAAGCTGCCGCGCATGATCAGTGGCTGACACATCACTCCTTCTCCCCGGCGCACGCAGCCGGCGCTTGGATTGCGGTCACCGCCGTATGCACTTCGGTTGCCCGCACTGACTACAGGTAAGCGTACGTGCTCGGCTGTCTTGGCCATCGAAGTGTGCCGTCCCGACGATTTGACATCGCGTAGTTGTGCAGCAACGTCCGTGCGGTGGCGGGTCAGCGCTACGTCATGGGACTGTTGACCGTCGATGTGACAAGCAGTCCTGGTGACGACGTAAGGAGCAGGTGATGGCAGAGACCGTCTATGGACGCAGCGTGTCCGAGCCGCTTCAGGTGCGGGCCGAACCGCCGGGCGATCATATCGCCGACCCCGGCCCGCTCGGCCTGGCCGCATTCGCAATGACCACCTTCGTTCTCAGTTGCGTCAACGCTGGCCTGGTCACCAAGGAGATCGAGCCGGTTGTGCTGCCGCTGGCCCTGTTCTACGGTGGACTCGTCCAACTGCTCGCGGGCATGTGGGAGTTCCGGAAGGCCGAACACTTTCGGCGCGCTGGCGTTTAGTTCTTACGGCGCGTTCTGGCTGTCTTTCGCCGCCTATGCCAAGTTCATCGCTCCGGGCCTACCCGCCACGACCACGGCGTCCGCAACCGGGCTCTTCCTACTGGTCTGGACGATCTTTACCGCCTATATGGCGGTTGCGTCGCTGCGGGTCTCCGGCGCGGTGGCCGCAGTTTTGGTCGCCCTGCTCGCGACGTTCATCCTCTTGACCATCGGCGCGTACTCAGGTGCTGGCGCCATCACCCACGTCGGTGGCTACCTCGGAATCGTGACCGCCGCCCTGGCCTGGTACGCCTCGTTCGCCGGCGTCACCAACGCGACATTCAAGAAGACTGTGCTGCCCGTCTTCCCGGCCGTCGCGAGTTAGCCGTATCAGTGCCCGAGGGCCTGCTTGCGCCGCTCGATCAGCCGCCAGATCATCGGTGTGAAGATGAGCTGCATCGCCAGATCCATCTTACCGCCGGGGCAGACGATAGTATTGGCACGCGACATGAACGAGTCGTGCAGCATCGACAGGAGATACGAGAAGTCGATGCCGCGCGGATCAGCGAAGCGGATGACGAGCATCGACTCGTCCGCCGTCGGAATGGTTCGGGCGATGAACGGGTTGGAGGTGTCAACGATCGGCACGCGTTGGAAGTTGACATGCGTGCGCGAGAACTGCGGGCAGATGTAGTTCACATAGTCGGGCATGCGGCCCAGAATCGTGTCGGTCACCGCCTCGGTGGAGTAGCCCCGAGTCGCCTTGTCGCGTTGCAGCTTCTGGATCCATTCCAGGTTGATCACCGGAACGACGCCGATCAGCAGGTCCACGTGCTGTGCGACGTTCACTTTATCGGTCGCCACCGCTCCGTGGAGTCCTTCGTAGTACAGCAGATCCGTGTCGGCGGCGAGCTCCTCCCAGGGCGTGAACGTGCCGGGGGGCTGTCCGTAGGGCGCCGCTTCCTCCTCGTCGTGCAGATACTTCCGCACGCGGCCGCGGCCATTCTCGCCGTACTGCCGAAACAGCTCCTCGAGTTCCTCGAACAGGTTCGCCTCCGGGCCGAAGTGGCTGAGGCTGTGGTCGCCGCGCTGCAACGCCTCGGCCACCTTGGCCTTCATCTCCGTGCGGTCGTAGCGGTGGAAACTGTCGCCCTCGATGAGCGCCGCGTTCACCTGCTCGCGCCGGAAGATCTGCTCGAAGGTACGCATCACCGACGTCGTCCCGGCGCCCGAAGAGCCGGTGATGACGATGATCGGATGCTTGGCTGACATGGCCTGCTCCCCTTTCGCTCAACCGTTGGTGCGAAACAGGCCGCGCGTACGAAAGAGCGGCGTGTCGTACTCGACCACGTTGTGGTCGCGGTGATATTGCTCGATGCGTTCGACCTCCTCGCGCGCGCCGAAGATGAACGCGATGCGCTGGTGCAATTCTTCTGGCGCGACGTCGAGAACTCGCTCGCGCCCGGTGCTTGCGAGCCGCCCGCCTGCTCGATGATGAAGGCAACCGGATTGGCCTCGTAGAGCAAGCGCAGCCGACCCTGCTTCGCCGGGTCCTTCGTGTCGCGCGGATAGAGGAACACACCGCCGCGAGTGAGGATGCGGTGCGTCTCCGCGACGAGTGACGCGACCCATCGCATGTTGAAGTCCTTGCCGCGGGGGCCCGTGCTGCCGGCGAGGCACTCATCGACGTAGCGAGTCACCGCCGGCTCCCAGAATCGACTGTTCGACGCGTTGATCGCGAACTCGCGCGCAGCAACCGGAAGCTGGATCGCCGGATGGGTCAGGATGAACTCCCCGAGTTGCGGCTCGAGCGTGAAGCCGTGCACCCCCCTGCCGACGGTCAAGACGATCATCGTCGAAGGGCCGTAAATGGCGTATCCCGCGCAGACCTGCTTTGAGCCGGGCTGCAGGAAGTCCTCCGCGGCGGCAGGCGCGCCTGGCTCCTTGGCCCGCAGAATCGAGAAGATGCTGCCGACCGAGAGGTTTACGTCAATGTTCGACGAACCGTCGAGCGGGTCGAACGCCAGGAGATACTTGCCGCGCGGGTAACGCTCCGGGATGGGATACGGTGCCTCCAGCTCCTCGGAGACCATCCCGGCGACCAGGCCACCCCATTCGTTGGCGCGCAGGAACAGGTCGTTCGCGACCACGTCGAGCTTCTGCTGAATCTCGCCCTGGACGTTGGTCGTCGTCTCGGCCCCGAGTACACCGCCGAGCGCACCGTAGGCCACCCGTTTGGCGATCGCCTTGCACGCGAGCGCGACGTCGAGGATAAGCGAGTTCAACTCCCCGCTCGCGCCCGGATGGCGGCGCGCCTCCTCGATCAGGAACTGGGTGAGCGTCGTACGGGCGGTGAGCATGGTGTCCTTGAGGTCCCTCCCGGTGCGCTACATCCGCGGCGAGATCGACTGTACCCTGGGAGATCATGCTCAAAGACCGGTGCCCCACCGCGGTTGAGCGTCGGTGCCCTGCGTCACACTGATGCCGCTACCTATGATAGGTGTGTGCCGATGCGCGCGTCGACCGTTGCGAAGTTGCCCGACGCGCTACGCGACGGCGCGCAGTTCGCCGCGAAGCTCGCCGGTCGCCGGTTGGCGGTGTTTTTGGACTATGACGGTGTGTTAACACCGATCGTCGATCGGCCGCAGGACGCCGTGATCTCCGAGAGCATGCGGAAAGTGGTCCAGGCGCTGGCGTTGCGCTGCCCGGTGTGCGTGGTCAGCGGTCGGGACCGGCCTGTGGTTCAGCAGTTGATGGGCGTGGACAACCTGGTGGTGGCGGGCAGTCACGGCTTCGAGATCTGGAGTCCACGCCACGGCACCATTGCCCACGATGCCGCCGCCGGCTTCGAAGATCTCATTTTCGAGGTCGCAGGTCGGCTGCGCGCCGAGATCGAATCGATTACGGGTGCGGTGGTCGAGCCGAAGCGGGCCTCGGTCGCGGTGCACTACCGACAGGTAGATCCGGAGCACCACGCCCAAGTCACCGCGGTGGTGGACGAGCTGCTGGTCGAGTACTCCGGGCAGCTGAAGGTCACCCCGGGGAAAATGGTGTATGAGCTCCAGCCGAAGATCGATTGGCATAAGGGAAAAGCTGTCCTGCACCTGCTGCAGACGCTGGATCTCGACACCGACGATGTCGTGCCACTGTATCTCGGGGATGACATCACCGACGAGGATGCCTTCCGCGCGCTGGCCGGACGAGGCGTCGGCATCGTCGTCGGCCACCCGGACGATCCGGAGGTGGCGAACCGGCCCACCGCCGCCGACTTCGTCCTGAAATCCACCGTCGAGGTGGAGCAATTCCTCAACACGCTGGCTCGCTGACCCGGGAAGGGAACTGTGCCAGAGTTCACCCTCGCCTACCACGAGTTCGACCCCGCGCAGGAAGGTCTGCGCGAGGCCCTGACCTCGACTGGAAACGGCTACTTCGCCACTCGGGGAACAGCCGAATGGGAAGACGCGAATACGATCCATTACCCAGGCACCTACGCCCACGGCTGCTTCAACCGGGAGACGACCATCCTCGGGGGTCGCCCGGTCCTCAATGAGGACCTGGTCAACCTTCCCAACTGGTTACTGCTGAAGCTCAGGATCGAAGGCGAGGAGGCGATCCGCCTTGACAACGTCGAGGTGCTGTCCTATCGCCACTCCTACGACATCCGCAACGCCGTGGTGGGGCGCGAGATCCGGTTCCGGGACCGCGGCGGACGCGAGACGACTCTGCGCAGCCGCCGCTTCGTCAGCATGGCCAACAGCCACTTGGCGGCTATCGAGTGGATGGTGACCCCGGTTAATTGGTCGGGCCGGGTGGAGGTCATCTCCGGGATCGATGGCCGGATGACCAACCACATGGTCGCCCGCTACCGCGCGCTGGAGGGCCGCCACCTCAACCCGGTATCTCCGCGTACCTTCGGCCCGGAGATCATCGCCCTGAAGGTGCAGACCCGGCAGTCGAACATCTATGTCGCCCAAGCAGCGCGTACCCGGGTCTTCCGCGGCGAGGCGGAAGGGCCGACGGAGGTAGCCCGCGGCCTGTACCAGATGGAGGACTACATCCAGCAGGTCCTCGCCTTCGACGTGGCGCAGGGTGACCCGGTGCGGGTGGAGAAGATGATCTCATTGTTCACCTCGCACGACAACGCGATCACCGAGACACTGGCAGCTGCCGGCAACAACGTCGCGCGCTACCTGGACTTCGCCGCGGCGCTGACCGAACACGAATCGGCGTGGACCGAGCTGTGGGACGTCGGTGACATCGAGCTGCCACGCGAGTCACGGGTGCAGTTGCTACTGCGTTTCCACGCCTGCCACGTGCTGCAGGTGTGCTCGCGGCACACTGCCCGGCACGACGCGGGCGTGCCGGCTCGGGGGCTCAACGGTGAGGCCTACCGCGGGCACGTGTTCTGGGACGAGCTCTACGTCTACCCCTACCTCAACTTCCGGCTACCTGAGGTCACCCGAGGGCTGTTGATGTACCGCTACCGCCGGCTCGCCGAGGCGCGGGCGGCGGCGCGGGAGGCCGGTTACCGGGGCGCCATGTTCCCGTGGCAAAGCGGTAGCGACGGTTCCGAAGAGACACAGATCGTGCACCTCAACCCGCTGTCCGGGCAGTGGCACCCCGACCACAGCCACAACCAGCGCCACGTCAACGCAGCGATCTTCTACAACGTCTGGCAGTACTACCAGGTCACCGACGACCTGGCGTTCATCCGCGGCTACGGCGCCGAGCTCATGCTTGAGATCGCCCGTTTTTGGGCCTCGATCGCCCATTACAACCCCGCGCGCGACCGATACGAGATCCACGGGGTGATGGGTCCCGACGAGTTCCACGAGCGATACCCCAGCGCCGAGGAAGCCGGGCTGCGCAACAACGCCTATACCAACCTGATGGTGGCCTGGATTGCCGGCACCGCCGGGCGGGTGCTCGAGCTGCTGCCGAGGAGCCGTCGCGCGGCACTGCGGGTTCGCCTCGGCTTGACCGACGATGAGCTGCGCACGTGGGATGAGATGAGCCGCAAGATGTTCATCCCATTCCATGCGCACGGCGACGAAGAAATTATCAGCCAGTTCGAGGGGTACGCCGATCTCGAGGAGCTGGACTGGAAGCGCTACCGCGCCGAACACCCCAACATCCAACGCCTGGACCGCATCCTCAAAGCCGCGGGCGACGACCCCAACCGCTACCAGCTGGCCAAGCAGGCCGATGCGGTGATGCTGTTCTTCCTGTTCTCCGAAAACGAACTCCGCCAACTCCTCCAAAACCTCGGGTATGATCACGACCCCGATCTCGCGCGGCGGACCATCACCTACTACGACCAGCGCACCTCGCACGGCTCGACCCTGAGCCTGGTCACCTACGCCGCTGTGCTGGGCGGTCTGGACCCGGAGAGCTCCTGGCAGCGTTTCCTCGTCGCGCTGGAAAGCGACGTAGGTGACGTCCAGGGCGGCACCACCAAGGAGGGTATCCACCTGGGTGTCATGTCCGGCACGCTTGATCTGCTGCAGCGCGGCTACGTCGGTGCGACAGTACGCGATGGGGTCCTGCACTTCGACCCGACACTCACCGACCGGCTCGACGGGCTCAGCTTCCCGATGCAGTTCCGCGGTACCGCGATCAGGGTCAGCATCTCGGGCGCGCAGCTGTCGGTGCACGTCCTGGCCGAGGGCTTCAGCCGGCCGGTCCGGATCGGTATCGGCGGCGAGATCCGAGAACTGGCCGCGGGTGCGGAGTGGGTAGCGCCGCTGCGCCGCCAGTGTGATATTCCGGATGAACAACTGGAAGACCGCACCGGGGAAGGGAACGAGCGTGTCGACACGAGGCTTTGAGGGAGCGATATTCGATGTTGACGGCGTTTTGGTCGACTCCCCACACGAACGGGCCTGGAAGGACTCGCTGCGTGAGCTGATGGAGAACGACTGGGCCGGCATCGCGGACCAGACGTCGTGGTCCGACGAGCGTTTCACGCCGCAGGTCTATCAGCAGGTCCTCTCGGGTAAGCCTCGGATGAGTGGAGCGGTGGCCGCCCTGGAGTACTTCGGGGTTCCGCACGCCGCCGAGCGGGCGCAGGCCTATGCCGCGCACAAACAGACCATGGTCGTCAAGCTGATCGAGGCCGGCGACTTCACGGCTTACCCCGACGCGTTACGTTTCGTACTCGCCGTGCGCGCCGAGAAGATCCCGCTGGCTGCGGCGTCATCGTCAAAGAACGCCGGACTGTTCCTCCGCCAGATCCGCCTCGACACCTTCGCCGCCGAGCAGGGCCTGCACTATGACTTCCTGCGGCCCGGCCTGAGCCTGCTGGAGTTCTTCGACGTCGACATCTCCGGACGCGACTTCGCCCATGGGAAACCACATCCGGAGATCTTTCTGACCGGCGCCGCCGAGCTCGGCGTCGCGCCGGAGCACTGTTTCGTCGTGGAGGATGCCACCAGCGGGGTGCAGGCAGCCAAGGCCGGTGGCATGGCAGCGTTAGGTGTGGCCCGAGCCGACGACGAGGAACTCTTAGCGGCCGCCTACGCCGATCTCGTCGTCACGTCGCTGGATGACGTCGACATCGCGGGCTTGGGCGAGCATCACCTGCGGCGGACGGCATGAGTAGCACGCCGCCAGGGCCGCCTCGTCCATCCTCCACCGAACCAGCTGAGCTTGGGTTCGTACGCAAGCACATGGTGCGCTGGCTCGATCCGCACCAACTCGTCGACACCGCTGTCCGGGTTCTGCTCTCGGGTGTCTTCAGCTCCTACGCCGACAGCCGTGAGCTGCAGGAGCTGGAGCCGGCCGAGATGCCCGACCGCTCCGAGCAGACCGATCTATGGCTGGACTACGTCGCCGACCTCGGCGACGGTTTCAACTCGACGTACACCGTGGCCACGCTGCTGGCCACCGAAGGGCTCAAACTCGACTGGGACGGCGAGACCTACGCCACCGAGCGGGGCCGCATCCTGGTCATGGGCGGCGACCAGGTGTACCCGGTGCCCAAGGCGGCGGAATACCAAAACCGCATGCTCGGTCCGTATCGGGCAGCGCTGCCGTGCACCGCGGGAGAAGCTCCCGAGCTCTTCGCCATTCCGGGAAGCCATGACTGGTACGACGGGCTGGTCAACTTCACCAGTATCTTCTGCCGCAAACGCCGCATCGGCGGATGGAAAACGGTGCAGCGTCGGAGCTATTTCGCGCTCAAGCTTCCGAACCGCTGGTGGCTCTGGGGCGTCGACATCCAGTTCGGGTCCTATATCGACGAAGCCCAGCTGCGGTACTTCGCCGGTGTCGCCCTCGACCACGTGGAGCCCGGTGACCGGATCATCCTGTGTACTGCCAAGGAGGTCGACAGCGGCCGGAAGGGCACCGAGATCCATTCCGACCGGGATGTGGAGTTCCTCGAACGCGAGATCATCACGCCCTGCGGTGCCCGGCTGGTGCTGTACATCAAGAGCGGAAAGCACTACTACGCCCGCTACGAGCAGGAGGATGGCTCTCGCCAGCACATCACCTCCGGCGGCGGCGGCGCCTTCTTGCATCCCACCCACAACCTGCCCGAGCGCATGGACCTGCCGGGTCCAGCGGGGCCCGTCGCCTACCGCAAAGCGACCACCTATCCGTCACCGGAGGAATCGAAACGGCTACGGAAGCGGATCTGGCTACTCGCTCCGTACAACCTTCCCCTTGCCGGGGTGTTCGGCGCCGTCCAGGTGCTGTTGGCTCTGATGCTGGGACTGCATCTCAGAGATCGCCATGTCGGACTCGGCCTCAGCGACGTGCTCAACGCGGTGTGGCAGAGCCCGACGTTTTTCCTGCTCATCCCGTTGGTGATCGTGGTTCTGGTAGGGATGGTGCGCTTCGCCCACGACGCGCGTGGCCTGCGCCGGTTCCTCGTCGGAACGGTCCATACGACACTGCAACTGGCGAGCGCGGCTGGGTTCATGATCGCCTCCTCCTGGCTGTCGTCTGCCTTCGGGCTTCGGGGTGGATGGTCCTTGGTCGCCTTCCTCAGCCTGATCTTCCTGGTAGGTGGCATCGGAGGAATGGTGGGGATGTCGGGCTATCTCTGGGTCGCCAACTGCTTTGGCCTGCACGGAACAGAGGGCTACGCTGCCCAGCATCACCAGGACCTCAAGCATTTTCTCCGTCTGCACATCGAGGCCGACGGTGCCCTAACGGTGTACCCGATAGGCATCGACCGGGTCGGCCGGAAATGGACACTGCAGCCGGACGCGCCGGCACATGAGCCCTGGTTCGCACCAGCCGGTTCGGAACCCGAGCCGCACCTCATCGAAGCGCCCATCACGATCGCCGGTATAGGCCGCGCTTGCTAATAAGCTGTGCGGCCAGACATCCGTTCATGACGTCGGCTCGTGAGGATGGTCGTTGAGAAAGGCCATTATCGCGGTCGCGAGCTCAGGTTTAGTGAGCGCGGTGAAGTGGTTGCCCGGCACTCGAGTGAATCGCGCGTTGGGCAATGTGGCGGCGAGTGCGTCGGCGGAGGCATGATCGCTGTCCTGGTCGCCGATCACCACGAGCGTGGGGGTCTCGACCTGGCACAACGCGGCGTGGGGTGTCGCGATGTGCGTGTCCAGGACATGACACAGTGCCCGCGGGTCGCCACCGGACTGGGTGATCCACTGTGCAAGTTCCTCGTCCGGTGATCCGGGCTCGATGGTGTCCCGATTGGCGAGGGCGGTCAACACGCGGCGGTACCGGCCGCTGCGGCTGGTCACACGGTTAATTGCGTCGAGTCCTTGACCCGCCACAATCGCGCGAGCCGGCCGGGCGCCGCGGACCAGCATCCGCAGCACGATCCGTCCGCCCAACGAGTAACCACCGAGGTCGTAGTCGTCGAGTCCGAGCCAATCGATCAAGGCGAGCCCGTCGTCGGCCAGGACATCGGGCGGGTAGGACACCGGGTCGTGCGGCCGCGGACTGTCCCCGTGGCCGCGCAGATCCGGAAGGATGACGCGGTAGCCATGCTCGGCGATGGTGGCCGCCGGACCGTGGTGGATCCATTGCAGCGCAGTGGAGGTGAACCCATGGAGCAACACAAGGGGGCGGCCGTCCCCCATCTCGCGGTAGACCAGTTCCAGGCCATCACGGCCACGGAACCAATGCACGGGCGGGTCAGCCATGTTGCAGTGCCCTTGTCGTTTCCTGGCCGGGCTGCTGTCGCGTGCGGCCTTCCGGCCGCGTGAGTTATGTTGTCACCGTTTCAAGCAGCCAGTTGGTATGTTCAGCAGCGGAGTGGGTTGCGTAGTGGTGTGCGGGTCGGGTCGATGATCGCGGGTGGAATGAATTCGATGTGGCCAGGGTGGATGAGGACTTCCCAGCCGGTCCGGTGCACGTGCCGGTGATGCGCTTCACACAAGAGTACGCAATTCTCCACGCTGCTTTCGCCGTCATCGAGCCAGTGGCGCGCGTGGTGCGCCTGGCACATTCCGGGTGGCCGATCGCAGGCCGGGAATGCACATCCGCGGTCTCGGGCGACGAGCGCTCGGCGAATGGCTAGCGAGACGGTCCGCATGGCGCGGCCGACGTCGAGTGGTTCGGATTTCCCACCCATGACGACGGGAATGATTTTCGCGTCGCACGCCCACCGCCTCGCCTCGGATGCACTGATGTGCGTGCCGTAGTCCAGGGTCGCGGTGCCTAGGCCTGTGCGCAGCGCATCCCAGTCGATGGTGACGGTTAGGTGGGCGGGTTCCCCTGCGGTGGTGGGGCAGTCCTGGGCGGCGCGGGCCAGCCCGCAGATCTCCAGCAGCGCATCGGCGTTGCGCTGCGGCGTGGTGCGGGGGTCGGGGACGCCTTCGGTGGCGGGTCGAGGTCCGGCGAGTTGTTCGATCAACGACCGGAACGCGGCACCGTGCTCGGGCTCGAGGAATCCCTCCAGCCCCAGTCGCCCGTCGCGGCGGTTACGCAACCGTAATTCCCCGGTGCCCGGGTCAGGTTCCTGCTCGTCGCGGGGTTGCGGGCCATCGGGGTCGAGGTGGTCCAGGATGTGCCGGCCGATCGTGTGCAGCGACGAGGGATTGAACGACCGGGCGTGGCGGGCCAGGTCGGCTTCGGCGGCGCCGCGGTCGGTGGCGGGCACGTTGGCGGGGATCGCGGCCATCGTCTCAGTCAAGCGTCGTTCATGTACCACGAGGTGACCTGGTAAGAGGCGCGCAGACAGCAATCCTCGGGACCAGCACTGCACCGTCGTGGCCGAACGCTCTGCTCTCCCATGTCCTTGGAGCGATGCGCTTGCTGGCAACAATCGGGGATTCCCCGAACGCAGGGGCGCTACCCGACCCGGCTCGGTAGAGGGGGGCTCGCTACCCCAGTAGACCGCCGGGGTGGCGGGCCCTGACCTGCACGGTAGCGGGAGGTAGACCCCTTGGTCGGCGCTACCCTCCGACCCCTCTACGGCGCTCTGAAGACGAGGTGCCCGGCGCTGTCACCGGTGACGGAGCGAGGTTCGACGCTGAGCGGATGCGCTCCGCGACGAGCCATTCCGGCTGGCTCACGGTCACAGAAAGTCACAGGTACCCAACCAGGGAGGCCGGCAGGGAGGCAGGGAGTTCTCCCTGTCTGGGTCCCTCCCTTGCCTCCCCGCACTGAGCTGCGCATACATCGGCCAGGGAGGGAACTCCCTCCGGTTCCCGATGCCCCGGAAACCCCCGATATCGGGGCAGGCGACACCACGGCGCGCCTTCCTCCCTCACTGTCCGACCGGCTGGTCGATCACCTTGAGTAACTGATGGCTGATCGACGGTGGCGAGAAGCTGCGTTCCGCCGACGTGCTCCAGCAGTTCGACAGCGGAGCCGAGGTCACAAGACGGACCCTCAACCGGCACCATGTTCACCGCTTGCGACAGGCACCCCGGCCCCAGAATCCGACGGTTACCGGCCGATCCGGGGCGAGGCAGACGGTGAGGCACTAGAACCCTGGGTGAGGCACGTGCCTCACCCCCAGTCGGGCACCTGCCCTAGCCCTGAGCTGCTACGAGGCAGACAACCTCGGCGAGGCAGACCGGGCACCTACCCACCGAATCCGGTCGGTTTCAGCGGGCCGGGTAGGGTGCTCGCACCTGCCTCGGTCTGCCCTATGATCGATATCGGCCGTTTGTCCCTGGTGCGGCTCGCAACAGCCCGCACGTAACAGTGCCGCAGCATACGGTGAGCATGTGGACATCGCGGGGGTCGCCCCCCGATCGCGCCCGTTCCCTGGGCGCACTCCGTACCCCACCCGATGTTGCCGAATAACCCTCTAAAGAGGTTCAAGGCGCCGCCTCCGGCGGCGTGCACGCATCTCCGAGTTGGGTAGCTGGGCTGGCCGTTCCGGTCCGGGATCCCGCCACTGCGCGCGGCCTCCGGCCGTGCTCGGGCGGGTCCCGGCCGGGCGGCCCGCAACGCCGGAGTGCGCCGGCCGCAGGTGGCGCGATTGAGCTGGATGCGGAACTGGCGGCTGACCCGAGTTCGCGTCCCTCGGACCGTCCACGCCGATCCGAGGCAGGTGGGCTCAGGTGCATGGGGGCCGGTAGGGCAGGTCAGGCAGGTATTGGTGCCACTCGCTGTTGGTGATGGCAGGCCGGGTGATGGTACAGATTCGAGTGGCGACTTTATCGATGTTGGTGTTCCAGAGCCGCGCGGTGGCGTCGTCGCTACCGGTGGCCAGGGTGTGCCCGTCGGGGCTAAAGGCCACCGCGCGGACGGCGTTGGTGTGGCCGGTGAGCGTACCCAGCGGGTGGGGCTGGCGGGGATCGCGGATGTCCCACAACCGCGCGGTGGTGTCGACGCTGGTGGTGGCCAGGGTGTGCCCGTCCGGGCTGAAGGCCACCGACCAGATGGCGTTGGTGTGGCCGGTGAGCGTGCTCAGAGAATGGGGCTGGCGGGGGTCACGGATATCCCACAGACGCGCGGTGGTGTCGGTGCTGCCGGTGGCCAGAGTCTGCCCGTCCGGACTGAAGGCTACCGAGTAGACGTCGTTGGTGTGTCCGGTGAGCGTGCCCAGCAGGTGGGGTGGTAGGAGTCGCGGATATCCCACAACCGCGTGATGTGGTCGGTGCCGCCGGTGGCCAGAGTGTGCCCGTGCGGACTGATCGCCAACGAGGCTCCGGAGGGAACGGGGAGGGGGCTCAGCTGGGGCTGGCGAGGGTTGCTGATATCCCACAACCGCGCGGTGTCGTCGGTGCCGCCGGTGGCCAGACTGTGCCCGTCCGGGCTGAACGCCACCGACCAGATGGCGTTGGTGTGGCCGGTGAGCGTGCTCAGCGGGTGGGGCTGGGAGGGGTCGTGGACATCCCACAATCGCGCGGTGTGGTCATAGCTGCCAGTGGCCAGGGTGTGTCCATCCGGGCTGAACGCCACCGCCGCAACGTCGTCGGTGTGGCCGGTGAGCGTGCCCAGCAGGTGAGGGTGGTAGGAGTCGCGGACATCCCACAACCGCGCGGTATGGTCGCTGCTGCCGGTGGCCAGGGTGTACCCGTCCGGGCTAAAGGCTAGCGCTCGGACCGTGCCGGTGGGGCCGACCATGATGGGTCCGGGAAGATCCCACAGCCGCGCGGTGTTGTCGGCACTGGCCGTGGCCAGGGTATGTCCATTCGGACTGAAGACCACCGACCAGACCATGCTGATGTGGCCGCTGAGCGTGCTCAGCGGGTGGGGCTGGCGGAGATCGTCGCTGATATCCCACAACCGCACGGTGGTGTCGCGGCTGGCGGTGGCCAGGGTGTGCCCGTCCGGGCTGAAGGTTACCGAGTTGACGTCGGCGGAGTAGCCGGTGAGCGTGCTCAGCGGGTGGGGCTGGGAGGGGTCGCGGATATCCCACAACCGCGCGGTGGTGTCGTTGCTGGCGGTGGCCAGGGTGTGCCCGTCCGGGCTGAAGGCCACCGCGCGGACGGCGTTGGTGTGGCCGGTGAGCGTGCTCAGCGGGTGGGGCTGGCGGGGATCGCGGATATCCCACAACCGCGCGGTGGTGTCGTCGCTGGCGGTGGCCAGGGCGTGCCCGTCCGGGCTGAATGCCACCGACCAGATGGCGTTGGTGTGGCCGGTGAGCGTGCTCAGCGGGTGGGGCTGGGAGGGGTCGCGGATATCCCACAACCGCGCGGTGGTGTCGTCGCTGGCGGTGGCCAGGGTGTGCCCGTCCGGGCTGAACGCCATCGCGCGGACGGCGTTGGTGTGGCCGGTGAGCGTGCTCAGCGGGTGGGGCTGGCGGGGATCGCGGATATCCCACAACCGCGCGGTGGTGTCGTCGCTGGCGGTGGCCAGGGTGTGCCCGTCCGGGCTGAAGGCCACCGACCAGATGGCGTTGGTGTGGTCGGTGAGCGTGCTCAGCGGGCGGGGCTGGTGCGGGTTGCTGACCTCCCACAACCGCACGGTTTTGTCGACGCTGGCGGTGGCCAAGATGCGCCCGTCCGGGCTGAAGGCCACCCTGGTGAGGCCGGTGGTGTGGCCCGTCAGTCGGGTGGCGTAGGGGTCGGCGGCGATGCTAAGCAGACTGCCGCGGGCTTCCGTGGTGGGGACCAGTTGGTAGGCGGCCAGGCTGAGTTGGGCGGCTAGGGCTGGGTTGGTGGCGCGGAGTTCCAGGGCCTGTCCCGCAGCCTGCCGGGACACCGCGACATCGCGTTGTCGCTCCGCAGCGCGCTGCTGGGTGACGGCGAGAGCGGACGTTACCAGGGCGAGCAGCAGCAGCACCGACAGCACGGTGATGGCGCGCTGGCGCCGGAGGCGGTCCCGGCGGATGCTGGCATGCAGAAAATCCCGTGCCCTCAGACTGAGCTCGACGCGTTCAGAAGCCAGCACCCAGTTTCTCCGCGCCCACCAGGGCAATGGTCCCCGTGTCGCAGAGGATGCTGCCTGGTGCGGTGCTCTGCGGTAGCGGACGCCGGTGTCGGCCACGGCGGCGGCGAGTTGCCCGCGTTCCCACAACCGGTTAGGTGGGCGGCAATGGTCGTTCCATCCGGTGGCGGCTTGCTCGATGGCGCGGCGAGCCCTCAGCGCTGACTCCGCCGCGGTGATCGCCTCGGCCAGGGGTGGCCAGGCGGACAAAAACGCTTCGTGGGCCAAGCCGACCACGACTTTGCCGTTGTCGGTGTCGGTGATCAGCAACCGCCGTACGATGAAGGCGTCCCACTCGGTGGCCACTTCGTTGGGTAGCTCATCGCGGGACACCCGCCATCGGGTGGGGTTGCCCTGCTCGTCGACGGTGACCAACCCCAGCATACCTGCGATCACCTGCGCAGGGCTTCGGTCACTGGCCTTTATCGCGTCGGCCAGCGCCGCGTCGGCGTGACGGGTCAGCGCACCCCGTACTCCACCGAGCTGCTCATACCGCCTGGTGGACAGCTGGTCGCCACGCCCGAGCCCCTCGGCAAGCTGAGCCAGGGTGAATGCCAGTAGCGGCAAGGCCTCCCCGGTGTCGGTATCGGCGACCAGCCGAGTGACCAAGTCGTCGTCCACGCCGAGACCGGCCAACTGAGCCGGCCCTTCGATCACCCGGCGCAGCGCCTCACGGTGCAGCGGTCGCAGCGTGCAGGTGCGCGTGGGTAGAAGGCTCAGCTCGGTGTCGACCAGTAGTTGAGTGAGGAACTCCGGGCGGAGGGTGGCCACCACCTGCACCGGCCCGCTTAGCGCGGGATGAAGCAGCGCGGCGAACCGAGCCCGCTGGGTGGAGTCGGTTTGGGTCAGCAGCTCCTCGAATTGGTCCACCACAATCAGCAAACGCCGCCGCTGGCCTGGGGCTGCCAACAGCAGCTCGTTGGTCACCTCGGTCAAGCCTGCCGCATCGAGGCGCTGCCGTACCTGCGCCACGGTCCAGTCTATGCCGAGCTGCCGTGCCGCGGCGGCCAGCTCGCGGGCCAGAGATGCCATCGGATCGGCCCCCGGCAGGATCGGCGGCAGCGTCCACCACCCGGGCTTCTGCGCCATCACATGCACCAGACCAGCCCGGACCAGCGAGGACTTTCCACACCCTGACGGACCTACCACGAGCAACACCTTGGCCTGCTCAAGAGGAGATTGCAGCAGCTCAGCAAGCTCCTCGGTCTCGCCCTCCCGACCGAAGAACACCCGATGCTGCCCCACCTCAAACGGGCGCAACCCCGGAAACGGTGACCAATCATCCGGCCACCCCCAACCCCCCGCGGCATCAACCAGGCGCAATGCCTCGGCCAGCCCAGCACGCACCGCCGCCCGATCCCGGGTCAGATCAAGGTGCTGGAGGTGGCTCAGCGGAGGATGAACGACTCCCGCCTCGGCCCGAACCGGAACTAGACGACTTCCCTGGGACGAAGCGGCTCCCACCTCCGCCGCACACCACGGAGATGCCACATAGGACGAGGTGACCAGGCACACCACCGCATCAGCCCACCGCAACCGCTCATGAAGCCGCGAACGCCACCGCTCCCCGGCAGCGATCCCCTCCCGCAGCCCCTGCGCCAGGAACACCTCATGGTGATCATCCAGCCACCGACGCACCTCACAAGCCAGACCAATGTCCTCGCTCGCATAGCTGATAAATACCCTGGCCATCGCCCCTCCGAGGCCAACTAAACACCATCAAGCCCTGCCCGATCACGCGAATTAGCTGCGGTCACAGACAACCGATGACCACCTCAGAGCCGAGCTGACGAGGTGATCTCCACGCTCGCCGAGGCTTGAGTGACGAATCTTTCGTAGCACCACCCCGCAGTTCTTATCCGGCCACCTATACGTGCGCGTGATCATGAATCGGAGCCGTCTGTGGGCCGTCTCAGCGGACGAAACAATGCTCAATAACGAGACACGACGCCGACCAACGATAAGCATTCAGGCTGGTCAGCGCCGCTTCCTGTCAACGGCAGCCGAAAACTGACCCCCTGGCGGCATCTGAAAATTGACCCCTTGCCTGTGGTTTGATCTTTACTCGTCGGTGGTGGTTGCGGCCGGGACGCGGCCGAGGTCTCGGTCTTTGAGCCGGTAGCTGTCGCCCTTGAGGGAGAGGACTTCGGCGTGGTGGACGAGCCGGTCGATCATCGCGGCGGCGACGACGTCGTCGCCGAAGACCTCACCCCAGCGGCCGAAGACCTTGTTGCTAGTGACGATCAAGCTCGCTCTTTCATAACGGGAGGAGACGAGTTGGAAGAACAGGTTCGCCGCTTCTGCTTCGAACGGGATGTAGCCCACCTCGTCAACGATGAGCAGCGGGTAGCGGCCCAGCCGGATCAGCTCGGTCTGCAACCGCCCGCTGTGGTGGGCCTCGGCGAGCCGGTCGACCCATTGGGCGGCGGTGGCGAACAGCACCCGGTGCCCGGCTTGGCAGGCCCGGATCGCCAGCCCGATGGCCAGGTGGGTCTTCCCGGTGCCGGGCGGGCCGAGGAAGACCACGTTGTCCTTCGCGGTGACGAAGTCCAGCGTGCCGAGGTGGGCGATGGTGTCGCGTTTCAGGCCGCGGGCGTGGTCGAAGTCGAACTCTTCTAGGCTCTTGCGGGCGGGGAACCGGGCGGCCCGGATGCGGCCTTCCCCGCCATGTGACTCCCGCGCGGACACCTCCCGTTGCAGACAGGCCACCAGGTATTCCTCGTGGCTCCATGATTCGGCGCGGGCCCGCTCGGCGAGGCGGGTGACGGATTCGCGCAGCGTGGGGGCCTTCAGCGCCCGGGTCAAAAACGCCACCTCGCCGGTCAGGTCCCGGGCCGGGGACGCGCCGGTGCGGGCGCTCACCGTGGCTCCTTGGGCTCAAGACCGAGATCGCTGATGGTGACCGGCTCGCCGCAGCCCGGACACGCCCCGCCGAGCCCGACCGCACGACCGAACCGGCCGCAACCCGCGCAGCGTTGCACCCCGAGTTGACGGTCCCCGCAGTCCGGGCACTCATAGACAGTGTGCTCACGGCGGGGCCCCTGTGGTGCCGCCCCGGCCAGGTCAACCGTGGCAGGGGCGCGGTGCCGGGCCCGGAACACCCGCTTGCGGCACGCGCTTGAGCAGTGCAGCGCCCGACCGGCCGGGATGAACCTCTGCCCGCAGCCCGCGCACCTGCGATCGCCGGCGGGTCGTCCCGGTATCGTCTCGCAACGGGGTCGCCGGGGTCATGACGCGGCCACCCCACCCTCGTCCAGGCCGTCCTGGTCCAGGCCCAGGGCGGTGTCGTAGTCGGCCAGGGCGCGGATCTGCACCTCGGGCTCGGGTGCCGGGCGCAGCAGGGCGATCCGGTCCCGGCGCAGCGCCTTGGCCGCCGCGACGTGCTCGGGGTCAGAGATCGTCTGGTGTTTGGCCCACAGCCGGTCGTGATCAGCGACGATCCGCCCGTCGCAATGCACCCGGACCCGCGTCAGGTCAGCGACGATCTCGACCCGTCGACCGATCACCGCCGGGGCCACCGAGTAGTCGTTGGAGTCAAAGCGGATGTAGTGGTCGCGGGCCAGCCGGGTCCCCGCCGCCACCCGGTCACCGGAGCCACCGGCGGCAGGGCCAGCATCGCCGCCCGGTCCGCGGTGATCCGCTCGGTCGGGGCGCAACCCAACGCCCGGCGGACCCGCCGGTTGGCCACCGCCAGCCACTCGGCGAGCTGGGTGTTGAAATCCGCCGGCGAGGCAAACGTGCGCCCGGGCAAAAACGAGCGCTCCAAATAGTCGTGCGCCCGCTCGATGAGCCCCTTCGCCTCGGGATCGGCGGGCCGACAGATGAACACCTTCGCGCCCAGCGTCCCGCGGAACCCCTGGCAGTCGGTGGTCAGCTCGCTGCGCCCGCCGCGCCACCGCCCGATCGCACCCTCACCGTCCCAGACCAACACCCGCGGCACCGCACCCAACGCCGACAGATGCCCCCACCAGCCGGCGAACAAATCCGCCGCGGTGCGAGTCGGAACCAGCACCGCCGACAACCACCGAGAGTAACCCGTCACCATGGTCAACACCGGTAACTGCTTAGCGGTCCGGGTCTGCCCGAACCCCACCGGCACCTCAATGTCGGGAAACCAGAAATCACACTGGGCGACCTCCCCAGCCACATACAACGTCCGGCTGGCCGGATCCGGCGGCAAATACACCGGACGCAACTCCGCGACCCGACCCGACAGCACCCGAATCGACCGCGACCACCCGATCCGCTCGGCGATCACCGTCGCCGGCATCGTCGGCCACGCCGCCAACAACTCCCGGATCCGCGGCTCAACCTCATCGACGATCGACCCGCCCGGGCCCGCTCGTACTGCGGCGGCCCCTCCGAAGCCAGCGCACTCTTCACCGTGTTCTTCGAACACCCCATCACCCGCGCGATCACCTTGATCGGCATCTCCTCCGCCCGAGACAACCGGCGGATCTCAGCCCAGTCCTCCACGAACAACACCCCTTCGTCCTCCCCAGCTCGGTGCGAGCCAGGATCGCGGCACAGGGAGTCAAAATTCAGTTGCCGCGCGGGGGTCAGTTTTCACGTGCCGTCGAGTGCGCCGTGAGGCGCTGTTGATTCGAGTGGAGGTGAGAGGCCTTCACCGCCTGCCCTATCGCAGCGGGGAGGTGGAGCTATGGGCAGCCCGATCCGGGTGGTGACGGTGAGGGTGGCAAGCGGCCCTGACAAAGCCGGGACGCGCTAGTACTGCAACGACAGTTCGTGACCTCTTCGGTGGTAGTGGCTGGTGCGGGCTCGTGCTTGGCTGGTTCGCCGCCAGCGTGACCAGTGCAGGGTGTGCGCGACGGTGTGCTGGATGGGCGCGGCGATGCGGTTGAACAGTCTGCGGATTTCGTTGATGGTCAGTGGTATCAGTGCTGATTCGGACTCGTTTTCGGGGCCTTTTTTTTCGTGGTTTCTCGGGTGATGACGAGGAAGGCCGCGGCGGCCATGGCTAGGGTGATGTGTCGATACCATGCTTGGTATCGACGGACTTGGTAGTGGTCGAGCCCGGTTTCGTTTTTGGCGGTTTGAAAACATTCCTCGATGGCCCATCGGGCACCGGCGACGCGGACCAACTCGGCCAGCTCGGTGTCGGCTGGTCCGTAACAGAGGTAGTAGGCCATCTCGTCGGGGTCGGTGATCGAGCGCCGCGCGAGCAGCCAGTGCCCGCGGTCCGGTTCGCGCCACGGCCGGATGTCGATCGCGGCCCAGTCGTACAGTCGCTGACCGTGGGCGCCGTTCCCGCAGCTCAAGCGCTTCCAGTCAGTCTCGGCGAGCTCGGCAATCACCGCGTGCGCGCGACGTTGCCGTAGATCCATGGAGATGACCATCTGCGACTTGGGCACCGCCAGCACGTGAGCGAGATCGTGTTCTTCAAGCCACGATCGCAGACGACCGACCTGTCCGTAGGCTTCGTCCGCGGTCACCCACCCAAACGGCAGATCCGCCTCCAGGGCTCGCGCGATCATCCCTCGCGCCAGCTCCGGCTTCGTCTGGAAATTCCGCTCATCGGGAATTCCCGCTGCCCGGCACCGATCTCGATCAGTGAACCAGTCTTTCGGGATATACAGTTCCCGATCGATCAATCCCCGCCCACGAGGGCAGGCGTACGCGGCGAACACACCGACCTGGGAATTCTCGATCCGGCCCGCGGTGCCCGAGTACTGGCGAGCCACACCCGCCGACTTCGTCCCCTTCTTGACAAACCCCGTCTCATCGACGATCAACACACCCCGCTCGGCGTCACCCAACGCCTGCGCCACCACCGCACGCACATCGTCACGGACCCCGTCGGCGTCCCAGGCGTAGAAGTTCAGCAGCCGCTGCATCCCCTGCGGCCCACCATCACCGGCGGCCTCGGCCAGCGTCCAGCCGTTCTTCCGCTCCGTCTCACTGAGCAGCCCACGCAGATAAACAGCCATCTGCCGACGCGACTCCACCCGGGTAAACCGACCCGCGAACCGACTCGTGAACGCCGCGAATCCCGCCGACCACTCCTCCACCATGTCCCACATACATGATCAGCTACACCCTCAGTGAGCGAGCCTATGGCAGACACGCCAGAGCCACTATAACAATCTGTCGTTGCAGTACTAGGGTACTGCAACGACAGTTCGTGACCTCTTCGGTGGTAGTGGCTGGTGCGGGCTCGTGCTTGGCTGGTTCGCCGCCAGCGTGACCAGTGCAGGGTGTGCGCGACGGTGTGCTGGATGGGCGCGGCGATGCGGTTGAACAGTCTGCGGATTTCGTTGATGGTCAGTGGTATCAGTGCTGATTCGGACTCGTTTTCGGGGCCTTTTTTTTCGTGGTTTCTCGGGTGATGACGAGGAAGGCCGCGGCGGCCATGGCTAGGGTGATGTGTCGATACCATGCTTGGTATCGACGGACTTGGTAGTGGTCGAGCCCGGTTTCGTTTTTGGCGGTTTGAAAACATTCCTCGATGGCCCATCGGGCACCGGCGACGCGGACCAACTCGGCCAGCTCGGTGTCGGCTGGTCCGTAACAGAGGTAGTAGGCCATCTCGTCGGGGTCGGTGATCGAGCGCCGCGCGAGCAGCCAGTGCCCGCGGTCCGGTTCGCGCCACGGCCGGATGTCGATCGCGGCCCAGTCGTACAGTCGCTGACCGTGGGCGCCGTTCCCGCAGCTCAAGCGCTTCCAGTCAGTCTCGGCGAGCTCGGCAATCACCGCGTGCGCGCGACGTTGCCGTAGATCCATGGAGATGACCATCTGCGACTTGGGCACCGCCAGCACGTGAGCGAGATCGTGTTCTTCAAGCCACGATCGCAGACGACCGACCTGTCCGTAGGCTTCGTCCGCGGTCACCCACCCAAACGGCAGATCCGCCTCCAGGGCTCGCGCGATCATCCCTCGCGCCAGCTCCGGCTTCGTCTGGAAATTCCGCTCATCGGGAATTCCCGCTGCCCGGCACCGATCTCGATCAGTGAACCAGTCTTTCGGGATATACAGTTCCCGATCGATCAATCCCCGCCCACGAGGGCAGGCGTACGCGGCGAACACACCGACCTGGGAATTCTCGATCCGGCCCGCGGTGCCCGAGTACTGGCGAGCCACACCCGCCGACTTCGTCCCCTTCTTGACAAACCCCGTCTCATCGACGATCAACACACCCCGCTCGGCGTCACCCAACGCCTGCGCCACCACCGCACGCACATCGTCACGGACCCCGTCGGCGTCCCAGGCGTAGAAGTTCAGCAGCCGCTGCATCCCCTGCGGCCCACCATCACCGGCGGCCTCGGCCAGCGTCCAGCCGTTCTTCCGCTCCGTCTCACTGAGCAGCCCACGCAGATAAACAGCCATCTGCCGACGCGACTCCACCCGGGTAAACCGACCCGCGAACCGACTCGTGAACGCCGCGAATCCCGCCGACCACTCCTCCACCATGTCCCACATACATGATCAGCTACACCCTCAGTGAGCGAGCCTATGGCAGACACGCCAGAGCCACTATAACAATCTGTCGTTGCAGTACTAGTACCGACATAGGCGGTGAACGCGGACCATTGGTCGGTGGTGAAGGTCAGCACTGGTCCCGTGGGGTCTTTGGAGTCTCGCACAGCGCGGGTTCCGTGGCTGGGGGCGGCGACTTCAAGACAATTTCCGGACGTGCCGCTGTAGCTGCTCGTGTGCCAGTGCGCTCGGGGTAGTTGCCCGGGCGTGAGGGCATCATTGTTGATCATTTCATCCGCTCCCTTGACAGTCCGCTGATCATCTGGTGGGACTCGCTCGGGGACAGCGCGGCCGCCCGTAGTTGCTCGTGTGCGTGGCGATACGCCGCAACGTCTCGTAGGCCGTCGAGGTACTCGCTGTTGGTCATCCGGTCCAGATAGACGATCCGCGGGTTGCTCGGATCGGCAAATTCCAGCACGGTAAACGATCCATCGACACCGGGATGGGCGCCTGCGTCAAAGGGAAGCACTCGCAGCGTCACGTGGGGAAGTTCGGTGATCTCCACCAAGCGGGTGAGCTGACCGCACATCACCGTCGGGCCACCTACGGCGCGCCGAAGAGCGCCCTCGTTGATCACCACGTCTAGGTGTATCGGGTCGGGTCCGAGGAGCCGGACCTGTCGAGCGCGACGCAACTCCGCTGCCCTGGCTGCTTCGTCGGGTAGCTGTGTGTAGGGCGAGTGCCGAAGTATTTCGGCGGCGTATTCCTCGGTTTGGAGCAGACCAGGCACGACCTCCGACTCGTAAGCCAGCAGCCGGGCGGCTTCGGATTCCAGCGAGAGGTAGCCCTCGAACCACGTTGGCAACACCTCAGCGTATTGACGCCACCAGCCCGGCTGACGGTCTTCGCTGGCCAGGCTGACCAGTGTCTCGACCTCGTCGGACAGTGCATCGAGCACACCCAGCAGCGCGCGCACGTCGGCGGGTGTGACCGCGATCTTCGCTAGCTCAATGCGATTTACCTTGCTGGTCGACCAGCCGAGCTCCCCGGCGACAGTCTCCAGGCTCATACCGCTGGCCTCGCGAAGCCGCCGAAGCGCCGCCCCAAGACGGCGCCTTCGGATAGTCGGTACGGAGACCATGGCGCCAGACAATGCCACAGCAACCAGCTCCCCTGACTCGGACAACCGGGTGACATAAACCGGGACACTCGCCGTGCAAATTGTACTGCAAGGCTCGAACACCGTTCTGGCGCGGACCGTACACCCAGCCGAGCACGGGGCCCACACAGCTACCCGACCCGCCCTCCGCCCGAGCCACATGGAGCCATCACCACCAGCCAGAAGCGAAGCCACCGATGACAAACAACCACCGGGGGTACGGCGCTGCTCTGAAGATCTTATTCGTACCCCACCAACTCGGACCCACCTGATCACTGCGCCAGCAAGCACCACCGTGATGATCACCGACAGTCCTACCTGCCGCAGTCGAAGATATGGCAATTGCATGTCGACCGTTCGTACATCAGTACACGACGCCCCTAATGCAATTGCAGCGGGACTTCTTGCGTCTTTCCGAGGAGTCTGAGACGGTACCGGGAGTAAGGTGCTCTGGATCGGCCACAGTGAGAGAGACGCGATATCGTGGGATTCGGCGCGATAGGGGGATCATCACCACGCGACCAGACACGCCTGCCGGCTGTCCCCATTGTGCGGCATGCCAAACGGTGGTCGGTCCATGAGGCTGCCTGAGTTAGCCGGTCTGCGCTGCGGCGATGAAGCGTTGTTCACGACGGGGAGAGCGGGAATGTTCGGGTCTGATGACACGGGCCCCGACAGCTCCCTAGTGGGCCGCCGGAAGGAGATCCCCCTCCGCTCTCCTTCCGGCGGGACCATCGGACAAGATGAACGCCGTGAACGACATGCTCATCACCGAGTTAGTACACCGGCGATGGCACGGCCGTATATCTCGCCAGTTCGAGTCACCGACCAGGCGACCGGCTCGACGCTGACGGGGGTGGTGGTGTTCGTAGCTGAATGGTCATGCACGAAGCGTTACATCACCGCTGCCCTCGCCGCATTGCGAGGGCAAGCTGGTTGCTCCGGCCGACTCGGACCCGACAGCGGGGGTGGCCCCGACCGCTCTCACCGACGCAGGGACCGTTCCGCAAACAGCTGTCCCCGTCTCGACGGTCCCTCGACACCCCGGTTAGCCGCTGTGTCCAGGAGCTCGACGCGCAGGTGCCGGGCGGTGCCGCCATCGCTGTCCCAAGCAGATGCACGTGCATTGACTGCTCCCCACACCGGGTATTAGCGTGTGCATCATGCTCTGCAAATTGCACTGCTATGACCGACGGGGTCGGTAAGAGCATGGTGGGGACGTCGCCATCGAGTCCGGATCCCACCGACGGTCACGCCTGGAGCCGACCGAAGGGGCCCACCGCGCTGCGCATCGTCTTGGGCACCCAGCTTCGTCGGCTCCGGGAAGCCCGCGGAATCACTGCCGCAGCGGCGGCCCAGGCGATCCATGCATCCCCCGCCAAAATCAGCCGCATGGAACTCGGACGAGTCAGCTTCAGAGAACCCGACGTGACAAGGCTGCTCACCGTCTACGGCATCACCGACGACCAAGAGCGACGAGCGTTTCTGACCTTGGTCCGGCAGTCCAACGTGCCCAGCTGGTGGCACCAATACAGCGACATCGTCCCGAACTGGTTCGAGACCTACCTCGGCCTGGAACAGGCCAGCGCAGTCATCCGCACCTACCAACCACAACTCATACCCGGCCTGCTGCAAACCCCACACGTCACCCGCACCATCATCCAACTCACCCAGCCACGCCAATCCGATGATGACAGCGAACGCCGGCTCGCACTGTGGATGACACGTCAGGAAATGCTCACCCAACCCGGAGCACCCCAGTTGTGGGCCGTGATGGAAGAGGCCACCCTCTGGCGCGTCCACGGGCATTCCGCGATGCGAGAGCAAATACAGCACCTGATCGAAATGGCCGAACTCCCCAACGTCACACTCCAAATAATACCAATCCATTCCAGGGCGCACCCGGCGTTAGGTGGCCAATTCACCATCCTACGGTTCTCCAACCCCGACCTGCCAGATATCGTCTACCTTGAACAACTAACCAGCTCCCTTTACCTAGACAAAAGAGAAGATGTCCAGCACTACCTGATAATCATGGATCGACTGAGTGTCCAAGCTAACTCCCCCACCGAGACGATCAAACTCCTGAACAACACACTCAAAAAACCTTGAATTGATCCCATTCCGCATCGAACACCGGATCCACTGCGATAAAGACACCGCACTCACAGACCTATCGCCTGCTGCCAGACCCACCCTGTTGGCCGACCAACCCCAACCTCCAGCATCAAATTAAACAAAACTATCGTTACCGAAGGAGCGGGACCGGTCAACCCCGGGTTCTTGTTCTTGATCTTTCTTTTGACTGCGCTCCACCTGCCTCTGGGCACGCCGGGACTGAGGCGTCGGGGTCAACGATCGGCCCACAGGGTCGACCGCACCGATGTAGCCAGCAGCATCGCTGACGGTCTTGAGGTACTTGACATCCTCGTCGGGGATCTTGACGGTCAGTGCGTGTGCAATTGCAGATAGAATGCAATCGCGTAGGTTTGTACTGCTCGGGCTCCCTGCGTCACGACAGTCGACATACGGGTGCTAATGGCGTAAGGTTGCCACGTTCGAGCGGATTCCTAACTTCTACAGTACCTTCTGCCGCACGGCTAACGGCTAAACGGCTTCTACGCCCGGCCGTGTCGATTAAGGTTCACTGCCCCGGGAGCCCATCTCTAGCCGCGGTAAGAGCGGTTGCAGTGCTAAGTTATCGCTACTACCATGACAGCCGCGTGCAATTCAGCGCACGAGATCTCGTGGACTGTACTGGTCCGTGGAGTAAAGGAATGCCGTGAACCACGAAGCTGCACAGGCCACCTTCCGCAGCTGCACTCAGTGGCGGAAGTCAAGCTACTCAATCAGCGATGAATGCGTGGAGGTAATCACGGAGTTGCCCGGCTGGGTTGATGTCCGGGACAGCCAGCTCGGTGCAGACAGGCCAGTGCTGGCCTTTACCACCGCGCAGTGGCAGACCATTTTGCGTAGCGCCCGGGTCGGTAAGCTGCACATCTGACCGACCGCCGCGCAGAAGATCCGACCAGTCGCTGATACGCGCCCTGACGCTGAGCTCCCGGCCAAGCAAGACCAGTGCCACCACCTGAATCCAGAGATAAACCCATAGTCCGGCTCGCCACCGCATGGACCGTCCAGGAGCCGCTCGGGGTCTTCATCGTAGAACCTGATGATCTCGTGGTAAAGCTGGTTGCCGCGACCGTCCGGGGTGAGCTGGATACGACAGGCCGCTGCGACAGCGAGCATGGTCGCAGTGCCCGAGCCCGAGACGGCGGTCCAGACCCCCGGTAGCCAAAGACGCTCGCCAGCCAGTGCTGGATCGGCGTCCGCAGGTGTGCTGGCGCGCCCTCGTACGGTCCTTCTGCTCGCGGCCGCCCGTCCCGCACCGTGAGCGGCTACCAGTCCACTATGCCCTCCGTGGTTCGGGTGGGCCGTCGGTGAAGGGTACGGCAGGGGCTGCAACGAATCCGTCTAGATCGACTTCACCAACGAGCTGAACCCGTAGTCACGCAGTTAGTCACTCAGAACGTCAGCGAGGACGCGGCCCCAGCGGCCCTCACTCTCGCTGACCTGCACCGACGGCCGTCGGGACGACAAGATTCGAACCTGCGATCCCTTGACCCCAGGACGTAGGAGTAGGCATCCCTTCAGGCCAAACCGGTGCAGCCAGTGTGCAGGCGAGGAGTCGACGTACGGGTTGTTCGCCTCAGTGCAAGACGTGTGGTCCCCAAATGGTCCCCAACAGCAAGCTCCATCTACTCCCCCGGCTCCGCTCGTCCGAGCTGGCGCGGCGGATGATCGCGCGGGCCCACGCCGCGGGACTGCCGTTTAAGTGGGTGACCGCCGATGAAGCCTATGGCCAGGTCGGCCGTCTGCGGTTGTGGCTCGAAGAGCACGACCTCGCCTATGTGCTGGCGGTACCCAAGTCGCAGATGGTCATCGCGATGGACCTGCGACAACGTCGCGCCCACGCGGTCGTTGCCGAACTAGCGCAGGGCCACTGGAACCGTCTGAGCTGCGGGGACGGCGCCCACGGGCAGCGGCTGTATGACTGGGCCGCAATCGACATCCGGCCGTGGCGCGAACCGGACACGGGCACTGGCTGCTCGCCCGCCGCTCGATCACCAACCCCGACGACATCGCCTACTATCTCTGTCACGGATCCGCTGACACCGATCTAGCCGAGTTGGTACGCGTCGCCGGCGCCGATGGGCCATCGAAGAATGCTTCCAAACCGCCAAAAACGAAACCGGGCTCGACCACTACCAAGTCCACCGATACGAAGCATGGTATCGACACATCACCCTGTCCATGGCCGCCACGGCCTTCCTCTCACCACCCGAGGCACCACGAAAAAAAGGACGCCGATGACAAGCCCGAACCCGACTTGATACCACTGACCATCAACGAAATCCGCAAGCTGTTCAACCGCATCACCGCACCCATCCACCACACCGTCGCCCACACCCTGCACTGGTCCCACTGGCGACGAACCAGCCAAGCACGAGCCCGAACCAGCCAAGCACGAGCCCGAACCAGCCACTACCACCGACGAGGTCACAATCTGTCGTTGCAGTACTAGTCCCGCCGCTGTGGGATCTGTTCCGGCAGGTCCGGTTCGTGCCTTGCAGCATGCGCTGTACCGGGCGGCCAAGGCCGATCCCGGGCGGCGGTTTCATGCGCTATGGGACAAGATCTACCGCAGAGATGTCCTCTGGCGTGCGTGGGTCGCGGTGTTCCGCAATGGTGGTGCACCGGGCATCGACAAGACCACGTTAGCCGACGTCCAGGAGTACGGGGTGATCCGGCTGTTGGATGAGGTGGCCACGGAACTGAGGAACGGCAGCTACCGGCCGTTGCCCGCGCGACGGGTGTTTATCCCCAAGTCGGGTGACGCGGCGGAGATGCGCCCGTTGTCGATTCCTTCGGTTCGTGACCGGATCGTGCAGGCCGCAGTAAAGATCGTGCTGGAGCCGGTGTTTGAGGCGGACATGTTGCCGTGTTCGTTTGGATTCCGGCCGAAACGTGGCGCGCATGATGCCTTGCAGGTACTCATTGATGAGTCCTGGCGGGGTCGCCGGTGGGTGGTTGAGACGGATATCGCCAACTGTTTTTCGGCGATACCGCAAGAGAAGTTGATGCAAGCGATCGAGGAACGCGTCTGCGATCAGTCCGTGCTCAATCTACTGCGGGTGATCCTGCGCGCGGGCGTGATGGAGGACGGGCAGGTGCGGCGACCGGTCACGGGTGCGCCACAAGGCGGTGTGATCAGTCCTTTACTCTGTAATGTGTATCTGCACCGGATCGATCGGGTGTGGGACACACGTGAGTATGGGGTGCTGGTCCGTTTCGCTGATGACGGTGTGCCACGAACGCTGAAGGAGGTTCCGATGTAGACGGAATTCTATGGATGCGGTGCTGCACTGGTGATGGAGGTAGGCCCTCCGGGACCGCCCACGCAGGGGGAGGTCTCAAACCACCGCAAGCTGCGTCGGTGAATGAGCCGGGGTGGTGAGCGTTGCGGAAAAGGCGCACGTGATGCGTCAGGTGTGAGCCGAGAAGGCGAACGTGAGTGAACCACTGATGAAACGTCGAAAGCGTAGCGACGACAACCGAAACCGGGGTCCAGTTGTTGCCCTGGGATGAGTCTGGCGGGTTCCTGTGTTCCTGGCCAGGTGGTGTCCGGCGCAGAGGTGGCGCGAGCTCGGTATCAGGCTCCGGTGTGGAACGTGGGAACCGCTCGCTCCGATGGGGCTGGTCGTGGGTTGACATGGTCGGTGTGAGGGAGAACTCCAAGCAGCTGAATCTGTGAGGGGGAGAGTACCGATGCGGAGCAGCGGGGCGGACTGCCTCGTAGTAGTGACGAAGCTCCTGTAATGGGAGTGGAGCGAAGGGGGTGGGTTGTCCTGGTTCGTTTGGTGGTCAACCGATGTGCTCGGGAGGAGCCAGGTGAGCGAATCGAAGTCGCAGGTCAAACCGTTTGAGATTTCCAAGGCGATGGTGTGGGAGGCGTATCGCAGGGTCAAGGCCAACAAGGGTTCGGCCGGTGTGGACGGGGTGACGATCGAGCAGTACGAACAAGATTTGAAGAATAACCTGTTCAAACTGTGGAATCGCCTGTCGTCGGGGAGCTACTTCCCACCGCCGGTCAAAGCCGTGCCGATACCAAAGGCTGGGGGCAAAGGGGTCAGAATTCTCGGGGTGCCCACTGTGGACGATCGGATCGCCCAGACGACGGTAGCCATGTATTTGGAGCGGGAGGTGGAACCCATCTTCCACCCCGACTCCTATGGTTACCGTCCGGGCCGTTCTGCTTTGGATGCAGTGGGGAGATGCCGGGAGCGTTGTTGGAAGAGCGACTGGGTGGTTGATCTTGACATTCGGGCGTTTTTCGACAGCGTGGACCACACGCTCATGCTGAAGGCGGTCGCGCGGCACACTGATCAGAAGTGGATTCTGTTGTATGTGCAGCGGTGGCTTGTCGCGCCGTTGCGTCAGCAGGATGGCACTCTGGCCGCTCGGGATCGTGGGACCCCACAGGGTTCGTCGATCTCGCCGGTGTTGGCGAACCTGTATCTGCATTATGCGTTCGATATGTGGCTGGTCCGGGAGTTTCCGGCCGTGACGTTCGAGCGCTACTGCGATGATGCGGTGATTCACTGCGCGAGCCAGGAGCAAGCCCGCCAGGTGCGGGATGCTCTGGCGGCACGGTTGGCGACAGTCGGTCTGGAATTGCATCCGGACAAGACGCGCATAGTTTACTGCCAGGACGCCGACCGGCGTGGCGATCATGAGGTCACGTCGTTGGCGTTCCTGGGGTACACGTTTCGGCCGAGGCTGGCCAAGAACCGGTGGGGAAAGCATTTCGTGAACTTCCTGCCGGCGGTCAGCAAGGACGCGATCAAGGCGATGGGTCGGGAGATCCGTTCTTGGCACATCGCCCGGCGCAGTGACAAGTCCCTGAGCGACCTGGCACACATGTTCAACTCCATTGTGCAGGGTTGGATCAACTACTACGGACGCTTCTACAAGTCCATGTTGTATCCCCTCCTACGGCGCATCAACGATCATCTGGTGCGCTGGGCCATGCGCAAATACAAACGGTTACGCCGACGCGAAAAGCGAGCGGGCGAGTTGATGGCGGAAGCCTCCCGGCGATCCCCACGACTGTTCGCTCATTGGCGCTTCGGCCTCAAACCTGGTGGCTGGACGATGGGAGCCGTGTAAGCCGAGAGGTTTAAGCACGGTTCTGCGAGCGCCGGGGGGTGAGATTCCCCCCGGCGACTCTCCTCGTCGTACTCGTGCACGGTTCCCGCGACGACGCCGACACCCTGCGCGAAGAAATCGTTGATGTGCTCGAACCCTTGGGCCTTCGACTGTCCGCGGCCAAGACCCAGATCGTGCACATGAGCGAGTCGTTCGACTTCCTCGGGTTCCGCATCCAGTGGCGCCGCAAGCGAGGCACGAACAAGTGGTACGTCTACACCTTCATCGCCGACCGGCCCATCCGGTCGGTGAAGGACAAGATCCGTGCCCTAACGAGCAGGCTATCGCAGCACCCACCCAGGGTCGCGCTGATCAGGCTCAACCAGATCATGCGCGGCTGGTCCAACTACTTCAAACACGCGGTCTGCAAACACACCATGGACTCCCTCGAAACCTTCGTATGGTGGAGGGTCATCCGGTGGTGGATGAAGCTGCACCGCTGGAGATGGACCGACGTCCGTCGGCGTCTCACCGACCACACCGGCCGGTGGCGCAGACCCTCGGCGGACGGGATCGAACTGTTCAACATCGCCAAAGTACCCATCACCCGATACCGGTACCGAGGCAACAAGATCCCCAACCCCTGGATCATGGGAAACCACGCCTGACGACAGACACCGTGGAGAGCCCGTTGCCGAGAGATCGGCACGGCGGGTTCGGCGAGCGGCCTGGGGAAACGGACCGGGAGCAATCCCGACACCGCGCCCCAGGCCGACTCAACCACGTTGCTGACCCCCTCTTGTGGCACGCGTGTGGCACGACGTACCGCGCCCGCCCCCGCCCTGTAAAGGCGCGAACCGCACAGCCTGTGAGGGTGGAAAACGTTCTGATGCGCGGTCGGTAAGATATTGTCCGAGTGCCCTGGTTCCATCTCGGTGACTGTGGACCAAATCTTATTGGCAGGCCATAATGCGCTACGTGTTGACCTGCTCAGCTTAGTCAATCGCGTCAGGATGCGGTCTATGACTGACTAAGACATTCAGATAGTTATCGACCGTGAGTTGGCCCTGCTGTCTTTCCAGGTGCGCCGTTCAGCGCAGCAGATCGACGAGCTGCTTAATCCCGACTTCGCGAGATCGGAGCCTCGGGACAGTTATGGACTCGCACGGAAAAAATCTTACCCACCCCAAGACGATCGACGGGTCACACCACTGCTTCGGATGCTCACACACCCACGAATCGCAGGCAAAGCCAACACACCGTGACCCCGGCAGCACCCCACACATACACCGCACCGAACACACCACCCCGCCTCAACCCGCGGAGTATCCAAACACGCCCGACACCCCGGACACGCCCCCGGGCAACACGGGCCCCCATGCCCAGGTGCCCGAATCAACGCCACATACGGGCCCGCCCGCCGACACACATCATGTACCGCATCCGGCGGCACCCGCCGACCACACCCAGAACTCGAGCACCGGGGCCAAAAGTTCTGACGACTAGAACGAACCGCTGGGACATTCCGCGCATGAGCACCAGAACTAGCGGCGGCCCACCGGGGGTTCCTGGCTTGCTGAATCACGAAACGCAGATACGACCACGCGCGCACAAAACCACCCCACGTCAGGGAAACGTAGCGGGACAGCCAACCTCCACGACCGCAACGGAGCCGCCCGCAACACGCGCCATGCCAAGACCCGCATCAATTCGTGAGCGGTACGGGCCACATACATCACCATGGATGTGCACGTTCCCGCCGACGCGGTCGTAACCGGTCACATACACACCAGTTGCCAGGTCAACCCTCATGGCCGACGCCCACGAAGCCACTCCTCACCGACCCGAACCCACCATGCCACCACCGAACACGCAGCAACCTGTGTAGGAACCGCGTTCTGCCCAGACCTCCCCAACCGATTACTCATCAGTAACACCCCTTCCCGAACGCGCTAGTTCACGCTTACGCTGCCACGACATGGTTTGCATCTGGCTTCTTGATAGAGATCGGCGTGTCGATCAGACAACATCGGCTGGGTCCTCCGACAGGTTCAGGAGGATCTGATCATGTCCGATATCAACCGTGGAACCGACCGCGCAGGCAGGCGCTCCAAACGGTTCCTGTCGCCGTTGCAGAAGTACGAGGTCTAGCTGCAGCTGGTGCGTCAGGAGGTCACGATCGCCGAGGCGGCCACCGCGTATCAGGTGGATCGGTCGACGATCACGCGGATACGTACTGTAGTGGGTCAAACAAGATCTTGGACCAGGGTCCGTTCCCGGTCGGGCGACGGACAGGCTGGCCAGGACACTGTCGGGCAGAGACCATGGTAGGCGGTCTGCCAAGATTCGACGCGCACAGCGACGTTGCCGTGCACGTTGCCCGGTTGGGGGTTCCGGATCTTGGCACGATGATGCTGTGACGCCCCGGCGCTTGGGCGGTGCGCTGAATCCTGCGGCGCTCAGACTCCGGCTTACAGGCAAGCTCGTCCGCCCCACATTTCGCCACCTGCGCCAGCGAGGGAACCCATCGGGATGACCAGGAGGAACGTTCTCGGTGCTTCTCCAGACTTCTTAGCGCTCCCCGATGTTCGACGGCCCAGTAGCGGCCCAGGCGTCGATCTTGCGTTGTCCCCCTCGCGTGGTGCGACTCGGTGGTGATCTCCTCGCGGCGCGGGTCCTCCCTGCCGGGCCGAGGGGCGGGGCGCAAGGTACGCGGTCCAGCCTTGCGCCCCGCCCCTCGGGTTGGCAGCCATCGCGGCGTGCCGTGAGGAGATCACCACCGCCCCGACCTCATCTCCGAAGCGGTGTCGGGTCCGGGCAGAGCCCGGGATGCGTGCGCTAATAGAAGCTGGAGTCCTGGCGGCATGACCGCAGGCAACAGGGCCTGCGAGAACAGATGCATGCAGGTCTCTGATCGGACCGTGCGAGGTGTACGTACCGCGTTCGCCGGGTGGTGTTCGAGTGTGGCACCGTGCTGGTCGTTGCGTCAGAAACTGTGGTCACGCGGTGACAGCCCGACGCCCTGCGCGATGACCAAGGCGCAGCCCGCTTCAGGGATGACCTCAGGCAGTTTCACTGTCGATCTACCAGCATCCTCAAATGGCCCGACTTGGATAGACAGTGCGGCAACGTCCGTGAACGTCCACCCAGATACGCCGACGTTGTCACCCAGGTAGTCACTCACCCAGCGACCTGCACGACCTGCGGGCGGCCTCCCTAATGAGGGACTCAACCGGCACGGCCCGCAACCGGCTCTCTCAGTGGGCGGAGGCTGGCGACGGGTGGTCACCGGTGGGAGTCGCCGAGTACGGCGCGCAGCGCACCGAAGACGTCTATTTCCCGGGACAAGTGCAGGGAGTCCTGGTGCGGGGATCGTATCCAGGTGATCGGCCCGCGTGGGGTCATGGTGGGCGGTAGCAGCAGGGTGCCGGTGATCTGGTGCACGCCCGGTGGCCACGGTAGCGGGGCCGCGAATCTTTCTCCCGTGAGGATGAGGTGGTGTTCGGGGGCGTAGGGGTGGGCGAACACTGCTGGGTCGCAGTGTCGGGCGGTGAGCAGCTGTAGTGCCTCGGTGCTGAGCGGGATCGGGATCGCTATGGCCGACACGTCGCAGTCCAGCCTTAGCCGTATCTGGTCACGGTGTTGGGTCACCGGCCAGGCCCACGCCTGGTAGGCGACCCCGTTCATGAGCCCGGCATCGTCGCTGTCGGGGCTGTCCACGGGGGGCACCACGGCCGGAGCAGTGGCCGTTACTTGGTGGAGAATGCACATCGTGCAGGGCATACCCTGGCCGGAGTTGACGGTTTCGATGTCTTCGAGACTCAGGAGGGCGCCGCACAACGTGGCGACCGTGCCCGCTACGTGCCGGTCCGCTATTGGAACCAAGTGCACGGCGCGGGTGATCTGGCCCGTGTTGCCGGGTCGGTAGCGGACCAGCATCACCGGCAGGACCACCGGTTCGGAAATACCCCGGGAGCCGGACGAGGGTGAGGCGTGGCGGTAGGCGCCGTCTAAAGCAGCGAAACGCAGAGGGACATCACTGACAGTGTCCGTCATCTCTGACATATCGCGCTCCATGGCAGCGACCTACGCGGAAGGGGGCAGCATCCTCAAAGCTCCTGCACGTGCACGTGCACGTGCACGCGAAGTGCAATGGGACCTCCCTCCGGGGTCAATGCACGTGCAATTGCAGAATTGATGCAATCCCGCCCGCTGGCGGGGATCGGGCACGGTGCGTCACGACAGTCGAGATTCGCGCGTTCATCAGCGCGATACCGGTCACGTTCGTGCGGATGTCAGTCTCTGTAACACCTGGTGCCACAGGTCTCACTGCGCAAACGTCGCTTACACTCTGCTGTGAAAATGAGATTCACTCTTCCGGAGCCCGTACCTAGCGACGGCGTAGCAACCGGATCTTGGCCCAACATCCATCCCGAGAACGACCTCGCAAAACGCCGCTTCGCAACACCATCGAACGCTGCGCTCGTCATCGTCCCAACGTCGCGGACCGCGGCCAACCAGACGTGTTGACGACCGTCACATGTCGTCTCCGTCGTGGTTCGCGCTGATCGACGTCGGCCCGTGCCGGGTATCACGGCAGCTTCTGCTGACTCCGGCGCTTCCGTGGCTGCGGTGTCACACGCGCATCTACGCGGAATGAGACCCGATCCGGCGACGCGGACCTCCGCAGGAAGCGCCGCCAGATCGGGGCTTTCGTCCCCCGAGGCTTAATCGAGAGGATTAGAGGGTACAGGGCGAATCAGGACCGGGGTCTCGGCTCCCAGCCGGCGCGTGTACGGGCCTCAGCTCGGCTGGTCACCGTCAATGTGCCCGCTGATCGGTCCTGCGCCGGGTCGCCCGTGGGTGCTGCCGCATGAGGCTGAGCTGCGGTGACCTACCGAGAGCGCTGACTCGTGCGGCCCTAGGTGCGCCACTTGCGTTGGCGATCAACTGACTACGATCTTGACTCAAGCGCGCCGAGTGAAGATTCCGGCCGGCCGCCTCCACAAGGCACAAACAACGAGTCGGGCGACACTCGTTCAGGTGGCGTTGAGCGTTCCGATTCAACTTCTGGGTTTCCGAGCCGATGTCGAGTTTGTCACCCCCCGTGGTCGGTCGGTCGCACGGAGCCACTTGTGCAGCGCGGAGGACCGGGCCGGATACCCGATAAGGACGGACCTTTCTGTCATGCTCTGTGTTCGTTCGGCCCTGTGCTCGGCCAGCGCTCTACTCGCCGCGATTGCCCTGACCGCAACACCGGCTCTGACCCCGACAGCGATCGCTGCGGCCCCGGACTCTGCCCAGACCCAGTGTTCGACCACGTACCTCGACGGTGATCGTCGGCTGGGACCAGACCAGTTGCCTGCTCCCGGACTGAGCGAAGTCGGTGACGAAGTGGCCGGCTACCGGCGTACCGGGCAGGAAACCCCCGAGCAGTTCTTGGCGCAGTACTACGACAGCGCTGCCAACGGCGGCCAGGGCAGCTTCATCTACCCACCCGCTAACGGCTTCGTGATCAATCCCGACGGCTATCCCGAAGAGACTCCACAGACACTGGCAGCGGGAACGCGGCTGGACCGTTACGGCAGCGAGTTCGGAGGTTTTCTGGCTCCCTACGGCGCCCCTTACGGGGCGCGGTCTATCCCGCCGACGAACCTGAACACCTTCGATTCCCGGTACACCTGCAACTACCACGCCTATGAGGTGCTCAAGCCCTTCACCGTCGAGGCCGGGCCAGCCGCTGCATGGTTCGCCCAACCCGGTGGGGGCCAGCAGTACCAACTCGATAGTACCCTGCTCCCCGACAAGCCCACCGGACCCAACGTCAAGTACCTGATCGACAACGCCTACCTCCAACGACTGAATTAGAGAATGTCTCGGGCCTCGCCCTGCTTGCCCCGTTCCTTCACACCCGGCAAGCCTCTGCGTCGACTCAGCGGAGTCACAGCTGGAGCCTGCTGTCAACGGTCATCGCGGGAGCGACGCCATCGGCGGCCTTGATGCCGCCGAATCGACGTAGGACGATCCCGGGGTCTCGGGAGGGAACGAACCCCCCGGCCGGCCGCCGACGTTGGTCGTGTCCAGGCAGTACTGCGTGTGATGCGCTCGTCAGTCAGCCACATTGTCGGCTGCGGCGGCGCACCCGCCGGGGACGCTGGGCGTGCGACCGGGCCGCGACCGAGCACGGCCCGCCAGGGCCGCGCGCAGAGTCGTGGTTCCGGTCGCACGGCCAAGGCGAGGACCGCGGGTTCCGGATGGGTGCGACGCGCCGCCTCAGGCGGCGCGTCTTGAATCCATTAGAGGGTTATTCGGCAACATCGGAGTGGGCACAGGGAATGGGCGCGATCGAGGGAACCGGGCACGCGCCAGAATCTTTCGGCCAAGGCTGTCATCTCGGCTTTGGACAGCAGCGCGCCGGGTGCGTCCAGGTGGTGGATCGCCGACGAGCCATCACACTCGTGGATCACCAGCAACGTGCAACCGGGGGGAGCCGTTGACACAGCAGCGCATAGGGACTCATGCAGGGAGGCGAGGGAGTTCTCCCTACCGCCTCCCTGGCCCTACCTCCCTGCGCTGAGCTGGCGAAATGCCAGCCAGGGAGGCGATTTGTCGACCTCTCGTAGGCCCTTCGAGCCCCCGATTTCGGGGCCGGACACCCGCGTCCCGCCTCCCCATCCTGCCCGAACTTCTGTTCCGGGTGCCGCGCGGTCGACTGCCCGGATACTGACGGTGACCAGAGGGGTGGGGAGTTGGCCGGGGAGGCGTCGGGGATGGCGGGGAAGTTTCCCCGACGCCTCCCCACGCCTACTTCCCTGGTGATCCTTGATCTTCCCTGTGGGCGACTGTTGTTCTCACGATATGTAGTCGATCGCGGTCGTGGGGATGCGGGGGAGGGAGTCGGTGGAGGATGCGGCCCGACCCCGGATTTCAGGGGTTTAGCTGGTGCTCGAGCACCGCGATCGTGCTTCCCCCTCTGTCATCGTTGCTGGTCACGTGGGGGAAGCTGGGCCGGGGAGGCAGCGGGGAAACTTCCCCCGATCCCGGGTGCCTCCCCGCCCGTTCCCCGCACCGTCTGTCACCGCCTCGTCGTCGTGGTGACGTTGGATGAGAACGGGTGGAGGGCGTCCACCCTCGTCCCACGCCGAACAGGGTGCGACAGCGCGCGGTGTCCGGCGTGCCGCGATGCCAGGGATCACCGGAATGTCTCACCCAACAAATGCCACCGTCTGCCGTGACTTTTCGGTCACGCGCTCGTTATTGCACCTTGCGTCGATAGCGCACTCATCCTGCGACAACAAGGAGGTGATCCCCTGCCACCCCGGCCATAACCGCTCCGATTACCGCCCGCACAGGAGGTGAGCACGACCCAGACCCGGCCGCCGAGACGGCGCGCCGGGATGATCGCGCTTACCACCTAGCCCGGGTGTGTGCCCGGTTCCCGCGCACGATCAGTACCGAGGGAGCGCAGCGGCTGGCCCGGCTGCTGCGCCCGCCCGAGTCGTAACTCGAAAAGGCTGTTTCTGGGCTGTTCTGGGACGGGTGTGACAGGTTGCCCACCAACCCGTCACACCCGTCCCAGACCCCGTTCCCGCAGGTCACCACACCTGTCCCAACCCGGCAATCCTGGGACCCGTGACGGGTTGGGACAGGTTGGCACGGGTTGGGACAGGTTGTGACGGGCTCCAGGACAGGCGTGTGACGGGTTGTTAGAGGGGGTTGGGTTCGATGTCGATGCGGCTGTAGTCGAAGGTGCCCCGGGGGGCGCGGTGTTCGTCGATGATCACAGCGGCGAACAGGAACCGCAGCACCGCATTGAGCCGTTCCACCTCCCCGGTGTCCGCGAGTCGGTCCCAGGTCGTGCGGGCGTCCGGGCCGACCACTCCGGCTAGGACCTCGACGGTGGGCCGGACGATGGTTTTGCGACGCAGGGTGGTGATGCGGTCCTCGACGGTTTTGCGCATCTGCCGGTATTCCCGGGTGGAGATTTCCCGCTGGTTCCACATGTCTTTCAGCTCGGCCAATTCCTGCTCGTCGTCGCTGATCGTCGCCTCATCCGCCGCAGACAGCGCGGTCGCGGCGCTCGGGGTGCCGGTCACGTCCAGGTGGGTCAGCAAGTCCACCGCCGCATCCGTCACGAACGCTTCTAGGCGTGCGGCGCCGATCCGGCGGTGGCAGCGCTGCGCGCCGAGGTAGGTGTGCTTGGCACACATGTAACAGGCGTCTTTACTGGTCGACCCGGCCATCCGCCAGCCGCATTTCTTGCACACCACCAGTCCCCGCAACAGATAAAACCGCCACCCCCGCCGGTCATGCGCCGAGGAGCGGTACGCCCGGCGTTCCTGGACCTCGCTCCAGGTGCCCCGGTCGATGATCGCGGGCCAGTCACCCTCCCCAGCATCCTGGCCCCGGAACACCCGGATCCCGGTCACGTGCCGGGAATCCAGCACCGAGCGCACCGCGTAGGGCTGCCACAGCTTCCCACTGCCTGTGAGCGCCCCTCGCTCGTTCAATTCTCGGGCGATCTCACCCGGGCTGGCCCCCTCCAGACACCGGGCGTAGATCTCCCGGATAATGGCCGCTTCGTCCTCGATGATGCTCACCGCGTCCCGGGCATACCCATACGCGCGTTTCCCGGCCATGTGCGGCCGCCCGTCCCGGGCCCGGTCCTCCAGACGCGTCCCGCAACCGCCGCGAGGTGTCATCCGAACAGCGGCACGCGTGCGCCACCTCGATCCGCAGAAAAAAACGATCATCCGGGTCGGACAGATCACGACGATTCGCCTGGCCATGCAACGTGATGTCATGCTCCTCGGACAACGTGAGGAGTTCCTCTAAGTCCCGGGGTTGGCGCATCAACCGATCCGGGTGATACACAATCACATGCCGCACCCGCCCCGCCCGGATCACCTCCAGCAATGCATCCCACCCCGGACGCTTCCGCCTCCGCTGCCACGCCGACCGGTTGTTATCCACCAACACCGCACCCGAGGCGATCACCAACCCCCACCGCTGCCGCCACCTCACGGCACAACCGCTCCTGACGATCCACCCCGGTCTGATCCTCATCCCGAGCATTCGAGATCCGGCAATAGATCGCCGCCGTTCCCCCACCCACCCCAAGGACCCCTGCTCCTGACTACGGGCCCGGGTCCGGGTCCGGTCCCGCTGCTGACGCTGTGTACCGGTCATGTCCCGTAGTGTATGAACACGGCATGACCCATGTGACCGTCTACCGGTGGGTGCACCGGTTCACTCCGCTGCTGATCGAGGCGGCCCGACCCTGCCGGCACGTTCCCGGTGATTGGTGGTTTGCCGACCGGAACATCATGGGAGTGTCAGGGTGTCGCTGCCCGAATCTTGAGTGTTGGACCGGCAGGGTGCGGGTTGAGCCGCTGGCGGGGTGACCGCTGCGATGAAACTGGTCGTGGCAGGCTTGACATAGACCGCGGCCTCCGCCAGTTGCTGGATCTGCAGCCGGCTAGTGAGGTGTCGCGCCATGAGCGCTGCCCATGAGGGTGCCGCGCGGGTCCTTGGCTCGATCATCGTCGATCGTTGACCGAGGAGGAACTGTTGCTCAAGACCTGCGGTATTGACTGTCAGAAGCTCAGCATGACGTGGCCCACTGTCAATGATCAGGGTGGGATCGTCGCGCGGGCCCGGGTCGCCGACGACGCGGCTGGGTTTGGTCGGCTGCTGGAGCTGCCGGCTGAGCACGGTGAGGATGAGCCGTGTGGGTGCCGACTGGCCATCCACGGCGGAGACCTGCGGCATCGCTGGACAGTGACGGTCGTGCATGATCGTCGGTCGTGGCGGTACGACTACTGTATTCGATCTTCCGGCAAATCATGGCCTGGCTGAGACTGCTGGCCCGCAGCGCACGCTCGAAGAATGCGGAGATCCTCGTGCTACGCCACGAGGTGGCCGTGTTACGCCGCCAGGTCAGCAGACCACGACTGTCCTGGGCGGACCGGGCGGTGTTTGCGGCGTTGACCCGGTTGCTGTCCCCAGCCTGTCGACTGCATCGAATCGTCACTCCGGCCACGATCTTACGATGGCACCGGGACTTGGTGAAGCGACACTGGACCCAGCCCCGGCACCACCGAATCGGCGGCCGTCGCAACCCGCCCAGCTGCACAGCTTGATCCTGCGACTGGCCGCTGAGAACCCCTCCTGGGGTTACCGACGCATCCACGGCGAACTTGCCGGGCTTGGCTATCAGATCGCGGCAAGTACCGTGTGGTCGATTCTCAAGCGAGCCGGCATCGATCCCGCTCCTCGCCGCGACGGGTCAAGCTGGCGGCAATTCCTGCGGGTACAAGCCCGGGGCATTCTCGCCACCGACTTCTTCTGTGTCGACACCCTGCTGCTGCAGCGGTTGTACGTGCTGTTCGTGGTGGAGTCCGATCGGCCTATTTACGAAGCTACGGCGTCGGGTTCAGTTCCAGTTCTTTTCTAAGACGTGCGGTGCAGCATGACTATAATCGTGATCGACCAAAACAGCTCGGGCGACGCTGAGGTACACGCCGTAGTACTGGTCAACCAAAGCAGCGACGTCTTGGCCGGTGCATCCCCAGACGGCCATGTTCCATGCCATGTCATCAGCACGGTTCTGCAACAAGCCAGCCAAGGCAGGACCCTGTGGCAGATCAGCGCGCTCGCTCAGCGCACGCACCGCTGCTCGCAGCACGTCAAGACCGCTCACAACACGACCTCTCTCTCGGCCTCACGGCAACCCCCCGCTGGATAATGCCACGCTGGTGTCCACACTGTTGACCACCGGACCCAACGCCGGGACCCTGCCGACCGATCACAATGCTCACCGGAAAACCATCTCACAGTAACATCTGACGGCTACGACGTTTGTCTCAATTCGAGACGCGCGGGCGAACTCGGTGACCATGCGCCGCTGTCCGGCGTTGAGGGGTACCCGCCCAGGGCGACCGCAAACGGCCACAATCACCGGGTCCATCAGCTCCCATTGACTGCTCACGAAGCATCGATCCGCCAAACCCACTGTAAAGCCCAATGCCGTTAAAGTTAGAGACTTGAGCTGGGCTGCTCGCGGTATGGGACCGTGCCAGAAATAGCACGGCGTGTCGAGTGTCGAGAGACCAAGAGAATAAGTCCGCATCGACATTGTTTGCCATGTGGCGAACGGTGCAGAGATCCCTTCTCCGGTGTCGGGTCGATTGACGGACCTGTGGGTGCCGAACTGGTCATCCACGTCATGCGACCTGGGCGTATTGGTGTATCAACCCGTCGAGCAGATCACGACGTCGCAGGTGAAGCTGGGATGGCACCGCAGGTGGTGGTAGTGACCTCAGCGGTGCCGCTTGGTGCAGGGCGCGATGCGGGCGATGGTGTTTGAAGTGCGCCACGTACTCGGTCAGCACTGCCGTGAGATGGCGGCGGTTAACGATCAGGATCCGGTCCAGCAGTTCACGGCGGGCAGTTGCGACCCATCGTTCGGCAATCGAATTCGCCCTGGGTGCCCGCACCGGCGTGCGCAGGATGCGGATACTCTCGCTGGCGAACACGGCATCAAAGACGCTGGTGAACTTGCTGTCGCGGTCCCGGATCAACAACGTGAACCGAGCTGCGCGGTCGCCGAGGTCCATCGGAAAGTTCCGCGCCTGCTGAGCAACCCCGTCGATGTCCCAGTCCGCGGTGCGCAGCAGCCGCTGCATCCCGTCGGGCGACACCGCACCCGCGTGCTCAGCCAACGTCCAGCCGTTCTTGCGCTCCAATCCGGCCAGCAGACCACGCAAGTACGCGCCCACCCGACGACGCGGCTCGACCCGACCGAACCGGCCCGAGATCAGCTCTACCAGCGCATCCTACGACGCGACCCACCCAGCAAGATCCACCACGTGGCGATCATCACCGCCGGACAGACCTCAGCCTCTCACGACACGCCGAACTGCCGTTGCAGTACTAGGCGAAGGGTGGGAACACCCTTCGCCTAGGTGCAGTGTGCTATCTGATTCATGCTTTCCGTCGACCGGGCCTGTTTGTGCTGCCCTAACTTTTGTTGGGTGGTGGCGAGGTTGCGGGCGGTGCGCAGGGTGTGCGGGTGGTCGTTGCCCAGGACCCGGCGACACCGGGTCAGGGTGTCTTGGCCGAGCTGGTAGGCCTGTTCGTACCAGCCCAGCTTGCGCTGGGTGGCGGCGAGGATGTGGGCGGTGCGCAGGGTGTCGGGGTGGTCGTCGCCCAGGACCCGGCGACACCGGGTCAGGGTGTCTTGGCCGAGCTGGTAGGCCTGTTCGTACCAGCCCAACTTGCGCTGGGTGGCGGCGAGGATGTGGGCGGTGCGCAGGGTGTGCGGGTGGTCGTCGCCCAGGACCCGGCGACACCGGGTCAGGGTATCTTCGCCGAGCTGGTAGGCCTGTTCGTATTGGCCCAGCTCCCACAGGGCGACGGCGAGGATATAGGCGCAGCGCAGCGTGTGGGCGTGGTCGTCGCCCAGGACCCGGCGACACCGGGTCAGGGTATCTTCGCCGAGCTGGTAGGCCTGTTCGTATTGGCCCAGCTCCCACAGGGCGACGGCGAGGATATAGGCGCAGCGCAGGGTGTGCGGGTGGTCGTCGCCCAGGACCCGGCGACACCGGGTCAGGGTGTCTTCGCCGAGTTCGCGGGCCTGCTGGTCCTGCCGCAGCTCATGCAGGGTGGCGGCGAGGATATAGGCGCAGCGCAGGGTGTGCGGGTGGTCGTTGCCCAGGACCCGGCGACACCGGGTCAGGGTGTCTTCGCCGAGTTCGCGGGCCTGTTGGTGCTGCCCCAGCTCCCGCTGGGTGGCGGCGAGGATGTAGGCCGCAATCAGTGTGTAGGGATGCTCGGCGCCCAGGACCTGGCGGCAGCGGGTCAAGGTGTCTTCGCCGAGCTGGCGGCCCTGCTCATACTGGCCCAGCTCCCACAGGGTGGCGGCGAGGATGTGGGCGGTGCGCAAGGTGTGGGGGTGGTCGTTACCGAGGACCCGGCGACACCGGGTCAGGCTGTCTTCGCCGAGGTCGCGGGCCTGCTGGTAGTGCCCTAACTCCCGCAAGGTGGCGGCGAGGATGTGGGCGGTGCGCAGGGTGTGCGGGTGGTCGTCGCCCAGGACCCGGCGACACCGGGTCAGGGTGTCTTCGCCGAGGTCGCGGGCCTGCTGGTAGTGCCCTAACTCCCACTGCGAGGCGGCGAGGATGAACGCTGAGCACAAGGTGTCGGGATGGTTATCGCCGAGCAGGCTGCGGCGCAGGTCTCGGGCGTGTTCGGACAGCGGCCGGGCGGGGGTAGGTTCGCCGCGAGTCAGCAGATAGGTGGCGGCGCGGTCGAGCAGCCAGGCCACGTCTTGCTCAACGCCGGTGAGGGCGCGGTGAGGGTCGGCGGCGACGAGGACATGGGGCAAAAGCTGGCGCCAGATTGGCCACGCTGCTGGGTTGTCCCACGGATCGTCGGGGACTGCGGCGCGCAGCAGTCGTACCACATGGGTGGCCAGGTCCTGGTGCTGAAGGGGTTGAGTGCGCAGGATCGCGGCGAGTAGGCGATGCAGCTGCACGGTGGACGGCTCGACGCGGGCTAGCCCGGACTGACGCACCAGCCGGCTGAGCGCGGTGAACGCCAGCGGATCGGCGGCTGTGGTCGCGAGTGAGTCGGGTAGCTGCGTGGGATGGGTGCTAAACAGCGTCCAGGGAATCGGCTCGGGCGCCAGGTACGCAGCCAGGATCAGCAGGATCAGCGCAGCCGGGGATTGCGCAGCCAACCGGTCCAGGGCGATTTGGACACTGGCGGCCAGCGATACTGGGTAGGTAGCGAAAGTGCCTTGGGCTAGCAGCTCGGCGGTCCGCTCGGCCAGCAGGGCCAGGTAGTTGTTCACGCTGGTGGCGGTGTCAGCTAAATGCGCCCCAGCTTGGGCCAGGGCCAGTGGCAGATCTCCTAAGGCCTGCGCAATCCGCGCGGCGTCTCGGTCGGTCAGCTGGGGGGCGCGACGACGCAGCAGGGTGATCGACTCATTCCGGCTGAGCACATCCACTTCGACCGGGCTGGCCAGCTCGTGCCAGCCGGGATTGCGGGAGGTGATCACCACATGACCCAGGCCCCCGGGCAGGTACCGGGCCAATACCGCGGGATCGTCGGCATTGTCAAAGATCAACAACCATCGATTTCGCTCCCGTAGTGCCCCCAGTAAGCGAGCGGTTGCCACCGTCACGGAATCGGTGACGGCCGCTAAACCCAGGGCCTGGGCTAGCTCGGCTAGCCGGTCACTGATCAACGCTGGTTCTTCGGCGGGAACCCACCACACCACGTCATAGTCGGCCCCGTAACGGTGGGCGTACTCGATGACCAGCGCGGTCTTGCCGATCCCCCCCATCCCATGCAGGGCCTGCACCACCGCGGTCGAGCGCTGGTCGTTCACCGCGGTATGCAGCGCACTAAGCAGCTCCTTGCGTCCGGTGAATCCTGAGCTCCGGGCCGGCACATTCCACACTCTCCCGGCCAGCGCAGTGTCCGATCGGGTCTGCGACAGATCTCGCAATGCCGCCAACAGCGCGCTGGAGACCTCCTGCTCATCACCCAACGCGGGGCCGGTCACCGACGCCTCGGGCGCGACCGAGGACCCGGTGGCCAAGGCGCGCGGCGAGCTCGCAGGGTGCCAGTCCAGCACTGAATCCTGGGCGAGAATGTCGTGCTCGAGGCGTTGCAACGGCGGCCCCGGGTCGATGCCCAGCTCCTCAGCCAACCGCATTCGAACGGCCCGCAGCACCGCCAGTGCGTCGGCTTGGCGCCCGCTGCGGTATAACGCCAGGGCCAGCAACTCACACCCGTGTTCCCGCAACGGGTGGGTCTGCACGTGAGCCTCTAATTCGGCCACCGCCAGCTCGTGAGAGCCGACATCCAGCAGCGCTGCGCACCGGCCCTCGACCACCGATAGCCGCAACTGCTCTAGCCGCACCACCTCCGGCATCACCCACCCGGCGTCGGCCACCTCGGCGTATGCCTGTCCACGCCACAAGGCCAGTCCCGCGTCGAACTCGCGCAACGCCCGCTGCGGATCCCCCCGGCCCCCTGCCTCCCAGCCCGCCGAGGCGTGCTCGCCAAACCGGTGAGCATCGATGTCCACACCCCGGGTGTCCAGCACATAACCCGAAGCGCGGGTGCACAACAGCGCAGCCGGTGCCCGCGGTGCCCGATGGGGTTCCAACACCCGACGCAGATTGGCCACATACGACCGCAGCGACGTCATCGCCACGGGAGGCGCAGTCCCCGACCATAACTGCTCCACCAACACATCCACCGCCACCGGGTAACCCGCCCGACTTACCAACAACGCCAGCAAGGCTCGCTGCTTGGGCGGTCCTAAATCCACCAACCGGCCATCGACCACCGCTTCCAGCGGACCCAACACCCGTAATTCAACGCAGCGTGTTGGGAATGGTGCAGCCACCATTCCCAAACCATCCTCAGGCTCGTGGAGTCTCAACTTTTCCTCAACCCTCATACGACTCCGCAGGGACACACAACACTGCAATAAGTCGAGGACTGTCGCCGGGTCATTGGTTCGTTGTCGCGAGTGAAGATCGAGGCTAGCCCGCCAGCGAGGAGGGTCGCAGCTGCGAGAATACCCAGCCAGTCTCTCCAACGATGTTCCATCGTCACCTCCTCCGCGCGGCGCGGTCATAATCGCTGCTCAAGATTCGTGCCTAATTACTCCCTCCGCCTGAACAGCTGCCCAGGTTCCTACGCCCGGTTACGTAGGTGATCCATCGGTACGCGTGTCTGATACCGCAGCGCACCGATACCACCCGTCTGGGTGGCCCGCATTCGATGACAGCAACGGGGGTGTGGCTTGTGAGGCGCGTGGGCAGGAACGCTTCACACCGGCTGGTGACGGCAGTTGCACCAAGCGACGTGTCGACCGTGATGCTGCGTTCGGGCAGCAACTGTTCCACGTCTGGGTAGGACAGCCCCTACCGCAGGGATCACCGAACCGCCAGCAGGATCACTTCCGGCGGGAACTGGAGTGCTGCAAAACCGACCTTGGGTGGTGGCACCCAAACCGGACGACGGTGCATGGCTAAGCACCGGCTCCGATCAACGCATCGGACCCAGCGGGGACCATCGGGAGGATGATGAGTACTCGATCATGGGGGTGCATCTTGAGCTCGGTTAGTGCGGCGATGACAGCTGCCTGAGCAGTCCTTGATCCCAACCGGTCGAGCAATTGATTTTGGTGTAGATCCCCGGCGAAGTGTGATCGCCGAGGAGGAGCCAAGTGGCCCAGCGCAGGATGCTGACCGAGCTCGATCGTGAGGAGATCCCGCGGGATCGTTGAGGGCGTGGAAGGACTAGTGATCGCGGCGCGGATCGGTCGAACTCCCAGTGTGGTGTCCCGGGAGATCGCCCGGCACGGCGGCCGGGATGGTGATCGAGCCGTGGTCGCCCGAATGGTGGCCGCGGAGCACCGGTCGCGGCCCCAGACCGCCAGATCGACGCTGACCCCGGGCTGCGTCAGCGGGTGCTGGACACGTTGCGCGCCGGTGGCTCCCCGGACCAAGCCTGCTGGCCGGTTGCGCGATGAACACCCTGGCAGCAGGCTGCGTGGGTGTCTGATGAGGCCATCTACCCCTGGATCTATGCCCTGCCCAAGGCGCGCTGGCCCGGTGGGGGATCCTGCTGCGGACCGGGCGCACCCAGCGCCGGCCCCGCGGCCGCGAGAGCAGCCCTAGTGCTCGGATCGTGGGCAAGACCAGCATCGATGCCCGACCTGCCGAGGTCGCCGACCGCGCCGTTCCTGGTCATGAGGAAGGAGACCGGCGCTGTTGCATAACGGAGGGCGGGCCTGGCTGGGCTCTGTGGTTCCGCGATTAGCCTCGGGCTTTCACGGTAAATGATCATGTGGGCGACGCGCCGGGGCTAGATGCGCGAAAGTGCCTGCTCAGCCCGGTTGGATCGGAGTTCTCAAGGCTCGGTCCGGCCGGATAGAGAGGCACTTCGCAGGTGAAGGATAAACAACGTCGTCCGTGGTTGTCAGTGATCACCTTCGGTGAGTCGTTGGTGTCGCATGCAGGTGGGTCACTGCTGGTGGCGACGGCTCGCGCCGCCGGGCTGTGCGGGGAGTTGTCGACTCGGCTGAGGCCCTGGCGGGGGCCGTGGGCGATCCACGATCCGGGGAAGATCGTGCTGGATCTGGCCGTTGCGGTCGCGCTGGGCGGGGACTGCGCCGCCGATATCGGGGTGCTGCGGGCCCAGCCTGGGGTGTTCGGGTTGGTGGCCTCGGATCCGACAGTGTCACGCCTGGTCGCCACACTGGCCGGGGATGTCGATGCCGCGCTGGGCGCGATCGCTGGGGCCCGAGCCACGGCCCGGGAGCGGGTGTGGGGCTGGGCGGGCGCACCGATCGCCGACGGGCGCGTGGTGATCGATTTGGATGCCACCCTGGTCACCGCGCATTCGGAGAAGGAGGCCGCCGCGCCGACCTATAAACGCGGGTTCGGGTTCCATCCCTTGCTGGCTTATGCCGATCACGGTGATGGGGGCACCGGGGAGCCGGTGGCCGCGCTGCTGCGTCCGGGCAACGCAGGCTCCAACACCGCAGCCGATCACATCGAGGTCTTCGATGCCGCGCTGGCGCAGCTCCCGGCGCCGTGGTGCACGCCGAATGAGCAGGGTCGGCGCCCGGTGTTGGTGCGCACCGACGCCGCCGGTGCCACGCACACGTTCACCCATCACCTGGCGGCGATGGGTGTGGAGTTCTCGGTGGGCGCCTACCTGCACCAGTTCGACATCCACTGGGTCTTGGCCCAGCTCCCCGAGCAGGCCTGGACACCCGCCTACCAGGTAGCCAAGCCACGTGCCGGCCAGTGGGGTCCGATCATCGAACCCCGCGACGGTGCGTGGGTCGCCGAGGCCACCGGACTGGTCGACCTCGCAAGTTGGCCGGCGGGTACCCGGCTGATCCTGCGCCGGGAACGCCCGCACCCCGGTGCGCAATTGCGGATCACCGACGTCGACGGTCACCGGATCGTCGGCATGCTCACCAACACCCCCGGTGGGCAACTGCCCGATCTGGAACTGCGCCACCGCCGTCACGCCCGCGTCGAGGACCGCATCCGCAACGCCAAAGACACCGGACTACGCAACCTGCCCTTCCATGACCTGAATCAGAATCGGATCTGGCTGGCGATCACCGCCCTGGCCGCCGACTTGCTCGCCTGGGCCCAACGCCTCGCTTTGACCGGCGCGGCCGCCCGCTATGAACCCAAACGGTTGCGGCTGCGCATCCTCAGCGTCGCCGGCCGACTGGTCCGCACCGCACGACGCACTGTCCTGAAGATTCCCGACACCTGGCCCTGGGCCCGCGAGATCACCACCGCCCACGCCCGCCTGGCCGCCCTCACGCCCTGACCCGCAACACCTAACCCCCGACAGGACCCGGAGCGCCGGCCACCACCGCAGGACCGGGACTCACCCCTGCCCACCATCCGAAAAACCGCACACAAGATCAACCAGTGAAATCAAAGATCACCATACGATCGGGATGAAAGATCGAGGTTAGATGGCGAGGGCGAGTTCGGCGAAGGCGGCCGGGAGCCGATGCTGTGGGTCCTCCTCCGTGCCGAGTTCGTAGTGGCCACGTCGGAGGTTCTGGACGAAGGCGTGACCAGCGCTGATCATCCGGGTCGAGCGCAGTCGTTTAAGGCCACGCATCGTCCGCAGGCGAGACTTCAAGCGCCCATGATCGGCTTCGACGGGGTTGTTGGCATATTGCTCGGTGATATGGCAGGTGGCGGGCAGCAGTTCGTCGAGGACACGGGGGTAGGTCGCGGCCCGGTCAGTGGTCACCTCGCTCGGGCGAATGCCGTGCTCAAGGGCGCGGGTAAAGAACCGATGGGTGGCCGCCAGATCCCGCTTCCCGGCCACCAGCACGTCGATGACCTGGCCGTACTGGTCGATCGCCCGGTAAAGATAGGCCCAGCGCCCGGCGACTTTCACATAGGTTTCGTCGACGAACCAGCGATCACCGGGGACATGCCGGCGGGGTCGGGCGGCGTCGATGAGCAGTGGGGTAAACCGCTGCACCCAGCGATAGATGGTGACGTGATCCACCTCGATGCCCCGCTCCGCCAGCAGCTCCTCCACGTCACGGGAGAGGCCGAAGGCAGGTACCACCGCGCCGCCAAGGTGATCACCTCCGGCGGGAACCGAACCCGGCGAAGCCCGATCTCGGCGTGGACACGCGGGGAGGGCGACGACGCATCAGCACAGCCTGCCCGAGCCGCCATCGGTGAACGCAACGGTGCCCATCAGGCTCGACGGCTAAGAGACTGTTGCGTTACTGAGCCGTTATGCGAGTTGGGTCTCGATCTTCATCCGGCGTAGGGCTTCGCGTTCGGTGGCGTTGGCCCAGGTGGCGCTCTGGCCGGCGAGGCGGGTTGCCATCAACCGAATCATCGCGATCTTGATCATTGCTTCGGAGGTGGCGGTGAGCCACTCGTAGTCTCGGGCCAGGCGGCGGTTGCGGATCAACCAGCCGAAGGTCCGCTCGACCACCCATCGGCGCGGGAGCACCTGGAAGCCCTTGGTGTCGTCGCTGCGCTTGACGATCTCCACCAGCAGACCGAGTTTGTCCTTCGCCCAGCCCAACAGGCTGGAATCGATCGTGTTGGCGTATCCGCCGTCGGCCCACACCAGCGCGACACCGGGGAAGCGGGTGGCAAGCCGTGCCAGGATCGTCCGCCCGCCCGGGCGGTCCTGCACGGTCGCGGAGGTGACCATGACGACCAACAGCAGGCCCAGGGTGTCCACGATCAGATGCCGCTTGCGGCCGGTGGTCTTCTTGCCCATGTCGAACCCGCGCGCCTGGCCGCCCTCGCTACTCTTGATCGACTGGGCGTCCAGGACCGCCGCCGAGGGCCCCGGATCCCTCCCCGCAGCGATCCGAACCTGCGCACGCAGCCCGTCATGAACGGTGTCCCACACCCCCGCAGCGGCCCAGCTGCGATACCAGCGGTAGGCCACCCACCACGGCGCCAGATCGTGCGGGACCATGCGCCACGGGCAACCGGCCCGCAGCACATAGAAGATCGTGTCCAGCACAAGCCGGTCTCCATACACCCGAGACCGACCACCCTTGCGCAGGTCACGAACCGGGAGCAGGGGCTCGATCACCGACCACATCTCATCGGTGAGGCTCGACGGGTAGCATCTCGCGGCATCATCCCCGCCAGGATTGCAGTTGCACACACAGCGCGATCTTGGTGGGGATGATCTTCATGTCGAGCTGACACGCCGACCTCTCCCCGACACATCACCCAACGTGCCACACGGTTACGCAACAGTCTCTAAGTCAGCCTGACCTGGTCTGCGGGTGCGCTCCGAACCTCCTTCACGAGGTGGGGCAGAGAGCGCCAGTACCGGCTTTCACACGACGGGCATTGCAGATCGAAGGCGATCTCACCAACCTGCCTGTGCAAGTATTCCACCTCGTGACGAGCGGCGAGGACTTCCAGATCGTCTTCCGGCCTGCGGTCGACCTGTTGAGCCGCTGTTTCTGCCGCGGAAACACGCGCGGCGGCGACTCGTTCGGCAACATCGCCCTGCAGCGGTGCGATGTCGTACCCGCTCGTGTGCTGGACGCGGACGAGCGTGATCGGCCCCACTCGGGCTGTCCCAAGCGCATTACCGCATCGACTGCAGATCAGCAGGCACTGATGCTGTCGAAGAAACGACAAGAGTCCCGCCTTAGATGCCAACCTTGGCCACCTCCCGCCGCACCAGCCGCTTGTCCAAGAGTGGGATGCCAGCTTGCAGCAGGGAAACCGTCGTAGCCACCGCTGCTCGGGTAGGACAATCAAGTTGTCCAGGAGCACGTCATCCCGTACCTCGCCATCGGCTTCGGCGACAAGCACCCAGTCAGTTGACTCACCCGACTTCCTCCACTGGCCAGCCCAAAGCCGGACGAAAGACCACCAGACGCCCCATTTGTTCGGTTCACCAAGACGCGCAAGGTAGCTTGGCCGATACTGTTGCATTGAGCGATCAGGGTTGGTGTGCCTGAGTCGGTATGGGTTCGATGGGTTCTAGTAACCACGATCTCGTCGAAGGAGGGTTCCGAGCGTGCCGCATCCCGTCCCCAGACCATCGCCTATCCGGCGGCGGGCGCGCGACCCAACCGGCGTGATGTGGAGTCTCTGGCGCCTCATGCCATCGTGTTGTTCGGCGCGACGGGGGATTTGGCGAAGCGCAAGCTGCTGCCTGGCCTGGCCGCCTGGCCTATCTCGCGCAGTCGGTGCTGGCGCCCGGACGTCCGGGTTGTGGGCAGCGCGATGGAGGACATGAGCACGGAGGAGTTCCGGGCGTTTGCGCGGTCGGCTACCCCGGGCTTTGGGTTGCACGCAATTGACGACGAGGCGTGGGCGTGGTTTGCCGAGCGGATCACTTACGTGCCGCAGGGAGCGGGACCGGAAGGCCTGATGGCCGCGGTCAAGGCGGCCGAGAACTTGCTCGGTGCGGGGTCCCGCCGGCTGCACTACCTGTCGGTGCCGCCCAAGCGGTGATCACCATGCTGCGGGACGCCGACCTGGTCGAGGACTCCCGAGTGGTGATGGAGAAGCCCTTCGGTAATGATCTGGCGAGCGCGATCAAGCTCAATGACTTCGTGCACGATGTCTTCGACGAGTCGCAGATCTTCCGTATCGACTATTTCCTGGGCAAGGAGGCGGCGCAAAACATATTGGCGTTCCGTTTCGCGAATGGGCTGTTCGAACCCATCTGGAAGCGTAACTTCATCGACCACGTGCAGATCGACATTCCGGAGACACTCGGGCTCGACCTTCGTGCGAGTTTCTACGAATCCACCGGCGCCCACAAGGACATGGTGGTTACGCACCTGCTGCAGGTCCTGGCGTTCGTGGCGATGGAGCCGCCGACGGGCGCTGGAGGGCCACGCGCGATCAGCGAGGAGAAGAACAAGGTCTTCCGTTCGATGCTCCCGGTGTACCCGAGTGATGTGGTGCGAGGTCAGTACGTCGGCTACCGCGACGAAAGGGCGTCGCGAACGATTCCGACGCCGAGACGTTCATCGCGCTCAAGATCTGTTTGGACAACTGGCGGTGGGCCGGCGTGCCGTTCTACCTGCGCACCGGCAAACGGATGGCGGAAGGACTACGGATCATCTCGATCGCGTTCAAGGAGGCGCCGCGGACGATGTTCCCGGCCGGTTCCGGGTGGGCTCGCAGGGACCGGACCACCTGACCTTCGACCTGGCCGATGCCTCCCGGGTGTCGCTGTCGTTCTATGGCAAGCGGCCCGGGCCAGGGATGCGTCTGGAGAAGCTGTCGATGCAGTTCTCCACGCAGGAGACCGAGAGCGCCGGCGACGTGCTGGAGGCGTACGAGCGGCTAATCCTGGACGCGATGCGCGGCGATCACACTCTTTTCACCACTGCAACCGTCCACTTCGAGCAGATCCGATCACGGACATCGACTACTACCCCATACTGCCGAGGTGGCAGCCTGGCCTCGTCCGGTGACCTGCTTCTCGGGCTCGGGCACGTCTGCCCCGGCACCCCCGCCATGGGAGGAGACCAGGCCCGATCGGATCGGTACCGCAGTCGTGGTCCTGTGCCGATGGTTCAGGCACATCGTACGGTCACCGGGATGTTCCGCGCAGCGAAGATGCCCCGGTATAGAACTCCAACGGTACCCCGGGGGTCAGGCGGATTTGGGTGTAGCGGTCCAGCAGTGCGCCTACCGCGATCCTGGCTTCTACCCGGGCCAGCAGTTGGCCGATGCAGAAGTGGATGCCGTAGCCGAAGCCCAGGTGGTGCTGGGGGCAGCGGTGGATGTCGAACCGGTCGGGGTCGGGGAACTCGCGTTCGTCACGGTTGGCGGAGAGCAGCCATGGCAGACCAACGCATCGGCCGGGATGGTCTGGCCGGCCAGTTCGGTCTCGGTCATGGTCACCCGGCTGACTTGGGGGAAGGTGGACGGTAGCGCAGTACCTCCTCGATGGTGGCTTCCACTAGTGAGCGGTCGGTGTGCAGTTCGGCCCATACCTGCGGGTGGGCGTCCAGGCAGAGCACGGTGTTGCCGAGCAGCGCGGTGGTGGTGATGTGCCCGGCGATCAGGAGTAGGAGGGAGAAGTTCACGACCTCCTCGTCGGTCAGTCGTTGGCCGTCGGCCTCCACGGTGGCCAGCGTGCTGATCAGGTCCTCTCGGGGGTGGGCGCGCCGATCGGCGCAGTGCTCGTGGAGGTAGGCGAGTATTTCCGCGGTGGCTTCTTCGATCTTCGGTGCGAGCTCGGGTCGTGGGGATCGGCCCCGTCGAAGGCGGTGAACAACTTGTCGGCCCAAGTTCGGAACAGCTCACGATCGGCGGCGGGCAGGCCGAGCAGCTCGGCGATCACGGTCACCGGCAGCGGGTAGGCCAGGGCGGTGACGAGGTCGAGCTCGCTGGCACCGTCGATGGCATCGAGTAGCTCGTGGGTGACCTCGGCGATGCGGGGGGTGAGGCCGGTGATGACCTTTGGGCTGAACACGGCACCGACCAGCCGGCGCAGTGGTGGTGGCGCGGCGGGTCGGTGAGGAGCAGGTTGCCCGCGCTGAATCGCTGCGCCGTCGGGACCACCCGGCCGGTGTCCGAGGAGAACACCTGCGGATCAGAGATCACCCGCGCCACGTCGGCTGTAGCGGAACACGTGCCAGACGCCGTAGGCATCTCGCCACACCGGGTTCTCATCGCGCATCTCGCGCAGCCAAGGCAGCAGGGTGTGGCTCGCCGTCGTGGGGGGTCGGCGGGAGGGTGAATGGGATGGTGTGCAGGTCGGCGGTCATGGTTCCTCGGTGCTTCCCTTCGCAGTGGGTCTCGGGTATATCCACCATCGGGCACCACACTTGGCCGAGACTTGGCCCAGGCTTGGAGCTGGCTACGCGCAGCCGCTAGGCCCGCTCACCGGCGTCGCGACCCGGAACAGCGAAGACCACACCTTCATCGCCAGACATCTCAGAGGTAGGCAATGCGGCTCTGCGGTGGTAGCCGGCTGCGCGGGTGTTCGGCCACACTGTTGGTTGAGCCGCGCCATGTGAGACGGTGCTCAGGGAGCGGCGTTCGTAGGCGGCGGCGACGAGGCGGAACAGCAGTTGGGCGGCGGTGTCGTCGAGGGGGGCGAACCCGATCTCGTCGATGATGATCAGGTCGTGGCGCAGGGTCTGGTCGATCAGCCGGCCGACGGAGTTGTCGGCCAGCCCGCGGTAGAGGGCTTCGACCAGCTCGGCGGCGGTGAAGTAGCGGACCCGGTGCCCGGCCTCGACCGCGGCGAGCCCGAGCGCGACCAGCAGGTGGGACTTGCCGGTGCCGGCCGGGCCGACCAGGGCGAGGTTCTCCGCGGCGCGGATCCACTCGAGCGAGGCGAGGTAGTCGAAGGTGGCGCGCGGGATCGAGGAGACCGCGACGTCGAACTCGATCGAGGGTCTTCTCGACCGGGAACGCCGGCAGCCTTGCGGCGGTTCATGGTGTTGGAGGCCTCGCGGGCGGCGATCTCGGCCTCGATCAGGGTCCGCAGCAGCTCCTCGGGGCGCCAGCGTTGGGTGCGGGCGGTGACCAGCAGTTCGGGGGCCAGCCGGCGCATCGCGGCGAGCTTGAGCCGCTTGAGCCCGGCTTCGAGGTCGGCTTCCAGCGGCGGTGGGCTGGTGGCGGTCATGACGCGTCCCCGCGTTCGACGGCGTCTGCGCGCCCGAGGTCGGCGTAGTCGGCCAGCGAGCGGGTCGGGACCGCGGGCAGGTCGACGACCAGGGCGTCGCCGGCCGGACGCGGCGTGGGGGCGGCGTGAGCGTTGGCGAGGATGGAGCGGACGTCCTCGGCGCGCCATCGCCCGAACGCTGTCGCCCGGGTCAGCGCCTGAGCAGCGCGGCCTGGCCGTGGGCGTGGCCGAGGGCCAGCAGCTCGCCGAGCTCGGCGCCCAGCCGGGTCGACCCGGCCGCGGCCGCGCCGGTCAGGAACGCCTCGGCGGCCGGTCCCAGCGCGCAGGAACGCCTTCTCGGTGGCGGTCTTGGCCCGGACCGCCCGCGCCGGGACCGCTCGGGCGGGCCTGCGGGTAGTGCGCGTCGAGGATCGACACCTCGCCCGGGGCGACGAGCTGGTGGCAGGCCAGCACCTGCTGCGGCTGGTCGCCTCGACGCAGGTCAGCACCGACAGCTCGCCGCGGTGGACGCGGACCTCGACCTGGGTGCCGATCGCGGTGGTGGGCACCGAGTAGCGCGCCGAGCCGTAGCGAACACACGAGAGCCGGTCGACCTTGCGGAACACCGCCGGACCACCGATCCGCGGTCGCAGCCCGGGCAGCCCGCCGAGCAGATCGAGCTCGTGGCCGGCGAGGCGTTCGGCCGGGACCGCGGCGATCTCGGAGTGGATCCGGGCGTTGACCTCGGCGCACCATGGGACCGCAGCCGCGTTCGCCGCCGCCAGATCGACCCCGATCCGCGCTGCCGGCGCTGTCCGCTCGACGAGTCCGCAGCCGATCATCAGGTCGCGCTTGGCGTAGCCGACGAGGTTCTCCACGATCCCCTTCGACTCCGGGTCGTGGCCTTCGCAGAAGTCCGGCCGGAACCGGTAGTGGGTGGCGAACCGGACGTAGTCCGGGGTCGGGACCACCCGGTTGGCGACGATGTCGGCGCTTGAAGGCAGGCCATCCGGTCGGCCAGCACCACCTTGGGGACCCCGCCGAGGGTCTCGAAGCACTCCGCGAGCAGCGCCAACGTGGTCGCCGCGCGTTCGTCGGCGGCGAAGCGCACGAACCGCACCCGCGAGAAGGCCAGGACCGCGCAGAACACGTGCAGCCCCCCCAGCGACGCCCCAGTCGATGACCAGGTGCTCGCCCGGGGCCCACACCGCCGGGACGCCGCCCCCGGTGATGGCTCCGGCGCCACTCGGCCTTCGCCGCGGCGACCAGCCGGCGGAAGTTCCGCCCCGAGCCCTCGTACCCGGCCGCGACCGCCAGCGGCAGCAGCCGCTTGGCCGACATCCGGCCCTTGGTCTCGGCGATCTTGTCGATAACCAGCTCGGCGACCGGGTCGTAGTTGCGCCCCCGCGGCTGCGTTCCGGCGCCACGCCGCCGGCCTCGTGCCGCTCGATCACCCGCCGCACCGTCTTCGGTGTCGTCTCACAGATCGCGGCCGCGCCGCGATAACTGCCCACCTCCCGGTAGGCCGAAATGATGTCCATACGTTCCCTCGCAGACTTCAATGGAGGCCCCCTGGGCGGTGCGGTGACTGGCTGGCACCGCCACCGTCACCGCCCAGGGCCCCACCGTCGGGACGACACGACGAGGGACCGGGGACTTCTACCTGGCCACCAGCGGGGACCTCACCTGGCCATCAGCGGGGACTTTTCCATGGCCACGGACACCTGTTGTGTCCTGACGCGACTTGACGTCCGACGGCCTGGCACGGCCTAATCCTGATTGGCTCGCTCTCTCGTATATGCGCGACGATGCCCGATTGCGGATCACAGATCTTGCACGCTGGGCTCGTGGGGCATCATCCCGTCGGCCTGCCGCGGCACGACCACAAGCGGTGAGACTGTTAGAAGCAGTCCGCGGTCAGAGGCGAAGCGGGAGGCACCTGGTGGCGTTCTTCGGATTGCTCTACGACGGCACTCTCCGTCCGGCCGAGGCGGCGGCACTGGGAAAAGGTGACGGGCGCGGCCGGCGGCCCTAGCAACCTAGGCCGGCCCTGCACATCGAGGGGCAGCCTGTACATCGCGGCTCACTCGAACACCTGCGGTCGGAGCATCCTGCGTTGCTCCACGAACCTCTGGCGTACGGACCGCCGGAGCATTCGGGCTCGTGGCGGAGCGCTCGGCCATCCCTGTCCTCCAAGCAGCTTGTCGCGACTTGCGCCATTTGATCAGCCAGCGCGGCTCGTAGTTCTCCGGCTCCTGAGCCTCTGCAAGCCATTTGCGCACCGCGAAGAGGCTGGCGAGGCAGGCGACGTAAAAGATGGCCGCTAGGCCTTGCCCCCAACTAAACTGATCCACACGTCCGAGCTGGAGAATGAGCGCCGCCGACAGACCGAGCATCAGCGGATCGAGCGCCTCATCTGGTCCATGGGTAAACAAGGTGTAGGCCAGTTCGATGCCTGCGGCCAACGCCAGACCGACACCGATCACTGAGAAGACCTGTTCCTGGATAGATCTCGCCGGGTCGCCTTGCAACAAATTGATCACGAGGGCAGCGACGGCAGCGGCGGCGGTCAAGGTGCCCACGACCATCTGAGCGATCGCCTTGACATAATGGGCCCGAGGAGCGGCCGTCAAGTAAGGCTCGGGCGTCGCATGCCCGGGACCACTATTCTCCGTCGGAGTCTCACTAGCCCTAACTTCAGGCCGAGATGCGGTGGCCCCGGGACTAGCTTGCGGATCCGGAGGAACAGCCCCATCGCTCATAAGTGCAGTATGGCGCACCAGTGCCTCACGGGCTCTGCACGCCGGCACCGCTTCGGAGATCGAAGGACTGCGGAGCGGTGATCTCCTCACGGCGCGCCCAAGGCTGCCAGTACGCCGGTGAGGGCACGGTCCTTATAGATGGACGACATCTTCCGGAGACCAACAGGTCTCCTGATCATAGCCCCAAGACCGCGTCTACCAGCGGAAGTACCTTTCATTAGTCGATGTCACGTCTCACTGTTGCGCGTCGTTTCGTCCGCTGAGACGGCCCACGGACGGCCCCGGTGCGGACCTGTCCATGGTCATCGGCGCGTGCGGCTCGGCCGTGACGGGTGTGCGAAGGGCTTCTGAATGTCGCCTGGCTTACCGAAGCGGCGATGGCTCGTTATCAGACAAGCCGTGGTGTGGGTGGCGCAGCGGTCGGGTCGGGACGCGAGTCGAGATAGTCGTCGAGAAGAGACCTGAGGTGATCTAATGCCGGTGAGTCCTGCTGAGGTTCGTGATGTCGTTTTCAGCCAGCCGCCGGTGGGCGAGCGGGGGTATCACGAGGATGAAGTGGACGAGTTCCTTGATCTTGTTCACGCTGAGTTGATCCGGTTGGTTGAGGAGAACAACGCTCTGCGCGACCAGGTTGAGCAACTCGATCAGCAGCTGCGCGCAGCACCCGGCGACACCGGGCATCCCCCTGGACCGCGGCGGTCCGTGGGGTCGGTGATGACGAGGATTCGGTCACTGATCGGTCATCCAAAGCCCGCAGGATGTTGATGACGATTTTCGGGCCAGTACGGTCGCTCGCGCCCAGGACATGGCCGACCAGATGACCACCCAAGCCCACGCCGAAGTGGACAGGACATTCGACCAAGCCCAGGCTCACTGTGCGCACTTGATCTCCGATGCACAACACAAAGCCGAGGACATGGTCAACGAGGCCAGCACCCGGGTTGAGACCATGCTCGGGGAAGCCCGGAGCACCGCCGAGACCCTGCACCGCCAATCCCGGGAGCAGGCCGCATTACTGGAGCAGGACGCGGCACGCACACACGCCGAGACTCTGGCAGTATTCAACCACGACAAGACTTTCCTAGAGAACACGATCGATGACCTGCGGGGCTTCGAGCAGCACTACCGCGTTCAATTGACACTTTATTTACAGTCGCTGCTTTATGAGCTAGACGGGCCCACACCCACCGCGCCAGCAGACCCGATACACCCTAGGCAGGACCTTGTGAGTTCCGGGCTGGGCGCACGCGGTGACATCGGCCAATCCTCACCAGGATGAGAACCACCAGAGCTCGGTTGCCTTGTGGAGACCTTTGCCTGAATGGTGGCGCCCCCGCCGGGAATGGCGTGTGACACACGGTTTAAGAATGGTTCCTCAGCAACCTGTGCATAGTGTCTGACGTGCTGTTCCGTCTCGGCTATCGGCGGTTGGACTTGCAGTCATTTCGCAGTGACTTCGCGCTCCGTTAGAACGACGTACCTGGAGTCCGGATGCAACTGCGGTCGCGACCCCAGCACGGAGGAAGGGATACATACGGACGTGTCCCTGCTCCTTCGCCGTTCCCTCGTCCTGGCCGCCTTGCTCGTCGTGGTGGCGGTGTCAGTGGTGGCGCTTGCGCCATCGCAGCGCGACGCCGTCAGTCGCCATTGACTCCGCCGCCGCGACGTGGACGATCTCGGCCGAGGGAGCGGCAAATCCGGAATCCAAGGATTCTCGGACCGCTGTCGTGGTTGGTTGTGGGTAGCACCCCTTACCTGTGTGTTTCGTAACTGCGAACGCTCATCGTCTGCGGTTAGATGGTGTCCGTTGGCGCAGTTTAGTGACCGAAGAGTGTCCAAATGATCACGGTCAATTCAAGCCCAATCTAACGATGCTGGGAACTGCGTCGTGAGTGTGGGGAACCGTGGTCGGTGAAACGGTGGTCGGGCCCGATCGGGAGACGTCCCCGTCGGGCCCGACGTGTTCCCATCCCAACTGACGTGCCTAGACTCCCACCAAGAAGCAGGGCACGGCTTAAGTCTAGACGCGTGCGATGCGTAGTCAGGGCCGAGTACCTGCCCGCGCCCGGTTCTGATGCGGAGACGTTGGATCTGATTGGTGTCCTCGTAGATCTGGGTGATCTTTCCCAGGGTTCCCACCAACCATGCAATCGGCCGTGAAAATAGTCTTGAAGAGCCGAAACACCTCTCAGTAGTTCTCGGGGGTTCTCACCTGTGCCCGACGTTGGAGGGCCCCACGAGGGCCCCAAAGTCGATCAACCATGTGATCCGTAGTCACAGGCAACACCCCGCAACTACCTGTAATTCGTCCGTGGTCGGGCCTCATCATGAGGTTCGGGTCCGAGGATGTCCATGGTCGTCCGTAGCCGTTGATGTACCAACTGATGTAGGCAGGCGCTCCTCGTCGTGGGGTTGAGCCGGCTGGATGTACGGCGCCGAGCACCTTCTGGGTCAGGAGTTTCGACCCAGCTCCTCAACGGACGGCGGGATCACCGATGATCTTGCGCACTGGGACTCGTGTGGCATCTCGTCGATCTGGCGCCAGTCCGACCACACGGCAGCCCGGGGGCAGCCCTCAATACAACCGGTTGCGTGCGTCGTCTGGCTCTGCCCCCGGGCTGCCGTGTGGTAGCCCATAGGGAGGTCGATGGGATGCCACACCCTGCCCAACCCGGCCTGGCCACAGCAATGTTCGTGGCCGGCCATCTCGGAGATCTGCCCGCCCGGCGAGGGCATGATCCTTGAGATTGACAGGATCTTCTGGGATACACGCAGGCGTCCTGATCAGGGCCTTGGAAGTGGTTGAGTCGGCCTGGGGCGCGGTGTCGGGATTGCTCCCGGTCCGTTTCCCCAGGCCGCTCGCCGAACCCGCCGTGCCGATCTCTCGGCAACGGGCTCTCCACGGTGTCTGTCGTCAGGCGTGGTTTCCCATGATCCAGGGGTTGGGGATCTTGTTGCCTCGGTACCGGTATCGGGTGATGGGTACTTTGGCGATGTTGAACAGTTCGATCCCGTCCGCCGAGGGTCTGCGCCACCGGCCGGTGTGGTCGGTGAGACGCCGACGGACGTCGGTCCATCTCCAGCGGTGCAGCTTCATCCACCACCGGATGACCCTCCACCATACGAAGGTTTCGAGGGAGTCCATGGTGTGTTTGCAGACCGCGTGTTTGAAGTAGTTGGACCAGCCGCGCATGATCTGGTTGAGCCTGATCAGCGCGACCCTGGGTGGGTGCTGCGATAGCCTGCTCGTTAGGGCACGGATCTTGTCCTTCACCGACCGGATGGGCCGGTCGGCGATGAAGGTGTAGACGTACCACTTGTTCGTGCCTCGCTTGCGGCGCCACTGGATGCGGAACCCGAGGAAGTCGAACGACTCGCTCATGTGCACGATCTGGGTCTTGGCCGCGGACAGTCGAAGGCCCAAGGGTTCGAGCACATCAACGATTTCTTCGCGCAGGGTGTCGGCGTCGTCGCGGGAACCGTGCACGAGTACGACGAAATCGTCGGCATAGCGGACGATCCGCCAGTTCGGCAGGCCCTTTGCTCGACGCCAAGCGCGTCGGCGAGGGGTGCACATGATCCCGCCGGGCCGCCAAGGGCCGTGTGCGTGCTCATCGAGCGCGCTCAAGGCGATGTTGGCCAGCAGCGGGGACAGGATGCCCCCTTGCGGCGTGCCGGCGAGGCTGTCCTCGCGGGTGCCGAGTTCGGTGAGGATCCCGGCTTTGAGGAACGCCTTCACCAGCGCCAGCACGCGCTTGTCCTTGACCCGTGCCCGCACCCGGTCCATCAGGGCGGTGTGTGAGATGGAGTCAAAGCACGCCTCGATGTCCGCGTCCAGCACCCACTGGTAACCCTTGGTGCCGAAACGCTGTATCTCAGCGATCGCGTCGTGCGCACGCCGCTTGGGTCGGAAACCATAGGAGACCGGCAGAAAGTCGGCCTCGAAGATCGGCTCCAACACCAGCTTCAGCGCCGCCTGAACAACCCGGTCAGCGATCACGGGAATCCCGAGCCGCCGAACCTTCCCGCTCCCACCCGGTTTGGGGATCGTGCGTTCCCGCACCGGAAGAGGCCCGAACGTGCCCTGCTTGAGCTGGGCGCGCAGGTCATCCAGGAACCCGGGCACACCGATGACGGCCTCGACGTCAGCGACCGTAAGGCCGTCCACGCCGGGGGTATTGGCACCGGTGTTGCCCGCGACCCGGTCAAACGCCACGACCAGCGTCGCCGGGTCATACACGAAGTTGAACAGGTCATCGAACCTGCGGCCAGGATCGGCCGCCGCCCAACGATGAAGCTTGGCCTGCATCTCCGATACCCGAGACCGTGGCCCTTCCGGGATCACCGTGTCCGGTGCGCCGATATTCACCAGCGCGTCTGTCGGCATTACAGCATCCTTCCCTTCTCGATACCGCTGCCGCCCTTCCCCATGTGCACGGGCTTTCCCCGGCTCGGAGTGTCGGGTCGGGGGAGGCGGCGGACAGCAGTCCGCTACCTCCGCCCGCCCTACCGAACCGCTCGTGCAGTTTTCCCGCAAGCGGCTCTCAATGGGTGTAGCCCTTCTGGCGGTAGTATTCACGCATGCTAGGAATCAGTTGCAGAAGGTTGACCAGCCCGTATTCACCGTAGAGGCGGGTCTCCGGTAGCGTCCGCCATCCGGCGTTACGCCAGCGTTTGAACCGCCAGCCCCAGATCCGGCGCACGATCCACCTGTTGAGCCGATTGAACAACCGGCGCACGTTCGCGCGCCGATAGTACATGCCCCATCCCCTGATCACCGGGTTCAAGACATGTATTAGCTCCTCCAGGGGTACGGCGATGCGGCGTCGTGTGAGCGCCCGTACCTTGTCCTTGAACCGATCAATCGACCGTTGCCGAGGTATCGCATACAAGCCGATACCACCTGACTTGAAGCGCAACCCCCGACCCAGCCCAATTTTATAGCCCAAGAACTCGAACCCCTGGCTGACGTGCACAATTCTGGTCTTCTCTGGATGAATGCGTAACCCGAGCTGTCCTTCCAGCACCGCACGGGCGCTCGCCAGCGCCCGTTCCGCTTCCTCGCGAGTCCGGCATACGCACAGCCAATCGTCAGCGTAGCGCGTAAGTTGGAATCCCGCCCGCTGCATCTGCTCGTCAAAAACGTGCAGATAAATATTACTGAGCAACGGACTGATGACCCCGCCTTGTGGCGTGCCAGCGATTGTGCTCTCATAGACACCGTCTCGCAGTACTCCGGCCGTGAGTATCTGACGGATCAGACTCAGCACCTTGCTGTCGGCGACTCGTTCCGCTACCAGCGCGACGAGTCGATCATGCGAGATCGTCCCGAAGAAATCGGCGATATCGGCATCGACGATCCATCTCCCACCCTCCTGCATCTGGCCCCAGATCCGGCGCATAGCCATATGCGCCGACCGCTCCGGACGAAACCCGAAGCTGACCTCGGAGAACGTCGGTTCGAAAATCGGCTCCAGAACCTGGCGCAGCGCCTGCTGGCACACCCGATCCACCACCGCAGGAATACCTAGCGGACGCTTAGCCGTCGACCCCGGTTTGTCGATCTCCACCCGACGCACCGGCAAAGGCCGATAACTCCCCTCCGCCAGCCGTTGATGCAACACCGTGAGATAACGCCGATGTTCACACTCGAACCGGTCAATACTGATCCGATCCACACCACCGGCACCTCGGTTTTCCTTCACCCGCGCCCACGCCCGCGCTAGATTACGCGGGTCATAAACCCGTCCGATCAGCGAGTGCGCCTTCCGCACCTGCACACGTTCCTTTCCTACCTGGCTTACCAGAATGCCACTCCGAGTATCCTCGCCCAGCGTCGTCTCGGTCATTGCCTCAGCAACCATCAGCCCGACGCCGCCTACTCACTCGGCATCACATCAGGTTCACCATTCCCACCGTGACCCCTTCCCCAAGACGGTGCCTTTTGAGTCACCGGCCGCCGCCGCACAAAGCGTCGGTCCCAAGGTTTCTGTTGTTCCTTGGTTCATCAGTACCATGGATCACTCCGACTTCTCGCACGGCATCACCAGCGATTTCGCCTTGCGGCTTATACGCCCAGCTACCCAACTCCGTCGAGTGGGACCGTACGAGATCTCCCGGGGTAACGCAGAGAACTTTCCCACCGCGCCGCCCGCACACACCTTGTTGTGCCCAGGCGCCCCAAGTATTTCCTTCGCCCCCATAGTGCAGGCTCGGCATCACCTGGATCGGGCCGACCGGTTCGCCATTCTCGGCTACGGCTCGGTGTTTCGCCTCAAACCCTTCAGACCCCACCTCACGGCAGGCGCCCTGTCCTGCGCCACTGATCAGCCCCACACGGCAAACCACCATCACCACCATGCCGTGCCTCCCAACGACGCCCAGCGAGGCATTACCCCCGCCTTCGGCTACGGACCCCGCTTGGGGCCGGTCCGACTGGACTTTCACCAGCTAGCTCTCTGCGCCGCCCGGCGCACACTACGGCGGCTCCGCCCCGTCCTCGACCGCTCGGCGGTCGGTGCGCCCAGCCTGACCCCCACACCGGATGCGCGGAAATCGGGCGGGACCAGGACGGTTCCCGTGTTCACTGTGATTCGCTCAACGAAGGAGGAGCCCGACTCGGTCCCTGCGGTATCACCACGGCTACCCCGCAGCACTTCACCGTGGTCTCCCGGCGAGCCGTCGAAAGCCAGCCCAGGAGTTCCCACCCCCACATCCGGGGCGAGGACGCACCGCTCCCGGCCCCTATCCACCAGATTTGAGCCGGTCCACGCTTAAGAGACGTAAACGTCGGTTCCTTGCGTACTCCTTTCCGTCTCGCTTGCCGGACCCACGCCATCTGGCAGTACTAGTGTAGTGTCTTGCGAATAAGTTTACGGTGCATTATGCTGTGCGGTATGAGTCGAGCAGCGGCGCCGTTGGCGATATCCGATGGGCAGCGAGAAGTCGTGGAATCCTTGGCCAGGTCGCAGAGTGCGGCGTACCGCGTGGTGCAACGGGCTCGTGTGTTGTTGCTGGCCGCTGATGGTGTATCGAATTCGGAGATCAGTGAGATGGTCGGGGTATCGCGTCCGACGGTGCTGGCGTGGCGTGATCAATTCGAGGAAGAAGGGCTGACTGAGTTCGGAGTGGTGGCTAAAGGGCGGGGCCCTAAACCCTCGATCAGTGAGGACAAAGTCGCCGAGATCGTGGAGCTGACGCTGCATTCGAAACCGGAGGGCCAGACACAGTGGTCGTGCCGGTCGATGGCGGACAAGGTCGGGGTGAGCCCGGCGTCGGTGCAGCGGATCTGGTCGGCGCGAGGGCTCAAACCTCATCTGGTGAAGACCTTCAAGCTATCCAACGACCACCGGTTCGAGGACAAACTCGTCGACGTGGTGGGCTTGTACCTCAACCCGCCGGAGCAGGCCGTGGTGCTGTGCATGGACGAGAAGAGCCAGATCCAGGCGCTGGACCGCACCCAGCCGTCGCTGCCGATGACAAAGGGCCGGGCCGGCACGATGACCCACGACTACAAGCGCCACGGCACCACCACCCTGTTCGCCGCGCTGACCGTGCTCACCGGCACAGTGATCGGCCGCTGCCTGCCCCGCCACCGCAACACTGAATTCCTTAAATTTTTGCGGACGATCGACCGCGAGGTGCCCACAGGACTGCAGGTGCACATGATCTGCGACAACTACGCCACCCATAAACATCCCAACGTCAAGAAATGGCTCGACGGTCATCCCCGATTCGCAAGCCCGGTGGGCAGCCGGGCCGCAAGGGCTCGGGGCTGGCGCCGACGGTGACGCCGGACCGAACCGAGGCACTGCCCGCGCCGGGCGACTGTTCGCAGTGTGGTGCGGATCTGGCCGATGGCGCAGATGCGGGGATGAGCTGGGCGCAGGTGTGGGACCTGCCGCCGATCGTGATGGAAAGGGTGCACTATCTGCTTCCGCGGCGGTGGTGCGGCTGCTGCGGGAAGACCACTACCGCGGCGCCACCGTGAGGGGCTCCCGGAAACGTCACCTACGGGCCGAACATCAACGTTGCGGCGATCCTGCTGGCCAGCGAGGGCAATGTGCCCATCGAACGTACCGCGCACCTGATGGCGGCGTTGCTCGATGCCCCGGTGTCGACCGGGTTCGTCGCCCGGGCCATGGAGCGCTTCGCCCAGCGGCTGGCCGCGGCCGGATTCGATGAGGCAATGAAAACCGCGCTGCGGGCCGAGGAGGTCCTCTGCGGTGACGAAACCCCGACCAACGTGATCCGTAGGGATACCGACGCCCATGGTCAACCGGTGCCCGGGTCCCCTCATGCGGTCACGGTGCGCACCCCCGATACGCGGCTGATCTACTACGCCCCCATCGGCTTCCGATCCAAGACCGCCATCGCGGGACTGGGTGTCCTGGACGGTTACGCTGGCTATCTGGTTCGCGACGACTACGCCGGCTGGTATCAGTTCGACGCCCAGCTCGCCGGGGTCGGGCAATGCGCAGCCCATTTGATCCGCCACGCCAAAGGTGTCCTCGAGCTGCACCCCACCCAACAGAAATGGGCCGCAGACGTCATCACCGTGCTCCGCGAGGCCGCCGCCGCGGTCACCGAGGCCATCACCGACCAGCGCGACCAGCTTGACCCCCAGCTACTCGCTGACCTGCGCCAACGATACGACCACGCCGTCGGGTGGGGAATCACCACCAACCGACACCGCGACTGGGCCAAGGGCAACCACCCCGGATACAACCTCGCCACACGCCTCCACGACAAGGCTGAACAGGTCTGGACCTTCACCCAAAACTTCGCCGTGCCCTGGACAAACAACGCCAGCGAACAAGCCCTCAAAGGCCCCAAACGACATCAAGCCGTCTCCGGCTACTGGCACACGCTGACCACCCTCGCCGGATACTGCCGCGTCCGCTCCTACCTGGTCAGCGCCCGCGGTCACGGCGTACGGGCCATCGACGCCATCCACGCCGCCCTCACCGGCGACCCCTGGCTGCCGACAATCACAACAGCCTGACATCACAGCCCAACCCGTGAATGGACACCCTCACGGCTGTATCTCCAGGATCTACACCGCTTCCGTGGCCTTCGCCCTGATGGAGGGGGCTCGGCACTCCCTAATCCCCACCCGAAGGCGGGCTAAATTGACGACGCCGCAGGCTTCGCTTCATGCTACGGACCGCATCGTCGCTCCCCCTCTTACAGGGCTTTTGACGCTGGGCTTCAACGCCGGACGTTTCCCTCCGACGCTGCCCGCCTGCTACCGGGCCTCCTGGCAGCTACCCGGACCGGACTCACACCGGCAGGCGACGACGAGCTGACGAACGCAAGGATCAGCTACGTGAAATCACAGCCTCTCCTCCCATTCTGCTGGACGCACTCCACAACTTGTACAGGTTGTTCTTGCCGCCCTGCGCAAACTGCTCGACCGTGACCCCGTCGATCCCCGGCGCCCCTTTCTTAGCCCTGACCTTCTCGAATGCCGCCATGACCACCTGCTTGGAGATCTCGTACGGCTTCGAACCTGACTGGCTCATCTGGCTCCTCCCGGGCACTCCGGTTGACCATCAATTCCAGACCTGGATGACCCGTCCCCTTCGCTCCGCCCGCATTACCAGGCATCACCGCTGTCGGGTCGGGGGAGGCGGCGGACAGCAGTCCGCTACCTCCGCCCGCCCTACCGAACCGCTCGTGCAGTTTTCCCGCAAGCGGCTCTCAATGGGTGTAGCCCTTCTGGCGGTAGTATTCACGCATGCTAGGAATCAGTTGCAGAAGGTTGACCAGCCCGTATTCACCGTAGAGGCGGGTCTCCGGTAGCGTCCGCCATCCGGCGTTACGCCAGCGTTTGAACCGCCAGCCCCAGATCCGGCGCACGATCCACCTGTTGAGCCGATTGAACAACCGGCGCACGTTCGCGCGCCGATAGTACATGCCCCATCCCCTGATCACCGGGTTCAAGACATGTATTAGCTCCTCCAGGGGTACGGCGATGCGGCGTCGTGTGAGCGCCCGTACCTTGTCCTTGAACCGATCAATCGACCGTTGCCGAGGTATCGCATACAAGCCGATACCACCTGACTTGAAGCGCAACCCCCGACCCAGCCCAATTTTATAGCCCAAGAACTCGAACCCCTGGCTGACGTGCACAATTCTGGTCTTCTCTGGATGAATGCGTAACCCGAGCTGTCCTTCCAGCACCGCACGGGCGCTCGCCAGCGCCCGTTCCGCTTCCTCGCGAGTCCGGCATACGCACAGCCAATCGTCAGCGTAGCGCGTAAGTTGGAATCCCGCCCGCTGCATCTGCTCGTCAAAAACGTGCAGATAAATATTACTGAGCAACGGACTGATGACCCCGCCTTGTGGCGTGCCAGCGATTGTGCTCTCATAGACACCGTCTCGCAGTACTCCGGCCGTGAGTATCTGACGGATCAGACTCAGCACCTTGCTGTCGGCGACTCGTTCCGCTACCAGCGCGACGAGTCGATCATGCGAGATCGTCCCGAAGAAATCGGCGATATCGGCATCGACGATCCATCTCCCACCCTCCTGCATCTGGCCCCAGATCCGGCGCATAGCCATATGCGCCGACCGCTCCGGACGAAACCCGAAGCTGACCTCGGAGAACGTCGGTTCGAAAATCGGCTCCAGAACCTGGCGCAGCGCCTGCTGGCACACCCGATCCACCACCGCAGGAATACCTAGCGGACGCTTAGCCGTCGACCCCGGTTTGTCGATCTCCACCCGACGCACCGGCAAAGGCCGATAACTCCCCTCCGCCAGCCGTTGATGCAACACCGTGAGATAACGCCGATGTTCACACTCGAACCGGTCAATACTGATCCGATCCACACCACCGGCACCTCGGTTTTCCTTCACCCGCGCCCACGCCCGCGCTAGATTACGCGGGTCATAAACCCGTCCGATCAGCGAGTGCGCCTTCCGCACCTGCACACGTTCCTTTCCTACCTGGCTTACCAGAATGCCACTCCGAGTATCCTCGCCCAGCGTCGTCTCGGTCATTGCCTCAGCAACCATCAGCCCGACGCCGCCTACTCACTCGGCATCACATCAGGTTCACCATTCCCACCGTGACCCCTTCCCCAAGACGGTGCCTTTTGAGTCACCGGCCGCCGCCGCACAAAGCGTCGGTCCCAAGGTTTCTGTTGTTCCTTGGTTCATCAGTACCATGGATCACTCCGACTTCTCGCACGGCATCACCAGCGATTTCGCCTTGCGGCTTATACGCCCAGCTACCCAACTCCGTCGAGTGGGACCGTACGAGATCTCCCGGGGTAACGCAGAGAACTTTCCCACCGCGCCGCCCGCACACACCTTGTTGTGCCCAGGCGCCCCAAGTATTTCCTTCGCCCCCATAGTGCAGGCTCGGCATCACCTGGATCGGGCCGACCGGTTCGCCATTCTCGGCTACGGCTCGGTGTTTCGCCTCAAACCCTTCAGACCCCACCTCACGGCAGGCGCCCTGTCCTGCGCCACTGATCAGCCCCACACGGCAAACCACCATCACCACCATGCCGTGCCTCCCAACGACGCCCAGCGAGGCATTACCCCCGCCTTCGGCTACGGACCCCGCTTGGGGCCGGTCCGACTGGACTTTCACCAGCTAGCTCTCTGCGCCGCCCGGCGCACACTACGAGACGGTCCGCCCCTGTGCTCCGTAACCGGTACTCAACCCCTCGCGGCTCTTCACCACTCGAAGCTCTCCCTCTTGCCCCACACGAACACCGGGGACACTTCCGGAACGACAGGTTCCCGCGTTCCGAGCAGAAGCCCGGACCAAGCTCACGCCACCTACACGCCGGACACCACCTGGGCAGTAAACAGGTATCTCCCAGACTCTTCCCAAAGACAAGGAGGCTTATGCGAAACGTAGTGTGAAGAAGTGGAGTGCTCGGACGGCGTTGAAGGCTGTGGGGTAGGTGCGCTCGGGCCTGCGGTAGTCGGTGTGCATGCAGCGCCAAGCCTTGAAATGAGCGATCGCGCGTTCGATCACGTAGCGAATCTTATTGATCGAGGTGTTGAACTCTTTTTGCCAGTCGAGGAGCTCCCCGCCGGCTGGTTTGCGGTACGGGGTGGTGATGCTGGTTCCAATGTAGCCTTTGTCACCGATAGCGTTGTCGTGGTGGAGAAGTTCGTTCAGGCCGGTCTGGTGCATGGCCTTTGCATCGTGGGTGTTTCCGGACAGGGGGTCGGAGATGTGCATCAGGTTCCCGGACAGATCGCAGACGAACTGGTGGGCGTGGCCCGTGGTCTTGTGCTTGCCGGAGTATAGCTCGGGTGCATCGGCCCAGGACCAGCACGGACACAGCGATCCGTCGACCACGGCGACTCGGCCCTCAATGTCCTCGGGCAGCTCGGGCACGAACTCGTCGAGCGCCTCGGCGATGATTTCTTCCAGGTCACCGATCGCTCGGGAGATCGTGGATTGATCAACGAACAGCAGTTCGGCGATCACTTCCTGTGTGATGTTGGTGCGGAAGCAGGTAACGACTGCTTTTACCGCCTGACGAAGCGTCAGTTCTCTGGGTCTGCCTTGTCCGCTATTCCAGACCACTCGCTGTTCGACGCGGTCAACGAGCTCGTCGAATTGCTCGGACGTGAGTCCCGTAGTAGCCTGGCCTGGCAATGGTCCCTCCGGGGTGTGAAGACTATTGGCGTAGCCTTCAAATTCTCCCGTTGGGACCATTGCCCTACTGGTTACGACACGCCGAAATGTTCAAGCTCTTTAAAGGGCTTCTGCATAAGCTTCAAGATCAGCCCTCGGTTCCGATGTCGTCTACAATTTCGACACTTCAGCAGTGGTTCGCTCGCGCTCGTCTTCTTGGTCCACACCTGACGCACTCATGGCACGCCTTTTCCGCATCGCTTCCCACCCCGGCTCTTAACCGGCGCAGTATGCGGTGGTTTCAAGCCATCTCCTGCAAGACGGCTCCAGAGGGCCTACCTCCATCTCCTGCCCAGTTACACACATCAGCAGAACCCGATCTACATCGGCTTCCCCTTTCCGTGCTCGCGGCACACGATCTTGGGCTGTATTTCTGTCGCACCTGGCCGGTGTGGTGATCGAGGAGATCCGGCAGGGCGGGGACGGTGTGCGCCTCGACGCTCGCCCACGGTCCGCGCAGGGTGTGTGTTCGCAGTGCGGCCACCACACCTCGACACAGCCCCGATTCACGGAAAGTGCGCCATAACCAGATCCAGTTTTCAGCTGCCGTTGACACAACGGTCAATGGAGGTCACTCCTGACCACAGCTGGCCGCAGGCCAAGGCCTGTAGCAGGGAATCATTGGGGGGTTCCCAAGCTCTAGACGCGAGCTCGATTTCCTTCACCCTGTCGCAATTCTCAGGTTCGAGGCATCTGTTAACTGCTGGCATCCCGCGGCGACGGCTGCGCTCGCACGAAGGCTGAAACCTAATGCTGGCTGCACTCGGAAGCTCTCTGCGGGTTCCCAACAGTCCAGGTTTACGGCGGCAGTGGGCGATCGTGGGGGGCTGCCGTCGTGGTTCGTGCAGTTATTGGTCGGCGGGCCATAGGTTGTCCATCGTTTCGTGGCTGATCTGCTTTGTTAGGTCGCTGCGGGAGGCGTAGGCCATGTTTACGATCAGACGACGACCACCGGTGATGGGGTAAACACGGTGCAGGGTGGTATCGGTGCGCATGAGGTACAAATCGCCCGGGACGAGCTCGATGGAGTAGGTGGGGTGCGTGACGAACCATCGATGCAGCTGGGGATCTTTTTTGTCCCACTCGGTGTGGGGGACGTACTGCACGAATCCGCCGTGTGCCAGAGGCGGGCAGTCGATGATCCAGACCAGGGCGAAGCTGTAATCGTCCCAGTGCCAGCCGTGGGTGTCCCCGTGCTGATCCAGCGCGGTGATGACGAACTGCTCGGGTTCGTAGGGACACTCCAGGACCTCTTGTCCGGCGATGGTGGCGAGCACTTCCCGCAGAGCTGATACGGAGTACAGGGCGGGGATGATCGAACCGAACGCCTGAATCTGGTCGCGTCGGACGTTGCACATGTGCCGCCCGGTGTTGCCGGTCTCCGGGAAAATGAGGGCGTGGCGGCGACCGTGGGAGGTGACCAACTCCTCGACCTCGATGGCCAGCAGTTCTTTCACCGCTTTCGACGCGAGGAACGGAAGCCGCACGACGCCACGTTCCCGGAACTCTCGCCTGGCTTCCTCCAGGCGTCTGTCGTTGGGCATGGCGGTCAGGTGCTTCTCAGCTGGTCCGCGACAGGATGCCCCACGGCTATAGCCCCCTGGATTTCTACAATCCGCAAGGAAGGAAACCCCGCCCGTGATCAGACCGTACCAAGACGGAGGCACACCCAGCACCGTCTGGTATCTGGAGCAGACCTCTCGGGCCGAACCCCGCCCCGCCAAAGCGCTGGACGTACCAGTTCAGATCGTGCGCGCGGAGCTACCGTCACCGGAGTTGAACCGGTTTTTGTATACCGCCGTCGGCGGAGACTTATTCTGGGTGGACCGGCTGCCCTGGACCTGGCAACAGTGGTACGACTGGCTAACCCAACCCGGCTTCGAAACCTGGGTCGCGTGGGTACGCGGGACTCCCGCCGGTTACGCCGAACTGCACGCACAACCCGCGAGCCAAGTAGAACTGACCTCCTTCGGGCTGCTGCCGTCCTTCACCGGACAGGGCCTTGGCCGGTATCTGCTCACCTTCGCCTTGGACCACGCGTGGACCATCGCCCAGCGATGGCCCAGCCTGCAGCCGACCACCCGGGTCTGGTTGCACACCTGCTCCCAGGACAGCCCCCGCGCCTTGCCCATCTATCAATCTCACGGGCTGCGGGTGTACCGCACCCAGACCCAGACCGTTCACCTGCCCGCCAAGCCTATTGGACCCTGGCCAGGGGCCTGCCGACGGTAAAGATCGCAGGTTTGAATCGTGTCGGATCCTGTCGCGAGGCGACGGCCCACCACCAGGGTTGAAGGATCTCCGCGAGGCAACCGAGCCCTGGCGGTCTCATCTTTGGTCTCATCCGCCTACGTTCATCGGCGTTCATCAGTATTCGGATTGATACGGCGATGCAGGTCGCGAACGTCAACGTCATTCGGTGAACTATTATCCAGACTTCTGAAAATCGGAAGGTCGGCGGTTCGACCATCGCCTGGTGGCCACATCGCACTAGCTTAGCAAGGCGGCGATCCTGTCGTTCGTATGGCGCATCAACTGCGGTGTGTTCCGCTACCAGCTGCTGGGCGATAACAACTGTACGAGCCTGCGTCCATCGGCGCACATGTTCGCAGTCCAGCTCGGCAGCTTCGCGAAGATTGTGACCCAACGCGGCAACGCCTGCTCGATCTCACTCGGCTTGATTTTAAGCGGCTTGATTTTAAGCATGGTTATTTACCGGTGTTGCGCTCATCCTCTTTCATTGGGTTGGTGGCCCAGGCCGGCGGAAGGGAAGAGAACATCCAGATGCTCAAGCTGTGGGCGGCCGAGGCATTGACCATCGCAACGCAGCGCCGGTGATGCCGCCACGCTGGCAGATGCTTCTCCAGTCATGGCTTGCGCGCTACGGCTCCGTAGTCGTCAATCGGCGCGACGGTGCCGACCTCGACGGCGTCCGGCCGCCACTGTGTGATCGACACCAATCCCGGATCCACCATCTCCAGGCCCACGAAACACTGGCCAATCTGCTCGGGGCTGCGCAGAACGTAGGGCACAGCTCCAGTTTCATCGTATTTCGCTTGGGCCTCGCGTATGGCTTCACTGGTATCGGTACTGTCGTATATCGCGAGGTAGCTACCGGATGGGACGGCTGCCATCACCCGCGTCACGATGGAACGCACCTCGTCGAAGGTGGCAACGTGGCCGAGCGAACCCATGAACATGACCGCGACTGGCTGAGCTGAAGTTCAGCACATTGCGGGCATCGGAGATGATCGAATCCGGGTCGTGGAGGTCGGCGTCCACGTAGGTGGTCACCCCCTCAGGAGTGGTGTTGCGCAGCAGGGTGCGGGCATGCATCAGCACCAGTGGGTCGTTATCGACGTAGACAATCCGGGACTCGGGCGCGATCTGCTGGGCGACCTCGTGGGTGTTCTGCATCGTGGGCAAACCAGTGCCGATATCGAGAAACTGGCGCATCCCGGCCTCACCAGCCAGGAAACGCACCACCCGGATGAGGAACTGCCGAGACTGCTTGGCCATGGTGACGATGTCCGGGTGCACCGCGACATAGGCGTCACCGGCGGAACGGTCGACCTCGTAGTTGTCCTTGCCCCCCATCCAGTAATTCCAAATCCGCGCCGAATGCGGCACATCAAAATCGATCTTGGCGGTCAGCGTGGAGCGCGGGTCGGGAGACCGCTCGTCGGCCACGATTAAGGCTCCTATGTCAGGGGTTGCCGGGAAGATCCTCGATAATCCTGCGCAGCATGCTGATGGACACCTCAGGCGATTCCGCCTCCACACACAGGCTGTCCATGAGCGCCAGCTAACCTACCGTCTCGCGCTCCTTGTCCAGGTAGCAGGCACTGGCGAGGTGTTCGAGGTAGATGACATCCGGCAAGCCGGGCTCAGCAAACCGCAGGATGGTGAACGCGCCACTCACCGCCGCGGGACCACCGACATGCAACGGCACGACCTGCAGGGTGATGTTCGGTCGCTGCGCCATCTCCATCAGGTGCTGCAGCTGCCCACGCTGAACCATCCGGCTGCCCACCGGCCGGATGACTGCTGCCTCGTCCAGCGCTAACCAGAGGTCGGGTGCCCTGGGCTGAGTGAGGAACTCTTGACGGGCCATCCGCAACGCAACGCGCCGTTCGACGTCAGTGGCGGAGGCCTGCAGGTGACGTAGCTGGATGACGGCGCGGGCGTAGTCCTCGGTCTGCAGCAGGCCGGGCACGAGCGAAGGCTCGTAGACCCGGATGACCGAGGCGGCCTGCTCCAGGCCAAGATAGGTCTCAAACCAGCTCGGCAAAACATCGCCGTATTCGTGCCACCAGCCGGGTGCGTTGGCCTGGCGGGCCAGCGCAAGGAAGGCCGCACGTTCCTGCTCGTCGGTGACGCCGTAGAGCGTGAGCAGATCAGCCACATCACGTTCCTTGAAGCTGACCCGCCCCAGTTCCATCCTGCTGATCTTGCTGCTGGATCCACGGATGACATATCCAGCATCCTCACGAGTGACCCGGCTCGCCTCACGCAACCGACGCAGCCTGCTACCCAACGCCATACGCAGCATGGTGGGCTTGCCGTGCCACTGGGCCGGTATCGGACCGCGGTACGGGACACGATCTCCTTGAGCCATCATGAGTCCACCTAGATGAGTGATTCCGTGAAGTTGGTGTTAGTGGTCGTAGGCGGTCAGTGAGCGTTTGCTGGTGACGCCGGTGGTCCAGTTGTGCCAAATCCCGGCGGCCATGGCCAGTAGGCGCTGTGCGACGCGGGTGAACACTCCGGCGGGAGTCCGGCCGCCGTGGTCTTCGAGGTCGAGCTGGCTTTTGAGGGTCTGGTTGACCGATTCGATCCACTGGCGCACGCCACCGAGGTTGCCGTTGCGGTAGGTCTCGTCTTTGCGGTCGGGGCGCAGCAGACGCAGTCCCATCGCGTCGGTGAGTTGTTTGAATCCTTTGCCGGCGAAGCCCTTGTCGGCCAGCAGGATCTGCCCGGTGCGGACGAGGTGGTGGTTGTGTTGCAGCATGGCGGCCACCACCTCGCGTTCTCCGATCTTGGGGTTGGCCAGGCACCACATGATCGGCATTCCATCGCCGGTGCAGACCAGGTAGAGCTTCAGGCCCCAGTACCAGCGGGAGTGCGAGGCGCAGTAGCCATAGCCGGCGTGCCCGGCCAGGTCCGAGCGTTTCACTGTCTCGCGTGACATGCCGCAGGGAACCGGGGTGGCGTCGGTCATCCACAGGTCGTCGAACCAGGACGGGCAGCACGAGGCCAGGGTGAGGATCGCCTTGCACAGCAACGGTTGGGCGTTTTTCAACCGCTTGTGGTAGCCCGACTGATCCGGCAGGTAGGGGAACATCGCACGCCACTGGGGGCTGCTGCGAAGATGCCGGATCCAGCGACGTTCGCAGTGATAGCCCTGCAGCATCTGGGCCACCGCCAAGGTGATCAGTTCACTGTCGGAGAGCAGGGGTGCCCGGCCACGACCGACGCGCGCCGCAGCCACGTGATCGTCGATCAACACGTAGAGTGCGGTCAGGAGGGTGTTCAGTTCTTTGGTCACACATTGATCTTGAACGCCCTCCGTCCACGTCCGCGGTAGCGACGCGCCCTCACACGATCTTCACGGAATCAAACATCTAGGGTAAGCACACCACATCCTTCACACCATCAACCGCCAGAGTGTAACAGTCTGGCGGTTGATCTTGATGGTTGCGACATAGGAAAAACCACTCAGATTGCCTTCCAGATCGATGACCACCCACTCGCCCGGATCAATGCGCTGATCACCGGCCAGTGCCGTTTCAAACCGGGTTGATATGATGACGATTGACCACATTGAAGTGGTGCTGCGGTACAGGGTGAAGAATAGCTACGGCCCGCCTGGGCATTCCTCGACGCAGAGTAACAGAGCTTTGGGGACGGCGCCGATCCAGACCTCACCCGCGCGATCTCCCACGCTCGTCGCTGCGATCAGCCGGCTTCGACCGTGCCGAAGCCCTGCCCGCCTCAACAGTGACCGGGTAATCACCACGTTCCCGTAATCCGCGGATGTCCACGCAAGGCGCTGGCCACAAAGCGTTCATCCGTCGGGCGCTTCGCATGCGCTTTGCGCCTGGCTTGCTCCAGGATGAGCCGCCGACGCGAAAGGTATCCACTTAGTCTCACCGTTCATGTGCGAGCATGAACAACCACTGTCGTGCTGTCCGCGTGCTGTAACGAACGGTCAACCGCGGTCACCCACGGCACGCCAAGGTACAGACGCAGCGCAGGTCAGCGCGCATCACCTGGCGCGGTAGCGTGCCACCATCGTCTGATGATCTTCCGGGGAGGAGCAAGCCGCAACCGAAGCCAGTGAAGGGGTCGGGGCGCAAGCGGGGCAAGCAGCCGGGTGCTGCGGGCAGTTCGCTGCCGTGGGTGGCGGTCCCTGATGAGCACGTGGCGCACCGCCCGCACGGCGCCTGCGGGTGTGGGGCGGATCTGGCCGAGGCGACCGAGGTGGGCGTCGAACGCTCCCACCAGACCCATGATCTCCCCGAGATCCACGTCACGGTGCGCCAGCACGACGTGTACCGGGTCCGCTGTTCGTGCGGACGCGAGCATGTCGCCACGCTGCCCGCCGGGGTGTCGTCGGCCCCCAGCAGTTATGGGATGAATCTGCGCTCGCTGGTGGTGTACCTGCTGGTCTACCAACACGTCCCGGTGGGGCGCTGTGTGGAGCTGATCGGCGATCTCATCGGCGGGGCCGGCCCGTCGAGCGGCTTCGTGCACGGCATGCTCGCCCGGTGCGCGGCCGCGGTGCGCCCGATCGTCACGCTGATCAAAACGTTGATCACCTCGGCGTCGGTGGTCGGGTTCGACGAGACGACCCTGCGCGTCGGTCCGGCCGGGCGCAAGCGCTACATCCTGTCGGCCTCCACCGAGGACTACACCGCGTTTCACCTGGGTGGGCGGGACCTGGCCTCGTTCCGGGAATTCGGGATACTGCCCGGCTTCGCCGGGGTGGCCGGGCATGACCGCTACCAGAACTACTACAACCCGGCCTGGAAGCAGCTGGCCGGGCATCAGGCGTGCACCGCTCATCTACTCCGAGACTTCACCGACGCCGCGGAGTCTCACCCCCGCGCGGCGTGGCCCGAGCAAGCCCAGCGCGCGCTGCGCGGGGGTGATCCACGCCTGGCACGACGCCCGCGACACCGACCTGCCGGCGATCCCAGCGCCCACCGCTGACCCGCTGATCAGCGAGTTCCGCCACGCCACCCGGGTCGGCCTCGCCGAAGTCCGGCCGATCCCCGGCCCGCGCAGCTCCACCGCCCAGCGGCCCGGACGGACCCTGCTGGAGTTCTGCCGCGACCACGAAAGCGACGTCCTTGCCTTCTGCACCGACACCCGGATCTGGCCCACCAACAACCTCAGTGAACGCGACCTACGGCCCGCCAAGACCCAACAGAAGATCTCCGCTCGGCTCACCAGCGAAGACATCACCCAAGACCGCCTGGACATCCGCAGCTACATCGACACCATCCGCAAACACAAAGCCGACGTCATCACCAGCATCCGCGCCGCGCTGACCGGCGACCCCTGGCAACCACCGATCCCCGCGCCAACCTGACCACCACACCCAGCCAACTCACCCCGCCGAGCTCCCAAACACGGCGGGACCCAGCATGCCCGCGACCAGGGACGTGAATGTTTACGTTGGGAGGGCAGCACGATAAGGGGGTCTACCCCCACCGTGCAGGTCAGAGCCCTTTACCCGGGGGGTCTACCCGGGTAAAGGGCCCCTCTACCGAGCGAGGTCGGATAGAGCCTCCGTCCGAGGACCGCCGATTGTTGCCAGCAAGGGGGGCGCCGCCCTTCAAACAAGTACGGGGAGCAGAGCGTTCGAACGTGACAGGCCCCCCGTACTGGCCTCGGAACTGCGGTCTGGATCACTCTTGCCAGGTCATCTCGTGGTGTATGAACGAGGCTTGACCGATCCACCTCGATGCCCCGCTCGGCCAGCAGCTCCTCGACGTCACGGTACGAGAGCCCGTAGCGCAAGTACCAGCGCACAGCCACCGTGATCACCTCCGGCGGGAATCGGAACCCGGCGAAGCTGGACGGCGGCACTGGCAGTCGAAAGTGGCGACGACGCATCAGCACAGCCTGCCCGAGCCCGCCATCGAGTGGACGCAACAGTGCCGATCGGTCGGCCTAGTTGATGCCGGGTGTAAATCGATACCCGATCACCATCCGGTAGTTTTCCTCTACGCCATAAGTGATGAGTCCCTTGTCATCGCCGATCGGGATGCTGTGGAGGTCGAACTGCGCGTCGTACTCCCTGTGGGGTATGTTGATGGGATCTTCCTGCAACTCTTTGATGCGCTGGTTGACCAGTCGCCGCGAGTCTTCAGGGAGGTTGTCGTACTGTTCCTCGGCCTCCTCGCCGCCAAACATCCACCCGTAACGCGGCATCTACTGGCGAACCCAGTTCCCGTTCTCGTCCTGATGCCGAGTGATCAGTCCGCTGAAGTCACTAGCCCTTGCGCGCTTGAGGTTCTTGCGCTCCTCGTCGGTAAGTGGGTTCGCTGCCATGACGGCCACCGCCTGCCAGTGCTTCAGAACTGCCTGAGGTCCCGCCAGATCAAGGCTATCTGTGGCCAGAGCCAACGCGGTGCGAAATTCTGCCTCAAACTCCGCGCACCTCTCGGGTGCATACGTGAGCAGTGCCGCCCGGATCGCCGGACCCGATCTCTCGACCCACCTCGGCGCGTACTCGGGCGTATCGGTTGCACACGGGCTGTGCTTGTGGCCGCTCACAGTCGATGTAACGACGATCACGGCGCGTAAGAGACGACCGTTCGGCTATTGCGATGATTGCCCTGTGCCTGCCCTGGTCGGCGAGCGGGCGGTCATCGAGTGAGAGCAGGACTGGAGGTCGGGCTCGTCGGCGCGCGGCCGAGCAGCGGAACAGGCACCGGCAATCCCCGGCTCGGTAGCCAGCCAGCGTGCCGTGCGGGGATTATGGGGTTCCAGAACTCTGCCGCATCGGTGACCTGGGTGAACGAGGAGACTGCGCGATCATGATGATCGTGCGTCGTGTCGTTGCGTCTGCTTTACCTGATCTTCGGGCGGGTTGCCGGCTGGCTGTGGCTATTTGGCCGGTCCTCGGCATCGAAGAATGTCGAGTTGCTCGTCTGGCGCCACGAGGTTGCCGCGCTGCGCCGAGTCAACCCAAGCCGCGGCTGCACTGGGCTGATCGTGCCGTGCTCGCCTGTGGGGATCGGAGATTGGATTCGAGGCCTGACCTGCGCGTTTACGGTACTCGATGATCACGCTGTGACCTGGCACTCGCTGGTGAATCCGCCGAGGATCAGTCTGCGGCGCACCTGGTGGTCGGTGAGTTGGTCACTGGTGGGAGCTGGGCCTCGGCCTGGGCCGGGCAAGTTGCGCCAGCGTCCGGTGTGGCCGTGCGCCATTGAAATGGTGCGGGTAAACGGTGAGAATCTGGCGCAGGTGCGTTCGTTGACGACCAGTACCCGGTCGAGCAGCTCACGGCGCAAGGTACCGGAGAATCGTTCGCAGATCGCGTTCGCTCGGGGCGCTCCAGGTGGACTGGTAAGGATCCGGATGTCGTCCGCGGCGAAGACTGCGTCGAACGCCCGGGTGAACCGGGAATTTCGGTCCGGGAGCAGAAACTTTATGGTGCTGACGCGGTCGGCGAGGTCCATCATGAGGTTGCGGGCGGCTTGGGTGGTCCAGGCCGGCGCTGTTGCGTAACGGAGGGCGGGCCTGGCTGGGCTCTGTGGTTCCGCGATTAGATGGCGAGGGCGAGTTCGGCGAAGGCGGCCGGGAGCCGATGCTGTGGGTCCGGCACTGTTGCGTTCACCGATGGCACGCTGGGCTGATGCCGCGTCGCTACTGTCAAGTGCCAGCTTCACGGTCTAGCTTCGCCGGTTTCCGGTTCCCGCCGGAGGTGATCCTGGTGGCGGTCCGGTACCTCAGGTACGGGCTCTCCTATCGGGACGTAGAAGAGTTGCTGGCCGAACGCGGGATCGCTGTAGACCACGTCAGCATCTTCTGCTGGGTGCAGCGCTTCACACCGCTGCTAGCGGAGGCGGCACGCCCATGTCGACATCGTGTCGAGGACCGCTGGTGGGTCGACGAGACCTACGTCAAAGTGTCCGATCGGTGGCGCTATGTCTACCGAGCGATCGACCAATTCGGGCAGGTCATCGACGTGTATGTGTCCATGCGGCGAGATGGCGGCGCAGCCCCGTTTCTTCACCCGGGCGCTGGCCACCACGAAGGTCACCCCGGTGGAAGTCACCTTGGGCTCAGCCGGTCATATCATTTGATCTTGAGGGTTCGGTGGGACAGGATTCCCGTCGTGCGCGAGATGTTGATGTTGGTGGATCGGGAAGAGGTCTCTCGTGGTCTGGCCGAGGGCTTGGGGTACAAGCAGATCGCGTTTCGGGTGGGACGTGATCCGTCGGTGATCTCCCGAGAGGTCGCCCGTCACGGTGGCCGCATCGACTACCGGGCGGCGGCCGCGGACGAGGCGGCGGGTATGGCTCGGCAACGGCCGAAGCCCTTCGCCGTCGAGCGCTCACCCCGGCTGCGGGCGGTGGTGTGCCGCCAGCTGCATGACGGTTGGTCACCAGCGTCGATCGCGGGTCGGTTGCCGATCGACTACCCCGACGACCAGGCTCGCCGGGTGTCGCACGAGGCGATCTAGCAGTGGGTCTACGCCCAGCCGGTATCCACCCTGGCCAGGGAGCTGATCAGCCTGCGGACCGGGCGCAAGGCCCGTCGTGGTGGGCGTCGTCCGGTGCCGGCGCCGCGGATCCGCGAACCCCGCTACATCGACGAACGGCCCGCCCAGGCCACCGACCGGGCACTGCCTGGGCACTGGGAGGGTGACCTCGCCATCGGCAAGGACGGCCGCTCCGCAGTCGCGACGCTGGTCGAGCGGACCTCACGGTTTCTCCTCCTGGTGCCGTTGACCGGACGCGACTCGCCGACCGTCGGCGACGCCGTCATCGCCGCCACCGGTGGACTTCCCGCAGCGATCCGCCGGTCGCTGACCTGGGACTGCGGCACCGAGATGGCGCGCCACGCCACCATCACCGCGACCGGACTCCCGGTGTTCTTCGCCCACCCCCACTCCCCGTGGGAACGCGGCAGCAACGAAAACCTCAACCGCATCGTCGGTGAATTCTTCCCCAAAGGTGTGAATATCACCTCCGAGCCTAACTATCTCGCAATGGTAGCTTCCGAAATCAACGACCGGCCCCGTAAAATTCACAACTGGAAGAAACCCTCCGAGCTATTCACCGAACTTATCGAGGCGCATGCTTCCACTGGCTGAATCTGCCCCGTGCTGCACTCCAACACCACCCAGCGAACCCCGCATGCCCACATGGCGCGGTCCGAGCAGCGACCTGCATGCATCTGTTAATCGCAGGGCAACTGCCCTTCGCCGTAAGGCGGGTGCCCTGCGATCTCCGACCAAGATCATGCCGTCTCCATGCCGTGAGACGTCGGCGAAGCGTGACAAAAGCTGACAGCGACTGAGCGCTGTCCACGCAGGTCAGTCGTCGTATGGTCGATCTGAGCTTGACCCTCTAGCACGGACACCTGACCTGAGGTGGCTACGGCCACCGGGAAGGATGCTGCCGTGCCTGCACCTCACCCTCCTGAGTTCCGCCGTCGAGCGATCGAGCTGGCCCGTGTGGGCGAGCGACCGATCGCTGTGGTGGCCAAGCGATTGTCTATCAGTGAGTCGTGTCTGCGGAATTGGGTAGCGCAGGCCGACGCTGACGAGCGTGGCAGCGATTCCCGGTTGACCAGCGCGGACAAGCGAGAGCTCACCGCACTGCGCCGAGACAAGCGCCGCCTGGAGATGGAAAACGAGATCCTCAAGCGGGCGGCCGCGTTCTTCGCTCGGGAAAACGTTCTCCCAAACTAGCATTTCGGCTGGTCCGTGAACTCGCCGAGGACACCGATGCTGATATCGATGTCGCGGTGGCCTGTCGAGTCCTGGGTGTGTCGCGGTCGGGTTACTACGACTGGCTGGGCCGTCCACCCAGCGCGCGGGACGAGGCGAACTTGTTGCTGCTCAAACACATCCAGGACGTGCACATCGAATCGCGCAGGACATACGGCTGGCCCCGCGTGCACGCCGAGTTGACGCTGGGCCTGGGGTTGGCGGTGAACCACAAGCGGGTCGCCCGGCTGATGCGCCAGGCCGGCCTGCAAGGCCTCTACCGGCGCCGACACCGTCGCGGCCCGACCGGACCGGCGACCGAGGACGACCTGGTGCAACGCCATTTCACCGTCGAGGCACCGAACCGACTGTGGTTGACAGACATCACCGAACATCCGACGAAAGAAGGGAAACTGTACTGCGCAGCCGTCATGGACGCCTATGCTCGACTCATCGTCGGATGGTCGATCGCCGATCACATGCGCACCGAACTCGTCGTCGATGCGCTCGGCATGGCCACATTACGTCGGCGCCCCACAAGCGATTCGACGATCCTGCACTCCGACCACGGAACTCAATATACTTCATGGGCGTTCGGGCAACGACTCCGCGCCGCCGGATTGCTCCCCTCGATGGGCACAATCGGCGACTGCTACGACAACTCCATGATGGAATCATTCTGGGGAACCCTACAACTCGAAGTCCTCGACACCAGAATCTGGGAAACCCGCGACGAACTTGCCAACGCCATCTTCGAGTGGATAGAATGCTGGTACAACACCGAACGGCGACATTCCAGCCTAGGAATGCTCCGACCGGTCGAGTTCGAAGCCCTCTACACCGACCAGACGTCCACACAGGACGATCACTGACCCCACACCCTAGGTGTCCGTGCTGGGGGGTCAAGCTCAATCAACCCCGAGGGTAAACATTCACGTCCCTGGTCGCGGGCATGCTGGGTCCCGCCGTGTTTGGGAGCTCGGCGGGGTGAGTTGGCTGGGTGTGGTGGTCAGGTTGGCGCGGGGATCGGTGGTTGCCAGGGGTCGCCGGTCAGCGCGGCGCGGATGCTGGTGATGACGTCGGCTTTGTGTTTGCGGATGGTGTCGATGTAGCTGCGGATGTCCAGGCGGTCTTGGGTGATGTCTTCGCTGGTGAGCCGAGCGGAGATCTTCTGTTGGGTCTTGGCGGGCCGTAGGTCGCGTTCACTGAGGTTGTTGGTGGGCCAGATCCGGGTGTCGGTGCAGAAGGCAAGGACGTCGCTTTCGTGGTCGCGGCAGAACTCCAGCAGGGTCCGTCCGGGCCGCTGGGCGGTGGAGCTGCGCGGGCCGGGGATCGGCCGGACTTCGGCGAGGCCGACCCGGGTGGCGTGGCGGAACTCGCTGATCAGCGGGTCAGCGGTGGGCGCTGGGATCGCCGGCAGGTCGGTGTCGCGGGCGTCGTGCCAGGCGTGGATCACCCCCGCGCAGCGCGCGCTGGGCTTGCTCGGGCCACGCCGCGCGGGGGTGAGACTCCGCGGCGTCGGTGAAGTCTCGGAGTAGATGAGCGGTGCACGCCTGATGCCCGGCCAGCTGCTTCCAGGCCGGGTTGTAGTAGTTCTGGTAGCGGTCATGAACGGCCACCCCGGCGAAGCCGGGCAGTATCCCGAATTCCCGGAACGAGGCCAGGTCCCGCCCACCCAGGTGAAACGCGGTGTAGTCCTCGGTGGAGGCCGACAGGATGTAGCGCTTGCGCCCGGCCGGACCGACGCGCAGGGTCGTCTCGTCGAACCCGACCACCGACGCCGAGGTGATCAACGTTTTGATCAGCGTGACGATCGGGCGCACCGCGGCCGCGCACCGGGCGAGCATGCCGTGCACGAAGCCGCTCGACGGGCCGGCCCCGCCGATGAGATCGCCGATCAGCTCCACACAGCGCCCCACCGGGACGTGTTGGTAGACCAGCAGGTACACCACCAGCGAGCGCAGATTCATCCCATGACTGCTGGGGGCCGACGACACCCCGGCGGGCAGCGTGGCGACATGCTCGCGTCCGCACGAACAGCGGACCCGGTACACGTCGTGCTGGCGCACCGTGACGTGGATCTCGGGGAGATCATGGGTCTGGTGGGAGCGTTCGACGCCCACCTCGGTCGCCTCGGCCAGATCCGCCCCACACCCGCAGGCGCCGTGCGGGCGGTGCGCCACGTGCTCATCAGGGACCGCCACCCACGGCAGCGAACTGCCCGCAGCACCCGGCTGCTTGCCCCGCTTGCGCCCCGACCCCTTCACTGGCTTCGGTTGCGGCTTGCTCCTCCCCGGAAGATCATCAGACGATGGTGGCATCGAGGAGTTCCCGCTGTTGCGGCCCACGATCCGTTCCAACGCCGTGACCCGCTCGACCAGCCGCGCGTTCGCCGCGGTCAGCACCTCGATCGCCTTCGCCTGCGCAGCGATCACCACGTCCCGAGACGCGCACGACTCGCACTCCGGCGCAAGCGGCGGCCACTCGGTCACTCAGGCATGATCACCACAGCCCCGACCTAGATCAACACGACACGCCGACCGAGGACCACCTCACGCCGACCGTGACAGGCCTCGCTTACAGCTTCCGTCCCGCCCAGGAGTCGATCATCTGGCCGACCACGTGAATGTTTACCCCCGAGGTTCCCGCCTGCCGGCCGTCAGAAGTAGAAGTGGGTGACACTGCCCGGGCCCGGTGTCACTCATCGGTAGGTCACGATCCGGACATTGTCAAAGTGGAGTACATCCTCTGTGTCGCACTTCTCGTTTAGGCTTCTTACGATTGGGACCACGGTCACTGTTGCCGTGTCTCCGCTTTGCAGAGCTTTGCGAATCGCCTCGGTCGCGATCACTACTTTGCGGGCGGGTGACAGCGGGTGGGCTGGTCGAGGGTCATAGGCTCGGCGCGGAACGACCTCGCAGTGGCCTTCGTCCCCGAAGCACCCGCCATGTCCAAAGATATGGAATGACCCGGCGTATCCGGTCTCAAGAGACGTCTGCGTGTGTTCGTCTGCCGCGGGGTTGCTGAGGAAGATGCGAGCTTCGAACGAGGCGCCGCTATGGTCGACTCCATCGAACTCGATGTCTGCACGCGAAAAATCTCGATCGATGGCGCCGAGCTGGATCTCCGGGGTGACATGTTTCTTGGAAACGATCACCGTCAAACCTCCTGTTGCCTGCAGGCCTTGGCTTACGTGGTGGCTACCGAGCTGGCGTACTCATAACCAAGCTGCCGGATATCCAGCACCTGCTCCACAGTATACTTGAAGGGCGCCAGTTGGAGTTGCATGTATGCCGGGGGAATGTTGTTCACGCCCTGCCGGAGTTGCCAAAGGTACCAAATACGGTCGATCATGCAGTGATGGGCCCAGAAGATGGGATCGAAGGCGGCGGTAGCTATCACTCCCATGTCGCCGCCCTGCTGGGGATTGTCGGGGTTTATTCCTCCCGTCCATCCGTGAATGAAGTCGTGGATGTCTTCCAACTGGCCCTGAAAGTCTTCGAAATTGACAAGATTCAGGATCGTTTGAATTTCCTGAGGGCTGGGTAGGTCACCCGGGTCGCCGGGCCACCGTCGGGTCTGACGCGCCGGATCTTCTGGCATGTCGGGCATCGGTCCGCTGTACAGAGGGTTTGGGCTGCCGTTGATCTGCGGCTGAGAGAACGCTGCTGGGACGCCGGTCTGCGATGTCCAGTCCCACCAGGAGAGAGTTGTCTTGCTATTCTGTTCACGGGCAACATTTTCCCAGTACACGAGGTAGGCCCTATGCCAGGGCAGGAACAGATTATAGGGATACTGGTTGCCGTTAGCTCCTGTCTTGCCGTGATGCCAGCAGTAGTAGTTTGAAAACCCGTGGTATGCGGCCCAGTAGATCCAGCTGCGATTGTCTGTAGGGCTGATTGCTTGCATTTTGGCGTAGGCGTCGCGCAGGGAAGCTACGTCAGCCTGTTCAACGTTAAGACGAAGAACTATTTCATTATTGACCCCATTTGTCACTTGGATTTACCTCGTTCGTCGATTGATAAAGCGCGGGAATACTCACTCGACTGGCTTCGATCGTTTCAGCAAACGTGCCGCCGGGGTACCGCGAACCCCTGCGCATCACGGCGGGCCGGGTACCCGACGAGACGGCCCGAGTGACCACCAGTGGGAGCCGCATAGCTTCCACGGTTTTCCGATCGCGTCAGCATAACCCTCATGCTTCCCTTTCCGGCAACTGGTCAGGCCGCACTGAAGAGCTTCGTAAATTCGTCATCGGTTGTAAACGGGACTTCCTTGACAGGTACCACCTCGATCTTGTTCGAGCCGATCACGACGACCTCTTTCAAAAATGTGCCATTGAATCGGCCGGTCACGCTGTACGGGGTGGTTGCAGGGGGCTCAATCAGCGGACCGGTCCAGCCCATCACTTCGACTGTCAATCCACCTGCGAAGTTGATATCTTGCTTGAGCTGGAACCCGAAGCTGACTTTGGGCGCGTCGCCCTGAACGGTCACCTGAAAAAATCCGGGCTGATTGGCGCCTGCCCACACGTAAGTCGCCTCGGCGTGAGTGAAAGGCTCGCGCTCAAAGAACGGCATGGCATTAGCTCCTCTGTGTAATCATAACGTGGGTGAGTTTCTTGTGGCGCCACTGGTACAGACCCGCAAACGCCGCGGCATATCACCGTGGCAGGCCTGGATACACCGTCCCGGGCCCTTTGCATCCGTGGTCGTCCGTAGGCGCTGATAAACGGCAGCGCTGCCCGCCAGGCCGCATCAAGCCCGGTGTCGCAGGGTCCCGCGTCTCGATCGAACATCCCTGCTGTCTCCTCGGCGTGCACGGCGCTGCTGTGCGCGGCACTCTGAACAGAGACGTGACCCTGTGGGGGTGATACGTACATCCCCAGATTCGTACGCTTGAGTGAACCAAGACCTCAGCCTTCGCCCACAGCGGACAGGTGTGGCATCCCGCCAACCTCCCCCGAGGGCTACGACACGACATCCCGGAACAGCACCGATGACGCAGGTACCGGTTCCGTCGAGGGGCCGCCCCGGGATGTCGCGCGGTTGGCAGCGCCAGGAGTATGCCACACGAGTCCCAGCGTGAAGATCGTCGCTGACTCCGCCGCCACATCGAGAAAATTCGCGGGAAGGAGGGAATGACGGGAACAATGCAGACCCGCGGCGGCGAGCTGACGACAACGGTGACGACAACGCAGACGACACTCTGGCAGCCCTAGCACAGCGCGGGGTCAGGTCGCAGCGCAGATCGGACGCCGGAGACGAGGGTTGCGTGCTCCTGGGGGCCAAGGGATCGCAGGTTGGTCGTCAGTGTGTATTTTCGAGTGCTTTGAGGTTCTCTATCGGGTATGCGGGCGAACAGGGTGGGCATGCCGGGGGTGACCAGGGCCGCATCGTGGAGCCCCGGGTCGGTGTGTTGGGTCGATGTGTCGAGCGCTGATCTGGCCGGTAGTCGGGAGTTCTACAGTGGGTTGTTTGGCTGGACCTACCAGACCGACTCATATCCAGGCGGCGAGCAGTACACGACCGCATTGTGCGGCGATCGCCCGGTAGCTGGCCTAACGGGTGTCGTCCCAGCGCGGGCCGGGCAGCCGGCCGCCTGGACACTGTATTTGGCCAGCGCCAACGTGACGCGCACCGCGCAGCTGCTCCGCCGGTGGGGCGGGCGGGTGTTGTGGGGGCCGACGGATGTTGCGGGGCAGGGCAGCGTGCTCATCGGGGTCGACCCGACCGGCGCCACGATCGGTTTCTGGCAGCCCACACAACCGTGGACGTTTCGGATGACCGCCCCTGGATGCCTGTCCTGGGCCGAGCTAGATACCTGGGACGGCGCGCGGGCCGATGCGTTCTTTGCGAACCTGTTCGGCTACCAGCAGTACCAGATCGGCGACGGCATCGACGTGGACTACACCACCTGGTCACGTGACGGCAAGACGATGCTGGGCAGGTTACGAATGAACCAGCGCTGGGCGGACCCCGATAGCGTTGCGCACTGGATGCTGCACTTCACCGTGAAACCGCAAACCGGCACCGACGCAGCGGCCCACCGGGTCCTTGCGCTGGGCGGCCGGGTCGACATCGATCCCTACGACACCGAGCTCGGGCGAATCGCCCGGGTCACCGACCCTTCCGGCGCCGCCTTCGCCCTGATCGACCCCACCGACCGGATCGATGCAGCCACCGACCTCGCGGCCGGCTCAGCCCGAGTAGACGATCCCTACGACGACTGACAACACCCAACAGAACCAAACCTCGGCGAGATCCTGGGGCGGTCGTAGTAGGAACAGTAGTAAGGACACTGTGGGCAGCGGTCGGGCCGGCTGGACGAGGTGGGACGTCATGGACGATCGGCCCTGGCCAGGTAGAACGCCATAGAACCCGATGAGAGGCGTGTGACGGGTGCCATTCGCCTCATAACCCAGAGGCCGCCCGATCAGGGGGAGGCTCCATGTCGGGAGCGCCGTTGCTGTTAACTCGATGACCGCAGCTCTGACTGTGATCGAGTGTGAACCCGTCGTTGACGGCCGGTCGCAGCGGCTTGGATTTGATCATGGTGTCGTGCCCACCGGCACGGTAGGCATGACACGGGCGGCTGCGGTGCCGTAGGCGGAGTCGCCATAGACCTCTAGGGCCCTGGCCCTGCTCGTGGTCGGAGGTATCGGAGGTCTGGCTGCCCGCGGGCTCGGTGTTCGCGCCGAGTTGGTCGAAGTGGGGCCGGTCAGTCCCGCGTAGTGCGCGATGTTCTTAGCTGTCGAACTCGCCGCGTCGGTCTCCAGCGGTGAACGCCGACCACTCCCCACCGGTAAACCGCAGCTCCGGGCGGCTGGGCGAATTGGAATCGCGCAGCGCCACGCCGCTACCATCGAGGAAGGCCACCTCGACGCACTCACTCAGGTCAACTTCGCTCTGGCTACTCTTACGCCACGCGACATCGCTGGTGTCGCGTGGCGTACAGCTCCGTCTTACTCATCTGGTTGTCCGTTCAGGTCGCGGACAATCGAGATGATCGCCCGTATTTTGATCATCGCTGTTGCGATGTCGTTGTCTTGCGGTAGCTCGCGGTTTAATTGCTGCGCGAACTCGGTCACCTCGTGCTGGGTATGGCCTTGCTTGACGACCTCTTTGAGCTTGCCGTAAGCAGCGACAAATGGATCGGTCACCTGAACCGTGCTCCCGGGGGATCATTGGACGCCATTTATTTTTCTCCTTTCCCTCTGCTGTATTTCTCTGGGACCCGGTCGGCCGCCAGGAACTTGACGGGGGCGGCGCTCGACCAGCGGCCGACCGGGGATCGAGGGGGCGCGGTTCGCCGGGCGCTTTTGCGCGGTAGCACGTGGCGCGAACACCACGACACCATGGACCGCAGAAACCAGCTCACCCGAGCCATTCCGTCAACGCGTCGCGCAGCGCGATCGCCGCATCCTCGGCCAGCGTCAGCACGCACTGACCGGTGACGTGCGGGTTCCAGCTCAATGGCGCCGTCGCGTTTGCTGATCACCACGTTGGTGAACCCGATGCCAGCGCCATGCGTCGTGCAGGTGGCGTGGATCACCCGTCGGTTCGGGCGGGACTGCTGCGGTGTCGTGGGCGGCTGCTGTGCTGCGATCACCCGCACGACAATGGCGGGAAGATCGAGCTAGTTGTCCACACTGCGTGGACCTTGGCCACCGATACCGAAGCGGTTACGCAAGCTGTCCAGCTCCCACACCCGATGCTTGGCGCGGCGGTCCAGGGTGAGTACCAAGTCGCGGGCCAGCGGATCGCTGCGGATGCGCTGCGGTGCGATGCGGTCGGCCGTGTCTAGGTGGCGGATCGATTCCCCGTCGCGTGGACCGCCCTCTTGTGCCAGCATGCGGGCGAAGTCGAAGTGCAGCGAGGACGCCCGTTCTCGGCTGCCCAGCGCGTCAATGTCGATCGGAGCCGCTGTTGCGTCCTCGTACGCCTTGGCGCCTTCGCTGAGCTCTACACCGATCGAGACGCGCCACGCTGCGACGTTCGTCGGCCCGAAATGCTGCCGCATCCCATTGCGCTCGCCCACTCTGTCGGCTACGTGCGCTGCTTCGTCTAGGTGTGCATGTGCATCATCGGCGCGCTGCTGCCGCGCCGCTGTCCGGGCCTGTTGAAGGTGCATCATTCCGACGATCTCAGCGGGTAGCGTGTCGGACGCAGCGATCTGCACCGCTGGTGTCAGGTCATCGATCCCTTTCGACAGCACTGCGTGCGCTCGGGCACGTGCACCCATGGTCGTGAGTTCCAAAGCCCAATACCAGCGGGCGAACCCCAAAAGTCCCGGATTGTCGTGCTGCTTGGCGAGGTCATAACCGCGGCGTGCTGCTGTGGCCGCTAAATCGATGTTGCCTGCCCGGCTGGACACCACCCCGGCCGCGAAACACGCAGTCACCGCGCTGGTGAACGCTTCATCTCGCTCAGCCGGCGGTGCCGTGAAGGCGCTCGCCTGCGATTCCGCGAGAAGGTTACCCAGGTCGTGACCAGCTAGGGAGTAATGCGCCTGCCCGCACTGCTCATTGGCCACATCGGCCAAGCTCGCCAACTCGTCCAGCGGGCGCACCGGCACATCCGGCACGTCCATCGGACCGAAATCATTGAGCGCCAACCGGATGCACGGCAGAGCCGCCAGGGCATCGGCCGTACTGCGGTCCAAGGGCAGGTAGGGCTGGCCAGTCAGATCGGCCACCGAACACCCAAGTGCGGCGGCCAGGTCCTCGATCAGGCCGCGCCGATTGAACCCGCGCTGGCCAAGCTCCAGCATCGACAGGTACTGCTTGCCAATCCCGGCCAACCCCGCCGTAACGTCCAAACTCAACCCGCGGCGACGCCGGATCTTGCGAGCACGCGCACCGATCGCCGACGCTTCCCCAGCGTCCATAGATCCTCTCCCCACCACCCCCCACCGAAGCCCCCGGGAGCTACCCGGGGGCGGAAACCTCCAGTGGACAGGTGACTCCAGGCTACGCGGCGCCTGCACAGCGGACACTGCGACCGTGGACTCCCCCGGCACGGTGCGCGCCGCTCGGCGTGATCCTTCGGGGCCTGCCGAACCCGCGGGGAGGCCCGGGGTTCGGACTCGCCATCCGTCCAACGAAACGGCGGTTGGGAGAATACCGTGTCATAGAGCAGGCAGACGGCATCGAGCGAAGCGGCCGCTTGGCTAGCGTCACAGTGCCTGAGCGTCACGCCGTCAGGTGCTGGCATACGGCATCGCATCCTTCTCTGGTGAGGTGCCTGTTATCACTGAAAGTAGTCACGTGCGGTCGTGGGGATGCGGGGAAGGAGTCAGCGGACCGCGCGCTGACTGGCGGGTTCAGGGGTCCTAGCTAGTGCTCAGGCGCGGAGACCATGCTTCCCCATTTGTCATTGTTGCTGCTCCAGTGGGGGAAGCAGAGTCGGGGAGGCAGTGGGGAAACTTCCCCATACCCCCGGTGCCTCCCCGCCTCGTTCCCCGCATCCTCCGCCACCTTCGCTGCAGTGTTGTGGTCACGCTGGGTGAGAGTGTTACCTGGCGTCGGTGCTCGCCCCGGAACAGGGGAGGCGACCGCGTTGGCACTCAGCAGGGCGGCCGACGACTATGCACAGCGAAATATGCGACCGGTCACCCGTAACCCACCGGCCGCTCACTCGTTATTGCACCTTGCGTCCGATAGCGCACCCATCCTGCGACGACAAGGAGGTTCCCCTGCCACCCCGGCCATAACCGCCCCGACCACCGCCCGCACAGCAGGTGAGCACGACCCGCACCCGGCCGCCGATCCGGCACGCCGGGATGATCGCGCTTATCACCTGGCCCGGGTGTGCGCCCGCTTTCCCCGCACGATCAGCACCCAGGGCGCCCACCGGCTCGCGCGCCTGCTCCGCGTGAGCACCGAGTAGTCACGATAAACAGCCGTTTCGGCCCCGTTGTGTGACGGGTGTGACGGGTTGCGCCCCGACCCGTCACACCCGTCACACCGCCCGTTTCCCCAGTTCACCGCACCATCCAACCCGTCACAGAAGATCGCGCTACCCGTCACACAGCTTGTGCGACGGGTATCGCGGTGTTGTGACGGGTCTTTCACGGTGTTGTGACGGGGTGCGGGGTAGCTGTGCCGACCGCTGGGATGTGGCTTAGAGGGGGTTGGGTTCGATGTCGATGCGGCTGTAGTCGAAGGTGCCGGTCTTGCCGCGATGCTCGTCGATGATCACGGCGGCGAACAGGAACCGCAGCACCGCATTGAGCCGTTGCCACTGTCCCTGGGCCGCCAACTGGTCCCAGCAGGCCCGCGCGTCCGGACCGACCAGACCGGCTAGCACCTCGACGGTGGGGCGCACGATGGTCTTGCGTTGTAGGGTGGTGATCCGGTCCTCGACGGTTTTACGCATCTGCCGGTACTCCCGGGTGGACAGCTCCCGGCTGTTCCACATGTCCTTCAGTTCGGTCAGTTCGTGCTCATCGACAGCGATCGCAGCCTCATCCGGTTCAGAAAGCGCCGTCGCGACGGTCGGGGCGCCGGTTACATCGAGGTGGGTCAGCAACTCCACGGCGGCATCGGTGACGAACGCTTCGAGCATCGTGGCATGAATGCGCCGGGTACACCGCGTCGGACCGAGCTCGTTGCGACGAGTACACAGATACGACGGGGCCCTGCCCCGGGAGCCGGACATGTGCGTACCGCAGTTCTTACACACCACCAACCCGCGCAACACATAAAACCGCGACGACCGATACGCGTGCGCCGACGCTCGGTAGGCAGACCGGTCCTGCACCTCCGCCCAGGTGCCCCGGTCGATGATCCCCGGCCAGTCCCCCTCCCCGAACTCCTCGCCCCGGAACACCCGAATTCCGGTCACATGCCGTGATCGCAACATCCGGCGCACCGACGCCGGGTGCCACAGGCCCCCACCCGCCGCGGACCGTCCCCGAGCATTCAAGGCCTCCGCGATCTCCCGGGGGGTGGCACCGTCGAGATACCGCGCGAACATCTCCCGAAGGACCTGTGCCTCCGCGTCGATGACGGTCTGTGCGTCGGCGGCGTACCCGTACGGGCGGCGTGCGCTGGTATGCGGGCGCCCGTCTCGCGCCCGATCCTCCAACGCATCCCGCAACCGCCGCGACGTGTCATCCGACGAGCGGCACGCGTGCGCCACCTCGATCCGCAGAAAAAACCGATCATCCGGATCCGACAGATCCCGACGATTCGCCTGCCCATGCAACGTGATGTCCTGCTCATCGGACAGGGTCAGGAGTTCTTCCAGGTCCCGGGGTTGGCGCATCAACCGATCCGGGTGATACACAATCACATGCCCCACCCCACCCGCCCGGATCACCCCCAGCAACGCATCCCAGCCCGGACGCCTCCGGCGCCGCTGCCACGCCGAGCGGTTGTTATCCACAAACACACACCCCGGCGCGATGACCAAACCCAGCCGGTCGGCCACCTCGCGGCACAACCGCTCTTGGCGATCCACCCCTGTCTGATCCTCATCCCGAGCACTCGACACCCGGCAGTAGATCGCCGCCGGTTGACCCACCCACCCCGACACCCCACCACCTTCACCAGTCGGCCCACCCCGCGAGGTTCCGCCGCGTCTGTGACGCTGTCCGCTGTCCATGCCCCGTAGTGTACGAACAACCAATGGGCTCGGTGATCATCCGCACCTGCCCGGGCCCGATCTCTCCAGCGGCCAGCGCCGCGGCGGTGTTGGGCAGCAACGGGGCCAGCACCTCACCACCGAGCGCACGCCTCGGGGCGAGTTGGGTGGCGTGGGCGACTCGTGTGCCGGCCTCGGCGGGTGAGAGGTGCAGCATCCCGGCGAGGAGCTGTTTCGTGTTCCGGAACCCGGCCGTTCCGGCGATGTCGCGGGAATCGAGCTCTGCGACCGCCTCCAGCATCACCGAATACAGCATCCGCGAGATCGACTCAATATCCCGGACCTGATCCTCTAACCCGGTGTCGTCGCAGTAAATGATGGAGCCGCGCCAATGGTCGACGCCGGCGACTATCGCCTGCCTCGGATCCAGCTGCGTCTCGATCACATCAACATTGTCGCACCCACCCCCGACAGTCTCAGCGAGTCAACGACACGCGGATTGGCCGCGCACGCCCCGGCTAGCGTGCTGGGCGCCCTCGGGGTGCGGATCGACCCTCGCGACGGCCGGTTCGTGGTGCCCAGCGAATCAACCATCCGCCGCACCTTGCAGGCCTGCGACGGTGACCTACTCGACGCCGTGCTCGGTGCCTGGCTCTACCCACGCCTGCCCGCCGAACAGGTCATCGTGGACGGCAAGACGCTGCGCGGCGCCCGCGCCGGCGACGGACGCGCTGTGCATGTCCTGGCCGCAGCTACAACTTCGAACACCCACTCACCCTGCTCGGCATCGCCTGACTTTGCCGGGGCCCTGGCCGTCCCTTGGTCTTGGCCATGCTCTCGCGGGTTCTCATCCGGGCAAAAGTCGGCGATTGTCGCCAGGACGGTGTATAGCAGCTTAGCCGTCAACACGCGCAGCAAGGTAGTCGCTGACCCGCCGTACGGCCACTGCACCTGCCGATCAACAACGCGGCGGCAATAGTCACCCTGCTCAGCTACCCGAAGCGTAACAGGCCGGTAACAGGCCGGGACCTACAGGCACCGGAGACGGCGCCCGGTTCGGATTACCAAGGAAGGGTGCCTTCGGCGTCGAAGTAGCCTGCGGTGGGGCCGTCAGGGGCCACCTGCGCCATGCGCACGATGATCTCGGCGCCCTGCTTGACGGTCTGGATGCCAGTGTTCCCGTTCAGGTCGGTCTTGGTGAAGCCAGGCTCCACCGCATTGATCCGCATGTTCGGGAACGCCTTCGCGTACTGGACGGTGATCATGTTGACCGCGGTCTTCGACGCCGGGTAGGCGACGCCCAGGTAGGCGTACGCCGGGGTGCCCGGGGTGGTGACCCGGGTCAGCGAGGCCAGACCGCTGCTCACGTTGACCACGACCGGGGCGGTGGAACGCTGCAGCAGCGGGAGAAACGCGTGGAGGACGCGCACCGTGCCAAAGACGTTCGTCTCAAACGTCTGCCGCATCAAGTCGGCTGTCACGTCCGCGGCGCCGATCACGACGTTGTTGTCACTCCTCCATTCGATGGCGATGCCGGCGTTGTTGATCAATACGTCCAGCCCTCCGTCGGCCTCGATGGCCTTCACCGCGGCCTCCACGGACGCGTCGTCGGTGACGTCGAGCTGGACTACCCGCGCGCCCAGCTGCTCGGCGGCCCGGCGCCCGCGTTCGACGTCCCGGCTTCCGATGTAGACGGTGTGGCCCGCAGCAATGAGTCGGCGAGCGGTCTCGAAGCCGAGGCTTTTGTTTGCTCCCGTGATCAGTGTTGCTGTCATGCCTCAACGCTAGGCTCGAAATCACGCCGCGGTCGGTACCGGGCCCGCTCGCTCCGACCCGCAGTCGGGCCTGAGCATCGCCGAGGCCGCCCGCCGCACTGGGGATCAGTGTGCACACCCTGCGCTACTACGAACGGGCCGGCCTGGTCGTCACGATCGTCGAGCGCAGGTCAGAGATGGTGCGCCAACGATCCGCTCTGATCAATCCGGTACAAGCCGCGCTTGCTGATGTACTGGACCACCCCGTCGGGCACGAGGTACCAGACCGGCTGGCCACGTCCGACGCGCTGCCGGCAGTCCGTGGAGGAGATCGCCATGGCGGGCACCTCGATCAGGCTCACTGCCTGCTCCGGCAGGTGTTTGCCATCGAGATGGAACCCGGGGCGGGTTACCCCGACCAGATGGGCGAGCTCAAACAGCTCGTCGACCCGCTTCCAGGACAGTATCTGCGCCAACGCATCTGCGCCGGTGATGAAGAACAGCTCATGGTCGGGGAACTGGGTGCGCAAGTCCGTGAGCGTGTCGACGGTCACGGTCGGCGCCTGCCGGTCGATGTCCACCCGGCTGGTGGAGAACCGTGGGTTGGACGCGGTGGCGATCACCGTCATGAGGTAGCGGTCTTCGGCTGGGCTGACGTCGCGCCCGTCCTTCTGCCACGGGATCCCGGTGGGCACGAACACCACCTCTTCGAGCTCGAAACGGGCCTGCACCTCGCTCGCGGCGACGAGGTGACCATGGTGGATCGGGTCGAAGGTCCCGCCCATCACCCCGAGTCGCCGGCCGGACATGGGCGCAGCCTAGGCGAGCCGTTCGGGGTCAGCTCCAGCGGCGATAGGCTGAGCGCTCAGCGAACAACAGGCGGTGGGACAGTCTTTGGCGAGCAGGAGTCTCAGTGAGACGTCATCGAGGGAACCGGCGCTCGTCGCTGCCTTGACCTCTGGCTGCGTGGTCGAGTGCAGCACGTTCACCCCTGAGCAGTTGGCAGCAACGGAGAACCCCCGGTACACGATCCGCGCCGAGCTGCTGCGGGAGCTGGTGCTGGGCCGCAACGGTGAGCGCCTTGATCCATTGGGCGTGCGGGTCCGGGGGGCGCGGATCACCGGAACGCTGGATCTCACCCATGTTCCGGCCGCAGTGGGCCTTGAGCTGCGAGGCTGTTTCTTCGAGAGTGCTGTGCTGCTGGTCAGTGCCCGCCTACCGTGGTTGACCTTGGCGGCCTCCCAACTGTGCGCGCTGGACTGCGATGGCCTCCAAGTCGATGGCGATGTGCTGCTGGGCGACGGGTTCACGGCCATTGGACAAGGCGACTACGGCGCCGTGCGGCTGCTCGGCGCCCACATCAAAGGTCAGCTCAACTTCAACGGTGCGAGGCTGACCAACGAGACCGGTCCGGCCCTCATCGGTGATGGGCTGCACGTTGACGGCGACGTCTTCGGCGGCGGTTTCATCGCCTCCGGACACGGCGAGCTCGGCGCGGTCCGGCTGCCGGGTGCCCGCATCATCGGACAACTGAATCTCAACGGCGCCGAACTGGCCAACCAAGACGGCCCGGCCCTCATCGGCGACGGATTGCACGTCGACGGCGGCCTGGTGCTCGCCGAGGGCTTCACCGCGACCGGACACTACGCCCGCGGCACGGTGCGACTGCCCGGCGCTCATATCAGCGGCCAGCTCAACTTGGATGGCGCGGTGCTGGTCAACCCGGCCGGTCCCGCCCTCATCGGCGACCACCTCGACGTCAACGGTGGCGTGTTCCTCGATGGGTTCACCGCCACCGGACACGGCGAAGACGGCGCGGTGCGGCTGCCCGACGCCCACATCACCGGACAACTCAACCTCGACCGCGCGAAACTGACCAACCCCGCCGGGCCAGCCCTCATCGGCGACCATCTCCGGGTCGACAGCGACATGTTCGCCGAGGAGCTGATCGCTACCGGACACAGCCAAGACGGCGCGGTGCGCCTCGCCGATGCCCACATCAGCGGACAGCTCAACCTCAGCCACGCGAAACTGACCAACCAAGCCGGCCGGGCCCTCATCGGCGACCACCTGCAGGTCGACAGCGACATGTTCGCCGAGGGACTGATCGCCACCGGACACAGCCAAGACGGCGCGGTGCGCCTCGCCGACGCCCACATCAGCGGACAGCTCAACCTCAACCACGCGAAACTGACCAACCCGGCCGGCCCTGTTCTTGACCTCGAGGATGCCGAAGCCAAGCACCTGTTCCTGCCGGCCCAGCTAATCTGTCCACACGCTGGTGCCAAGACGTCACGCTGCGCAGCGCCAGCGCATCAGCTCACGCTGTCCGGCCTTGCCTATACGTCGCTTCATGCGGTCGACTGGCGTGAGTGGCTGCACTTGATCATCCACCACAGCCGTGCCTACCGACCTCAGCCTTACCATCAGCTCGCCGCTGCGCTGAGGGCCGGTGGCCACGAATCCGCCGCGCGGGAAGTACTCATCGCCCAGCAGCAGGACCTTTACCACCGCGGCGACATCGGCGGCCCGCTGAGCAAGGGCGCGCACTGGCTCTGGGGAGCGCTGGCCGGCTACGGCTACCGCAGCGGTCGCGCTGTTCTCGCCCTCGTCCTGGTGCTCATGTTTGCGGCGGGGCTGGGTATTGCCGCCGGGCATACCGCATTGGGCCCGGGCCGCTACGTCACCGCGCACACCACCGCAGCGCAGAATCCCCGGTCGCCATGCTCCCTGGTCGAGCAGATCGGAGTCGGTATCGACCGCAGCGTGCCGCTAACCCCGGCACGCATCGGCAACCGCTGCGATTTCGACACATCCAGCCCAGCCGGCCAAGCGTTCACCGCGTCGACCTGGGTGCTCCAGGCCCTGGTGTGGACGCTGGCGGCGCTAGCCATCGCCGGCTATCTCGGTGTTATCCGCCAGACCCGTGCGCCGGGATGACCACGAACTGCCGCAGGTACAGGTCAGCGAAGGTGACCGGCCCGCGCGGCCCGGGCACCCGATCGACGTTGATCCCAGTCTCCGGGACCCGACGTAGCTTGAATCCATCGAGCAGCCGAGTGCTGGCGTTCCAGAACGCCCCGGTGCCCGCGTAGCTGTCCAGGAACTCCCGCGCGGCACCCTCGTTGTTGGTCACGATCGTGGCAGCCAGTCCGGAGGTCTCCTGGTTCGCGACCTGGGCAGCGTGTCCCGGGCCGGTCACCCGGCTCACGGTCAACGTCGCCTCCCGGCCGGTGTCCAGCGCCCACTCGTGTCCCAGCGGGTGGTCATGCGGCGGCAGCGATACCGCGATCCCCCGCTGGCGGGCTGCCTCAAGCAGCGCCTCGTGCACGCGGTCCGCAACGCCGTCAGCGACTAGCAGGAGGTTGACCCGGTTGCACACACCCAACCGGTCCAGGCCGGCCAGCAGCAGCTCGACGGCCAGCACCGGGTCAGCCGCCGCGTCGACGTAGAGCACTCCCCCACCGTCCGCGTGGGCCAGCACTCGAACCCCGTGGCGGGCTCCCTCTGCCGCCAAGATCCGGGTGGTCTCGCCGCTGCCCCGGACGATGACCAACGGGATCAGCTCGGGGTGCTGCACGAGGGCGACGGCGCTGTCCCGGCGGGCGTCGGGCACCAGTTGCACAGCACCCGGATCCAACCCCGCGTCGGTCAACGCGGGCGCGATGACGTGCTCGCACAGCGCCAGCGCTGAGCGCAGTGCCGCTGACCCGGTGCGCAGCACCCCGGCGTTGCGGGATTTCACCAGCTGCGAGGCCACATCGACGGTGACGTTGGGGCGGGCCTCAAAGGTGGCGCCCACGACACCGACCGGGCGGTGCCGCTCGATGAGTCGCAGGCCGTCCGGACGATCTTCCAGTACCCGGTCCCGCGCCGGAAACGGGATCCGGGCAAGCAGGACGAGCTGACCGGCTATCTCAGCCAGCCGCGCCTCGCCCAGGTGCAGGCGGTCGATCAGCGCCTGGGTCATCCCGGACTGCTCAGCGGCGGCGATGTCGGCGGAGTTCGCGGCAAGCACCTGCGCGGTGGAACTGGTCAGCCGCTGCGCCATGGCGTCCAGCGCGGCGTCGATTGCCTCATCCGACGCACTGGCGAGCACCACCGCGGCTCGCTGCGCCTGCCGGGCACATCCGGCGACGATGTCGGCCGCGGATTCGGTAGGTACTTCAGGGGTCGTTCGGAGTTGCACGGCTCCCGAGCCTACGGGGCGGTCCACACCAGTGGTGGGGGAGCATGGCGACATGACAGTCACTTCGTTGCCCAGTGAGCTACGCAGCAGCGCCGAGTCGGTACTCGAGGCGTTGGCTGGATCCGGCGCGCGCTTACGCGACGACCAGTGGACGGCGATCGAGGCGCTGGTGGCGCACCGGCGTCGCGCGCTGGTCGTGCAACGCACCGGCTGGGGCAAGTCAGCGGTGTACTTCGTGGCCACCGCGCTGTTACGAGCCGCGGGTGCGGGGCCGACGGTGATCGTCTCGCCGCTGCTGGCGTTGATGCGCAACCAGATCGACGCGGCCAGCCGGGCCGGAGTACACGCGGCGACGATCAACTCGTCCAACATGGAGTCCTGGACCCACGTAGAGCAGCGGGTGGCTGCCGGTGAGCTTGACGTGCTGCTGGTGAGCCCCGAGCGGCTGAACAATCCTGACTTCCGGGACGCCGTGCTGCCCTCGTTGACTGCCACGGCGGGGATGCTCGTGGTCGACGAGGCACACTGCATCTCCGACTGGGGCCACGATTTCCGGCCCGACTACCGCCGATTGCGCACCCTGCTCACCGATCTACCGGCCGGGGTGCCCGTGCTCGCCACGACGGCGACCGCGAACGACAGGGTGGTGCGCGACGTCGCCGAGCAGCTCGCCATCTCCGTCGGCGGGGACGCGCTGGTGCTCCGCGGATCGCTGGACCGCGACTCGCTGCACCTTGGGGTGCTGCAGCTTGCGACCTCGGAGCAGCGGGTGGCCTGGCTCTGCGCGCACCTCGATGAGCTGTCCGGTTCCGGAATCATCTACGTGCTCACCGTGGCCGCGGCGCAGGACGTCGCGGCGTTGCTGCGCGCGGCCGGCCATGCGGTGGTCGCCTACACCGGGCGCACCGAGGCCGCTGCGCGCGAGTCGATCGAGACCGACCTGCTGAACAACCGGGTCAAGGCCGTGATCGCCACCTCCGCATTGGGTATGGGGTTCGACAAACCAGATCTGGGTTTCGTCGTACATCTGGGCGCCCCAGCCTCCCCGATCGCCTACTACCAGCAGATCGGTCGGGCCGGGCGTGGGGTGGCAGAGCCGAGGTGCTGCTGTTGCCTGGTCCCGAGGATCGTGACATTTGGGCCTACTTCACCTCTCTCGCCTTCCCCGCCGAGCAGCTTGTCCGGCAGATCCTCCAGGTTCTCGTCACCGCGGACCGTCCACTGTCGACTCCAGCGATGGAGTCCAGAGTGGAGCTGGGGCGAACTCGGCTGGAGGTGGTACTCAAGGTGCTCGACGTGGACGGCGCGGTCCGCCGGGTGCGCGGGGGCTGGATCGCCACCGGGCAGGATTGGCACTACGACGCGCAGCGCTACACCCGCATTGCGCAGGCCCGCCATGCCGAGCAACGGGCGATGTCGACCTACGTGAGCACCGAAGGGTGCCGGATGGAGTTCCTCCGCCGGGCGCTGGACGATCCGACCGCGGGCCCGTGTGGGCGCTGCGACAACTGCACCGGCCGGCGCTGGTCACCCGACGTGCCAGCCGCCGCCCGGGCCGCCACCCGCGAGCGACTTCGGCGTCCGGGCGTGGAGATCGCGCCGAGGCGGCAGTGGCCCACCGGTCTCGCCGACTGGGGTCTGGACCTCGCCGGGCGCATCCCGGCTGCCGAGCTTCCCGAAGCAGGACGCACCCTGGGTCGGCTGACCGACCTGGGCTGGGGCGCGCGGCTGCGGGAGATCTTCTTGCCGAGCGCCGTCGACGGCCCGCTGCCAGATGACTTGCTCGACGCCTGCGTGACCGTGCTTGCCGGCTGGGACTGGCCAGCGCGCCCGGTGGGCATCGTCGCGATGGGTTCCCGGTCCCGGCCCAACCTGGTCCGCGATCTCGCCGAGCGGCTCGCCGCGGTGGGGCGGCTACCTCTGCTCGGAACGATGACCAGTAGCGGAGCCGCCCCCTCGGCAGCGAACTCCGCGCACCGCGCTGCAGCGCTGGTGGGCTCCCTACGAGCGCCCGAGCTTCCCACGCTGGATGGTCCGGTGCTGCTCGTGGACGACCGGGTGGACACCGGCTGGACACTCACGGTAGCCGCTCGCGCTCTGCGTCTCGCCGGGGCGCCCGCCGTGCTCCCCTTTGCTCTTGCGAGCCCGTGAGTGGCGTTGAGTGCTATAACACTGTTTGCCACTCACGAGCGGGTGTTTACATCCGCACCAGATCGTCGGCGTGCACGACTTCGCGGCGCAGTTCAGCAGGTAGGTCACGGGTGGAGCGGCCGATCAGCTCGGGCAGCTCCGCCGCGTCGAACCCGACCATTCCCCTGGCGACTACGACGCCGTGCCGGTCGATCAGCTCCACCACGTCGCCGGCCTCGAAGTCACCCTCGACGCCGGTGATGCCGGCGGCGAGTAGCGATCGCCGACGGTGCACTACCGCGCTCACCGCCCCATCGTCGAGCTGTAACCGACCGACCGCCCCCGCGGCGTGGCGCAGCCAGAACCGGCGGGCCGATAACCGCGTCCCGGTCGGCGCGAAGGCAGTACCGACTTCCGCCGCGCCCAGGGCGCGCTCTATCTCTGTTGCCGCGGCGAGCAGCACCGGCACCCCGGATTGCGAAGCCAACGTCGCGGCGCTGACTTTGGAGGCCATCCCACCGCTACCCAGCACGCCACCAGTACCGACTTGCACATCGCGCAGGTCAGCCGGCCCCGCCACCTCCCGAATCAGGCAAGCCGGGCCGAGGCGGGGGTCACTGTCGTGAAGCCCGTCGACGTCGGACAGCAACACCAACGCCTCCGCCCCGACCAGGTGCGCGACGAAGGCCGCGAGCCGATCGTTGTCGCCGAACCGGATTTCGTCGGTGACCACTGTGTCGTTCTCGTTGACGACTGGCACCACGCCGAGACCGCGCAACCGGGCGAAGGTGCGCTGCGCGTTGCGGTAGTGCGCGCGGCGCACCATGTCATCAGAGGTCAACAGCACCTGGCCGACGGTGCGACCATATCGGGCCCAGGATTGCGCGTAGGCATTGCCGAGCGCCAATTGCCCGACGCTGGCCGCAGCCTGCTGAGTGGCCAGATCGCGGGGCCGGCGGCGCAGCCCCAGCGGCGCCAGTCCGGCGGCGATGGCGCCCGAGGACACCAGCACCAATTGGGTGCCGCCCGTCACGCGGACGGCCAGGGCGTCGACCAGGGTGTCCAACCTGGCCCGGTCCAGTCCACCGGCTGCCGTGGTGAGCGACGAGGAACCGACCTTGACCACCAGGTGCCGGGCCCGGGCTACGGCCTGCCGGGTCGGGCTCACTCCTGCGGCACCTCACCGCCGACGGCCGGCTGGCGCCTCGCGCGCCGGGCGGCTTTGCGCTGGTCTGCGCCAGGACGCTCGTCGATGTCCAACCGCCAGTCCGTTCCCCGGCCGCCCAGCCGAAGCGCGCCCGCCCCGGCTGGGGTGGCGGGCTCCCAGTCGAAGGTGACGTGGCCGATGGTGACCGGGCAGCCGGCCTGGGCGCCCGCGCCGGCCAACGCATCCTCGACGCCCAGCCGGGCCAGCCGGTCGGCCAGGTATCCGACGGCCTCGGCGTTGTCGAAGCTGGTCTGCCGAATCCAGCGCTCCGGGCGCCCGCCGCGGACGATGAAACCGTCGGGCCGATCGGGGTCGGCAATCACGTCGAAGCCGACATCGTCGACCGCCGTTGGCCGCAACACCACTCGGGTCGGTTCGGCGCGGGGTAGCGACTCGCGGTACCGGTGCACGGCCGCGCCGAGCGCGAAGCGCAGTTCTCGCAGGCCCTCGGTGCTCACCGTGGAGACGCAATACACCGGCAGTCCCCGCGCCTCAAGCTCCGGCAGCACCATCTCGGCCAGCTCCCGAGCGTCCGGTACATCTATCTTGTTGAGCACCACCAGCCGGGGACGGGTTGCCAGTGCGCCGCCCAGCGACGGAGTGTAGGCGGCGAGCTCGTGTTCCAGAGCGTCCACGTCGGACAGTGGGTCGCGGCCGGGGTCGACGGTCGCGCAGTCCACGACGTGCACCAGCACGGCGCACCGTTCGATGTGCCGCAGAAATTCCAGCCCGAGTCCTTTGCCCTGGCTGGCGCCAGGGATCAGGCCGGGGACGTCGGCGACGGTGAACACGGTCTCGCCGGCGGTGACCACACCGAGGTTGGGTACCAGAGTGGTGAACGGATAATCGGCGATCTTGGGACGAGCCGCCGAGAGCACCGATACCAGGGAGGACTTGCCCGCCGAGGGGAACCCGACCAGGCCGGCATCGGCCACCGACTTGAGCTCCAGCACCAGATCCCGGGCATCACCGTCCTCGCCAAGCAGGGCGAATCCGGGCGCCTTGCGGGCCTTGGAGGCAAGCGCTGCGTTACCCAGCCCGCCGTGGCCGCCCGCCGCGGCGACGAACCGGGTTCCATCGCCCACCAGGTCAGCCAGCACCTCGCCGTCGGGAGTGAGCACCACGGTGCCGTCCGGCACCCGTAGCTCGAGGTCCTCCCCTGTCGCGCCATTGCGGTGGCCGCCCTGTCCCGGCTTGCCGCTGGAGGCTTGGGTCTGGGACCGGTAGTGGAAGTCGAGCAGGGTGTGCACGCCAGCGTCCACCACCAGTACCACATCGCCGCCGCGGCCACCGTTACCACCGTCGGGGCCACCCAGTGGCGTGTACTTCTCCCGATGCACCGACGCGCAGCCGTTTCCCCCATCGCCCGCGGCGACGTGAATCACCACCTGATCCACGAAGCGGGACACCTCTGGCTTCTCCTCAACTAGACGTCATTGGTACTGCACCGGTGCTACCGCCCGGTCATCCGACAGCGGTGATACAACAGCAGCGAGGGGCGGCCCGGTCACCGCCGGTTCCGCCCCTCGCTGGAGTGCGTTCTGTGGGCGCCCCGATTCAGGCCGGCACCTCAGCCTGCGCCGGAACGATGTTGACGGTCTTGCGCCCCCGCTTGGTGCCGAACTCCACCAAACCAGTCTCCAGGGCGAACAGGGTGTCGTCGCGACCGCGGCCGACGTGCACGCCCGGATGGAATTTGGTGCCCCGCTGGCGGATGAGAATCTCACCTGCGTTGACCGCCTGGCCACCGAACCGCTTCACCCCGAGCCGCTGGGCGTTGGAGTCGCGACCATTCCGGGAACTGGACGCGCCCTTCTTATGTGCCATCGGTGTTCACACCCTCGTCAGGAGTTCAAGGTCATAGGTGTCAAACAGGTAAAGTGCCGCGTAGCTAGGCGATGCCGGTGACCTCAACGCGGGTCAGCTGCTGCCGGTGACCCTGACGCTTGTGGTAGCCGGTCTTGTTCTTGAACTTGTGGATCCGGATCTTAGGACCCTTGACCTGCTCGACGACCCGCCCGCGGACGGATGCGGCGCCAAGAGCAGCCGCGTCGGTGGTCACAGTCGCACCGTTGACGAGCAGCACGGCGGACAACATGATTTCGGTCCCCGGCTCACCGTCAAGTTTTTCCACCTCGAGGACGTCCCCGACGGCCACTTTGTACTGCTTGCCGCCGGTCTTCACAATCGCGTACATCGGGTGGTACTCCTGTGCTGTTCGAGATGCGGATTGACATACTGAGGCCCGCCGAGTGGGCGGGCCGCACCATCGAGGGTACGGCCCGCCGTCCAGCTCGGTCAAACCGGGGTCCTCACCACGCGTGCGGCACCGCAAAGGGCTGAGCTGCCGATTCAGCGTCCGCCGGCAGCTCCGTGGCGGGTGGTCCGGCGGGACGCGAGGCAGCCCGACGGCGCCGCGGCATCGTGCGCGTCGCCGGCTGCGCCGGCACCTTCGGCCCGTCCGTCGCTGGTGACTCTTCCCGCTCTTCTGTGGCGACGAGATCTGTCGCCACGCGATCTGCCGCAGCGTGATTTGTGGGTTCCGCCGGTGCGGCGCTGTGCGGTTCGCGCGAGATCTCCGGGCCATCCATCGGTGCGAGCACGACCTCGACAAGGGGTAGGCCCTCGGCGATCGTCTGCTCCGGTGCTGCCGCGGCAACACCCGAACCGCGCCCGCGGGACTTGGAGCGACGACCGTTGCCGTTGCCGGAGTCCCTTGCGGCCGAATGCACCCCAGAAGATGTCCCAGAAGATGTCCCAGAAGATGTCCCAGCCTGGGTCACAGCGGGTACGACAGCTGGAGCCGGCTGGCTTCGGACGTTCACCGGCTCCGTGGACACCAGCACGCCGCGACCCTTGCAGTGCTCGCAGTTGCTGGAATACGCCTCCAGCAGCCCGGTGCCCACCTTCTTGCGGGTCATCTGGACCAATCCGAGCGAGGTTACCTCGGCGACCTGATGGCGGGTGCGGTCGCGACCGAGGCATTCGGTCAACCGGCGTAGCACCAGGTCGCGATTCGACTCGAGCACCATGTCGATGAAGTCGATGACAATGATTCCACCTATGTCGCGCAACCGAAGTTGCCGGATGATCTCCTCAGCGGCCTCGAGGTTGTTGCGCGTCACAGTCTCCTCGAGGTTGCCGCCCGACCCGGTGAACTTGCCGGTGTTGACGTCGATCACGGTCATCGCCTCAGTGCGATCGATGACCAGGTATCCACCGGAGGGCAGCCAGACCTTGCGGTCCAGCGCCTTGATGATCTGCTCGTCGATCCGGAACTCGGCGAACACGTCGTCCACGCCGGTGTGCCTGCGAACCCTGGGCATCAGCTCCGGGGCAACGTGCTTGACGTAACCCTCGACGGTGTCCCATGCCACGTCGCCTTGGACCACCAGCTCATGGAAGTCCTCGGTGAACAAGTCCCGCACCACCTTCACCAGCAGGTCGGGCTCCTCATACAGCAGCTCCGGTCCGCTGGCCTTGCCCCTCGCGTTCTCCGCGGAGGCACCTGAGCGGTTCTGAATGACCTCCCATTGCGCCTGCAAGCGGCGGACGTCGCGGGCTAGCTCCTGCTCACTGACTCCTTCGGAGGCGGTTCGGATGATCACTCCGGCATCCTCGGGAAGGATCCGCTTGAGCACCTCCTTGAGGCGTTTGCGCTCAGTATCCGGCAGCTTGCGGCTGATCCCGGTCGCCCGACCACCGGGCACATAGACCAGGAATCGGCCAGGCAGGCTGATCTGGGTGGTCAGCCGGGCACCCTTGTGGCCAATCGGATCCTTGGTGACCTGCACGAGGACGCTGTCACCGCTGGATAACGCCTGCTCGATGCGGCGTGCCTTGCCTTCCAGCCCGGCCGCATCCCAGTCCACTTCGCCGGCGTAGAGCACCGCATTGCGGCCCCGCCCGATGTCCACGAAAGCGGCTTCCATCGAAGGCAGCACGTTCTGCACCCGGCCGAGATAAACGTTGCCGACCAGAGATCCCGAGCCAGACGTCGTGACGAAGTGCTCCACCAGAATGTCGTCCTCAAGCACCGCGATCTGGATGCGCTCGGGGCGCTCACACACGACCATGGTGCGTTCGACGGCCTCGCGGCGGGCGAGAAACTCCGATTCGGACAGGATCGAGACCCGCCGCCTACCAGCCTCCCGGCCGTCGCGCCGGCGCTGCCGCTTGGCCTCCAAGCGGGTCGAGCCGCGGATGGACTGCACCTCGTCCTCAACTGGCGGGGTGGTCTTGGTCTCGCGGACATGCACGACGGTGTCCGGTGGATCGTCTTCGCCCACCACGGCTTCATCGTCGCTCCCGTCCCGGCGACGTCTGCGGCGCCGACGGCGCCGAGCCACGCTCTCGCCCGCCTCCTCCGATGGACCATCCTCGGTCGCCTGGTCCGCGGAACCCGCTTGGTCGTCTTGCTCGTCTTCTCCGTTCGCGTCACCTTGCTCGGCTGCGCCGTCCTCGCCGTCCTCACCATCACCGCCGACTTTTCCGCGACCGCGGCCACGGCGGCCTCGCCTGCGGCGGCGCCGACTGGTGCTGTCGCCCTCCGCCTCCTCCCCGTCCGCCTCGACCTCATCCTCGACGTCGGACTCGTCGGTTACGGTCGGTTCCAGGGCGGGGGCAAGGAACGGCGAGGGCGGGAGGAACACCGGTACCGCCGCGTTGAACACCGCCGCCGCTGCCGGCGAGGTGAACACCGCCGCCGGTGCCGGCGAGTTCGCCAGGGGCAACAGGGGTGTTTCGGGCGCGCTCTGCTGTGCTATCTCGTCGATCTCCGTTGGATCCGGATCGGGTTCCGGCAGCAGGACCTGCAACGCTCGCAAAGCCGTCTCCCGGTCGATGCTGGACTGCGCGCTGCGTACCCCGACGTCGAGATCGGCCAGCGCGGCCATGACGTCCCTACTGCTCACCGACAGCAGCTTCGCCAAGGCATGCACGCGTAACCTGCTCGGCAACGAGGCTGCGAGGTCGGCCCCGGCGGACGGGGTGGTCGCGGATGCGTCTGTCCCCCCGCCGATGCCTCCGGCGGGCGTTGTCGTGTTCACCATTCAGCTCCTCCAGCCCCCGGGCGCGTCCCGCCATCGGAACGCGGCCGCTCAGGGGCCCTGTGCGTCATCCGGCGCCGAGGTCGACGACGGCAATCCTGTCCATTACCGGCAGCTCCGCGGTGCGGAGCGGTCAACCGGTGTGTCCGGCGACGTTATGCTGCTGCGACCCATCCTCGGACAGCGCTAAAGCTATCCGAGCCACCGCCGTCCGTGTTACAGCCGTCCGGCGGATGCCCGGTCCGCAGCGAGCGGATCGACGAGACCCCCGTCGTCGTCAAGCCGGCCTTGCGCAGTCCGGATCGCTTTCACGAGCGCCGACGCCGGAAATCCGGCGACAACGCCGAGCGCACTCAGCACATCGTCAGGTCGTACTGCAGGGCTGGCCTGTCGCACGACCGCTATGAGTATCCCACACCGGCGGGCCTGATCGGGCGCAGGCAGCACCCTCGGACAATCCTCGACTTCCAATGAGACGATCGCCGCCCGCGCGTCGAGCGACCGCAGACCATCTTTGGTGACCCGTTCGACGATCAGCTCTGGAGCGGCGAGCAGCGCGTGGGCCGCCTGCCGGAGCTGATCGCCGCCGAGACCGCGAACCTCGATGCGCCAGGCGCTGGCCTCGATCCGCTCGGCGAACGCACCGGGACCGGCCAGCACCCCCTCGAGCACGGCAAGGCCATCGGGCAACGCCGCGTCGAGCTCAGCGCGGACCTGGTCGGGATCGCGGTGCTCCACGAGCGCAAGCTCGACATACTCCGCCTCGCTCGCCGCTCCGGTTGGCGCCGCGCCCACCCAGGACACCTTGGGATGCGGGTTGTAACCTTGCGAGTACGCCATCGGCAGGCCGGTCCGCCGCAGCGCTCGCTCGAAGGCTCTGGCAACGTCACGATGGGAGGTGAACCGCAGCTTTCCGCGCTTGGCGTAGCGCAGCCGCACCTTGCAGACCGGCGCGGCGGACGGATTGGGGCTCATCGCACCGGCTCGCTGTCCGGAGCTACCAGGGCCAGCGGGAGCAGTTGCCGGCCGCTGGACCCGACCTGGATATCGGTGCCCATCGACGGGCAGACCCCACAGTCGAAGCACGGAGTCCACCGGCAGTCGTGCTGCTCCCGGCCGGACAGCGCATCCTGCCAGTCGTCCCAGAGCCAGTCCCGGTCCAAACCGGAGTCCAGGTGATCCCAGGGCAGGACCTCCTCGGGTCCGCGCTCACGGGTGGTGAACCACTCCAGTGACACTCCCAGCGGGGTCAGCTCGGCGGCGCACGCCGTGACCCACCGGTCGTAGCGGAAGTGTTCGCTCCACCCGTCGAACCGGCCACCGTCGCGCCACACTCGCTCGATCACCCGGCCGACCCGGCGGTCCCCCCGGGACAGCAGCCCCTCGATCAGCGATGGTTTGCCGTCGTGGTAGCGCATACCGACGTTGCGGCCGATCTTGCGATCTGAGTTGATCTCCGCGCGGAGCTTTCGTAGCCGCTGGTCCACGACATCGGGATGCTCCTGAGCAGCCCATTGAAATGGGGTGTGCGGCTTGGGCACGAAGGCGCCGATGGAGATCGTGCACCGGATGTCCTTGCTGCTGCTGGCCTCCCGGCCGGCCCGGATGACCCGATGCGCCATATGGGCGATTTCCAACACGTCGTCGTCAGTCTCGGTAGGCAGCCCGCACATGAAGTACAGCTTCACCTGCCGCCAGCCCGCGCCGAACGCGGTGGAGACGGTGCGGATGAGATCTTCCTCCGACACCATCTTGTTGATCACCCGGCGGATCCGCTCAGACCCACCCTCGGGAGCGAACGTCAGGCCAGAGCGGCGGCCGTTGCGGGAGATCTCGTTAGCAAGGTCGATGTTGAAGGCGTCCACCCGGGTCGACGGCAGGCTCAGACCCGTTCCGGTGCCTTCGTACTGGTCAGCCAGGCCCTTGGTGATCTCGCGGATCTCCGAGTGGTCCGCACTGGACAGCGACAGCAGGCCGACCTCGTTGAACCCGCTGGCCGCCAGACCGCGCTCGACCATCTCGCCGATACCCTGGACCGACCGTTCCCGCACCGGGCGGGTGATCATCCCGGCCTGGCAGAACCGGCAGCCGCGGGTGCAGCCGCGGAAGATCTCCACGCTCATCCGCTCGTGCACGGTCTCCGCGATTGGCACCAGTGGCCGCTTCGGGTAGGGCCACTCGTCGAGGTCCATGGTGGTGCGTTTGGCCACCCGCTGTTGGGCCCGTTCGGCGTTGGGGACGACCTCGGCGATCCGACCGTCGGAAAGGTAACTGACGTCGTAATAGGCCGGCAGGTAGACGCCGTCGATCTCAGCCAGCCTGCCGAGCAGTTCCTGCCGACCGCCAGGGCGTCCTTGCGCCTTCCACTCCCGCACGATCGCGGTGATCTCCAGGACCGCTTGTTCCCCATCGCCCAGAACCGCCGCATCGATGAAGTCGGCGATCGGCTCTGGATTGAACGCGGCGTGGCCGCCGGCGATGACAATGGGGTCAACGTCGGTCCGCTGCGCGGCGTGCAGGGGAATCCCGGCAAGGTCCAGAGCGGTGAGCAGGTTGGTGTAGCCGAGCTCGGTGGCGAAGGACACGCCGAGCAGGTCGAATGCCCCTACCGGCCGATGCGAGTCCACGGTGAACTGCGGGATGCCGTGCTCGCGCATCAGCGCCTCAAGATCCGGCCAGACAGCGTAAGTCCGCTCAGCGAGCACGTCGGGCTGCTCGTTGAGCACCTCGTAGAGGATCATGATCCCCTGGTTGGGCAGCCCGACCTCGTAGGCGTCCGGGTACATCAAAGCCCAGCGCACCACGGCGGTGTCCCAGTCCTTCACCGTGGAGTTCAGTTCGCCTCCGACGTACTGCACCGGCTTGGAGACCCGGGGCAGCAGTGGCTTGAGCTGCTCGAATACCGATTTTCCTGCCATGGCGCTCAGCGTAGTTGGGCGCCCTTCAAGGACCACCAACCCGGCCCAGCGGCGCCGCTAACAGCGACCAACCTGACGATCAGGGCTGCCGACGCCGTCGCCAACGCACGCCCGTGCGCAAACCCCTCTACAACTCTGGGAACCACAGCGCGATCTCGCGCTTGGCGGAATCGACCGAGTCGGACCCGTGCACCAGGTTCGATTGGGTCTCCAGGGCGAGGTCACCGCGGATCGAGCCGGGGGTGGCCTTGTCCACCGGATCGGTGCCCCCGGCCAGCTGCCGGAAGGCCGCCACCGCGCGCTCCCCCTCCACCACGGCCGCCACCACCGGCGCGGAGGTGATGAACTCCAGCAGCGAACCGAAGAACGGCTTGTCCTCATGCTCGGCGTAGTGCTGCTCGGCCAGATCGCGCGAAACCATGCGCAACTCCAACGCGGCCAGCGTCAGACCCTTGCGTTCGATCCTCGCGATCACCTCTCCGACCAGGCCGCGGCCCACACCGTCGGGCTTGACCAGGACCAGGGTGCGCTCACTCACAGCAGCTCATTCTCCTCAGCAATAGCGGTGACCGGACGCTGGGAGCCTAGCGACCGGCCGCCGGAGCGATGAGCCTAGTTCTTACTTTCCGCTGGCGAATAGTCGCTGCTTGCGCTGCACCGCCCAGCGCACGTACAGCAAAAAGCCCCAGACCAGCATGAACAGCAAGCCGAGCGCACCTAGCGCGGGATTGGCAAACCAGCCAGCGACCATCGCGACCTGCAACGCCAGCGCTAACCCCAAGCCCCACGGCTGGCGCTGCGCGAAAGCCGCAAGGAGCATCGCCAGCGCAAGTCCCGCGGTGTACCAGCCGGCCGGTGCACCCAACCCGCCACCGATCCGATTGACGACGAGCAGGGCAAGTCCGACGACGATCACTTCCATCACCAGGGTTCCCGCGAAGATCCCGCGCAAGCCGCGCAGCGGATCCCCCTTGACTGGCTGGTTGCTCATTGCGGTTCTCGGCCGAACACGGTGCGTGCCTCGCCTACCATCACCACCGAGCCGGTGATCACGATGCCGACGCCCGAGATCCGGTCGGGTTCCGCAGCTGTCTCAACGGCCAAGGCTGTCGCCATCTTGATCGCGTCCGGCAACCGGCGTGCGACTCGCACTCGGGATTCGCCGAAGACTTCCCGGGCCGCCTCGGCGAGGTCGGCGACGTCCATCGCGCGTAGCGAGCTACTGGCAGTGACCACGACTTCGTCGACCACCGGCTCAAGCTCCGCAAGGATGCCGCGGGCGTCCTTGTCGCGCATCACCCCGACTACCGCGACCAGCCTGCGGAAGCTGAAATCGTCGTGCAGCGCAGCCGCCAGTGCATGAGCCCCGTGAGGGTTGTGCGCGCCGTCCAGAAAGACCGAGGGTGCCGTGCTGACCCGCTCCAGCCGGCCGGGAGCCGTCACCGTGGCGAAGGCGTCGCGCACCGCGTCGATGTCCAACGATGAGTTGGCGCCGGCGCCGAAGAACGCCTCGGCGGCGGCCAGCGCGAGCGCGGCGTTATGGGACTGGTGCGCACCGTGCAGCGGAAGGAAGACCTGGTCGTACACCCCGCCCAGGCCCTGCAATCTCAGCTGTTGGCCGCCAACGGCGATGTCGCGTTGCAGCACGCCGAATTCCATTCCTTCCCTGGCGACGGTCGCGTCCATCTCGAGGCTGCGCCCCGCGATCACCCGAGCCGCCTCGGGTAATTGCTGGGCGAGCACCGCCACCGATTCCGGCTTGATGATCCCGGCTTTCTCCCGAGCGATACCCGCGATGTCGCTGCCCAGATAGTTGACGTGATCCACCGCAACCGGAGTGATCGCCGCCACCGTGGCATCGGCGACGTTCGTGGCGTCCCAGCTTCCGCCGAGACCAACCTCTACGACGGCAGCGTCCACCGGCGCGTCAGCGAAGGCCGCGAACGCCATCGCGGTCAGCACCTCGAACTTGCTGACCGGAATCGGCGATCCGGCATCGACCAGGGCGAGGTAAGGCTCGATGTCGTGATAAGCCTCGACATAGCGTTCCGGGCTGATCGGTGTCCCGTCCAGACTGATCCGCTCGGTGACGCGCTGGAGGTGCGGGCTGGTGTAGCGACCCACCCGCAGGCCCATCCGGGACAGCAGCGCATCCAGCATCCGGGCTACCGATGTCTTGCCATTCGTGCCTGCGATGTGTAGCACCGGGTAGCAGCGCTGCGGCGAGCCGAGCAAGTCAACCAGCGCCGCGATCCGCGTCAGCGATGGCTCGATACGGCTCTCCGGCCAACGGCGGTTCAGCTCGATCTCGACTGCCCGTAGCGCAACCAGCGCGGCATCCCCGCTACGCACCGACGGCTGAGTCATCGGCCAGGTTGGTGGCTGTTGAGAGCTGTCCGGTACGGGGTTGGCGGTACTTGAAGGGCTCCCAACTGAAGCCCTCAGGCCGACTTCTCGCGACGTTCGCGGCGGGTGGACTGGCGGGTCACGATTGTCGGGTTCACGTTCTCCCGCACGGTTTGCTCAGTGATGACGACCTTCGCCACGTCGGTGCGGCTAGGGATGTCGTACATCACCGGGAGCAGCACCTCCTCCATGATGGCGCGCAACCCGCGGGCGCCAGTACCCCGAAGGATGCCCTGATCGGCGATCGCCTCCAACGCCGTGGCAGTGAACTCCAGTTCCACGCCGTCCATCTCGAAGAGCTTGCAGTACTGCTTCGACAGAGCGTTGCGTGGATCGGTGAGGATCTGCACCAGTGAACGCTTGTCCAGATTCGTCACGCTGGCGATCACCGGGAGCCGACCGATGAATTCCGGGATCAGACCAAATTTGATCAGATCTTCTGGCATGACGTGTGCAAACACGTCGGACGTGTCGATGTCGGTCTTCGAGCGGAGCTCGGCGCCGAAACCCAACCCACGCTTGCCGAGCCGATCATCGATGATCCTGTCCAGGCCGGCGAACGCACCAGCGACGATGAACAGGACGTTCGTCGTGTCGATCTGGATGAACTCCTGGTGCGGGTGCTTACGGCCACCCTGTGGCGGAACGCTGGCGGTGGTGCCTTCCAGGATCTTCAGCAGCGCCTGCTGGACACCCTCACCGGAGACATCTCTGGTGATCGAGGGATTCTCCGACTTGCGAGCGATCTTGTCGACCTCATCGATATAGATGATGCCGGTCTCAGCTCGCTTGACATCGTAGTCCGCGGCCTGGATCAGCTTGAGGAGGATGTTCTCGACGTCCTCGCCGACGTACCCGGCTTCGGTGAGAGCGGTGGCGTCAGCGATGGCGAACGGCACATTAAGCAGCTTCGCCAAGGTCTGGGCCAGATAAGTTTTGCCGCACCCGGTAGGACCGAGCATCAGGATATTCGACTTGGCCAGTTCAATGTCGTCATCGCGACCCTTCTCGCCCGCCTGAATACGCTTGTAGTGGTTGTACACCGCAACGGACAAGGTGCGCTTCGCATCATCCTGGCCGATGACGTACGCCTCAAGGAAATCGTGGATCTCGCTGGGCTTGGGCAACTCGTCGAGCTTGACGTCGCCAGCGTCGACCAGCTCCTCCTCGATGATCTCGTTACACAGGTCTATGCACTCATCGCAGATGTACACGCCGGGTCCGGCGATGAGCTTCTTGACCTGCTTCTGACTCTTCCCGCAGAAGGAACACTTCAACAGGTCGCCGCCGTCACCGATCCGTGCCATGGGCGCTGCCCTCTCGTCCTTCCCGGCGCGTGGTGTGCAGCGCGCCCGGCTGCGTGTGTGTTCGACGGTACCCGTCCGACCCCGTTGTGCGGGAGGTACCAGCCTTCCTGACATTGGTCCGCGGACACGGCTTCGCTGTTCGCTCGGCGTGTCGGCCTACTCAGCGTCAGGGTCTGGCAGCGGAGAGCTTCCGGATCTGGGTGATGTCGTCAATGATCCCGTACTCCTTGGCCTCAACTGCGGTCAAGATCTTATCCCGGTCGATGTCAGCGCGGATGCGTTCCTCGGTCTGACCGGTGTGGTGCGCCAGGGTGAACTCGAGCAGGCGGCGCATCCGCTGGATCTCAGCCGCCTGGATCTCCAGGTCTGAGACTTGTCCGAACACGCCCTCGGTCGCCGGCTGGTGGATAAGGATCTGGGCGTTGGGAACGGCCATTCGCTTGCCGGGAGTACCCGCGGCGAGCAGCACCGCGGCGGCCGAGGCGGCCTGGCCGAGGCAGACCGTTTGAATCTCCGGCCGAACGTACTGCATGGTGTCATAGATCGCCGTCATCGCGGTGAACGACCCGCCCGGTGAATTGATGTACATGGTGATGAGTCGGTCCGGATCGGTGGATTCCAGCACCAGCAGCTGCGCCATGGTGTCGTTGGCCGAGGTGTTATTGATCTGTTCGCCGAGGAAGATGATGCGCTCCTCGAACAGCTTGTTATACGGGTTGGATTCCTTGACCCCGTAGCTGGTGCGCTCGATGAACGAGGGCAGGACATAACGCGACTGCGGCAGGTGATCGACCATCAAGCGATCATGGGGCATGCAATTGTGGGGCATGGCGCCTCCGAACAGATGATTCATTGGGACTCCTCGAAGCTCAGAGGCTCGCGTCGGGTAGCGAGTTGGCGCGGGTCAGGACGTAGTCGACGAAGCCGTACTCGCGGGCCTCTTCGGCGGTGAACCAGCGGTCCCGGTCGGAGTCAATGATAATCCGCTCTACCGACTGACCGGTCTGCTCGGCGATGAGCTCGGCCATTTCCCGCTTGTGCTTGATCAACATGTCCGCCTGGATTGCGATGTCCGCCGCGGTGCCCGACACGCCAGCTGAGGGTGGTGCATGAGGATCCGCGCGTGCGGCAGGGCGTATCGCTTGCCGCGGGTCCCCGCGGACAGCAGGAACTGCCCCATCGAGGCGGCCAAGCCCATGGCGTAGGTCGCCACATCGGGCTCGATCAGGTGCATGGTGTCGTAGATGGCCATGCCCGCGGTCACCGAACCGCCCGGCGAGTTGATGTAGAGCCGGATGTCCTGCTCGGGATCTTCCGCGGACAGCAACAAGAGCTGGGCGCAGATCTGGTTGGCGATGTTCTCCTCAACCTGGGATCCGAGCACGATGATGCGCTCGCGCAGCAGCCGCTCATACACCGAGTCGGTCAGGTTGAGGCCAGCCGAGCCGGTCCGCATCGTGGGTGCGCCCGGCAGCGGCACGGCCGAGGCGATGTGGTCGGAGGTCACGTGTGCCTGCCTTCTGTCATCAGGTCCACCTGTGTCATCTGGTCTGGGGTGGAGGGGGGGTGCGGCTCGGAGGTCGAACCGAACTCCGACGCGGTGGATACTGCCGACCCTAACGAAGGCGGCGACTGACTACTTCCTGCCGCGCCCACAGTTCGCTCAGAGCGTTACACCAGGCCTGGGTCAGCGGACGGACGCGGCGTGCTCCGGAGTTGCCGAGGCGATCAGCGCGTCCATGTCGATAAGGTTTCCGGTGGCGTCGGTGACGGCAGCCTGGCCCACCACCACGGCTAACGCCTTACCCCGGCGGACGTCGGCGTAGACAGCACTCAACTCGCCAGCGTCGTGCAGCTTCTGGGCGTACTCGTTGGGACTGACGCCGTGGCGCTGCGCCTGGTACACGATGCGCTCACTGAGCTCGTTGTCGGTGACCGAGAGCTGCTCCGCGTCCGCGATCGCGTCGAGCAAGAGTTGAACTTTGACGGTGTGCTGCGCAGCGTTGCGCAAGTCGGTCTCGAAATCCTCAGCGCCATGACCCTGTTGCGCCAGCCACTGGCCGAGGCGCCTCTCGTCGTTGTCGAACGCGTGCAGTGCATCTTGCTTGCGCGACTCGAGCTCGGAGGCGACGACCGAGTCCGGCAGCGGCACCTCGGTGCTGTCAAGCAGCGCCTCGAGCACCTTGTCTCTGGCCTGCGCGGCCTGCTGCATCGCCTTAACCCGCCCGAGCCGGATGCGCAGATCAGCGCGGAGCTCCTCGACGGTGTCGAATTCGCTGGCGAGCTGGGCGAATTCGTCATCGGCCGCGGGCAGCTCCCGTTCCTTCACGGCCTGGATCTTCGCCGTCACCTCGGCCTGCTGCCCGGCCATCTCCCCGGCGGCCAACACCGCGGTGACCATTCGCTCGTCGCCCTGGTTGGCCCCGATCAGCGCGTCGTCGATGCCTTCCATGAGCTGCCCGGAGCCGATCTCATAGGAAAGGTCGGTGGTTGCCAGGTCCGGCACCTCTACCCCGTCGACGGTGGCCGAGAGGTCGAGTGACACGAGGTCGCCCTGCTGGACGGGACGCTCGACTGCGGTGAGAGTGCCGAAGCGGGAACGAAGCCCGTCAAGCTGCTCGTCGATCTCGACATCGGTCACCTCGACATCGTCGACGGAGACCGCGAGCTCGTTGAACGCCGGCATCTGGATGTCCGGCCGGACGTCGACCTCGGCGGTGAACGCGAGATGGTCACCGTCTTCGATCTTCGTGACTTCGATCTCCGGACGCCCGAGCGGGTGCACCTCATTGGCGGAGACGATCTCGGCGTACTTCGCCGGCACCGCTTCGCTGACTACTTCCTCCAGCACCACGCCGCGACCCAGCCGCTGCTCCAAGATCCGGGCTGGCGCCTTGCCCGGCCGGAATCCTGGGATGTTGACCTGGTGAGCGATCTTCCGGTAGGCGCGGTCGAAGTCAGGCTTGAGCTCGTCGAACGGCACCTCGACGTTGATCTTCACCCGCGTCGGGCTGAGCTGTTCGACGGTGCTCTTCACGGAATACTCCTCAAGGAAAGATGGGGAACGCGCCGGCTGAGCCGCCGCCGGGCAGGAGATGTGGACGAAGTCTAGGCGAGCGCTCCGATCCCGCCGCTCGGGGCGCTGCATCGGCAGCCTTCCCGCTGCGTGAAACCGCCTGCCGCCGACGACAACCGGTTCGCGGCGACCGGTTACGTCTGATCCCGCACAGGGTACCCAGATACCATGGATAACCTCCGAGGCACAACTCAGGAAGTGGAGCGCAGTATCGCACCGAGCGCAATGTTCGTTTCCCTCCGCGAGCAGCTCGACAGGATCCGAGAGTGGAACGAGCAGCGTCAATGGGGCTTGCGCTCCGACGATCTCGACTCGATCGACCTCACTCCCCCAACGCACAGCGAGCCGCTCGTTGTTGATCTCATCGCTGTGTACCTAGACGGTGACGGCAAGCTCAACGGCATCCGGCGCACCTGCCACGAACTGTGGACGGTGGCTGCCCAGCAGCAACCACACACGTGGAGCTGGGACTGGTACTGGGACAAGTGGATGCACCGCCCGCAGCCGGTGCGCCTGATCGACGGCATCGTCCATCGGCCCGGTATCCGCAGAGTCACCGTCGACCTGGGCGCGCATTTTGAACCGGGCCGGTTCATCTCGCCCGCCATGGTTCGGGGCCAAGACTCAGCGCACGCCGAGGTGCTCGCCGCCGCAGCACACTTTCCGCGATGGATCCGGGCCATGGACGGCAAGACCGTTCCGTTCACCTGGGTCGCAGGCTATGAGGTGATGATCAGGGAACACCCGAGCCCGGAACGCCTTCCGGCGTTGAGCTGGGCCGGGTACCGGCAGTCCATGAGCATCACCGCTGACTGGATCGACCACACTCACAGTGGGTGGGCATCTCCGACCTGCTTGAGGTGAGGACGCTCCGGGTCCGGCGCTGAGTCCCCTCGACACTGGACCGCAAACATGTGAGCCGTGGCGGACTTGCCAGGGCTCCACCGTTGCCGGTGCGACACCCTGTCCTGGTGGGCAGCGTGCTGAGCTGGCCCGACGCCGTGTTCTACCTGGTCGGGGTGATGGGATTCGAACCCACGGCCCCTCCCTCCCAAAACCTCGGCAAGCCGTGCGCGGCGCGAGGGAGATCAGGTCACCTGCGCCGATGCGAAGGTTGAGGCCAACTTCGCTCTTCTGGGGGCACGCCCTGTTGAACCCTAATCCTTTGGGGGCACTGCTCTGTCGACCACTTCCCGTCACCCCATCTGAAGGGGAAGGATTGGCCCCCAATCGGTTGCCGAGGGAGCGGTGAATACCATGACTTCAGAGGACAAGATCAACGACCTGGTGGATCAGGCCATCGCAAGGGCTGAGCCGCTTGTCGATCAAGTCATCGAGAAGGCCGGGTCGCTCGTCGAGAAAGCCGAGGAGAGGGCTGATTCGCTCGTCGAGAAGGTCAAGGACAAGGCTGAGCCTGTCCTCGCGAAGGCCAGAGATAAGGCTGAGCCGCTCCTCGCGAAGGTCAACGACAGCTCTGGCAAGGACAGCACGTCCTGAGCGGCCCCGTCACTCTTACCTCGGCGCCATCACGGTCGCTGGGGGGAGACCCCAAATCGGTCCGCGATTGGTCCAGCAGGACCCGCCACCTGCCATATTGGGTTAGGTCACACATATGGAGCCACGTGGTTTTATAAACTTCGCACATGAAGAATAATGGACCGGAAACATGATCTGGCGTTTCCCACCAGCGCGGGCGCCCCGATGGAACCCGGCAGCCTGAACCTTGAACCGGCACTTTGACGCAAGCCGTGCTCGTGCCGGTACCGACACGTGTGGCTACCCGACTTTCGCCACACCGTGATGAGCTTGCTCCTCCAAGCGCGAGCACTCGACAGCGTCGAGTGGGACGACCTGTGAGCAGTCGTTGCTACCCCGCTGCTACCTCGGCCAACCTCTTGATCCGACCTGTTTCACCTGGTCGGGGTGGCGGGATTCGAACCCACGGCCCCTCGCTCCCAAAGCGAGTGCGCTACCAAGCTGCGCCACACCCCGGTGCACCGAGTAGTGCATGGCGCAGCCTACGCGACGATCCGGATCCCGCGTCGACCACGGCTCATCCCGGGCGGAAGCCGGCAGCAGGTACGCTAGGGCCGCTCCGCTACGGTGGGGCATGCGGGCGTAGCTCAATGGTAGAGCCCCAGCCTTCCAAGCTGGCCATGCCGGTTCGATCCCGGTCGCCCGCTCCGCGCATTTTTGCAGCCAAAACGGCGGCCTCTCCCGATCATGGGAAGGGCCGCCGTCGGCGTTCGTGCCATTAACGTGCCATTAGGCCCGGGGCCACCGCCCCTGCCGCACCGTCGTCGCCCTCCTCGCCGGCGTGGTTCGCCCCGTTGTCGCTGCTATCCGGGGTCTCTGTCCGACCGGACTCGACCAGCGCGCTCATCGCCTCCGCGATGCTGCGGTCACGGGCGTTGGTAGCGTGCTGGTAGATCAACGCTGCGCGCATCGAGCCGTGACCCATCCGGTGCATCAGCTCCCGCGTAGTCGCGCCCGAACCCGCGGCCAGGTGGTTGCCCGTGTGCCTGAGGTCATGGAAATGGAACCCGGCGGGGAGTCCGGCCGCCACGACCATCGCTGGCCACTTCGTGCACCGGCCGAAGTTCCCACGGCGAAGCACCGCGCCCTTCTCACCCCGAAATACCAGACCCTCGGGTCCTGCACCTGCGTACTGATCGATGTGTCGGCGCAGTTCATCGACGAGAACAGTCGGCAGGGAGACGCTGCGAACCCCTGCCGCCGACTTGGGCGGCCCGGCCTGAATGGCGCCCCCATTCAGTTGCGCCAAGCGCCGTCGGACGTGCAGCACGCGGCCTGTGAGGTCGACGTCATAGCGTCGCAGTGCGATCAGCTCACCCCACCGCAGGCCGGTGAACGCCGCAGCCAGCACCAGGACTCGGAACCGATCGGGCATTCGCTCGGCGAGCGCGTAGACCTGTCGGACGCTCGCAGTCGGTCGCTCGGCCGCCCGATACTCCCCCGCACCTTTGATCCGGCACGGGTTGCGTTTGATCCGTCCATCGTCCATGGCCGTGTTAAGGACCGCCCTCACCAGCCGATAGGCCTTGACCGTCCGGTCCTCCGACCGCCCGCCGCGCAACAACGCAGCGCGCCAGCCCCGGATTGTGTCTGTCGACAATTCAGCTAGCTCAACCTGACCGAGGTACGGCTCGATGTGGTGGCGCCACAAGCTCAGGTACTCCTCCCGGGTCCGCTCCCCCACCCGGTGCTCTGTGATCCAGCGCGCTCCGAACTCCCGAAACAGCTCCCTGCCCTTGAGCGGGTCTGACCAGTCCCCGCGCAAGATCTCCGATTCGGTGAGCGTCAACCATTGCTCGGCGTCACGCTTCGAACCGAACGTCTCCGGTGCCGTGCGCATCAGACCATCCGGGCCGAGGTACCGCGCCTGGAATCGACCCGACGTCAGCTTTCGGACGTTGCCGAACCGTCGGTGTCCCTTCTTGTTTGCCATCACGCCACCTGCCCGAGGTGCCGCCGCACCGTCGTCGTGGTGATCGGCTCGACGCGGCTGGCGAGCAGCCACTCATCGAGGTCGGATATTGCGAAGCGCACATGTCGGCCGACGTGGTGAAAAGCGATTCGCCGCTCTGCGACCAGCCTCCGCACGAACCGCTCGGAGGTGTTCAGGTAAAAAGCGGTCTCCGGCACGGTGAGGTATTTCTGCACAGTTCCCCCTCCCTCAGGCGGCTTGATCGCTAGTTGCCGAACGGTTGTCGTGTGGTTCACCGACAGCTAGTTGCGCGGCGGCGTATTCGGCTTTCCATCGCTGTCGTTCGGCGACGGCGTGCAGCAGCAGCACGGCTCGGGGTGGCACGTCGGGGTCGGAGGGTGCGGGGCGCTCCCACCTGTAGGGGCCGTCTTGGGGGCCGTGCGCTGGCTGAATACCGGCGGTTTCAAGGAGTTGCCGAACGAATGCGCCGCGTTCGGCCCGATGGTCATCCAGCGTTTTGTTCGACCACTTCCGGGAGACCAGGACGCGGCGCCCGGCGATGCCGAGGTGTTCGGGATTGTGGGCCTTGCCCTTGCACTGCCCGGGAGTCATGGAGTGCCGCGCGCCTTTAGGCTGGACGCCATAAAGAAGCCACACCGGACATCGCGCCGAGCACGGGGTTAGCTGTAGTTCGGCGTGCAGCCGCCGGGCGTGGTCGCGGTGGGCGTCAGTGGCGTGCTCACCGAGTCCGGCGGCCTGCCCGACGCTCTTGGCCAAATACTTCGTGAGGTAACCAACGTGGCGACCAGCTTCCTCGGTGCCACCCAGGATGCCCTTGACGTGCACCTGGGCTCCGAACCGAACAACGTGCGCGGGTTCGGTCAGCTCCTCACACGCCTGGTCCCAAGTCGGCAACGGTGTCGCAGTGTTGGGGTCAGCGAAGGCTTTCGCGCGCGGATCCCACATAGGCAGTCGTTCCCCGCCGTAGATCAGCTGGTCGTGCTCTGGCCACCACACCTGGTGATACGTCGCCGCGGTGATCGCCCGCAGCTCCGCTCGGGGGATCGCTCCGCGGATGGCGGCGTGGAAGTGCGGTGCGCCGCGTTTTTGGGGCTCGACGGTGCCGAAATACTGCACCTCCCAGCCGACGCAGCGCCGGGTGTTCTGCCAGAACCGGTCCACCAACGCCGGGAAGTGAATGGCGTCTCGCGCGGCCCGGCGGTAGTCATATCTCTCCGGATCGACCGCCGCGCCCTCGTTGTTTACGCGGCCGTAGGAATCGAGGGTGAGGGTGAGGAAGGTGGAGGGCCGATAGCGCCCGGCGAAGACCCGCCCTACCGTGCGTTTGTCGACCGGTCGGCGAGGCAGATCCGCGGCATCTTGACGGCGCCGGGTGGATCGCTTGACCGGTTTGGGTGCTGGATCGAGCGGGGTGAGCCGGCCGCGCACGCCAGCCGCACGGAGTTCGGCATCAAGTTCGGCGACCGACTCGGCGATCTGCTCACAGGTGATCTCGTCCCCAATTGCGCGGCATTCGGTGTAGACGGCGAGAAGATCGGCCCGGGTGGCCATCAGCGCCTTGTGGTCCTCGCTCGGGGTGGCCCGGTCGGTGATCGGCTCGGCTTCGAGGTGCCAACCCTCGCGGCATTGGGCCATCCGTAACCGGCGGCCTTTCTCCGCGCAGGGTTGGCATTGGTCCTCTCGGGTGGATCCGCAGGGGACGGGCACGATGTCGATGCGGCCGGTGGTGGTGTCGATGCGGCGCATGGCCAGTGGTCGGATGCAGACGCCGTGTTGTTCGGCCAGAGCCTGGGCGACGTCGGCGGTCAGCGGTAGTGCGTCCCGCTGCGCCCGGGTCATCCGCGCGGCACCGAGAGTGGTGGGGTCCGTAGCCGTGGCCATCAGGCCTTCACCTCCTCGACCATGGCCGCGTGCCGCAGCATCGATAGCGGGATGATCGTGGTGGCATCGGGTGCGAGATCAGGGCCGAGACCGCGGTGGGTGGTCGCATGGCTGCCGTAGACCAGAACCGAGGCACCGCGCGGCAAGAGCCCGGTCACAGACAGATGCACCGAGTCACCTCTGGGGACCCGCCAGGCTCGGGCAGCGACCTCGGCGAGAGTGTCGGCCCAAGCGAGGAGACCATGGGCGATGGCGGATGGTTCGTGGCACGTGAGTTGCACGGTCACCTGCGGCGCGGACAGGGAGGCCGTTACGTGGACAGAGGCGGTCGCGGGTAGCTCGAACTCGGTTAGGTGAGCGCCGATCGCGGCAAGCAGATCAACGGTGGTTGTCATGCGGCACCTCCGCGAGTTGACCCGGTCGGGTCGGTGGGTTTGGTGGGAAAGGGCAGCACCGCCGTCTCGTGGGTGATCGGGCCCGTGACGAACGTTTCGAGTTGCTTGATCGTCTCGTCGGGGACCCAGCCGGCGCGGATGCGCAGGGGTTCGCGGATGCCTTCGCCGAAGACGTAACCGACGCCGGCTTCGGTTTCGGTGATCCGGTTGGCCCACGCGCCACGCTCGTAGGCCTGATCCCCCAGCACCATCCCCACATGCGATTTAGCCGAGACTCGCAGGCAGATCCGGCGCGGGAACAGCTCCCGGACCGGCACGGTGTCCTTGGTGGGTTCCTGGACATAACCCCGCACCGTGAACCCCAACGCCCGACCCTGCGTGGTCAACAACGCCACCCGCTCGGTGATCGCCTCACGGGTCTTGCGGTCGATGTATTTCGTCAGCGCCCCGATCTCATCGAACTCCAACAGCTCCAACGGGTGCTTGCGGCTGATCGGCACCAACCGCACCTGGCCAGCAAATTCGGCTTTGCGGGCGTGCATGGCCGCAACGAGGTCGTCGAGCACGGCGACGGCGTCGGTGCCGGTGACGGCGTAACGGTGAAAAATTCGCCGCCCGTAGGCCAGCTCCATGCCCTTGGGGTCAATCCCGGACACCCGCACGAGGCCGTCGCGGATGGCCGGGGCGATGGAAACCAGCGGGCACCACATCGCCGAGTTCTTGCCCGCCCCCGTCGACCCCGCCACCAGGGTGTGACCCCCGGCGAGAGGGACGTACCAATCTTGGCCGTATTCGGTGCGCCCGGAAAACACCCGCCGCAAATCCACCGACGTACCGTCGAGTGCGCCCAGCGTGGCAAGGTCCAGGCAGGACACTGGATCGGCGAGCAGGTTACGGCGCTGGAAATCAATCGAGACCACGTTGGGGGTCAGCTCACGGACCTGGCAACGAGTCACTGCCCGGGCCGACGCCAACGCCCGCGCGGCCTCATCGAAATCCTCGGGTTTCTGACCGGGCACCAGCTGCACCCGCACCTCATCCCACGACGCGCCCGACCGCACCCCGAGCACCTGCGGCAGCCATGCCTGCGACTGGCTCCGGGTGCGACGGATGCTGCGCCCGAGGGGATTGACCGCCACAACCATGGGCGCGGCGTCGGGTTTGATGCTTAGACCGCAGGCGTGCAGCCACTGGGGCAGCTTGGGCGCGTACACAGTCCAGCGCAGCCACCAAGCCCGTAGATGCCGACCCGCCCACGCATCGAACGACGCGAGGTCGATCAGCCGCCACGCCGTGAGCACCCCGGCGACCACGCCAGCGGTCACGGCCAGCGAAGCCCCACCCCACCAGTGCCACCAGGCCACCATGGCGAGCACGGTCAGGCTGGTCCGCCAGTGGGTGAGCACTTGTCGCAGCGCCCACACCACGGCCTTGATCACCAGCCATAGCACGAAGAGCACCACGGCCGCTGCGGCCAGGGCTTCGACGATCTTGATCAGTGCCTTGCCGAGTTTGGCGAGCACCCACACCACGACGCCCAGCGCGCCGCCACCGGCGATCACCAGGGCCATGAGGTATGCGTCCATCACCGACCACCCCCGACCCTCAACAATGCGATCGCGGTAAGCATTTGTTCAGTGCGGTTTTCATTTAGACTGGACAGGGGGCTTGCGCCCGGCCCGGTGGGTCTGGGTATCCTCACTACTGTTCACTCCTGACTCGGGTGGACAGCGCAGAAGCGGATCAGGTTGGTAGCCAGAGATTCCGCTTCTGCGCGTACGTCGGTCCTACAATTGATGAGGGCGTGCGGCATTACCGCACCACTCCGGATGCGTTTTTCCTGCACTTGTCTTCTGTGTGGCGTGTTTATTGCAGGCAGCGGCAACCACTGCACAGCCGATCATCACTGATCCGCAGATAGGACCTACTCCGGCATCGTCGGCACGTCTGCCACGTGGAGCGACCTCGCTGGGCACTGCGGGCGCGTCGCGAGCCTGGCCATAGCCGCTGTGCCCGCGTGACTAGCGCACGCCAGCGGTCACCTTCCTGCATCACCATCCACCTCCCTCCTGCTCCTTCACGGGCGTCCCGGCGCTCTTGTCACTTTCGTGGCTGCTCTGCTCTGATCCGGGCCGTGATTTGCTCCGCACGGCGTTGCTCCCGCCGTGCCCAATACAAGGCCTCAAGCCCGTGACCGGGGTCGATATCGGAGATCTGCACATACAACGAAACCGAGCGCTGGTAATACTCCAACCATGCCGCCAATGACGAATCCCGACTCGGCCGGATGCGCACTAGTTCCTCATGAGCCTGCATCAAGGTCCTCGTGCCCCCCGGAGTCATGGTTTTTCCCACAGCCCTCATCTCTCACGCTCGTTTCAGCTTGGATCTGCGCCGCGATTTCCTTCGCATGCTCTCCCTCCTGCTCCGCCATATACAGCGCCTCGTGATGGTGGCCCCGATCTATCTCGGCGATCTCCGCATACCACGACGCCGATCGCTGGTAATACGCAAGCCACTCCGCCAGCGGCGCCTGCCGACGCGGCCGGATAAGCGCCAACGCCACTTGAGCGTCCACCAAGGTTCGCGGCGGTTTCGGATCAGTGGCCTCGTCTCCGGTCATTGCTCCCGACCTCCTGCGTCCGTCTCGGCTTCGCAGGAAGCGTGCAACGCGTCTCGGCCAATTGTGAGTTCCTCGATGAGCGAATCCAGCGCGTCCTGATCGACTATCAACACGGCCGGGAACGCCATGCCGAAACGTACCTCGATCCGATCCGCGAAAGGCAGCGCCTGAGCCCGAATCGGGAGGGCGGACGTAATGTGTACCTGCACGATATCCCGCATGGCTCCAATCCCGCCGTCACGCGGCGGACTTGTCGACTACCGGAAGAGCCGGTAGCGGCTTGCCGTGGCCTTTAGTGGCTCCATTCGGTGCACGCATCCCGGTCGCCCGGAACACCCAACCCAAGTACTTGAATTTCTCGCCCATCACCCGCGGCTCGATAGTCAGACCTTCGAAGTACACCGGCCGAAAATCGAAACCAGCGATCGCCGTCTCCGGCGGAACGGGCTGCACCTTGGCCAGCATCGTCAAGCTGATCGACTTCTCTCGATCCTTCTCGGCTGACGGATCGGAAACAGTGACTTTCCATTGCAACAACCCGGATTGCTCATCAACTCGCTGTTTCGGCTGCTTACCCCGTGCCTTGTCCTCGTTGGAGACGTACTCCATGTCCGCACTCACCGGGCCGACGATCGCCGCGCCCTCAGCAAAGACCTGGTCGTGCTCGACCTCGAACCGTGTACCGCGTGGAACCGCCATCTGCGCTGTCCTCCTGTCCCTGGCCGCCCGGTGTGGCGGACCGGCTTGACGTCATCCATATTCGGCAAGCAAGGAGGACATGAGCACCACACAGCGGGACATCTGTAGACGTCCCGTGTACGCTTCGACGTCCCTACTCGTCCCAGCCAGACACGGAGTGTCATGCCGAACGAGCGCCTACGCGATGCACTCCTGCGCCATGGGTTGGACCTCGACCAGGTGGCGAGGGTTACCAGGGTCGATCCCAAGACCGTGGAGCGCTGGATCTCAAAAGGACGCCTGCCCTACCCGAAGCACCGCCGCGCCATCGCTGCCATGGTCCGTGAGACGGAGAACTACCTCTGGCCGGACGCGATCACTCCCGAGCGAAGAGCTGAGATCGGTGGCTCAGAGATCGTGCATGTGTACCCGCATCGCCACTCCGTACCCACTGAGTTGTGGACGCGTTTGCTGGACCAGGCGGAGGAACACGTCGAAATACTGCTGTACGCGGGGATGTTCCTAACCGATGATCCCACTCTTATCAAGCGACTGCGACAGAAGGCCGAGGACGGAATGAAGATTCGTCTGCTGTTGGGTGATCCAGCCAGCCCCGAGATCAACCGTCGAAGCGTGGAAGAGGGCATCGGTAGGGGAACAATAGCTGCCAAGGTGCGTAACGCACTCGCTTTCTACCGCCCGCTGGACGCCACCGCGGGGATCGAGATCCGGTGCCACGGGACCACCCTGTACAACAGCATCTATCGATTCGACGACGAGATGCTCGTCAACACGCACGTGTACGGCTTCATGGCAGCTCATGCCCCGCTGCTCCACCTGCGCCGGCTCTCCGGCGGCGACCTGTTCGAGACCTACTCAGAGTGCTTTGAGAACGTCTGGAACACTGCCACGCCGCCGAGGTGGTAGGCACCATGTCCCGTCGCGTCGACTACTATCACGATCCGGACGCACCTCCAGCCAACAGCATCGTGGTCGCTGTGACTGCCTTTATCCAGGACGCGACCGGTCGATTGCTGATGATCCGACGCACCGACAACGATTTCTATGCTATTCCAGGAGGGGCACAAGAAGTCGGTGAAACCATAGCGCAGACTGTCGTGCGCGAGGCCAAGGAAGAAACCGGGATCACTGTCGAGGTTGCGGGACTGATCGGCGTTTACTCGGATCCCGAACACGTCATTGCATTCTCGGACGGGGAGGTACGACAAGAGTTCTCTCTCTGCTTTCGCGCGTGGCCCATCGAGGGCGAGCCGCGTACAAGCAACGAGAGTAAGGAAGTTTTATGGGTAGAGCAGGACGAACTGGCTGACCTCAACATCCACCCATCCATACGACTCCGGATTCAACACGGATTTGAGCACCGCACAGAGCCGTTTTACGCCTGAGCGATGCCAACAGCTTCAAGCCGACGCTGCGTACGGTGCACCGCTGCGTTGAGATCGCCCCATGCTCGTCTAATGAAGCACGACACGAGATCATCCGGCCCGTAGCGTGTCTGGATCTCCGCCACCCGTTCGACCGCTGTCGTCTCGCCACCATCAGGGGTGGTAGTCATATCAGCCCACCACAGCGCGTCGCGAAGAGCGGTCCTCTCGTCCTCGAACTCGGCCAGTTCGTCCGACAATCCCCGCAGTTCAGCCTCCAACGTCGCGCACGAGTGATGCGCAACCAGATTCACCAATCGATCAGTACCACCAACGCCCCGCAGGTACCGAGCACCATCCAGCGGATGAAAGCCGGTGCTGACCAATTCGGGGGCGTACCCGATGTCGTGCAGCAGCGCTGCGCCAACCAGTAACTCGCAGTCCTCACCTGAAAACAGCGGCGCCACCACACGCGCACGCCTACCCACGCCCTGCACGTGCGCCCACCTACTCGGCAGCACTCCCGCGAGCTTCTCTCCCGCCAGCTCCAAGGACCAAGCAACGACCGCGCCCATACGTCCCACGGTACTGGCTAGCCCGCACCCGCGGCCTTGGAACGTCGGCGGACGTAACCTCCGCCCGGACGGCAGAGGGTATCGCTCACTGTTACTCAGCCATCACGCAGCGTTGCTGCCGAATTTCCCTCTATGGGATCAAGCACGCCGCCTGCGGCGGCGCGGACGTGGCTGGGTCGGTTGCCCTACTCACTTGCCCGCGGGCCGATCCCGCTTGCTGCGCGCGGCCTTGCGGCCGTGCTCGCGCGGGTCGGCCCGGCGGGCGCTCTGGTCAGCGGATGCCCGGAGCGCGGAGCGTGACGGAAGGTTCAGCGGTCAGCCTTCGTGCCGCCCGCCATGCTTCACTGTCCGTTCTCCGATCTGGCTGCTGAGGGGCGGTTCGTACGCGTGACAGAGGTAATCATCAACGGGCGCGCCTGGGCTCTCGGAGACACTCTCGGATCGGGGGGCTTCGGGCGAGTGTACATCGCCGCCTCGAATAGTGAGGAGGCCGTCGCTAAGGTGGTGCCGAAGGACCCGTCGACGCAGCGTGAGCTCCTGTTGGCTGAAGATCTGAGCGGCGTGCCTAACGTCGTGCCAATCATCGGCATTGGCGAGATCAACGACGGCTGGGTCATCCTCATGCCACGCGCTGAGCAGTCGTTGGGCGACTTCCTCCGGACACTCAACCGTCCCCTCCAGCAGTCCGAAGCCTTGCCGATGCTGCTGGACATTGCGCAGGCCCTCGTCAGCTTGTCGAACAAGGACGTTGTCCACCGTGATCTGAAGCCCGACAACGTCCTGCTGCTCGACGGGCACTGGTGTCTGACCGACTTCGGCATCTCTCGGTATGCGGAGGCGACGACTGCGGTCGACACCTGGAAGTACGCGATGACCCAGCAGTACGCCGCCCCAGAGCAGTGGCGGGGTCAACGTGCGACGCCCGCCGCCGACATCTACGCGTTCGGCGTCATGGCCTTCGAGATGCTGACCGGACGGCAGCCCTTCACAGGCCCGAGCTTCCGCGATCAGCACCTCCACGAAGCACCGCCCAGACTGTCGGCCGACGTCGACACTCCTCTGCGCAGCATCGTCGACGAGTGCCTGACGAAGGCGCCCCAGGCCCGCCCCGCGGCGGCGCGTCTCGTCTCCCGTCTGGAGGCTCAGTCAGAGACCGAGGCGCCGGCGGGAGGAGTCGCTGCCCTGATCGAGGCACACCGCGAGCAGGTGAGCAGGGTCAGCGAACAGGCTCGCCGCGACTCTGCAGCCCACTCAGAAGCGGAGAGGCGCGCCGAGTTGTCCGAGGCTGCGACTGAGCTCTACGAACGCATCCGTTCGAAGCTCCGTGGCGTCGTGCAATCAGCAGCACCTTCCGTGGGTAACGACTGGCCCCTCCGCCTCGGCGACGCCAAGCTCCAGATGACCACGCCAGCTCATTGCACCGTGCGCGGCCGCCTGCCCTTCGACGTCATCGCTCACGCCGAGATTCAGATCGACCAGTCACACGTGCCGGGAGGTTCATACTGCGGGCGGGCGCACGCGCTGTGGTTCTGCGACGCCCAGGAGGCCGGGCAATACGCGTGGTTCGAGACGGCCTTCATGGTTCATCCGATGATGCCGGGTCACCAGACCGGGTTCTCCGCCGACCGGTCGTACGAGCCCTTCGCTGCAGCACCCAACGACGACGTCGCTCAGCAGGCGCTTGGCCCGGGCATCAGTACGTATCAAGCCGCATGGCCCTTCATCGCGCTCATCGACGAAGCCCTCGGCGAGTTCATCGACCGGTGGGCAACCTGGCTCGCGACTGCATCGTTCGGCCGGTTGCAGCACCCGAGCCAGATGCCTGAGCGGCAGCCGACCGGCAGCTGGCGCCGATCTTGATCATCATCCCGGACAGGAATTGCCGTAGTGGACGCGACTGCGCCGGCACCACGTAGATGAGGTTCTTTAGGTACTGATCATCATTGCGGCGCGCAAGAGCCGACGTCCTCCTCGGACACTCGGTCCAGCGGAGCCAACCGCGGGCGCTCGCCGCCCCGCACCCCGCAGGTCTCCGGGATCGCTCGACCGGAGCGACGCTGCGGACGCTGGGGCCTTCGTGCTTTCCCGACGACCTCCCGAAGGGCTACCGCACCGCGTCAAGGGGGCGGTTACTCCTCCCCTCTCCCGATCCCAAGTCGGCCCCCTTGACCCGGCGCGGTCGGGCGGTGCCAGGTCGACGGGAAAGCACGAAGCCCGCTCGCTCGGAGGAAAAGACGTCCTCGTGATCACCTGGACACTTTTCGGTCATTTAATGGCGCCTGAACACCACCAAAACGACCGCAAACGTCCAACGTTCGTGATCGGGAAAATTCGAGGTCATCGCATCTATCCGCAATCAACCGAAACAGCAGTCCGAGAATCAGCGGGTTCGGGCCGCCTGGAATAGCGGATGGTCTCCAAGTGGAGCGCCCGGATGATCCCCCGCGGAAGAAGGGGTGACCCTGCCGGTAGACCAGGAGCCTTTGCAAAACTCGGAGACGAGCTCCGATCATGTCGCCGACCTGCGAGGACAGCAATTTTTGATCATGTTCTCAAGAGGTTTTGCATAAGCCTCCGGAACGGGTTGGAGATTGGCATTGGCTGGGTCTGAGGCTCTCCAGGTTGCTTCGACCAAGAGTCGTACTCGGTGAAGGCATCCCCGCTTCGATCGCTAGGACGGCCGTCGCCGCTGCGTGCACGAGGGTGGCATGAACTGGGCGCACAGCAGGGCGGTATTCCGCTGCTCTGGCGGATCCGCCTCCATGGCCCTTGTGATCCACATCTCGCCTTCCAGGAAGTGCTCAGCGCCAGTTCATAGGGGTTCCTCCGTGTCAGCATTACCGCTTCGGGTCGAGATGCAGCCGGAAATGCCGGGCGAAGATGTCACGTCAAAACTATGTCGGGTACCGGCTCCTCTCTGGTCGGCAACAGCATCATTTTGCACCCCACACCTCCCGGCATCACAACGGCAGGTCGGCATGCCCCGTAGGGTGGAAGCATGGCGACCTTCGGCGAACTACCTCTGTTTGATTCTGGCGTCGACCGATCTGGCGCGGTGTTCATCCTCGCGGCCCCGTCACCAGTCACCGTACGCCAAGGCACCACACGAGACACGTTCCTACAATTGACCGTAGGCTCAGATGCCGCCGTCGTACACGGGCTCGCTGCCTCAAACGGTGCCGACGTCCTGATCACGGCGCTGCATGAAGCTAACAGGGCGCTCGATCTGCTCGCGGCACGTAACATCGCGCGTCTTGTCCTCGCGCCCCTGACCAGGACGATCCCCATTACATGGTGCGAAGAGACTGGTCTCCTTATACTGCGGTTAATTGCCACCTCGGTGAGCCGATTCAGCTTCTCCACCGGAGTCCCAGCGCCGGCGCTGGGTAGCCAGTGGCACACAAGCATGCGGTACTGGCGAATGTCGCAAGTAACCGACGATCTCTACGATGCGTTTCGCAATCTCTTCCTGGCTCTAGAGTCACTCCTTGGCCATCTTGCACCCATGCGGATGAATTCCAACGGACGCCCCGAATCCGAGGGGTATTGGCTACGTCGTGCTATTCGCGTCGCCGGATGCAACGTCGACCTCAACCGGTACCTGTTGAACAAGTCGGTCACACCCGACGTAGACCTTTTCCACGACCTTTGGACAGACGTGCGGAACAAGGTCTTCCACGCCAAGACTGGTCAGCCCATCCTAACACCGCTGGACACAGCCGACCGCAATGTTGTCGCGGAGGCACACGAGCGCTACGGGCGCCTTTACCTAGATCTGGCCGACTACGCACTCGGTGTTCGATTCATCAGCGGCGGAATAACCGTTGGAGGCTTTGCCCAAAGTTCTGCGCTTAATGGTGTAACCATCCAAATGACGGACGACCCAGCGCCGGCCAGCATCAACGATACGACAGTCAGTCCGAGCGGCCACGCCGTACTACAGCTACCCACGGCGCGCACGCCCGAGCACGATTCTGCTCTGCTGAGTACTGTCCTCGGCTCGGTCAGTGGCGATGATGCGCGCAGAACTCTCCAATCGGTCCGTCGATTCGGCGCCACCCGACCCGGCGGCAGCCTCGTTGTCATCCACTCGTTGGACCTCGATCTGACTTTAGAGGGAATCGATCACATCGAATGTCTACTCCAATTACAGGCAGTCAATGTGACAATGCCTAAAACTGATTATTCAACGTAGCGTTAACTCACAACGGGCTGCATGCCTGCGTAGACGAAAACCTCCGGGCCGCCCCAATGTCTCGGTGCAGCTCGTTACCGACGGTCCGCGCGAGCCTGGCTTCGAGCTTGCATGCGGTTTCCGGTTGGGTCGAACAAATTGCTCAACTGAAAAGCACGCGCGACACCTGGTCGAAGTATTGACGAACCACAGAGCATTATTCAGACTGGCCCAGTTGAGCCGGTAGAATTCGAGTGCGGCGACCGCCGCGAGGCAGATGGCGAGTTTTCTCAGAGGTCGACGATATCCGGTGGCCAGGATCTTCCAGTTCTTGAGGTGGGCGATGCAGCGTTCGACGGCGGAGCGGATACCGGAGAGGTGCTTGTTTGCGTCGACCTGGGCTGGTGAAAGTTCTCCTTTCGGCGGTTTCCTCACCGGCGTGAGGACAGGTTCACCGCGATAGCCCATATCAGCGATGACCAAGTTGTTGGCCATGTGCTCGGCTAACACGTCGACTAGGCCAGTCTCACGAAAGGCCCTGACGTCGTGAATGGATCCGGCGATTGGTTCACCAACGTGGCGCAAGCGACCGTGGGTGCCGGACAGAATCTGGACCGCCGCCCCGCTCCGGTGGCGCTTGCCGGAGTACAACTCGCGATGAGCTGCACGGTTACGGGTGGGGATGAGAGTCCCGTCCGGAATGATCACCCCGCCAGTGATCACCTCCACCAGCTCCGGCACCTCACAGTCCAGCACCGCCGCGATCGGTTCCTCCAGAGCATTGACCATTCGAGAGATGGTGGACTGACTGACTCCAAACACCACACCAGTGACTCCTGACTGCAATTATGCCGGTAGTAGAACAACGTGGCGATCACCGCAGAGAACAGTTCCATCTCGCGTCGCCGTCCGCGCTCGGGATGCCAGCCACCAAGGTAATCCTCGACCCGGTCAACTAACTCAAGGACTTGCTCAGACGGCAACCCTGTCATAGTCTTGACCTGCGACGGCTGCCATGCGTTTTCGTTGATTTTCACAAATCATGCGATACCGCAAGGTAGCCGTCGCTCACGTCAGCGACACGCCACCCTATTGGGGACTTCTGAATAATGCTCACACTCAGCGTGATTCCGGTATCTGCACCGTGCGCGATACTATTGCGAATGGCAGCAACACTCTCGAACGCTTGGAGGTCATCTTTCCAGCTCATCTTCGACTGCGGGGCTTTCGGCGGATTACCTGCTCATCGACAGCAGTATGCAACTCTGCTGGTAGCGGTCGGTACGCCTTCACAACCATCGTCGGTCCCGTGCCATTGGTCGGTAAATCCGTTCGAAGCGTCACGACCGCCTGGTTGGTCGTCAATCTCGCAGTGTGTCAAACAGTCGATCGATTTCGGCTCGATACTGACCGAAGTTGCTCGGACGCCAGCTTCCGCCCGGATTATCATCTATTGCATCTTGTGCACTTTCTAGATAAGCAATATGCTGATCAATTTCATCCACTGCGTCAGAGGCATCTACATCGAAATAATCCGCAGCTTCCATGAGCAAATCTCGTTCAGCCACAACGTCATCGACGTCATGCAGGCTGAGAATGTTCTGAGTGAACTCCTGGATTCGATTTTCAAATTCATTTGCGAAGTTATCGACTTGCGCACCCTTCAATTTTATTAGCTCTGCTCGGTACATAAGGTCTGGTGCGTCTATACTGTTGAACGAGAACGCATTGAGCGCTACAGCATAGAGCGCCTCTACCTCTCGAATGCCTCCATACTTGCCCAGAAGTGGTTCTAAAATGCGCTTAGGGACACCTTTGTCTGACGCCGAAAGCGCCAACCAGAAACTTCGCTGCTGCCATTTACCTCTTACAGCCTCGGCAAAATTGCAGATAGTCTTTGAGTCGAGAGGGTCTGCGTGAGCAACTAGATCACTAACTATGGCAATACGCCCGAGGTACGTCGCGGGGCTAAGCAGTTTCAAGCGTGTTGGCGTTGTCAAGGGTGGATGGTTTACGCAAACCTGAATTCGAGCCATAATTTGATTTGCATTATCCGTAATCTGACGCTGAAGCCCCCTAAAATTGTCCAATCGACCACCAGTCGCCGTTGGCCATGCCCACTCTAAAAGTTGTTGGTACTGCTCGAAATAGTCCACGTGGAGAAGCAAGGGCTCAATGAGTGGTAAGTTTCTACCAAGATATTGTGTTAGGAAATCGCGGAACGAAGGATTGGCGAATCGAGTTAATTGGTTTTCGTCACCTTGACTATCTACCTGGATCATGACGCCGTTTAGGATAGCGAGCGACTGAGTGACAGCCACATAATCATGTGGCTGTCCCCGTACGCCCTGGCTATAACTGTCTACCGCTGCGCGAAGCGCTCGGGTCGCTACCGTACCACTCGGAAACGTCGCAAGCGTGATGAGGATATCCCTGCCTACCATCGAGAGCTGGCACTCAAATACATCGCGCCACAATTCCGCCGGGTCGTTCAGGGTGCTAATTGCGAAATTAGAGAAGTCCGGGCCGTCGTCAGGCTCTCCGCGCTTCAACGCAAACTTGACGATCATCTCAATGAGGCGGGGACTGTAGTTGTTATGCCCGATGATGCGATGATACGCCTTGCCGTTCAATAATGCATCCCTGGCGGCACCCGACAAATCCGAGAAGTAGATATGGTTGTAGAGGATGTGCGCCTTATGGAATTCGTTGTATGTCTTAAGATCAAGCACGAACTTGTACAGATCGATATCACCCCGACTCAGTCGTGGATAGGTTTGCTGTGCTTGCGTTAAGATATACTCCCGAGTTGTCAACAAAAACAGGTGCTGTGAACCGCGTCTAAATTGACGAATTATTCTGACAAGCCGATCGTCTTCATTTTTACCAAGTTTGTCTGCAAGTGAGCTCTGGCCAAGGAAATCGTCATAGAAGAAGACCTGCTTGCGGTCCACAGAATACAGTTTCTCCGCTTCAGAAATGTCCTCGGACACAACGACCGCTTCGTACCCGTCATCGACGAGTTTCACGAGGAGCATTTCCGCGAGCGTTGACTTACCTATGCCAGGTTCGCCAGATATAATACACGTCTTTAGATCTGCAAGAATTGAAAGAGCCTGCTCGAATGCTGGCGTGTGTACAAATAAGCGCAGCCTTTGCGTAAGCTCGGAGAGTAATACCTCACGCCGGAAATATATCTCATTTGCAACAACGCGTTGGAGTACTGCCATGCTGGTGATATACAGTTTATAGTGCTTAAGTTCAACATTCGGGTGAATGTTCAATAAATTGTCACAGTCGAGTTTCGAGAGGATCCGATTCTCCGCAAGGAAGTCTTCGCCAAAAAGACTAGCGATGTGTGCCTTATTTGCAGGTGTTAGTCCTGCTGAGGTTGCGAGCCAGTACTCCCCGTCTGAAAAACGCCCTCGCACTTTGGCCGCCTCTTTAGCTAAATTAGATTTAATGGCCGAATAATTCGCGAGAGGGGAATGTTTACACTGCACATATTTGTTCTGGGCGCAGTTGCTAAACAGTCGGACATCTACTCCGCCATCGCGGCCGGGAGAAAAGACTTCAAGTCGTTCCTTAAACTCTTCTTGAAGAAGATCGCGAATCAAACACTCAAAATCGAAAGGTGATAATTCGTGATAGTTGCGCTGCATTGCAACTGGGCTCCGCTTTAGGTCGGTGATCTCGGGGCGTTTCGTGGGCGGGGCACGAGACCCAGCCCGACAAGCCTACCGGCGTGGCTCGGTTCGTTCCCGGTCCCCACGCAGATCTGACTCGGTTGCCCGCCCAGGCGCCACTTGGCTGGCCATCTTGGGCCCAATTCGCCGCCGACACCCCAGCGGAGATCCACCACACGGTCAACACCGCCGGCGTGCGTGTCCATCGGGGGTAACATGTCGCCCGTCGATTGAAGCACGTGTAACTCATCACTCATCTGGAGCGAGACGCTACCTCATGTTGCTGGCTAACAACCGGCATCCGGCGGACCGCTCACGCGTCCTTAGCCTCGACGTTTCGCGTCGCGGATTCGGATCTTGATCCGGTGGTGATTGGCCGGTTTCGGTGGTGATTGTGCTGTGTGGGTGTGACAGGGCGCCCGATGTCGTCTGGGTGGCGCCGGGTTCCACTGCCCGGGGGTGCTGCTGGGTCGTGGGGACGGTGTTGCCGTGGGTTATCCGCTGGGGGCGGGGTGGCCGGTGAGGGCGCGCAGGGTGGTGAGGGCGCGCAGGGCCAGGTGAGTCCAGGGCGCGTGGGTGCACAGGTGCAGGGTGCGGCGTCGGGCGGTGGTGGTCAGGTGCCCGGCGATGGACAACAGGCGCAGCCGGAGCCGTTTGGGTTCCCACCGTCGGGCCTGGTGCCCGCTTAGCGCGAGCAGTTGCATCCAGCTGGTGATCTCGCAGGCCAGGGCCACGATCGCGCACCAGACCCGGTTTTGGTTTAGGTCGTGCAGGGGTAGGTTGGCCAGGCCGCTGTCTTTGGCGCATCGGATTCGATCCTCAGCCCTGGCTCGGCGGCGGTGGCGCAACTCCAGCTCGGGCAGCTGCGTGCCGGGCCCACCGGCGGGGGTGTTGGTAGCGAACGCGGTGATGCGGTGACCGTCAACATCGGTGATGCGCAGCTGGGCGCCGGGATGGGGTCGTTCCTTGCGCACGATGACCCGCATTCCCGGTGCTATTAATCGCCCTGCTCCCTTCCTAGGAATTTTGCACTCGGTCAAGCTAGGAGTCACCTGTCCATCGTGACGTAAAGTTTACCTGTGACGACTGGCGAAGACCACGCGGGGTCACCGTTTAACCGCTCGCGCCCGCCAATAGCCCACAGAACGGGGCTATGAATCAGGAACCCCACGATGAGCAAGATGATGCCAAAAGTGATCACAAGCGCTACGTTACATATCCATACGGATCTCCGCTCATGGGCACGCACAGTCGCCATGCCCAACCTGGACATACCGCTCGGATGGCCAGCCAACGTAGCCCAGCCGACGCCTCCGCGAGCTAGTACGACTCGGACCAGGAGCGGTGCGCCATGGCCACGACACGTCCGGCGCGAGCGGTGCCCCGGTACAAAATGGGTACAAACCGCGTCACCCAACATCCACCGATGTCGACCAACGTCGACCAACATTTTCGCAGGCCACGCGTTGTCCGGACCGCCGAAGCCCTGGCCAGGGTTCTCCCAGCGGCGCTACATCAGCAAGCGCAGCCCGGTCCATACAAACATGCCCTCGCCGGGCGGGCAGGACTCCGGGATGGCCGACACCGGCGCCAAGCTCCGGCTCGGTGGGTGGGCTGGGTGCGGCATCCCGCCGACCTCCCCGAGGGCTACCACGCGGCTCCCCGGGGGCAGGCCTGGCAACCCCGGCCGGCGGTGAGCAGGGATGCTGCCCCCGGAGAGCCGCGTGGTCGGGCGATGCCAGGACGACGGGATGCCACACGGCTCCCAGCGTGCAAGAACTGTCAGTGCCAGCGCACCCTCTTCGGACGTAGGCGCACGCTCAGGAGCCCGGTCTGAACACTCTCCGATCGGAGCGGCCCGCACGCGCCGAGAGCCCGTGGACGAGTTCCGCATCGGGGCCGTCTGTGGGCCGTCTCAGCGAACGAAACAACGCTCAACGACGAGATACGACACTGACCAACGATGTCCGCTGGTCAGCGCCGCTCGTAGAGCTGTGATCAGGAGGCCTGCTTGGTCTCCCAGGAGATCTTGTCAATCTATGCGGACCGTGCCCTCGCCGGGCGGGCAGATCTCCGGGATCGCTCGGCACAAGAACTGCTGCGGATGGGTCGGGAGGGAGGGTGTGGCATCCCATCGACCTCCCTAAGGGCTACCACACGGCACCCCGAGGGCAGAGCCAGACAACGGACGCGCCGGTTCCATCGGGGCTGCCCTCGGGCTGCCGTGTGGTCGGGCTGCGCCAGATCGACGGGATGCCACACGACCCCAGCGTGCAAGATGTGTGAGTGTTGTTGCGGTGCTCGTCAGTGATCTTACCGCCCGTGTGCAGCCTGGCGGTCATCATCGTCGCCAGATGACCAGCAACATGACCACGACCGCGACGGCGACGACGACCGCGAGCTGCTGTAGCGCGCTGCTGGTCACCCTGTCATTGTCCGGGTCGAGGTGAGTGGTGCGTGTCATGCGTGTGCCTCTGCCAGTCGAGGCGGGGTTGGCCGGCGGACGGCGGTGGGATAGCTGCCCGTTCGCTAGTTGAAGGTGATGTTGAGGACGGGGTGCCGCTCGATGGCGTTGGGTGCGACGCCGTACTGGCCGTGCAGGAAATCGAAGAAACCGACCCCAGTGACGGGTTGGTAGCGGGCCTGGAACTTCTGGCGCGCGGTGGCGATCCCTGCGCGCAGCGGGTCGGGGCCGGATGAGACACACGACGGCAAGGGGATCTCCACGATCATTGTGCGGTCGCCGTCGGCGATTACGAGGTGGTAGTCACTGTCGGCTTCGAGCTTTAACGCGATCAGGACTCCGCTGAGCGTGTAGGCCGTGGTCTCTACTGGTCGGACCCGGTGGGTGGGTGGTATCGGGTTCGTTGGGGTCAGTGAGGTCAGGGCGCCGACCGTGGTCAGGGCGGGTGGCGCGGTCGCGTTGGCACCCGCCGCGCTGGACCGCGAGATGCGGTTGCTCTAGCCAGTCCTGCGTTCGGCAGACACCTGTGTACGCACTGCTCCGAGTAGGGCATGATCAAATCTCGTGGAGCCGTCATGGTCACGTGTCAGACGCACAACTCCTGGAGCAGACATGTCCAACAGGCAGACCGGCACAGTGAAGTGGTTCAATGATGAGAAGGGGTTCGGTTTCATCACCCCTCAAGGCGGAGGAGACGACCTCTTCGTGCACTTCAAGGCGATCGAATCGGACGGTTTCAAGTCCCTCAAGGAGGGGCAGACCGTGTCATTCGTCGCGGAGCCGGGGCAAAAGGGCATGCAGGCGGCGCAGGTTCGGCCCGAATGATCCGCTGATGGCTGGGCCGCCCCCGCAAGGCGGACGGCTCGGCGAAATTTCCACGCTCCCAACAGAGGCGATCTTGGTTCGTGCCCCTCGTGTGCCCGTCCGCACGGGGACTCACGCGGAACCACGGGCGATGACGGACAGAATCTTACGAACCATGCATCAGAATGCTTCCCAGCTCACGTAGCGTTACGGTCCGCGCCTTTGCAAGGCGGTACTCCAGCCCGGCTGGTTATCTTGTTACATAGGATGCACTGGTAGCGTCGGAAGGTGTCCGCTTATACAAATGGTCATGCCGAGCCGGTGTTGCGCTCGCATCGCTGGCGAACGGCGGATAACTCGGCTGCATACCTACTGCCGCACCTGAGCCCGGGGATGGAGCTGCTCGATGTCGGCAGCGGTCCGGGCACCATCACCGCCGACTTGGCCGAGTGGGTCGCGCCTGGTCGAGTCACCGCGCTGGAGATGTCGTCAGAGGCGCTGGATATTAGCCGCGTGGGGCTAGAGCGTCGGGGTGTTGCTGTGGAGTTGGTTGTAGGAGACGTGCACGACCTGCAGCTGCCTGACGATTCATTTGACGTCGTTCATGCGCATCAGGTGCTCCAGCACCTTGCGGACCCGGTGGGGGCCCTGCGGGAAATGCGGCGCGTGTGCCGGGCAGGCGGTGTGGTAGCGGTTCGTGACGGTGACTACGCCGGCTTCACCTGGTGGCCGAGACTGCCCGAGCTCGACCGATGGTTAGACCTCTACTCCGACGCGGCCCGCGCCAACGGTGGTGAGCCTGATGCTGGGCGGCGGCTGCTCGGCTGGGCTCAGGAAGCCGGCTTCACTGACATCACCGCGACCTCGAGCACGTGGTGCTTTGCCACTGCAGAAGATCGCGCATTCTGGGGCGGAATGTGGGCCGACCGCATTTCGGGGTCGGCGCTGGCCGAGCAACTGCTGACCTCAGGCATGGCCACGGCAGATGAGCTGCAGCGGCTGGCGGAGGGCTGGCGGCGGTGGGCGTCAGCCGAGGACGGGTGGCTTTCGGTTCTACATGGTGAACTGATTTGCCGCGCTTAGCAATCTAGTGTCGGTTGATCAGGCAGTCGCGCGCTCAGCGCGAGCGAGGCGAGAGCTGCGGGACAAGGCCGCTCCTGTGTGGTGCCGCGCACGGTGCACCGTGCCACACGCGTGCCACAAGAGGGCGTCAGCAAGGGTTCAACGAGGGTCGCTCCTGACCACGGCTGGCCGCAACTCAAGGCCTGTAGCAGGGCATCATTGGAGGGTTCCCAAGCTCCAGATCACACGGACGCCTCCGGCGGGCCTCGCTCCGGGATGGCTCCACGACCGGCACTGGATAATGGTGGGTCACCAAGGGAGTGGGTATCCCGTCACGTCGGCGCCGGAGGCGTAGCGGGCCGGGGGCAGGGGTCCAGATCGTTCAGCCGTTGGGTGCTCCATCTGGACCCCTGCCCCCGGCCCGCTCCGAGGCAAGCTCGCCGACGCGACGGGATACCCACTCCCCGCCCGCCGACCTGCGGCAGGCCAACACCTCCCGCGTGCCATTAGCGTGCCATTAACACCGGTCAACCACGGTCAACAGCGGTACCCCTGATCCGGCCTGACCACTGATCGAGACCCCTGACCACGCGTTGGGGGCAGCCTTTCCAAGCTGGGGCTCACGCGTGCTTACTGTCAGCGGAAGCGTAATATCTGCGCGCCAGCACCTACGACCCATCTTCGTCGTATCGCAGTACTTCCGTGAGATTCGCGCGCAGGAAGACCGTGCCCACCCGCTGAGTGCCTATAATCCCGGCGCCTGAATTCGCTCACGCGAAGATTGCAAGCAGAATCATCTGTAGGTGCGGGCCCTGCAATTGCAGCTCTGACGAATTGATTCGAAGCTGCTGTTCATTTGCAGTGCTGCGCGCATTCTGGAGCAGCGGCTTGAGCAAAGACTCTGAGAGAGCGCCCATTGCATCTCGCCGTACGACCGGAGTCCTCCCGTCCATGTCCTACGGCAGGCCACACCCCACGTGTGCCATAGCGTGCCATTGAATCCGACCCGCAAGCGGGTGGTTCACCGTCTGGAAGCATCGTTGACGATTAGGGCGCGTAGCGGTTCTGTCTGAACGCCTAGTCGGGGTTGGTAGGGTGCCGCTCATACAGTAGGGCCATCACATGAATTGCTGGCCGAACTTGGTCGACGGGGACATTGGCGATCACCTGCGAGATTAGCCGGAACGGCTTGTGCGTCTTGGCGTAGACCATCATATGGTCACGTTCGACCCACCACAGCGGCCACCCCGGCAGATCCGCTGGCTGGATCTCTTCGTCGCCCAGCAGGGTGGTCATGCTGTCGAGAAGCCGGTTAGCTCCGGTCCAGTCACCGTCGATGGCAAGCCCGAACGCCATGTACCCGATGACCTCGCGACATAGCCCCTCTGCCAGTACCGACACAATCCTAGCCAGGACGTCGTATGCGGCTCGGCCTTGGCCGCAGCGCATGAGTGCCAGGCCGTAGTTCACGGCAATGTACGGCGACCGGTCATAGAGCCGGTAAGCCCGTTTCAGGATGTCGCGGTTGCGCCCATTATGATCGGGGGTGTCCTGGAGGGTGAAGCTGGCGCGCATGACCTCGTCGGCTTTCTCCTTCGCGCGCACCGCCTGCCTCACATGCTCGGCTAGCTCGCCGTCGAGTCGCAGGCCGGTCGCCTTTTCCGGTGTCCCGATGGCCAGGTATGCCGAGGCGGCCAACCCGTCTGCCGAGTGGTCGTTCGGCCACTTGGTCCTCAGATCATCGAACTGCCACCAAAACGTCTCGAATGCGCCAGCGTCTAGAGCGCATCGCATGGCCACGACCTTCGAAGCTCGGGTGTTCGGTTCGATCCGGAGTGCGGCCAGCGCAAGCCTCAGACCAGCGAGCGGATCGCCCCGCGCGCCAGCGGCAAAAGCAAGGGCGTTCAGTGCGACGAAATTGTCCGGCTCGGTGGCGAGAATATGCTCAGCGAGGGCGGCGGCCTTATCGTACCGACCGGCGTCGAGTGCACTTCCCATCTCGGATTCGGCCTCCGTCAGGTCAATGCCTTCCCGAAGTTCAAACACGCCACCGTGTGCATGCACAGTTATATGCTCAGGGACGACCCCCAGGCCCAGGCTGCGCAACTGTTCCAAAGCTTCCCGCAGCTGTGCCGAAATGCGGACCGCGTTCTCCTGATCGCGTAGGAGCAAGATTACGTGCGTACTCCGGCCGAAACGGCGGTTGACCAGCTCGTGCACGAACCGTTCACCACCCTCGCCGAGATACGGCCCGATTTCGTATTCCGCGTTGTCGAGGCGCACCACACGACCCTCGTACTCTTCAGGGTCATCAGACTGTAGATCGAGTTCGGTCACAACATCGTCATTCTGTCGGAGGTCGGCAGGGCGAGCTTTAGGAAAAGTGGGCTGCCCACCACCCGTGACTGGTTCGCTTCAAGCAGCAGGAAAACAGTGGTCATCGTCAGAGCCAAGTCCTGACGGAAGAACCTTTCGTTGGCCGAGTTCAATAGGAACCTGCCGTCCGGCAGCGGGCCCTCGCTGAAGTTACGCAGCGAGCAGTCAAGCAACAACTCACGCTCGCCGATGCAGGACCTCAATGTCACCACAGCATCCGTCTGGAGATCGAACTCACGCTCAGTGGCGACCCGGAAGCTGCCCGTGTGATGGTAGTAAGTCGCCAGGTCAATGTCTCCGCGATTGAGGTCCGTCACGGGTGGAATCGGGGTGTCTTCGGACAGCGCGAGCATCACCCGCTCCAGCTTCTCAAGGTAGGTCCGCTTGACCTTCATCTCCCGCTGCAGCACGGAATTCTTGCCGTACGACCGGCCGACCGAGAAGAGCGCGAGTACCTGACCGACCTTCCAGTCCGACTTCCGGTCAGTCTCCTGCTTGGCGAGCTCTGTCACCTCATAGTCGGCGTGCGGGTCGAGTTGCTGGTACAGCTGGTCGATCTTGTTACGCGAGACATAGCAAAAGTATTCGATCACGCTCACATAGTCACTGTGCCACGGGTCGCCGCCCGGAGACACCGGCTGTCTGGTCAGCGCACCAAACAGGCCCTCTCATGATCTCTTGATACCCTTCGGTCGCGATGATCGTGCCGTCAGCGACCACCAAGTGAACCGGAAGCTCGTCCAAGTCCGTGCCCTCCACGTGCCGGAGGTACCTGTGGTCCTCACGGTCAGTCATGGCGAGCCGAAACCGCTGCTAAAGGGTTCTGTTCTGTCTGAATCATGTTGTTCCCAAGCTCTCGATCAAAGTGCCTCCGGCGGGCCTGGCTCCGGGATGGCTCCAGGGACCGGACCGGATAGTGGTGGGTCACCAAGGGAGCGGGTATCCCGTCACGCCGACGCCGGAGCCGTAGCCGACCAAGGGGGCAGGGGTCCAGATCGTTCAGCCGTTGAGTGCTCCATCTGGACCCCTGCCCCCTGGTCCGCTCCGAGCCAAGCTCGCCGACGCGACGGGATACCCGCTCCCCGCCCCCTCCCGTCCTGCGGCAAGCCAACACGTCGCGTGTGCCATTAATGTGCCATTAACACCGGTCAACCACGGTCAATAGCGGGTCACTGTGACCCGGCTTGACCGCAGACCGAGGTCTCTGACGGCGCAGTGCGCACAGCCTTCCAAGCTGGCCATGCCGGTTCGATCCCGGTCGCCCGCTCCACGCACTGAGGCCCAGCTCAGAGGGCTATCCCCTGATCCGGGCCTCAGTGATTTGAAGTCGGAAACACCCCCATGTGCCAGATTCGTGCCAGATCAGGCAACAGGCGCCAGTGTCGGACCCGTGTCGGTGCCCGCTTCGCGCGATTGATTCGGCGGCATCCCTTGCGGCGGCCGTGCGGGCCTCGGCAATCATCAGGTCCAGCGCCTGGGCGATCTCTCGGTCACGCTCGCTGGTTGCGTGTTGGGGGATCATCGCGGCCCCGTGGACTGGGTTGCCCGAGTCAGGACATGATCTCTTTGAGAGTCGCGCCGGTACGGGCGGTCATCGTGCCGTCCGTGTGCCGCAGGTCGTGTAGATGCAGGTCGGCGCTGATCTCGGCACCTTCGAGGGCTTTCTTCCAGAGGCGGTGGAAGTTGCCGCGCTTCGGCGTGGCGCCCCTCGGATCGATGAACAGCCGCCCGCCCGAGCCCGGCTCAGCAAAAGACATCCAGATGGTGCCGAAGCTCGGGCAGGATGCTGGCGGGAAGGCCACTGTCCGTGTTCGGCCCCTTCGTCCGCTGCTCCCCTGTTGAGCTGAGATACTGCACGCTCGACCTTGAGCAGGGGAACACCTTCCTCGATCGGTATCGAGGGACGAGCTCCGGACCCGTTTGGCGACCGCAAGGGAGGCAGCTTTAGGTGATCCCCACGCAGTCCCACTTACTCCCCGAAGCGAAGTTGGCCGAACGCCGCGAACAGTACTAATGCGCGGTACCGCGGCTGGATGTGAGCGGCGATGGCGAATACCTCCACGAGCGTGATGACGGGACGCTCGGGTGCCGTCTGTTGCGCGGCACCCTTGATACGGCACCTCTCCTGCCCCCGAAACACCACCTGCGATCTGCTCGATGTACCGGCGCCGCTCATCGACGAGGACGGTCGGTAGGGAGACGATCCGAACGCCTGCCGCCGACTTAGGCGGACCAGAATGTCTGGAAACGCCACGACCGGGGCACCTGGCATCGGCTGTTGACCGAGGTCAGCGGCCGATGCCGACGCGGCCGGTGCACTGGACTGGATCGTCGTCTCGGTGGACTCCTTGGATCTGCGTCTCCGACCTCCCCCAGTTGGCGTCTTTTCAGTGACGCTCTGCGGACGTCAGTTCTTGGATCGGTATGTAATGCGCCGCAGCGGCCAATGCGATCCTGTATGCGTCCATACCGGTGACCGAGAGCCCATGGCCGGGTTCAGCGAGCACCGTCGCACCCATGCTGGTCAGTACCTTGGCCAGACCGCTGCGGCGGGGGGAGCGCACATACACGTCACCCCCGACGTGCTTGGACAGTTCGCGTACCTCGATCATGCCGGCAATGTTGCCTCATGTGAGAGGCGGGCACATCGGAGCGGAGTCCGAGTTTCAGGATCAGACCTTGGTCGGATGTGACGCTAATTCGACATGGTGGCCGCCGAGGTGACGTGACCGACCTGCGGGGAGTCAGTTCCAGCATGTTCTCGCCTAGGCGTAACGAAGCGCAGTGTATTATTGGTATCCGAGGGGTTGGATGGGGACTCGGGTGGCACGGTAGGCGGGATAGCTGCCGGCGATGATTCCGATCAGGAGGCTGATCGCGAATGCCGCCACCACGGGCGGGACAGACAAGACGGGGGTAAACCCGGCCAGGGCTCCGGAGAAGTCCGGTGCGACCGCCCGGATGAGGAAGATCAGTCCGATCCCGACTCCGACGCCGATGAGCCCACCGAGGCCGGCCAGGACGATGGATTCGATGAGGACCTGTTTGAGGATGGCGCGGCTTGTGGTGCCGTTCGCCTTGCGGATGCTGACCTCACGGGTTCGTTCGGTGACCGAGGCCAGCATGATGTTCAGGACTCCGATACCGCCGACGACCAGCAAGGTCGCCGCGATCGCCGGAATGAACAGGACGAGGATGCGCACGATCTGGTTGAAGGTTTGCAGCCGGTCTCCCAGGGATTGAACCTGGAAGTCCCGCAGCCGGGAGTCCGTGATGTGGTGGCGGGCGTCGAGGATGTGGGTGACCTGGGCCATGGCGGCGGGCACGGCTGCCCGTTGGGTGGCTTGCACGATGATCGCGTTGAGTGTGTTGCCGGTACCGACGATGTAGCGGCGAGCGGTGCCCAGCGGCACGACCGCGGTGTTGTCCTCTTGCTGGCCGTAGCTGGCCATCACACCGATGACCCGGAAAGGCACATGGTTGATCTGGACAATCTGGTTCAGCGCTGCCGCGGGATCACCGAAGAGGGTGCTCGCGACGGTAGGACCCACGACCGTCACCCTGGCGGCCTGGCGGGCCTGAGCCTGGTCGAAAAACGACCCCGCCGTAAGGACCCGGTGGTTCGTCGCAGCCCAGGTGTCCGTGGTACCGACGGTGGTCGCCGAGATAAGGCTGACGGTTCCGGTCGCGATCGCGATCCCTCCGCTGTAGATGGATGGGGTGACGGTTGCGACGTCGGGTGCGTCCTGCAGCGCGGAGGCGTCGGCGTCGGTCAGATTCCGGGCGGGTGGCCCCCCGGGGACGCCGGCGGTCGTCGCCACGATGGCGATCTCATTGGCCATCGTTTCGACGCGCGCGTTGACCGAGTTCTTCACCCCATAACCGCAGGCGACCATCAGAATCACCGCCGAGACTCCGATGATGAGGCTGAGCATGGTCAGCGCGGAACGCAGCCGGTGGGCGCGCACCCCACGTCGCGCGGTGCGTAAATCCTCCCGCCGGCTCATGGTGTGGCGGCTCATTGTGTGGCCTCCCCCGTTCCGCGGCACCGCCCCCGCCCGTCAAGGACACCCCTACAGAGGATCGGACCCCTTGTCGGCCGTTAGGTTCGGCAGATTACCGACACCTCGTGGGCACTCAGTTAGACTTTCCTTAGGATCGTCTTAGGTGGGATCATCGACGGTGTTGGTCTCCAGTTGCCCCCAAGCAATCATGGACGGCGCTTTCCACCGGCCTGCTCCTCTCGTCGACCCAAGACACCCGACTACCTATATCTGCAGGAAGGGTTGGGACCTCACGAGGCGACGTACGACGATCCCAGAGACGTGCGAGGGGACGGAGATCCCTTCGAACGCATCGGGCAACCGCCTGGACCTATTAATCGCAGTCTCCGCCCTCTCCACCGAGGACGACGACGTACCTCCTTCGCGAGCGCGTACCCCTTACCAGGGTCATCTGGGGTCAACAACGGCCACTCATGTCACCTACCGCCGCTACCCGCAGGTCAGCATCAGCGCAAGTCGGGACATTAATCGCCGCCCGACCTTCCCGTACCGATCGCCCGGCTGATAGCGACAGCCCAAACCGGCGCATTCGGCTCTACGAAGTCGGCGGCGGCTGTCACCTGCCCATGGACCACGCCCGCAATTTTCCGTCCACCGCCGAACTGACCCAAGCCGGGTTTCCGCCGTTCACCAGCTTCGTCTACCCGCTGAGTTCTTTTCCACTACACGCCGTGCTTGACGGAGCCTTCGCTAATCTGGACGACTGGGTGACCAAGGGAATAACCCCGCCACACGCGAGCCGGCTCACGGTCACAAATCCTCATGTCTGGCCAGTGCGGGCAGCCAGAGATGAGTATGGCAACCCGATAGGTGGGGTACGCACACCCAGCGTGGACGTGCCCACCGCGACCTACATGGAATGTGGGCCGACAGTGCACAACACCGCTGAGGGCTACTACGCCGGATATGACATCCCCTTCGCGTCCGGCTACTTGAAGATTCTGTATCCCACTCATCAGAACTACGTGGACAAAGTCGCCGCTGACGTGCGGAAATTGGTTGGCCAACACTGGCTCACCCAGTACGACGGTACGCAGCTAATCAGCCAAGCCCAGGCTGCAAACGTACCAGGAAGCTGAATGACAGTACCGTGATGGTGTCCCTGAGGTTCAAAGCCGAACCCCTGGACCAAATGGCGAGTTTGCAAGGCAGAGGTCGGGCACGATGCGGCGTGCCACGGAGCTTCTCCGGTCAGAGTGCGGGGCCGGTGTTCAGCGCAGGGCGCGGAAGGAGTCGAGGGCTCCGATGAGCTCGCTGGCGAAGCTGCCTCCACCGTGGCCTGCGTCATCGAGGACGACGAGCTGGCTGTCTGGCCACGTTTGGTGCAGGTGCCACGCGGTGTCGAGGGGCCCGGAGACGTCATAGTGACCATGGATCAGCACGGCCGGGATGCCGGCAAGACGGTGCATGTTACGCAAAACCTCGTCTTCGGCGAGGAAGCAGCTGTTGCTCCAATAGTGTGTGACCATCCGTGCAAAGATCAACTGACAGTCCGGATCTTCGTTCTGAAGCCTCGGCGTCGACCCGGGCGTCAATGACATGTGCGCGTCTTCCCATACGCACCACTCATACGCCGCACGGGAACGCATCTCAGAGTCGGGATGGGCGAGCATCCGCGCGTAGGCGGCGGACAGGTCCCCATCACGCTCCACCGGGGCGACGGTGGAGACGAATCGTTCCCACTCTCGGGGAAAAACGCGTCTGGCGCATTCGCCAGCGGACGACTGCGGCCGCACCCCCGCTGGTCGAACAGCACCGCACGACAAGCGCTCGGGTCGAAGTGACAACGCGCCCCGGGACGACACCCGCTCCCTGGACCGCCGTGTAGGAAGACGCCGGCGTTCCAGCGCGGTTACCCACGGTCTCCCAGTACAAGGTATGGCCCTCGGTGACGTGCAACATGCCGGACTCGATACGGCTCCACGGCGGGATAGCGCTCACTCATCAGCCCAGTCTGCAACACGTCTCCGCAACAGCATATCCACCACAACCGCCGTCCCCATGGCGATTAGCCGGGGTCGACCACGGTCACAAGTGGCGTCAGGTGACCGTGATCTGCCGCAGAGCACCCTGCTCATCGTGTCACTGCTGGTGGTTACCGCTGCTGGTGGTTACCGACCACATTTCTCACAGACGAGCCCACCCCACGTGCCGTCGACGAAAACATGCCCGTCGCACTCATAGCGGCGGTCGTGGTCACGGACTTCCCGGTAAATCCACCCAGGGAGCCTATCGCCTTTGTCGCCGCCGACGCGCTTGACTTTGTATTCAGCCATGGCTCTCGCTCCGTTTCTTACGGGGGTACCAAGACAGACCCTGAGGGAATATAGTTTGGTTCACCCATTACTAGAATGCCGCACGGTCAAGGTGCAGTCATCATCTCCACAGATCAACCTTGACGTAGAGTGGATCCGGCAGCGACCCTTCACTAAGTGATGTAGGTGAGGATTTTTCTGCATCTGTAGTTTGACTGCGACCCACCCGTTAGCCGAGCGATACGGTCATCGGTCATAAAACGGTCACAGACGTGTCGATACTGTCGGTCGCACGACGAGGTGATGGAGCCCCGCGGCCCGTACTGCGTGGCGGCGCCAGTAACTGCTGGCGGGTGAGCCGCTGATCCGGGTATAGAGATGGTGAGGATCACGCTAACTATCGAACGGCCGCCAGGAAGAGAACACGCCACCGGGTGTTCGGGTCGTCAATGCGATCTGACAAGTACCCCGATCGAGCTCTTCGACACGACGAAGATCTTTTCAGGGAGATACAGACCGTGGTCCCGTTACCTGACCGGTACGGCCAAACGGGTAAGCCGCAGCAGGCTGAGAAGATACGGGCATGACGACAATCTCTGAGCCTCTCCAATGGATGTTGCTGGCATGTGAGAAGTGCGGGTGCGAACGAGAGGTCCAGCTACCGCGCGTGGACGGCACCTTCATGACGGTCGAGAGGTACATGGCCTTGCACAAGGTGACCGGCATGGTGCTGCTCTGCGAAGACTGTGCGCCCGCGGGATCCCTGAGGTTGGGCGAGTGATCCGGGTAGACCGACCGGCAGTCGCTGTGCCAACAAGCGCGACGCTCTGAGATCCACCAGCAAGGGACGGCCGCAGCAGCCACAGCGTTCGCCGCCACAGCGACGAACGGGGCGCGCGAGAAGCGGACCATCGACCTTGACGTCGGCGAACGCCACGCACTCGACCCACACGGCTAGGACGAAGATCGGTTAAGTCGGACGCCGTGCGGGCAATGAAGGCGGTGTTAGCTGATCTCAAGGAAGGTGAAGCTGACACTGTTGCTTGTGTCGCCGTCCTGCTCAGCAGTGACATCGAGCGTGCCCGAACCGCTGGGAACGTTGGCCTCGATGTTCCCGGTCTTGGTCACCTTGAAGGGGACCGGTTCGCCGCCGAAGAGGAGCTTGTCCACGGCATCTAACCCGTCACCTTTGATGATCACGGGGGTGTTGGGAAGTGCCGACTTCGGAGTGATGCTGTCGATCTGCATGAGACTCCTTCCCACCCCAAGTTACAGCTTGAGGTCGTCCTCACTCAGGTCACGGGACTCCACCGGCATTGACACGATCGGCGTCGAGTCGACGTTGTCGAACTCACGCAGGCGGGTCTCGTACTCGGCGGTGACCCCTTCTTCCGCCGGAACTACCCGCATCGCGAGGTCATCAAACCTCAGATTCCCATCCGTGTGGTGGCGCCGTGCCATCGACGTAGGAACGGAACCGATCGAGCGCATCGGAAGTGGCAGCCTACTCAGCGAGGCAGATCATCTCGATAGGAGCGAGTAAGCCCTGTTCTAGACCGCTGAACATGTTCGCGATCTTCAATCCGGTGTCAGGCCCCATCACCAGGTGAAGGCCAAGCGCGGGCAGACCGTCTTCAGCGATCCAGCGTCGCACCTCGCGGAGGGCAGCGATTCCGAAGTCTCTTCGGTCACGCGCGGCGCGCACCGGTAGCCCGGCCTCGCCAAGCAACTCGCGATACCGCTCCGGGGCGGCGAGAAAGCTGGTCGCCGAGTTGGCGGCCCACGGCACCGGGTATGCGACCGCACCCGGCCCGACGCGCATCAGGTCGTAGACTCCGAATACGCCGCCGGGCGCCAGTACTCGCCGGATTTCGGTGAACAGTGTCATCTTGTCGGCGACGTTCATCCCAACGTGCAGCATGCACGCGCGGTCAAAGGAGCCATCGGGAAAGGGCATCTCGGTGGCGCTGCCTTGGCGGAACTGCACCAGGTCAGCAAGACCGGTCCGCTGCGTCAGCGACGCGGCGACTTGGACGTACTCAGCAGTCAAATCCACACCGGTCACCTCGACAGCGTGCCTCCGCGCCAAGTAACGAGCAGTACCGCCCAACCCGCTGCCGACATCGAGCACCCGCAGCCCTGGACGCATTTCGAGCTGATCGACCAACTCCACCGTGGCCGCACGGCCGCCGATGTGAAACTCATCCACCGGCGCTAGCTGGTCGGTATCCAAGTATTCGGAATCCGCACCCAACGTCATGAGTGCGTCGAGAATCTTACGTTCCAACCCGCCCTGTGAGTAGTGATTCCCGATGGCCTGCTCACTCACCACCATCGCCTACCTTTACTGGATCGGACCGGCCCTGCCCATCAGGAAACCTTGACAAGAGCTTGCGCCGGCGGCAGGTCACGAGCGACTGTAGGTGGAAATAACCTGAGCACGTAGCGGCGCCTCCGGGAGCCATCGATTGAGGCGCCATTCCAAGGGGGGCGGGGGCCGTGCGTTCGCAGCGAACGCACGGCCCCCGACTTGGACCGGTGTACCGTACCCGGCTACGCCTAAGACCGCCGCCTGTTCGGAAATCCGGCGGCGAGCTGTTTCACGGTTGGCGGCTAACCCCTCGGGTGCTACCTAACCGGTCGGGCAAGCCCATTCAGCGAGCGCGCGCGGCAGGCGGTGTCCTCGCTCGTACACCGGATCGCTTGCGACGTCATCGATTGAGTGCGCAGGACCCTTCCGCTGGCTAACGATCAACGGCTGGGTGGAATTCGCTGACGGAGAGTTAGCGGCCTCGAGGAAATCCCGGCACAGCTGCTCGAAGATAGGTGTGGCTGACATCATTACGGTCCTTCCTTTGTCTCCAGCGAGGGTCGTGACAGTGAGGCCCGGTGTCAACACCTGATCATCCCCCCGTGGCAGACCAGACGGCGAGCGGTACCCTGGAAGCGATCAACGGTTGCGGTTCGCGTCGCTCATGCACGACCGGCACCCAGCCACAGCGGGTAATGTCGGCGCAGTTCGGGCAGTCTGAGGAGTCGCTCCAGTCTGAGGAGGAGGTCGCGTGGGCACGCTGATCTCTGTGGTGATACTCGTGCTGCTGATCGGCGGTGGTGCGGCGTACTACTTCCGTCACCGGCAAGCCGCCCAACAGCACGATCTTGAGGATTCAAAAGCCGAGGCGCGCCGCTGGGTCGAGCGGCTCGGCGGGCAAGTCCTCAACCTCATCGGCACCGACCAACCGTCCAAGCAAGCACTGGCCGACGCCGCTGAGCGCTATACAGCCGCCGCCTCCCAGATTGACTCGGCCCGTACTGCGGCGCAATGCCGCCTGGTGACCCAAACAGCCCTCGAAGGGCTCTACTACGTGCGAGCGGCCCGCGTCGCGATGGGAATCGACCCGGGTCCGGAGTTGCCCCCGGTGGCAGGTCAGGGTGGCGCCGGTTCGGTCACCGAAGATCGGGACGTGAACGTCGAGGGGCACGAATACGCAGCATCGCCGAATCCCAGCGAACGCACTCCGCACTATTACCCGGGCGGCCGGATAGCCGGGCGCCCAGTGCCCCAGGGGTGGTACAGCGAGCCGTGGTGGAAACCTGCGCTGATAGGTGGCGCCTGGGGTCTAGGCTCGGCCCTGTTGTTCAGCTCGATGTTTTCCGGAATGGGCGGGATCGCGTCGGCGGGAGCGTGGGAACAGGGCTATGACGCCGGGCAAGACAACGCCTTTGGTGGCGACTACGGCGGTGGTGGCGACTACGGCGGTAGTGGTGACTACAGCGGTAGTGGCGACTACAGCGGTAGTGGCGACTACAGCGGTAGTGGCGACTACAGCGGTGGCGGGGACTACAGCGGTGGCGGGGACTTCGGGGGCGGCGACTGGGGTGGTGGCGACTTCGGTGGCGGCGACTGGGGTGGCGGCGGCGGCGGCGGCGACTTCTAGCTCGCTGACCGTCCCTGGCAGTGCGGACACCAGTACAGGTTGCGTCCCCCGTGCCGCGCAGCGACCACCGCTGTCCCACACACCAAGCACGGCGCCCCGGTCCGGCGGTAGACGTAGACCTCGCCGCCGTGTCGGTCCTGACGGGCAGGGCGGCCCATCCGGACCGGGTCGTGCTCGGGCCGCACGGTGTCGATCCGACCCCGGCGGACCCCATCCGCCATGAGATCGGCGAGATCCGACCACAGCGCGGTCCATTGATCAGCGCGCAACTCACAGCCCGGCAGCAGCGGGTCAAGTTGGTGGCGGAACAACAGCTCGGCGCGGTACACGTTGCCGACCCCGATCAGTGCTGAATTAGTACACGCTAGCTGACGTGTGAGAACACCGCAAAAATTGACCTAAGCAACCCGCCCAGCAACCATCCGAGACGGTTCTGGGTCTACCGCCGTCTGCGCCCGGTACTCGCGGTCGCCAAGTCACGCCCTCTTGGAGGGATTGCCGATTCTCGGGTTCTGCGTCGTCGGTACCGCTCCAAGGGTCTCTAACCAAGCAGGTCCGCCGGACGCGGATCGCCCAGGCCACGGGCCATGTCATCTACCCCAACGTCACCGTGCGCAAGCAGCTAATCCGGGACAACCACGGCTTCGTCACCGTCACGGATTACAATCCACCCGCCTCGCACGACCTACCAGTCCAGACGCGACTTCAAACCAACGCGCGCGCTCATGCCGATGAGCGCGCGCCGGTGGGATCTTCTGCGCAGGCAGGCTGTGCTCTCGCGGCAGAGCGCGGGAAGTTCAGGATTGGCACTCAGTGTCGCCAAGGCGACGGGATGCGTGGTTTTCGGCGAGTAGCCGGGCGGCGATCGCGGCGCCGCCTGAGGCGATTCGCTGCGCGGTGGTTCGTGCTTGAGCTGCGATGGCGGGTTGGAGGGCTTCCCGCAGTGCTGCGGTCAGGGCTTCGCCGGTCAGTGTTTTGATCGTCACAGATGTCCCGATGCCGAGGTTACGGATTCGGCTGGCCCAATAGAACTGGTCGCTGAACATCGGGATCACGACCTGCGGCACGCCCGCCCGGGCGGCGACGAGGGTTGTTCCGGCTCCGCCGTGGTGCACGATGACAGCGACCCTGGGGAACAGGGCCTGCTGGTTGAGGTTGCCGATCGCGATGCAGTCGGGCTCGTCGTCGATCAGGCCCAGCTCGGCCCACCCTCGGGACAGAATTACCCGCCGCCCAACGGCCCGTGCGACGTCGATCAGCGTGCGGCTGGTGTCCGCGGGCACGGGCATGCTGCCGAAGCCGAGGTAGACTGCCGGGTCGCCGTCGTCGAGGAACGTTTCCAGTTCGGGCGTCAACGGGCTTGAGTCCGGAAGGATCCACGCGCCGGTCTGCGTGACGTGCATGCCGGGTGTGGAGGGTAGGGGAGCCAGCGTGGGGTCGGCGGCGAGCCAGGGATGGTCGGTCAGGATGTGAGGGACCACGTCGTGGATAGGTTCCAAGCCCAGGCGGCTCCGGTTGTGGTTGATGCGTTCGAGGGCTCTGTTATTCCAGGCTTTGGCGTTGTCGTTCCACCGCTGCTCGTGGTCAGCGGAGGGCCCGGGTTCCCAGATCTGACCGGCGGCAGGTGGCGGCGCGTGATCCGGGGAGGGCAGTGCTATCGGCGCGTAGAGGGCGTTGACGTAGGGAATGTCGTTGAGTTCCGCGATCGAGCGCGCTGCGTATTGGTGCGCGTTGGCGCCGAGGACCACGTCGCATCCCTTGGCTGCGGCGCCGACCGTGTCGAACTGGTCGGTGATCAGGTCAGGAATCCGTTCACGCATCTGACGTAATGGTTCTGCTGTGGGTGGTGTGAGGGGGGCAGACGACGCGATACCGGATTGGGGATGGCGCATCACCACGCCCATCGATGTCACGTCGAACCCGAAACCACCGACCCAGTCCAGGAAGTTCGGCGGCACGCACAACCGGACCTCGTGTCCGAGCTTGCGTATCTCCAAGGCCAGTGCCAGCACCGGTTGCACGTCTCCGCGCGTCCCTGCTGACGACACCAACACACGCATCGTCTTCCTCTTCTCCCCTCATCTCGACCTACCGAGGTGAGGGGCCGTCTCGTCGACCGTGTATCGGTTCGGCTCCTGGCCACGAATTCTGGCCGAGTACCCGGGCCTCGCCGCAAGTCTCCAGGGCGTTCGGCACAGTCATGGTCTGTGGGTTTGCACAGGTCTGGGGGCAGTCGACGGATGATGATGATCGGGTAGCGGCAGGGTGTTGGGGCTGAGAACGTAACTGAGCTCCACTAGGAATGTCGATCGACCAAGATCCGCACTACCCCTAGCGCTCCGATGCCTGCTCAGTCTGTCACTTTCGCAGTGATCCGCACCTCGATCCATCCGGGCCACTCTTCATCAACCCACCGGACGGCCTCGGCGCGCACGAAATCCACGTTGCCAATCCATGCGTGGTTCGGATCATAGGCGTCGACCAAGAACGTCACCGCCGTCGGATGTCCGCTATTGCCGCCGAGCGCGGGTTCAACAGCCCCCGCACGAACCGTCTGACGGGAATGACCGTGGCACGCGGCGTGTTGATCGTCGACGTGGCAGGCGAGACCGTAGAACTCAGCCCCACGGATTGGGTGCAGGCCCAGACGAGCACGATCCTTAAGACCGGGACCACAGAGGGCATCGAGGTGCTCGGGTCGCCGATCATGCTGCTGAGGCTGCGCGGCGCGAAGACCGGCAAGCTGCGCTACACCCCGGTCATGCGGGTGGAGCACGACGGCAGGTACGCCGTCGTCGCGTCCAAGGGCGGCGCCCCCGAGCACCCGACCTGGTACCACAACATCAAGGCCTACCCCGAGTTCGCGCTGCAGGACGGGACCGTGATCAAGGACTACGTCGCGCGCGAGGTCCAGGGCGCTGAGCGGGCCGAGTGGTGGGAGCGGGCCGTGGCGGCATACCCGCCCTACGCCGAGTACCAGAAGAAGACCGACAGACAGATCCCGGTGTTCGTGCTCGACTCGAAGTGACGGGCAGCGCCGACAGCACCCCGACTATGTCCTCGCCCCCTATGTCGTCTCTGGCACCTGACCCCGACCGCCCTGTATTGCCGATGAGCGCGCCTTCGCCTCCATGCATGAGCAGGCTGGAGCGCAGTCCGTTGTGGCAGCCACTTGCTGTGGTTGGGGGTATTCCAGCAGATTGGTGGATCTCGGCGGGAATCGTCATCGGCGGGTCCAACGAAGACCTCTGCCTTGGCAATGGCCAGTCGGCGAGCACCTCAACGCTGGTGAACAGCTCATACGACGGCACCGGCAGCTTGCCGCAACCATCGATCGCGCGCATACGCGGCCGCTCGACCGGCACCCGGTGCCCGCCGAGAGTGACCGAGCCCTTCTCGGTGCCGTGACGCACCGCCGACCGGTTCGGGTCGTGCTTGCCCTTCGGGCCGCATGCCGCGGCCACGTCGGCGTCCATCATCGCGGCCATCACCTGAAGCCCAATGCCCACCGCCATCGCCAGCAGGCCCTGGCGGACATCGGCGACGACCTCGACCAGCGCGACGGTCACCGCTTCGGGCACAGCCAGTGCCGTCGCGAGCCGTATCGATCGTCTGGTAGTTCTGTTTCACGGCGGTCCCCTTCTTGGTGGTGTCTTTCGCCGACGCCCAACACCTACCGCAAAGCAGGAGTCAGGCGGGGGACCGCCACCGCAAATTCCATGCGCCCGGGGCAAACCTACCCGACCTGTCCGGTCGAGGATCTCACCCAGCACATATCGATCTTTAATCTTGCCACGCCGTGACCCACTGGAAGCCGATGACACCAGCGATGCGCTCACACCGACGGTGACGTCCCGGCCAAGGGCCCGGTCGGGTCATCCCGTGCGGGTGTGAACAGCCGCAAGTACCTCGCCGAGAGTTTCCAGGTTCGGCTGGTGGGTGGTGAAGATGTCGAAGCCATAGCGGTCGTGGCGCTCAAGCAGCTCATCCGCGGCCTGCTCAGCGGTGCGCGCCAGCAGCACAAACGGGCTCTCGCGTACCTGCTCGACGCTCAGGTAGGAGATATTGCTGATGACTTCAGCGGCAGCGACCTCGGGATCGCTGCCCAGCTTGACCACCTGCAGCAAAACATCGCAGCGGTAGATGCGATCATCGGCCTGCTCCCGGACCTGACCGACCCGCTGGGTGGTCTCCTCGACAGATGACAGGGTAAACGTCCCGATCGGCGCCCCGGTTGTTGACGAAGCCCAGAAAATCCGACGACATCGGCGTGGCGGGCCGCGACTGACAGGCCCTGCTCGGACATCGCTCCAATCATGATCGGGACCGGTTGCTGGACGCGGACGGGCCGGTGGTCACGTTCGGGCAGACGTCGACACAGCTCGATGACCAACGCTTCAAGAGCCTGCACCCGCTCCCGCAGCGAAGACCAGGCAAGCCCGGCATCGTCGTACTCAGCCTTCATGTGCCCGGCCCCGAGCCCGACTTCTAGCCGGCCTGCCGACAGGAGGTCAACAGTCACGACCTCGCGCGCGAGGAGCGCGGCATTCCAAAATCCCGAGTTGAGCACGTAGGTCCGCAGCCGTAGCCGTGGACTGACACCGGAAATCGCCGCAAGAGTGGCGAACGGCGACGGGCCTCCGAGGTGATCAGCAGCAGCCACAACGTCTTAGCCGAGCTCGTCGACTCGTCGCACCACCCGCTGCAGGTCCTGCCACGAGTCAACCGCACCTAAATTCACCCCGAACTGCAACGCCGTCACGGCATCATCCTCACCCCTCATCGATGGCGTCTCACAAACCGTTCGTCATGTAGAAGAAGCTTCCTGCGTGACCGTGACGCCGCGCTCGCGGGCTGTGCGTTGCCACTCCAGCCAACCGTGAATGACCAGGGCAGCGAATACCACATACACCATGGCGCTGAAATACAAGCCGGATGCGATCTGCAGCGGCACGCCGACCGCGTCCACCGCCAGCCAGACAATCCAGAACTCGACCAACCTGAGCCCCTGTCCGGCGAATGCCACCACCGAGCCGACGAAGATCCAGGCGTCCGGCCATGGTGCCCACGACGCACTCAATGCAGACAGCAGCAGTGCTGTTGCCACCGTGCCCGCTACCAGTGCGACGACCAGGACCAGCCGCTGCATCCTGGTTCCCGTGCGCACAGTCACGCCGTACAGCGCATCCTTGCGTGTCCATGCCCACCAGCCGTAGATCGAAATCGCGAAGATCACGACCTGGCGGGCCGCCAGCCCACCGAGGTGTGCCGAGGTGTACACGGCGAAGAGCAGCACGGTCGCCAGTACCTGAACCGGCCATGTCCACATGGTTCGACGCCGCGCCAGGAAAACCACCAGCAGGGCACACAGCTGACCGACGAACTCGGCGACGGAAACTCGCTCACCGAACGCGGTGAACCCGTACTGGAGCAACGTCTGCAACCCCTGCTCCCCTCCGGTGTGCCGCTGTCGGCCTGCGGCGACACCCCATTCTGCCCGGCGGTTCCGCAGAGCAGGTGTGACATGGAGCACACCAAAGCGGAATGTTTGGGCTTCGTGTCACTTCAGTACGTGCAAACCAGTAGGTGTCTAAGGGGGCAACGCAGTAACCATCCGTCTCGTATCGGCCCGATCCCGGCACAACGAACTTATACCAAGGCGCGACTTGCGCATTATGAACGCAAGCTCGGGACTGTAATC
>CAVQVV010000007.1:0-293191 GCA_963717245.1 uncultured Actinomycetota bacterium | reverse complement strand
GTTTCAGTTAACGAAAGTTGAGCCAGGTGCGTTTCGTGAAGCGGCCGTACGCTTGGAATTCGGGTGGGACCACCTCCTCGTAGGCGTGATGAATTTGAGGCCCGTGGCTCCCGTCCACGAAAAAGAGCGAATTTCATAGTTGTACGATGGCTTGCTCATTGCATCTACAGATCATTTCGTAGGTACCTTAAGAATTGTTCTGCAGATGAGGGCATTGTACCGATGATTTGAGCTTCAAACAATACATGTCAGCGAATCTTTTCTAAATTTTGGGAAGAATGGAAAGATTTTGGTAAGATATCAGTATCACCTGATGCTAATTCTGATGAAGTCCAACCCAGTTTGCCAACGAGGCGGTCAATCTTCTCGCCCTCCAGAAATTGTGTCAGCTGCCTTGTTTATTTTGTTTTCCTCTTTGGGTGGGGGGGGGGGGGGGGGGGTGGTGAGTTTACCAATCTTCTGGTTCAATCCACAATGCGGTTCGCTGTCATAGATGTCAGTGTCTTCATCATTGCCATTGCTGAGCCCAACGGGTTTGATAGGGCTGGCAAGTACGAGTTTCGAATAATCGAGTTCATAACCTTTGCAGAGCTAGGTATGCTGATTGGGGATGGAGGGGTTTGTACTTGAGAAGAGGGTGGTGGTGGGTGGGTGGGGTATGGTTTGTGCTCGGTTGAGTTTGGGATTGAGACTTCCGCCTTGGAGGGAGTATTGGGATTTGACATGATCGTCATTATTGTTTGAAAAAAAGAAAATTCTCTCTTTGATCTTTTGCCGTTTTTCCTCCTCTCCAAGCTATGAGAAGAGTGGTGAAGAGGGAGGGGGGAGGGGGGGGAGTCTTGAGGGAGAGAAAACGTGTAAACAAGCTAGGGAATAATGACCAAGGGCTTTCAGAAAGATATTTTATGTAGAAGAGTGCAAAGTCTCAAATTTGAAAGAGAGGGTTTCGTAACTGCTTTTTAAACAAACCGTGATCGTACTCAAGAAGTGATATTGCTGTTCTTGTTCTTGTTTTTAGGGCTGTTTCCGAGCTAGAAGTTTCGAGAAGCAACAAGTACCTACCTAGTGTTTCCTTTTAATATTTTCTTTGTTTAATTTCGTTTCTTTGTTCCGTTGTTGTTGTTTATTATTATTTTTTTTGTTTTCAAACTTCTTTGTTGTTGTTTGTTGTTGATTGATGATTGATGAGTGAAGAAGAGAACAAAGAAAGCAGAACTCAACAAGAACTTCCAGGACCATCTCTGCAGATATTTTTTTTATCGTGAAACTTTCCAGAACGTCCAACATCAGAGCTCCTAGGCGGGGTACAAACGTCACGATATCCTAAAAATTCCAAAGATTTAGGCGTTTGACGAGATCTCTTCGACTATCATCGTCGGCATACCTATCTCAGGGATCCAGAAGTACACCGTTACACGGCGGTCCGACCTGGGCGGGGGAGCTGAACGTGGAACGGTAAACAAGGTATGTTTATCATTCATTGCCGGCTTTATCTAGGACTTGGAGATACTATTGCAATTGGAAGTTGTTCAATGCAATCTAGTAGCAAACAAAGAGATAGAGGCTAACAGTGACGACAATCAACCGGCCTAGATTCTCCGCATCCTAGTACAAGTATGGCTTCGCTTCTACCATATCAAGGTTGTTCATTGCCGACCAAGCCGAGCGGTGTTTAACCACATCATCCGATCCGAAAAATGGCAGTTCAACAATCCTACGAGGAAGACTGACATGCACTGCTGCAATAGCTGCGAATGGACTGGTTGCCATTACGCCCGGGTTACCTCTTATAAACAAACAACAATTTCACACCACCTAACACGACCCAGTCGAAAGATCAAAATACAAGCCAAAGCTACCACGGTACGAGAAGCTTAGAATAGGACAAGGGCAAATGGATATATATTGGTTCGAGGAGCCTTCAGGCCGACGTTTAAGTTATTCAATTGTGGAAGGCTTGCCGAGGGACATATGATACACGATACAACAACATCAGCCAATCTTTCTCTGAGCCTCGATCGATTGTTCACGGCCGTCTACGGCCAATTTCGACGCCGTGGTTGGCAACAAACTCTCGATCTCGCTCGCTCTCATGACGAACACGCTTGGTTGGATACCTGCGATTATTTAACAACCACCTCTGCGACAAGAGAAAGACTTTCTGGTGGTCTAGATAAAAGGATCTACGACCAGAGTTTACCTTTGCAGGCTTCCGAGTGTGCGGTACGAGAAAATTTAAAGAGGACTAACACGTAACACTTAATGTAGACACTCACAGCGCGAAAGTCCTCAAGATCTTTGATGAGACGGAAGACAAGCTCGTGGCCGCCGAAGCCGAGGAGCTGAGGCAGCCAGAGGACAAATCCAGCACCTCCAAGAACAAAACAGCGCCAAGGACAAGGAAATGAAAAAGAAGGACGAAGAGCTGAAAAAGAAGGACGAGAAGTCCAAGGCTACCATCGAGAGACTCGAAGAAATATCAAGAACTTGGCACAGTTGTTGTTGGAGGTTTCGTTTTCTCACTTTTGAGATAAACGAACCAGCAAGTTTATGCTTCAACAACTTAATTGCGAGGAACGAAAGGCAGTTCCGCCATAGAGAGCAAGCACGGTATATAAGACACGATTACAGAGCGATTCTGCGCTTCATGATTGGCCCAGTTGCTTGGATATATTATCGAAGAACCAAAAGATGGAGATTTTCCGAACGCCATCGCTAGCATATTGTCTCGCACTGAATCGCGAAATATCGTCCAATCCAGTGTCGTAAGCGTGGGAGGAATTTCATACACTTTTACAACGACGATTGAAAGAACACGTTGTGACAGACTCATCACCCATAAACCTGGATGACCATGAAATGTCTGCATCCGTTATATCTATACGATTGACGAGCAAAGGTGATAGGGTCCACGTACCAGAACTCTCTGTTTTACAAGCGTCGATGACTTTCAGATTTTCGAGTTGCGCCACCTCAGTTTATGTAAGATCCGGCATAAACGATCGCGTTGCGTCAGGAAATGTCTAACCCCCTCTTCCTCTTTGTTTCCGACAAGAAGGTTACAGGACACTAACTCGTGAGTCGGAAATTCCAGCGTCCTTGTTTGAATAAAACAGGATAGATCCGCCTGCGAACCCTCTTCTTTTCTTGTGTTCTGTCCGTTAGTTCTCAAGGGAAGTATACTAAGACCCAAAAGAAAGAATTGAACGTTCTTTCTTTGTGGAGGTTTTACCTTTACCTTGTTGGCTGCTGATGTAGAAAAGCTCCCCCATATTCGCTCCTTCGCTTGGCTGCTCGACAGGAGTAAAATCTGCACACAAGATTGAAGAAATAGTGTATGAATTACAGAAGTACAGAAGACACTCAGTAGTTCGAGACAAACACTACCTTCAGCTCCACCACGCACGTCTTAAACCCGGCTCGAATACCTCAACAACCGCTGACGGATCCGGAAGTTGAAGATATAGTCGATGCACTACAAGGATCAGAATTCCAAGTCAGTTTACGAATATTATCTCATTTTCCCCAACACTGCCTTTAGGCGCAGATGCTTTCATGCACTGGGCATGTCTAACTCGTCACTTTCAGACGACCGTCCGTCCTGCATATGGCAACGAAAAAGAATAATCACATATCCCAAAGACCTTCAGGTCATTCAAAACCATACCAGACCAGACCAGTACCACGGGTCCCAGACACTCTGATTTGAGCATTAGTGGGTATATATTACCGTGTCCAAAGACTTCAATAGAGAGACGCAGGTTCGATTTTGGCGTCGTCCACCCTGTTTTTATATTTACTTCCACGTCTCGGGGATTATTTTTTTTAACATTTTGCACCCGTAGGTTTAGACAAGGCCGGTTTTTTCCCCTTTACTTCTCTACACTGGTCGTGTTATTTTTTTCTGATGGATCATGTACTACTGCATCATTTTTCCTGTACCGATACCCCAAATATCACGACAATTCCGTCAAGATTGCGCGACCTGGATTTCTAGCGTCTTGGGATTTGTAGCATATAGACCATTAAGCATTTTCTTTTTCTCCAATTTTCCTCCCCTACGATATACGATCACCACGATCGTAATGATGGAAATCTAGATGGAAGCTTTTCCCCTTTTCCGGCACTGTTTCGTGGCCATGTAAAGCTTTTGCTATGCGTAGTGGTTTGATGGATCCTATTATCCGGATATTCATGATATAGGTATCGTATCTTGATATCGTACATTGAAGTCGTATATATATTGATATCGTATATTGAAATCGTATATTAATAATATCATATATTACTATTGTATGTAGCTACGTAGGTATCGTTGGTATTCATATATTGGTATCATAATAATAATGTTGAAGAATAAAATAAAATAAAATATAAAATATAAAAAAAATAAAGTATGCACATATCTTACCACCAGTTAATCTATAAATCGCACTTTCGCAAATGCGTGCAGCTTTTCTTCTCGCAAGTCTTTGCCGCATCCTCGCCTTCGGATTTTCATGATTGCGAGCTTTCTCGCAAAAATTTTGCCGTCAAGGTCTGCGTTCACGAGACAAGATTGCCAGACAATCCCGCTCCCAAAAAATGGCCCAAACATCCCCCCCTCACCTTCCCCAACCCATCCCAAACCCATTCTCACAAATACATCCCCCCAATCACACTCAATATAATAACAACCACCGTAGCCGCAAAAGCATACATAGCAGTCTTATCGAACCCCTTTTCATCCGTCTTCCCATCCCCTTCGAAAGTCCTTCTTTAAATTCTCCTCCTCCTTTACCTCCTTAACCTTCCCTCTCCTCCTTAGCCTTATCCTTCTCGGCAGCAGCAGCAGGACTAGACTCCGTCGACCCCGGCACCGTCGGCTTCTCCAGAACAATTTGTTCCCCACCCTTCGCAGCGGGCTTGATGCGGTTGAAGAGGGCGAATTCGGTGGCGCAGGCCGGAGTCTTCGGTTGATATGTGGTCGTATAGCTCTATTTTATGCTCATCCACCAATTATTAGCACTCAGATCTATTAAAATAAAAAAATAAAAATGGTGTTCTAGATGGTGAAGGAGTGGGTAGTTGGGGGAAAAGGGAGGAAAAGGGGAAGAGAGAAAAAACGAACGCTGCGTCTCGCCCCTCGTTGCACTGCTCCTCCACGCACTCCTTCAGCACGCTAGAGAAGCCCTCGGACGTGCAGGCGCACTTCCACGTTGAAGCCCTGGCAGGATCCGATCTTCTTGTGCGCTTGGCGGATGCAGTTTTGCTGTTTTTGTTGCATGTGCGCGTTAGCTTAGATGGCCGCTTCCATTCGCATTAAATCCACGGATTAAAAATTTGCATGCGCATGAGAGTGTGGGGAGAGGGAGGAGAAAACGTTCAGCCGGGACGATATAGGAGCGCGATGTGGGGAATACGAAGAGAGGCTATGGGGGAGATGGGAACAAAACATACGGCGTGGTTGTTAAGTACGTCGTTCGCGGCCATGACGAATGTGCCATTCAAGACGCACCACAGGGCGATATGATGGACGATCACGAACTTCATCGTGGTTGGTTGGTGGGTGCCCCCTTCCCCGCACGGTCTGTAAAAAGGTGGAAGAATGGATGTCTTGCCGGAGGTAAAAAAAAGATCCAGAGGAAGTTTGTTGTTGGGGATTGAAGGAAAAGGATTGCGGGGGACCGTTCTGGAATATAAGATGGTGTTCGGAGGTTTCTGCGGGGGTTGCAAATTGTGGGCGGAAAAAAATTCAAGGTGCAGGCGGCTGCAGCCGGGTAAGAAGTGGCGGGTGCGAATTGCGCCAATGTTGAGAAAGGAAAAAGGCGCCGCATCGGGAAGGCGCACAGGACCTGATTGCATCGGGCGCATCGGGCGCCGCATCGTGAGGGGTACTCGCGATAAGCGGCGTTGAGTGCGGCAGATACTATGCACATACGAGGCACAATTTTAAGAGTGGAAACATCCTCATATTCAACAATAATAATGACTATATCAGGGTCGGAGTATCGTATTGATTGAGAAGAAAGGAAGGCTTTCCGCTAGATAGTAGAAGTGAAGGCAGTACAAAGGAGTACAAAAAAATGATGCTGAACTTAAAAACCAAGTTCAGAACAGATACCCTTCGCTAAAGCTTCCTCCCCTTTCCAGCGCGGCGATGTCTGTCTTTGGAAAATAAAACCGATCAAACAAGATGCCGCTCAGACACAAAAATAGATCGTGAGGAGATCCTGGACAAAAAAATGGAAAAGAGTACTCGATCGATGAAGAGAGAAAAAATTCAAGGAAACAAAAAAGGAAACACAAAAGGAAACAAAAAAAGGAAACAAAAATAAACCAAATGAAAAAGAGAAAAAGGTCAAAAAAAAAAAAATTCGCTAAGAATAACTCGACGCCCGTTTTTACCCAGCGGCTCGGTATTCTTCCTTTCATATCTTCATGAAAAACGACACCGGGCCGCCCCACACGTGTTCTTTCTTCTCCCCCTCTGACTCTTTCAGACCATGTTGGCCTTCTCGTTGCCGCCGTGCATCCTACCAGCCGGACACCTCCGGCAATAGCGTGCGCGTCTCCCCCCCGTCTTCGTCCTCGCGAGACCCGCAATGTCGTCGACCTTGAAGCCCACGAGGCTTCTGCCCAGGTCCAGGAGCCTGCTGCGAAATCTTGTCGTTGACCTTGTCGTTGACGCGGTCCATGACCTGCTGGGGATTATCATCGGCGCGCTGCAGGACGTACTCGGCGGCGGCGATGACGGTGGTCAGGATTGAGGCGATGGGGAGAGGGCGAAGGCGGTCCAGCCGAAGGCCTGATTGGCGGTTCCGGCGTGGGCGAGGACGGTGGACATGGTCAGGCGCATGGAGGAGGGTGACGACGGCGTTGCTGTGTTGCGTTAGCTTTTATTATGCTTTTTTTCAGGAGTAGAAGAAGAGGAATTTGGGGAAGACATACGTAGTAACGTGCATGAGGATCAGACCTCCGAGCAAGAGCTCATGCTACCAAGGATGGTGACGGGCGGCGACGGCGGGTGAAACGGCGGGAGGTCGAAGAACGGGAGGCCGGCGATGGAGACGCAGAGCATGGACAGGCCGAGGGAGCCGACGGCGACACCGACCAGGGCATGGCGAAGGCGATCTTGTCCTTGTGAAGGCCGCGACCTCGACGAGGTCGAAGGGGTCGCCGGCGGAGTTCTTGCCCAGGGTTTCGGTCGCCTTGGCGTCGAGGCACCCCACTGGTCCGAGATGCCGCCGCTGGCCGCGACGTGCGTGCACACGCCGCTGAAGGAGACGCGGACGGCGGTGAAGGTGGAGGAGGACTGGTTCTTGCTGATGGAGGCGCTGGAGAGGAGGTTGTCACGGTGCCGACGAACTTGGAGGCTGCGGCGGTGAGGGAGTTGTTGGAGGGCGTGTTGTACTGGAAGGATACGAGGTAGAACTCCTGGTCCCGGATTCCTTGCCGGCGGTTACAGTAATGGTTGAGATGATGAATGAGACCAGGAGGCAGAGAGAGGAGATTCCCATGATGATTTCTGAGGCGGTCATGTTAGTGGTGTGATGCACCTAGGAAGAGAACAAAGGAATGTCTGGTGCAGGGAGCGCCCCGGGCGAAACGGATTAGCATTGACCATTTTGACGGTTGTCTTTTTTTTTGTTTGATTTTCGAGTTAGTTGATTCAGGGATTGCGCTTCAAGACAAATCTACTAGAGTTGCAGGCGTTGATGTGTCCAACTTGAGAGATCTAGCTCAAAAGGGTTGTCGGATGGCGATAGTTGAAAGGATTGTCGTAGATGTCGCAGAGAATGCAAAGAGAATGGAGAAGAGAAAGAAAAGGGATGTCGAAGAAGTTGAAGAAAATGAAGAAGTGAAAAAGAGAAACGAAAGTCTTGGCCTGAAGATGTTTGAAGTTTGAAGATGTTTTGAAGAAGTGTGTGGGGAAAGTTGAAGCAACAGGAACAATCTCTGGATCAACAGGGAATGCAAGTCGAAATAAAGGAAAAGAAGAGAAAAGGAAAGAAGGAAAAGGAAATAGAGTACAAAGGAAAAGAAAAAGGAAAAAAAGGAAAAGAGGAAAAAAAGAAATAACAAGAAAACTCTACAGCCGTCGATCTTACACATGCACAATGGAAGAAGAAGAACGCCTTTCACGGTGGGAAGGCCCACCGTTAAATATCTTTCCTCCCGAGAATGCCTAGATGTATCTGGTATCTACACTTGCATATGCAGCATGTGCTTTGGAGTTGAGAAGGAAACGCCATCCAATGTATGGCGAGTGACCGTGTGCGACGTCCCATTCGCCCATGGCACTAGCACTAGTGGGATGGTTTTGTCGTCCCATGTCGTGACGAAGAGTTGGCGGCGCCTCATGGAGTGAATGGCATTGTCCCTATCCCCCTTTGGACAATGGTGTTCATCTCGGGGGCGGTGTATTTTTAGATGTGCGGGGAAATCTCAAAAAAAGAAGGAAAGAAGTCTCTCCCGAGATCCCATATCCTCACATGTACCAACTTCGGATTCGGTGGGAGGGGAATGACATGATATGGCAATAGGCGGAGGGCGCGAGAGTGGGCTTGTCCTGTCCCACGTTGTGCCATCCATCATCCCCGGCGCCGTCGTGTTTAGACTAGACGCCTTGCGGACCAGGCCAGGCCATCCTTTCCCACCATTCCCACCATTTCGCGGGGGATAGAGTCGATGTGAGACTGACGGTGGTGCCTTGTCGATTGGTGTGTGCATGGTACTGGCACGAGTGATTGGGCGATGGGCGACCCGGGCCTCGGTTTCATGAGAGACGTGACAGAAGGGGAAAAATCTCGCTTATTTTTCTGCGCTGACACCCTTTCCACCTCTCACACGCCTTTCACGCTCAAATGCTGCTATTTTTACTTTTTACCACCTAACCTTATAAAGGACAGGGCGTGTATGGATTAGTCAGGATCATGTGAATGTCAAATACGTGCTGATTGGCTCAACTGTAAAACACTACACATTCTAAGAGAAGAGAGATGAGATTGGGTAAACAACAAATTTGCAAGGTAACGTAGCAGGTATCACCACGCGCCTGCCACTTGGACTTTCTTTGATGCTGTCCCTCCAGCTGAAAGGCCGTTTTAATAGCAATGGTGATAATAATAATATAGCAAGGTCATGCCCGGTTTAGGCAGCTCCAGAAGCCTAAGATCATCGTCATTGGAGCCCGGTTTCCATTTAACGCTTGTGCAGGCCATTGGGAATTTTGCTGCTATTACAAGGAACAAGTAATACCAATCTCCGCGATTCGGAGGAACCATGAAATTTAGCTTGGCTACCGATACCAAGACAATTTTTATCATTCTATTATAGTGCCAGCGCATCGCAACGCAAATGAGAATCGCTGCAATACAATGCGCTAAGCATAACGCGAAGGGGAGAACACAGCGAAGACGGAAGGCGTAGAAGCCTAGAAAATTTAGCTTAGAAGCGTGAGATCTATATCAAATCAATTCGTTATGTTGCCAACATTAGAACCAGTGGCAAAATAGGTGTTTCTTTTGCTCGCTCACGATCAATACGATCGATATCTTTTTGATTCACCCTGCCTGGTTTATCAATCAATTTGGCAAAAAATGTTACCCGCATTTTTTTAAAGTATATATATATATACTAAATTGCTTAATATGGGCTTTTTTTTGTGTTACATTATTATTTATATGTATTCACTGCTAAAGAGTATAAAAAACAAAAAAAGTAAAAGAAAAAAAAATAAAAACGTAAATCTCCAAGTCCTTTTGATTATTAAGCAAATATTTTTTTATCACTAACTAGTTCAGTTACATATGTCTCCCCAAAACCCCAAAACCCCGTGATGTAAATATTCTACAAGGAAATATTATTAACTAAACAATATGAAAAGTAAAGCTAAAACACACCTTAGTGATGATGAAGGTGACGACGTAAAAGAGGACAAACCATAAAAGTAGCAGCTAACAAAGGAAGAAATCGAAGAGAGATAATTGGCTACAGCTCCTGTGATTGCTGATTCTGAGATCAGTCCTGCCGCTTATTTGTTTTAAAACCAAGAAGAGCAAGATGATTTTAATCTTTTTGAACAATAGTAAAATTAGTCCTATAACTTTATAGATCAATGAAGGTCAAATGCCCCTTCTGTGATGCTGTTAGTTATTCCATAGTGGAGTATAGAACCAGTTTCTTAGGTTATCTCGTGGCTATTTTATCTATATTGATATTCGTCTTCCTTTCTATAATTTTAATGCCCTTCTTGGTTAGTCTTACCAAGTCAGCTCTCCACAGATGTGCTAAGTGTTTGAATGAAGTTAAATCCAACTCTTATTTCGGTTTCTCCTCTTTAGAAGACAAGGTAAAATGAATGATTAACAATATAGCTTTTGACCTTTTAAGTGGGAAGTTTTGGCGATATTAACTAGGAGATATCTTTTATACATTGTGTCTCTATCACATGCGGTCTTGCCATTTACATGTTCGTGGTGAACGAGACTGAGCATAATCATGAATAAAGTATATAAAATTTAGGTTATTTATATAGGCCAATTACTAGTTTATAATGGACTGATTTCAGAAATGACTGTGGTTTTAATGCCTTCCTGAATAATCAATAACTAGCAATCTAAAAATTTGATAGAAAGTACTATAATTAGGGAGTGAGTTGGGACGGATACATCATTAGAATCAGTATGAACGAGGAAGACTCATTGAACTTTGCCTACCACAGTTCCAGCATTATGATGAAAATGGAACCAGGTGATTAGGAGGGAGGACATGGTGCAGACCTCGGCCTGAGTCTTTCCGAGAAGGTCCTTGCTAAATATAAGGAAGTGATTGATGATTTACACAGAGGTGATCATGTGAGATTCAATGGAACATTGTTGTCCATGGGAGATACATAGCATTTGCACCATTTGCACGTGTTCTCACTTGAGAAGTTGGGTGGGCATAAGGATGTGGAAGCACATGTCCACTCAGGAGGTAGATACAAATTCAAGAGCGTAACTCATGAATAAGGATAATGATCATAACACATATTCATTAATCAAATTCATTAATATTCTTTATTCTAATTAAGAATCAATAATAACCACCAGTCTTCTTCATGTTTCCAGCTTTCTAGTTATGGAAACCACCTCTTGTAGTAGCTCTACTGCCTCTGCCGCCGCTACCCCTCTGTTATCCTGGTCTTCCTCTTTGAGAGTACTGTTGTCCTCCTTCTTCATTATCATTTACTTCGTCATCCTGATTATTGCGATAACTCCTGTCATTTGGTTATTAGTAACTTTGATTCCTATTTTCATCATAATTATTCTCTAAATCATGGCCTTCCAGTGGATTACTTGATGTGTAGAAGCGGTCTTTGTCGTTTTCTTCCCTCTGATAGTCATCTCTGTATCCTCTGCCACGACCTCTTCCCTGGCCGCCCTGTCCTCCATAGCCACCTCTGTCATAAGGCTTTCTGTCGTTGTAGCCTCCTCTGCCGCCTCTACCACTACCTCTGTAATTGCCACTTGTGCCTTATCTATTCTGATAGTTATCTTCTCTCTCTTTGGAGCCTTCCTTGTCCTATTACTCGTCTCCCTAACCTTTAGGTTGATACTTCTGGACATACTGTTGTCTTATTGCTGTTATCCTCCTCCTTATCTTCTATCTTGACCACCTTATTTATCATCATGCTTTTTGTGGTTTTACTTCTAATCAGCAGGTTATGATTTTTTGTGATCTTCTTATTTACGTTTTTTCTCTTCTTCTTCCTGGATTACTGGATACGTTTACTGCGTTTTTCATCGTCTTGGAATTAGTAGTCATTGTTGGCATCAGTGTCCTGTTTTTCAATGAATTTCTCAATATCATCAATGGCTTCATCATCTTCATCGTCATCATCATCCTCGTCCACGTCCTTCCTGGTAGGTGTAGGTTTGTTGATAATGGTCTTTTTGGGTTTAGGTTTATCCTCATCACTATTGTCATCAAACTTCTTACGGTTTTTGTTAGTGTAGAAATTTTAGTCATCGAAATCGTCCTCATACTGCATAATATTGGCTAAATGCAACATTTTCCTCTTCACTTCCTGGTCTTCCTACTTTTCCTCCTCTTTCTGAAGTTCAAGCGCTTTCATATGTTCTTAGTAATAAGCTTTATTTTTATTACGTCTGGCAGTACTGCCTTCAAAAGCACCAAGCATGTACTGTTAGAGAAGCTCTGATTTTCTCTTTGGACTTGAAAGTGGGTTTACTGCTGGAAGTGTCAATTTGGAAGGTATCCTATTTGTTATCCTGTTGTCCATAACCACTACCTTATATTCATCCTTAGGGATGTTGTTGTTAAGGAATTAATCTAGAGTTTTCTCAAAGTTCTTATCATTCTTAAGGTAAAGAGTCTCAATTAATTAGCGACTGTGTTAAGCACCGAACATATCAAAGATGTTACTGATATTTTCCTTATCTTATAAATTAAATTTAGAGGCATTAGCAGCTGCTTGACTCTATACCAGTGCTTTCTCCTATTGTAATGCTTTGATCTTTTACACTTGTATTTTGTGGCCTTTTGTTAGAGATTCCACGACAATGAGTAGGAATTATTTATCACCATCTGGGAGAAATCTGTCTTCAATGGAGTCAATGCTGCTGAGTAAATCCATTTTTTTGAGTATTCTCTTGATGAAAGGACGACCGATGTTCTTGTCATCTATGGAAATATAGTTTGATTATTTAGGCAACACATCCTTATTCACTTCACTGTTACCAGTCACTGTCAATACGAAATGCTTCAGAGTTTAAGCTATCTGGTTCTACACAACACTATACTAATTATTTAAAAGGTAATTACGCAAAATTCTTAGAGTGGACACCTATGTTATTAAGTAGGACTCTGTGTAAAATCTGGATACAGCTTTATAGACAAAGCTTTTTAATGGTCTGAATTTCTTTAGCATAGAGGTAACCCTCACTGATTTCCTTATCTAATTCCTTTTTATTGATCTTAGGTAATTAAATACCAAGGATGTTGGTAATATCTTGTTTGAGTTATAATGTTAAACAGTAGGAGTTAGCAAGATATATCATGGCATTGGTACCTCTGATAATTTCAAATACTGATTCTGGGAAGTATGTGGCAATAAGAGTGAAATTGCTTAATACCTCAACATAGTCATTCAGGTAATTCAAAATGAATTACTATTGTTAGTCTTATCTAATTTCATGAATGTATTCACCCTTGATAATGGATTGCACTTTCTGGTATTCTTTGAATTTGGTTTTCATGAGGTTAATTAGGAGGTCTACACTTTCCTTAAAATCCTAAATGAACTTCTTTTCATTGTCAAAGACATTAGTTATGAGTTTGAGTACTGTCTCACTGTTGCTCTTACCGTAGACTGCAGCTATATCGATTAGCTTAGCCATGTCAAATATCCAGTTGTCATAGATCAACTTCGAATAAAAACCAAGAGAAAAATACTCATTTTCTTCATTTTCGATATTGAGACTTAATCTATAGTAGATTTTGAGTACAAGGTTAAGCATGGTATTCATAGCTTCTTTGATGTGCTCATGAACACCAACATTTTTGTTATCTTTAACTGAATGTTAGTATTACCCTATAAATTAGATCTTGTATATATCATTATGTTTTCTCACATTCTAAAGGAACTCATCAAGGAATCTTTGTATGTCAGACATCTTATCAAGACGCCCCAAAATTGTGCAAATCTCAAACTTAGTATATATTCTAGATCTTTGTTGATTTATCTAATAAAATGTAGAAATTCCTCTGCTTATAGTAAATCTTTTTCATCTTCAGTGAAATTTTCCATTTATGTATAATATGCATCGATAAGTTTATTGTCCATAGTGTAGTATGTCTGAATGTTGAATTCCTCAGGCTGAAATTTCTAGACGTCTTCTTCTGACACTGTTACTTATTTCGACCTGGGCAACTGCAGCTGCTTATTAGGACTTGGAGTCTTCTTTGGAGAGTTTAGGTTGTTGATTGAAGTCATTTTCCTATTGTTTTTAGACATTAGTGTTATTGAAAGCATGGAGGTCTTGTACCACTCGCACACCTTTCTTTCCTTTGTTCTTTTTTGCCAGTATTAATTAATAGTATAATTATGAGCTTATATTAATTTCAATGCCAATGCAATGGGGTTTTGGGGTTTTCGGGGAGCAATACGGTTTTGCTCATTTTCTTGGTTCAGTTGACACCTGTTAACGTGCCAACCTGATAACGGAAGGAAAAATCAATGTCGGAGCAGAGGAATGAAAGTCGGGAGAAGGGCCGGTTCATTCCGGAGTCCGAGCAGACGGCCGTGTGGCTGCTCGGCGGCCTGGCGCAGATCCGCGTTCCCGGCGAGGCGACAAGGAACAGCTTCACCGTGGTGCAACACACCGGGGCCCGCGGCTACACCACTCCCCTGCACATCCACGACTATGAGGACGAGGTGTTCATCGTACTCGACGGCACCCTGCGTATGCTCTGCGACGGCGAGGAAACGACCGCCGAAGCAGGTTCGACGATGATTGTGCCGAGAAGCGTTCCGCACGGCTTTGTGACAGTTTCGGAGAAGGCGCGCTTCCTGACTATCCACTCGACGCCAGACGAGGAGCACCGGCCCCAGTTCGACCTGTTCCTGTCGGCTGAGGTGCCGCTGGCGAAGGCACTGACGCTGCCGACCGAGTCGGTCGATCTGGACCTGGACCTGGACCACCTTATTGAGCTCGGCATGAAATACGCATACCGCTATGCGGGCCCCCCGCCCACCCCGTGACCCCGGCCTCGTCGTGTCTGTTTCGTCGTGTCCGTTCGGCGGCGACCGTGCTGGCCTCGTGGCCTGTCCGGCCGGCGCCAACCGGTACTTGTGATTCTTGAACCGCAGAGGGAGCGAAAAAATATGGGTCGTGTATCCGTTTTGGCCACCGCGGACTGGGCCGAGGACCATCTCGACACGCCGGGAACAGTTTTCGTCGAGACAGGTAACAGCGATGCCTACTACTTCAAAGGGCATATTCCAGGAGCGGTCTGGATCGGCTGGGACGAGTTCCAGGACCGGCTACGTCTAGGCGTCATTGACCGCGATGAGTTCGAAAAGCTGATGAGCGCGAAGGGTATCCACGATGAGGACACCGTCGTCATCTACTCGACGAACGCGAACCTGCTCGCGGCACTGATGTTCTGGTACTTCAAGCTCTACGGGCACCGGACGGTGAAGCTCCTCGACGGCGGCCGCGCGAAATGGGAACTCGACGGCCGGCCGCTCACGTCGGAGCCGACAACCCGACCGGCCACTAACTATCGTGCGCAGGAGCCGGACCTGTCGATTCGCGCCAAGCGGGACGACGTGCTCGCCGCCATCGGCACCAAGAACCTGATCGACGTGCGCACCCCGGACGAGTACACGGGCAGGATCTTCGCTCCGGGTTTCGCCGGCGAGGCTTTCGCCCCCGGCAACAACCCGCACGAGGTGGCCCAGCGGTCCGGGCACGTGCCCGGCGCGGTCAACCTCGCGTGGGAGGACGTGCTGAACAAGGATGGCACGATCAAGTCGAAGGAGGAACTGGAACAGTTCTACGTCGGGTTGGACAAGGCGCGCGGCTCTATCACGTACTGCTGGGTGGGCGCCCGATCGGCACATTCGTGGTTCGTCCTGCGTGAACTGCTGGGCTGGCCGGACGTCAAGAACTACGACGGGTCCTGGGCGGAGTACGGGTCGCTGATGGGAGTTCCGATCGAGCGCGGCGACAGCGCACGCTGACCCACTCGACCGGGCACTGGTTCGGCCCACGGCCAGTGGTAAGAACATCGTTATCCATAACATGATCTCTGAGGAGGCCGGGTGCGGTGCGGCACGTCACCGTGCCTACGACGGTATGAACGAACCCATTCAATCTGTGTCTTCCCGCGGCCAGTCTCTGTCTTCGCGCGGCAGGTCGACGTCCGACCGGCTCGCGGGCAAGGTCGCCCTGGTAACCGGTGGCAGTTCCGGCATCGGTGAGGCCGCGGCGAAGGCACTGGCCGCCCAAGGGGCAAAGGTCGTGGTGGCGGCCCGGCGGGTGAAGGAACTCGACCGAGTGGTCCGGCTGATCACTAATACGGGTGGCACCGCGATCGGCGCCCGGACCGACACGACGGTCGACGAGGATATTGCCGCCGCTGTGCGGACCGCCGAGGAGCACTTCGGTGGTCTCGACATCGCGTTCAACAGCGCGGGCGGGCTCGGCACCATGGGCATGGTCGCCGAGCAGCGGCCCGAGGCTTGGGCAGCTGATATCCACAACGTGCTGACCAGCGTGTTCCTGTCCATGCGGCACGAGTTGTCGGCGATGCTGCGCCGAGGTGGCGGTGTGATCATCAATAACGCCTCCCAACTCGGGGTCGTCGGCTTCGGGGCGGGCATCAGTTCGTACGTGGCGGGAAAGCATGGCGTGATCGGGCTGACCCGGGCTGCGGCCCTGGAATACGCGTCCAAGAACATCCGGGTCAACGCCCTCGCCTTGGCGTCGGTCGACACGCCGATGTTCCGTTCCACCGTGGGCACCAGCAAGGAGATGACCGAGCGGTTCGTCGGCCTGCACCCACTCGGCCGCATCGCCAGCCCTGAGGAGGCGGCCTCCAGTGTGGCCTACCTCGCCGGGGACGAAGCGAGCTTCTTCACCGGCTCCGTCCTGGTCATGGACGGCGGCTGGACTGCGCAGTGATCCCGGCGTAGTGCTCCCCGCCATAGGTTGAGAGACAGCTACACGGCCGCCATGTCGCCCGGTCCATTGCAGCGGCGCGACAACGGTCGATCCATGCATCAATCCATAAGGTTCACTCTACTGCTGTGTGACAGACATTCATAAATAGTCCGTTGCGCTAGCCATCGTGCGGGTGGCACCCTAGGCTCACCTGTACAGGGTGCAGGTATGTACGGGGTGCAGATATACGAAGGGAGTTCGACAAAAGATGCCTCGACCAGGGATCGTCGGTGGCCAGACACCACGAGCATCCACACCCTGCGTGGAATCGCGGACCGTACCGGTCCGACAGTTCGGCGTCATGCTCTATCCCGATCAACCTTTTCCGGTACTTGTCGAGCGCCTCAAATGGCTGGAGAGTCTCGGCTTCGACCAGGTGTTTCTCCCCGACCACAGCGCCGACCTCAGGAATCGACGTCGCATGTGGCTTGATAGCTGGTCGGTTCTCGCCACGGCCGCGCTCTGTACCAAACGCATCCGGTTGGGAACGCTCGTCGCGAATCAGATCCTGCGGCCACCCGCGCAACTGGCGAAGCAAGCGGTCACGATAGACCATCTGTCTTCTGGCCGGTTCGAACTGGGCATCGGCGCCGGTATCTTCCCTTGGGACCACTACAGCGTCGGCGAATATCCGTGGTCGCTCAAAGAACGCGCCGAGCGGTTTGCCGACTACGTGGCGATCGTGGATGGCATCCTCCGCGAGAGCAACACGACGTTCAGCTATACCGGCGCGCGTCTCTGGGTCAGGGACGTCGCGACGACACCTAGCCCGCTGCAGTACCCACGGTTCCCGATCATCGTCGGCGGTCAGTCACCGACCCTGCTCCGTGTCACCGCCGAGCGCGCTGACGTCTGGAACACCCATGGTCCGCCCGGCGCCTCCGCTGAGGAGGTCCTCGTCGTCACCGCCAAGCAAACCCAGAAGATCGACCGGCTCGCCATCACCGTCGGCCGTGACCCCTCGGCCATCCGACGTTCGTACACCATCTTCGGACCGTGGGATCCGCGGGCAGGACGCTTCTCCTTCGAAGAGGTGTTCGAGCGGTTCGGCGATGTCGGTGTGACCGATTTCGTCCTCGACTGGCCGGATGAGGTACAACTCGAGGAGTTCGAGCGAGTAGCCCGGGACGTGATCCCGCCTCTGCGGGAAGGCTGAAGTACCGCGTATCCGAGTTCGCCCCGAGCAATCCGGCGCCCCGCATGCCGGATTTCGCTCCGGCAGGCGCGGCCGACATGCGGGATCCCGGTAGTCGACACCGGCCTATTCAATGGTCATAAAAAATTGAGAAATCCGGACGGCTGACTGATCGCTGAGTAACGTGGGTATCATGCGTCACACGGCATGGACGAAAGGGGCTCTACGCAACGAACCTGGGACGGCGGGTTCTGATCCGTGTCGGTGAGTGATCTTCGCGGATGCGGCCGTGGTGGAGCAAGAGTCGTAGCCGATAGTGGCTGAAGTTGCGATAGCCACGGGCGATTCGCTTAGTGTTTTTTATTTTGAGGTTGAGGTTCTCGGTGGGCCCGTTGGACACCTCGGGGTGGTCGAAGTGGGCGAGTAACTCGTCGCGCCAGGTGTGCAGGGTGCGACCCAGCTTGGCGAGCTCGGGGATCGGGCAGGTGCGTAGTTTGGTGATCAGTTCCTCGGCGCGGGTGCGGGCTTGGTCAGGGTCGGTGAGTTGGTAAAACGCCATCAGGTCTTGGGCGATGGTCCAGGCCAGGGTGGTATCGCCGGTGATGAGGCCGGTGTCGAGCCGGGCACCGGCGGTGACCGAAAGCCGGTCGCGGCGGCGACGCAGCACCCGGCGGATGCCGAAGAGCAGATCGCCGGTGCGGCCGCGGTGGCCTGTGGCCTCCTGCTGGACGCGGCGGCGAACGTCATCGAGGCAGCTCAGGCCTAGCTTGACGACGTGAAAGGGATCGAGCACCCGGATGGCGTCAGGCAGCTGGGTGGCCAGGGCGGTGGCATAGCCCCGAAAGGGATCCAGCGACGCGGTGACGATCCGTGTCCGCCAGTCGGGTTGTTGGCGGCCAGCCAGCCTGCCAGGACGGTGACCGAGCGCCCTCGGCGATGTCCAGTGGCCGCGCCAGGCGCCCGGGAGTCAGGTCGGTGATCCCGGTGGCAAACCAGGTCGGATGCTTGGCCGTGGCGCGGAGAAACGAGGTCTCGTCGACTCCGACGGCATCGACGTCCTCGCCGAGCCGGGTGGGGTCGTCGATGATCGCAGTGCCGCGTTCGATGGTCAGATTCATGATCGTCCACCAGGCCACTCCCAACTGTGCAGCCACCTCCGACACTGCGGCATCACGCTGTCCGACCCGCTCAAAGGCCCAGGCTCGGGCCCGCTCGGTGAGACACGCCCGCGACGCGATCACCGGATGCACCTCGGTCCAGGTCCGCACCAGCCACGCCACGTGAGGGCAGCACCAGATGCGCTTATGCCAGCAGATCACCACCGGTCGCCCCCCGATCGGCAGGTCCCGCACCCAGGTCGGACGCCGGTCCTTAGCCCGCGCGACCGCCCCACACTCCGGGCAGCCCACCAGCTCAGCGGTGGTCTCCACCAGCAACTCCAACTCACCGCCAGCATCAGCCACGCCCAGCACCCTAAATCCATCGAGTCCGAACAATGCAGCCGTCACCGACGCGGTAGCGTCACCGGTCACCTGAGGGCTCCGTCACGGTCGTGATCGCTTGGTCGTGACCACGGATCGTGAAGGCCCCAGGCCTCTCAACCGCTCATTCCAGCCCGGCGTGTCGCCCCAGCACCCTCACCCGCTCCCAGCTTTGCTGCGAAGAACCATGAAAGCTGTCCACGGCTCGGCAAGAAAAATATCGGAAGCAGGTGATACGATGGGGAATGGCCGTGTCGTTAGTTGACCGTCGAGGTGAGCTTGCGTGATTTCGAACCCTTGCCGCAAAGATCGTTATGGCAGGCTTTCGAGCAAGATCCCGAGGCGGTGGCCGGTGAGAGAAGCAGAAGTTCGCCAGATCCACCAGAGAACTCAGCACCCTTCTGCTGAGATGTACTTCGGCAACGAGGCGGGGGTATACGGTGACCGCATTCCTCCACTCACCGAAATTATACTCAACTGCACTGATCGCGTCAGCGGAAATTACGTACGTTTCTGTTCTGGAAGTCATATTCAGGAAAGATGTACCAACATGACCGAAAACATATCAGTGGAACCCGTCACCGTAGCCACGACCGCCAGCACCAACACACCCCATCCCTCCGGAATGATCTCGGTGACCCCTGCCGACCAGCAGTACGTCGACCTGATCAGCGGACTCAACCAGCGATACGTCGGTGCTCCCGAATCGGTACGTATCGTTAGCACGACCAAGCAGGTGATCGCCGCCGTCCAAGAGGCCATCGACAAGTGCAAGCGACTCAGCGTGCGGTCGAGTGGACACTGCTACGAGGACTTCGTCTTCAATTCGGACGTGCAGATGGTGCTGGATATGTCGGAAATGTACAAAATCTACTACGATCCCGCACACAACGCCATTGCGGTCGAATCGGGCGCCACCATCCTCAGGGTGTATCAGACCATGTACCCACAGTGGGGCGTCGTCGTTCCCGCGGGATTTTGCTACTCGGTCGCCATGGGCGGGCATGTAAGCGGCGGCGCCTGGGGGCCGTTATGCCGCCTGCACGGCCTCGTCGTCGACCATCTCTACGCGGTAGAGGTAGTCGTGGTCGACGCTTCGGGTCAGGCCCGGGCGGTGGTCGCCACCAGAGACGAACGCGATCCGAACCGGGATCTCTGGTGGGCGCACACCGGTGCCGGCGGTGGCAACTTCGGCGTCGTCACCCGGTTCTGGTTCCGTTCCCCCGGCGCAACGGGCCGGGATCCGTGCCAGTTACTACCGAAACCGCCCGCCCAGCTCCTGGTCAGCGCGGTGAGCTGGCCGTGGAGCGAACTGAGCCGGAAAGAGTTCATTCGGCTGGCACGGAACTATGCAGAGTGGCACGTCGCCAACCTCGCACCGGACAACCCCAACCGCGCCCTGATCAGCCAGATGGTGCTCAACCATCGATCCGCCGGCCAGATCGGCCTACTTGCCTTGGTGGACGCCTCGGCGGCGAACGCCGAACGCATGCTGGCGGATTACCTCCTGCAGATCAACGACGGGATCACGGTCGAGCAGGGTGCCCTGACCACGCACATGGGTGATCTTCCCGCCATGCCGCAGTTCGCGACCACTCGAAAACTGCCCTGGCTGCGCGCTATCCGGCTGCTCGGCACCACCAACAGTGTGCTCAACGATCCGACGTTGCGTGCCGAGTACAAGTCGAGCTACATGCGCGGGAACTTCCCCGAAAGACAGCTCGAGGAGCTCTACCGGCACCTCACCCGCGACGACATCACCAACCCCAACGTCAGCGTGCAGATGACGTCCTATGGCGGCCAGATCAACGCGGTCGACCCGAGCGCCACCGCGTCCGTGCACCGTGAGGCGGCATTCAAGATGCTCTGGCAGGTGTTCTGGAACGACGCGGCCAACGACGACAAGTATGTGAACTGGGCCAGGGAGTCCTATCGGGACATGTACGCGGACACCGGCGGTGTTCCGGTGCCCAACGCGGTGACCGACGGGTGCTACGTAAACTACCCGGACGTCGATCTCAGTGATCCACGGTACAACACCTCATCGGTACCCTGGCATGACCTCTATTACAAACACAACTACACGCGCTTGCAGCGAATCAAGCAGAAGTGGGACCCGCGCAACATCTTCCGCCACAGGCAGTCCATCGAACTGGGCAAGGCCTGACTGTACCGCTCCAATACGCGCGATCATGCTCTCGGTCCCGGGCCACCGCAGCACGGCACCACAGACCGCGCCCGCAACGATGATCGGATCCGGCACCGCGGTGATCGCCATTGATCCAGGGTGGCACCCCGACCGGACCACCGTCCGTCAAGACCCAAACCACGCCGAGACCCAGTACCCCTGGCGCATCGTCGCTGACACGGGCCCGGGTGATGACCCTGGCCTGGTCATCGATGATGGCAACATCGTGCTGAGCTTTTGACCAGTCAATGCCGCAGGTCTTGAGCAACAGTTCCTCCTCGGTCAACGATCGACAGTGATCGAGCCAAGGACCCGCGCAGCACCCTCACGGCGCGACACCTCACTAGCCGGCTGCCCATCCAGCAACTGGCGGGGGCCGCCGTCTATGTCAAGGCCTGCCACGACCGGTTTCATCGCAGCGGTCACCCCGCCAGCGGCTCAACCCGCACCCTGCCGGTCCGACCCTCAGGATTCAGGCAGCGACACCCTGGCTCTCCCATGACGTTTCATCGGCAAACCACCGATCACCGGGAACGTGCCGGCAGGGCCGGGCCGCGTCGATCAGCCACGGAGTGAACCGCTGTACCCACCGGTACACCGTCACGTGATCCACCTCGATGCCCCGCTCGGCCAACAACTCCTCGATGTCGCGGTACGAGAGCCCATAGCGCAAGTACCAGCGCACAGCCACCGGGATCACCTCCGGCGGGAACCGGAAGCCAGCAAAACTGGACCGCGGCACTGGCAGCCGAGAGTGGCGACGACGCATCAGCACAGCCTGCCCGAGCCCGCCATCGGCGGACGCAACAGTGCCGAACGAGTTTCTCACCGCCCAGGCCACCACGATCGTGACCTGCGATTTTCTTCCCATCGACACGGTATCCTCCGTCGGCTCTACGTCCTGTTCTTCATCGAGCTCGGCTCCCGCACGGTGCATCTTGCGGGCATCACGGCCCACCCGACCGGATCGTGGGTGACCCATCAAGCCCGCAATCTGGTCATGGACCTTGGCGATCGGGTCGAGCGGCTGCGTTTCCTGATCCGCGATCGCGACACCAAGTTCGTTGCCGGTTTCGATACCGTGTTCACCTGGGAACAGATAGAAATCATCCGCACGCCGGTACGTGCGCCCCGCGCGAACGCTGTCGCCGAACGCTGGATCGGCTCGTCCGCCGCGAATGCACCGACCGGATCCTCATCTTCGGCCGCCGACATCTAACCGCAGTCCTGATGACCTACCTCAGGCACTACAACACCATCGGCACCGCGCACTCGGCCAACGACCGCCCGAGGGGCCCGAGGACCTCCCCGGACCACCACCAGAACAGGTGAGACGTACCCGCCTGCTGGGGGGTTTGATCAACGAATATCAGCAGTCGCATGACAGCAGTCGCATTACAGCCATTGGGGACCCTGGCGGGTCGGCGTGATCTCGGGAAAACTTGTTGGTGTCGTCCGGTCGACGTCGACGGTTCTTGGCCGAGCGAAGTCGTTTGACAGCCAGACGTGAGGGTCTTGGGTGCCGTGAACTGCCGCTTCGAGCGCGATCTTCAGACTCTGTGATGTGAGGCCCTCCCGGGCGGCTCTATCTGGGAGGTGGCAATACGGTGGAACGGATTGTGGAGCGGGCCGCGGGTCTCGACGTGCACAAGGATGTGATCGTCGCCGAGGCGCACCTGCCCGGTGGGGTGGTGGAGCAGGGTCGGTTCGCCACGACTACCCCGGGCTTGGTGGTGTTGCGGGATTGGCTAGTTGGTCTCGGGGTGACCCGGGTGGGGATCGAGTCGACCCCCGTGTACAGGAAGGCCCCGTACTACATGCTCGAAGACGCGATGGAAGTCTGGCTGCGCAACGCCCGGCACATGCGCAACCTCCCAGGCCGTAAGACGGACGTGTCCGACGCCTCGTGGATCTGTCCGTTGATCGAGTTCGGGTTGGTGCGGCCGTCGTTTGTGCCGCCGCAGCCGATCCGGGAGCTGCGGAATCTGACCCGGTACCGCAAGGCGCAGATCGAGGAACGCACCCGCGAGACCCAGCGCCTGGACAAGATCTTGCAGGACGCCGGGGTGAAGCTGTCGTCGGTGGCCAGCGACATTCTCGGCAAGTCCGGTTGGGCCATGCTGAGCGCCCTGGTCGCCGGCACCACCGACACCGACGTGCTGGCCGATCTGGCGCTGGGCAAGCTGCGCAAGAAGATCCCCGCTCTGCGTGAGGCGCTGACCTCCCGGTTCAGCGGGCATCATGCGGTGATCGTGGCGTCGATCCTGTCCAAGCTGGACTTCCTCGATGAGCTGATCGCCAGCCTGTCAACCGAGATCGAGCAGGCGATCGCCCCTTTCGCTCATCAGATCGAGCTGATCGACACCATCCCGGGTGTCGATCAGCGCACCGCCCAAGGGCTGCTGGCCGAGATCGGGACTGACATGGGCGTGTTCGGCACCGCCTCCCGGTTGGCGTCGTGGGCCGCAGTCTGTCCGGGTAACCACGAGTCGGCGGGGCGGTCGAAGTCCGGGGCCACCCGCAAGGGGCCGCGATGGTTGGGCATCTACCTCCACGACGCGGCCATGGGTGCACTGCGCGCCAAGAACACCTACCTCGCCGCCCAGTACGCCCGGTTGCGTCCGCGCCTGGGCCACGCCAAAGCCTTGGTCGCCGTCGAGCACAGCATCCTGGTGGCGATCTTCTACATGCTCCAGCGAGATCAGCCCTACCATGATCTTGGCGTGGACTACTTCATCCGCCGTGAGGACCCGCACCGACGAGCACGCAAACTCATCCGCCAACTTGAGGCGATCGGCTACACCGTCCAGGCTCAACCTCCACCGCCTGTTGCCGCATAGCAGCAACACGAACCCGCGTGGTCCAGTTGTTTTCTCTTCAGACCCTCGCTGTCGGGGCTGTCCGCGGGTGGCTCCACGGCCGAAGCAGTGGCCGTTGCTTGGTTGAGAAGGCACATTGTGCAGGGCATGCCCTGGCTGGAGTTGACGGTTTCGATGTCTTCGAGGCTTAGGTGAACACCGCCTAATGTGCCGATCGTGCCCGCTACGTGCCGGTTCGGTATTGGCGCCAGGTGCACAGCGTGGGTGGTCAGGCCCCTGTTTGTTGCCGGGTCGGGAGCGGACCAGCATCACCGGCTGGGCCGCCGGGTGGAGAAGCGGTAGCGCGGCATCCTGGCGGCGGGGCGGGGGTGAGGCGTGGCGGTGGGCTGCCTCTAAGCCGAACTTACTTGATCTTGATTGCTGTGCGGGTTGTTGACCTGGGTGAACGCTGGCGGTCGGGTCGGATACTGGGGTTGTTACTGGCTACTGGAGGGTCGTGGGGATGGGGGCGCCGAGCAGCTCGAAGACTCGACGTTGGACGGGTGTGGGGGTGGTGATCTTCTCGATTCGCTGTCCGCTGAAATTGGTGATTTGGCGGTCCAGGGTGGAGAGGTGGTGGAGCAGGTCTTTGTAGCGGTGCAGTGGTAGTCCGTTGGGGGTGTGTTTGGTGGCGTCTTTGGTTTTGGCCTGTGGTGAGCGTTGCGCGGGGGCGACGGGGTCGTCGGGATCGGGGATGTGTTGACCGGTGAAGGTTAGTTCGGCGAGCGCTTGGCGTAGGTGCCAGGTGAGGTAGGCGGCGAGCATGCAGACCAGCACGTGGGCGCGGACCCGTTTTTCCAGGTAGTGATGGATGGGTCGCAGGTCGAGGTCGTCGGCTTTGATGATGTGGAAGTCCCGTTCGACGTACTTGAGATTCTTGTAGGCGGTGACCACGTCGGCGGAGTCGAGGGTCTGGTCGGTCACGCTGGTGCGGATCACGTAGATGCCGTCGAGGGCGGCCTCGGCGCTGATCTTGCCTTCGTTGCGACTGTAGGTGAAGGTGGTGTCGGTGACTTCGCGGAGGAAGTGCTTGCCGACTTTGTGTTTGCCGAGCACTTTTCCGATGCGGTCACCGATCTTGTCGGCGCCGGTCAGTCGTCCCGCTTGCACCGATGCGTCGATCTTGTTCAGGTCTTTTTCGGTCGCGGCCAGCAGTTCCTGGCGTGTGCGGGCGCGTTCCTCGGCCAATACGGGGTTTCGGCAGCAGATCAGTCGTTCACCCGGATAGTTCGGGTGGGTGATCTGCGCGAGGTTTTGGGTGTCGAACAGGCTCAGCTGCAGCGGACCGTCGTCGCTGGCCAGGGCCGCGATGGCGGGGACTTTCAACGCGGTGATCCAGTCCATGCCGTCGCACTCGCGTAGTTCGGTGATCCGCGTCGTGGTAATCATTCCGCGGTCGCCGACCAGGATGATCTTCTCTATCCCGAAGTCATCGCGCACGCGCGCCACGGCGGTGGTGAAGGAGATGGCATCGGAGGTGTTACCGGCGAATACCTCGATAGCTACCGGGCGGCCGGCCGGGCAGGTGAGGAGCCCGTACTCGATCTGGGGCCGGCCGCGTTTGCCGTCCCGGGAATGTCCGAAAGCGGCAAGTTCGCATTGGCGCCCCTCCACCCAGGAGCAGGACAGATCAAACATCGCGATACCACCAGCGCGCAGATGCCGGGCGGCCAGCTGTGCCTCGATGCCCCGCTGCCGACCGAGAAGCCAGTCCATCGCGGTGTAGACCTCGTCGGTAGAGGCGTCGGCCACGCCCAGATCCGTGCCCACGGTGGTGTCGCCTGTCCACCACCAGCGCGCCGTGGAAAGCTTCGATTTCGGCGCGACCGCCCGAGACAGAATCAGTGCATAGGCGATATCCCGTTCACGACTGGCCAGCCCCAGCAGCTTCCTCAGCCCGAGCCGGGTGGCCATCACATGCGCCGCCGCGACATCCCCGTGCGGCACCGACCGTTCGGTTTCGAACGCGACGTCGGCGTCCACCAGGGTCGCGCCCTTCAAGACCTTGCGAAGCGCATCGATCGCCTCGGGTGGAAGCGCCGACAGGTTCGCCAGTGTCTCCTTCCGCGGCTTGCCCTGCTCGTCGCGAAACGACCGACGCAGCAGATGGCACGGGTAGGCCCGGCGTTCCCCGCCGACCGTCGTGTACTGGCGACCAGCCTGGTCGATGTGCATCCTGCCCGTAGCGCTTCCCGCCAGCACATTTCATCACATCGATCATGTGAAGTCCACCATCTTTACTGGCTACATTCCGGTGTGTCGAGAACCCGTCCGGCGCCGGTCGTCGCAGGTCGAGCAGACGATCAGACGATCAGACGATCTGTGAGTGTCACTGCGGTGCTCCTGGGTGGAGGACCACCAGGCTCGGTGTTGGTGACCCGGTGTGACTCGCAGACGATCTGGCCGCTTCGGTGTGCCCTGTGTTTGACCTGTCCGCTGTGGTTGCCGGCACCGGCCTGGCCCACCAGTTGGCCTGATCAGAAGCCTGTCCGCCAAGGGCGTGACTCCTCACAGATATGCCCGGTGGTGGAGTACGCACGGGCGTTAGGGCGACGGTCGTAGCGTCTGCGGCGCCAGCGGGTTGACTCGAGAAGTGCCTGTCGCTTCGGCGGCTTGCGAGTGATCTGTCGCCCGCTGACGCTCTGCCGCGGCGTGACTCAACAGAGGCTTGGCCACTCCCACCGGGACTGTCCGCTGCGGCTTTCATCGCGACGGACAGGAGATAAACGTGCAGGTGATTGGGGTCGACCCCCATAAGGGCTCGTACACGGCCGCGGCGGTAACCGTCACCGGTGAAGACTCGACGAGCTACGAGTGGTCGCGAGCAGTCGGCAGATCGAGCGGCTGCTCGGCTGGGCGGCACGATGGCCACAGCGACGTTGGGCAGTCGAAGGCGCCCGCGGCGTGGGCCGGCTGCTGGCCCAGCAACTCGTCGCGGCCGGTGAGATGGTGGTCGATGTGCCAGCCGCGCTGGCCACCCGTGTGCGGGTGCTGTCGGGTTCATCTGGCCGCAAGACCGATTCTCATGACGCCCGCGCGGTCGCGATCGCAGCGCTGCACGCCGTTGGTCTGACCGTCGTCGCGGCTGAGAACCATAGCCAGGTGCTGCGCCTGTTGTCGCAGCGTCGTGCCCAGTTATCCGCGACGCGGACGCAGACCGTGGCGCGGCTGCACAATCTGCTGGCGGAGCTGTTGCCCGGCGGTGCGAAACGTCAACTCAGCGCCGACACGGCCGGCAAAGTGTCGGGTCGGGGGAGGCGGCGGACAGCAGTCCGCTACCTCCGCCCGCCCTACCGAACCGCTCGTGCAGTTTTCCCGCAAGCGGCTCTCAATGGGTGTAGCCCTTCTGGCGGTAGTATTCACGCATGCTAGGAATCAGTTGCAGAAGGTTGACCAGCCCGTATTCACCGTAGAGGCGGGTCTCCGGTAGCGTCCGCCATCCGGCGTTACGCCAGCGTTTGAACCGCCAGCCCCAGATCCGGCGCACGATCCACCTGTTGAGCCGATTGAACAACCGGCGCACGTTCGCGCGCCGATAGTACATGCCCCATCCCCTGATCACCGGGTTCAAGACATGTATTAGCTCCTCCAGGGGTACGGCGATGCGGCGTCGTGTGAGCGCCCGTACCTTGTCCTTGAACCGATCAATCGACCGTTGCCGAGGTATCGCATACAAGCCGATACCACCTGACTTGAAGCGCAACCCCCGACCCAGCCCAATTTTATAGCCCAAGAACTCGAACCCCTGGCTGACGTGCACAATTCTGGTCTTCTCTGGATGAATGCGTAACCCGAGCTGTCCTTCCAGCACCGCACGGGCGCTCGCCAGCGCCCGTTCCGCTTCCTCGCGAGTCCGGCATACGCACAGCCAATCGTCAGCGTAGCGCGTAAGTTGGAATCCCGCCCGCTGCATCTGCTCGTCAAAAACGTGCAGATAAATATTACTGAGCAACGGACTGATGACCCCGCCTTGTGGCGTGCCAGCGATTGTGCTCTCATAGACACCGTCTCGCAGTACTCCGGCCGTGAGTATCTGACGGATCAGACTCAGCACCTTGCTGTCGGCGACTCGTTCCGCTACCAGCGCGACGAGTCGATCATGCGAGATCGTCCCGAAGAAATCGGCGATATCGGCATCGACGATCCATCTCCCACCCTCCTGCATCTGGCCCCAGATCCGGCGCATAGCCATATGCGCCGACCGCTCCGGACGAAACCCGAAGCTGACCTCGGAGAACGTCGGTTCGAAAATCGGCTCCAGAACCTGGCGCAGCGCCTGCTGGCACACCCGATCCACCACCGCAGGAATACCTAGCGGACGCTTAGCCGTCGACCCCGGTTTGTCGATCTCCACCCGACGCACCGGCAAAGGCCGATAACTCCCCTCCGCCAGCCGTTGATGCAACACCGTGAGATAACGCCGATGTTCACACTCGAACCGGTCAATACTGATCCGATCCACACCACCGGCACCTCGGTTTTCCTTCACCCGCGCCCACGCCCGCGCTAGATTACGCGGGTCATAAACCCGTCCGATCAGCGAGTGCGCCTTCCGCACCTGCACACGTTCCTTTCCTACCTGGCTTACCAGAATGCCACTCCGAGTATCCTCGCCCAGCGTCGTCTCGGTCATTGCCTCAGCAACCATCAGCCCGACGCCGCCTACTCACTCGGCATCACATCAGGTTCACCATTCCCACCGTGACCCCTTCCCCAAGACGGTGCCTTTTGAGTCACCGGCCGCCGCCGCACAAAGCGTCGGTCCCAAGGTTTCTGTTGTTCCTTGGTTCATCAGTACCATGGATCACTCCGACTTCTCGCACGGCATCACCAGCGATTTCGCCTTGCGGCTTATACGCCCAGCTACCCAACTCCGTCGAGTGGGACCGTACGAGATCTCCCGGGGTAACGCAGAGAACTTTCCCACCGCGCCGCCCGCACACACCTTGTTGTGCCCAGGCGCCCCAAGTATTTCCTTCGCCCCCATAGTGCAGGCTCGGCATCACCTGGATCGGGCCGACCGGTTCGCCATTCTCGGCTACGGCTCGGTGTTTCGCCTCAAACCCTTCAGACCCCACCTCACGGCAGGCGCCCTGTCCTGCGCCACTGATCAGCCCCACACGGCAAACCACCATCACCACCATGCCGTGCCTCCCAACGACGCCCAGCGAGGCATTACCCCCGCCTTCGGCTACGGACCCCGCTTGGGGCCGGTCCGACTGGACTTTCACCAGCTAGCTCTCTGCGCCGCCCGGCGCACACTACGTCAGGTCAGACCGGCAACGGCCGTCGATGAGTGCCGCCGCGAACTGGCCCGCGAGCTGCTGGAGGATCTGCGCCGACTCGACCGCAAACTCGCCGAGAACAAAACTCGCATCGAAGCCGCAGCCGCCCTGAGCGGCACCACGTTGCCCGAGGTCCAGGGCATCGGACCGGTGACCGCAGCCCGGATCCTCGGCCAGGTCGGTGACGTGTCCCGCTTCGCAGATCGAGCGCATTTCGCTGCCTACGCTGGCGCCGCGCCGATCGAAGCCAGCAGCGGCGCGATTCAGCGACACCGGCTATCCCGCAACGGCAACCGCCAGCTCAACAGCGCTCTACATACCGTCGCGATCACCCAGATCGCGCACCCAGGTGCTGGACGCGAGCTCCACCAGCGCAAGCTCACCGCGGGCAAAACCGCTGGCGAGGCCCGTCGAGCCCTAAAACGCCACCTGGCCAATGTCATCTATGCCCGGCTTGTCGACGACAACCAACGAGGCGTTAGCGGGCCCGGGAGGACACACGAGGGCGACTCTGCAATCCAGCGCGGCTAGCCCAACCTCGACGACCAGCACTTCGGAGAAGTCACTTCCCGGGCCCGCCGCACACCCTAGACGCCCAGCCGCTTGACACACAGAGGCATCACCACGGTGACCCTCATCCAGGCCAGTGCCGACGTTGACCCAATACCCATGGAAGGACACCCGGCAATCCCCTGAAACCGTAGAGACTTTGTTTATGGTGATCTTGTAGTTTGTTCGGTCTTGTGCGCCGCGCGCGAGTGGGGCAGGCGCTGGGCCTGCCCGCGCTGTGCGCCGAGTGGGGGGCTGTCGAGGTCTCCGGGGTCAAGGGCGGCCGTAGGCCGTCGCGGTAGCGATCGCGTCAGCGACCCTTGAGGCTGGAGGTGCGGCCCCCGTATCCTGCGCGGCGCGCAATAAGAGTCAGTGGCGGCATCGCCGCCTCCGTTGTCGTTGTGCCGGTGGGTGCGCATCTCGATCAGGCCGCCTGGGGATCGGGATTCTCGGCCTCGGGATGGGCCTGGTGGGCCAGTTCGTAGTCGATGGGCGAGACCATCCCGATCGAGGAGTGCCGCCGCGTGCGGTTGTACTCATCCACCCAGGCCGCGACCCGCTGGCGGGCAGTGGCCTTGGTCGCGAACTGCTCACACGAGCGCAGCTCGAACTCCACGGTGGAGTGCCAGGACTCGATGACCGCATTGTCCAGCGCCGATCCCGGGCGGCCCATGGATTGGCGGATGCCCACGCGGGCACACGCCGCGCGGAAGAGCCCGGCGGTGTACTCGCTGCCGCCATCAGTGTGCAGCACCACCCCGCCCACCTGCCCGCCGCGGACCGCGACCGCCATGGCCAGTGAGCCGTAGGCCAGTGCCGCGTCGTGGTGCTCGGATAAGGCGAACCCCACGATGCGCCGGGAGCCCATGTCCAGTACCGAAGCCAAGTGCAGCTTGCCCTGCCCGGTGGGGATCTCCGTTCCATCGCCGTACCATTTCTGGTTGATACCCTCGGCGGCGAAGTCCCGTTTCACCAGGTCTGGAGCCCGCCAGTGACCCTTGCCGGGGCGGGTCGTGCTCCGCCGGCGTCGGCGTGCCCGGGCTTTCAGAGCCTGCTCGGCCATGATCGCCGCGATGGTGTTCTGGCTGACCCGCCACCCCAATTCCCGCACATCTGCGGTGATCCTCGGTGCGCCATAGGTGCCCCTGTGCTGGGCGAACAACGCCGCGACCAGCGCCGCCAAGGCCCGCCGCCGGGCCCGCCGCGGCGAGCTATCACCATGGCGCCACTGGTAAAACCAGGCCTGGGACACCCCCAACGCCCGACACGCCACCACATGCGGCACCCCGAACTCGGCCCTCTGGGCCGCGATGAACTCGGCCACGGCTACCGCCGACCCATCGCGTCCTTGACCCAGAGGGCCACCGAGCGCTTGAGCACATCACGCTCCATCGCCAACTCGGCGTTCTCCCGCCGTAACCGAGCCAGCTCCAGGCGCTCGTCCTCATCCAGCCGCCCGTTACCATCCCTGCCCTGCCGATCCAGGGCCACCCAGTTAGCCAACGTCCCCGCGTTGATCCCCAGGTCCTTCGCGATCTGCGCAATCGGCCGCCCGGTCTCCCGGACCAACCGAACCGCGCCCTCCTTGAAATCCTGATCAAACTTCCGTCGTGACTCCGCCATCGCCGCCTCCTTAAGGCGATGTCTCCACGCTACGAGGGGAAGCCCACACCAGGCCCAGTGCCCATGTTGGCAGAATGCGTTGATGCCGTGGTGGGGGTAGACACCCATCGCGACACCCACCAGGTGGAGATCGCGCACCCGAGCGGAACACCGATCGCCACTTGCTCGATCAGTAACAACAGCGCCGGCTACGCCGAGCTGCTTGCTTGGATCCTCCAGCACACGCCTGGATCCCAGGTGGCCGTGTCGATCGAGGGCACCCGAAGCTACGGCGCTGGGTTAGCCCGCGCGGTCGCGACCGCCGGCCTGGTCGTGATCGAGTGCGAGCAACCGAACCGCAAGCAGCGTCGCGGCAAGGGCAAATCCGACCCAATCGATGCACACCTCGCAGTGCTGAGCGCGTTGCGACTCGACGCCGACCGCCTCCCCACCCCTCGGGCCGACGGCGACCGTGAAGCGCTGCGAATCCTGCTTAGCGCCCGCAACGAGATCACCACCGGCACAACCCGACACACCAACCGGCTGCGCGCGCTGCTGCTTAGCGGCAACGACCTCGACCGCCAAATCGCCCGTAGCGCACTGACCCAAACCATCCTGGCTAGCCTGGCCCGACGCCGGGCAGCATCCGACGCCAGCCGTGAACAGGCCGTGCGGCACGCCGAGATCCGACGACTCGCTCTTGCCCTGCGCGAGGGCCACCGCGAGCTCAACGCCAACCGCGCCCAACTGCAGGCCATCATCAACGACCTGGCTCCCGGCCTTACCGATCAACCCGGCGTCGGAACAGTCAGCGCCGCCCAAGCCATCGTCAGCTTCTCCCACCCCGGACGATGCCGAAACGACGCGGCCTTCGCCGCCCTCGCCGGCACTAGTCCGCTGGAGGCCAGCAGCGGCCGAACCATGCGCCACCGCCTGAACCGAGGCGGTGACCGAGCTCTCAACCGCGCCATCCACACCATCGCCACCACCCGGATGCGCGACTGCCCAATTACCCGTGCCTACGTCACACGACGCACCGCCCAAGGCAAGACCACACGCGAGATTCGACGCTGCCTCAAGCGCTAATGGGCAGGCAACGCCGGGACGGGACGGATTCCTACTCAAGCGCAAGGCCGTGAGCCTTCGATGTAGACGGGAGCGTTTTGCCTTGTTCTCGCGTGCCTGTCATGGCCGGGCGGCCGCGCTCGTGAGAGACCGCCACACCTGGGCGCCGCCCGACCGTGACGGCCATGTCGCGGTGTCGTTGGCGTTGTGGTTCGAGCTGCCCGCACGGATCACCTCTGATTGAGACGTGAGCCCTTGAGCTCCTCCGAAGACGGAGAGCCGTGCGGTCCGCTGGGGTCACGAACGGCTGGTGGGATGTCGGGCCTTCGAGCCCTGCCATTAGGGCGCTCGCGTGTCCCTGCCCCGAGCTTTGGACCGGATGAATGGGCAGATCACGAAGGAGGAACGAGATCTTGAGAGTGTTCTGTGGCATCGATTGGGCAGAGGACCATCACGACGTCGCTCTGGTCAACGCCGAGGGCAAGCTGGTCGCCAAGCGCCGGATCAGCGACGACGCGGCCGGGTTCGCTGCGCTGTTGTTGGTGCTTGCCGATGCCGGTGACAGTGCCGAGGAGTCGATCCCCGTGGCCATCGAGACCGGCCGTGGCCTGCTGGTCGCCTGTCTACGGGCCACCGGCCGGAAGGTGTTCGCGATCAACCCGATGGCGGTATCCCGCTACCGGGACCGGCATTCGGTGGCGCGTAAGAAATCCGACGCCGGGGACGCGCTCGTGCTGGCCAACATCCTGCGCACCGACCTGCCCTCGCACCGGCCGCTGCCGGCCGATTCCGAACTCGCCCAGGCCATCGCCGTGCTCGCCCGCGCGCAGCAAGACGCCGTCTGGGACCGCACCTGCGCGCACAACAAGCTGCGTTCACAGCTGCGGGAGTACTACCCGGGGATCATCGCGGCCTTCGCTGACAAACGCCACGGGCTGCTCCGCCCGGACGCCCGCGCCGTCCTCGCCGCCGCCCCGACCCCCCGCGCGGCCGCGAAGCTGACCAAGACCCAACTGCGGGCGCTGCTACGACGCGCCGGCCGACAGCGCGGCGTCGACGCCGACCGGCTCCAGGCAATATTCCGCGCCGATTACCTGCGCCAGCTACCGCTGGTCGAGGACGCCTTCGGCCGCCAAGCCCTCGCCCTGCTCCGCCAACTCGACGCGGCCTGCGCCAGCGCCGACGAGCTTGCCTGCGCTGTCATCGAGCACTTCGACACCCACCCCGACGCGTCGATCATCACCAGCCAGCCCGGTCTGGGTGCGATCACCGGTGCCCGGGTGCTCGCCGAGATCGGCGACGACCGATCCCGCTTCAGCGACGCCAGGGCGCTTAAGGCCTACGCCGGCAGCGCCCCCGTGACCCGCGCCAGCGGCAAGTCCCTGGCGGTGATGCACCGGCGGGTCAAAAACCAACGACTCGCCGCCACCGGCTACCTCTGGGCCTTCGCCGCGCTGACCGCCTCACCCGGCGCCAGAGCTCACTACGACCGCCGCAGAACCGCCGGCGACCGCCACGTCGCCGCCCAACGCAACCTGTTCAACCGCCTCATCGGCTGCCTCCACCACTGCCTCGAAACCCGCCAGCACTACAACGAGAACATCGCCTTCCCGGCCCCCATAACCACCAGCCAGCAAACCGCAGCTTGACAGCTTGACCGCATGGGATGTCTACATCGCCCGCCAGCTCTACCGCACCCTCACGACCACGATGACCCCCGCCACCAACGCCGGACACACCCCGACGCCACTTGACAACACATAGAAGCGTCAGACGATCAGGCCGTCAAGATTAAGTAAGCTCGGTTTAGGGCGTAATTTGCTTGACGTGTAGTGTCGATCTTCGGTCAGGCTTGCAGCCGGTCGATCAGATCGGCCAGGGCCAGCAGGTCCGCGGTGTTGAACGGACACCGCCCGTCCGCGACGACCACAAAGGGATCCACCGGCACGACATCGGTCCAGGCTGCTGGCAGCGAGAACAGCTGCCCGTTCTCGTCGTGGAGGTGGACCCGGTCCTCACCCCAGTTGTGGCGGTGCACGACGAACTCGTAGTCCCGCCCGAACAGGGGATGGAACCGGTGAGTCACCCGCACACGACGGTGCCGACCGTCGAGATCAGGTGTAGTTGACGACGTGGTCCAACTGCTTCGCCGAAAGATCCGTCCGCACCCTCAGAGCCGAACTCACCGACCGCATGCTGATCTTCAGTCAGCGACACCTGCGTGTGGTGCTCGCGGAATACGTTCGCCACTACAACGGTCGACGGCCACATCGCGCTCGCGACCTTCGCCCACCATGACCGACCCACCCCGCCGCCGCCGCCGACCTCAACGCCGAACGGATCACGCGCCGCCCGGTTCTCGGTGGCATGATCAACAAATATGAACGGGCGTCATGAAGCTGCTGCTCAGCGTAGGTGACCGACTTTTGAAACCCGACAAGGAGTTCGCGGCGGCGTCTTGATGATCGTGATGTCCTCGCTACGGAACACGGTGTCAAAGCTGATGGTGAACTTGGCGTCTCTGTCCCGGATGAGGAAGCGGAACGAGCTGATCCGATCGCCCAGATCCATGGTCAGGTTGCGAGCGGCCTGAGTGACCCACTGCCCCGTCGGGTGAGCGGTCACCCCCAGGATACCCGGCGAGTGCGCACCTCGATCACGAACAGCACATACAGCCGGCGCAAGAAGATCGTGTCAAGGTGGAAGAAATCGCAGGCCAGCAGCCCGGCGGTCTGACTGCGCAGAAACGTCCGCCACGAGGTGTCCGCCTCCCGGGCCACCACCTGCGTGCCACCAGGCGCCGGTGCCAGGACAGCAACGTGGCCCGGCGTGACCAGTCGGTGCATCCGCAGCTGTCGCGGCAGCAGTCGGACCAACGCGGAGAGAACCGCTCGATCCGGCCACGAGGGGCGTGGCTGACTTGGCGACGCAAGACTACGAGTTCATGCCACGATACCAGCAACTCGGCAGCGACTGCGGACTTGCTGTACGCCAGGACCGCCAGCCACCGGAACACGCATACCATGATCAGATAGAGGAGTCGGAACCACGCAACCGACGATCCCACCTGATCCCCACCTTCCTCCAAGCCGCAGGTCAACCGGGGTACGTAGGGTTCTGGAGCGGTACAGGCCGAGTTTCGGGCACCCACACGACTTCCGGAACCCCACAGGGCGCGCGAATACTGCAGGTTAACGTTCCGCAGGTTAACGTTCCGCGGCCAGCGCCTTCAGCAGATCGCGCAGGTTTCCCTGCTGGGTGGCAGTGAGCGTGCCCAGCGGGGACTGGACGCTGAGGTGCTTGAGCATGTTGGCGCGGCAGCGCTGACCGACAGGTGTGAGCACGATCTGCTTGGCGCGCCGGTCCGTGGGGTGTGGTCGGCGCTCGATCAGGCTCCGCTGTTCGAGTCGGTCGAGGACGAACGTCGCGTTCGACGGCTCACAGGACATCCTGTTGGCGAGCTCACGCGCGGTGATCGGGTCGGACAGCTCACGAAGTGCGACGACCTGCGTCGGGGTGAGACCGAGCTCCTCGGCGACGCGCCGCATGTGGACGTCGAGCCGCTGCGCGAGCTGGTGGACCAGCTTGCACACGTCGCGGTCGACCTGAGCGTCCGACAAATCCTGCTGGCTTGCCATGCCATGAGTATATTGCTTTGCTTCGACTGGTACAGTTTGAGCTGAAGTCATCCGAACTCGATGCACTTGGGGATGCATATGCCACTTCCCATCATATCCCTCCTGCTAGTGGTCTTCAGTCTGACGACCGGTGAGTTCGTGATCGCCGGTATCCTGCCGGACTTGGCCGCGAACCTGTCGATGTCGGTTGCTGCGGCCGGCCTGCTGGTGACCGCCTACGCGGTAGGCATGATCGTCGGAGGGCCAACGATCACCGTGCTGACGGCGCGGCTCGCCCGCAAGCCGCTCATCGTCGGCCTCATCGTCGTGTCCGTGATCGGGAACCTCGGTTCGGCGGCGGCACCGAACTACGCCGTCCTCCTGGTGGCGCGCTTTGTCGCAGGCTTGGTCGTAGCCACATTCTTCGCCGTGGCGATCGCCACGGCCGTCTCAATGGCGCCCCCTAACAAGGCGGCCTCCACCGTGGCGAAGGTGGCTCTGGGCATGAACCTGGGCATCATCCTCGGCGCGCCGATCGGCACTTTCATCGGCCACAACTTCGGCTGGCGCGTCACCTTCCTGGCGGTCGCCATGGCGACTAGCGTCGCCCTGTTGATGGTGCTGCGGTTCATCCCCGCCCAGCCCGCAGTCGCGACGGAGTCGGTCTTCGGTGAACTACGCGTGCTCAAGGACCGCGACGTCCAGCTCTCGATCGCTCTCACCGCCGTGGGCAACGTAGGGATCGTGATGGTCTTTACCTACATCGCTCCCCTACTCACCGAGATCAGCGGGTTCAGCGTCGCCACCATTCCCGCGTTGCTACTGACCTACGGCGCGGGTGCGGTCCTCGGGAACTTCCTCGGCGGGTGGCTGTCGGACAAGGCCCTGATGCCATCACTGGCTGGTCTGCTCGCCGTACTGGCTGGCACCTTGGCGCTGTTCTGGCTCGTCAGCGTATACCAGGTGCCCGCAGCGATACTGACCTTCGTCATCGGAGCGCTGGCATTCGCAATCATCCCGGGCATGCAAACGCGTGTCGTAGCCACGGCCAGCGCCGCTCCGACGCTGGCCGTGGCTGTCAACGCCTCCGGCTTCCAACTCGCTGCCGCGTTTGCCGGTTGGCTGGGCGGGCTGGTCATCACCAGCGGGCTGGGTCTACGATCACTCTATCCGGTAGGCGCGTGCCTTACCGTGGCTGGCCTGGCCATCGCGCTCTACACCCTGCGGCGCGACCACCGCAGGACTCCCGTGCCCGACGCCGTGGACGTGGTTCCCTAGGCGGAAGTTTCGCTGAGGAAGCAGTGTCCTAATAGGCGGCTCAACGGCCAGCACACCGGTGGCCAGGGTCGCGGATGAACGTCTCGGTGGGGTGCGTGCGCGATGAGGTGGCCGACGGTGCGGTCCGCAGTCCCCCCACGCGCGCGCCCACCTTGCAGACGTCGACGCGGGAACCTCATCATGCCCTTGTCGGACACCCACCCTTCGTTCCGAGGATGACGTGGAGCCCTCATGGTACAGGTGGTGGCGACAAACATCCTCCACGCCGGGACGTGCGGCGTGGTCCTGCCCGACGACGGCCAGGTCACGCTGAACGTGCACGTCGGCAGGTCGTGCACGGGTATGTAGCGGACATACGGGCGCGGAAAGAACTCACGGATAACAACGGGGACGAAGGCAATCGCCTTGTCGTAGATCACCGCGGACAGCCCAGTCGTAGCCGATCGGCGCCGCCTGTCAGGTGACGCGTTGCCTATGTAGGTCGTCCATGGCGTTGACGACGTCCTTGGCCAAGGGGAGCAATGTCTGCCCGATCGGTGTGATCGCCACGCGCCTGCTGGTGCGTTTGAACATTTTGCCACCGAGCCGGTTTTTCCAGCGATCGAATCTGCTGACTCAACGCAGCCTGAGTTAGGTAAAGATTGGCGGCCGCGCGACCGAAGTGCAGCTCGCCCGCCAGGGTCAATAACATTCGAAGCTGGCGGGCGATCGGGTCATCTGCGTCAGCCACCGTTGATCAGCCCTCTAAATCGATAACCAAGTTACTATCGATATAAACCCATCGAACCTTGAGCTCAAACGGTCAGCGCGACACGGCTTGACCTGGGGCGAGGGCTCGTAATCTGGCCTGCGCATCGGGCAGCTCCTGGCCTGCCCCCTAGTAGCTCGATGTGAGTTCTCGCGAGGGTCCCAGGTCAAGCCGTGTCGCGATAACCACTAGTGTTGCGGTAATTAGATAGCTTCACTCTCTGGGCCCTTTTTGAGATCATGCGGCATGGCGTTGAGAGTGGTTGTGGAGATCCCACCCCAGTGATCACGAGGTGTTGGAATCGTGGACTCGGTCCTCTGGGGTGCGGGCTGGATTGGCGCAGCGGGCGCGGATCGTGTTGCTCGCCGCGGACGGTGTACCGGTGGCGGAGATCGTGCAGCGGGTCGGGGTGTCGAAACCGACCGTGATGGCGTGGCGCAAGCGCTACGCCGCGGAAGGGGCCTACAACCGTGGCGGTCGGAGACGTTTAAGTTTTCCACCGATCCGGAGTTGGAGACCAAGGTCCGTGACGTCGTGGGCCTGTATCTCAACCCGCCGGAGAACGCGGTGGTGCTCTCGGTGAATGAGAAATCACAAGTCCAGGCCCTGGATCGGACCGCGGGCGTGTCATGACAACTGTTTGCGCCGTGAGGCGCTGTTGATTCGAGTGGGGGTGAGAGACCGCCATCGTGGGTCTGTCGCAGCAGGTTCACGGAGCTGAGGGCAGCCTGATCCGGGTGGTGCCGGGGAGGGTGGGAGCAGCCCTGACAAAGCCGGGACGTGTCAGTACTGCCAGATGGTGCGGGTTCGGCGAGCGTGATGGAGAGGAGTACGTGAGGAACCGGCGTTGTTACGTCCTTCAATCTTGACACCGACTCGAAATCTGGTGGATCTGGGTCGGGCGCGGCGCGTCTCGTTGTTTACAGTTGCGGCGAGAGCTTCTCGGGTGGTGCGCAAGAGCCATTCGGGTAGGTCATGGGGAAGGTCTGCGGCGTACTCATGGCGAGGTCGCTGGGACACAGTCGGGCTCCTCCTTCATCGAGCGAATCACAGTGAACACGGGAACCACCTGGTCGCGGTTCCCGCCGGCGTCGGCATCCGGCCGATTCTGGCGGGATAGGCACATCGACTGCTGAATGGTCCGGGTGGGGCGGAGCCGCCGTAGTACTCCGAGTCAGGGAAAGCCTGTGCACATGGGGAAGGGCGGCAGCGATATCGAGAGGGGACGGAGGCTGCAATGCCGGAAGACGCGCCGCTGGATGGTGGCGCTCCGCTCGTGGAGGCCCCGATGGGGTCGTTTCGGCGGGTATCGGAGATGCAGACCAAACTTCACCGTTGGGCGGTGGTCGATCCTGGCCGTCGTTTCGATGACCTGTTCAACTTCGTGTGCGACCCGGCGACGCTGGTGATGGCGTTCGATCGGGTCGCGGGCAACCGGGGCGCCCGCACCCCCGGCGTCGACGGCCTGACCGCCGCTGACGTTGAGGAGCGGATCGGCGTGCCGGGTTTCCTGGACGACCTGCGGGCCAGCCTGAAGGCTGGCACGTTCCGGCCGTTGCCGGTGCGGGAACGGAAGATCCCCAAACCCGGTGGTTCGGGAAAGGTCCGTCGGTTGGGTATTCCCACCGTCACGGACCGGGTCGTTCAGGCTGCGCTGAAGCTGGTGTTGGAACCCATTTTCGAGGCCGACTTCGAACCGGTCTCCTACGGGTTCCGACCCAAGCGGCGGGCCCAGGACGCGATCGCCGAGATCCAGTTCTATGGCACCCGTGGATATGAGTGGGTGCTGGATGCTGACATCGCGGCGTGCTTTGACGAGATATCCCATCCGGCGCTGATGGACCGGGTGCGGCTGCGCGTCAAGGACAAACGTGTCCTGACGTTGGTGAAGGCGTTCCTGAAATCCGGGATTCTGACTGAGCTCGGAGAACAGCAGAACACCCACACCGGCACTCCGCAAGGAGGCATTTTGTCCCCGCTGCTGGCCAACATCGCCCTGTCGGTGCTCGATGAGCATTTACACGGGCCGTGGAAACCGGGCGGGTCAATGTCGACCGAGAGCCGCCGCGCAGGCCGCAGGGCCAAGGGCCTGCCGACGTGGCGGATCGTCCGCTATGCGGACGATTTCGTCGTCATGGTGCACGGCACCAGGCAGGACACCGAAGCCGTGCGCGAAGAAGTCGCGGGGGTACTCACGTCACTGGGTTTGCGCCTGTCAGAGGCCAAGACCCAGATCGTCCACCTCCGCGAGGGGTTCGACTTCCTCGGGTTCCGCATCCAGCGGCGCCGCAAACGAGGAACGAACAAGTGGTACGTCTACACCTTCATCGGCCAACGCCCGATCCGGTCGCTGAAGACGAAGATCCGTGCCATCACGCACAGGGCGTCGCAACAGGACCTGGCAGGAGTCCTGACCCGGCTGGGTCAGATCATGCACGGTTGGGCGAACTACTTCCGGTATGCCATCGCTAAGAACACTTTCAGCATGCTGGATAGCTTCGCTTGGTGGCGAGTGATCCGGATGCTAAAGCGACGGCATCACTGGAGGTGGACCGACGTCCGCCGGCAGTTCACCGACCCCACCGGGCGGTGGCTGCCGATCACGGCAGGCGAGATTGAGCTGCGGCGGATCGCGGCGTTGCCGGTCACTCGGTACCGCTACCGCGGCACCACGATCCCCAACCCCTGGGTCCGAACACCCGTTTGACGACAGAGATCGTGGAGAGCCCGTTGCGGTGAGAGCCGCACGGCGGGTTCGGCGAGAGGCCACGGGAAACGGACCAGGAGCAATCCCGGCACCGCGCCCGTGGCCTACTCAGCTTGCGCCGTGAGGCGCTGTTGATTCGAGTGGGGGTGAGAGACCGCCATCGTGGGTCTGTCGCAGCAGGTTCACGGAGCTGAGGGCAGCTTGATCCGGGTGGTGCCGGGGAGGGTGGGAGCAGCCCTGACAAAGCCGGGACGTGTCAGTACTGCCAGATGGTGCGGGTTCGGCGAGCGTGATGGAGAGGAGTACGTGAGGAACCGGTGTTGTTACGTCCTTCAATCTTGACACCGACTCGAAATCTGGTGGATCTGGGTCGGGCGCGGCGCGTCTCGTTGTTTACAGTTGCGGCGAGAGCTTCTCGGGTGGTGCGCAAGAGCCATTCGGGTAGGTCATGGGGAAGGTCTGCGGCGTACTCATGGCGAGGTCGCTGGGACACAGTCGGGCTCCTCCTTCATCGAGCGAATCACAGTGAACACGGGAACCACCTGGTCGCGGTTCCCGCCGGCGTCGGCATCCGGCCGATTCTGGCGGGATAGGCACATCGACTGCTGAATGGTCCGGGTGGGGCGGAGCCGCCGTAGTACTCCGAGTCAGGGAAAGCCTGTGCACATGGGGAAGGGCGGCAGCGATATCGAGAGGGGACGGAGGCTGCAATGCCGGAAGACGCGCCGCTGGATGGTGGCGCTCCGCTCGTGGAGGCCCCGATGGGGTCGTTTCGGCGGGTATCGGAGATGCAGACCAAACTTCACCGTTGGGCGGTGGTCGATCCTGGCCGTCGTTTCGATGACCTGTTCAACTTCGTGTGCGACCCGGCGACGCTGGTGATGGCGTTCGATCGGGTCGCGGGCAACCGGGGCGCCCGCACCCCCGGCGTCGACGGCCTGACCGCCGCTGACGTTGAGGAGCGGATCGGCGTGCCGGGTTTCCTGGACGACCTGCGGGCCAGCCTGAAGGCTGGCACGTTCCGGCCGTTGCCGGTGCGGGAACGGAAGATCCCCAAACCCGGTGGTTCGGGAAAGGTCCGTCGGTTGGGTATTCCCACCGTCACGGACCGGGTCGTTCAGGCTGCGCTGAAGCTGGTGTTGGAACCCATTTTCGAGGCCGACTTCGAACCGGTCTCCTACGGGTTCCGACCCAAGCGGCGGGCCCAGGACGCGATCGCCGAGATCCAGTTCTATGGCACCCGTGGATATGAGTGGGTGCTGGATGCTGACATCGCGGCGTGCTTTGACGAGATATCCCATCCGGCGCTGATGGACCGGGTGCGGCTGCGCGTCAAGGACAAACGTGTCCTGACGTTGGTGAAGGCGTTCCTGAAATCCGGGATTCTGACTGAGCTCGGAGAACAGCAGAACACCCACACCGGCACTCCGCAAGGAGGCATTTTGTCCCCGCTGCTGGCCAACATCGCCCTGTCGGTGCTCGATGAGCATTTACACGGGCCGTGGAAACCGGGCGGGTCAATGTCGACCGAGAGCCGCCGCGCAGGCCGCAGGGCCAAGGGCCTGCCGACGTGGCGGATCGTCCGCTATGCGGACGATTTCGTCGTCATGGTGCACGGCACCAGGCAGGACACCGAAGCCGTGCGCGAAGAAGTCGCGGGGGTACTCACGTCACTGGGTTTGCGCCTGTCAGAGGCCAAGACCCAGATCGTCCACCTCCGCGAGGGGTTCGACTTCCTCGGGTTCCGCATCCAGCGGCGCCGCAAACGAGGAACGAACAAGTGGTACGTCTACACCTTCATCGGCCAACGCCCGATCCGGTCGCTGAAGACGAAGATCCGTGCCATCACGCACAGGGCGTCGCAACAGGACCTGGCAGGAGTCCTGACCCGGCTGGGTCAGATCATGCACGGTTGGGCGAACTACTTCCGGTATGCCATCGCTAAGAACACTTTCAGCATGCTGGATAGCTTCGCTTGGTGGCGAGTGATCCGGATGCTAAAGCGACGGCATCACTGGAGGTGGACCGACGTCCGCCGGCAGTTCACCGACCCCACCGGGCGGTGGCTGCCGATCACGGCAGGCGAGATTGAGCTGCGGCGGATCGCGGCGTTGCCGGTCACTCGGTACCGCTACCGCGGCACCACGATCCCCAACCCCTGGGTCCGAACACCCGTTTGACGACAGAGATCGTGGAGAGCCCGTTGCGGTGAGAGCCGCACGGCGGGTTCGGCGAGAGGCCACGGGAAACGGACCAGGAGCAATCCCGGCACCGCGCCCGTGGCCTACTCAGCGTAAGCCACGGATGGACCAGATCGGCCGACGTGATCACCACTCGGTCAGGAAGGGAACCATCTGTGAGTCTGGACACCGGCATCGAAGATTGCGACGTTGAGGCCTCGCGTCGGTTAGCGCAGGCGTTTGATCCGTCGGCGATCGATGCGTTATTAGCGGACGCGCAGGCGACGGGCACGCCGATCGATGGCGTCGATGGGTTGTTAAACAGGATGACCAAGGCGATGATCGAGCGGGCGTTGGCGGCCGAGATGACTCATGAGTTGGGTTATGAGCGTGGCGATCAGGCGGGTGCGGATTCGGGTAATTCCCGTAACGGGACGTCGCCGAAGACGATCTCGACGCCCAACGGGCCGGTCACCATTGATGTGCCACGGGACCGTAATGGAAGTTTCGAGCCCAAGATCGTACCCAAGCGAGCGCGGCGGCTGGGTCTGATCGATGAGATGATCCTGTCACTGTACGCCTGGGGCATGACAACTCGGGATATCGAGGCGCATCTGCGTGAGGTCTATGGAGTGAACGCCTCGCGGGAACTGATTTCGAATGTCACCGAGGTGGTGGCCGATGAGATCGAGCTGTGGCGTAACCGCCCGGTTGATGAGATGTATCCGATCGTCTATATCTACGGCATCCGGATTCGGGTTCGGGATAAGGCGCGGTGACGGTCAAGGTCGCGTACCTGGTCATCGGGGTGGACAAGGACGTTGCCCGGTACATCGAATTCCGCTACAATACTCAACGTCTCCACTCGGCACTCGGCACTCGGATACCAGACCGCGCAAGAGGCCTACAACGAGTACCTGAACCGGAAGTTCGCAGCATGATATAGCAATTAATCAGCTGTCCGGAAAAACGAGGCGGCCCAGGGTGTTCACATCAGCCACGTCATCGTCGCTTCCGGTCAGCAGCGGGTGGGGAAACGTCGCGGACAACACGCCGCTCGCGTCGCGGTACAGCCGATACATCCACACCCGCTTGGGGTGTCCGTGATGGTGATAGACGCCCGCGGAGCGGGAATAGCCCAGCGTGGACCCGACCAGCTGGAAGTTCGCGGCCGCATAACAGGCACCGGTGTGCCGGGCGGGATCGGTGAACGTCTCCACCGCGAGCACCCGATGCCCATAGACGGCCAAGTAGTCGCTACTCAGCCGGCCCAGCACCCGCGAGAGCACCGCAGACGCGAGGTTGGGTCGGCCGGCCCGCAGCACACAAAACCGCTGATTGTTCGCGACATGCTTCAACCGCGCGTACTGCTGCTCACGCGACCACCCCAGAAACTCATCCCGCACACGACACGACAACACCGCGGACCCGAACCCGACCACCGCGACCCACTCACCATCGAGCACCGCGACATACTGCAGAACCGCACCGGTCAACCGATGCCCCAGCCAATGATGCTCGGCCAACGCAGCGTTGAAACGACCAACCTCATCCGCAAAAATCGGCCGCACCACCACATCCGTTACACCCGCCCCAGCCACCCGCGATGTCTACCAGCCCGGACCGCGAAAACGCCAGTTCCGGCATGTCTCCGCAGCAGCACCCAACCATGATCACGAGACTTTGACGCAGCCCTGGGGGCGACCCGGGTGAGCAACAGGTCGAGTCGGTGTGGGTGAACCGCCAGTCGAATGGAGTGGCGGTGGCGTGGTAACGGGCTTGGAAGGCCAGGATCCGCTCGGCGAAGGCGTCGAGTTCAGTCAGGTCGTTGGGGGTCAGGACCTTGCGTTGCAGGATGGAGTAGGAGATCTCGATCTGGTCGAGCCAGGACGGAGAGCGAAACATTTGGGGGAAGCAGAGCTGAGCTGAGGCGGCCAGTCGGCAGGCGGCATTGGCGACATGCCCTGCCCATAAGCTGCCACACCATGGGCACCCGGACAGAGGTGAGGTTCACCCGAACGTGTATTAAGCAAGAGGTATCTACCAAGCTTTGCTCGCGCTCTCTCTTATGGTTGCTGGTTTGTGACTCGAAGGACTGGGATCGCCAACAGTAGAGCTTACCGAACCATCGGATAAGTTCGTGGATTTCGCTACCGAGAAGGGATAACTTAACGATTAACAAAGTTGTGATTGTAGGCAGCGGGCGTTGGGTAGATGACTGCTTCGCGCTAAGTCCCGTTTCTTCAGATAAGGTCGACGTTACACTGATCGAGCTCATGATCACTAGGGGGCTTCAATGACAATAATTCCAGAGATACAATATTCCGCCGGTACGTGCTCTTCATCTGAGATGCGCTCTCTAATGGCAAGCTTCCCGACGGGCGTGGCCATAGTCACAGCCGTGGATTCCGCCGGTTTACCACGAGGTATGACGTGCTCCTCGCTGTGCAGTATCACGTTGGAGCCACCCACACTGTTGGTCTGCCTGCGACGACAGAGCCCGACATTGCGAGCTATACAGCAAAGTGGAATGTTCACCGTGAATTTCTTACATGTTGAGGCCCGCGCGACTGCAGAACTGTTTGCATCAGGTGCCAGAGACCGTTTCGATCGTGTCTGCTGGCGTTTTGATCTCGGCAATGCGGGTCCACATCTTATTGATGACGCGCACGCCATCGCTGACTGCCGTGTTAGGGGTATAGAATTTGTTGGAGACCACGGCGTGACGTTCGGCGAAGTCTACTGTATTGCCCAGCGACCAGAGCCCAAACCGTTACTGTACGGGTTGCACCGCTACGCTGCTTGGCGGCCGTTGTGAAAATTAGCGTCGATATAAGTTGTTGCTGCGGCAATTGGCTGTGTGCATCGATCGTACTCCGATAGCTTAGGCTCAACCGACAAGGCATCTCGTCACTGGTCCACGATATCGCGGGCCGCTTCAACTGGCGCGTTGCTCGTCGGTTGCATTACTTCTCGCATCCAAAGTCGAGGCTGTTCTCTGAAAGAGAGGTGACCTCGCAGTGTCCATTCACGGCTCCGGTTGAACTGGGCTGTCGTCCCAAAGTTGATGTTGGTGTGAGGGGACGTCGGTGACCGATGACGGCGTGTCGGGCTCGGTGATGGGCGTTGATCGTCGATCATCTGGGGTTGTGTCCGCGTCCGAGTCGCCGCAGCCGTCGTATGAGGAGCTGGCCGCGCTGATGGTGGGGTTGATGGCGCGGGTGGAGAGGTTGGAGGCGGAAAACGCTGAGTTGCGGCGGCGGTGCTGAGTTGCGGCGGTGGTTGGGAATGAACTCAACGACTTCGACGCGCCATCGAAAGACTCGATCGATGCGAAAGCGGCGCGGCGGGCGGATCGCTCCTCGCGGGACCGCAAGCTCGGTGGGCAGCGACGCCGCATGGGCCACCCAATCACAGCGCTACATCGCCGCTCTCGTCGTCGGCAGTTCTGTGGAGGGGTTGCAGATGCCTCAATCCGCAGGTTACGCACTCCCGGCACTAAGGCAGTACCCAGGCAGATGACGGCGACCAGTACGGCTGCTCCAACAAACGGTGTTGAGGTGCCCCATGCGGCTGCTGTCAATGGTGCTACGACCACGCCGATGGGTTGGGTTGCCAGCCAGGGCCATCGTCAAAGTCGCGTCGTGGTGATCACCTTCTTCCTTGATCGCTTGGTCAGACGCCCAGGAGTGTGAGGACGTGGTCTAGGTGGCGGCTCATCTTCTCGGTGGCTTGTTTGATGTTGGTCCAGCCGGCGAGTCGGAGAAGGTTGATCGCGATGTTTCTCATGGTGGCTGGACCGTACCCGATCTTGTAGACATCCGGTCGTAGACTGCCGCTGATTGCCCAGCGGAGGAAATCGCGTGGCGACACGCCGAAGCTTTACAGGGAACAGGCCGTTAGCCTGCACCTCGATTCGGGCCGATCGATCGCCGAGGTGGCGGTAAGTATCGGCGTCCACGAGGGGACCCTAGGCAAGTGGGTGAAGAAAGCGAAAGGCAATGACCGGGCTCAGGACAAGGACCTGTCCGAGACCGAGCGGACCGAGCTGAACCGGCTCCGCAAGGAAAACGCCGTATTGAGAATGGAGCGTGATTTCGCAAAAAAGTGGCGACCTGGTTCGCGAAGGAACAGCCGTGAAATACGCGGCGATCGCGGACTGGGTGCCCGACAAGCAGTACCCGGTCACCTTCATGTGCGACCAGCTCGGGGTGGTCCGCCAGGGCTACTACCGGTGGCTGGCCCACGGACCGTGTGCGCGCGAGCGCACCGACGCCGAACTCACCGAGGCGATCCGCACGATCCACACCGAACTGCATGGCCACCCCGGCGTGCGCCGGGTCTTCGCCGAGCTCGTCGTCCGCGGGGCGCGGGTCGCGGCCAAGCGGGTCTGGCGCCTGATGCGGGCCGCGGGCCTGCGCGGACGTCACCCACAAGCCTGGAAGAAGACCACCATCGCAGGTCAGCGGCCTATAAATGCTCCGGACCTGATCGGCCAAGACTTCACCGCCACCCAACCCGACACTCGCTGGTGCGGTGACATCACCTCATGGGACAGCCAGGGTGTCGCTGCCTGAATTCTGATGGTCAGACCGGCAGGGTGCAGCTCGAGCCGCTGGCGGGGTGACCGCTATGACATCACCGGTCGTGGCAGGCCTTTATGTAGACGGCGGCCCCCGCCAGTTGCTGGATCTGCAGTCGGCTGGTGAGGTGTCGCGCCGTGAGCGCTGCCATGAGGGTGCCGCGCGGGTCCTTGGCTCGATCACTGTCGATCGTTGACCGAGGAGGACATGTTGACCAAGACCTGTGGCATCGACTGGTCAGAAGGTCATCACGATGTGGCCATCGTCGATGACCAGGCCAGGGTCGTGGCTCGGGCTCGTGTTATCGACGACGCAGCGGGGTTCGGGCAGCTGCTGGAACACCTGGCCGAGCACGGCGACGGGCAGCCCGCCCCGATCGAGATCGCGATCGAGACGGACAAAGGGCTATTCGTGGCTGCCCTGGTCGCGGCCGGCTTCACGGTGTTCCCGATCAATCCCCGAGCCGCGGCCCGGTACCGCGAGCGGCACGCGCAGGCCGGCGGTAAATCCGATCGCGGGGATGCGGTCATGCTGGCCAACATCTTGCGCACCGACCGCCACGCCCACCGGCCGCTGCCAGCCGACACTGAGCTGGCCCGCGCGGTCAAGGCGACCGCGCGGCAACATCAGGAAGCGATCTGGGCTCGCCAGCAGGCGAACAACCGGCTGCGGTCCCTGCTACGTGACTACTATCCCCAAGCGCTGGCAGCCTTTCCGAACCTGACCCACCGCGCTGCCGCGAGCGTGCTGCGGGCCGCACCCACGCCGCACGCCGCCGCGCGGCTGACGCCGCACCGGGTCGTCACCCTGCTCAAGCAGGCCGGTCGGCGCAACGACGAAGGACTCGCAGAGAAGATCAGCGCCACCCTGCGCGCCGAGGCGCTGCGTCAACCCGCGCTAGTCGAGCACGCCCTGGGCGTTGCCGCCCTCGGGCTGATCAACATCATCACCGCGATGAGCGACGCCATCACTGCGCTCGAAGCCGAACTCGCCACCGTGTTCGACCACCACGCCCAGGCCACCATCATCACCAGCTTCCCCGGACTCGGACCCGTCCTGGGCGCCCGCGTGCTCGGCGAAATCGGCGATGACTCGCACCGTTTCACCGACGCCCGCGGCGTGCGCAGTTTCGCCGGCACCGCCCCGATCACCCGCGCGTCGGGGCGAAGCCGGGTCGTGTCGGCTCGACGGATCTGCAACCGGCGCCTGGGCGATACCTGCCACTGGTGGGCCTTCGCCGCGCTGACCAAATCAGCCGGCGCCAGAGCCCACTACGACCACCGCAAAGCCGCCGGCGACACCCACAACGCCGCGCTACGCAACCTCGCGAACAAGCTACTCCCCAAACTCTGGCACTGCCTCCAGACCAACACGCCCTACCACGAAACAAGCGCCTGGCCGACACCCGAAACCGTCGCCGCTTGACAACTGACCCGCGTGGGGTGTCTACGTGCGCACCGTCGATGGCTGGGTCTACACCGCAATTCTGTGGAATCAGATTTGTCCTCTTTATAGCGATTTGCGAGGGTGGTTGACGGCGACGATCGGGAGCAGGGTCGCGGACGGTGGGACGCCGATGTCGCGGGGCGTGGGCCCGGCGGGTGTGGGGATGTCGGTGAGCCGGTCGAGGAGGGCGGCGAGGGCGGCGTGGCCGTCGTCTACCGCGGCGCGTTCGTCGTCGGTGAGTGGGATGGAGACGAGCATGCGTTGCAGGTTGGTTTTGGCCTCGAGGAGTTGGGCCTTGCTGGAGTCTTTGGGTGTGTAGAAGTCGCAGCGGGCGCAGGCCATGCGGTGGGGGCACTGCTCGAAGAAGCTGTAGGTGCACCAGCCGTGGCCCAGGTCGTAGTGCTGCCAGGGCTCGCCGCCGGTGGCGGCGCCGGAGGTGACGGCGTCGCGGTCGAGGAGGACCTCGATGGTGCGGACGTTGCTGGCGAAGTAGCCAGCGTCGGTGTAGGCCCTGGTCAGCGTGTTCGGGGTGATTTTGGCGTAGTGCTGGGTGGTGCTGGGTGTTCGATGCCCGAGCCAGGCCTGCAGCTCGAAGAGGGTCATCGGCTCTTTGGCGTTGTAGAGCTGGCTGGCGATGGTGGATCTGGCGCGGTGGCTGGTGATGTTGCCGCGCACGTCGGTGGCCTGGACGCCGGCTTTGCGGCACAGCCCCGGGATGATCGTGCGGTTGATGTAGTTGCGCGCGACTGGCTGCGCGCGGATGGAGAACAGCACCTCGGTGTGCTCGCCGGTCTTGCGGTCCGGTCGAGCGGGCTGGTCGGGCCGCAGCGTTTGCCAGGCGTCGATGGCCTGGCCCAGCAGCGGGTCGACCGGTTTGGTGAACGCGGTCCCGGTCTTGTGGACGGGCACGTCGAGCAGGCAGACGGCGTCGTCGGCGAGGATGTCGCGGGCGTCGCCGGGGATCGGCGCGCCGTCGTGCTGCCAACGGATGCAGCCGACCCGCAGCCGGGTGATCTCGTCGCTGCGTAGCCCGGAGAACAGCCAGGTCAGCGTGACCGCGCGGATCAGCTCGATCGGGTAGTAGGCGCCGGCGGAGGTGCCGGGCAGGTCGTGGTCGGTCAGGTTCAGCCCGGCCCACAACAGCTTGGCCCACACCTCGTCGGCGATGACGCGGGGGTTGGTGCCGATCAACGTGGCCACGCTGCGGGGCACGGCCAGCGCGTGGGACGGATCGAACCGGCGGGGGAACCACTCCCATTCCTGCCCGTCCCGGAAGAAGGTGCGCGTCGCGGTGAGGATGTAGGCCTTGGTGCGTGGGGAGATCTGGGCGCCGGCGCGGTGGGCGAGCCCGTCATGACGCTGCACGTAGTCGCCGACACACATCCGATCCACGGCCGCGACCCACGCGGCGCAGGTCTGGCGGGTCCACTGGGTCGGCTCGGTGATGTCGGGGTGTTCGGCGGCCAGCCACCGTCCGGCCTTGGCCACCAGGGTCCGGATGGTGGCGCGCACCTTCGGGGTGAGCGTCGAGGTGGTGTGCCAGCGCTCCACCCACGCGATCCACGCCGGGTCCGCGCCGGCGATGACCGGAGTCGCGTTGTAGCCGGTGCGCACCGGCGGGTCGCAGTAGCCCAGCGCAGCGACCGCGCGCTGCAGCGCATAGAGCACCGGCCCGTGGTGGGCGAGGGTGGCGGGGTGCGCGCGCAGCTGCGCGAACGCGGTGGTGTGCAAGTCCTCCAGCCGGGGGCTGCGGTTGATCAGCAGCGCGTGGCTAAACGCCCCACGCCACCGCGGCTCGGTGTGGGTGCCGCGGTATCCCCACTGGTCCAAGACCTCACCGACACGACGCAGCGACTCCTCGACCCGATCGGCGCCAAAGACCAGACGGGCCAGATGCAGCCGGTTGAACATGCCCAGGTGCTGGAAGTCGCTGAACTCACCGAGCAGCCAGCCCAGCGCGAGCAGCAACGGGCGCACCGCGGTCTCGGTCGGTACCGTCTGGGCCGCGCGGAACTCCGCGGCGCTGGCCCCGGCCAGTCGCGCCCACTCCCAGCCCGTCCAGCTCCAGTAGGGCCGGTTGACCTGCCCGCAGTGCACCAGGATCAGCCCGGCCGCGGCGCGGCTGGCCCTGCGGTTAGCTGCGACATCGTCGTGGGCAACACCGCCCGCGCCGCATCGAGGGGCTCGACCAACCGGGCGAGCGCGGCCCACTGGGCCTCGCGAGACACCGTGCGACCAGCCCGGCCACGGCGCAGTCCTGTTGCGCCGAGCTCGGCCAGCGCCCGTGCCTCCGCGTCGGTCAGCTCGACTGGCCGGTCATAGCCCCTGACCACGTGCCCAACCGCCGACACCGACGGCGCCCCCGGGGCCGCGACGGCCCGCAGGACGGCGTTCACCCGGACCCGGCGGCAGGTTCGGTGAGCATGCTGATGCGCCAGGCGTGGATCTGCGCCATGCCGCGGCTGAGCTTGTCCGACAGCTCACGGCCGGACAGGTGGATGTACCGCAACGTCGAGTCGGTACTGGCATGACCAGCGAAAGTCGCGATCGCGTGCAGCTCCCAGCCCGAGCGGGCCAGGTCGGTCAAGCACAGATGCCGCATGGTGTGGGTGGAAAACCGTGGCACGTCGGCGGCCAGAGCAACCCGGCGCACCACCTTCGACCAAGTCCACAGCGTCAGTGGCTCGGCGTGGTTGCGCCGCGACTCCGACAGGAACAACGGACCCCGCGCCCGACTGATCCCCGCCCGATGCCGCAGGTACTCCGACAACAGCACCCCGGTGCACGCCGAGTAGGGCACCACCCGCTCCCGATGGGTCTTGGTCGTCTCGGCCCGGATCCACAGCATGCGATGCGCCGGGTCGATGTCCTCGGTGCGCAGCGAACACAGCTCCTCGCGACGCAGCCCCGATTACGGATCCGATCGGCGCGGAACACCGCAAGCACATCCAGCCACTGCTGCTCGGCCGGGATCCACGGCAGCTTGACCATCCGTGGCACCAGCGGCCGCGCATGACCGCTGCCGACCCGCGGCCCACGACCAAAGGTGTAGCGGCCCCGGCCGACCGGGTTCGACTCGCGCACGCCCTCTTCGACGAGGAAGGTTGGGTCGGACCGGGGCGCGGTGCTGGTCTTGCGATCAGTCCGTTTCCCCGGCCCGCCCGCCGCACCCGGCGTGCGTGTCTCCACGCACCGGGCGCTCCACGTGTCTTGCCCGTTGGTCAGCCGTGGGTGGTGGCTGTCGGGGTCCAGGGGGTCGGGATGGTGCTACCGCGGTAGCGGTAGCGGGTCACTGGGACGCTGGATGCGCCGGTGAAGGCGACCCCGTTATGGGCGATTCTCCAGCCCTGGTCGCAGAAGCGACGGCGGAGCTGTTTCATTCCGAGCCGGTTTCTGCCCTTGTGCTTGGCTCGTGTCCAGCGCATGAGTCGTAGCCACGCGTGGCTGTCGATTGTGCTGAACACGGCCTTGGACACCCCGTGACGGAAGTAGTTCGCCCATCCTGCCAGGGACCTGTTGAGGCTGGTGATCATCCTGTTGAGGTCCCAGTGGCGGGTTGACCTGTACGTCTTGGCCTTTATCTTGTCCTTGACCTTCTGGATGGCCTTTTTGGACGGTGTGGTGTAGACGTAGTGCTTGTTCGTTCCTCGTTTCCGCAGGCGGCGGATGGTGAAGCTGAGGAAGTCGAAGCCCTCGTCGAGGTGGACCGTGCGGGTCTTGTCCGGTGCCAGTCGCAGCCCCAGCGGGGCGAGCGCGGTGGCGACCTGTTCGCGTAGTGTCTCGGCGTGGTGTCGGTCACCCGATACCATCAGGACGAAGTCGTCCGCGTAGCGGATGAATCTCCAGTTGCCCTGTCCGTGACGTGTGCGCGTGCGCCGTTGCCCTGGGGTGCCCATCTGTTGATGCCATTGCCGGTCGAAGTGATCGTCCAGCGCCGACAGGGCGATATTAGCGAGCAACGGGGATAAGATTCCGCCTTGTGGGGTCCCGGTCGGTGATTCTTCCCGGTTTCCGAGCTCGGTGAAGATCCCGGATTTCAGAAACGCCTTCACCAGTGCACACACCCGCTTGTCTTTGATCCTCACCCGGAGGCGATCCATCAACGCCGTATGCGATATTTCATCGAAACAGGCTTTGATGTCGGCCTCCAGCACCCACTGGTATCCTCGGGTGCCGAAGTGATGGATCTCGGCGATCGCGTCGTGAGCGCGGCGGTTCGGGCGGAACCCATACGAGCACGGTTTGAAATCCGCCTCGAAGATAGGTTCGAGCACCGCCTTCAGGCTGGCCTGGACCACCCGATCGGCGACGGTGGGAATCCCCAGTTTCCGGAACTTCCCGGTGTCACCCTTGGGGATCATCACCTGCCGCACTTCGACCGGGGCGAACTCGCCCGACTTCAGCGAGTCCCGGATCCGGCTCAGGAACACCCCGACCCCCACTCGGGTCTCGATCATGGCCGTAGTGGTCTTGTCGATCCCCGCGGTCTGAGACCCTTTGTTCGTGGACACACGTTCCCACGCATGCATCAAGAACGCCGGGTCATAGACGAGGTTGAACAGGTCACCGAACCGACGGGAGACATCGTCTCCCGCCCAACGGTGCAACTTGGTCTGCATCCTCCGTACCGCAAAGTACGCCGAATCAGGGCTCGGCCACTCCACAGCACCGGTGTTCACCGGTACATCTTCGGACATTGCTTTCCCTCCTTGACTGACACGCTGCCGTCCTTCCCCATGTACGCGGCTCTCCCGCGCTCGGAGTGTCGGGTCGGGGGAGGCGGCGGACAGCAGTCCGCTACCTCCGCCCGCCCTACCGAACCGCTCGTGCAGTTTTCCCGCAAGCGGCTCTCAATGGGTGTAGCCCTTCTGGCGGTAGTATTCACGCATGCTAGGAATCAGTTGCAGAAGGTTGACCAGCCCGTATTCACCGTAGAGGCGGGTCTCCGGTAGCGTCCGCCATCCGGCGTTACGCCAGCGTTTGAACCGCCAGCCCCAGATCCGGCGCACGATCCACCTGTTGAGCCGATTGAACAACCGGCGCACGTTCGCGCGCCGATAGTACATGCCCCATCCCCTGATCACCGGGTTCAAGACATGTATTAGCTCCTCCAGGGGTACGGCGATGCGGCGTCGTGTGAGCGCCCGTACCTTGTCCTTGAACCGATCAATCGACCGTTGCCGAGGTATCGCATACAAGCCGATACCACCTGACTTGAAGCGCAACCCCCGACCCAGCCCAATTTTATAGCCCAAGAACTCGAACCCCTGGCTGACGTGCACAATTCTGGTCTTCTCTGGATGAATGCGTAACCCGAGCTGTCCTTCCAGCACCGCACGGGCGCTCGCCAGCGCCCGTTCCGCTTCCTCGCGAGTCCGGCATACGCACAGCCAATCGTCAGCGTAGCGCGTAAGTTGGAATCCCGCCCGCTGCATCTGCTCGTCAAAAACGTGCAGATAAATATTACTGAGCAACGGACTGATGACCCCGCCTTGTGGCGTGCCAGCGATTGTGCTCTCATAGACACCGTCTCGCAGTACTCCGGCCGTGAGTATCTGACGGATCAGACTCAGCACCTTGCTGTCGGCGACTCGTTCCGCTACCAGCGCGACGAGTCGATCATGCGAGATCGTCCCGAAGAAATCGGCGATATCGGCATCGACGATCCATCTCCCACCCTCCTGCATCTGGCCCCAGATCCGGCGCATAGCCATATGCGCCGACCGCTCCGGACGAAACCCGAAGCTGACCTCGGAGAACGTCGGTTCGAAAATCGGCTCCAGAACCTGGCGCAGCGCCTGCTGGCACACCCGATCCACCACCGCAGGAATACCTAGCGGACGCTTAGCCGTCGACCCCGGTTTGTCGATCTCCACCCGACGCACCGGCAAAGGCCGATAACTCCCCTCCGCCAGCCGTTGATGCAACACCGTGAGATAACGCCGATGTTCACACTCGAACCGGTCAATACTGATCCGATCCACACCACCGGCACCTCGGTTTTCCTTCACCCGCGCCCACGCCCGCGCTAGATTACGCGGGTCATAAACCCGTCCGATCAGCGAGTGCGCCTTCCGCACCTGCACACGTTCCTTTCCTACCTGGCTTACCAGAATGCCACTCCGAGTATCCTCGCCCAGCGTCGTCTCGGTCATTGCCTCAGCAACCATCAGCCCGACGCCGCCTACTCACTCGGCATCACATCAGGTTCACCATTCCCACCGTGACCCCTTCCCCAAGACGGTGCCTTTTGAGTCACCGGCCGCCGCCGCACAAAGCGTCGGTCCCAAGGTTTCTGTTGTTCCTTGGTTCATCAGTACCATGGATCACTCCGACTTCTCGCACGGCATCACCAGCGATTTCGCCTTGCGGCTTATACGCCCAGCTACCCAACTCCGTCGAGTGGGACCGTACGAGATCTCCCGGGGTAACGCAGAGAACTTTCCCACCGCGCCGCCCGCACACACCTTGTTGTGCCCAGGCGCCCCAAGTATTTCCTTCGCCCCCATAGTGCAGGCTCGGCATCACCTGGATCGGGCCGACCGGTTCGCCATTCTCGGCTACGGCTCGGTGTTTCGCCTCAAACCCTTCAGACCCCACCTCACGGCAGGCGCCCTGTCCTGCGCCACTGATCAGCCCCACACGGCAAACCACCATCACCACCATGCCGTGCCTCCCAACGACGCCCAGCGAGGCATTACCCCCGCCTTCGGCTACGGACCCCGCTTGGGGCCGGTCCGACTGGACTTTCACCAGCTAGCTCTCTGCGCCGCCCGGCGCACACTACGACGGCTCCGCCCCACCCGCGCCTTCGGTCGGCATCGCACCTATCCCCCCGATCTCCCTGGCGGGGAGCGGAAAGAAAGGGGGAACGGTCACGGATGGTTCCCACGTTCACTGTTGTCCGGTCGACGGGTTAGGCACCCGGCTCTACCCCTGCGGCATCGCCATGACTACGCCGTAGACTTTCACCATGGCCTCCTGGCCCGAGCTACGGAGACCCAACCAGGAGTTCCCCCCCCTTTCATGGGTGGGTGCGCGCCGCAAAATCCAGCCCAGATCCACCGGGTTTCGAGCTGGCGGCTGTTTAAGAGGCGTAACAACACCGGTTTCTCGCGTATACCTTCCCATCTCGCTCACCACGCCCGGCCCATCCGGCAGTCCTGAACCGACGCGACTTTGTCGAGGCTGCTCCCACCCTCCCCGGCGACCCCCGGATCAGGCTGCCTCCAGCTTCACTTCGCCGCTACGACGACAAAGAAATGGACGGTCTCTCACCTCCATCCGAAACAACAGCGCCTCGTGGCGCACCCGTAGAACAGCCGCACCGGTACCAGCCGCTGCTGCAGTGTGGCGTTCGCCAGCCCAGCCCCCGAGTCCAGCGCGACCACGTTCGTCCCCCGCCGGCCGGGCCTGCTGCTCAGCTCCCGGACGAACGCAGCGACCTGAGCCCGGGTGGCGGCCACCGGGTCGACGCCCTCACACTCGCAAACCTGCAGGTACTCAGCCAGCCCGCGGGCGTAGGCGTCGATCGTGCGCGGCGCCCGCCCCAGATCGGCCCAGATCCCAAGCCACTCGCCCGCCCGCTCGTGCCGGCCCAGGACCGGCCACTTCTCCTCCAGCGTCATCACGACGCCCAACCGGAACTCCTGGCTCACGGTGACGGCACGGAGCAGGAGACCACCCGGGCGCGTGATTCCACGTAACTAATACCGTGATCGACCTGCACTCCCGCAAGGTCGTGGGCTACGCCGTGGCCGACCACCTGCGCACCAGCCTGATCATCGAGGCCCTCGCCGACGCCCTGGTGACCCGCAAACCCTCCACAGGCGTCATCTTCCACAGCGACCGCGGCTGCCAGTACACCTCGAAAGAATTCGCCGACTTCTGCGGGATCAACGGCGTGCGTCGCTCGATGGGCCGGCGCGCCACCTGTTACGATAATGCAGTCGCCGAGTCGTTCTTCGCGACTTATAAAAAAGAACTCATCCACACCCGACCATGGAACGATCTCACCGAAGTACGCCAGCACACATTCCTCTGGATCGAAGGATACTACAATCGACGACGCCGGCACTCCACACTGAAATACTTGACACCCATCGAATACGAGCTAGGATATAGGAAACTATCCGACCTGGAGGCTTATTCACAAGCCGCGAAGAAGTAAAGGCTGATGACTGCTTTGAGCATGCTTTGATATTTTTGTATGGGTGCGCGGTACCGGCCGCCTTCCTCGCTGAGCATTCGCCAGGTCTTAAGGTGTGCGATGGCGTGCTCGACAGCGGCCCGGATTTTGCTCAATGCGATGTTGAAGTCGGTTTGGCTGGTGTCGAGGTCGCCACCGGGCGCTCGCTTGAACGGGACGATCTCGATGCCCTCGACACCGACATAACCCAAGTCCGCCGCGGTCAGCATATCGGCGAGCGCAGCGGTGAGACCAGAGGCGGCGAAGGCGTGGGCGTCGTGGCGGGCGCCGTGCACCGGGATCGGGCCCACCGCGGCCAGACGCCCACTCAGCGTGGCCGCGATCTGGATGTTCATCCCCGCATATCCGGCCTTGGCCGAGAACAGATCGGGGATGTCCCGCCAGTCCCAGGTGGGGCAGATCGTGCCGTCTACCAGCACGGTTCCCGCACCAACGACCTCGCTGGGATGGGGGACGAACTCCGCGAGCACCTGGGCGATCAGCGGGCGCAGCAGGTCCCATCGCCGACTCACGGTGGCCTGGCTGACACCGAAGATCGCACCGGCGAACTCCTGGGTGACGTTCGTGCGCATCAAACACACGACCAGCGCCACCGAGCCGAACAGACCCAGCGCGTACGCGCGGCCAACCGAGGCCAATCCACCACCGCGGGCGGTGTGCACTCGGGCCACCAACTCGGTGAGTTGCTCCGCGCTAAGCCCTGTCATAGCCTCATACCGCAACGGCTCCTCCGTTTTGCTTCGCTGTCTGGCCGACAACGAAACAAAACGACAGGGGCCGTTGCCATTCAAGCATGACACGCGCCATTCACAGATTGTGCGGAAATCGTAAGCTGACATCCATCCAAGGAACTGTCAGGCTTCTCCGAAACCCACTACCTAATGAGGCTTGTGAATTAGCCTCCTGGCAGCCTAATCCGATGTCAATAAAATCGGGAACACTCCACTCACCTTGAACAGTGTCGCGTCCCGGTAGGCGGTCAGCGCGCCCTTCCGCTGGGCTCGCACCGCCCGGTCGACCTGGTCATCGGCGTAGTCGATGAACCGCTGCACCTCCTCCCGAGTAAACGCTCGCGCCTCCGGGTTGCCCTCGTAAGCGTTGAGGTGCGCGATCGAGTTCCATTCGTGCACAATCGGCACCGGGTGGACCCCCGGCCCGAATTCACGCTCACAGGCCGACGCCCACCCATAACGGGCGTTGTCGGCCAAAACTCGGTGAACAATCTCAAATCACACTGGTAGCTGCGGATCGTCGAGAACGCCAGGTGCCGCTCACCGGTCAGCGACAACGACCACTCGTCCACGTGCGCCGGGGTCCACCGCCACGGGTACTCGTTGGTGAACTCCACGAACGAGCGAACCAGCCGCTCCCGCGCGATGATCGTGTCCCCACGCAACCCACGCGCAGCCTGCTGCGACTGCCAGCCGCGCAGCATCGCCTCCACCATCGCATCCTCCGGGCGCAGCTGCGCCACCCCGGAGACGAGCTCCAGATGCGCCGCCCCCACGAGATCAACCCGCCGCAACCCGCCCCCAAGTCAGCTCAGAAAGTGGGCAGATCATGCACCTAACGGGCTCGATTGATCAAATCGGCAGGCCAGGACGACTTCAAGCCACCGAGGAGCAGGACCACTCCGACGCTCGGCTGCTCAGGCGACCTGCGGATTCCCGCTCATCTGATGCAATTCCCGAGCCTTCGGACAGATACCAGTAGGTGTCAGACGGCGCGACGTGGCCGAGGTACCAGACAGCGTCGCGAGGTGGCCGTCGACGCTCACCTGCTGCTGCCGCCAGGTGAGGAGCGTGCGCACGGCAAAACCGTGCCGGAGATCGTGCACGCGCGGACGCACCGTGGCGGTGCGCAGACCGAGCAGTGGTGATCTCCCGGAAGGTCTTGTCGACGCCGCTGCGGTCGAGGGCGGTGCCGACGGCAGAGCAGAAGAACGCGTCCGCACGCGGCCGCGGGCAGAGTCGATCGCGTATCGCCGCGTAGGCGCGCAGTGCGGCGGTGGTGCTCTCGTGTAGGGGTACGAGCCGAGCGCGGTCGAACTTCGCGTGACGGATCGTGATCACGCCCGCGGTGAGGTCGACGTCGCCGCGGCAAAGGCCGAGCGCCTCGCCGATCCGCATGCCGGAGGCTAGGCCGAAGAGCGCCTCGTGCGTCGCCGCGCGAAGCGGCGAGGCGAGTCCCCGCGCCGCTTCCAGCACCCGTCCGATGTCGAGTTCGGAGAACAGGTAGGGCGCAGGTCGCCGCCGATTCGTCGGGAAGACTCCCGACGGCGGGACCTCGGTCGTCTCGTCGATTGTCTGCAGGTAGATGGCGAAGCGGCGCACGATGCCGAGACGCTTCGCCCAATGGTTCGGCGATGCCGCGGCCGGCAGTTTCGCCCAGGCGATCGCGAACTCGCTGTGCAGGTTGTCTGCGCCGGCGGCCTGCAGGTAGGCGACGAACTGGCCGAGCAGCCGTTCCTTCCGTTCGAGCTTGAAGCCGAGCGAGCGCCGCAGCGCCACGTACTCCTCGACGTGGCGAACCAGGGCGCTCACCTGGCATCTCCCGGCCACGGCGCGGCGAGCTTGCGCAGCTCGTCGAGGTCCACCCGGGCGTAGATCGCCGTCGACTGCAGGCTGTTGTGTCGGAGCACCTGCGCGATCTCGACGAGCGGGACGTGGGCGCGCACCATTTCGCAAGCGATGGTGTGGCGCAGGCGGTGCGGACCCACCTCATCGATCCCCGCGCGCCGACACGCCCGGCGCACCGTCGAACCGACGGTGCCGGGCGCGATTGGCTGATAGGGGGCTCGCGCGCTCAAGAAGACCTCCCGCCGCTCGCTTCTAGGTCGGCCGCGCTGCAGGTAGGCGGTGATCGCCTCGCCCACCCCGACGGGCATGGGCAGCCGGTCAAGGCGCGCACCCTTGCCGCGGACAACGAGTTCACCGGCGCGCCAGTCCAGGTCGTCAAGACGCAGCCGGGCGACCTCGCCGACGCGAAGACCCAGCCTGAGTAGCGTGATCAAGACCGCGTAGTCCCGTCGCCCGACCGTCGTTCTGCGATCGCAGGAGCAGTCACAGGTGCCTCTCCAGCCTCAGGAGTTATACAGTTGATCTTATAGTCCCGTCGTCACCGCTCGTGGATGCCTCTATCAGCCACCGGCGCCACTTCGACGCCGACGAGTCGCGGTCGGGACGCGCGAGGAATAGGCAGCAGTGCGCCGACCGTGCGTTCGGTGACCCGCTGCGCGCGTGTGCGTCGGCGTGGAATGCTGGCACACCCCGCGGGGTGGGGTTCACCGTTGGGCGCGTCGTCGGTCGATGTGGCGCACGATGAGGGCGACGGCCTCGATAGTCGCCGGACTCATGGGTGGCAGGGCGGCGCACGTGTCGTCCCAGAATGCGATCGCTTCGTCGTCCACGCCGACCGAGCCACCTTCGGCATCATGATCACCTTTCGCGTTGTCCGGTTGTGGTTGTGCCGTGTTGTTTTCTGTGGTCGCCGGTCTCGACCTAGGGGGCATCGCGGCTCCCGGTGGCGTTACCTGGCGGATGCAATCCGGGTCCCGGCGCGGGACTCGGCGAGGTTCTCTGCGATGCGGCGCCAGACCGAGCAACGCTGGACCGCCGCGCCGTTGAGCGGCGCAGGGCGCGTCACCTCGGGGCTGACGGTCTCGGTGCAGGTGGGGGCGGTCATGGGGTGGGTCCCTTCCGGGCGTCGCAGGTGGATAGTGGGGTCAATGAGCGTGCTCATACCGTCGATTCCTCTCTAGTCACCTTCTGTAATCGCCTTGGATGTGCGGTGAGGGGTTTCGGGGAGGGAGGGACTTCACCCGTGGCCGCTCCTAGCCCGGTTTTGCGGGGTTTCCCCTGTTGTTGCGCCCGGCTGGGAGTGGGTCCCTTGTGGTGATTTGGGCTGGTCAGGTTGGGGAGGCAGAAGTAGGGATGCGGGTGGGGAGAACTCCCCGGGTCCCCGGACGGGTCCCTACCTCAGGTCCCTTCCCTATCCGTCACCGTCTGTGTTGCGGTTGCGGTCACGGTTGGTGAGAGCGTGGGTGACGTCGGCGGCTCGGACGACCTTGACTCCACCGGATTTGACCGGCTCAATGTCGTAGTCGGCCAGCGCCGCGCTGAGGTCTTGGAAGGTCCAGCCCTCATAGACGGCCGGGTTGCATTCGGCCAGCCGGGTCAGCACCACCTGGGTGCGTACCCGCCGCTCCCCCCGCAGTGCCTCGTGGATGTCGGCGAGGTGGTCGACCTGGTCGGCCTCGTCGTCCTTGTCCTCCTCGCCGGTGGTGGGACCACTGGTGCAACGCAACTGGTTGATAGCGGCCATCGCCCGCGTGACCACGGGAGTGACCATGTCCACGCCATCGGAGTAGGGCACGTAGAACCCGCGCACGAGTTCGAAGGTGGCGTCGCTGACGCCGACCATGACACTGGTGCCCCGGTCGGTGTGCATCCTCAGGTCAGTCGCCCGGATCCCGACCCGATACTTCCCCGATCCCAGCAGCCCGTCGTTGGCGATGTGGTCGGCTACTGAGAACGCGACCCCGCAGGAGGTGTTGCGGGTGACCTCCTTGGGGATCGAGGTCGCGGTCGGGGACTGGGTGTCCAAAATCAGGGTGATGCCGAACTTGCGGCCCTGTTTGATCACACTGATGGCCAGCTTCTCCGCCTGCGCCCCATGGGTTGGATGCCCAAACAGTTCGTGGCATTCGCTGATCACGCAGATCAGCGGGTGCAATCCGAGAGCGGGTTTGTCGGCCAGGCGTCGGGAGGTGGCCGGGGGGCTGCCGGGCAGGGTGGCGAGCAGTTTGCCCCGCCGTTCCATCTCGGTGAACAAATCCGCCAGGGCCTGGACTGCGGCGCCGGCGACGTCGGGACCCATGCCGACCTGATATCGGGTCAGCCGGGGGGAGAAGGGGGCGAAGTCGGTATTCTGGGCGATCACGAACACCCACAATTCCGCCGTCGGGTCCAGCGCGGCACCCAACGCGAGGATGCGAACCAGTGCGGTCTTGCCCTGCCCCGGTCGCCCGCCGACGATCCAGTTGCGCTCGAAGAAATGCCCGTAGATGAGCTGCCCGCGCTGGGTCTTGCCGATCGGCACGCCCTCGAACACATCGATGGTGCCCTCGTGCAACAGCGGCCACGGTCCGGCCCCGCCGCCGAGTTTGCCCTTGTCGGCGATCCATAACTCCAGGATGCCGGCTTCTTCGCCTTGGGTGGGCCAGGTCTCCAAGGTGGCCCGTCCGAGGTTGGCGGCCAGGGTGGTGCGTTTGGCGGCGACCATGTCCGCCGTGGCCCCCATCGGCATCCGGATCTGGGTGTAGGTGCCCTCCCCGTCCACCCGGGCGGGCACCGTGTAGACCAGCTCGCCACCGTTTTTGAAGAATCGATCTAGCGGAGTGATACCCAGGTGTGCGAGGGCCTGGGAGATCATCCGCTCATCAACCCACGAATCGGCGTCGTCCCGGGACGGGTGAACCAGCCAGCCCGCGCCGGGGGTACGGTCGCGGCCCTCCCACACCGCTGCGACCAACCAGCCGATAGGCACCGCCTTGAGCACCCACAGGCCCGCTACCCCGAGGCCGCCCAGCACCACATACAGGCTGGCCAGCCACGGCCACATCTGCGCCCGGGGCACCTGGGAATCGATCAGCGCCAGGACCCCACCGAGGAAGATGACCAGTAGCCCACCCGCCGTGATGCGGTCCGCAACGATCCCGATCTTGGCCCAGCGGGCCCGGGCATCGGCCCGGATCAGCTCCTGAGCAGCCCGGCGGCCCTCGGAATCCCCGGCCAGCCACGCGGCCCGGGCGTCGGCTCGCAGGTACCCGTGGGTTACCCACGTCCAGGCCTTGGCGATCCACCGCCCGTGCCCCCGCAGGAAATACCAGCCCAGCCGGGCCATATCCCGGGGTGCCTTGCGCAGCCGATATCTCGCCACCGCTCCGGCCTGCGCCACCCGTGGGGCCCTGCCTACTCCCCGTACCAGCCTCACAACGGCGGCTAATCCGGACAGCAGGCCGACAACGGCGGCCGTGTCCTGCTCGACCAACTCGCCGTCCAGCACCTCTGGTGCCAGTTCCACCTGGATACCGGCCTGTGTTGGGAACCGGATCAAATTGTCGTTGGGTGGGGACTGGGCGTCGCTCATCGCCGACCCCGCTTGTGATCGGTGGTGCGCAGGACTTCGGTGACGGAGAACATCCGGGCGACCGCAGCCCCGGCAAACAATGCGGGCACGCCGAGCGCGACACCCCAAGCGCGGGGATCGGTGGTCAAACTCACCACCGCCCACTGGATAGCGAGGATCACCACCGTGGTGCCCAGCGCCCGGCCCACGTTGCCACCCATCCTGGTCACCTCCTGGGAGTGCCGGGCGACCCGGTAGGCGCTACGGGCGCCGCTGCGAAACCCCGCCAGCACACCCAGTCCGGCCAGCGCCACCACCACAACGAGCACCGGATCAACCTGCGAGACGTTCATCGCTGACCCCCTTCCCGACGCTGCAACCACGCCAGGTAGGCGGCCTGCCGGTCATCTTCGGCGAGCGCTCCCCACACCCCGAGCGTGGTGAGCCCGGCCGTGCGGAACTCCAGTTCCAGACACTCATCGGCCACCAGGCAGCCCGCGCAGATCGCCGCGGCCAACTCGCGATCGGTCGCCTTGTCGCACGTCCACATCGGCGCAGCGGTGCCAACATCCACCCACATGCACGCGCCCTCACACGTCACCAGCTCGAATAGGATCCCGGTCGGCACCTCTTTCAAGTCATCCAGCAGGGCCGCGACCTCCTCGAAAAACTCTTCGTCGTTCATCGCGCCCTCCCCTCGCCAGGGGCGGCCAGCAGGCGCGCCAACGCATGCGCGGGCACGACCAACCGAGACCGGCGACGAACCGTGGGCAACACACCCACGCGGATCAACCGGGATACCTCGGACCTATCCACGCCGAGAACCCACGCGGTTTCCCGGATCGAAAAGACACCGGACGAACCGGCGCCAGGAATAGAGGACCTCATGACAGATGTAATCCTTTGACTCGATGGGCGACCGACGGAACGGGGGTCGTGCCATTGAGTAAAAGGGTGCAGCAACCGCGGATCCAGGAAAGTCCTGCATACCTTCTATGCGCGGTGGGAATATTTTTGTGCTACTAATTTCGCACATAGATCGTATGCGCGGCGCGCATAACAATGCGGGGGACTGCCGCGCTAGCCCCTCAGGACTTGCAGTACGTCCAAAAAGGAGCTGGTTAGGCTGCCAAGCGCGGCCTGCCCCTTCGCTGCGCTTGCAACGGAGGGCCTACCGATTATTCCCCTCGCCGCGTAGGCTTGCACTCCGGTGATCAGCAGATGAGGACGTTCCGGTGCGTCGTGGTCGTTCTGCGGGTAGGTCGAACGAACGAGATGCGGGTGTGTATGCAGGAGTAACGACGTCTCCCACTCACCGCCGTGCATGTCCTCGCTGGTAGTGGTCTCCATCCCGGCGCGCTCGCGGGCGATCCGAAAATCTTCCCGACCTGGAAATAAGGCTACGCTTCGCTCGGCGACGTTCGCTTCTTGCGCAATATTGGATAGTACATAGTTACCGCCGTGGCCATTGACTAGTACCACATACTTGATTCCAGACCTGGCCAGAGACGACCGGACATCATCGATGAGGGCGATCAGCGTTCGAGCACTGATGCTTACGGTTCCCTCAAAGCCTGCATGCTCATGTGAGCATGACATGGTTACCGGCGGAAGGAGAAGCAGGTTATAGGTTGTCGCCAGCCGGTTTGCGATAACACACGCGACGATGGTGTCCGTCGCGAGCGGCAAATGGTCGCCATGCTGCTCGAAACTTCCCACCGGAAAAATGGCAACCGTGGCGCCACGCTGAGCTTCATCGGTCGACGTTGCAGTGGTGATCAGCATAGTCTCTTCCTTCACGACTTCAGCGACCGAATGCTCCTGTCAAACCGCCGAGCTTCGTCCACGGCGCCTCGCTCTATCAGTATTCCTGGGATCCGGCAGAGCTGTTCTTCGGTTCGGAATGACTTAGTGTCACGCGTTATTTCCAGCGATCGGTCGGCAACAATGAGCGCGTTCTCGATCTGGCCGCTGCTGGCATGCGCGACGGCGAGACGGGCGAGGCAAATCCCCAAGTCTCGACGAAACTCCGGTTGCCACCGCTCAAGGCTGTGCTGTAATGTGCCGATAGCTTTATCTGCTTTCCCCAGTTCAATCCAGCAGTGCGCCGCTTCCATTTCTACATATTCGGGCGTGCAGTACTGCGCTAGATCCTTTTCGGAGTCGACGCCTCGATCAGCGAATTTGAAAGCCAGTTCCAGCGTGCTAACACAATCGCCCGACTGGCCGAGCTGCGCATATGCATGTGCTCGTTGACGTAGCGCTACAGCGCAATAACGCGGAGGAAGATGGGCCGCCTTGTCCAGCGCGGCGTTCGCGAGCTTCAACGCTAGCTCGGGTCGCTTCGCATCAGTGGCGATGTTGCTACGCCGCATCGAGATGTATGAGATGAGTGTATCGTCGTCTGCTTCTTGCGCGAAATCGAGAGCAATGCTTGACATTTGCATTGCACTGTTCAACGCGCCCGTGTCCTGATAAATCCATCCGGCAAACTCCGCGTAGCGCGCTCCTACATGCAGAAGCTGCTTCCGATCCTTACCGTGAGCGTTTGATAGAAGATCCTCGACGAATCGTAATTGCTGTGGCGCTATGTTTACCAGGGATTGGGGGCCAGCCAGATTATCCATGTCCGAATACAGATCGAGCGTCCCTAGTAACGAATCGGCGAGCGCCGACTCTGTACGCGAGCTGGTAGCAGCAACTAGAGGGCCGCCGGGCAAGGCGAACACGTCACCGGAACGCTTCGGAGGCTCTTTCACTTCCGGCAGATCGAACCACAGGAGGTCAGTCGGCATCTTGAGAAGGTGCGCGTAATGTATGAGCTTGTCTAGCGTGTCTACTCGGTTGCGCCCGGATTCAATCCGACTCAACTGGGACTGAGTAACCGTGCCGAGCCATCGACTCACGGTCTCCTGGGGAAGTGCCTTGTGTCCATGTGCCGGGTGGTATCTGTACGCTCGTACGACCGTCCCCATATCACGAGACGCGAACGCGTCTCGCATTTGGTCTGTATACCAGAACTCTGGCCCGAGGTCAGGCGCATGGTCGGACCCGATCCCGCTCAGCTGTCGACACGGCGCGCACATGCTCGCGCGGCTGTCGCGAGTCAAGCGACTACCGCACCTCATGCAGTACCGCGCAGCAGGCGTCATGTCCAACCCTGCCGTCACCTCTCCCTGAGACCCGTTGCCGTTGGATGCGCCCGCGCATCGTAAACCTGGTCCCAGCGCTCAGTATGCGCGGCGGGCATAAAAGTCATGCGCGCAGGGGGCATCTACCCCCACATCGTGCTCCTAGCTTCGGTGCCTGGGCGCCACATGGCCGTCCAGGCACCGAAGCCCGCCGGTCCCGGCGCGCCCCCGTGCGCTACAACGTAGACGGAATGAGGTTTCAGGTCAGGATGAGCGACAATATTCTCGACATCCACCGTCGCGCACTTTCCGATTACCGAATTGCACTAGGACTGGAACTGCGCTCGCGACGAACAAACGCGAAATACTCGCTTGAAGATCTGGCATCGCGCAGCAATATTCCTGCCGAAACGCTACGCTCCTATGAGAAAGGTGCGTCTCTTCCTCAACTTATTAGAATAGTTGATATCGGAAACGTCTACAGTGTAACCGTGTTTGACATCCTAGAATCAACATCGGAGTACATTTACCGTGCGAGTGGTGAACCAGTACCCAACCACACTACTGTCCCAGTTGACAAAATTGCCCTCTGTGCGCTCGTCTTGTACTGCGGCGTTACACCCGCACAGTTGCGGATGATGGAAGTTCAACCGCGTCATCGCGAAACCCTCTCAGACGATCTCTTCGGAGAGTAGTGCGAAAACTTGCAATGAGCGCCGTCGTCGACGAACTACGTGGCCCATCATGAGCATGCGCCGGAGGATTCACGTCAGAGGCATGGGAGAAATTGACGCGACTGTCGTCGTGACGGTTATCCAAGACACAGTGTGGGTGTCGATCTCGCCACCGTTTACATGGGAGGCAATCATGGAGCCGGCCAAGGTCGATGAGGTCATATCTATGCTGGAACTGGCGCGGGACGAGGCCAAAAGAGCGGCAACTGCGCGCAACGCGAGCACATTGCGCGCGGGCACGGCGGTTGTCCGGTCAATTACCCGCGGCGGTTCCGCTACTCAGTGACCAGATACACCAGGCTTTCAATGGGACAGCTTGCACTCTATGACGCCGCCGCCGGTGATGTATCCGGTGGCCGCGCTGGCCGAGGCCACCTAATGACCCGCCCAGAACCCGGTTCGGCCGCCGGTTGAGGCAGCCCCCGAGTGTCCCGGCGGCCGGGCCGGGTCCCTTGCCAGCAATCCGACAACATGGAGGTGACTGAGTTGTTAACACCGCATACAGCCATTGACGTGTGCGCTGATCTCGACTGCCCGGATCGAACAAAAGGAGCACACGGCCACCATTGCCCTACATGCGGTTCAGGAACGTTCCTTATTCCACCCGAAGAGGCCAGGCCCAGCCCGACTTCCGTGGACGACGACTCGACTGAGAGCTCGGTGACATGAATAATGGTTCTAGGAGTAATACTAGGACTAATCATCATGGCGATGATTATTTTATCTTTCGTCATGCTGACGCTGAGTTTCTGCAAAGATTTTGATCTGCGAGAACTGCGGCTCCGGGATCTCCATCAGGTGCCCTTTGACCGGACGCAAGACACCTATGGTGGAAGCCAGCGAGTGATCCGAGACGGTGACGCCCGTGGCAGATAAAGGTTGGGCGCCGTCGCTGACCGGTGCCGACCTGTACTACTGGGTCGGGCTGCGCCGGGTCGCCGACGGCGGGATGACAAAGCTAGGTGACGGGTGGCTAGATCGTGGCCACTCGGTGCCGAATTTCGTTCACCAGGGCACTGGCTGAGCTGCGCGAGCTCCACTTGGTGACGCTGGCCGCCTCGGAGTCGGGCGGTATGCCCCAGGCTGTGCTTACCGACGCCGGCAGTGACCATTTCGAGCAGCTATGCCAGATCGCCATGGGGATGTCGGCGCAACGGTTCCTGGCCTTCTACCGCTGGGCCTATGAGGCCAGCCCCTAAGACTCCGGTCCGGCCGTCGGTTGAGCGTCGCCCGTCACAGTTAGCTCCCGGCGGCCGGGCCGGTTCCACACCAGCGATCAGACCATCCGGGTAACTGAGGGGCCACCCGATCTCGGGCGCGTGCTCACTACAGAAAGCATCAGGAAGGGACTTGATCGGTCATGACTGGTCGATGCGTATTAACACGATAAGGAGAAACGCAGCCCATGGCAGGAAGACACAGCAGGCGCGTCAGGAGTGTGCCCGCCCGGGTCCCCATGCAACACGGCCCGCGCTGGGTGGGCATCACCGACGCGTGCACCCATGTGGAGCACCTCGTCAGCGACGAGTCAGTGATGACACATCGCCAGTCGGGCACCTACTTGGCGTTATGCGGCGCGCCGGTGCTCGCAGCAAGCCTGACTGACCCGGGTCGTGTCCGGTGTCGCGAGTGCGTGTCGTGACTCATCCTCGGGTAGAGATCACGGCCGTCTGCGAGGTGCACCAGAACGCGCGGCACCTGGTCGTGCGGCGTGAGGGTGACCGGCTCGTGCTGGACGCGAACGCCGATGAATGCTGCGTGATTGCGCCGGACGACGCCGCAGCCGCGCTGCTAATCGACGTGCTCGGGGAGTGCCTGGAGTGAGCGGATCAAGTAGTCCGGACAGCCCAGACGTAGCGGCGGCCAAACGGCTGCTGGACCTCGCCAAGGAGCAGGGCTTCGCCTTCCAGCGGATCGCGCCGGGAGAGGACGGGCCACTGCTCGGTGTGCGCGAGACGGTCCAGTGGCGAGACGAGATCTTACTAAGTGGCTTCTGGAACGAGGACTCCTGCTACGCCGCCCGCCGCCGCCGCTCATCGCTAGTCGTCCCGGGCGGGTTGCCACTAGCCGCCCAGATCAGCGGGGATGTGTTGACGGTGCTGCACGCCGTGGTGAGCGAGTGGGCCACCTGATGACCACCGGGCGTGGGTCACCCGGTGCAGCGCGGCGGTTCCGGCGCCTCAGCGCTGCAGCCTGGTTTCCCAATTACCTAAGATCCGGCAGACACGCCCTGGTCATCAATGGCGACGGCACCGCGGTCCGTGACTTTGTGCACGTCGCCGATATGGCTACCGCCTTCGCCCTCGCGCTGTGCGCGTGCCAGGCTGGCACCTGGCGCGCCTACAACGTCGGCAGCGGCCACCCCAGCACTGTGCACGACGTCATCACCACCGCCGAGACAGTCACCCGGACGGCCCGTCCCCCGGCGGCACACCACCGCCGCGCACGAGCCCGCGACACTGCTGGCCGACAGCACCCGCATCCGGACCGAGCTGGGCTGGCAACCGGAAAGATCAAGCCTTGCCGAGATCATCGCCGACGCCTGGGCCGCACTGACCAGGCAGTAGTCGCCCACCGCATAGTCGATTACGAAATAGTGCTCAATCGACTACGCAGCGTCTACCGTCGCGCCCTCCCCTGCGGTTGCCTTACCGGACATGAGCGCAGAGCCCGCCGCCAGTAAGCCGACGGATGGCGACGTGCTAGTGTAATGTCTTACAATTGAGTTTACAGTGCATTATGCTACGAGGTATGAGTCGAGCAGCGGCGCCGTTGGCGATATCCGGTGGTCAGCGAGAAGTATTGGAAACCTTGGCCGGTTCGCGGGCGGCGGCCTACCGTGTGGTGCAACGCGCCCAGGTGTTGTTGTTGGCCGCTGACGGTGTCTCGAATTCCGAGGTCAGCGAGGTGGTCAGGGTATCTCGCCCGACCGTGTTGGCCTGGCGTGGCCAGTTCGAGGAAGACGGGCTGATCGGATTCGGTGAGGTGGCCAAAGGACGAGGCCGCAAACCGTCGATCAGCGACGAGAAGATCGCCGAGATCGTGGACCTGACGCTGCACTCGAAACCGGAGGGCGAGACGCATTGGTCGTGCCGGTCGATGGCCGAACGGGTCGGGGTGAGCTCGGCATCGGTGCAGCGGATCTGGTCGGCGCGAGGACTCAAGCCGCACCTGGTGAAGACCTTCAAACTCTCCAACGACCACCACTTTGAAGAAAAGCTCATCGACGTGGTGGGTCTGTATCTGAACCCGCCCGACCAGGAGGCTTATTCACAAGCCGCGAAGAAGTAAAGGCTGATGACTGCTTTGAGCATGCTTTGATATTTTTGTATGGGTGCGCGGTACCGGCCGCCTTCCTCGCTGAGCATTCGCCAGGTCTTAAGGTGTGCGATGGCGTGCTCGACAGCGGCCCGGATTTTGCTCAATGCGATGTTGAAGTCGGTTTGGCTGGTGTCGAGGTCGCCACCGGGCGCTCGCTTGAACGGGACGATCTCGATGCCCTCGACACCGACATAACCCAAGTCCGCCGCGGTCAGCATATCGGCGAGCGCAGCGGTGAGACCAGAGGCGGCGAAGGCGTGGGCGTCGTGGCGGGCGCCGTGCACCGGGATCGGGCCCACCGCGGCCAGACGCCCACTCAGCGTGGCCGCGATCTGGATGTTCATCCCCGCATATCCGGCCTTGGCCGAGAACAGATCGGGGATGTCCCGCCAGTCCCAGGTGGGGCAGATCGTGCCGTCTACCAGCACGGTTCCCGCACCAACGACCTCGCTGGGATGGGGGACGAACTCCGCGAGCACCTGGGCGATCAGCGGGCGCAGCAGGTCCCATCGCCGACTCACGGTGGCCTGGCTGACACCGAAGATCGCACCGGCGAACTCCTGGGTGACGTTCGTGCGCATCAAACACACGACCAGCGCCACCGAGCCGAACAGACCCAGCGCGTACGCGCGGCCAACCGAGGCCAATCCACCACCGCGGGCGGTGTGCACTCGGGCCACCAACTCGGTGAGTTGCTCCGCGCTAAGCCCTGTCATAGCCTCATACCGCAACGGCTCCTCCGTTTTGCTTCGCTGTCTGGCCGACAACGAAACAAAACGACAGGGGCCGTTGCCATTCAAGCATGACACGCGCCATTCACAGATTGTGCGGAAATCGTAAGCTGACATCCATCCAAGGAACTGTCAGGCTTCTCCGAAACCCACTACCTAATGAGGCTTGTGAATTAGCCTCCAGGCCGTGGTGCTGTGCATGGACGAGAAGTCCCAGATCCAGGCGCTGGACCGCACCCAGCCGTCCCTGTCGATGAAGAAGGGCCGGGCCGGCACGATGACCCATGACTACAAGCGCCACGGCACTACCACCCTGTTCGCCGCGCTGAACGTGCTCACCGGAACGGTGATCGGCCGTTGTTTGCCGCGCCACCGCAACACCGAATTCTTAAAGTTCCTCCGTATCATCGACCGCGAGGTACCCAAAGGACTGCAAATCCACATGATCTGCGACAACTACGGCACTCATAAACACGCCAACGTCAAGACATGGCTAGCCAAACACCCACGATTTCACCTGCACTTCACCCCCACCTCCTCGTCGTGGCTCAATCTGGTCGAACGATGGTTTCGAGATTTGGCTGACAAGGCCCTCCGCCGGGGCGTATTCCACAACGTGAATGACTTGATCACTGCGATTGACGACTACCTGAAAGCCAACAATGACAACCCGAAACCATTCGTGTGGACCGCCACTGCTGAGCAGATCATCGCTAAGGTCGCCCGCGGACGGGTCGCCCTCCAAAAAAGTGTAAACCAATGACGAGACACTACACTAGAAGGCTGACCGCGATCGATCATCGCCTGCACCGCATATCGACCCAATTGGCGACCACCATTGACCAGTTGCTCAACCAACTCGGCGAAATCCGCACCAACCTTCAGACGCTGGCCAGTTCGCTCGGGTCGGAACCGGTGCGCCGGGTGAAAGTCACCGACACCCAGGCCAACGGGTGAGCGCTGTGGGCCGACACCGCGCCGTCGCAGACCGTCGCCGCTGGCGCCGATTATCGAATCCGATCGTCCCTGTGCCGCACCAGCCGGGTATCGAGGTCGTGGACGCGCTAACCCGGGTCACCCACCGGGGTGAGCAGCGACGCCCTCCTGGCCGGTCGCCTGGCTGGGTTGTACCAGGCGCTGTGCGGGGTGCGGCTGTTGGCGGCAAGCCTCACCGATCCAGGCCGTGGCCGGTGTACAGAGTGCACCCGGTGAGCCCCGTCCGCGATCTGACATCCGACCGGCCGCGGTCGAGCGGCTTCCGCCGAAAGCTCCCGACGGCCGGTCGGCACCACCCGATACCGAGCCGTTAAGCACCGAAGTGGCGGCATTGGCTCCTGATGATCTCAGGCACGAGGTGCGGGCGCTCGCGGAGCTGCTCACCGAAGTGGTCCAGCTCGCCGCAAATCCCGCCATCTTCCCCGGCCACTGGGCAAGTGTCGCCGAGCTGGCGATGGAACACGACAGGGGTCGCGGCGAAGTCAGTTATACGTACAGCAATACTGACTACGCCAGGGGCGCTTACCGCGGCGGAGATTTGGTAGCGCTTGAACTTACACTCATGACTTCTAAACTACCGGGCGGCGTTGGCAGCGCGGACACCAATAGAGGTTGCGTCCTGCGTGCCGTGCGGTGACGACGTCGGTAGCGCACACCAAGCACGGCCTTCGCCGCCGCCATGTTACGCCGCGAGGTGCTGGGCACCATCTCGGTCGGACGCCGGGTGCTGCTGATTGCCGAGGTACCCGGGGGGATGTCGTGCCGGGCCCTGCGGGTCGGGCGCAGCTGCTCGTCCCTTGCGGGGGCGGATCAACCCCCTCCCGGCCGGTCCGGTCTCCGACCGCGGCCCCGGGCCTTCCAGCGCAACCCACGGGAGGAGCTTGCGTGCGCCTCCATCCGCGGGCCCGATAAATGACGGGTCGTCCCCGGCCAATTGTTCCACTCATCTCTCCCGGGAGCCCATTGAGATGCAGCACGCGCGCAAGCGGGCGGATGCACTAGGCAGCGGGAGAGCGGCCGCGGCCAGGGAAGCGGCACCAGCTCCGGCTTTGTGGGCACCACGTCGTGAAGTCGCGGCTGGAACAGGGATGCTGCATCCGCGGGAGGTGCTGGGGATGCAGCGCGCGGCGGGGAATCGCGCCATCCAGCGGCTGCTGGCGGAGAGGGAGGCCGCTGCGGAGAGGAAAAGCGCGGAGGGCACGGCATCTCCAGTAGCCTCGCCTGAGGCGTCGGACGGCGCACCCGTGAGCGTGCAGCGCAAGGTGGGGTTCGAGCTGGAGATGTCGGTGCTCACCGACGTGAACCACGCGGACCCCGGGTACGGCGTGAAGGTGCACCAGGGCCGCAACTTCGACATCGCTGTGGACCACAACACGGCGCTCAAGCCCATGACCGAGGCGGCTGTCCTGAAACGGGACAGGAGCGGTGTCGAGGCCCCGTACACCTCCATCGTGGAGCTGGTCACCAAGCCGGTGGACGAGACAGCGGAGGACGGGATCGCCCGGTTCAACGAGATCGCGAACGCGGTGGTGCTCTTCGCGAAGAACGTACGGGCGAAGACGCAGGGCTTCAATCACCGCGTGCCGCTCGACGAGGTGGTGCCGACCGCCACGGCCGGCGCGCACGTCGGGCTGGACACGGTGCACCTGCAGATCACGAACCTCCAGGCGCTCGACGGGAACATCCAGGCCACGGTGGGTGTGGACGTCGCTCAGGCGCCCACCCTTCTGCGGCACATGGGCACCCTGGACGTCCCAAGCCCGATCCTGCAAGACGTGAACAAGCCCATCGCGCAGGAACAGGCGAAGGCGGCCTCCACCGCCGCCACCGTGATGACCGCTTGGAAGAAGAAGTACGCCCTCGACGACACGACCGAGAACCAGAGCTTCGCAAACCTGGAAGGGATTGTCTCGCTCGCCATCCTGTACATGCGCACTGCGGCGTTGTGGAGCCACTTGAGCGAGACGCTGAACGACCTCCAGCTGATCGACGCCATGACGTCCAAGAACTTCACGCCCCTCCTCTCCCACACCGACCTCGGCACGCTCCGCGGCGCGGCCCTTACGCCCCACGAGGAAATCGAGCTGTTAGACGACGCAAAGTTTCGTTTCCTCACCGCAGCGATGCTCATTGCGGGGCGGAAAGGCCTCTCGTTCGAAGTCAATCAGGACCTGGCGATGCTCAAGTGGGGATCGGGCGCACGCATCGGCCCGACGCCGAAGGTCTTCACCGCCAACGTGCTCGCCGGGCAGGCGGACGGACTGACCGGCGCCGTCCTTCCCGTGGCGAAGCAGATGAGGCCCGAGCCGGTGGGCCGGCGCCTTCCCGGTGACCCGGTGGTGGAGGGGCGACAGCCGTCGGTCGACGAAGACGACGAGCCACAGGATCCCATCATTGAGGCGGAACAGGTGCCGGACGACATGCGCCGGCGCGGCGCGGTGATCGAGTTCCGAAGCCTGACGAACCGCCTTTCGGGGCTCCAGAGCACACTCGGGGCGTCGAAGTTCCCCGTGAACGCGTGGGAAGTGCTGATGGCGGACGTCTTCTACACCATCCGCGAGCTGAGCATGCGCAGCGGCGACTCCCCCACGTACAGGACGAGCCGTGCAAGGCGGCCGGGCTGACGCCGGTCGCGCGAGGGCTCCCCTGAGGCCGGGTGTGCGCCCGGCAGTCCTTGCGGCACCGCCGGCCCCACCGCCGCGTTGGGTGTGGAGGGCCCGGGTGAGGGTGACCTTGCTGGACGCGCGGCGATGAGCGTGTACCGCTCGGCTATGACCACGCCACCGGCGATCCGCGCCCTGTGGGCGACGACGGCGATCGGCTTCGCGGCTTTAGCAACAGCCTCAAAAACTTCGGCATGGCGGGGATCAGCTAAAATCCTCACCACAAGCGCTCCGACATACCCGTCCAGCTCGCGTTGATTAATAGCGGTACCACCGCATCCGCCACCGACCGTACGCGGGTGGCAAAAATACTGCCGACGAATCTCGCCGTCCGGGTACGGCTCGTTTGACCGTCCCGTAAGCCAATGTCCACACTTCCCACAGCACACGATGCCCGAACACAGATACGCCGCCGACTACAGACACTCCGCTGCCATCGGTCAGCTCGGCACGAAGCTCGGCAATCCGCTTATCTAACGGCGCAATAGCGACGTCATAACGCTGAAGCGTGATCTCCCGTCGGCCTGTCGGCTAGCAGGGTCGTGGGCTCGTGCGCGGCGGTGGTGTGGGGAGGTTTCGGCAGCGACGCCGACCAGCCTGATCTCGGGCCTGATCACCGTCGCTAGCGCTTTGGGCGCGACCGAGGAAGACCTGGAAGCGATCGCGACCGGATTGCCGACCGGCCCCGATCACCTCTGGCAGCCGCCAGGAAGGCCGACTCTTCGACCTCCTCGGCGACCCCGAATGGCCACAAGAAAAAAACAAAAAACGATTGCGGCAAGTACGAGAAAGCAAACAGCGCATTACCCACCAGCTCGACAGCGCCGTCGATGACCTCGAACCCGGCAGCGCCGTCCTACTCACCGCGCTCGAACTACTCGAACGGCCGCGCGACCTCTACGATGCGGCCGACGACGAAGCCCGCAAATGCTCAAAAGGCCATCTTCGCCCGGCTCTACCGCGACAGCACCGACCGTCAGCCAACCACCATCGCCGCGACGTTCGCAGATTCCTTCGCCAGCCTAGTACACGCCACCCGGACCAGCAGAAACGCCAAGAAACCTAAGGCTGCCATGGTGGGGCTCCCGGTGTTCAACCCGGCCACAGTGCTGATTACGCCGAAGGGGCAGGAGACGTGAGCCCACGCAAGCAGCGTGTGCCTGCAGGCAACGTCCGACCATTGGGTGGCTTCGGTGGTGTCGGCGCGTCCGGCCAGTCGAAGGGCGCCGATGGCGAGGATGCGCAGGGTCGCCATGACACGAAGTTCGTGGCCGTTGCGGATCTGGGAGCGGTCTTCGACAAAGGTGACGTCGCGGACCCAGCGCAGGCGGTTGTCGATCACCGCCTGCACCAGATATCAACCCAGCTAGAAGCGGTCGGCGAGGGGCTCAGCCAACTCGACGAGATCCGCGCCAGCCTCAGAACACTGACTGAATCGCTCCAGTCGACAGGGACGATCACGACGCCGCCTGTGTGCCCACTGTCTGACGGCGAGGACGGCAGCGCGGCGAAGTCCCGCCGCCGGTTGTTGAGCCTGCGCCCGGCGGGCAGTGATGCCTGACAGCCCGGAGCTAGCCGCCGCCAAGCGGCTGCTGGACGCCGCGAAGGACCGCGGATTCACCTTCCAGCGCATCGCGCTCGGCGCACTTTCGTGAGCGACGGGCGACCTGACGAATCCCCGACTTACCCTACGACTGACCCTGGTAATCCTCCCCATTTACCTGCGAAGAGATCCCAATATACAACTATTCTGCGCGGCGCTCTTCCTCGATGACTATGCGCTTTGGGTCGAACTTCGGACGGCCCGACCGGACGGCGGGAGCGATCACGATCCGCCGATTCCGCAGCGCCTGTCGGATGAGGTTGCGCCGCTCAGTCACTGTGGCAGCGTTCCATCGCGCTGTCCATTCCTCGCGCGACGCTGCTGCGACAGCAGCGTCAGCGACTGCTGCCGGCACGCTGTCTAGCTCAGCCAACTCGGCGCGAAGCCCGGCGATGCGCTTGTCTAACGGCGCCGTAGCGACGTCATAACGCTTAAGTGTGATCTCGCGGCGACCCAGCCGCCCGGACAGCTCCTCGGCAAGGTGTTCACATTCACTCAACTCGGCCAGCAGCGGACGCCTTTTGTCCTCCGTGGCCTTGGCAGCAGCCTCAAGTGCTTCGGCGTGGCGAGGGTCGGACAGAATCCTTACCACAAGCGCTCCAACGTGCCGATCTAGCTCACGTTGATCAATAGTAATACGACCGCATCCACCAGAAACCGCGCGTGGTTGACACCAATACTGCCGACGGACCTCGCCGTCTGGATACGGCTTGTGCCCAGACCGCGGCCGCCCCGTTAGCCGATGTCCACAGTTGCAGTGCACAAGGCCTGAGCAGAGATAGACGTCCGAGATTGGACGGCCACGGCGGCGGGAAGCGAACAACGTATTCAGTCGTTCCCACGTCCCATCAATCAGAATGGACTCGCCAGGCAGATGACCCACCACCACGCCGTTGTGGACGACCTGCCTCGCGTTGCGCGACCTCAGAAGTAGTTGTTTGAGTGACTCCCGAGACCACTGACCGCCGGTGGACGTAGTGATACCTCGCTGATTGAGATCGACAACGATGTGATCTTGGTTCTCCCCCGCTAACACGCGCGCGACCATCTCACGGAGCACGACGGCCTCTGATTCCCGGATCGTGACGCCATCCGGCTCGAACCCGAAAGGCCGCCACGAGTGATTCGGCTCGCCGCGCGTTGCCTTGACACGCTTGCCCCGCTTGACCCGCGTAGACAGCCGATCGGACTCATACGCGGCAGCATTGAGCTGATCGCGGAAAGTCTTACGGCCGTTGGCCGTCGTCAGGTCGTACTCCCCCTCGCTGTCGAGCACGACAAGACCTCGCTCAGCAGCGAGGATCAGGCGCTCGCCCTCGATAGGCCGACGAGAGAAGCGCGCCATGTCGAACACCACCACGCCACCCGTCACGCCAGCTTCCAGTCGAGACATGAGTCGTTGCCAGTCGGGACGCTTCACCCGCGGGTTCCATGCCGAGCGACCGCTGTCGATGTGCACCTCGCCGACCTGCGCCCTGCGCTCTTCGATCCTGGCTTTACAGTCCTCGACCTGGCCCGCGGTCGAGCGTTGCCGATCGTCGCCAAGTCGCGACACGCGCGCGTAGATGTCGAGCATGAGTGCCACCGTGGCTCCCCTCGCCTTGGGGTCACTTATCCTGACTCCGACCCCGGCGAGCACTGATTGGTCCATCAGCAGGGTAGCCAGCGGCGCGCGCGACCGTGAGATCCGCGCCCACGCCCGGTCCGGGTCGCCGTCAGGACGTAGCGGGTCGGGCCCCAGCCGGGCGCGAACGGCATCAGCCTCGTGCTCCGTGAGCAATTCGCATGCCGTCGGGCCGCGCAGATCCGTCCAATGCGTGGCCCCGACCAGGCGCATACGAACCTGCCCCCGGGGCGGCTGCACCGGCAACGTCGCCTCGGTGAAGGCGCCGTAGAGACCCAGGTGAACGTGCACCACCAGATCGGGCCGGTAGACGTGAAACAGGTGCTTGCCGTGCGCGTCTGCGCGCTGCAGGACCAAGCCGTCCAGGACCGCGGCGGCTGCGGAGAAGCGGCCCTGCGGGCTGGATACCGCCACTGGCGATCCGCCGTAATACCGCTGGTGCCGCTGCGCCAGCCGGTGTGTCGTATTGCCCTCCGGCATCGGCCAGGCTCAGCTCGCGAAGAGGGGGGGTGACTCGCCGGTGGACTCGAAGTCCGAGATCTGCCTGATCCGCCGGGAGTGCCGCTCACCCCCGGAGAACGGCGTCGTCAGAAACGCCTCGACGATCTCCGCCGCCTCAGCGGGGGTATGCATCCGAGCACCGATCCCTACCACCTGGGCGTCGTTGTGCTCCCGGGCGAGCTTCGCGGTCTCGGTGCTCCACGCCAGCGCTGCCCGGCAGCCCGGCACCTTGTTGGCGGAGATCTGCTCACCGTTGCCCGAGCCGCCGATCACCACGCCGAGGCTGCCGGAGTCGGCTACCACCCGGCGGCCGGTCTCGATACAGAACGGCGGGTAGTCGTCGTCCGGATCGAAGACCTCGGGGCCGACGTCCACCACGTCGTGCCCGAGACTGGTGAGGTGACCCACCAGAAAGACCTTGAGTTCGAAGCCGGCGTGATCGGAACCGAGGTAGACGCGCACGACGGACAACAGTGCCATATCGATGATCACAGGGTGCGCAAGGGCGCAGGTTTGCGGGGCGCCCGGGCGCCCGCATGACGGCGCGGTGGGTCGAGTTAGCCGATGGAGTGCTGGTACGCCGGTACGCCGAGTTGGATCTCTCCGTAGGGCTGGTGATCGGCGATCACGGGGCACTGGTCGTGGACACCCGCAGCGATCCAGCTCAGGGCGCTGAGCTGCGCACGGCGATTCGTCGAGTGACGCGGCAGCCGTGCACCGTGGTGCTCACCCACGCCCACTTCGACCACTGCCTGGGCACCACGGCCTTCCTGCCGGCCACCGTGTGGGCGCATCCCCGGTGCCGGGATGACCTGGCACGAGGTGGTGCGGCGCAGCATGCCGAGGCGCTGGCCTGGTCCCGCGCCCAGCGGATGCCACGCGACCCAGCACTGGTGCACCCAGTAGTGCCGGACCATGTGGTCACTACAGACGTCGACGTCGATCTCGGCGGCCGGCACGTGTTGCTCACTCATCCCGGGCGAGGACATACCGATCACGACATCGCGGTGTGGTCGCCCGATACCGGTGTCCTCTTCGCCGGGGATCTCGTCGAGCAGGGCGCCGACCCCGACTTCACCGACGCCTACCCGCTGGACTGGCCCAACGCCGTGACGGAGCTACTCCATCTGGGCCCGCGCATCGTGGTCCCCGGCCACGGCGACCCGGTAGACGCCGCGTTCGTTGGCGCCCAACGCGACGACCTGGCTGCCCTGGCCGCTCTGTGCCGAGCGGTCCGGACCGGCGAGCAGGGTGCCGCGCTGCACCCGTCGCCGTTCAGCGTGCCCACCACTGCCGTCGCCCTGTCCCGGGCCGGTTAGGAGAAGTCCGGCTTCTCGTCCCGGGTTCGCTTGAGCTCGAAGAAGTGTGGATAAGCGGCCAACAGCAGGGTGCCATCGAAGATCTTCCCGGCCTCCTCACCGCGCGGGATCTTCGACAGCACCGGTCCGAAGACGCCCACCCCGTCGACGTGGATCGTCGGGGTCCCGACGTCCAGCCCGACCGGAGCCATGCCGGCCTCGTGGCTAGCCCGCAGTTCCTCGTCGTACTCGGTGCTGTGGGCGGCGGCAGCCAGCTCAGCGGGCAACCCGACCTCGGCCAGCGCGGCCGCGATCACCTCGTCGGAATCCTTGTTTCCCTCGTTATGGATTCGCGTACCCATGGCGGTGTAGAGCGGCTTGAGGACCTTCTCACCATGGTCGCGAGCGGCGGCGATGCACACCCGGACCGGTCCCCAGGACTTGTCCATCGATTTCCGGTAGTCCTCGCTGACATTGCGGTCCGCGTTGAGCATGGCCAGGCTCATCACCCGGAAGTGCACGTCGATGTCCCGGACCGTCCCCACCTCAAGGATCCACCGCGAGGTGATCCACGCCCACGGGCACCGCGGGTCGAAGTAGACATCAACACGCGCCGGGCGGCGCTCGGTGGGAACCTCGCTGTTGTGGCCGGCGGTCACCGTCATCACCCTCTCCGTTCCTCGATGCATTGGTCAACCCGTCCGGGTGGTCACGTCTTCCCGGGGCCTTACTCACCTGCGGGCCGACCCTCACCCGTGATTGGATCCCCAAAGAATCCCGATCCGACATCCGAGGTGATCCGTGTCCGTTCCCAACCTCACCCAGGAGCAGGCCATCGAGCGCGCCGCGCTGCTCGACGTCCACTCCTACACCGTCGACCTCAACGTCACCGATGGTCGCGGCAACCCGGGTGAAGGCACATTCCGGAGTACCACGACAGTCCAGTTCTCATGCCACCGTCCAGGCGCCGCCAGCTGGATCGACGTGGTGGCCGCCGGGGTGCATGCTGCGACGCTCAACGGCACCGCACTGGACGTCGCCGGCTACGACCACGCGAACGGGATCGCCCTGCCCGCCTTGGCCGCCGAAAACGAGCTCGTCATCGATGCGGACGGGCGCTACATGAACACCGGCGAGGGGCTGCACCGCTTCACCGATCCGGTCGATGGTGGGGTGTACCTCTACAGCCAGTTCGAGACCGCTGACGCGAAGCGGATGTACGCGTGCTTCGACCAGCCTGACCTCAAGGCAGTGCACCGCATCCGGGTCGTCGCGCCCGCCACCTGGATGGTGGTCTCCAACGCGCCGTGTCAGCGCACCGAGGACTCCGGCGGTGGCGCGATCCGCCATGTCTTCGCCGACAGCGCCCGGATCAGTCCCTACGTCGTGGCGCTGGTGGCCGGTCCCTACGCGCAGTGGACCGATGAATACACCGAGGATGAGACAACGATCCCGCTGGGCATCTACTGCCGGGCCTCGCTGGCCGAGCACATGGACGCCGAGCGCCTGTTCACCGAGACCAAGCAGGGTTTCGGTTTCTACCACGGCGCGTTCGGGGTGCGGTACCCGTTTGAGAAGTACGACCAGTGCTTCGTGCCCGAGTTCAATGCTGGCGCGATGGAGAACGCCGGCTGTGTGACCTTCCTTGAGGACTACGTCTTCCGCAGCCGGGTCACCCGTTTCCTCTACGAGCGGCGTTGCGAGACGGTGCTGCACGAGATGGCGCACATGTGGTTCGGCGACCTGGTGACCATGCGGTGGTGGGACGACCTGTGGCTCAATGAGTCCTTTGCCACCTGGGCCTCGGTCCTGTGCCAGTCGCAGGCCACCGAGTACACCGGCGCGTGGACCACCTTCGCCACCGTGGAGAAGGCCTGGGCCTACCGTCAGGATCAGCTGCCGTCCACCCACCCGATCGCCTGCGACATCCCGGACGTCCAGGCCGTCGAGGTCAACTTCGACGGCATCACCTACGCCAAGGGCGCCAGCGTGCTGCGGCAACTGGTTGCCTATGTCGGTCTGGAGCACTTCCTCGCCGGGCTACGGATCTATTTCGCCCGGCACGCTTGGGGAAACGCCACGCTCGCCGACCTGCTGGCCGCGCTGGAGCAAGCGTCCGGTCGCGACCTTTCGGGCTGGAGCGCGCAGTGGCTGGAGACCACCGGGCTGAACACCGTGCGACCGGAGTTCACCGTCGACAGTGACGGCGCATTTACGTCCTTCGCGGTACTCCAGAGCGGCGCCCGCCCCGGCGCCGGGGAGCGGCGCGCACACCGTCTCGCCGTCGGCGTCTACGATTCCCCGGCCGGTGGTCCGCTGGTCCGCACCCATCGGGTGGAGCTCGACGTCAGCGCGGCGCGCACCGAGGTCCCTTCCCTGGTCGGAGTGCCTGCGGGTGAGCTGGTACTGGTCAATGACGACGACCTCACGTACTGCACGATGCGCCTCGACGAGAAATCGCTGGCGACGCTGGTCGAGCGGATCGGCGACATCACCGAGTCACTCCCCCGCTCGCTGTGCTGGTCCGCGGCGTGGGAAATGACTCGCGACGGTGAGTTCCGGGCCAGGGACTTCGTCGCCGTGGTGCTGGCCGGGTTGCCCGCCGAGACCGAGGTGGGCGTGGTGCAACGGCTGTTGGCGCAGGTACAGACGGCGCTGTCCGCCTACGCTGATCCGGTCTGGGCCAGCGAGGAGGGTTGGCCGAGGTTCGCCGGCACGCTGATGAATCTCGTCAGCACGGTCGCTCCCGGCTCCGATCACCAGCTCACCTTGGTCAATGCGCTCACCGCGTCGCTGTTGGGCAAGCCGGAACTGGATGCGCTAGCGGGCTGGCTGGCCGGGGACGCCGTGCCGCAGGCGTTGGTGGTCGACACCGACCTGCGCTGGCGGTTGCTCCAAGCGCTCGCCGCGCACGGCGTGACGGGCGAGGACGAGATCACCGCCGAGCAGGACCGCGATGCCACCGCGACCGGGCGCCGGCAAGCCGAGCGGACCCGAGCGCTGCTGCCCACCCCAGCCGGCAAGGAACGGGCCTGGCAGCAGGCGATGTGCGACGACGAGCTACCCAACGCCATCAGCGCGGCGATCATCGGGGGCTTCAGTCACCCTGCGCAGAACCAGCTACTGGTTCCCTACCTGGACCGGTACTTCACGGAGATCGCCGACGTGTGGGAGCGCCGGACCTCCGAGCGGGCCCAGGCCTGCGTGGTGGGGCTGTTCCCGTCGTGGGTCGTCGAACAACGGTGCGTGAACGCCGCGGACACGTGGCTGGAGGCCAACGAGCAGCCGCCCGCGCTGCATCGACTGGTTTCCGAGGGTAGGGCTGGTGTCGTGCGGGCGCTGGCCGCTCGCGTCTTCGACGCGGGCGGGTCGTGAGTGGCGTTAAGTGCTATAGCGTTAAAGGCTATAACACGTTAAGTGCTTAACACTGTCTGGCACTCACGAGTCGGTGTGGCTGGCGAGCATCCGCAGGCCGGAGGTCAGGCCCCCGGCGAGATCTCCCTGCTTGAATGAGGCGGTCATGCTCTCCACCGCGAGCTTGCACGCGCGGTCGGGGAGGCGGTGGGCAGCGTGACAGCCGGTAACCACCTCGACCACCTGCTGTCCAGGAGAGACGGCAATCAACACCCCATTGTCGGCCGAGTTGCCCATCGAGTCGTGCAGCGTCTCGGCTCGACCGCGAGTGTCCGACCCGAGGTCTCCGAGGTACACGCCGAAATGCAGGCGCGCGCTGCGACTGGCCCGCACCAGCGCATCATCGAGTCTCGCGAGCTGCGACTTGGTGAAGGGCAAGGTGGGCAGTACCGGCGTGACCATTCGGGCGGCAGAGATCCGGCCCGTGCCGACGATCGCCTCACCGGGCGCGGATTCTTGCTGGTCCTCATCGCGCTGTGAGCGGTCACGCCGTGCAGGATCCCGGTGCTGCTTGTTACCAGTGGCCACGAGCGCCTCCGCGGGATTCACCGGATCCATCGTGGCCGCCATGATGGGCCGCCCCGTCGCGCGCAGCCTCGGGGTTCGCCGTCCACAGCACCGGCGGGTGGTTCCACGGCTCGCCCGGGCGGTAGCGAGGCGTTCGAGCGAACTTCGGCCGGAGCGTCAGCAGTCCCAGCACGACCATGATGGCCAACGGAACACCCGCCAGGACGAGGACGACCTCCACCGATGTCACGGGATCACGGTAGCTGACCGGAGTCAGTCCCCGCTTCACCAGGTCGCCGGCGACCTCAGGCGACCTCACCGAGGTAGCGTAACCACAGCGGATCGGCGTCGGGCACCGTGGCCAGCAGCCGCCAGTGCTGCCCCCGCGGGGCGCGCGGCGCCGCCCGCAGCTTCCAACCCAGTTCGCTGAGTAGTCGGTCGGCCTTGCGGTGATTGCACAGCGCGCAGCAGGCCACGCAATTCTCCCAGCAATGCTCGCCACCGCGGCTGCGGGGCACCACGTGGTCGATGGTCTCCGCGCGGGCTCCGCAATAGCTACAGCGGTAACGGTCCCGGTGCATCAACGCAGCTCTGGTCATCGGGACCCGCGCCCGGTAGGGAACCCGCACGAACGTGCACAGCTTGATCACCGAAGGGGCCACCAGGCTGGTCGTGGCGGAATGCAGGACCAAGCCCGCGGCGTCACCATGCACGACGTCAGCCTTGCCACACACCACCAAGACGATGGCCCGGCGCAATGGCAGCGCGGTCAGCGGCTCAAAGCTGGCGTTGAGCAGCAGTACCCGCCGGCGTCCCCAGACCGGTGCTCCGGTGGTGGGGGATGAATCGGCGACGAGGGTAGTGGCAATGAGCCCGGTTGAGGTCCCTGAGCGCGAGGCGGTCCGTCGGTCCGCCCCCGCTGGGTGACCCTCCGGGCTGGGTTGTCGGTCGTGCACGCGACCACCTCCACCAATGCGCGGGACTAGTCCACCACACAAAGCGGCGATCGCGCACGTATCTGTCGCTGACTCGCGCTGGTGACTACCGGTCGAACCCGCTGTGAGCGGTGGTTACTCACCGGCCACGGCTACAGTCCCCGTGTGCTCCAGCCGATCGCCCAGATGATGCCACAGATGATCTTCCAGCCCGACTGTTCCCGGGACGCGGGGTCATGGTGCTCGCGCATCTACCACTTCACCCACAACGACCTGCTGTCCCGCTACGCCGATGCCGTGGTGGGAACGGGCCTGCGCATCCTGCTGATCCTGGTGCTGGCGGTACTGATCCGGCTGATGGTGCACCGAACCATCAACCGGCTGACCCAGGTGACGGCGGAGGGCCCACCGCCCGGACTGCTCCGGCCGCTGCGGGAACACGCACCGGAATCCTGGCGTGGCACAGGGATGCTGTGGCACCGGCGATCCCAACGGGCCCGCACGATCGGCTCCGTGCTGCGGTCGGGCATGACGTTGGTGATTTACGGGGTCGCGTGCACCCTGGTGCTGGGCGAGTTGGGAATCAACCTCGGGCCAATCATCGCCTCGGCCGGCATCCTCGGTGTCGCGCTCGGCTTCGGCGCACAGAATCTGGTGAAGGACTTCCTGTCCGGAATGTTCATGATGGTGGAGGACCAGTACGGCGTCGGCGATGTGGTCGACCTCGGCCAAGCCACCGGCACCGTGGAGGGCGTGGGACTGCGGGTGACCACTGTGCGGGATAGCAAGGGCACCGTGTGGTACGTCCGCAATGGCGAGGTACTGCGGGTCGGCAACTCCAGCCAGGACTACTCCGTGGCCGTCGTCGACCTCCCCATCGGGTACCACGCGGACATCCAGGCCTCCACTGAGCTCGCCGGTCGAACCGCCGCCGAGCTCACTGCCGAGGGCAGCGCACTGGCCGCCGATGTGCTCGAACCACCCGAGGTACTCGGAGTCGAGTCGATCAGCTCCGACGGCGTGACGCTGCGGATCACCACCAAGGTGCAGGCAGGGCGACAGTGGGCGGTGCAACGGGCGCTGCTGGCCGGCATCAAGGCGGCCTTTGCTGACGCCGGGATCCCGGCGCCGTCGCCAACAGGTCTCGCCGCTCCCCCGGCCTGAGGCTTGCTGCCCCCCGCTCGGTCCGGGCAAGGCAAGATAAGGGGATGGCTGCACCGGAGAACTTCTATGAGGCCGTCGGTGGCGAGCAGACGTTCCGCCGGATCGTCGGCCGCTTCTACGAGCTGGCGGCGAAGGACGAGGTGCTGCGTCCGCTCTACCCAGAGGACGACCTCGGTCCCGCCGAGGAGCGGCTGCGGATGTTCCTCGTGCAGTACTGGGGTGGGCCGCACACCTACTCGATGCAACGCGGACACCCGCGGCTGCGGATGCGGCACGTCCCGTTCCGGGTCGGCCCGACAGAGCGCGACGCCTGGCTGCGCTGCATGCGCATCGCAGTCGATGACGCCGGCCTCGGCGACGCCCACCGAGCCGCGCTCTGGGACTACCTGCAGATGGCAGCGAACAGCCTGGTGAACTCGCCCATGTGATGAGCACAATCGCTGCGGGCTCCAGTGGCAGGATTGACCCTCGTGCGACGTGCCGACGACCGCAGACTGGCCTCTGACGATGAGGCATGGTGGCGAGATGCCACGTTCTACCAGGTCTACATCCGTTCCTTCGCCGATGCGAACGGTGACGGGGTGGGCGATCTGGAGGGCGTTCGCAGCAGGTTGGGCTACATAGAGCTGCTCGGCGTGGATGCGCTGTGGCTCACCCCCTTCTTCCGCTCCCCGATGGTCGACCACGGCTACGACGTCAGCGATCCGCGCGCCGTCGACCCGTTGTTCGGTGACCTGGACGCCTTCGACCGGTTGATCGACGACGCTCACCGGCGCGGGCTGCGGGTGACCATCGACGTGGTGCCCAATCACACATCCGATCGCCACGATTGGTTCCAGGCGGCCATCGCGGCAGCGCCGGGCAGCCCCGAGCGAGCCCGTTACCTCTTCCGCGACGGTTCCGGCTTCAGTGGTTCCCGGCCGCCGAACAACTGGACCAGTACCTTCGGTGGCCCGGCGTGGACCCGCCTTCCCCCCTCGAGGAACGAGGCCGGTCAGTGGTACCTGCACCTGTTCGCGCCCGAACAGCCGGACCTGAACTGGGACAACGTGGAGGTCGCCGCCGATCTCGAACGGACCCTGCGGTTCTGGCTGGACCGCGGGGTGGACGGCTTCCGCATCGACGTGGCCCATGGGATGGCCAAACCTGCTGGGTTGCCTGACATGCCGAATCCGATCGGGCCCAGCCCCGGCCTCCTCCATTCCAGCGTCGCCGATCCCCGCTTCGACGCCGACGGCGTGCATGATATCCACCGGATGATCCGCAAGGTGCTCGATAAGTACCCGGCACGGATGGCGATCGGTGAGATCTGGGTGGCCGACGACGCCGCGTTCGCCCGCTACATTCGCCCCGATGAGTTGCACCTGGGGTTCAATTTCCGGCTGTTGCAGGCCGGTTTTGACGCCGGCAGCGTGCGCGCGGCCATCGAGCACTCCCTGGTGGCAGTCCAGGGCAGCCCGGCACCGGCCACCTGGACTATCGCCAACCATGACGCCGTTCGTCCGGTGACCCGCTACGGCGGCGGCGAGACCGGGCTGGCGCGAGCCCGGGCGATGGCGCTGGTGCAACTCTCCCTGCCCGGCCCGGTGTACCTGTACAACGGCGACGAGCTGGGTCTGCCGAACGTCGAGTTGCCCGACTGGGCGCTGCAGGATCCGGTGTGGACGCGTTCGGGGCACGCTGAGCGCGGGCGCGACGGCTGCCGGGTCCCGCTGCCGTGGGAAGGCAGCATCCCGCCCTACGGATTCAGCGCAAGCCCCGGCACCTGGCTGCCGATGCCCGGCGACTGGGCTGGCAGCACCGCGGAAGCACAGCTGGAGGATCCGAACTCGACGTTGTCGCTCTACCGTCAGGCGTTAGAACTGCGCAAGGGCCATGCCGCCTTCGCCGGCGCCGAGCTCGAATGGTACGGCGCGCCACCCGGATGCCTGGCGTTTCGCCGTAAGGGCGGCGGCCTCGTCTGCGGCCTGAATACCTCCGCTGCACCAGTGTCGCTGCCGCCGGGGCAGGTGCTCCTGGCCAGCGGCCCGCTCCCGCACAGCGGCGACATCCTGCCTCCCGATACCGCCGTCTGGCTGGTTTGAGTCCCCTGTTTGAGACGAGCAGCGTCAGACGAGCAGCGGAAGCAGCGCGTGTCGGCGGCGCAGCACGGCACCGTAGCGGGCGTCCAAGCGCAGCCACGAATCGGTGGCCGACACCCGAACTCTCTCGCTCGCGGCGTGGGTTCCCACGAAGCCCATGCCCAACAGGGCGAACAGGCAGCGCAGCGGTACCCCGACATCGAATCCGGCCCCACTGACGGTGAGCACCTTCTGGTCTAGCAGGGCGGCAGGCGGCGCCCCGTGCGGGCCCGGGTTATGCCTGGCGACGGCAGCACCCTGCGCACTGAGATCGGCAAGCACCTCAGCGGGCACCTGGTCGACCTCACGCCAACCACGGTCCGGAGGCAGCGCACAGCGCCAGAGCGCATCCCGCGCCCTGCCGGGATCGACCACCGCCGCGCTGACCACCGCAACCGCGGCCAGCAGATCCGTACTCCCGACAGTGAGATCACCAGGCCGTACCAGCCCTCGCACCGAGCGAGTCACCAGCGCGTCGAACGGGGTATTCACCCAGGCGTGCACCCGCCCGTTCCCCTCACGCAGCCGCACGACCGCATCATGGTCCAGCCGGACAGCACGGGCCACGAAGGCACCGAGGTCGTCACGCTCGGCGGAGTCCGCAATGCACAGTTCAGCCACCGCAGCCCCCGTCCCGATACGCGGCCAGGAACTCCCGCTCCACGGGCGTCAACCGGCGTGGCCGTTGCGCTGCGATGTCGTACGCCGCGAGCTGGGTACGGGCGGTGACCGCATCACCGTCGGTGCCTGCCACGACGTAGCTCACGGCGAACGAGGCGGCCAACAGTTCGCTGACCCATAACCGCACCCGCACCGGGCCAGTCGCATACACCAGCGGTTGCCGGTAGCGGACCAGCAGTTCGACGACGACCACACCGTCAGTGAGCGTCTGGGCGCCGCGCCGGGCACCCTCGCCGAACAGCAATTCGGTGCGGGCCTCCTCGAGAAGAGTGACCACGCGCGCATTGTTAACGTGCCCGTAAACGTCCATATCCGACCAGCGCACCGCTACGTCCGTACTGAACACCGTCACTATCCACCTCCAGCCGGGCGAAGCTGATGGGTTAATCCCCGGCGGCGGATCGGCGGCCTGTCTCGGGCGGACCCCACCGCGGTTCAACGGTGAGATCCGGCAGCCGCAGCAACGGATTGGTGACCGCCTCGGCTGGATCGACGCCGTCTGGGTCCCCAGGGCTGGCGTCGATCGGCTGCGGAGCTAGCACCAAGCCGACCGTACTGCGGGTGCGCGCTTCAGCCTGAACGTCGCGGCTTTCCTGGTACGCAGCGAGCGCCTCGGCGAGCAGGTCGCCGAGGCCCATCTTCGACGACCCCTCGTCATTCGCTGCGTCCCCATCTGCAGCTTCCCATACCAGGGCCCGTGGCGCCGGAGCCGGCGGCGGTTCCGATGCCGGGAACTCCTGCCGCGCCGGCGGCAGATTCTCCGGCGCGTCAGACGGGACATCCGTACCGTCCGTGGACGACTCATCGCCACGTTCCACGGCGCGGCGCCGGCCGGAGCGTCCCGCCGACAACGCTGACGCGGGCAGCAGATCAGACACCGACACGAGGGTGCCGGCGCCGCGGCGGTGCCGTGCCCCGGACTGCCAGGAATTGAGCCCGCTCGACGGCTCGGTGGACGGCTCGTCCACGGGTTCCTGCGATACCGGGTCCGCGGCCACCGGCGGGTTCCCCCCAGCCTGGTTATCAACCGGTTCCGACGATGACGTCTTCGACTCGGCGAAAGCAACATCCGGAGCCGAGGGGGTCAACGTGGGTGCGGTCAGTTGCGCGGATTCCGGCTCAGCGATCTCGGGCTCAGCGATCTCGGGCTCAGGGGCCTCCGACTCAGCGATCTCGGGCTCAGCGACTTCGGGCTCAGGGGCCTCCGACTCAGCGATCTCGGGCTCAGCGACTTCGGGCGCAGTGCTCTGCTGCGCCTCAACAACGACAGCGACCTCGACGAGCGGACCGGTGTCCGAGTCGGATCCGACGAATCCCGTCCCGGCGTCGCCGAGCAGCGCTGTGACCTGGCCGATCAGCCGCGCTTCCGCGCGGCGCGCAGACCCGCAATTCTCGAGTAGCACGGACCGCGCAGACTCTGCATCGTGACGGTGCCGACCTTCAGCTGCGCGGGCAGCGCGCACGCAGTGCACGGCGTCGGCGAACTCGCCACGCGCCTCGTGCACGTGCGATAGGCCCTCAAGGCATTCCGCGAGGACCGCGTCCACCCCATACCGCTGGGCACCCTCAACCGCATCCGCGAGCAGCGTCAGCGCCGGCTCGTGGCGACCTTCAGCGAGGTGCACGCGAGTGGCCAGTGCCAACCGAAGCCTGCCGACCGCAGCGGCCGCGGCGGCGCGCACCGGACGGCGCAGCAAAGAGCGCGCTTCCTGCATCGCCGCGTCGCCCGCGTCCCGGTCGAGGAGAGCGAGTGCTATCTCAAGCACCAGGCGTGCGCTGACTTCGCCGCTGTCGTGCTCCGGATCGGCCAGCCCGGCGAGCAGTTCGCGGCCTTCCCTCGCCTTCGCCTCGGCCTCCGCACCAGCGCCGCGACAACGGTGGTGCGCTGCGTCCGCCGCCCGGACTGCGGCCCGCAGCAGCAGCGCGGTATCCCGGTCGAGGCTGGTGTCTTCGCGGTAAAGCTCGTCGGCCTCGTTGAGGGCCGAGGTGGCAAGGTCGTCGCGGCCGAGTGCGACCGACGCCTCGGCTACCGCAACGAGCGCGCGACCCCTCAGCACCGGAGAGACGTCATCGCCTGCGCCGAGCACCGCGCGTACCGCTCCGAGCGCGGTAGCCGACTCACCTAGTGCGGCCGCGCAGTGTGCTAGCTCCACATGCAGCTCATGCCGGAGCCCCGCTGGAGTGTCAGTGTCCCGAATTGCCGGAATGAGCCGGTGGGCCGCTTCCCCGTGCCGGCCGAGCCGGTTGAGCGCAAAAACCGCGAGGTAATCTGCCTGCAGGACGGCCATCTTGTCGTCCTGCGCGGCGGTCACCGCCCGATCGGCCAGCAGCAGCGCCAGTTCTGGTGCTCGCCAACGCAAGAGCATTGCCGACTCCACCAGCGACGCCGCCTCCCCTGTGCTGGACGGCATGCCGGTCCGGACTTCTTCGCGCGCCGTGCTGCTCACCTCCCACCCCCATCGACGTTCCCACTCAACCGGCGCCCCGTGCCCCGTCAATTCCGGGTCAGTCTGCGGTGCGTCACGCGATGTGGTCTCGCCGCATCCGCTCCTAGCCGTTCAATCTTGTGCTGCTCGTAAGCCTCGAAATTCCCCTCGAACCAGAACCAGGAAGCGGGATTCTCCTGCGCTCCCTCCCAACTGAGGATGTGGGTCACCACCCGGTCCAGGAACCACCGGTCGTGGGAGATCACCACCGCGCAGCCGGGGAACTGTTCCAGCGCATTCTCCAGTGAGCTCAGCGTCTCGATGTCGAGGTCGTTGGTGGGCTCGTCGAGCAGAATCAGATTGCCGCCCTGTTTGAGGGTCAGCGCTAGGTTGAGCCGGTTGCGTTCACCCCCGGAGAGCACCCGGGCCGGTTTCTGTTGGTCAGGGCCCTTGAATCCGAAGGCGCCGACGTATGCCCGGGATGGCATCTCGGTGTTGCCGACCTGGATGTAGTCCAGACCGTCGGACACCGCCTCGAAGACCGTCTTGTTCGGGTCGATGCCCGCCCGCTCCTGATCGACATAGGACAGCTTCACCGTGTCGCCGACCCTGACCGTGCCGGAGTCGGGCTGCTCCAAACCGACGATGGTCTTGAACAAGGTGGTTTTGCCGACGCCGTTGGGACCGATGACCCCCACGATGCCGTTTCGGGGCAGCGTGAAGGACAAGTCTTTGATCAAGACACGACCATCGAAGCCCTTGTCCAGGTGCGACACCTCCACAACCACGTGGCCCAGCCGCGGTCCGGCCGGGATCTGGATCTCCTCGAAGTCCAGCTTGCGACTGCGCTCGGCTTCGACTGCCATCTCCTCATAACGCTGCAGCCGGGCTCGGGATTTGGCCTGCCGGGCTTTTGCCCCCGATCGCACCCAGGCGAGCTCGTCGCGCAGGCGCTTCTGCAGCTTCTGGTCCTTGCGGCCCGCGACCGCGAGCCGGTCGGCCTTCTTCTCCAGGTAGGTGGAGTAGTTGCCCTCGTAGGGGTAGGCCCGACCGCGGTCGAGCTCGAGGATCCACTGAGCGACATTGTCCAGGAAGTACCGATCGTGGGTGACAGCCAGCACCGCACCCGGGTAACTCGCCAGAAACTGCTCCAACCACAACACGCTTTCCGCGTCGAGGTGGTTGGTGGGCTCGTCGAGCAGCAAGAGATCAGGTTTGGACAGCAACAGCCTGCACAGCGCGACCCGACGCCGCTCGCCGCCGGACAGGTGGCCCACCGGCTCGTCGGGTGGTGGACACCGCAGGGCGTCCATGGCTTGGTCGAGCTGCGAGTCGAGATCCCACGCGTCGGCGTGGTCGAGCTCCTCTTGCAGCCGGCCCATCTCCTCCATGAGCTCGTCGGAGTAGTCAGTCGCCATCAGCTCGGCGATCTCGTTGAACCGGTCCAGCTTGGTCTTGATCTCTCCCAGACCCTCCTGGACGTTGCCCAGGACCGACTTGTCCTCGTCCAGCGTGGGCTCTTGCTGCAGGATGCCCACGGTCGCGCCCGGCGCCAGGAATGCCTCCCCGTTGTTGGGTTGGTCGAGCCCAGCCATGATCTTCAGCACGCTGGACTTGCCAGCTCCGTTGGGTCCGACCACGCCGATCTTCGCGCCGGGATAGAACGCGAGGGTGACGCCGTCGAGAATGACCTTGTCGCCGTGCGCCTTGCGCACCTGCTTCATGGTGTAGATGAACTCCGCCACGGCCGCGATCGTAGAGGTCGCCGCCGGGACCGGGGAGCGCGGCCGACCGCCACCCAGTCCCGGCGCGTTGCTCAAGCCGGAACGGGCACCAGCGGGCGCGCCGCCTCGGCCAGGTCGGACAGGCTTACTCCATAAGGTGGGTCAGTCCCACCAAGCAGGGCGCACGAGTCCTCATCGGGTGATGCGAGAACGTCCTCGGGTGCAGCATGCACCGGCTCCTCGCGGCGCAGTTTACGCACGGTGACGGCGCAACGAGCCAGGTCTGGACCGATCGAGTCGGCCTCCAGCTCGACAACCGATCGTCGGTCACCCTGATCGGTGGTCCATTCCCGGGTGCGCAGCTTCCCTCTGACGATCACCGGGTCGCCCTTGACCAACGACGCGGCGTTCTCTGCGAGCCTGCGCCAGCAGCTCACCGACAGATACAGGCTTTCCCCGTCCACCCACGACTCCGACGCCTTTTCGAACCGACGCTCGTTGCAGGCGACCCGGAAATTGAGTACCAGCGCCGCGTCGGGACCAACCCGGCGCGGTCGCATGTCACTGACCAACGTTCCCACCACAGTTACGGGTGTCTCTCTCATGATCACATGCCCTCCTGTGCAGCTGTCCCGCCCTCTGCGGCGGGATGCCGACCCTCGGCCGGTACCGTCGAGGCTGCGCGATGAAGGTTGGCTCCGGTAGTAAGTCATGATCGACATGTGGATGACCGGGTGCCCTGTGCACAACTCCACTGGCCCATCCGGTCTGCGCCCAAGGTTGTCGGCGCTGCGTGCTATCGGCCGCTGATGCAGGTCTGCGCCGGCCGACAGCACCATCAGCCGTCGAGCAGCGGACGCCCGCGCAATCCCGGAAACCGGGCGAAGCCACAATCTGTGGTGATCCAGGTCGCCCCGTTTTTCGATGGCGAGCGCAGCGTGGAAGGCATCAGTCATCACGTTGCCGCGCGCCCCAACGGCGACGCCCTTCGCCTGAACAAGCAGGCGCGTAAGGGGCCGCTGCGCATTCAGCAGGCTCAACGGGGTTGTCCGGTGCTCTTTCGCCCCGCTGAGTCCGCTGAATGCGCTACCCAGCTCGTGCATGGAGGCAGCTGCCGCTCGCTAGGCTGCACGCTGGTGTCCGGCCCCCGTAGCTCAGATGGATAGAGCAAGCGACTTCTAATCGCTAGGCCGCAGGTTCGAGTCCTGCCGGGGCGCCCGACCGCAGTGACGTCCTGCGTCACCGAGACGTACTCGTGCCCAAAATCTCGCGCGCCGACAGGCCTACTCGCGCTCGGGCCGATCGCGCTTGCTGCGCGCGGCCTGACGGCGGTGCTCGCGAGGGTCGGCCCGGCGGGCCTGGTGATGACGGATGCGGCGGCCGCCGGAGGGAAGCGATCGCCAACGAAGCGGTGGATCAGTCACGGCAGCGGTCGTGACTGGTCCGTGCTCGGTACTCTGGTGTGGTGAGTATGGCGACCCGGCACAACATCAACGTCTCCGGGCGGTCGGACGGGCAGCCGATGTTGTTCGCGCACGGGTTCGGCTGTGATCAGCACATGTGGCGCTACGTCGCGCCTCGGTTCGAAGACGAGTTCCGCGTGGTGCTGTTCGACCACGTCGGAGCCGGAAACTCCGATCCGTCGGCGTACGAGCCACAGCGTTACTCGTCGCTGTCCGGCTATGCCGAGGACATCGTCGGGATCTGCACAGAGCTCCAGCTGCGTGACGTGGTCTTCGTAGGGCACTCGGTGTCGGCGATGATCGGTGTCCTCGCGGCCGCTGCCGCACCCGAACTTTTCACCAAGTTGGTACTGGTCGGCCCGTCCCCCCGTTACATAAATGATGACGACTACGTCGGCGGGTTCAGTGCGGACGACATCAACGACCTGCTTGAGTCGCTGGAGAGCAATTACCTCGGATGGTCGAGTGGGATGGCTCCCGTGATCATGGGCCGGGCGGACCGGCCCGAGTTGGGGGAGGAGTTGACCGAGAGCTTCTGTCGAATCGACCCGTCGATCGCACGCCAGTTCGCCCGGGTCACATTTCTTTCCGACAACCGTAAAGATCTGCCCACCGTGGCGACGCCGACGCTCATCCTGCAGTGTGCCAACGACGTCATCGCGCCCGTCTCCGTCGGAGAGTTCGTACGCGACAGGATGCCGAATGCGTCGATGGTGCTGTTGAACGCCACCGGGCACTGCCCTAACCTCTCTGCGCCGGAAGAGACGGCTGCTGCGATCGAGCAGTTCGTGCGTAGGTCGACGCCCGCGCTGCGATGACGCCCAGCGGCAGCGAGGCGCTTGATGCCTTCTACGAGGCGCTCCTCGATGACGATGCCGGACAGCTCTACGATCGGGCGCCGTGCGGCTACCTGTCCACCGCTCCGGACGGGACGATCATCAAGGTGAACCAGACGTTCCTGACGCTGACCGGCTACGACCGCGAACAGCTGATCGGGCAGGTACGTTTCGTACAGCTGCTGTCCGTCGGTGGACGGATTTACCACGAAACTCACTACGCCCCGATGCTCAGCATGCACGGCGAAGCGCACGAGATCGCGCTCGACATCATCCGCGCTGACGGATCGCGGTTGCCGGTGCTTGTCAACTCCGTTCTTGAGCGTGATGCGCACGGCGCCCCGATGGTCGTACGGACTGCGGTGTTCGACGCTAGGATGCGCCGCGAGTACGAACGCGAGTTACTGCGCGCGAAGCAGCGGGCGGAGGAGTCCGAGGCGCGCGCAACGACCCTCGCACGGACGTTGCAGCAGACCCTGATCCCGCCGACCCCACCGATCATCCCGAACCTCGACGTGGCAGCTGTGTATCGGCCCGCGGGAGACGGTAGCGAGGTTGGTGGTGACTTCTACGACGTCTTCCAGATCGGTCCCGGTGACTGGGTGGTGGCCATCGGCGACGTATGCGGCAAGGGCGTCGACGCAGCCGTCGTGACCGCACTCGTCCGCCACACACTGCGCGCCGCCACCGTGCAGCACGCTGAGCCCTCGAAAGCGCTCTGGACTCTCAACGACGTGCTACGGCAACACGACATCAAACGATTCTGCACCGTCGCCCTGCTGCGCCTGAGGCAAGCTGACGGCGAGTGGACCGGCACGGTCAGCTGTGCGGGACATCCCCTTCCGCTCCTTCGACAGTCCAACGGGACACTCCGCGCCGTCGGAAAACCAGGAGCGCTCCTAGGCGTCATAGACGCGCCGCTTCTGCACGATGTGCACATCAGCCTGCCGCCGGGTGACACGCTTCTGTTCTACACCGACGGCGTCACCGAGGGACGCAGCGGAAAAGACTTCTACGGAGAGGCAAGGCTCGTCGCCGCGGCAGCGTGCTCCTTCGACTCCGCGGAAGCGCTGACCCGTGCCGTCCTCAACGAAGTACTGGAATTCCAGGCTGGCAGACCACGAGACGACATCGCCGTTGTCGCCATCCGCGTCCCGGTGTGATCCCACCTGTCAGCCGCCGGCCGGTAGGACCGCCAAGGCCCCGCTCAGCGTTCTCCCAGCGGCGCTACATCAAGCAAAAGCACTGCAATCCCCAACAAACATGCCGGGCAGAGCCGGATCACGCATGTGCTGATTTCGTCGAGGGCTGCCCCGGGCTGCCGTGTGGTCGGGCTGTGCCAGATCAACGGGATGCCACACGCGTTCCAGCGTTCAAAACGTCGTCGGTGATCCCGCCTTCACGATGAAGAGACCTGATCGAGGTAAACGACTCCGAGCTCCTAACCCAGAATCAGGTGCTCGTGGCCGTGCATCCAGCCGGTCGGAGCCCGCGAACGAGGAGCACCCTCGCCTACATCAATTGGTACATCAACGGCTACGGATGACCATGGACATCCTTGGACCCGAACCCCACGATGAGGCCCGCCCATGGATAAATCGCAGATAGTTGAGGAGTGCTGCCTGTGCTACGGAACAGAAGGCTTCGTCGCCGTCCCCTGTCCAGTCCGAGCGTCGAGTGCACCGCTGAGCACTGATCACCGCCGGAGGGAAGTGGAAGCTGCGAGAGCCCTATAGCGGCGGAGGTACACGAGCAAGGGCAGCGACGCAGCTGCATGGGCTTCCTGACCTGTCGCCCGCTTGCAATAGTGCGCTCCCGGATGTTAGGCGGAGCGGCCTTCCGCCACGTAAGCCCCGCCCGGGGCGGCGTAGTTGACGGTTAAACCGGTCGCGCCGCGTGGCGCTACGAATGACACGGTGGGCTGGTGGTCCCAGATCACTGCCCCGCCGACTGCGGCGGTGAACACTGGCGCGACGGGGACCAGACCGTGCGGTGTGATCCATGAGGCGAGCGCCAGATAGCCCCGGGCTCCGTCGTTGGTGCGCCCGCCCCATTCTTGTACCCCGAATTCGCCGGCGAAGTCGCCTTCCTAGCCGCCAGCGAGGTGGAAACCGACGTCGTAGTTGCGTTGTGGCCACATTTTGGGGTCGAGCCGGACCGGCGGCCAGAAGTACTCGTGTGGTTGCGCCTGGGTTGGCAAGGTGTGGCTCCCCCCGGCCTCCCCGAAGGGCTGCCACGCGGTGCCCTGGGTCAAGCCGGGCAAGCTCGACCGGTTGTTGGGCGGAATGTTGCCCCAGGGCACCGCGTGGTCGGCCTGCGCCATGCCCACGGAATGCCACAAGCCCCCCTCGTCAGTGATCTTACCTCCATGAGGAGCCAGGTCGGGATAGAGGAATGAATGCCAGTGGTGCGGGACCACCTAGCACCACCAGACACAATGCAGAGCCGGGTCATGGCGCTCCGGTCGTTGCTGTCCGCGCATCATCTGGCACGGTAGCGAGATTCCCAAGCTCTAGCCGATCCGCACGGTGGCCCACGCCAGCTCCTAGCGCTGGAGATAACAATCGGGGACCGGTGAGCACAGCACGACGATGCTGGCCGGGAATGCGGCGAGTGTGGCGACGGTGGCGTGCGCGATCGGTGACATCAACATCCTGCTGCCACCACTGCTCGGCTAGGCCTACCAGCACGAAGGTCGCGAGGACGTAACCCCAGCCCGCGAGCACGTCGACGAGGTAGTGCTCGGCGCAATAGAGCACGGTGAACATCATCGCCAGCGGGTAGGCGAAGAGCAGGGGTCGCCATCGCCGGGGCACCCTGGGCAGGAAGAACACGGCGAGGAACATGGAGAACGCGGCGTGCAGCGAGGGCATCGCTGCAACCGGGTTGGCCAGCGCTTGGCCCTGGTCGAACAGGGGGCCAGTGCTGTCCAGACCCAGGGCGCCCCACCCTCGGGCAGAGAGCCGCTCGACGTGATCACCGAGGTAGCCATGCACCGAGGCCCACCAGGGGGGCGCCGCCGGGTAAACGAGGTAGGTCGCTACGCCAGCGATTGCCAGAAACAGCCAGCGTCGCACAAACGCCGACCACGTCTCCCGTTGGCACAGCCACAACACGACCGCGGCCCCCGGCACCGCCACGAAGTGTGACAGGTAGACCACCGACGCGAAGACGTCCCACCAGTGCACGCGCAGCGGGTCATAGAGATGCCGCTGAAACCACAGAGTCGGCAACCGGCCTCCCGCGAGCAGTTCGTCGGCCCTGATCATCGCCGTGACGTGCGGCGCCAGTCCGTGCGCGGCAATCCCCCGGCTGTAGTCATAGCCCACCAGCAGAGCCAGGACAGGGCCCCAGTCGCGCACCCACGGCAGCGCCCCACGCCACGGTTGGCCAGCGTTCCAGCACAGCGCCCCGGCGCTGAGCCACCCGAAGATGAGCAGCGTGTCAGTCGGCCACCCCCACCACAGGCACTGCGCCGCGAAGCCCACCAGGTAACCCACCACCGCAAGCACCCGGATCGCCGGCCACGTCCTGCTCGCGCGCAGCAAGAACGCAGGAGCTACCTCCACGGCATACATCTGAGACCTCCAGCCAGCGAAGCCGGACATGCCGACGATCTTGCCCAGGGAGTGGTGACCCACCGACCGCCCGTCCCCTCCCTGCCACCTGACGCCGACTGCTTCCTCATTCGAAGTCCAACGAATGATCGAGACGCACATGGCTGATACTGAGCTCAACAAGATCGCGCGCCGGAGGCGGTCCACCGGCCGCGCTGGCCTGGCCACAGTGACCCCACCGGATTGCCGCGCTGCCGTAGTCAGGCGGCGAGGCATTCTCTCGCCGGAACCCCGGGGTTGCTAAAGACGCTGCTATCAGGTGCCAGTGGATGGCAATTCCGCTGTCAGCGCCACGACAACTGATCATCATGTGAGTGGAATCGTTCACAGACTCGCTCAGCTCAGAGCGGCTGACCAGCTGACACAGCGCGCGTGGCACCTCATGGCGGCTTCCTCAACGACCCCGTTTGGGAGCACTGGACCGCCGCCGCAGCCGCGGTGCGCCGGGCCTGACCCACGGAACCTGCATAAATCCGCAGGTCAGGCCCTCAAGGGGCGGATTAGCCGCCGCTCGTGGCGAAGATGCTCACCGGTGGTTCCACTGGCGGCCGTCCCAACGGTCGTGGTTCCAGCGGTGGCCATCCCAAGTCCACCGGTCTCCACGACAGTGCCCGTCGCCACGGTGGTTCCAGTCGTCGCAGTACGCGGACCAGAAGTCCCCCCGACGGTTCCAACGGTGGCCATCCCAACGGTCGTGGTTCCAGTTGTGGCCATCCCAACTCCACCGGTCTCCACGACATTGCTCGTCGCCACGGTGGTTCCAGTCATCGCAGTAGTCCCAGTCCGCGAGGTACACCTGGCTGGAGCTGAATGCGGCCGCTTGCGGGGCTGGGGTGAGCGTGCTAGCCGATGCCGAGCCCACTCCAAGGGCCAGAGCGCCAGCGGTACAAAGCGCTAGGGCGCCTCCTCGACGTGCTGTCCGGCCTAGATGCATGATGAACCCTCCTCGGTCGAGTACGTAAGGACCTCAGAAGGGACGTTCGGACACAACATTCGTTGTAGAACGTAGCTGGGAGTTCACTGGGAACATCCGATCACTGCCATGCCGAGCGAAGACTCACGGTCGTTGACGCCGCGGTGAACGCACTGGCCCGCATGTTGTACGTGACAGTCGCCCCCAGCATCACGGTCAGCCTGCCGTTCGGGGTGAGCAGCGCCGACCAGCTATGCCCCGGCGGTATCTCGGGCAACTTTGGTGTCCTGCACCGCGTCACGCCGATAGCTTACGATCACCACCGCGCAGCATGCGCGAGCCGCATGAACGTTGCCACTGTCTCGCGGCAATAAGTCCGGTAGTCGCTTCCACCACTAGCTCAGACTGCGTCGATGGTGGACACGTCGATGACGAACCGGTACCGCACGTCGCTGTTCTCGACGCGTTCGTAGGCGGCGTTAATGTGGTCAGCGGGGATCACCTCGATCTCCGCCCCAACACCGTGCTCGGCGCAGAAGTCCAACATCTGCTGGGTCTCCGCGATACCGCCGATCAGGGATCCGGCGAGCACCTTACTGCCGCCCAGCAGTGAGAACGCGTTGTAGGACAGGTTCTCCGGCGGCGCGCCGACGTTGGCCATGATCCCGCCGACACGAAGTATCGACAGGTACGCATCGATCGGCAGGGCTGCCGACACCGTGTTCAGGATGACGTCAAATCGCCCACTTAAGGCTGTGAAGGTCTCCTGATCAGCGGTGGCGTAGTAGTCGGTCGCCCCGAGCCGCAGCCCGTCTTCCCGCTTCTTCAGACTCTGGCTCAGCACGGTGACGTTGGCGCCCAGGGCGACCGCGATCTTCACTCCCATGTGCCCAAGGCCGCCCAAGCCGACGACAGCGACCCGCTTGCCCGGCCCCACGCCCCAACGATGCAACGGGGAATAGGTGGTGATGCCGGCACACAGCAGCGGCGCCGCGACATCGAGTTCGATCCCATCCGGAATGCGGCAGACGAACGCCTCCTTCACCACGATGTGGCGACTGTAGCCGCCGTAGGTGTGGGCGCCGTCATAGTCGACACCGTTGTAAGTGAACACAGTGCCCTTGAGACAGAACTGCTCAGTGCCGGCCCGGCAGTACTCGCATTCGCCACAGGAGTTGACCATGCAGCCCACCCCGACCCGGTCCCCCACCTGGTACTTCGTCACATCGGAGCCGACCGCGCTCACGATGCCAGCTATCTCGTGGCCCGGCACCATCGGGAATATGCCACCACCCCACTCGTCTTTGGCCTGATGGATGTCACTGTGGCAAATTCCGGCGTAGGCGATGTCGATCCGCACGTCGTCCGGCCGCACATCGCGTCGCTCAATGGTTGTCGGCGCCAGCGAACCGCCAGCGTGGGAGGTGGCAAACGCAAGTGTCGAAGTCATAAAATTTCTCCCATTGTCTGCTCACCAATGGACGCAAAGCGACGCTGCCTACCGTCAGCCTAACTGCCACAGAGACACAGCGCTGCCAGCGCGCCATGTCGAGAGCTAGTCGGCGGAGCGCCGTACGGTGTCGATGAGCACCTCGAGCAGGTGGCGGCGGCCCAGCGGGTCGATGCCGGTGAGTACGGTGTGTAGCCGCTTGGCGGTGTCCGGGTCGGCGTCGCCGATGATCGGCTCGGCCTCGGCGGTCAGCGCCAGCTGGACCCGCCGACCGTCATGCGGGTCCGGTGAGCGCATAACCAGCCCGGCGTGGGTCAGTCGGTCGACCATCGCGGAGGTGGCCGGCAATCTGGTACCTAGGGCATGGGCCAGGTCGGTGAGGGTAATCGGTGCGAGTGCCTTGATGAGGTGCAGCACGGTGAGCTGTAACAGCGTCATCCCGCGGCCCGCCCAGACGGCAGAGCTGGCAGCGACCACCACCCGCAGGTGGGCAAGAAGCCAGCCGACATCCTCCGCGGTCAGCATCCCGTCGCGGACGCCGCCGTTCGCGCGCCGACGGCCCGACCGGGCGCGCAGAGGGTCTCCCTCATGCACGCTGTAGAGCACACCACTGCGGCCGCCTCGCCGTCAGTAGGCGTTACTTACGGTGCCCCTCCGGGCTGCCGCACACCGACTCGATGGCGCCGGTCAGCGGGCCGTGACCCGGCCGCGGGTGTGCCCGCTGCGGCGTGCGCTCTATCGTGGGGGGTGTGAACAGCGCATACCCGGCAGACATTGTAGGTCTACAGGTGGCCGAGCATGGTCGCGATGCACGCGTCGTCACCGTAACCGGTGAGGTCGACGCACTGACCGCGCCACAACTGGGCCACGTTCTGACAGCCCAGTTGGCCGTTGCCCGACTCGTGGTGGTGAACCTTGATGGTGTGCGGTTCCTGGCCTCCGCCGGGCTGCGCGTGCTGTTCGAGATCAATGAACTGGCCACCCAGCAAGATCGCCATCTGCGGTTGGTCTGCAACTCCCCGACCGCCAACCTGACCCTGGAGACCACCGGACTGCGGGAGCATTTCACCTTCGCTGACACCGTGCCAGACGCCCTGAACGATCCTTCGTCAGGGCAACGTCAGGTGTAGCCGCACGATCGTGCCCGCGGCGTCGCTGCGAACTTCGACGAGGTCACAGAACTGGCGCGCCAACCACACCCCGCATCCGCTCGCCCGGGCGGGGCGGGGGGGCAGGTGCCCGACCAAGGCATCACGCATTCCCGAACCAGTGTCGCTGACTTCGCACGACATGATCTGCGGGTCGGTCCAGATCCGTACGACGCCTGATCCACCGCCGTGCTCGAGCGCGTTGGTCGCGATCTCGTCGAGCGCCTGCACGAACTGCTCAACGGACTGCGCGGGCGCACCAGCCCAGGTGGCGTAGGAGGTCATGAATGCCCGCAAGGTAGCCAGCTGACCGAGCCGATCAAACGGCAGCCGCAAGGCGGAGGCAGGCGGGTCCGCTAGGGGCCACTTGTCGCATTCGGCGTTGAACACCGCCGGGTCTGTGTAGCTCGGGCTCGGCCGCGCGACACCGTCAACGATCAGCTCTGGGTGGGTCCTGGGCACCTGCGCCACGACCTCAGAATCCACCACCCGAGTGTCATAGGTGCAGACCAACGAGGCGTTGGCCGAGGCGAGGGCGACGTTGACCAGCGACTCGAACCGAGCCCGTTCTCGGCTCTCCTGACCGGTGCGGGCCGTCCACAACGGCTCTCCAATTATTCGCAGCCGCGGGCCGTCCGCTCCCGGCCGCACTGCGCGGTGCAGGGCTGCCAGCGCCCGCACCGGATGGCGGTACCACTGGCTGCAATCATCGAACAGCAGCCGTCGGGCATCCGCTCCCAGCTCCTCCCGTAGCCACCCAGCATTACGAACAGTAGTAATGGCCCAGATCGCGTCCCCGCGCTCCAGACCATTCCGAATGATCGGAACCGTGCCCCCCAGAAACTCCTGCTCCGACCCGTAGAGCAACGCCTGATGGGCCAACGACTTGCTGGTATCAAGGGTGTTCACCACGCTCCTTTCCGCATCGCCACTATGCCAGGGTGCCCACAATCCGGCCCCGCCCTCCACCATGGACGGGTGAAGCTGCTGCTGATGGCCGATACCCACGTCCCGCGGCGCGCCCGCGACCTGCCCGAGCAACTGTGGCGGGCGGTCGATGAGGCGGACGTCGTGGTGCACGCCGGCGACTGGGTGAGCGTCGAACTGCTGGATGCGTTGCTGGCGCGAGTGGACCGGCTGATCGGGGTGGTCGGCAACAACGACGGGCCGGCGTTGTGCGCACGCTTGCCGGAGGTGGCGGTCGCCGAGCTGAGCGGCGTGCGGTTGGCTGTCGTGCATGAGACCGGATCCGCGCGCGGCCGGGAGCAGCGGTGTGCCGCCCGTTTCCCCGACACCGATGTGCTGGTCTTCGGGCACAGTCACATCCCGTGGGACACGGTCGCTCCCACCGGCCTGCGACTGCTGAACCCTGGTTCGCCGACCGACCGGCGCCGCCAGCCGACGTGCAGTTGGATGACCGCCGAGATCATCGGCGGCCGACTCGGCCGGGTGCAGGTGCACCGACCACCAGTGGTCATTCGGTGAGGTCGGCCAGCAGCAGCCCACTGCGGGGTTTCGGGGTGAAATACGTACTCTTGCGCGGCATCCGTCGGCCTTGCCGGTGCACGGCGAGCACATCAGCGAACGGCACCGGAGCCAGCTGCAGTACGGCATCGACGTGCGGGCCCACCGGATGCCCCGCTGGCAGCGCCCGCACGTGGGGGCCTTCCGGGTCGATGCCCAGCGCGTCGCCGATGAGCAACCGCTCCACCAGCCCGTGATCGATTCTGGGCAGTGGTTCACCCGGTTCGGGTCCGGGCAAGGTGACGAGTACGTCAGCGCCGGATGCGTGTGCCACGACGGTACCGGGTCGCATCGGTGGGTCCAGTTTCCTGCCGACCTGCAGCACCAGACCAGCCCGATTCCAGGCGTCAACCAGATCTGCTGCTGCCAGCCCGGTACCGACCAGCGCCCGGTGGATCGCTGAGATGTGCAGCGCCGGGCCGCCGGTCACCAGGGCGAGCAGGTCGGAGCGATCGCTGGCCGCCGCAGCGGCCACCCGGTGATTGCCGTCAGCTACGAGCAGTGGACCGCGAGCCACCGCGGCGAGCACCGCGTCCTGCCCGGCGCCAGGGCCCAGCAACCACAACCGGTGGATCCGACCGCCGGTATCGGTGGTCGACACCGCCGGCGCTCCCACCACATCGATGCTGCTCAGCACGGCGGCGGTCAGCTGCGCACCGTCGATTACGGGCACCAGCATCGCTGCGCTGGTCGCACAGCCAAGCCCGGCCAGCACCGCGGCCCGTTCGACCGCCACCTGTGGATAGATCTCCTCGCTGTGCCGGACCCATGACGTTCCATGCACGTCCGCCGCAGTTGAATCGACCAGGCACAACACCCCGACCGCCACCCCGTCCGGGCCGTCCACCCGGTAGGGCGCCACCACGTCGGTCACCTGGCGATAGGCGCTGGTCCGCAACCGGTCCAGGACTTGCCGAGCCGCTGGCAACGCATCGAGCAGCGACAGTCCCTGGGCCAACGCTGCGGGCGTGCGATGCGGGTGCTGCACGGCCAGCAACGTGTCACAGCCGCCCTGGGGCCCGGCCAGCGCCGACATGACCTCACTGGCCTCGGCGAACTCGTCGACGTCGGGGCCCGGCACCCGGTCTGTGACGACCCAGCCGTGGCTGATGGCCCGCACCCACCGCGGCATCGCCCGTGCGCCGATCCGGACCTGGTCAGATCCCGGCGACTGCGGCGACGGCGAGGCCCAGAACGAGCAGCGGGCCGGCGACCCGCAGGTGCACGAACGCCAGCGCGGCGAACCACAGCGGCCACACCGGCACCGGGCGCGGCGGCTGCTCCGGCCGGGGTTGGCGGAACCAGGACCACACCGTGGTCAGCCGGTAGAGCCCACCGAGTGCCAGCAGCGCCGGCCACGGCAGCGCACCAACGATCACGCAGATCACGATGAGCAGGTAGAAACTCACCATCAGACCCAGCGTCGCGGCCCGGGCCCGCCGCTCGCCGAGCATTACCGGCAGCGTGCGGATTCCCAGCGGCTCGTCGTAGGGGATCTTGTCGGTGTGCTTGCCCATCAGCACCGACGTGCACAGCAACGCGTAGGGCAGCGACGCCAGCAACACCTGCCAGCTGACCGAACCGACCGCCGCGTAGTAGGTGCCCCCGACCATCAGCGGTCCCCACACCAGCAACACGTCCGGCTCGCCCAGGCCGCGCTTCTTCAACCGCAGCGGCGGCGCGGTGTAGGCCACCGACAGCACGAACCCGGCGAGCGCGAACACCACCACCGGCCAGCCCCGGGCCAACGCGAGCACGACGAGGATCGCCAGGTCGGCGGCGTTGACGACCAGCACCGACACCACCAACGCCCGGCGGGTGACCAGCCCGGACAGGATCGGGTGCGGGGCATACAGCGCTTGAGGGTAGCTCGCGGTGTCCGAACCGGTGCTGGTGTCGTACAGGTCGTTCATCAGATTGTTGGCGATATGCGCCAGCGTGATCCCGACCACGGCCAGGACAAGCCAGCGCCAGTCGACGCCGGGGGCACGCGCGGCGAGCAACCCGGCCACCAACCCGGCGACCAGCGTCATCGGCAGCACCGCGGCGCGGGAAACCACGATCCAGCGGGTCACCACATCGATCGGACCGTCGGGCGGATTGGTGGTGCTCAGCGCGTAGCGCCAGGCGCGCACCCGGGAGCGCGGCGCGATATCGGTCACACCGTCGAGCCTGACACATCTGCGGCCAGATCGGTCAGCGGAAGGCGTACACCACCGCAGCCATGTCCTCCTGCGCGTGCCCGGCGTCGGCCGCGGCCGACATGAGGTGATGGACCGCGTGCATCAGTACCGGATCGTCGCCGGCTTCCCCCAACGCGTCCGCGATGAGCGCGGCGTCCTTGACCGCGCCCGCGAGCCCGAACGCCGGTGAGAACTGGCCTTCGATCATTGCTTTGCCCTTGAGCTGGGCGTACGGGCTGTCGGTACCGCCGCCGGAAATCGTGTCCAGGAACAGCTGGGGGTCCAGGCCGAGGTCCCGGGCCAGCGCGATGGCCTGCCCAGTGGCAGCGGTGATCGACAACACCCAGGAGTTGAGCGCGAGCTTGAGCCGGTGTCCGTCACCGGGCCGCTCGCCGACCCAGACCGTCTTGCTACCGATCGCGCCGAACACCGGAGCCACCCGGGGCTCCAGCTCGCGCGGTCCCGACGCGAGCACGATCAGCTCACCCAGCTCAGCGGGCTTCTTCGTGCCGAGCACGGGTGCGTCGACGTAGCCGCGGCCGTAGCGGGCGGCGAGTTCAGCGAGCTGCTGGGTGCCGGCCAGGCCGACCGTGCTGGTCTGGGCCCAGACCGCGTGCTGTGGCGTCGCGGCCAGTGCTCGTTGCATGACCTCGGCCACCGCGTCGATGTCGAAGAGCATCGTGACCACCACGTCCGCGCCGGAGACCGCCTCGGCCGGATCCGCGGCGATCTTGGCGCCGTCATCGGCCAGCGGCCGGGCCTTCTCCGCGCTGCGGTTCCAGACGGTGACGTCCAGTCCTGCCTTCACCAGGCTGCGGGCCATGCCCGCGCCCATGATTCCCGTGCCCAGCACGGCGACACTGCTCGTCACGGCAACTCCCTGGCGATCGCATTCCGGCTACACCCATCATGAACAACCCGGCGAGGGTTCGCAGTGCGGCAGCGTGAGTTGGAACCGGGCGCCGTGGGGGTGGGGTAGGCAGGTGAGTTCACCGTGGTGGGCGCGGGCGAGGCCGCGGGCGATGGACAGGCCCAGACCGGCGCCCCCGGTACCGCGGTCCCGAGCTTGGGCCAGCCGCACGAGGCGGTCGAAGATGCGGTCCCGGTCAGTGCTGGGGATTCCAGGTCCACTGTCAGTGACGGTGATCTCGGCGCGGTCCAGTACCCGGGCGAGATCGACGGTGATGTGCCCGCCCGCGGGAGTGTGGCGGCGGGCGTTGTCGAGCAGATTGGACAGAATCTGGCAGATCCGGGTGTGGTCCACCGGTGCGACCAGCTCTTCGAGACCGGTGCGCTGCACCGACAGTTGGGGGGCCAGCAACCGGGTCCGGTCGATTTCCCCGTCGATGAGCGGGCCGAGGTTAGTGGGTTCAATGCGCAGTTGCAGGCCGGCGTCGATGCGGGCCATGTCGAGCATGTCGGTGACCAACCGCGAGGCGCGCGCGGTTTCGCGCATGAGCAGAGCGGCCCGGCGCTGCTGGCGGGGATCGGCGTTGGTGTCGGGGGCGGTGGCGAGTTGCTCGGCGGTGGCATGGATGCCGGCCAGCGGGGTGCGCAGTTCGTGGGCGGCATCGGCGAGAAATTGGCGGGTATCGGCCTCCGCGCGCTGGGCACGGGTGGCGGCGCTTTGTGCACGGGTTTCGGCTGTCTCCAGCGCGTCGAGCATCCGGTCGAAGGCATCAGCGGCGCGGCCGAGCTCAGTTCCGGCCCGGTCCGGGCGCAGCCGCTGACCCCGGTCGCCCGCGGTGATCCTGCGGGCCAGCGCGGTGAGCCGGTCCAACGGACCCAGCGCTCGCCCGACCGTCGCGACCAGCAAGGCCGCCGCCAGCGCCACGGCAGCAAGGCCGGCACCGAGCAGCACCCACCGCAGCTGACGATGCACCTCCGTGATCGCCGTGGTGTCCGCGACCAGGGTCAGCCGCGAGCCGTCCGGCAGCGTGCGGTGCACGATGGTGCTCGTCGGTGCAGGTGGTGCCGGTGGGCGTGGTACCGGGCTGTGGGGGTGTCGCGCCGGTGGCGGAGGCTTCGGGCCCCCCGATGGGCCGAGCCCGCGGTCGCCGTAGGTGACCCCGTCGGGAGTCCGGACGCGTACCCGGATGTCCTGGCCTTGCAGCTCGGCCACCAGCTCCGGTGCCGACGCACCAGCCTCGGCCAGGACGACGGCGCGGGCCGACCGGTCGGCCAGGCGCGCGTCGAGGTCGCGGCGCAGCTGGGCACCCAACGCCACATCGACCACAATCGCGACCACGACCAGCAGTAACGCGAACGCCGCCAGCACGCTCAGCGTGACCCGTCGGCGTAGCGACGGCGTCGCGGTGGTCACGGTTGGGCTCGCAGCACATATCCCAGACCGCGCACGGTGTGCAGGATGCGGGGGCCGTGGGCTTCGAGTTTGCGGCGCAGCCCGCTGATGTAGACCTCGACGAGGTTGGGGTCGTAGGCGTCATAGCCCCAGACCGCGGTCAGGATTTGGTCCTTGCTCACGGTGCGCCCGCGCTGCTGGGCCAGGTAGGACAGCAGCCGCAGCTCGGTCGCGGTCAGCTCCAATACCACCCCGCCGCGGCTGGCCTGTCCGGCTTCGATGTCCAGAACGACGTCACCGAGCTGGATCGCCGAGGGGATCGCCCCGCGGCGGCGCAGCACCGCGCCGACCCGGGAGACCAGCTCGGCCAGCAGGAACGGTTTGACCACATAGTCGTCCGCGCCCCCGTCCAACCCGCGGACCCGGTCCGGCAGCTCGTCTCGGGCGGTGAGCAGCACGATCCCGGCATTGCCGTAGCCGCGCACCACATCGATCAGGGTAAATCCGTCACGGCCGGGCAACATCACATCGAGCAGCACCAGATCCGGCCGGAACGCTTCCAGCACATCCTCCAACCCGGTGCCATCGACCCGGCCGCCCGCCACGTAGCCGGCATCGACGAGGGCTTCGACGACCATCTCCCGGATCGCTTCGGAGTCCTCTACCACCAGCACGCGCGCCGTGGCCGCGCCACGAGTTCGCTGTCGGGCGTTCACTTCGTCATTGTGTCTGGGTTGATGCTGAGGCAAACCTGAGTAGATGCCCCGTTTCGGCGCGGTCCTCAGGTTCGCTTCAGCTATCTCGACCAGCGTGGCCCCTATCGCCTGACGACTACCGATCGCACTGGGAGCACGCATGACCACCAACCCCACACCCGAGCCTGAGCAGCGGCCGAACCCGAGATCGCGGTGGATACCGCGGCTGCGCTGGCCGATGGTGGCGGTGGGCATCGGCGGCGTACTGGCCGGCGGCCTGATCACCGCCGCGGTGATCATCGGCACCGGCGCCGGAGTCGCACCAGCGAGTTACTTAAGATCCGGTACGCCCGTTGCCGCTCAGCCCTCAGCCACACCCGGACAACCGCTGGCCGCACCCTGCCGCCCGCACCACAGACACCACGGACGACGCCCTGCTCGGCCTGCTCGGCCTGCCCCGGGAGGCACTCCCACGCCGTTGGCTCCGGGCCAGCCCGCACCACCACCCCCACCTCCGGACGGTCAGACTGCACCAGCGCCCGGCCAGCCCGCACCGCCACCTCCGGGCGGCTGATCGCCGCGCGGCCGCAACGATCAGATCGGGGGTGGGTCGCGCCTACGAACCGGCGGGCTCGGCGACAGCCGAGCCGCCCGTCGCCGCGACGCGAGCGCGACGCCAGGTCGGTGGCTACCGGCGCGGCCCGTCGACCGTACTGGTTTCCGGCATCGCGAACAAGAAGATCAACAGGGCCAGGAACGCAATCCCGGCGAGGACGAGAAACGCCCGGTCGTACCCGCCGGTGACGATAATGACACCCGCCACTGTCGTGCTCAACGAGGCACCGATCCCCTGCATCGTCGATACCACGCCGAAGGTCACGTTGTACCGACCGGTACCGCGGGTGAGGTCGGCGATCACCAGCGGGAACAGGAAGAAGGCTTACCGCTCAGGGCAGGGTGGTCAAGGAGGGGTCGGGATCGACTCGACCGACGGAGTGGTATCCGGCCAGACCAGCAGCACCGGGCACGGGGCATGGTCAACGACGAAACGGGTGTGCCGCCCCAGGCTGCGCGGACCCAACCGGGATAGATCACCATCCCGGGCGACGATCAGGAGGTCCATCCCGGTAGCCGCGGCGACCACCTCGCGTTCGATCCGGCCGATCCGGACCACCCGCTGGGCCAGGCGGCCGAGTCTGCTCTCGGCGGCATGGAGCAGCTTGTCCGCGGCGGCGTTGGACGCCTGGGCCAGCCGCGAGCTGGGGGTCGCGCTCGGGCCGCCCGCGACCGAACAGGCCGGCATAGGCACCCGCCGCGGCGGCCGTCACCTGCTCCTCGACGATGTAGAGCAACGTCACGTGATCGGCGGCCCGGCCCAAGCGCAGGACCACATCCACGCCCGCCGACCAGCTGCCCTCCACCACCCAGATCAGCACCATGCGGGCATCGTCCGGGCTGCGCCCCCCAGCGGAGATCTCAGCCACTGCTACCTCTTTTCAGCCGACACGTTAGCCACCGAACAAGCGCAGTGACAGCCACAGCCCGAGCACACTGCACACCAGGACCGGCGGCACGGTCAGCGCCCCGAGCCGCAGAAATTCACCAAGCTGCGGCTCGGCGTCATTGCGGGCCAGGACGCGTCGCCACAGCAGGGTGGCCAGCGAACCGACGTAGGTGAGGTTGGGCCCGATGTTGACCCCGATCAGCACGGCGAGCACCACTGCAGGACCGGCCGCCGCGGCGGCCGGCAGCAGCACGAGCACGGCGGGCAGATTGTTGACCACATTGGACAACACCGCGGCCAGCGCGGCGACCGCGAGCAGAGCCGGCAACGACGAACCCGTCGGCACCAGCCGATCCACCGCGCTGCCCAGCCCGTTGTCCTCCACCGCCCGCACCACCACCCCCAGTGCGAGCACGAAGGCGAGAAACGGCAGGCTGCCCGCGGTGACCAGGCCGTTGAGCGTGACTGTGCGGCGAGACAGCGCCCGCACCGCGAGCACCGCCGCACCCGCAGCCGCAGCCCAGGCCGGATTGACGCCCGCGACCGAGGTCAGGCCGAAACCGGCCAGGGTCAGCACCACCACGACCACTGCGACCACCGGCACCACAGGTTGGTCCGGCTGCCCGCTGACTGTGGCGCCGAGGCCGAGATCGCGGTCGAAGAAGATCCGGAAGATCAGGTATTCCACACCGACCGCGACGACCCAGGGCAGCGCCATGAGCAGTGAGAACACCCCGAAGGACAGTCCGCTGGCGGTGAAGGCGAGCAGATTGGTCAGGTTGGACACCGGCAATAGCAACGAGGCCGAGTTCGCCAGGTGTGTGCAGGCATAGACGTGCGGTTTGGCCCGTAGCCCCAACGAGGCCGCGGTCGCGAACACCACCGGGGTCAGCAGTACCACGGTAGCGTCCAGGCTCAAGATGGCCGTGATCATCGCTGCCACGATGAAGACCATGGTCAGTAACCGGGTCGGACTGCCCCGCGCAACTCGCGCAGTGAGCGCGCCGACCGCGGTGAACAGTCCCTCATCGTCACACAGCTGAGCCAGCACGAGAATCGCGGCGAGAAAGGCAACGACCGGCGCCAGCCGGTAAATTTCGCGCAACATGTGGCCCCAGCTGACCGCGCCGCTGGCCACCACGATAACTGCCGCCGGAACGGCGGCCACGGCTTCGGGCAGCCCACAGGGCCGCAACACCGCGAACCCGAGCACCACGAAAAGCAGCAGGATCGAGATGATCTCAGCGAGCACGTCAGCGGCCGCTGTGGCGGCGCCAGGTCAGGACCGCCTTGGCCGCGGTGCGGCCGGGGGACCCCGCGATGCCCCCGACGGGAGCGGTGCCGGCGCCGGTAATGAACAAGCCGGATATCGGTGTGCGGTGTCCGGCCAGCGCCCGGGTCGGGCGCAACCAGCCCAGTTGGTCGAGGCTGACGTCCAGGGACATCGGGTGCGCTCCCGGCCAGCGCAGCTCCTGCGCCATGTCCTGCGGGGTGCGGACGGTGAGCCCCACGATGGTGGCGCGAAAGCCTGGTGCCCGCGCCTGGACCGTATCGATCATTCGCTCGGCGAACTCGTCCTTGACCGCGTCCCAGCCACCCCGCAACCGGTACGGCGACGTCGGGCACGCGAGGTACACGGTGTGGTGGCCAGTCGGCGCGAGAGAACCGTCAAGCGCGCTGGGCGTGAAAGCGTACGTCGGTATCGGGTGATCAGGCAGTCGCTGAGCCTCGGCTTGCGCGAAGCCGTCCGCCAGCGAGTCGACAGTATCGACGTAGGACTGCAACCCATTCCAGTCCCCCGGCTGGCCATCACGATAGGCCGGCAGGGCCGTAGTGGCTAACAACACCAGCATCTGCACGGCGTTGCTGCGGTGGGCGGCCCGCAACTGTTCCGCGCCGACCCCGGACAGTGGTGGGTCGAGCAGCTCCAGCAGCGCGGTCTGCGGATCTAGCGCGGTGATGACGCATGAACTGCAGATGTGTTCACCGGATTGCAGCTCGACTCCGGTCACCCGCTGCCCGTCGTGGGTCACTCGGGTCACCGCCGCATCGGTGCGCCGCTGACCGCCGTAGGATTTCAGCCGACGAGCCAGCGCGTCGGTGAGTGCCTGCGCGCCGCCGACGGCATGCCACTGCCCGACCTGGTGGTAGAACGCCTGCCACAAGCCGTAGATCGCGCTGCCCGGCGCGGTAGGAGACGCGGAGGCGTGCGCAGCGAACGCCGAGACGGGCGCTCGGACCCGGTCGCAGCTCAGGCGCTGTTTCAGTATCCGGCCATAGGGCGACAGCAGTAGCTGCGCCAGCCCCACCGGGCCGCCATTTCGGGCCAGCGCCTGCCCGGCTGCCCAGGCCCTGGCGGGCAGCCGGCGCAGCTGGCGGGCGGTCCCCGCCCCAGCCTCGAGTCCAGCGCGCATCGAGGTGATGATCGGCATGGTATCTGCCATCCACGCCCGGTACCGGTCAGCGTCGGCAGGCGCGACGTCGCGGATCGATTGGACGGTCTGCTCCACGCTGCGGTGGAAACGCACGATCGCGCCGTCGCGGTGGACCGCAACGGAGAACGGGTCCATCTCGCGGTACTCCAAGCCAACCGCACGCAGCCCAAGCTCCTCGACGATGCCGGTCGCGTTGATGATGTTGTGCGCCGCCGAGTGTGTGTTGAACCGGTAACCCGGTATCAGCTCGTCAGTGCGGGAACCGCCACCCAGCTTGGCGGCCTGTTCGAGAACCAGCACTGTCAAGCCTGCACGAGCCAGGTAACAGCCGGTGACCAAACCGTTGTGGCCGCCACCCACCACTACATGATCAACCATAGTGGGATGAGGGGACAGAGCGCGGCGCGCGACGGTGGCGACGGGCGTCCAGCTCGTCCGGGTCAACCAGCGTGAGCATCGGCTCGCCCGGTGCCCCGAGCATCACGACGACGAACCGGCTCCAGACGTCGGCCAAGTTGTTGGCTGCCTGGTAGTGGATCACGTCGCCGCCCGGCTCCCAGAACGCTTCCCCATCTCGGATGATCCGCTCGGGCTCACCTTCCAACTCGAACACGATTTCGCCCTTGAGTACATAGCCGAACACCGGCCCGGAGTGGCGATGCGGCGGAGTACCCGGATCGCCGGGTGGCACCTCGACGGTTGCGGTCATCACCTCAGCGCCATCCGGGATGTTCGGCGGCACCTGGTGCAGGAGCGTGGTCAACCTGGAGTTCGTCGCGGTGCTGGGGTCGTCGGATCGGTTCACGGTCATGTTCGCCACGCTAGCGGCTTCGGCCTCCGCACGATCTTGAGGTTGTGGTGCGCAAATCGGCCCGATCGGAGCAACAACGTCAAGATCGTCGCGGAGGTGTCGCTGCGCATGTGTAGGGGGGCGGTGGGGCGGGCACACCGGGGTGTGGGATTTCAGGTTACCTGGGCCCAACGCCGTGATGTACGGCTTGAGTGAGGACGACGATGTCGGACATTACGCAGTTGATCTTGGACGATCATGAGACGTTCCGCCGGGAATTCGCCGCACTGGATGATGCCGAAGAACCCGAGCGGCTCCGCGAGATCTGGGAACCCCTCGCTGTGCTGCTCGAGGTGCACGCCGCCGCCGAGGAAGCCATCTTCTACCCGAAGTTGCTGCGCCGTGGCGAGGATGGCGAGGACGAAACCCTCGATGCGATCGGTGACCACAACGATATCCGTGACGGGGTGCGCGAGGCAGGCCGGCATCCGATCGGCACGCCGCAGTGGTGGAACGGCGTCCGGCAGGCGCGGCAGGCCAATAACAGCCATATGGCAGAGGAAGAGGACGACGCCCTGCCCGATTTCCGGCGCAACTCTCCGCTGAGCGTGCGCGTGGACCTGGGCCACGAGTTCCTGAAGTTCAAGACAGACCATTCGGATGCCCGGAACCTGGACACCAGCGACAAGGACCCCCAGGGGTACGTCAGCGCGGTAACCGCCGACGACGGGAGCGGCTCGCTGGGTATCGGCAGTCTGAAGGAACGTTGAGGATGACGGATCATCTGTTACGCAAGTATGCGCCGACCCTGGCCACCGGGTGGCAGCAGACCGATGCGGAGGCCAAAGAGCGCGTCACCGGGAGACTGGCGGCTCGCCGGCTGGTCGACTGGTCGGGGCCCCACGGCTGGGCGCATTCCGCCATCAGCCTTGGCCGGACCACATCTTTGGCGGCCGCACCACTTGGAAGAAAGCTTCAGCTTCCGCGTCACCGAACCTGACGCCGCCGTCTACCTCGCCGAGGAATAGTCCGCGGTGCCTGATGAGTTTGGTCAGGAACAGCGTCGGGTAACCGGTCGATGCGTGAAAGCCCCCTCATGAGGAGATTGCCATGTCGACGACACAGTCTTCGCTCGGCGCCCGCTCCGACGGTCGGAAATCAGGCTTGGCGATGCAGCGCAGCCGCGGCGCAGGAAGCGCCTTCCTGCTCGTGCTGCTCGGCATCTGGGGCGCCATTATCCCGTTCGTCGGGCCGTACTTCCACTACGCCTTCGGCGTCGCGGTGCCCTGGTTTTTCACCTACGACCGGCTGTGGCTGAACATCCTGCCGGGCATCGCCCTATTCCTCGGTGGTCTCATCCTCGGTCCGAGCGCAAACCGCGCCAGCGGTGGCTTCGGAGCGTGGCTGGCCTTGATCGGCGGGATCTGGTTCATCATCGGACCGGCGATCAGTATGTTGTGGCGCCTCGGCGGCCTGGCGGCCCCGATCGGTCCGCCACTGGCGGCGCCAACTGGCTGCAGATGTTCGAGCAGCTCGGCTACTTCTACGGGCTCGGTGCGCTCGCCACGGCGCTGGCCGCGTCGCGCTCGGTCGCATGACCGTGCGTTCAATCCACGACTGAAAGCGTCACCCTGCCGGTAGGTGATAGACGGCGTACGCCGCGCGGATCACCGGCTGCGCGACATGGCGCACCCGGACACCGCGCGGCGTATAGCGCATCGGAGTGGTAATCGTGGTTGCCCAGCACCGCGACCACCGGCACGGGCAGGCCGCGGAACTCCTCGGCCACCACCTGCTCCGCCGCTGCCCACCGAGGGGAGTTACCCGGACAGTCCGCACCGAAACAGCGACGTCCGGAAACCGCACGGCCGGGATAGTGCAGCGCGATCGCGGGTACCCGAAGCCTGGAGAGAAGGTCCGACACGAACGAGGAGGGCCCCGAGTGCTGCCCGACATCCCCCATGAGCTGGTCAGCCACCCAGGCCCGGTTGCCTCGGTCTACCTGGACGTGAGCCGGGACCGTGGCGGCGCGCCGCATGAAGTCCGGCTGCGCTGGGAGGCGCTCGCCGCGGAGCTGCGCGAGCAGGGAGCCGACGAGAAAACAATCGACGCTGCCGGCGAGGCTGCAACCGAAACCCATCCGCAACCCGGCGCCGCGGGCCGGGCCGTTTTCGCCGCCGAGGGCCGAGTGCTGCACGAGGCCGATCTTCCTGCACCGCCCCGGCGCGAGCTGGCCCGCTGGGCGACCCTGCCACACCTGCTACCGCTGCTTGGACAAGCACCCGAATACGTGCCGTACGTGGTGGTGCGGCTGGGCCGGGACACGGCAACTATCACCAGTTTCGACCGCACCGGCCGGGAATTGCACAACGCAACTGAGGGGGGTCAGGGCCATCCAATCCATAAGGCCAGCGCCGGCGGGATGGCCCACTACAGCATCCAGCACCGGACCGAGGAGGTGTGGGCCCGCAATGCCCGCGCGTTCGCCGCGGACGTCGACCGCGTGGTCACCACGCTGCACGCCGGGCTGGTGGTCCTGACCGGGGACGTGCGGGCCTGCAGCCTGGTTCGCGATGCGCTCGGCGAGCACAGCCGCGTGATCACCGAGCAGGTACCAGGCCCGGGCCCGGACGACCGCACCAGCGACCACACGGTTGACGACGAGGTGCGCCGCCTGGCCGCTGAGCGGGCCGCCGAGCGGACGACGACGGTCCTGGAGCGCTTCGAGCAGGAACGCGGGCGCCGCGCCGGCTTGGCCGTGACCGGTCTGGGGCCGGTGATCCGCGCGCTGCAGCTCAACCAGGTGAGCACGGTATTACTGCGCGATGACCCCGCCTCCGAGCTGCGGGTCTGGATCGGACCCGAGCCGGCGCAGCTGGCGCTTACCGAAGATGAGCTGGATCGGATCGGCTCGCCGGTGCTCGGCCAAGACCGGGCGGACGCGGCGCTGGTACGCGCCGTCGCAGGCACCGGAGCAGATCTGCTTTACGACCGCCCCCCGGCGCCCAACCAGAACTCGCTGATGGCATCGGCGCGCTGCTCCGGTTCAGCACTGCGTGATGACACCCGACTCTCAACAGAGGAGCGCACGATGCAACGAGGCAGCGACAAACACAGCGCACGTAAGGACGATGCACTTGCGCACGACGTCGAGGGCATGATCCTGGGTACCGGGCCTACCCACGCCGAGGAGTGGAAAGATCCCGAGCCACCCGCCGACGACGATCCCGAGCTGAACACCCGCTTGGCTGTCGAAAACCGCGGGCAACGCCCAGGACTGCAATGATCAGGTCAGGCCGGCTTGAGTGGGTCGTGGCCTAGCGGACATCAAGCGATGCCGCCACCCGGTGCGTCCCGCGACGGACTCTCGGTCGCCTTGGCGTTCGGCGTGCACTCGGCGGATCACTCTGCGCATCACCTGAAGATCGTCAGCAGTGAGGTCCGTCCGCCGCTTGCCCAGAATATGCAGAACCTGTTGGCCAGCCGGGGTGCCTGCCTGGTCTGGAAGGCTTTCAACGTCCGGGCTCGCCGAGCAGGTGCGCAGCCAGTCGGCCAGCTCGCGCGACGACATGTTCACCACCCGGTGGAACTCCTCCCACAGCTCAAGATCATGGAGCGCGGTATCCGCCATTGCCGGTGCCCTCCTCTGGCGATCCTGTACGTCAGGTGGTATGCCCTCCGCGCCGCGCTGACAAACGCCGATTCAGATCCCACGATTGGCCTGGCCGCAGGCCGGGCATTCCACCGGCGCTGACCCCTGCCGAGTACTCCCGGCGAGGGCTGGTCCGGAAATGCTGCATTAGCGGTGGGGATGGTCATGAGCGGCTCGACGACGCCGGTCCCGGCGACCGGCCTGCCAGCGAGAGCGGCTGAGGCCGCAGAGGAACTGGACGAACGGTTTCACCTCGCGGCGGGACTGCGACGGCAGATCAACAAGGTGTTCCCCACCCACTGGTCGTTCATGCTGGGAGAGATCGCCCTCTACACCTTCGTGGTGCTGCTGCTATCGGGCACCTATCTAGCGCTGTTCTTCGACCCCTCGATGCAGGAAGTCACCTACCCGGGCCCGTACCTTCCGCTGCGCGGGATCGAGATGTCCCGGGCGTTCGCGACCACGATGAACCTGTCGTTCGACGTGCGCGGCGGCCTGTTCATCCGGCAGATCCACCATTGGGCCGCGCTGGTTTTCGTCGCCGCGATCACGGTCCACATGTTCCGTATCTTCTTCACCGGGGCCTTCCGTAAGCCCCGGGAGGCCAACTGGTCGGTCGGCGTCACATTGTTGATCCTCGGAATCCTTGAGGGGTTCGTGGGTTATTCGCTGCCGGATGATCTGCTGTCCGGCACCGGCCTGCGGATCGGTTCCGGCATCGTCTTGTCCATCCCGGTGATCGGCACGTGGTTGCACTGGCTGCTGTGGGGCGGCGAATACCCCGGTACGTGATCATGCCGCGCTTGTACATCGCGCACGTGCTGATAATTCCTGGGTTGCTGGCGGCGTTGATCGCCGTGCACCTGGGCCTGATCTGGGACCAGAAGCACACCCAGTTCCCGGGTGTGGGCAAGACCGAGAGCAACGTCGTCGGGGTACGCTCCGCCCAACGTTCGCCCTGAAGTCGACCGGGTTCTTCCTGACCAACGTGCGGTCCTGGCCATCATGTCCGGCCTGTTCCAGATCAACCCGATCTGGCTCTACGGACCATACAATCCCGCACAGGTCTCTGCCGGCTCACAACCCGACTGGTACATGGGATTCACCGAGGGCTTGCTGCGCTTGTTCCCGCCGTGGGAGCTTTTCCTCTTCGGGCGGTACGATGTCCCGCCGGTGTTCTGGGCCGTCGTGCTCATCCCCGGGATCATGGTGATGCTGCTCGTGTTCTACCCGGCCCTGGAACGCAACCTCATCAAGGACAACGCCTCGCACAACCTGCTGCAGCGGCCCCGCGACGCTCCGGTCCGCACCGCGCTTGGCGTCATGTCCATCACCTTCTTTCTGGTGCTGCTCATCTCCGGCGGCAACGACGTCATCGCCTACGTCTTCGATCTGTCGATCAATGCTTTCATCTGGTTAGCGCGAATCGCGCTGCTGCTGCTGCCGCCGCTGGCGTACTACCTGACCTACCGATTCTGTCTTGGCCTGCAGCGCCACGATCGGGAGGTACTCGATCACGGTATCGAGACGGGCATCATCCGCCGGCTGCCGCACGGCGAGTTCGTCGAGGTGCATCAGCCACTCGGCGCCATTGACGAGCACCAGCACCCGATCCCGCTGCAATACCAGGGTGCACCGGTCCCCAAACGGATGAACCAGCTCGGCGCGGCAGGCAAACCCGCGTCCGGCTCGCTGTACCGGCCAGATCCACCGGATGAGACCGCGGCTGCCCTGCACACTGCCCGGGACGGTCGTGGTGGCTGACGGGTCAGTCAGTCAACATCGCCGCGCTGCCCTCGTTGTCGCTTGTCCTGCGCGCCGAACACCTTACGGCCGATGGATGGATGGACGTACGCCTCGGCTCGCATGCGGTCTGACATCTGCGGGTAATGCAGTTCGAAGGCGGGCCGCTCGGAACGGATGCGGGGCAGTTCGGTGAAGTTGTGCCGCGGCGGTGGGCACGAGGTGGCCCATTCCAGTGAGTTGCCATAACCCCACGGGTCATCGACAGTGACCCGCTCACCGTAGCGGTAGCTGCGGAACACGTTCCAGATGAACGGCAGCGTGGAGGCGCCAAGCACGAATGCGCCGATCGACGACACCATGTGCAGCGTCGTGAAGCCGTCGGTGGGCAGGTAATCAGCGTAGCGGCGAGGCATGCCTTCAGCACCCAGCCAGTGCATCACTAAAAACGTCAGATGGAAACCGATGAACGTGGTCCAGAAGTGGAACTTTCCCAGTGGCTCATCGAGCATCCGGCCGGTGATCTTTGGGAACCAGAAGTAGATCCCGGCGAAGGTGGCGAACACGATCGTGCCGTAGAGCACGTAGTGGAAGTGCGCCACCACGAAATACGTGTCGGTGAGATGGAAGTCGATTGCGGGGGCGGCCAGCAGCACCCCAGTCAGACCACCGAGCAGGAAGGTGATCAGAAACCCGATCGAGAACAGCATCGGGGTTTCGAACGTCAGTTGGCCCCGCCACATGGTGCCGATCCAGTTGAAGAACTTGATACCGGTAGGGATCGCGATGAGGAACGTGGTGAACGCGAAGAACGGCAGCAGGACCGCGCCGGTGGCGTACATGTGGTGCGCCCAGACCACCACGGACAGCACGGTGATCGAGATTGTGGCGAAAACCATCCCTTTGTAGCTGAACAGCGGCTTGCGGGAGAACACCGGGAAGATCTCCGTCACGATGCCGAAGAACGGCAGCGCGACGATGTAAACCTCGGGATGGCCGAAGAACCAGAACATGTGCTGCCAGAGGATCGCCCCGCCGTTGGCCGGGTCGAACACGGCGCTCCGAGCTGCCGGTCTGCCTCCAGACCGAGAAGCGCCGCGGTGAGAATCGGGAAGGCCAGCAGCACGAGAATGGAGGTGAACAGGATGTTCCACGTGAAGATCGGCATCCGGAACATCGTCATTCCGGGCGCTCGTAAGCAGATGATCGTGGTGATCATGTTGACCGCGGCCAGGATAGTGCCCAGGCCGGACACGACCAGCCCCATGGTCCACAGGTCCCCACCGACGCTGGGAGAGTTGACGGCGCTGGACAGCGGGGTGTAGGCGAACCAACCGAAATCCGCCGCACCACCCGGCGTCAGGAATCCGGACAGCACCATCAGACCGCCGAACAGAAATAACCAGTAGGAAAAGGCGTTCAACCGCGGGAAGGCCACATCCGGTGAGCCGATTTGCAACGGCATTATCAGGTTCGCGAACGCGAACACCGTCGGCGTCGCGTACAGCAGCAGCATAATCGTGCCGTGAATCGTGAACAGCTGGTTGTACTCTTCCGTGGAGAGAAACTGTAGGCCCGGCCGAGCCAGCTCGGCGCGCATCATCATGGCCATTGCGCCGGCAACCATGAAGAACGCGAAAGTGGTGACGAGGTAAAGCTTACCGATCTCTTTGTGGTCAGTCGTCGCAGATACGCACCTATTTGAGAGCCGATGGGAGCCTGGGGACGGCGCGGTACAGCCTTGGTGGGTGGGGGCAGTACGGCTGCCACGGGGGACCTCCGAATCCGACGACCACGGCTGAGCGGTCGCGCTCGGATACCCACTGCGGCCACCGATCACACGGCGAGCGCCACCTTGACCCAGCCGGGCTCGTGCGAATCGAATGTCCGGTAGGCCTTGAGCACGTCGTCTACCGGCTCGATCTGGGTAATCAGCCGGGCCGGATCGGAGACGCCGCTGGCCACCAGGTCCACCAGCTCCGGGATGATCGGCGGTGCGGGAGTTGCCGATCTTCACCGTGAGGTTCTTGTTCATCGCCGCGCCGATCGGCCAGCTACGCATCGTCGGCGGGTACACACCGATGATCCCGATGCTGCCCGCCTTGGCCACCGATTCCACAGCCCACTGCGCCGCCTGCGACGGCGCGGTGCCGTAGCCCCAAGTAGTGGCACCTCCGCCGGCCGCCTCGGTGATCTCGTCCTGGTGTCGCTCGCCGGTACGGGAGTAGGCGTCGACGCCCACCGCGTCGATCACCCGGTCGGCGCCGATACCACTGGTGAGCTCACTGATCACCGCGACCGGATCCTCGGTGCTGAAGTCGACCGGTTCGGCGTGCTGCGACCGGGCCATCTCCAGCCGGGACGCCACCTCGTCGACGGCGATCACCCGACCGGCGCCCAGCCGCCACGCCGAGGCGATGGCCAGCAGGCCAACCGGCCCGCACCCGAACACCGCGACGGTGTCACCCGGACACCTCAGCGCACTGCGCGCCGAACCACGCCGTGGGATAGATGTCGGAGAGCACGATGGCCTGTTCGTCGGTCACCGCGCCGGGCAGCGGGATGAGGTTCGCCGCGGCGAAGGGATCCGCGCGAAGGTGGCCTGCAAACCGTTGATCGGGCCGGTGGACTTCGGCCCACCGAAGAACGACGTTCCCGCATCCGGGCCGTTGGGGTTGGCATTGTCACATTGCGAGTTGTAACCCGCCCGGCAATAGGAGCAGATCCCACAGCAAATGGTGGATGGGATCACCACCCGGTCCCCGGCCCGGAACCCACGCACCTCTGGACCAACGGCCTCGACCACACCGACTCCCTCGTGGCCCAGCACTGTCCCGGGCACCATGTCGGGCATCGTGCCGCGCACCATGTGCAGGTCGGTCCCGCAGATCGCGCTCATCGTCAGCCGCACCACGGCGTCGCCGGGCTGTTCGATCCGGGCGTCAGGCACCTCCTGCAGATCGATCTGGCCGGGCGCCTGCCACACCACTGCCTTCATCGTCGCGTTCCTTCCTTGCCGGACAGCTGCGGGATCGGCTGGGGATCTGGTGGTGGAGTTGGGACCGGGTCCGGCCGTGGGACCGGGTCCGGTGCCGGCGGGACTGGACGGGAACCGGTCCAGGGCCTGGGTCCGGTGTGGGCTCTGGGTCCGGTGGGACGGTGTTCGCGGGTCCCGGGCCCGGCGACCGGGAGAACCGTAGGGTGGTGGTAACCACGATGTGCCTCCTTGCTCGATCGTCCTCAGCTCGATCGCCCTGAGAGGGTCGCTTCCTGGACTACCCGCACGTGACACTGCCGAACCGGTGTGTTCGATGCCGGAGCGGGTGTTACTTCCTTTTGGGCTGAGGATCGCGTTGCTGGCCGCGAAGCGCCGGCCATGCCTCGTGTATGACGGCGGCGGCGGGCACCGCGACGATCGCTCCGATGATTCCGGCGAGCACGATGCCGACGGCGAAGGCGAGACCGACGGCGAGCGGGTGCAGCCGCACGTAGCGGCCAACGATCAGCGGTTGGAGCAGATGGGCCTCCAGCTGGCCTTCGACCAGCAGGATGCCGAGCACGATCAGCGCGGTCACCAATCCCTGGGTGCCGAACGTGATCAGTACCGCCAGCCCGCCGGCGACGAGCACCCCGACGTACGGGATGAAGCTGCCCAGGAATACCAGCACGCCCAAGGGGAACGCCAACGGCACGCCCAACAGGTACAGCGCGACGCCGATCACGAGGCCGTGAATGGTGGCGATGATCGCGGTGCCGCGCACGTAACCGGTGACGCTGGCCCACGCCGCCCGTCCGGCGAGATCCACCCGATGGGACTGGCGCGCCGGCAGCGGCGTGCGCACCCAGCGCCATATTCGTTCACCGTCGTAGAGCAGGAAGAAGGTGATGAACAGGGTCAACACGGTAAGAGTGGCGAACTCGGCGAGGTAGCCGGCTCCGGTGGTGACGTAGTCGACAGCCTGGCTGCGATTGCGCTGTAGCCAGTCGACCACCGACTTCTCGATCTGGTCGAGCTGGAACTGGCCCACACCGCTGGCGCCCAGCGCAGTGCGGAGCTGGCGAACAGTGCCGACCATCTGCCCGACCAGCGACGGAAGCTCTCGGGCGAAGCGTAAACCGATCAGATATCCAAGGCCCCCGATGACCACGGCGGAGAGCAGCAGCGTCAGCAGGGCAGACAGCGGCCCCGGCAGGCGCCTGCCCAGCAGCTGCGCCAGCGGCCGCAGCAACGCCGCAAGCAGTAGCGCGGCCACCACCGGGATCACCACCAGCGACAGCAGCACCAGCACTTTCACCGCGGCATACACCGTGATTCCCACCAGCAGCAGCCGCCAAGACCAGGCCGCGGCGAGCACGAGGCTCTCCGGAACGGCGGAACGCGCGCCCTCGCGCCGGGATTTTCCTCGCGGGCTGCCGTTTCTTCGGTGGTAAGTCATGTCGGATGAACGGGATGCGGTTCTGTCGCCGCCTTCACCGGACGGGCGCGGCGGCCGACTCATTGGCGAAGTTCGTCCAGCACCGAGCCGTACCGGTTGACCACCCGGGCCCGCAACGAGGGATCGGTCCGGGGCACCGGCTGAAGAAAGATCTCGTCAAGGTCGGTGTACTCCCGGCGGAGCTCGCCGTCGATGCGGACGCACGCGCTTTCCAACTCGGCGGCAGATAACGAGTTGGCGAAATCCACGCGCGCGCAGAGCAAGACCTTGTCGGTACCCGTGAGCATGGTAAGCAGATCGACTACTTGTTCGACCTCTGGTGCTGCGCTCAGCCGCGAATATATCGCCCGGACCAAACGCCGGTCGGCCTGCTGCCCGATGAGCAGCCGCATATTCGTGCGGCCGAGCAGGTAGGCCACTCCCGTGAGGAGCACACCGATCAGCAGTGAGGCCAACCCGTCCCACAGAGCTGATCCGGTGAGCAGGTGCAGACCGACACCGCCGAAGGCGAGTAGCAGGCCGATCAGTGCTGCGGTGTCCTCGAAAAACACCGTCTTGACGGTGGGATCATCGGTGGTACGCAGGTGCTCGATCAGGTCATGACCCGCTTCGTGCTGCTCACGGCGAATCTGGCGCATCGCGCGGATCCAGGAGGTGCCCTCCATGACGAACGACAGCGCAAGCACCAGGAAGGCCACCCATGCGAAGGTCTGCTCCCCGTACCCACCAACGATCGTGCGCACGCCCTCGTACACCGAGAACATCGCACCTGTCACGACCATCGATACGGCAGCGATGAGCGCCCAGAAGAACCGCACCTTGCCGTAGCCGAACGGGTGCTGCCGGTCGGCCGGTCGGTCCGAGTGCCGCAGCGCCGCCAGCAGCAGTCCCTCAGTGGACGAGTCGGCCACCGAGTGCGCGGCCTCCGCGAGCATCGCGGCCGAGCCGGTCACTACCCCGGCGACCACCTTCATCACCGCGATCGACACGTTGATCGCAAGCGCGACGATGATCGTCAGCGTGCTCTCCCCGCCGCCCGGGCCCTCGGCAGCGGTTGCCGCGCCAGGGGACGGTTCCGTCTGCGCCGTCGTCATGGGCCGGTTCGGTGACGCCGTTCGGCGCGCCGGAGCGCCACCCGGACGCTCATCGCCACAAGGAGTACGCCGGAGACTACCGCCAGCAGGACGGTCCACTCCACGTTCGGCGCCCGGAACAATGACGTGACGAGCATGCCAACCAGCAGCACCGCCGAAAGCACCCCGGCGATGAGCTTCGCTCTATCCAAGTAACTATCGTTTTCCAGACCCAGACTGAACTGCTCGGAGTCCCGGGGCAGCTCGCGGCGTCGGCCCTCAGGTTCGACTTCGGCACGCTGCGTCACCATCGGGAGCACCTCCTGTCGCGCGCACACGCCCAGCGACCTGCAGCATGGGGGTCACCGCGTGAATGCGCAGTTTGCACTACTGATTTCCCCGGGATCCAAACGCCCAAACCCGGAATCCGGCAGGTTTACGCCAGGTGCTGACCCGGACGAAGTCGACCATCGGCGCCCCGTCGCCGCGGGCGGAGCGGCGGATCCCGGCGTGAACCCGACCAGCCGGCGGCGTACTGCGCCTGCGCGTAAGTGAACGCACTGTGCGGACGAACTATCGCGGATCAGTGTCTGAGTGGGTTTGATCAGTGGTGCGCGGTGGGAGTCGAAAATGGCAGCGACCAATCGCAGCATTATGGCGTGCGTTTCACACACTCGCATACCCCAATTCTCTCAGGAAGCGAGTTCGGCTGCCGCAGAATGCGCCGCGGCTACGAGGGCATGCATGCCGGTGAGCGGCCGCTGCCGGCGATGGCACGCGGTCCTAGGATCGCCGGATGGCTGTCGGCGAAGCGGACCTTGACTACAGCGATGCGCTGCGGGTGCTGGGCCGGGTCTTTGGCTATGACTCGTTCCGGGGAGCACAGCAGGAGGTCATCAACCACGTCTGCGCCGGTGGCGACGCGCTGGTGCTGATGCCGACCGGCGGCGGCAAATCGCTGTGCTACCAGATTCCGGCGCTGGTACGGCCAGGTGTCGGCGTTGTCATCTCACCGCTGATCGCGCTGATGCAGGACCAGGTCGACGCCTTGAGAGCCCTCGGCGTCCGAGCCGCGTTCCTCAACTCCACTCAGCAATCCTCGCGAGCGCCGCCAGGTCGAGTCGGCCTTCGTCGCAGGTGAGCTGGACCTGCTGTACATGGCGCCGGAGCGCCTGCGCGTCGAGTCCACGGCCCGCCTGTTCGACCGGGGCACGATCTCGCTGTTCGCCATAGACGAGGCGCACTGCGTGGCCCAGTGGGGGCACGACTTCCGGCCCGACTACCTGGCGCTGTCTGCGCTGCACGAGCGCTGGCCCGCGGTACCCCGGATCGCGCTGACCGCGACGGCCACGAAAGCTACTCATGCCGAGATCGCATCCCGGCTGAACCTGGCCGGCGCCCGGCACTTCGTGGCGAGCTTCGATCGCCCGAACATCCAGTACCGCATCGTGGGCAAGAACGAGCCCAAGCGGCAACTGCTGGAGCTGCTGCGCACTGAGCACCCCGGTGACGCGGGCATCGTCTACTGCCTGTCGCGAGCCTCGGTCGAGAAGACCGCAGAATTTCTGGTGCAGAACGGAATCGAGGCACTCCCCTACCACGCCGGGCTCGATGCACAGACCCGAGCCGCGAATCAAGCGCGCTTCCTGCGCGAGGACGGCTTGATCATGGTCGCTACGATCGCCTTCGGGATGGGCATCGACAAGCCCGACGTGCGCTTCGTCGCCCATCTCGACCTGCCCAAATCCGTCGAAGGCTATTACCAGGAAACCGGCCGGGCCGGCCGGGACGGGTTGCCCTCCATCGCGTGGCTGGCCTACGGTCTGGCCGACGTCGTGCAGCAACGCAAGATGATCGACGGTTCCGAAGGTGACGGCCCGCACCGCCGCCGGCTCACCGCCCACCTCGACGCCATGCTGGCGCTGTGCGAGACGGTGCAGTGCCGCCGCGGTCAACTGCTCGCCTACTTCGGCCAGCACTCCTCCGCGTGCGGCAACTGCGACACCTGCCTGTCACCCCCGGAAACCTGGGACGGCACGATCGCCGCGCAGAAGCTGCTCTCCACCGTGTTGCGGCTGGACCGGGAACGTCACCAGAAGTTCGGCGCGGGTCAGGTGATCGACATCCTGCTCGGCAAGACCACTCCGAAGGTCACCCAGTTCGGCCACGACAGTTTGACCGTGTTCGGCATCGGCACGGAGTTGAGCGAAGGCGAGTGGCGCGGGGTGGTGCGCCAACTGCTGGCCCAGAGCCTGCTTGCCGTCGAGGGCGACTACGGCACGTTGGTGCTCACCGAATCCAGTGCCGAGGTGCTGAGCCGGCAGCGCCAAGTCCTGCTGCGCCGCGAACCCGAACGACCAGTGGCCACCGCGAGAGCTGCCAAGCCCGCGTCGGGCCGCATCCGCTCGACCTGCCCGAAGCAGCGGCACCGATCTTCGAGCGGCTGCGCGGTTGGCGCGCGAGCTACCGCCAAGGAGCAAGGCGTGCCGGCCTACGTGATCTTCCACGACGCGACCCTGCGGCAGATCGCCACTGACTCCCCGTCGACCCCTGGCGGAACTCGGCACCGTCAGCGGCATCGGCGAGGCGAAGCTGGCAAAGTACGGGCAGCAGGTCCTGGACACCCTCGCAGGTTAGGCAGCTGCCGATCAGACCTCGATTACTGGGAGATCAACACCTGCCGACCAGAGTAGCTGGATAATGTCAGCTCGATCGCCTGTCAGCACCACGGCGGAGCGGACAATGGCTACGGCGACGACCGCACCGTCGGCGATGTCGGACGTGCAAGCGTGGGCCCGGAGCCCACCGACTCGATTTGCAGTGTCCTCGTCCAGTGCGGCGATATCACAGCCCCGGAGCAAGCGACGGAGCTGCGCCTGACAGGGTGAGCGGCTGACCTGCGCGACGACAGCCGCGGGAGTGACTGGAATCGTTCCCTGCTCCAGCCGTACGCGGTGGTCGGCCCAGGAACGAACGATCGTTTCGCTCCGCAGCGATCAGCGCCCCGGCGTCGTAAACGACTCCGCTCACGCAGACTGACGATCGATGGCGGTCGCTACGCGGTGTCGGGCCGCCACCAGCACGGCAGCTGTGAGTGCAGCCAGGGCAGCGGCTCAGACAGTGAAACCCAGCGCGCGCAGTTGCTCGCGGCCGTCCTCGGTGATCTTGTCCGGTCCCCACGGCGGCATCCATACCCAGTTGATCCGCACATCGTCGACCAGTCCCCCGCCGGGGCCACCGGTCAGCGCAGCGCGGGTCTGGTCCTCGATGACATCGGTCAGCGGGCACGCCGCGGAGGTCAACGTCATGTCCAGAGTGGCGATATTGCTCTCGTCGACCCGGATGTCGTAGACCAGGCCCAGGTCGACCACGTTGATGCCCAATTCCGGGTCGACCACATCCCGCATGGCCTCCTCGAGGTCATCGAGGGCGGCCAGATTGCCGTCCGAACTGGACGCCGCTGGGGCCTGGGGCATCCCGGCCGCGCCGCGCACCACGTCGGATTCCTCGTTGGCGCTCACTGTGCCTCCACTCGCTTGGCACCATTATCTGATTGCCGATCGTCTGCCCGGCCGACGGCGTCCTTGAACGCCATCCAGCCCAGCAAGGCGCACTTCACCCGCGACGGGTACTGCGACACTCCCGCGAACGCGACCGCGTCTTCCAGTACGGCCTCGTCGGGCTCCACCTGGCCCCGGCTCTGGACCATCTCCATGAAGGCCTGCATCGTGGTGGCCGACTCCGCGACGGTCCGCCCGACCACCAGGTCGGTGAGCACCGACGTTGCCGCCTGGCTGATCGAGCAGCCGATCGCGTCGTAGGACACGTCGACGACCCGGTCGCCGTCCAGCGCTACCCGCAGCGTTACCTCGTCCCCGCAGGTGGGGTTGATTTGGTAGGACTCGGCATCGAAGGGCTCGCGAAGGCCGCTGCGGTGCGGATGACGGTAGTGGTCCAGGATGATCTCCTGGTACATCTGCTCCAGTTTCATGCGGGCACCCGGAAGAAGCGGCGCACCTCGTGCACGCCGGCCAGCAGCGCATCGATCTCGGCGGGCGTGTTGTACACCGCGAAGCTGGCGCGCACCGACGCGGCGATTCCGAACCGGCGGTGCAACGGCCAGGCGCAGTGGTGGCTGGCGCGTACCGCGATGCCCAGGTCGTCGAGCACCTGCCCGGCGTCGTGCGCATGCACGTCGCCGATCATGAAGGACACCGCGCCACCCCGATCGACGCACTCGGCGGGGCCGATGATCCGCACGCCCTCGATCTCAGACAGGCCGGTCAGTGCTTGCTCGGTCAGGGCATATTCATGTGCGGCGACGCGCTCCATCCCCACCGCCGACAGGTAGTCCACCGCCGCGCCAAGACCGACCGCCTGAGACGTCATCGGGACGCCGGCCTCGAACCGTTGCGGCGGTGGGGCGTAGGTCGAGCCCTCCATCTTCACCATCTCGATCATCGACCCGCCAGTGAGGAACGGCGGCAGCGCCTCAAGCAGTTCGCGACGGCCGTAGAGCACGCCAACGCCGGACGGACCGAGCATCTTGTGCCCGGAGAACACCGCGAAATCGACGTCCAGCGCGGCGAAGTCGACCGGCGTGTGCGGCACCGACTGGCAGGCGTCCAGCACCGTCAGTGCGCCGACCTCGCGAGCCCGGCGGACCAGCTCGGCGACTGGTGGGACAGTGCCCATCACGTTGGACTGGTGGGTGAAAGCAACGACTTTGGTGCGATCGGACAGTGTCAGCGAGTCCAGATCCAGCCGGCCGTCGTCGGTCACCTGGTACCAGCGCAGCGTGGCGCCGGTTCGCCGGCACAACTCCTGCCAGGGCACCAGATTGGCGTGGTGCTCCATCTCGGTGACCACGATCTCGTCGCCCGGCGCGAGCGCGAAGCGCTCCGCCGCGCCGCCGGCAACCGCGGAGTTGCTCAGCGCGTAGGCGACCAGGTTGATCCCCTCGGTGGCGTTCTTGGTGAACACGACCTCGTCGGGCTGGGCGCCGACGAACGCAGCGATCCGGGCTCGCGCCGACTCGTAGGCATCGGTGGCCTCTTCGGCGAGCTGATGTGCGCCGCGGTGCACCGCCGCGTTGTGCTGCTCCAGGAAGGCGCGCTCGGCGTCGAGCACCTGCCGGGGCCGTTGCGAGGTGGCTCCGGAGTCCAGGTACACCAGCGGTCGACCGTCCCGCACCGTGCGGGACAGGATCGGGAAGTCAGCGCGGATCTTCTCCAGCTCGCTGGCACTCAGTCGGCCAGTAGTCAGTTGTCCCGTCACGATGACGACACCCCCGTCACCTCCTGCTGGCGGGTGAACCGCTCGTAGCCGCCGGCCTCCAATTCCTCGGCGAGCTCCTGCCCGCCGGACTCCACAATCCGCCCACCGGCGAACACGTGCACGAAGTCAGGCGTGATATGGCGCAGGATCCGGGTGTAGTGGGTGATCAGCAACACGCCGACGTCGCCGCTGGCCCGGTACCGGTTCACCCCTTCGGAGACCACCCGCAGCGCGTCGACGTCCAGGCCCGAGTCGGTCTCGTCCAGCACCGCGATCTTCGGCTTGAGCAGGGACAGCTGCAGGATCTCGTGGCGCTTCTTCTCACCGCCGGAGAAGCCCTCGTTCACGCTGCGCTCGGCGAAGGCAGGGTCGATGTCCAGCTCGGACATCGCCGCCTTGACCTCCTTGACCCAGGTCCGCAGCTTGGGCGCCGCGCCTCGGTTCGCGGTGGCCGCAGTGCGCAGGAAGTTCGACATCGACACACCGGGCACCTCGATCGGGTACTGCATGGCGAGAAACAGGCCTGCTCGGGCTCGTTCGTCGACCGCCATCGACAACACATCAACGCCATCGAGCAGGATTTGGCCCGAAGTGACCAGGTACTTCGGGTGCCCAGCGATCGAGTAAGCCAGGGTGGACTTGCCCGACCCGTTGGGGCCCATGATCGCGTGCGTCTCACCTGCCCGGACGGTCAGATCAACGCCGCGCAGGATCTCTTTCTGAGGCGCCGCTGCATCGTCGGTGGGCACCGCGACATGCAGGTCCTTGATCTCCAGGATGGTCATCGGTGTGTTCTCAGCTCCCGCTAGCGGTTGGTTGGAATCGACGGATCGACATACACGTCGTCACCGTCGATCGTCACGGCGTAGGTATCCACCGGTTCGGCTGCCGGTGGTGAGGACGGCTCCCCAGTGGCCAGATCGAAGCACGAGCCGTGCAGCCAGCACTCCAGACCCTTGCGGGTCACCTCGCCTTCGGACAACGCGATCTCGGCGTGCGAGCAGATGTCGGCCAGCGCGTAGACCTGCTCGCCCTGACGGACCAGCACCACCGGCACATCAGTGACCTGAAAGCCGACGGGCACGTCATCCTTGAGATCGGTCAGGCTGCACACCCGGACTGCGGTCATACCCCCACCGCTTCCAGCTCAGCCTCAATCGCCAACGCCAGCCGCTCGCGGACCTGGGTGACGGTGATCTTCTGCAGGATTTCGCCGAAGAAACCCCGAACGACCAGCCTGCGAGCCTGCTCCACGGGGATGCCCCGAGAGGTCAGGTAGAACAACTGCTCGTCGTCGAAGCGGCCCGTGGTGCTGGCGTGCCCGGCACCGACGATCTCCCCAGTCTCGATCTCCAGATTGGGCACCGAGTCGGCCCGAGCACAGTCGGTGAGCACCAGGTTGCGGTTCACCTCGAAGGTTTGGGTCCCCTCGGCAGCGGCCTGGATCAGGACGTCTCCGATCCACACGGTGTGCGCGTCGGGCTTTGCCGGATCGCCCTGCAGCGCGCCCTTGTAGGCGACGTTGGATCGGCAATGTGGGACAGCGTGGTCCACCAGCAAGCGGTGCTCCAGGTGCTGCCCGGCGTCGGCGAAGTACAGCCCGAGCAACTCGGCGTCGCCGCCGGGCTGGGCGAACGTCACCGTCGGGGATTGCCGGACCAGGTCGCCGCCGAGACTCACCGTGGTGGCTCGGAGCACCGCGTCGCGCCCCAACTGGGCGTGCTGCGCGGCGACGTGCACCGCGTCATCAGCCCAGTCCTGCACGCTGACCACAGTCAGCCGGGCACCATCGGCAAGGACAAGTTCGACGTTCTCCGCGTAGGTGCCGCTACCGCGGTAGTCGAGCACCACCACGGCTTCGGCGAATGCCTCGAGGCGCAGTTGCAGGTGCCCGTAGGCGACCTCCCCTACACCGGGTCCGGTCACGGTGATCATTACCGGGTTCTCGATCCGGGTCTGCGCCCGCATGGTCACCACGGTCGCCTGCGCCGCGGACTTCCAGGCTTGCGCCGCTACCCGATCGGCGGGGATGCCACCGTCGCCGAGACGAGCGTCGGTCCGGGCGACCTCTTCAACGGTGACCCCTTCTGCTGCTTCTACGCTGACCTGCACGGAGGCAGTGGCAGCGACGCCCTGATGTAACCCACGCAGCCGCCGCAGCGGAGTGAACCGCCACTCCTCCTCGCGTCCTGTGGGCACCTCGAAGGCGTCTACGTCGTAGGAGGTGAACCGCTGCCCTCGGGACACCATCGGCACGCTGGGTTCCACAGCTGTGGGTTTCCCAGTTTCGCCGTGCGAGTGCGCGACCGCACCCACACCCGGTCGGTCGGTCGTGGCCGTCATATCAGCCGACGGCTCCTTCCATCTGAAGTTCGATCAGGCGGTTGAGCTCCAAGGCGTACTCCATGGGCAACTCGCGGGCGACCGGCTCGATGAATCCACGCACGATCATGGCCATCGCCTCGTCCTCGGCCAGCCCCCGGCTCATCAGGTAGAAGAGCTGGTCGTCGCTGATCTTAGACACGGTGGCCTCGTGGCCCATCGACACGTCGTCCTCGCGGATGTCGACGTAGGGGTAGGTGTCCGAGCGGCTGATCTGGTCCACCAGCAGGGCATCGCACTTCACCGTGGACCGGGAGTGGTGGCTACCCTCGTTGACCTGCACCAGCCCACGGTAGGAGGTGCGGCCCCCGCCGCGCGCCACCGACTTGGACACGATCTTGCTTGAGGTGTGCGGTGCAGCGTGGACCATCTTCGCGCCGGCGTCCTGATGCTGACCCTCGCCCGCGCAGGCCACCGAGAGCACCTCGCCCTTGGCGTGCTCACCGATCAGCCACACCGAGGGGTACTTCATGGTGACCTTGGAGCCGAGGTTGCCGTCGATCCACTCCATGGTGGCGCCCTCAGCGGCGGTGGCCCGCTTGGTGACCAGGTTGTAGACGTTGTTCGACCAGTTCTGGATCGTGGTGTAGCGGCAGCGGGCACCCTTCTTGACGATGATCTCGACGACCGCCGAGTGCAGCGAGTCGGACTTGTAGACCGGCGCCGTACAGCCCTCCACGTAATGCACGTAGGCGCCCTCGTCGACAATGATCAGGGTCCGCTCGAACTGGCCCATGTTCTCGGTGTTGATCCGGAAGTAGGCCTGCAGCGGGATGTCGACGTGCACGCCCGGTGGCACGTAGATGAACGACCCACCCGACCACACTGAGGTGTTCAACGCGGCAAACTTGTTATCCCCAGCCGGGATCACGCTGGCGAAGTACTGCCGGAAGAGCTCCGGCTGCTCGCGCAGCGCGGTGTCTGTGTCCAGGAACAGGACGCCGAGCTCCTCCAGATCCTCGCGGATCTTGTGATAGACGACCTCGGACTCGTACTGCGCGGCCACGCCGGCCACCAGACGAGCCTTCTCCGCCTCGGGAATGCCCAGGCGGTCGTAGGTGGCCTTGATGTCCTCGGGCAGTTCGTCCCAAGACGTGGCCTGCTTCTCCGTCGACCGCACGAAGTACTTGATATTGTCGAAGTCGATGCCGGACAGGTCGGCACCCCAGCGCGGCATCGGCTTGCGGTGGAACAGGCGCAACGCCTTCAGCCGGGTCTCCAGCATCCACTCCGGCTCGTTCTTCTTAGCCGAGATGTCGCGCACCACCGCTTCGGACAGTCCACGCTGCGCGTTGGAGCCGGCGGCGTCGGAGTCGGCCCATCCGTACTCGTAGCGCCCCAGGCTGGAGAGCGTTTCTTCCTGGGAGAGTGGCGTAGCCAGGGCGGTCTGCGCTCGCACATCCTGCTCAGGGGCAGTCGTCATGCTTCAGACGCCTCCATCCGGTTCGTGGTGGGAGTGGTGGTGGGAACGGTTGGCCGGGCACCGAACGGCACCCGGGTCTCGGGAACGTGCGTGGTACATACCGCGTCACCGCGCGCGATGGTGGCCAGCCGCTGGACGTGGACACCGAGCAGCTCGGCGAAGGCCGCCGTCTCTGCTTCGCAGAGCTGCGGAAATTCCGCAGCAACGTGCGAGACCGGACAATGGTGCTGACACAACTGCGCGCCCGCACCGATGTATTCCACTGACGCAGCGTAACCTTCGCTGCTCAGAGCGATTGCCAGTCGCTGCGCCCGTGCCACCGGGTCAGCCGCAGCAACCACAGTGGGCCGGTGCCGATCAACCAGATCCAGCACCCGGCTTTCGGCGAACGAGCGGACCGCCTGCTCACCATCGCGCTCAGACAGGAAATGCAGCGCAGCCACGGCGAGATCGTCATAGGTATGCTCGAACCGCGCCCGACCGGCAGCGGTGAGCAGGAACAACTTGGCCGGACGACCACGGCCACGGGGACCTCGCCGCGGCGGCGCGCGGTAGCTGGCCTGCCCCTCGGTGAGCAGAGCATCCAAGTGACGGCGCACTGCTGCGGGACCCAGCCCCAGCGCGTCGGCGATCTGCGCGGCGGTCACCGGCCCGTGCTCCAGCAACATCCGCGCCACCGACTCGCGAGTGCGACGATCGGTGCCGACGGTTTTCACAACACCTATGTTACGTATTTCCCCGGCAGGTGCAAATGCCTAGGGCGCTCGGTCAACGGTGCCGGCGCGCGCACCGCTAACCTTCGCGACGTGGTGGCCGGAAAGATGCGAGGTGTCGGTGCCCCACTGTCGGCATCGGAGCCCGCACCGCAAGCGCTGGTCAGGCCCCGATCTCGGACACTGGACGGGGGCATCGGCCTCGAGCCGGCCGAGGTTCGCCAGCTCGACACGGTGCGCCGATTCGGCACCGTCGGGGCACTGTTGATGGGCCTAGGTTCACTCGGTGCGGGGACGGCCCCGGTCCTGGACAACCCGGTCGTCGGGCGTCCGGTGCTAGGTTTGTTCACCCGGATGCCCACCGCGTCGCTGGCCGTCGCCTACACCGGCATAGCCATGGTGGTCCTGGCCTGGCTGTGGCTCGGCGCACTGGCCACTCCCGGTCGACCCCGGTTGATCAGCCGGACCCAGCTGGACCGCACGATGCTGCTGTGGATGGCGCCGCTGCTGGTCGCGCCGCCGATGTTCAGCCGAGACGTCTACAGCTACCTGGCGCAGAGCGCGATGGTCAACCGTGGGCTGGACCCCTATGTCCTGGGCCCCGCCGACGCGCTGGGGGTGGACCATCCCCTGGTACGGGGAATCCCCACCATCTGGCGACACACACCGGCACCGTACGGCCCGCTGTTCCTCACGCTGGGCAGGCCGATCGACTGGATCGCCCGCGACGACGTCGTGCTCGGCGCGCTACTACACCGCACCCTCGCGGTGGCCGGTCTGATGATGATCGTCTGGGCGCTGCCGCGACTGGCCCGTCGAGTGGGCGTCTCACCGGTATTCGCGCTGTGGCTCGGCGTCGCCAACCCGTTGGTCCTGTTCCATCTGGTCAGCGGGGTGCACAACGAGGCGCTGATGATCGGCTTGATGCTGGTCGGCCTGGAGCTGACACTGCGCAGACCGGCAATGGGACCGGCCCTGCTCGGCGGCACGGTGCTCATCGCGGCCGCAGCTCAGGTGAAGGTTCCCGCTGTGCTGGCGCTCGGCTTCGTCGTGGTGTGGTGGGCCCGCCATCGGGGTGGTCGGCTGCGCGATCTGGGCTGGGCGGCCGCGGTGGTCGGCGGGGTCGCGCTGGCGACCACCGTGGCGATCGGGCTGGGCACCGGGCTCGGTTTCGGCTGGATCGGTGCGCTGGGCACGCCCAATGTGGTGCGTAGCTGGATGTCTGTGGTGACCGAGCTCGGCCTGCTCGGCGGGGTGATCGGCAGCCTGCTCGGGCTCGGCGACCACACCACCTCGGTCCTCGCACTGGCCCGGGCCATCGGGCTGGCAGCGGCCGGCGGAGTCAGCCTTGCGCTGCTGTGGCGGTGCTGGCGAGGGCGGGTCGAGCCAGTGGCTGCGGTCGGGGCCGCGTTGGGCGCCGTGGTGCTGCTCGGGCCGGTCGTGCACCCGTGGTACCTGCTGTGGGCAGTGATCCCGTTGGCGGCTTCCACCACCCATCCGGCGTTTCGGATGACCGCCACCGCGACCTCAGCCGTGCTCGCGATGGTCGTGGCACCCACCGGCTCCGACTTTCTGTTCCGGGCCTGGGTGGTGCCCTCGGCTCTCGTGGCCGCGGCGATCACCTTGATGGTGCCGATGCTGCTGATCCGCGGGCGCACCCCACCACTGTTGGCGACGCTTCGGGTAACCACGCCGGCGCCGCGGGCCAGTGCGCTTTGATCTGGGATCGCGACCTAGGCTCTGTGAACGTGACCCTGCCCGCGCCATCGGCTGCCGTCGAGGTCCGCGGCCTGATTCGCAGCTTCGGTACGGTTCGGGCGGTGGACGGCCTTGACCTACGGGTGCCGTCCGCCACGGTGCTGGCCCTGCTCGGTCCCAACGGCGCCGGCAAGACCACCACTGTCGAGGTGTGTGAAGGGTTTCTCCGCCCGGATGCCGGGGTGGTCCGCGTTCTTGGTCTGGACCCGATCGCCGACAGTGCCGCGCTGCGGCCCCGAGTCGGAGTGATGCCGCAGGGCGGCGGGGCGTACCCGGGTGTGCGGGCCGCCGAGATGCTCGGACTGGTCGCAGTATGCGCGGCCCGGCCGCTGGACGTCGGCTGGCTGCTTGACGTGCTCGGGCTCAGCACCGTCGCGCGGGTGCCTTACAAACGACTGTCCGGCGGCCAGCAGCAACGGCTCGCACTGGCCTGCGCGCTGGTCGGGCGACCAGAGGTGGTGTTTCTCGACGAACCCACCGCCGGCATGGACCCGCAGGCCCGACGGCTGGTCTGGGACATCATCAGCAGCCTGCGCGCCGACGGCGTCAGCGTGCTGTTCACCACGCACCTGATGGAGGAGGCCGAGGCGCTGGCCGACCAGGTAGTGATCATCGATCATGGCCGGGTGGTGGCTCACGGCAGCCCTGCCGAGCTCACCTCCGATGGCACGGAGCGCCAATTGCGATTCGGGGCCCGAGCCGGCTTGGACCTCGGCGCTCTGTGCACCGCACTGCCTGCGGGGTGCCGGGCCAGTGAACCGCGTCCCGGTGGGTACCTCGTCGAGGGCTTGATCGACCCGCAGGTGATGGCCACCGTGACAGCGTGGTGCGCAGCGCAGGGGGTGTTCGCCGAGGACCTACGGGTGTCGCGGCGCAGCCTGGAAGATGTATTCCTTGAACTCACCGGACGGGAGCTGCGGCCATGACCAGCTTCTCCCCCGGCACGTTCGCGCCCGCACCGGGCCGCGGGCGGCTCTCGCGGATGCTGCTCACCCAAGCTCGGACGGAGTTTGTGCTCACCCTGCGCAACGGCGAGCAGGTGCTGCTCACGCTGCTCATTCCCCTAGGCATCCTGGTCGGATTCACCCTGCTCAATGTGGTCCCGGTCCCGAACCCGCGAGTGGACAACATCACCCCGCGAGTTCTAGCGCTGGCCGTGATGTCCACCGCGTTCACCGGACAAGCAATCGCGCTGGGCTTCGACCGCCGCTACGGGGTGCTCAAGCGATTGGCCGCCACCGCGCTGCCGCGCTGGTCCGTGGTTGCCGGGCGGATGCTCGCGGTGCTCGGGGTGGTGGTGGTGCAGCTGGTGGTGCTCGGCGCAGTGGCCCTCGCCTTGCACTGGCGTCCCGAGCCGGTGGGTCTGGCACCAGCCGCGCTGCTGATCTTGGCCGGCACGGCGGCCTTCGGCGCGCTCGGAGTGCTGCTTGGGGGGACCCTTCGGGCCGAGGTGGTACTCGCGGTGGCGAACATGGTCTGGCTGCTGCTCGTCGTGGCGGGCGGCATCGTGCTGTCCGTGCAGGCCCTGCCCGGTACGCTGTCCCCGATCGCCGCGGCGCTGCCCTCCGGCGCGCTGGCAGAGGGCCTGCACACCGCGCTGGTGCAGGGCGTCACCCCGTGGGGCGCGCTGGGCGTTCTACTGGCGTGGGCGGCCGCCGCCGGCCTGCTGGCTGCCCGCACTCTGCGCCTGTCCTGAGCCCGCCCCGGGCGGCCGTCGCCCCGTATCGACCGTCCATGATCGCCGTTTGGGAAGAATGAGCCGCGCTCACCGCGGCTCATTCTTCCCAATTCGTGATCACCTAGCAGTCCGTGGTACTCAGTCAGACGTTGAGGGTGTCCGTTCGTAGGAGAGAGTGTCGGTCGCCGGTATAGACGACGTGCCCGCCGGTTGGTGGCCGTACCGGCTGCCTAGTATCAGGGTTGTGCTTGCTGCATCTGCCCCAAAGCGCTCACTGGCGACTCTGTCCCGGGCTACCGCGATCGCTGCGGTGATCACTCAGGGCGGCATCGCGGTGACCGGCTCGGTGGTGCGAGTCACCGGATCGGGGCTGGGCTGCCCGACCTGGCCGCAGTGCTTCCCGGGCAGCCTGGTGCCGCAGCCGCATCCCGAGGTCGCTGCGGTGCACCAGTGGATCGAGTTCGGTAACCGCCTGCTCACTGGTGTGGTCGGCGTGGTCGCGCTCACCTGCCTGATCGCCGCGCTACTGGTTCGGCCCCGGCGTCGACGGCTGATCCTGTTGGCCGCGACGATGCCCCTGGGCGTCGTCGCGCAGGCCGTCCTCGGGGGCATCACCGTCCTGACCGGGTTGGCCTGGTGGACTGTCAGCGTCCACTTTCTCGTCTCGATGGTGCTGGTGTGGCTCGCAGTGCTGCTGGTCGCCGCATTCGCAGAAGGTGACTCCCCGCCACGCTGGCACTTCCCTGGGCCGCTGCGTGGCTTGCTGCGCGCCGCCACCATGGTGCTGGCAGCGCTGCTGATCGCCGGGACATTGGTGACCTCAGCGGGACCGCACGCCGGAAACGCTGCCACTCCCAGGCTGCCGGTGGGTGTGCCGGCGATGGCGCAACTACATGCCGATCTGCTCGTCGGTTTCCTCGGATTACTTGCCGGCCTGGGGTTCGCGCTACGCGCGACAGGCGTGGCGGCCCGCATCTGGCAGCGCTACACGGTGCTGGTCTGTGTGGTGCTCGCGCAGGGCACCTTGGGAGTCGTGCAATACCTCACCGGGGTGCCTGACGTACTCGTCTCGCTGCACGTCCTGGGCGCCGCCGCGGTGGTAGTGGCGATGGCCGCGCTCTGGACGAGCTGCCGGGCCCGCGACTGCGAGCCCACCGTCACTATGGGCGACGCGCGCCCGCTAGCCAGCGCGGGAACCACCTGACTCCGAGGAGTCAGGACGGCGGTATCGGCGCATCGCATCGGGATAACCGACGATCGCAGCATCATAAGCGGGGACGCTCAGTTCGGCAGCCAGCTTGCGGGCGACAGCGGGCGAGCCCACCCGCCGGCGGATCCACTCGCCATCAGCGGCGACCGCAACGGCCGTCGTATCGGTCGCCGCTGTTTCCGGCTCGACATAGAATTCGACGCCGCTCCGGCTTCTGACAAATTCACGCAAGTCCGCAAGGTCATCCGGGGTGGCTTCTCGATCAAGCATGCTTTGGTAGCCGCCACGTCTGACGCGAATGGCGCGCTGACTCAACAGGCCGCGTGCGCCTCGACCGAAAGCCCGTTCCAGGTAGTCCCTCAGCCCCACTGGTGATCCTCCTACCTGGCCGGCCGCAACCCGAATGCCGAATAAATCGTACTTACAGCCGTGAACCACCTTCCCAGGGCCCCGGCGACGGCCTGTTACAGACCCGGGAACGGCTCGGTCAGCGACCGCAGCACATGGTCGGCCTGCGCCGCGCGCAGCTCGTCGGCGCCGTAGTGACCACTGGCGATACCGATTGCGGTGGCGCCCGCGGCGCGACCCGCCGCGACATCGCGCGGCGTGTCACCGACGACGTACACCTCGTCCGCTGAGAGGTCCCGGCCGTGCAGCCGGGCGGCCTTGGCGATGCCCAGCTGGGTGACTTCGGTCCGGTCCGGGGAGTCCGACCCGTAGGAGCCGAACACGAAGTACCGGTTGAGCTTGCCCGGTTCCATCTTGGTGCGCGCCGCGCCCTCCATGGCGCCGGAAATCACCCCGAGGATGATTCCGGCGTCGGTGAGGCGCTGCAACAGGTCCTCCGCACCGTCGAGCACCCGGTAGGCCTGCGACGTCCAGATCTCTTCGGACAGGTGCCAGAGGTACTTGGCGTACAGCCGAGCCATCTCGTCGTAGCTCGGCTCGCGGCCGAGCACCGCGCGGAAGGTTCCCCGACCGACCTGCGGGTCGGTCTCACCGGCCGAGGTGTGCTTGCCGATGTCGGCGGGCACCCCATGCAACTGGTCGAACGCCCACGCCCAGCTCCGGGCGCCCGCGCCACCGGTGTGCACGAGGGTTTCGTCGATGTCGAACAGCACCGCGATCGGTTTCTCCATCCTCAGCTGCCCCCGTCCGGTTTCTCGTCGTGACCGCCGAACTGTTTGCGCATCGCCGACAGCGCCTTGTCCGCGAACTCGTCGCAGTGCCGGGAGCCGAACCGCGAGTACAGCGCGGCGGTCAGCACCGGAGCCGGCACTCCCTCGTCGATGGCCGCGATGGAGGTCCAGCGGCCTTCACCGGAGTCCGACACCCGCCCGGAGAAGTTTTGCAACTCCGGCGACTCGTGCAGCGCGGCGGCGGTCAGGTCGAGCAACCAGGAGCCGATCACGCTGCCGCGTCGCCACACCTCGGCGACCTCGGCAACGTTGATGTCGTAGCGGTAGTACTCGGGATTCTCCAGCGGGGCGGTCTCGGCATCGGCTTCCTGCATGCGGGTGCCGATGTCGGCGTTGTGCAGGATGTTCAGGCCCTCCGCGAGGGAGGCCATCATCCCGTACTCGATGCCGTTGTGGACCATCTTGACGAAGTGCCCGGCGCCGGTGGGCCCGCAGTGCAGGTAGCCCTGCTCGGCTGGCGTCACCGCACCATCCCGGCCCGGGGTGCGCTCTGCGGTGCCGACGCCAGGAGCCAGCGACGCAAAGATCGGTTCGGCTTGCGCGACGGCATCATTGTCGCCGCCGATCATCAGGCAGTACCCGCGGTCCAGGCCCCAGACGCCGCCGCTGGTGCCGCAGTCCAACAGCCGGATGCCGTGCTCGGCCAGCTGTTTCGCATGCCGGATGTCGTCGCGGTAGTAGGAGTTCCCGCCGTCGATGACGGTGTCACCGGATTCCAGAGTGTCGGCCAACTCGGCGATGACGGAGCTGGTGATCGCCCCTGCCGGCACCATCACCCACACCGCGCGAGGTGTGGCGAGCTTCGCCGCCAACTCTTGCATCGAGCTGACGCCGGTCGCGCCCTCGCTGGCTAGCGCCTCGACGACGCTGGGAGCACGGTCGTAGACGACGCACTCATGGCCGTCGCGCATCAGTCGCCGTACGATGTTGGCTCCCATGCGTCCGAGGCCGATCATGCCCAACTGCATCGCCGTCTCCTTGCTGATCTTGGATAGATCCGCTGCGTTGCGGGAGTACCCCAGATTCGTCGGAGCAGGCGTGGGTACACCCTGGCGAGGACAAGGTTTCCACAACAACATCGGGACGGAGTGGACCCCATGCTCTTGGAGGGTAGGAAGGCGATCGTCACCGGCGCCTCCAGCGGTATCGGCAAGGCCACCGCGGAGCGGTTGGGACGCGAAGGCGCCAACGTCTGCGTGAACTACTACTCAGCCAAGGAGCAAGCCGACGCCGACGAGGTGGTCGCGAGCATCGAGCGCGCCGGCCCTGGCAAGGCGGTCGCGGTGCAGGCCGACGTCGGCAGCGAGAAAGATGTCGAGCAGATGGTGACCGAGGCCGTCAAGGCGTTCGGCGGGGTCGACATCCTGGTCAACAACGCCGGTATCGAAAAGCAGGTCCCACTACTGGAGACCTCGCAGGACGACTGGGAGCGGATCCTGCGCACCAACCTCACCGGCGCGTTCCTGTGCCTGCGGGAGGTCGGAAAGGTCATGGCCGGCGGCGCCGGTGGGGTGATCGTCAACATGTCCAGCGTGCACGAGTTCATTCCCTGGCCCGGCTTCGCGCCGTATTGCGCCAGCAAGGGCGGGGTCAAGCTGCTGATGGAGACCGCCGCCCGGGAACTCGCCCCCAAGAATATTCGTGTGATCAACATCGCTCCAGGCGCGATCGTCACGCCGATCAACAAGTTCGTGCTGGATGACCCCGAGGCCAAGCATGCGGTCGAAGAGGAGATCCCCATCGGGCGGATGGGCATGCCCGAGGAGATCGCGGCGGCGGTGGCCTGGGCGGCCAGCGGGGAGGCGAGCTACGTCACCGGCACGACCATTGTTGTCGACGGCGGGATGTCGCTGTATCCCAAATTCGTTTAGCCGGCGCCGAGCCGGACGCCCCACCGGGTCGTGACCGCTTCGCCTGGCGCCAGCCGGCGGACGCCCTGCCCGGACTGGAAGGCATTCGGCGGGCAGGTCATCGGCTCGGCTCCCAACCCGAGGCGGCGACGGTCCGGGCTCAGCGTGTCGCCGGTGTAGAGCTCGATGATGGGGTACGTGCTGTCCACCCACAGCTCCACACGCCTGCCGTCCGGCCCGTCCAGCCGGACCCACGCCCGCCCTGCCTCGTCGCGGGCAAGATCGGTGAAGGCGAAGTCGATTCGCAGTTCACCCAGTCTGCGAGGCTCGGAGAAATCGAAGCGTCCGCCGACCACCGGCTCGGTTCCCGTCGGCAGCTGGCGGGTCGGGTCGGTGACGATCCGGCTGCCAGCCGCGAAGCTCAGCACCGCATCGTCGATCACGCCGCTGCCCGGCGAGAGGTACGGATGCTGCCCAGCGCCATACGGGCAGCTGCGTTCGCCCCGGTTGGTCGCCGTGGTGGTGACCGTCAAGCCGTCGTCATCGAGGCGGTAGCCCACCTCGACGTCGAGCAGGAACGGGTATCCGGTCAGCGGATACAGCCGGGTGCCCATGGTGACCCGGTTGGGCTCCTCGCGCACCGCATCCCAGGACCGCCAGCGCAGGAAACCGTGGATCGCGTTGCTTTTCTCCGGTTCGGTGATCGCCACCTGATGGTAGACACCGTCGAACCGGTACCGACCGTCGGCCAGCCGATTGGGCCAGGGCACCAGCGGAGCACCGTGCGCGCCATCGCACATCGCATCCAGCGGGTAGGGGTCGAGAACCGCCCGCTCACCGACGCGGTACTCGCGCACCCCGCCGCCGACCTCCACCACCACGGCGACCTGCTCGCCATGCCGGATCTCGTACTGCCGCCCTGACGGTGGAATGCTCATAAAAGGCCTCGCAATAGGTTCGGGCGGCTACAGCGTCTCGACAATAGTCGAGCGATCATGGGCATGCACAAGGTCGTCACCGGAAAGTAATTGAGCAGTCGAAGACACGTCGAGCAACCGCCGTCCAGTGCGATCAACTGTGCGTCGAGCAGTACCACCTGCGGTTTCATCGTCAACGCGACCGATCGCCTCTCGACCGATCGCCTCTCGACCGGTCGCGGGTGCTACGCGGGCGACCCAGCAAGTTCCCGCGCTGACCTGACCCCAGCTCCATGATCGCTGTTTCGCGATCAGTGCGGATGCCACAGCAGTGTCGGGTGGGATAGCTTCGAGGTCGTGAGCCCAGATCCCTCGATAACCCCAGAGCGTGCGTCCGATCAGCTGGGCGCCTACCTCGACTGGTACTTCGATCAGCAGCCGGTGCACGCCGACGCCCTTGGCGCCCCTGGCTACGGCCACCGGCTCGGCGACTTCAGCGCCGCCGCCTTCGACACCAGCGAGCGTGACACCGCCAGATGGCTGACCCGGTTCGAAGTCGAGCCCGAGGGAATCGACCGGGACCTCGTCATCTCGGTGCTGCGCGGAAACCTGCTGATGGCCGGCTGGCCGGCCTGGCGGCGCGACCCGGCGGTGTATCTCAGTCCGGTGTTCGCCGGCTTGCTGCTGCCGTTCTTGCACCGGCTGCGCCCCGAGCCGGAGCTGGTCGACGGGGCGCTGGCCCGGTTGGCGGAAGTACCTGAGGTGCTCGCATCGTGCCGAGCCAACCTGGACCTGGACCTGTCGGCTCCACGGCTGATCCGTCGCGCGCTGGGCCAGGCCGCGGCCGGCCCGGCGTTTCTCCGCGACTCGCTGCCCGCCGAGGTCAGCGACCCAGCGCTGCGGAACCGCCTACAAGACGCAGCCGTCCCAGCGGTGCAGGCGTTCGAGGCGACCACCGGATTCCTCACCGACTTCGCCGAGCGCGCCACGGGTGACTGGCGGACTGGTGAAACGCTGTACTCGGCGCTTCTAGAACAGCGTGAGCTGCTCGGCTACGGGGCCGGCGAGCTGCACCGCCGAGGTATCGAAGCCTGGGATGGGCTCGACGCGCAGCTGCGGGAACTGGCGCCCCGGGTGCCCGGCGGCAGCGCCGACTGGCGGGCCACCATGGAGGCCCTGCAGGACGACCACCCCCCCACGTTGCAGGCGATGCGCGCGGAGTACGAGGCGGAGACCGCGCGAGCCCGGGCCTTCCTCACCGACCGCGAGCTGGTCACCTTCGCCGAAGGCGAGCAATGCCGGGTGGTGCCGGCACCGGCGTACCAGCGACCCATTCTCGCCGTCGCGTCCTACCTGCAACCACCACCGCTGACCCGGTCCCGCATCGGTCACTTCTTCGTGCCCTATACCCCGGACGGCGCCACCGCGAACGAGATTTCCCAGCGGCTGCGCACCAACGCCCGCGCGCAGCTGCCCACCATTTCCGTGCACGAGGCGTACCCCGGGCACCATTGGCAGCTGTCCTGGGCGGCCGAAGCATCCCCGGCGGCGCGAAGTGTGCGGGCGGTGCATCGAAGCAGCTACTTCGCGGAGGGCTGGGCGCTCTACGCCGAGGGAATGATGCGCGAGCAGGGCTACTTCACCGATCCGGCACACGAGCTCGCGCACCTCGACGCCCGGATTTTCCGTGCGGCCCGGATGATGGTGGACACCGCGCTGCACTGCGGTGACATGGACCCGGCGCAGGCCGAGGAGTTCATGGCCACCCGGGCATCGCTATCCCCGGGCACCGCCAAGGCCGAAGTCGACCGGTACTGCGCCTGGCCCACGCAGGCCCCGTCCTACCTGACCGGCTGCCTGGAGATCGAGCAGTTGCGCGCCCAGTGGTCCGGGGACCTCCGCGATTTCCACGACACCCTGGCCGGCTCGGGATGCCTACCGCTCGGTTTGGCCAGGCGCGCTGTGGCCGGTCGTTCGTAGGCTGGCGCCATGCGGGCGATCCAGATCACCGAGACCGGCGGCCCTGACGTCCTGCGCCTGGCCGAGCTGCCCGATCCGTCGCCTGGACCCGGCCAGTTGCTCGTCGAGCTCGCCGCAGCCGGCGTCAACTACATCGACACCTACCACCGCAGCGGTGCCTACCCGATGCCGCTGCCGTTCATCCCCGGCTCGGAGGGAGCGGGCACCGTCACCGCCGTGGGACCCGACGTTAGCGATGTCGCGGTCGGCGACCAAGTGGCCTGGGCGGCCAGCCCCGGCAGCTACGCCGAGCGTGCCGTGGTGCCCGCCGATCAAGCCGTGCCGGTACCCCCGGGCGTGGACATCAACGTCGCCGCGGGCTGCCTGCTGCAGGGCATGACCGCGCACTATCTCGCAGTGTCGGTGCACGCAGTGCAGCCCGGTGAGACCGTGCTGATCCACGCTGCGGCAGGCGGGATGGGGTTGCTGCTCACCCAGCTGGCCACCGCGCGTGGCGGCCGGGTGATCGGCACGGTGTCCACTCCCGACAAGGAGCGGCTGGCCCGGGAGGCTGGAGCAGCGGAGGTGATCCGCTACACCGAGGTCGACGACGTGGCCGGCGAGGTCCGCCGGCGGACCAGTGGGGACGGCGTCGCCGCCGTCTACGACGGGGTGGGCGCCTCGACGTTCGACGCCAGCCTCGCCTCGCTGCGCCGCCGCGGGATGCTCGCGCTGTTCGGCGCGGCCAGCGGGCCGGTGCCGCCGGTGGACGCCCAGCGGCTGAACTCCGCCGGCTCGGTATTTCTCACCAGGCCGAAACTGGCGGACTATGTCGCCACCCGGCAGGAACTCACCTGGCGCGCCGGCGAGGTGTTCGGCGCGATCCTCGACGGATCCCTGCGGATCCGCATCGGCGGCCGCTACCCGCTGGCCGACGCCGGCCGTGCCCATCAGGACCTGCAAGGCCGCCGTACCACCGGAAAACTGCTCTTACTGCCCCGCTGAGCTGACGGTCGGCTAGCGCTGGCGCCCGCGGCGGGTGCCGGCTTCATAGCGACGACGAATCCGTTCTGGATCGACACCGAGCAGGTATTGCAGCTTGAGCAGCTGCATGAGCACCGTCATCCGCCACACCCCCTGGTCGACCAGGCGCCGGGCCGAGGCGGTGACCGCGGTCGGCAGCACCGCGAGCTCACCACGCCGTCGCAGGATGCGAGACATCTCCAGATCCTCCATCAGGGGGATCTGGGGAAAGCCGCCTACCGAGTCGAACACATCGCGGCGGACGAACATGGCCTGATCTCCGAAGATCCAGTGCAGCCGGCGAGCTCGCAGGTTGGAGCTGACGGCGAGGTAGTCCAGGCCCACGCTGCGCTGGTCGAAGCGCAATTGCAGGCCTCCTCCCACCACCCCGGGGTCCAGCACCGCCCGCCGGAGCAGGTCGAGCGCGTCGGCCGGCAGCCGGCAGTCCGCGTGGACGAACCAGAGGATGTCGCCGGTGGTCACCGCTGCCCCGGCGTTGAGCTGGGTGCCGCGGCCCGCAGCACTGCGCACAGTGCGGGCGTAGTGCGCTGCAAGGTCAGGGGTCCCGTCGGTGCTGCCACCGTCGACCACGACTAGTTCACAATCGGGGAAGTCCTTGCGCAAGCGTTGCAGGCAGCGCTCGATCCGGCTTGCCTCATTGAGGGTAGGCACCACGATCGACACCGTCGCTGGCGTGCTCACCGATCCGAACTTCCCCCGGTCTCGAAGAGATAGATGCCGATAGTACGGCTGACGAAATGGAGCGCGTGTGACAGCGGTAGCTGACGGACCTGGCCATGTCGCGATTCTCGGTGCTGGGCCGATCGGCCTCGACGCCGCGCTGGCCTTTCTGGACAACGGTTGGTCGGCCACCGTGTACGAGTCGGCTCCGTCGGTGGCCGCGAACGTCACCGCGTGGAGTCATATCCGGCTGTTCACCCCGTGGTCGATGAATGCGTCGACGCGGATGCTGGCGCATCTGGACGCCGTCGGCGTTGCGCCACCAGGACCCGCCAACTACTGCCCGACCGGTGGTGAGTTCGCCCAACAGCTGCTTCGACCGTTAGCCGAGCTACCGGAGCTGGCACCCACCGTCCGCAGCCGAACCACGGTCCTCGGCGTAGCCCGGGAAGGCCTGCTCAAGCACGAGGAGATCGGCAGCCCGCGGCGCGGTTCGCGCCCGTTCCGCTTGCTGGTTTCCGGACCGGACGACGGTGAACGGGCCGAGCACGCAGACCTGCTGCTGGACTGCACCGGCAGCTACCACCAGGCCAACGTTCTCGGTGACGGTGGGATCCCCGCTCCGGGCGAGCTGAGGGTCGCTGACCGGATCACCCGCCGGCTTCCCGATCTCACCCGCGACGGTGACGAGTGGGGCGGCCGCCGGCTGCTGCTGGTCGGCGCGGGGAAATCAGCTCAGACCGCGGCGCGGGATCTCGCCGAGCTGGTCGCCATGTGGCCAGGCACGCGAGTGGTGTGGGCGGTGCGAGCCGCGGATCCGGACTGGGGCGAGATCCCCGACGATCCACTGCCCCAGCGCCAGGAGCTGGTCGAGGCCTCCCAACGGCTGCATTCCGGCGCAGTGCCCGGTGTGCAGGTGCGCACCGGAGTGGTGATCGACGAGCTGCGCGACACCGACGATGGGGTAGCGGTCGCGCTTCGCTCGACCACCGGGGACGCCGAGGAGATCGTCGTCGACCGCATCATCGCGTTGACCGGCTTTCTGGGCGACACGTCGCTGTACCGGCAGCTGCAGGTCCACGAGTGCTACGCCACCGCCGCCCCGATGAACCTTTCCGCGGCGCTGTTCGCGGCAGCGGGCGATGGCCCGGTGGACTGCCTGGCTCAGGCCTCACATGGGGTGGACGTCCTGCGGGTGCCGGAGCCGAACTTCTTCGTGCTGGGCGTGAAATCCTACGGCCGCAACAGCAACTTCCTGCTCCGCGTCGGCTACGAGCAAGTCGACGAGGTAGCTCGCGCATACTCTCGGTCGACCATGCCAGCTTGATCGGCCAGCTTGATCGGCCAGCTTGATCGGCCAGCTTGATCGGCCAGCTTGATCGGCCAGCTTGATCGGCCAGCTTGATCGGCCAGCTTGATCGCGGTTTGTGTGCCTACAACGACAAAACATGTCGCGCAACGCACACAACCGACGATCACCGCGGGTCAGACGGCACCGCGGGTCAGACGGCGCAGTTGTAGATCAGCGGTAGGGAGCCGTCGCGTTGGCGCAGCCGCAGGAACAGCTCCACGGCGCGCCGTTTGGCCTCGGCCATGCTGACCTCGGGGTTGGCGAGCAGCATGTCCGGCGAGGTGTCGAGGTCGGCGCCGGCGGGATGCCAGTGCCAACCGTCGGTCGTGACGGTCAGCTCGGGGACGGTGTTGTCGGTGTCGATGGCCACCCCGTCGCCCGAATGCCCACGCTTGACCAGCGGCCGCACCGCGAAGTCCGCGCCGCAGATGCCCTTGGCCGCCAGCAGCGCCCGCAGCGGCTCGATCTCGGCTGAGTTCTGCGGTGTCTCGGTCATCCCGACCCGCACCGGCAGGCTCAGCGCCAGCGCCAGATCCAGCCCTTCCATCGCCTTGGCCCAGGCGCCCGGTCCGCGGTTGGCGTCATGGAATCGGGGCTGCGCGCCGTCCAGCGAGGTCTGCAGGATCAGCCGTTTTCTGCCCGCCAGCCGCTCAAGCTGGGTGCGTCGCCACCCCTGATACAGCATGGCGTTGGTCAGGCACACGACGTCGAGCTGCTCGGTGGCGTAGAGCAGCATCTCGACGAGGTCGCGTTCGAGGAAGGGTTCGCCGCCGGTGACGTACAACTCGGCGAAGCCCTCGGCGACCGCCTCATCAACCAGCTCGCGGAATCTCTCCAGGCCGAGCGGGCGGCGGCGGGCCTGCGGGGAGGAGGCGACCGAGCAGTAGCTACAAGCCAGGTTGCAGTGGAAGTTGGTGTAAACCCACAGCCGCGGCGGGAACAGCGCCGAACCGAACAGGGGCAGCACCGGGAGGCGGTCGTCCGGGATCTCCGGTGCGGCACCCCAGGAGACCTGCTCGCCGGCGAAGGACGGCATCGCCGATTTGTAGAGCTGGAAGCGGCCCCGGGAACGTTCCAGGGGCGGGACGATCTCCAGGCAGGTGGTCCACCATCCGGTCTCCACGGCCTCGGTGAACGCCTCCGGCAATCCGGCATCGCGCATCGAGGCGGCATGCGCCGGCCAGTCGTAGTCCAGTGACACCAGCTCTGCGGTGGCGTGGCCGTCGACGATGTCCAGCAGCGCGTACCAGACGTGGGGACCGCCGTCGTTGGCCGGTCGACCGAGGACCCCGACGTTGACCACGAGCGTGTCCCCGAAGCGGCTGGTCCACGGCAGCCCGGAGTGTGAGCAGCAGATCACGTCCGCGCCGGAGGCCTCGATCCGCATCCGGTGCGCGTGGTCGGGCAGCGACTCCCACCAGAAGTCGTTGACGGCCAGCGGGGAGCCATGGACGAGATGCAGGTCCACTCCGTCGGTGAGCTCGCGGTGCTCGGTGGGCAAGGTCCGCATCCAGGCTGCGAACTCCGGGGAGGTGTGCCGCAGCGTGTAGTCGTAGGCGATCGCGGCGAAGGCGTTGTCGTCATCGTCGGCGTAGCCGCAACCACAGTCAGTGTCTCCCCGCCCGATGGCGAGCTCGTAATTGCCTGCGATGCACTCGATCCCGTTGTCGATCAGTAACGGCCAGATCGCCTCGGGCTCGGCCCCGTAGGCACCGAAATCCCCCAGGCACCACAGCCGGTCGGCACCCCCGGCCCGCGCGTCGCGGATGAAGGCCCGCAACGCATACGGGTTGGAGTACGTCCCACCGCACAGCGCCAACCTGGTCAATTCCGCTCCTTAGCCGCTACGGTCCCTGCGACTGTGTTCTGGCCACGTTAGCGAACCGGTTCGACCTGATCAGCGAACTCGTGAGTGCGTAACAGTGCCAGAACACTGTTACGCACTCACGAGTAGCGTTCGCTCGAGGAGCGTGATGCACATGGGCATGATCTCAGCTTTGCGACGGCTCGAACGTCGGACGCGCCCGGTGGACCCGGAGTTCGCCGGGGTACTGCGCCGCCGCTGGGCGGAGCTGCCCGAGCATGTCAAGACACCGGGCCAGTTCCTCGGCAGGCACGCGGTGGGCTGCGAGGGCACCCATGGCGTCTTCCCGAAGTGCAACCTCGCCTGCACGCCCTGCTATCACTCGCGCGACGCGAACCGGGTACGCGTGGACGGGGCACACACCATCGACCAGGTCGACGAGCAGATGTCGATGCTGCGCCGGCTGCGCGGACCCCGGGCGCACGCCCAGCTCATCGGCGGGGAGGTGACGCTGCTCAGCCCGGAGGTCCATGCGGAGACGTTGCTGACGATGCGCCGGCACGGCCGGGAGCCGATGAGCATGTCCCACGGCGACTTCGACCCCGATTACCTGGAACGGCTCGCGGTCGACGAGCAGGGCCGTCCGCGGCTGCCGCGGCTGTCGTTCGCCGGGCATTTCGATATGTTCATGTTCGGGCGGCGCGGTATCCCACGACCGGGCAGTGAACGGGAACTCAACCCCTACCGGCAGCGCTTCGTGGAGATGTTCACCAAGCTGCGGACCAGAGCACGGGGTGCGCTTCTTCCTGGCACACAACATGACGGTCACCCCGGCGAACCTCGACCAGGTCGCCGATGTGGTGCGGGATTGCCACGCGATGGGCTTCGGGATGTTCTCGTTCCAGCCTGCGGCGTTCGTCGGGGACGACCGGCGGTGGCACGAGAACTCCGAGCACGGTCGGCATGGACGAGGTGTGGGAGAGATCGAAAAGGGCGTGGGCACCACGCTGGACTACACCGTGATCCAGCACGGCGACCTGCGGTGCAACCGGGCGGCCTACGGATTCTATGTCGGCCCGCGGTGGCATCCCGTTCCTGTCCGGTGACGACCCGCATGACCTCGCGGCGAGGGAAGCCTTCTTCCGTTACCTCGGGGAAGTCGAACTTCGCCGGGGTGGAGCTGCCCGACCTGATCGGCAAGCTGGTGCGATCGGCCGTGCGGCACCCGGCGCATCGTCCCGCTTGCGGTCCAGTGGATCGCCCGCCTGGTGCGCCGCATCGGCGGGCTGCGGGCGCTGCTGCGCCACGGCGTGCGACCGGTGTGGTTCGTGGTGCACCAGTTCATGGACGCCGCGGATGTCGCGCCGGCGTGGGAGCTGATGCAGCGCGGCGAGACGGCCGACGATCCGCGGATTCTCGCCACCCAGGAGCGACTGGCCTCCTGCCACTACGCGATGGCGCACCCGGAGACCGGTGAGCTCGTCCCCGCCTGCGTCCAGCACAGCGTGCTCGACCCGGTGGAGAACGTCGAGCTGCGCAAGCTGCTGCCGATCGTCGATGTCCGTGCCTCGTGAAATCGACCGTCCCGTCCCGCTGCACGGTCTCGTGCTACCCGATGCCCGCAGCGGGCACGCAGTGGATCTCGGTGCGCTGCGCGGTCGTTATCTGATCACCGCGATCCGGCACCGGTTTTGACTGCCCTGCCAGCAGCACCTCGTGCAGGTGCGTGACCTCGCCGCCGGGCGCTCGATCGGGCTCATCGCCTGCGGGTTCAGCCCGCCGGCCCCGCTCGCCGCGCTCGCGGATCACCTCGGCTGGCCGGGTCTGTTCCTGGCCGATGAGCAACGCCGGCTCTACGGGTTGCTCGGTATGCGCCGGGCCAAGCTGTGGCAGGTGTACTCGCCGGGAACCCTGGCCCGCTACGCGGTGGCCGCAGCCCGCGGGCACCAGCTGACCCGGCCGGTGGAGGACATCCGGCAGATGGGCGGCGACGCGTTGCTGTGCGACGGCATCGTGGTGCGCCGCTGGCTGCCCCACACACCCGACGACCGGGTCCACCCGTCGACGTTGGTTGCCCTTCAAGGACTACCAACCCCCCCGAGCGCTGCTGGTAACAGCAGCCAACCTGGCTGATGGCGGGGAAGACCGTGCCATCCTTCGACTACGACCTGGCGATCATCGGCGCGGGATCGGCCGGGCTGACCGCCGCCCGACTCGCCCGGTTCTTCGGCAAACGAGTCGCCCTGATCGACAAGGACCGGCTGGGTGGGGACTGCCTGCATTACGGCTGTGTGCCCAGCAAGGCGTTGATCAAAGCTTCTCGGGTGGCCTACGAGGCCGCCACCGCGCAGCGCTGGGGGCTGTCCGCGCAGCGCCTGCCGAAGGGTCTCGCCGCGGTCAATGCCCGGGTGCGCCAAGCCGTCGATGACGTTGGTGAGCTCGACGATGCTGTCATGCTCTCCGAGCTCGGCGTCGATGTCCTGCTCGGCGGCGCCACCTTCCGCGATCCCCACACGCTGCGGGTGGCCGAGCGGGACGTCACCGCCAAGTTCGTCCTGATCGCCTCCGGTAGCCGACCGGCGGTACCGCACGTCGAGGGGCTGGCCGAGGTCGGCTACCTGACCAACGAAGACGTCTTCGACCTCAGTGACCTCCCCGAGCGGCTCGCCGTGATCGGTGGCGGACCGATCGGCGTGGAGCTCGCCCAGGCGTTGCACCGCCTGGGTTCCACGGTGACGGTGCTGCAGCGCGGGCCACATCTGATCCCCCGCGACGATACCGACATGATCGACGTGTTGGAGCGCCAGTTCGCCGCCGAGGGCATCGACGTGCGACTCGGTACTCGACCCAGCGCCGCGCGCCGCGAGGGCGAGGACATCGTGCTCACCCTCGGCGACGAGGCGCTCCGGGTGGACGCCGTCCTGTGCGCGGTCGGGCGGGTGCCCAACGTCGAAACGCTCGGACTCGGCGCCGCGGGGATTGGTAGCAGCCACCGGGGTATCACCATCAACAAGCGGCTCCAGACCAACCAGTCGCACATCTACGCTGTCGGCGACGTGACCGGCGGCCCGGCGTTCACCCACTACGCCGGTCACCAGGCCGCGCACGCCGTGCGCAACATCTTCGTCCCCGTCAAAGCAGCCTTTGCCTCCGGGCACCTGCCGTGGGTGACCTTCACCGACCCGGAGATCGCGCACGTCGGCCGCACCGAAACGCAGCTACGCGCGGCCGGCGACACCTGTGACATCATCCGATTCCCGTACACCCACAACGAGCGTGCCGTGACCGACGCCGAGCCCGTCGGCCTGATGAAGTTCCTCATCGACGGCAAACGGCGGCTCGTCGGAGCCCACATCGCCGGACAATGCGCGGGGGAGATGATCAACGAGCTGACGTTGGCGATGAACAACGACCTCACCGTCGACGCCATCATCGGCTCGATCCACGCGTATCCGACCTACTCGTTCGCGATCCCGATCGCGCTCTACGACTATGCGCTGACCCAAAAACCCAGCATGGCAGCGAGGATCGGCCGCTTTCTCAGCCGCCTCACCTAGCGTGTCCGCGCGGCCCTGGGCGCTCTGAACTGTAGGGCGCAATGGACGGGTCATCTTCGGCCGTCTAGCCTGCCGGGCGTGTCCAAGCGAACGCGCCGCGAGAAGCACAGACCCGCGCAGCGACGGCCAGGCCACGGTGAGTCCTATGGGCAGCGGCCCCAGCCGGAGCAGCCCGACCTGATGGGCGAAGTCGCGGTCGCCCTCGCTGACGACCATCCATTCGCGCTCCTGTCCCTGGTCAGCTCGCTGCTCGCGGCGCTGGAGCCGCGGCGAGCCAACCCGTTCGAACGGGCGCCGGAACCCGACGTGCCGACCGTCGACGAGCTGGTGCGGACCTTCCTTGAGGTCGATCTGCGCGAAACCTCGGCGCTGCTGGCGGTGATCGCCGAGCTCTCCGGTGACGACATGATGCGCCGCCGGGTCCGCCGCGAGATCACCCAACGGGCGCACGCCCTGCCCGGATGGCTCACCAACCTGGATCGGACCACCGTCGAGGAGGTCGTGGAGATGGTCCACGTGCTCGGCGACGGTGACAACATCATGATCGAGTTGAACCTACCCCATGGTTGCGCGCTGTCGCTCGTGATCTACATCGACCACAACATGGGCACACTGGTCAAAGACGCCTTCGCCGTTCCCGAACCGCTCAACGAGCTGATCGAGCACATGCGAACCGTCGGCGACGATCAGGACACGACCTGGACCGCGCTCACCCCGGCCGACGCCCGCACCCGGATCCGTGACGCAGTCGAGCACGGCGCCATCACCTTCCCGCCCTTCGAGACCGACAGCTGGCCCGCCTGCCGTCCACTCGTCGAGTGGGTCATCGGCATGCTGCCCGCGGGTGGCACCGGCTACCAGCGTCCGCACTGGGACGCCGCCGCGTTGGGCGAGCTCACCGAGCGCTTCCTCGCTTCCCCGTTCGGCACTGGTCTTGACGACGCTGACCACCGCGGCCTACTCGAGTCGGTGCTGTGGTTCGGCACCGACTATGGACCGGGTGACCCGCTGCGCTGGAGTGCGGTGGCCGTGGAGATCCTGCTCGTCGACTGGATACCTCGCAAGATCGTGGCCGATGCCGCTTACCTGTCCCCCGCTCCCGAGCTACTACGGGCCTTCATCCGGTTCTGCCACCATGAGCGCGGCATCCGGACGGCGCTCACCGCCGAAACCCTCGCCGCGGTGGACAAGTACGAACCGGAATACCAGCTGACGATCCGGTCAGCGCGACCCCAAGGTCCGGCCGCACTGCTGGCCGCGATGGGCGCGATCAATCCGGACGGCCCGTGGCCGCCATTCGAAGCGGAACTGCCGAGCTTTCCGGAGGCCATGCTCGATACCCTCCGGCGAGCCGTCGGCGAGGACGCTCTGGACAACCTCGATACGGCACCGCTGCCTGACGAGCCCTTCCACTGGGATCCCATCCCCGCCGACATCCACGAGCGGGTGGCCGATGTGCTGCGGCTCGTCGACCGGTGCTGCGATGAGCTGCTCGACGTGGAGTACCGGACAGCCTGCCGTCGGTACCTGGGCCGCGCCGCCGCTGCAGATCCGGAAATCTTCCGGCGACGTAGCCGAGCTGATACCGCCGCGGCGGCGATCTGCTGGTGCATCGGGAAGGCCAACGACCTGTTCCCCGCTGGGATGCTGGTCAAGGACTTGACGGGCCACTTCGGAATCGGCCAGGGCAGCGTCTCTGCGCGCAACGAGCCGCTGCTGCGCGCGATCGGCGTCGATCCCCACGACCGGTACGGGAGCATGCACCTCGGCTCACCCGACTACCTCACCTCGGGCCGTCGAGAAGCAATCCGCGCCCTGCGCGACCAGTACCGGGCCATGGACCACTAACCACCCGCCATCGCCCCCACAACCAGAAACGGCTCAGTGCCGGTCACCACCGCGTCGGGCAGTGGAGCGTCCGGTCGTTCGTGAGACAGATCCTGCTCGCAGGCGAAGAACCGCACGAACGCTCGGCGCTGGTGCGTGACCTGGTCGCGGATCGTCCCGCGCAGCATCGGAAAGCGGGCCTCCAGCGCGTCGAGGACCGCGCTCGTCGTGGGCTGACCCTCAACATGCAGCTGCACCTCGCCGTCGACGTGCGCAAGCGTCCGCAGATGCGCCGGGAGCACCACGCGGATCATGGCAGGGTCTGAACTTCGACCGACAGCACGGCGGGAAGATCTCGGACGATGGGCGCCCAGCTGTTGCCGGCGTCGGCCGATGCGTACACCTGTCCCCCGGTGGTTCCGAAGTAGAGACCGCACGAATCGAGCGAGTCGACGGCCATCGCGTCGCGCAACACGTTGACGTAGCAGTCATGCTGCGGCAGGCCGGTGGTCAGCGCTTCCCATTCGTTTCCACCCGTCCGGCTCCGGTAGACGCGAAGCTTGCCCTCCGGCGGGTAATGCTCTGAATCGCTCTTGATGGGAATGACGTAGACGGTGTCCGGCTCGTGCGCGTGCACGTCGATCGAAAAGCCGAAGTCGCTCGGCAGATCACCGCTGATCTCGTGCCACGACTCGCCGCCGTCGTCGCTGCGCATGACGTCCCAGTGCTTCTGCATGAACAGCACGTCCGGGCGCGATGGGTGCATCGCGAGCCGGTGCACGCAGTGGCCGACCTCGGCAGTCGGGTCGGGGATGCTTACCGAGTGCAGGCCCCGGTTCATCGGGCGCCACGACTTGCCGGCGTCGTCGGTTCGGAACACTCCCGCAGATGAGATGGCGACGACCATCCGACCGGGATCACTCGGGTGCTGCACGATCGTGTGCAGGCACATCCCACCGGCACCTGGCTGCCAGGAGGAACCCGAGTCGTGGTCACGCAGCCCGGACAGCTCCTGCCAGGTCTGGCCGCCGTCGACCGAACGGAACAGCGCGGCGTCTTCGACCCCGGCGTAGACGGTGTCCGGGTCGGTCAGCGAGGGTTCGAGGTGCCAGACCCGGGCGAACTCCCAGGGATGCGGCGTGCCGTCGTACCACTGATGCGTGCCCGGGACGCCGTCATAGCTGAACTCGTTACCCACCGGGGCCCACGTCTGGCCACCGTCGTCGGAACGCTGGATCAACTGCCCGAACCAGCCACTGGACTGCGACGCATACAGCCGATCCGGGTCAGCGGGAGATCCAGCGACATGGTAGATCTCCCAGCCCGCGAAGTGCGGACCACTGACGTCCCACCGCTCCCGGTTGCCGTCCGCCGTCAGGACGAACGCACCCTTGCGCGTCCCCACTAACACCCGTACCCCGCTCATCCGCACTCCTTCCGATCGACTTGCCGGCTAGCATCCATCACAGGTACGACGATTTGCGACGCAGAAATTCATCTCTGAAGCCGTCGCGGTCGAGGAGCCTCGGCGTAAGGTGGACGCTCGTGCCTATCCGTACCGATACCGCCGACACCCGTGAAGTCCGGTCCGAGGACCTGGAGCAGTACCGGCGCGAACTCACCGGCTACTGCTACCGGATGCTCGGCTCATTCTTCGAAGCCGATGACGCCGTGCAGGACACCATGGTGCGGGCCTGGCGAGGCCTCGACGGCTTCGAAGGCAGGTCCGCGGTCCGCTCCTGGCTTTACCGCATCGCCACCAATGTGTGCCTCGACATGCTGCGGGGCCGGGAGCGGCGAGCCCGGCCGATGGATCTGGGGCCGTCCTCAACGGCGGAGGCGTCTCTCGGCCCGATGCTGCCCGAGCACACCTGGTTGCAGCCCGTCCCCGATGCCCGCGTCCTGTCCGGCGACGGTGACCCGGCAGAGTTGGCGGTGTCGCGGGAGACCATCCGCCTGGCGTTCGTCACCGCACTTCAACACCTCCCGCCCAAGCAGCGCGCGGTGCTGATCCTGCGCGAAGTCCTGCGCTGGCAGGCAACCGAGGTGGCCGAGTTGCTCGAGACCAGCGTGGCGTCGGTCAACAGCGCGCTCCAGCGAGCCAGGGCGACCCTCGCGGCTCGGGACGTCGACACCCAGCACTGCCCTACCGTCGACGCCGGCCAGCGGACGCTGCTCGCCCGCTACGTGGACGCCTTCGAGCGTTACGACATCACCTCGCTGGTGTCGCTGCTGCACGATGACGCCGTGATGTCGATGCCGCCGTTCGACTTGTGGCTGCGCGGGCCGGTCGAGATGGGCCGGTGGTTCCTCGGCCAGGGCATCGAGTGCCGCGGTTCCCGTCTGGTACCGACGTCGGCCAACGGCTGCGCCGCATACGGCGTGTACCACCCCGACGCACACGGTGGCTTCCAGCCGTTCGCCCTCCAGATCATCGAGATTTCAGGCGACCGGATCGTCGGGCATCACAACTTTCTGGATACCAACCTGTTCGCCGCCTTCAGACTCTCCGCTCGGCTGCCGTAGACCGCCCACGACCTCACTTAAGCCGAGCAGGTCGAGCAGTTCCACCAACTCGCCGCAGGCCTCACGCACCTGGATCGAGCAGCCCAGACGCCGGGCTGCGAGTTGCCACCGCGCCAGCTCGTCCACGACGGCGAGGTCGGGATGATCCCATCCCGTCAGCGGCCAGCTCGCCACCTCAATGGCACCACAGACGAGCACCACCATCGCGCCGGCGCCTACTCGTCGCACACTCCTACGACGACACCGTGCAGCAGAACTCATCGCCACTGCGGCACCGTCAGCCACCTTAATGGTTCCACTTAGCGGTGTCCGCGACGCTCACATCCGCGAAAATGGTTCCACTTGGCGGTGTCGGGCCATTGATGGCAGAACGGGGTCAAAGGTCCATCTCGGTACGGAGTGCGGCAGCGAGCGCGTCAAGCGTGGCCCCGGTGATCATGCCGATCGGGCCGGTCAGCCAGGGCACATAGGTGCGGGTTACCTCGTCGGCGCGGATGAAGCCCTTGACGGGGTCATCGGTTTGGAGCCGGACGGCGACGGGGGTGTCGACGTGCAACATGGACACGATAGGGGCCGTGAGGACCCATCGGCGCTCGGGAGGCAACCGATAGTCGGCGCTGACGACAACTCGATACGGTGTGCGCGGATCATCCTCCTTGGACGGACGGTCGCGCTCGAACTGCCAAACCTGCCCTTGCTTCACGCCGCATGTCCCCGGCCGGCCTCGGCTTCGTCGGCCTCGCGCTGGGCGGCGAGTTCAGCTTCGGCTTGGTCGGCATTGTTGCGGCCGGTGCGCTGGTCAGCCTCAGCCAATCGAGCGGCATCTTCCCACAGCATCCAGTTCCGCGCGGCCCCGGCAATGGTCGGTGAGAGCTTGGCGCCGGTTTGAGCGGCCTTCTGCTCGAACCAGGACAGAAGCTCCTCGGCCACCGTGATAGTGACCTGTTTGCTAGCCATAGTTGGCACCCTATTACTGACCGTATGACACAGCAACAAGCCCTTGCGCCGTCGATGGCACTGACGGGAATCAGACGGTGACGAATGCGAGAGTGGGATCGAGGGCCTTCAGGTCGTCAGGATCGGAGGTCAGCACGGTCGCCTGCAGGCGGCGCGCAAGTAGTGCCACGTGGGCATCGACGACGTCCGACGTGCCCGATTTAGCGAGCAACAGCCCCAAGCGGTACGCCACATCCTCCGAGAGCGGATCGACCCGGACCGCGCCGGCGCGAAGCAGTCGCGCCGGAGCGTGCTGACGGGCCGACCCGCGCCAAATCTGTGCTACCACCCCGGCGGGAACGTAGCCGATTCGCCGGGCCCCATGGAGCTCGTCCACCAAAGCCAGCATCCGGGTGTCCCGACGCCCAAGTGCGATCATCGCGCCAGCGTCCAGCACGACCACCGTCATCTCGCGTCATCCCCGCCGAGACCGAGGACGGAGCGTGCCCAGCGCCGGTCCTCCTCCGGTATTCCGCCAGCTTCTTCGATCATCTCGTCCAGCGCTGCGCGCGCCTCCGCCCAGTCAGGCTCTCGCTCAGCCAGTCCGGTGAAGTATCCCGACACGCTCTCGGCCTGGCCCGACTCGACGGCTCGTTGGGCCTTCGCGGCGATCTGCTCGGGCACACTGATCGTGATACGAGAGATACTCATACTCCAATCATAATGGATGCATACCCAAGTTTCACGCGGCATCGTGGGCGGCTTCGGCGGCCACTGAGAGTGCCGCCTGGGCCTGGCTGAGTAGGTGAGCCAGTGCGGTCCTGACGTCGTCGGACTGCTGTTCGATCTTGCCGGCGTTCTGTCGCAGCGAACCGGCGACCTTCTTGATGTCGTCGATCTTGCCGAGCATTCCGAGCGCCTCGGCGATCCTCGCGTCGGGGTGTGGATCCCGTCGCGGTCCTTGGAATCAGCCGCCGTAAGGGCGCTGAGGCGCAGTAGCTGGATGACCGTGCGCAGCAGCTCCGGGTCATCGATGGCCGGATCGAAGGCCATGACGATCCGGCGCGGTCCTAGACCGCGAACGGTGCTGCCGTTGTTCTGCGCGGCCGTCCGCACCAGGCCAAGCGACGCCGCCGCGCTGCGGTTGCGCTCGGCCTCATCGAGGTAACCAGTCCAGTTCGACCGCTTGGACGTGGTCATCTCTCACACGATCCGAGCAGAACCACCGTTGATCGCCAGCACTCCGTCGCCCTTCTTGCTGCGCGGGACGGCGCCGGGGATAGCCCCGGTGTCGGCGTACTCGTCGCCCAAGCCGGCAGCGATCTGCTCCATGACCTGGTGGACCTCGGCCGCGTAGCTCTCGCCCTTGAGCGTCGTGAGCCTTGCCAGCGATGCGGTGGCCTCCTTGACCGAGGTGGTCATCTTCACCGCGGTGGTCAGCTCGTCGACCTTGGTGGCCAAGTCCCGGTGGTTGCGCTCCAGAGCGGCCGAGAGCGTCTGTTGCTGCTTCTCCGACTCTCGGGTGTGCTTCGACATCGGTGACATCGGTGACGTCGCGTCGTCGGGATCGAACTGTTTCGCGGCCTTGGCCAACAGCTCGCTGGTCTGCACGGTGACCCGCGCGTCGAGGTCATGACCGAACTTGTCCAGCATCGGCGCGAGGCGGGCGGCAAGCTCCGGGTTGTCGCCTCCCACCAGCCGATGAACCTCCTCCAAGAGGCTCTTCCTGGCGCCGTCGACGTTGTCGGCAAAGCTCTGGCGCGCACCCTTGCCCGCCGCGGTGATCGCATCCTTGGCTTCGGTCGCCGCTTTCTGCATCGCTTCGGACACCCGGTTCACTACCGCGGTGGTCGTCTCCGCAGCCTTGGTGGTCAACTCGGCGGTACGCGCACCAACGTCGGAGACGAGCCGTTCGAGATTGAAGGTGTCCTGCACTCCGCCAGCGGTCCCGATGGCGTGGGCTCCGACGACGAGGGCCTGGGACACGAACGTTGACAGGTCGATGCCGACCATGTCCTGCTCGCCGGCCGCCGCTCCGCGCTGGCCGGTGGACCAGCGCCGCGACTCAGCGACGACCGCGGGGTCATTGACCACGAGCGCTCGGACGACGACCGCTGGCGTGTCCCTGTCGTAGTACGCGCCTGGGTCGGTCTGCTGCTTCATGGCGATGGTCCTCCGAAGCTGTAGGTCGCGCCCGGGCCGGATGGCTGGGTCGTCGAGTCGCTTCAGGCTCTGCGACGAACTTGCCGAGCGCCAAGTACGGCGCTGATAAGGGGAATTATCGACGCACGGTTGCGACGTCGTGTTCAACAAATGGTTGATGCCGACTCGGACCGAGAGGTGGAGATACGTTGCCATCGCGGCGCTGTGGGCGCCAAAAAACGTGAGCGTTGTGGTTAGGCAGGTGACCGGCAGGATTCAGGCCGAGCGCGGACATCTGATCAGTTGCTGAGTGGATGCCGCCAGCGGAGCCCGGGAAACCGGGCGAAGCCCCGGTCGGCGGTCACCCATTCGCACCCCGACTCGATCGCCAGGGCCGCGAAGAAGGCATCCGGCACCCGGTTGCCCTTCGCGTCGGCTTGTCGGCACAGCCGGGTGAAGATCGACCAGTGCTGCGCACCTGGGAACACCGGCCGGCAGATCGGCTGTTCTCGCAGCGCGCAGGCGAAGTTCAACGCCTCCGTCAACTGGCTGGGTTCTCGGAAGATCCGTGGATGGGTGACGATCCGCACGAAGCCGCTGAGTACCAGGTCGGAGCAGGCGAAGCTGGAGTCACCGTTAACTGTGCTGTCCAGCCAGGCCCGGTAATACTGGTGGTCGGCAGCATCTTTTCGGAACGCGTACACGAGCACGTTGACGTCAGGAAGAAGCATGGCGCTCCATGACGTCCAGCAGTGCCGCGCTGTCATCGAGATCCACGCCGGGCAGCACGCCTCCGCTTGCGGCGGACACCGGGAGCTCGAAGCGCGTGCGCTGCTCGTGTTGAGCGGATTCGGCCAGCAGCCGGCGAAGCGCCTCCTCGAACACCGAGGTCAGGCTCCGCCCCTGGCGGGCAGCATGGCTTTTCGCCTGGCGCAGCAGCTCGTCATCGACCCGCAGGGTGGTCCGCATGCGTCAAAGCATACTGCTATGACAGCAATATGTCATTCGAGGTCGTGGCGGAACTCCGTTCGATCTCGTTGCGGTCGGCGCGCAACTGCCGGTCGGGGCCGTCCGCAAGTTGTCGGACTGTCGCTCGACCCTGCCTGCTCAGAACAAGCCTGATGATCGATAAGAGGGGTTATCAATGCGATGTTGCAAATCAATTGATCAACGCGATTAGAGTGGCGACCCTTCGTTGAGGAGAGGTGGGTCGATGGCCGAAGTAGCGAGCAGTCTGCCCATGCAGATGACCCTCGTCGACGTCGCCCGCCTCGCGAAGGTGCAGCGTCCCGTCGTGTCGGTTTGGCGCAGCCGCGGCGCTGCATCAACGGCGCCCTTCCCGGAGCCGTTCGCCACGGTGTCCGGTGAGGAGCGCTTCGACGCTGACGCGGTACTGAAGTGGCTGGAGCTGACGGGCCGGGGCAACAACCCTGACGTGCGCGCGGACTGCGCGGCATTCGCATCGCCGAAGGGCATGTCGACCCAGGACGACAAGATCGTTTTCGACGGTCTGGCCGTGCTGCTGTGTCTCAAGGAGATCTCTGGTGCGCGCCTCGCGAGCTTGACCGATGACGACCTGCTCGACCTCGCCGATGAGGCCGATCCCGATGACGAGTTCCTTTCATCGCGTTCACCGGAACACCCATCTCCTTTGAGGACCGCAATACTCGCGAGGTCTTCGGCGCCGACATCGATGTCTACGATCTCACCCGCGCGGTCCAAGACGGGGCTACCGTCCCGGTGCATTTCGAGCAACGATTGATCAAGGTGGGTCTGGCCAAGGACGTCACCCAGGAGGATCTCGACTCGGCTGCCGACGAGGTCACCATCGGGCTTGACGACGCCGAGCGCACCCGGATCGAGCAGAGCGTCGCCGTCGTCAATGCCGTCTATGGAGCACCGGCACGGCTGGCGACTCTGGCCGAGGACATCGTGACGCAGTGGGAGAGCCGGCGCGACCGGATGCGCCCGTTCATCGAGGCGCCCGGCAAAGCGATGATCGTCTGCGCCACCCGTGAGATCTGTGCCAACCTCTACGCCGCGATCACCACTCTGCGGCCCGACTGGCACTCCGACGACCTCGCCAAGGGTCGCATCAAGGTCGTTTACTCCGGTACACCCGCAGACAAGCCTCCCGTAATGAATCATGTGCGGCGGGACTCTCAGAACGCCGCGATCAAGGAACGGCTAAGGAATGAAGACGACGAGCTTGAGATCGTGATCGTCAAGGACATGATGCTCACCGGATACGACGCGCCGCCGCTGCACACCCTGTACCTCGATCGGCCGCTCAAGGGTGCCTTGCTCATGCAGACGCTGGCCCGGGTCAACCGCACCTACCGCGGCAAGGAGGACGGACTCCTCGTGGCCTATGCACCGTTGGCCGACAACCTGCAAAAAGCCCTCTCCGAGTACACGCAGAACGACCAAAAGCACCCGCCTCTCGGGCGCAACATCGACGAAGCAGCCGCGCTCACCGAGAGCCTGGTGGCGACCATCCGGGGGCTGCTCACCGGTTACGACTTTAAGGCCGCCCTCAATGCCGGTGGTCCCCGTGCGTTCGTAAAGGCCGCGCACGCGACAGTCAACTACCTGCGCGACGCCGCCACCGCAGGCAACCAGGTGCCGGATGGGGACGAGACGCTCGCTGTCCGCTACCGCAAGCTGTCCAGCCAGTTGGCCCGCGCGTGGGCAATCTGCGGAGGCAGTGAAACCTTGGGCCACCTGCACCCCGAAGTCCGGTTCTACGAAGAGGTCCGGGTCTGGATGGCGAAGTTCGACGCCGACGATCGCCAATCCCGCGGCGAGCCGATTCCCGAGGAGATCCAACGCCTGCTGGGACAGCTCATCGCAGACTCCACTGTCTCGGGGGAAGCCCTGGACATCTACGACGCCGCTGGGATGCCCAAACCGACCCTGAGCGACCTCACCCCCGACTTCGTCGTCAAAACCCAGCAGGCGACCAATCCGCACCTGGCGATCGAGGCGCTGCGCAAGCTGCTCAATGAAGAGTCCACGAGGGCCACCCGCAACAACGTGGTGCGCCAGCGCGCCTTCTCCGAACGTCTCACCGAGCTGATGAACAAGTACACCAACCAGCAGCTGACCTCCGCGGAAGTCATCGCCGAGCTGATCGACATGGCCAGGGAGGTGGCCGCCGAGGCAAGCCGTGGCGCCCGGTTCTCCCCACCGCTGAACTCCGACGAACTAGCGTTCTACGACGCCGTCGCCCAGAACGAGTCGGCGGTGGCCCAGCAGGGCGAAGACGTCCTCGCGAAAATCGCGCGTGAACTGGTTGCGGTCATGCGCCGCGACGTGCGCACCGACTGGACGGTGCGCGACGACGTTCGAGCCAAGCTGCGTTCGTCGATCAAACGGCTGCTCGTCAGCCACGGGTACCCCCCGGACAAGCAGCCCGCCGCGATAAGACTGGTGTTGGAACAGATGGAGTCGATAGCCACGCGATACGCAGCAGACCGCACCTGAGCCCCTGGCCGCGTTGGGAGTTGGCCACCGTGTTCGTAGCATCAGCACTCGCCCGGCGGGTCGGGAAGCCGGCGCAGCAGGTGGGGTGACAAGCTGACGAACGCTTCATCGTCGAAGCGAACATAGACCGAATCGAGGCCGCGCCCGACGACCTGGCCTTGCTGGTGCAGTCGAGAGGGCAGCACCCCCGGCTGTGGGCTCTCCTTGACTTGCTCTACCAGGGAGAACAGGGAGATATGGCTGTCCTCGGCATCACACCACCGGTCATAAACCGGTGGTCGTGCTGTAGTGGGCATCATGCACGGTCCCCTATCGCTGGGTTTGTTTGGTGGCCGGCTGGCCGCCGGGAGCTGAGCGTCGGGGGCCGCTCGCTCAACCGAGGGCCAGCCGGCGATCTCGGGGTGAGGGTTGACCTATGCGTCTCGCAGCACACGGACGACGTTGGCGGGATCGTCGAGCCAAATCCATTGGAGGATGCCACGGCATTGGAAGCCGAAGCGGTCGAGGACCGGTTCGCCCTGTTCGTGCCACCAGTCATAGGCCGCCTCAGTCTCGTCCCACAGCCTGCGCGGTCCTAATTGCCGCACGGTGAACGGAGCCGGATCATTGAGGTTGGCGTCGAGTCGCGCCCATGACTTGGTTGCTGCGTCGTCCAGCTCCAGATTATGGTGAAGCTCACCGTGCCTGTCCCATTCCACCATCAGGCAGCAGGAGGTAAGGCGCGCACCGATGGCAAAACTACCCTTTTCCGGGTTGAGGATCCGGTCCAGATCGCTGCCCCGGCATTCGGTGGTGCTGATCTGAGCACGCTCGATTTCTTCGGTTGCGGGCGTCCAGCCATAAAGTTCGCGCCGCTGGCTGCGGACGCGCATGAAGGCAAGGTCCCCGGAGAACCTGCCACGGGCGACGTTGTCGCTGCCGAGATCGAGGCTCAACATGGCTCCGTTCGACCAGTCTGTTCCCCAGGGGGTTACCAGTCGCCCTCCCGGACGGAGCTGGTCAAGCCAGGCGCGGGGCACGAGCTCCCGAAGTGCTGCGGTGGCGATCACCCGGTCGTATGGAGCGCCGGGCAAATACCCCTCCAAGCCATCTCCGGCGATCACAAGCGGGTGGAAGCGAGCGTTTGTGAGTGCATATTGAGCATCCCGCGCCAAGCGTGGGTCGACTTCGATCGTGACCACCCGGCCGCGCTCACCAACCAAGTGCGACAGCAGCGCCGCATTCCAGCCGGTTCCAGTACCGATCTCTAATACGGACTGCGCAGGCCGCACGTCGAGGGCTTCCAGCATGTCCGCGACGATGCTGGGCTGACTACACGAGCTGGAGGGAACGCTGCTGCTCTGATCTGACGGCGCCTCACCGAAGTCAACCTGGGTGATGACGGGGGAATTTGCGCGCACTGCGGCGTGCCAGCCATCCGGATCGGCGTGTTTGGACAGCATTACGAGCGTCCCGCCTGAACTGTCGTCGACCCAGATTACGTCCGGAATGAACACCCGCCGCGGTATTTCAGCGAACAGCGCATCCCAGTAAGACGGCGAATCGACGTCGGTCACTTGTCTTCCCTGTCGTCCTCGTCGTGTTTTCCACCGCCAGATTCACTTACATCTTTGGTTTTCGAGTGGTCATAATCCTCCTTGTTTCCGTCACGGTCGCTTCTGTCCTCATGTCGATTGTCAGCCATCGCGTCTCCTCACTATCGCGGTTCGGCGAGTACCTGGATACATTGTCGACAGGGGCGCTGCTCCAGGGGAAGGCCCTGGTGAGGCACTGGTGGCCGACTCACGAGGTACTACACTCAGTGCGACCGGCCACTACCGAGAGAATCACGGGTGCGTCCATGGCCACTGTCCAGCGTTGGACTGGAGCTGAGACCAAGGCCCTCCGCCAGGCCATGCGTCTGAGCATCCGCGCCTTCGCCGCGCACCTCGGCGTCGACGCCCGGACCGTGAACAAGTGGGAAGCCCGAGGCAACACCATCATACTGCTCCTCGACACCCAAGCACTCCTGGACACGGCCCTTGATCGGGCGTCCGATCACGTCTAGATCCGTTTCGCCCAGACCGTGCGCAGCCCCAGCCAACAACAGCAACACAGGCACCCCCCGGAGCCTGTCCAGCGAGCGACCCCGCGCACCGCCATTCCGACGGACGACTGGAACGCGGCTTCCGACGCGCCCAGCATAGCCACGATACGCGCGATGTCGGAATCATTTCAGGTCGCTGATCGGAAACTGGGCGGCGGCCTACTCTACCACTCGGTGATAAGATACATTAAGTTTGAGATCGCACCCAGCTTAGTCGATCCTCCTCGTGACTGTTCAACTAGTGAGCTATTCTCTGCGGCGGCTTCATTGACTGAGGTCGCTGGATGGATGGCGCACGACGGCGGGAATGACGATAAATCGCAGAGACACTTCAATCAGGCGTATCACTTGGCTGTGGCGGCCGATAATCCAGCGTTGTCCGCTAATGTGTGCGCATCGTTGTCGCATCTCGCAATCCAGCGCGGCCAGGCAGTAGATGCCGCACGGATATCCGCTGCAGGTCTGGCTCGAGCAACTCACGGAGAAAGTCCCAAGCATCTCGTGGCAAGGCTTTACGCGATGTGCGCGCGGGCGGCAGCGATGCAAAAACATGTGAAAGAGTGTCACGGGTCGTTAGAGGCCGCCGGGGAAACATTACGTGATCTACTAGGCTCAACACAAGCAGAATGGATTGCAGGGTTTGACGAGGCATCCCTTGCTGGCGAGTCCGCACTGTGTTTTTACTCGCTAGGGGCTCTCGATGAAGCGGAGGATAGGGCAAGGAAAGTGATTGAGCTCCGTCGTATTGGTGACCGGGTGCGCAGTCATACATTCGGGCAGTTGACGTTAGCGAACGTACTTTTCAAGGCCGGAGCGGTTGAGGAAGCCGCAAGGATAGGTTCAGAGATTTGCCCCGTGGCCGCTTCGCTCAACTCTGCCCGAGTTCGTTCGGGTATTTCTCGACTTGGCAAGTCGCTTGGTGCAAGCCGGACGGTTCCCGATGTCGCGTTTTTCTTGGATCATCTAACCCAGTTAACCGAGAAAAGGGTGCCGGTCATACATGATCACGCCGGCTGGCCACTGTGAAGCGCGATGACAGTGGCTCCCGGTTCTCATGGCTAGCAGAGGGCAATGCTAAGCAAGCTCGAAAACGAGTCGCAGCGAAGGTGATTGTACGAGATCGGGCCGGCTGGATTCTTCTTGTCAACCCAACTTATAAGGACTACTGGGACCTGCCGGGTGGAATGGCGGAGGCAAATGAGCCCCCGCGCGTGGCCGCAGCGCGAGAAATTCTTGAAGAACTAGGCTTTCAAGCGCAGATCGGCCACCTACTTGCGATCGATTGGATTGGACCGCATGGACCCTGGGATGACCAACTGGCCTTCACGTTCGACGGAGGCATCCTCGCGGACGAAGCGATCAAAAAATTGAGAATCGTCGACAGTGAGATATCAGAATTCGGATTCTTTTTGGAGTCCGATGCATCTCGATTGCTTCGTGACGATGTAGCTCAGCGGCTCATGCGCGCCGTGGAGTCGTTGGACAGTCATCACGTACGTTACATGGAACATCAGATCGTTGACAATTCAGAGTAACTGCAAGCAGGTAGCCGCGATCGCTCGTCGGAATGCCGTACCACTCGCCGTCGCTGTTGCGGCTGAGTGCAGCTGCGTGGTCCCACGGATCGCAGAGGGAATCGACGCCGGGAGCTACGTCTGCAGGAAGACGGGCTGGAGAAGTTCGTCTGCGAGGGCGTCGGCCAGCAGGGCTGGCAGGTTGGGTGGCAAAAGCTTATCTGTGCAGGCGGCAAGTTCGGATGCGCTCCACCAATGGTGGCCGAGGAGGCCCGCTGCTTCGTTGGCGGTGTGCCTAGGTCGCAGGGTGGGCGCCGTATCGGTGACGCGGGCGAGGTAGACGGTCTCGCGACGGTGGTGCTCTTGGCCGCGGTAGCGAAAGCGGGTCTCGCGGTCCCAGAGGGGGTCCGAGGTGGTCAAGGAGGATGCCGGTTTCCTCGGCGAGTTCGCGGCGGGCGGTGTCGGGTAGGGCCTCGCCGGGATCAGCGCCGCCGCCAGGCAGCTCCCACCAGTGATTGTTGGGCACGTCAGGGTCTTTGGCGTGGAGGAGTAGCACTCGGTCGTGTTGGTCGAGTAGTAGTACACGGGCGCCGATGCGGAGCGTGGGCGCTTCGGTGGGACTTGCGGGCATCCGGGTGGGCGCTCCTCACGGCGTCGACGGCTTATCGTGGCCGCCGGTGGTGAGCACCGGGTGCGCTGCGTGGTCAGAACAACGTCGGCGGGGCGCTGGCGGTGGCCGGCGCGGACGTTCTCAGGGGTTCGCTCGGCTCAACGATGTGGTCATCCGAGCCAGTCTGTAATCGTGTCGCGCATCGCGGTCACCGAGTAGACAGCAGGCTGCATGCGAGCAGCCGCCATGTGCGGCACACTTACTCCTCGGACGCGCTGGACTCCGCTTGCTCCACGGCCCGCTTCAGTTCCTTGTCCAGCTCCGCTACCAGCCGGCGGGCCTTCACCATGTTGACTCGCTGGCGCGGCACCGGCGCCGCGACCGGAGCGGTTCCTTCGGCGGCGGCGCACACCCCGCGAATCCAGTCCGACATGGTCATCCCGCTCCGCTCCGCGGCCGCCCGGATCGCACTGGCTTCCTGCGGGGGTAACCGGAACGACATGGACACCGACAGCGGGCGGGCGATCTCCATTTCGACGTCTAGGAGGTCGGCCTCGGCCCCGAGCGGATCGTCGCGATGGGCGTACTGGTAGTCGGCGAGTTCAGCGTCGGTCATGGTGTCGAAGTCAGGTTGGCTCATCGGTCCTCCCCTGCGCTGATCGGCCGGGCAGAGCGGCTGGGGACGTGATACCGGAAGTTGACGCGGACTGGGCGGCCACCATCGGTGCAACCCACCGCGCTGTAGACGGCCGATCGGTTCCTCCGGTTGCGGCTGATGCGTGGCTGGTGCGCGAACGCCTGCACATCTCGTCAGCCGAGACGCCGTGGCGCGTCGCGTGGTCGGTGTTACCGTTGAAATCCGCACGCAGCCCCTTCAGTCTCTGTAATACATCAATTTACCATCTCGTATGACGTCTACTGCAGACGTCGGGTTGTCCGACACGCACGTTCACCCGGGACCCGGTCATCTCGATGCTGCTCAAGCCGTCTCCGGGCCATCACCGGCCAGCCAGAACCGGCGTCGGAAGCGGGCATGACAGTCGCTCACTCGGGGCGGCAAAGTGGAGAGGTCAACTCTGATGACAGATGCGCTGGCGCGTATCGGTGCCTTCTGGGACGCCGACGCGGCGACCTACGACCAGGCCACCGGCCACCACCCGCAGACCGCGATCGAATGGGCGGCCTGGCGTGCCGCACTGATCCGGCTACTCCCGCCGCCGCCGGCACGGATACTCGACGTGGGAGCCGGCACCGGATTCCTCAGCCTCGCCGCCGCACAACTGGGCTACACCGTCACCGCAGTCGATCTCTCCCCTGCCATGCTGCAGCGCCTCACCAGCAAGGCCACCGCCGCCGGCCTCCACGTCACTGCCGTCACCGCCCGGGCCGATGAGCTGCCCGCCGGAACCTGGGACGCGGTGATATCCCGACACCTGCTGTGGACGCTGCCCGATCCGATCGCGGCGCTGCAATGCTGGCGCACCGCGTCACCCGAGGGTCAGCTGCTCCTTCTAGAAAGTCTGTGGGGCGCCGTCGCGGACCCGATCGAACGCGGCCGGTCCCATGCCCGCGACTGGCTCCGGCGGTTGCGCGGCACAGCTCATGACCATCACGCACCCTATGACGACGCGATTCGATCCGCGCTGCCGCTTGGCCAGGGCACGACTCCCGAACGGCTCGTCGACCTGGTCGGCCAGGCCGGCTGGCCGGCGCCCAGAATCGAGCGGCTGACCGACATCGAATGGGTCACGCAGCGGCAACTACCGCTGCCTGATCGACTGCTCGGTGTCACCCCCCGCTTCGCTGTGTCAGCAGGCTGATCACATGCGGCTGCGGGCCCCGTCACGCGGCTCGATTAGCAGCGGAGTGGGTTGCGCAGTGGCGTTCGGGTCGGGTCTATGATCGCGGGCGGAATGAACTCGACATAGCCGGGGTAGACAAGGATTTCCCACCCGGTTCGATGCACGTGACGGTGGTGGGTTGCACATAAAAGTACGCAGTTATCGAGACTGGTTTCACCATCGTCGATCCAGTGCCGACAGTGATGCGCCTGACACATTCCTGGCAGCCTATCACAACCGGGGAACGCACATCCGCGGTCCCGCGCGACAAGCGCTCGGCGAATGGACAGCGGGACGGTCCGCATCGCCCGGCCGACATCGAGTGGCTCGGATTTTCCGCCCAGAACGACGGGAATTATCTTGGCATCACAGGCCCACCGTCTCGCTTCCGATGCGCTGATAGGGGTCCCATAGTCCAGAGTCGCGACCCCGAAACCGGTGCGCAGCGCATCCCAGTTGATGGTGACGGTCAGGTGCGGCGGTTCCCCGGCGGTGCTGGGGCAGTCCTGGGCGGCGCGGGCGAGCCCGCAGACCTCGATGAGGGCATCGGCGTTGCGCTGCGGAGTGGTGCGGGCATCGGGAGCGCTGTCGGCGCCGGGGCGCGGCGCGGCGAGTTGCTCGATCAGGGACCGGAACTCGGCGCTGTGCTCAGGCTCCAGGAAGCCCTCCAGGCCGAGCCGCCCATCCCGACGATCCCAGAACCGCAGTTCCCCGGCGGCGGGGACGGATTCCTGGTCGTCGCGGGGCGCCGGGCCGTCAGGGTTGAGATACCCGAGGATCCGCCGACCGATCTGGTGCAGTGCCGTAGGGGCGAATGATCGGGCGTGGAGAGCCAGCTCGGCTTCCGCGGCGTCGCGGTCGGTGGCGCTGACCGAGGCGGGGATTGCGTTCATAGTCTCGGTGATCACCCGGACCTGTCCCGGGCCGATTTCTCCGGCGCCCAGCGCCGCGGCGGTGTTCGACAGCAACGGAGCCAGTGCCTCACCGCCCAGCGTGCGACGTGGTGCGAGCTGCGCGGCGTGTGCGACTCGGCTGCCGGCCTCGGTAGGTGAGAGGCGCAGCATTCCGGCGAGAAGTTGTTTCGTGCCGCGGAACCCGTTGCTTGCAGCGATGTTGCGGGACTCCAGCTCTGCGACCGTATCCAGCATCACTGAATGCAGCGCCCGAGAGGCCTTTTCGATATCCCGGACCTGATCCTGCAATCCTGCGTCGTCGCATTCGATGATGAACTGACGCCACTGCTCGAGACAGGTGACCATCGCCCGCATCGGTTCCAGCCGCGTCTCTATCACGTCACCATCGTCGCATCCACCCCCGACAATTTCGGGGCTCATCCCAAGCTAGCAGCAAGAGACTTCAGTGATGCGACGATCGGTCGAAACGCGGAAATACCGTCGAAGTCATCGGCAGCAGCACGGATAGGTACAGCCAGATTCACCGTTCGAGGTTGGCCGGGAACCCACCTGCGCTTCCTGTTCGGTAAGTCGAACGATCTCGGCACCTGACGTCACGGCTTCCACCGTGCGGTGACCTTAACCGCCCCTGCCCCGCGTCACCCGACGGCCGGCATCTCCCGCACCACCAGCTCGTCCAGCCGGCGTTCGACAACCGTGCCCACCGGCCAGTCACCGACCAGCGCGGCCAGATCGTCTGCCTCGTCCACTGAGCAGCAGGCGCACGGGTCCCATCCCTGCTGCTGCAGACTGGACCGGATGGCCTCGACGTACTCCTCACGGGCCAGCGGCGTGTCGGCCACCCTCGCGGTGGTCGTCGCGCGGTGTGAGTTCAGTCCGCCGAACCCGCGACCTCCGGCTCGGCCTGGTCCCGTGCGCATACCTCGCCGATGCGCACCAGCTCGCCCTCGATGCACCAGTTGTAGTCGTTGTCCCGGGCACCCTGTGTCCGGGCGGTCGCCACCAGCACCTTCATAGCCCACCTCTTTCGTCAGGACACTGGGATATCACCTGACACCGACAGTCGGTGGGTGCGTTGAACGCTGACTTCACCGGCGGGTTTGGCATTGAGCGCGGTAAGGACTTTCACGGTGACGCATTCCAGGGCTGAACCGCCATTGATCATGTTCGGGCAGACGGGAAGAGGTCAGTCATGCGAGGGACAGCCAGCGAGCATGCGAGGGAGCGCCGGCGGGCTAGAACGCCCACCCGTAGGCCGCAGCCAGCGGGGTCCAGCCCAGCGCCGAGTCGACGGCGATCGCCACGAACACCAGCGACAGGTACGTGTTGGAAAGGTGGAACAACCGCATGGGGTTGACCACCACACCGCGCCGGATTGCGGCGTGTAGCCGGTGTGCCATCGTCACGAACCAACCTCCGGCGAGCACCGCTACCGCGGCATAGATCCAGCTTGTCGCCGCCACCAGCAGCAGGCTCCAGGCCACCATCAGCCAGCTGAACAGCACGATCTGGCGGGCCACGTACACCGGCGAGGCGACCGCGGGCAGCATCGGCACGCCAACCCGCTGGTAGTCCTCCCGGAACTTCATCGCCAGCGCCCAGGTGTGTGGGGGCGTCCAGAAGAAGATCACTCCGAACATCACCAGCGCCGGCCAAGCCACCGTCCCGGTGACTGCGGACCAGCCGATCACCACCGGCATACATCCGGCCGCGCCACCCCAAATGATGTTCTGCGCGGTGCGCCGCTTGAGCAACAGCGTGTAGACGAAGACGTAAAAAAGGATCGTCGCCACCGCCAACACCGCGGAGAGCAGATTGGTGGTGGCCCACAGCCAGCCGAAAGCAGCCACCCCCAGCCCGATTCCGAAGATCAGCGCATGGCGCAGCGGCACCTGGTGGGTGACCAGCGGCCGGGCTCGGGTCCGATGCATCTCGGCGTCGATGTCGGCGTCGGCTACACAGTTCAGCGCATTCGCGCTGCCCGCGGCCATACTGCCACCGACCAGGGTGGCCAGAACCAGCCAGAGTGACGGCACCCCGCGGGCAGCGAGAAACATCGCCGGTATAGTGGTCACTAACAGTAGTTCGATCACTCGCGGCTTGGTCAAGGCGAGGTAGCCACGGAGCACGCCGCCACGGGGCGCTGTTCGCGGTGTCGCAGGAGCGTGTACGGCGCTCACCGCGCTCCCGGCGGCCATAGTCTCAAGGGCTGAAGTCTCACAGGCTGGCGTCGTGAGGGCTCAGGTGCTGGACTCACCCTTTGCCCCTCCTGACGAACGACGGACAGCAGCAGGACTGAGCAGCCGCCCCGACGGGTAATGCTTTATCCAGGATGGTAGTCGCCGACGCGTGCGTCACGCCCGATGGGGGCACCTGGTCGGCGACTCCACGGTGAGGGCATCACCTCGCTAGGCTGGGACCGAAGAAGATCGGCTCGCCAGGCCATCCGCGCCCCGGGCCGCCGGACCCAGCACAGTCAGGAGCATGAGCGTGTCCGTCACCGACGATCTGACCCAGCTCACCACCCCCCGGGTGCCCGACGACTGGACCGATCTAGACACCCGGGTGGTGGACACCATCCGGGTTCTTGCCGCCGACGCTGTGCAACGGGTCGGCAACGGTCACCCGGGCACCGCCATGAGCCTCGCTCCGCTGGCCTACGCGCTTTTCCAGCGGGTGCTGCGGCACGACCCCACTGATCCAGCCTGGACCGGACGGGACCGGTTCGTGCTGTCCTGCGGCCACTCCAGCCTGACCTTGTACCTGCAGCTGTTCCTGTCCGGCTACGGACTGGAACTAGAAGACATCGAGCAGCTGCGGACCTGGGGCTCCAAGACCCCGGGACACCCGGAGTACGGGCACACGGTCGGCGTGGAGATCACCACTGGGCCGCTGGGTCAGGGGCTGGCCGCCGCAGTCGGGATGGCCATGGCCGCCCGGCGGGAGCGCGGCCTGTTCGATCCGGACGCCGCGTCCGGTGAGAGCACCTTCGACCATCACATTTACGTCATCGCCTCCGACGGCGACATCGAGGAGGGCGTCACCTCCGAAGCCTCATCGCTGGCCGGCACCCAGGAACTCGGCAACCTGGTGGTGTTCTACGACGACAACGAGATCTCCATCGAGGATGACACCGCGATCGCCCTGTCGGAGGACACCGCTGCTCGCTACGAGGCTTACGGCTGGCACGTGCAGACCGTTGCCGGCGGGGAGGACGTCGTCGGCATCCTCGACGCGATCGAGGCGGCCAAGGCCGAGGCCGGCCGGCCGTCGCTGATCGTGCTGCGCACCGTGATCGGCTACCCGGCGCCGGATAAGATGAATACCGGCTCCGCACACGGCTCCGCGCTGGGCGCTGACGAGGTGGCCGCGGTGAAGGAAGCGCTGGGTTTCGACCCGCAGCAATCATTCGTCGTGGAACCGGAAGTGCTCGAACACGCCCGCCAGGTGGTGGCCCGCGGCCAGGCCGCGCACGCGCAATGGCAGAGCTCCTTCGACCTTTGGCGGCAGGACAACCCATCCGGGGCCGCGCTGTTCGATCGCCTCATTGACCGGCAGTTACCGGCAGGGTGGGCGGAGAAGTTACCCACCTGGGAGCCCGACAAGAAGGGCCTGGCGACCCGCAAGGCGTCCGGCGAGGTGCTCGGCGCTATCGGCGAGGTGCTGCCGGAGTTGTGGGGTGGCTCGGCGGACCTCGGTGAGAGCAACCTCACCACGATCAAAGGCGCCGACTCGTTCGGCCCCGAGAAGACCTCCACGAAGATGTGGACCGCGCACCCCTACGGGCGCACGCTGCACTTCGGGGTGCGCGAGCATGCCATGGGCGCGATCCTCAACGGGATCGTGCTGCACGGGCCGACCCGGCCCTACGGGGGCACGTTCCTCATTTTCAGCGACTACATGCGTCCGGCGGTGCGGCTGGCCGCGCTGATGCAGGCGCCGACCATCTACGTCTGGACCCACGACTCGATCGGCCTCGGCGAGGACGGCCCCACTCATCAGCCAGTCGAGCACCTGGCCGCGCTGCGGGCCATCCCCGGGCTGGACGTGGTCCGGCCGGCGGATGCCAACGAGACCGCGGCGGCGTGGAAGGCACTGCTGGAGAAGGGCACCCGGCCGACCGGCCTGGCCCTGACCCGGCAGAGCGTTCCTGTGCTGGAGGGCACCGACGCGGCGGGCGTCGCCCGCGGCGGTTACGTGCTCTCCGACACCGGGACCGAGCTCGGCAACGGGCTACCCGACGTGCTGCTGATCGCCACCGGTTCCGAGGTGCAGTTCGCGGTCGCCGCGCAGCGGATACTGGCGGACGAGGGAATCGGGACCCGGGTGGTGTCCATGCCGTGTGTGGAATGGTTCGACGAGCAGGATCAGGCCTATTGTGACCAGATACTCCCTCCGTCGGTGAAGGCCCGGGTGGCCGTCGAGGCCGGTGTCGCGATGCCGTGGCACCGCTTCGTCGGCGATCATGGTGAGGTGGTCTCGCTGGAGCATTTCGGCGCCTCCGCCGACTGGCAGACCCTGTACCGAGAGTTCGGCTTCACTGGTGAGGCGGTAGCCGACGCGGCCCGTCGAAGCCTCGGACGCATCAAGCACTGACTCCTGCGGGTCGGAAGGACCCTCGTGAGCAGCACCGATACCCTGCGGGCTCTGTCTGAGGCGGGTGTGTCGATCTGGCTGGACGACCTGTCCCGGCAGCGGATCAACTCGGGTAACCTGGCCAATCTGATCACCGAGCGGCACGTGGTCGGGGTGACCAGCAACCCGACGATCTTCGCCCATGCGGTGGAACACGCTGAAGATTACGCCGAGCAGGTGCGCGCGCTGGCCGCCCGCGGCGCCTCAGTCGAGGAGGCCATCCGGGAGATCATCGTCGCCGATGTCCAACTGGCCTGCGACGTGTTCAGCGGAACCTGGGAAACCACCGGCGGCGTGGACGGCCGGGTGTCGCTGGAGGTCGATCCCCGGCTGGCGCACCAGACCGAGGCCTCCCTCGCCCAGGCCGCCGAGCTGTGGAAGGTGGTCGATCGACCCAACCTGATGATCAAGATTCCGGGTACGGCGGATGGTTTACCGGCCATTACCGGCGCGCTGGCCGACGGGATCAGTGTCAATGTCACCTTGGTTTTCTCGGTGCAGCGCCACCGCGAGGTGATGGCGGCCTTCTTCGCCGGCCTGGAGCGGGCCAAGGCCAACGGGCACGACCTGGCCAGGATTGCCTCAGTCGCGTCGTTCTTCGTCTCCCGGGTGGATACCGAAGTGGACAAGCGGCTGGAGGCTATCGGCACCGAGCGGCGCTGGCGCTGCGTGGGCAAGCGGCAGTAGCCAACGCCCGGCTGGCATACGCGGCTTACCAGCAGGAATTCGCGCACCCAGCGCTGGGCTCGACTCGCGGAGGCCGGGGCGCGGCCGCAGCGGCCGCTCTGGGCGTCCACCGGGGTGAAGAATCCGGCCTACCCGGACACCAAGTATGTCACTGAACTGATCGCGCCGGGTGTGGTCAACACGATGCCGGAAAACACCCTTCTCGCCCTGGCCGACCACGGTGAGATGCCCGGTGACCAGGTGTCGGGCACCGCCGAGCAGTCCCAGCGCACCTTCGATCAGCTGGCCGAGGTCGGGATCGATCTCGATGACGTGTTCCGCGTGCTCGAGCGCGAGGGCGTGGAGAAGTTCGACGCGTCCTGGGCCGAGCTCGGCGAGACGGTAGCCAGGCAGCTGGCCAAGGCCGCGCCGAGGTCGAGGAACTGACCATCGATGTCTCCGCTTCCCTCGATGTCCGGCTCACCGTCGACATCCGCTCCTCGCTAGCGCGGCTGTGGATTCCCTCATCGACGGCTCGTCAGGAGCGGGTGGCGTCCGCGCTGGCCAACGAGGATCCGACGCTGTGGGGTCCGCAGGCGCAGCCGAAGGCCGCCCGGCGGCTCGCCTGGGTGTCGCTGCCGCACACCTCCCGCCCGCTGCTGGCCACCATCGATGCGCTGTGGGCCGAGCTGCACTCCGAGGTCATCGACCGCGTGGTCCTGGCCGGGATGGGCGGCTCGTCGCTGGCCCCCGAGGTGATCTGTGCCACCTCCAGGGTGCCACTGACCGTGCTGGACACCACCGACCCCGGTGAGGTCGCCGACGCGCTGGCCGGCGATCTGGAGCGCACCGTGCTCGTGGTGTCGTCCAAGTCGGGCTCCACCGTGGAGACCGACAGTCACCGGCGGGTATTTGCTGCCGCGTTCGCCGCGGCCGGGCTGGACCCGGCGGCGCACCTGGTGGTGGTGACCGACCCGGGATCGCCGCTGCAGCGGATCGCGGAGGCGGAAGGCTACCGGGCGGTGATCACCGCCGAGCCGAACGTGGGCGGCCGCTACTCGGCGCTGACCGCGTTCGGTCTGGTCCCGGCCGGGCTGGCCAGGGCGGATATCACCAACCTGCTCGACGATGCGGAGCGCAGGCCCACGTGCTGGCCGCCGACGACCCGGCGAACCCGGCACTGCGGTTGGCCGCCGCGCTGGCGGTCGGGCATGCCGCCGGTGCCGAGAAGGTCGTGCTCGCCGACACCGGCTCCGGGATCCTCGGTTTCGCCGACTGGGCCGAGCAGCTCATCGCCGAGTCCACCGGCAAGGACGGCACCGGCCTGCTGCCGGTGGTGGTGCAGAACCCGGCCGCGCCGGGCTTCGCCGACGCCGGACCGGACGCTACCCCGCGTCGCCGATCGGCCCGGGTGGCGTCAGGCGGCCGCCGTGGCTGTCAGCGGCACTCTGGGTGGGCAGATGCTGCTCTGGGAGTACGCCATCGCGGTGGTCGGCCGGCTGCTGGGGATCAACCCCTTCGACCAGCCCGACGTGGAAGCCGCGAAGGCCGCCGCCCGGGCGCAGCTCGACGCTCTGCACAAGCCGGCCGCCAGACCGGCGCGCGGCGTTCGTCGAGGGTGACGTCGCGGTGTACCCCGTCGGGGACTGGCTGCCGGCCGGCGTCGCCACCCTCAGCGACGCGCTGCGGGCACTGGTCGGCGCCACCCCGCAGCAGGGCTACCTCGCGGTGCAGGCATATCTGGATCGCGTCGCCGACGCCTCCGCCGCGGTGCTTCGCACCGAACTGGCCCGTCGCACCCAGCTGCAGACCACCTTCGGGTGGGGCCCCCGCTTCCTGCACTCGACCGGCCAGTACCACAAGGGCGGCCACCAGAACGGGGCGTTCCTGCAGCTGACCGGTGCGGTCGACGCGGACATCCCGGTGCCGGGTACCGGGTTCACCCTGGGCGAGCTGCAACAGGCCCAGGCCTTGGGCGACGCTGATGTGCTCGCCGCGCACGGCCGTCCGGTGCTGCGGCTGCATCTCCTCGATCGGGCAGCCGGGCTGGTCCGCTGGTGCACGCGGTGCAGGACCACAGCGAGCAGTGAACCCGGAGCCGAAAGCACGAGCGGCCCGGCGGGTGGGTCAACCCACTGCTGGACAGCCGGGACAAGCGACTACCCCGGATCGCCGGCCCGTGCGGTGTCGTCGTCTTCGGCGTGACCGGGGACCTGTCCCGCAAGAAACTGATGCCGGCGATCTACGACCTGGCCAACCGCGGACTGCTGCCGCCCGGTTTCGCGTTGGTCGGGTTCGCCCGCCGGGATTGGGCCGACGAGAACTTCGCCGAGCTGGTCCACGACGCGGTCCGGGAGCATGCCCGCACCCCGTTCCGGGAGGAGGTCTGGGCCCGGCTGTCCGAGGGTATCCGCTTCGTGCCGGGCAGCTTCGACGACGACGCCTCCTTTGATGACCTCGCGTCGGTGGTCGCAGATCTCGATCAGCAACGGGGTACCGGCGGCAACCACGCCTTCTACCTGGCCATCCCGCCCGCGATGTTTCCCGTGGTCCTCAAGCAACTCGCCCGCACCGGGCTGGCGGCGCAGAACGGCGACCAGTGGCGCCGGGTGGTCATCGAGAAGCCGTTCGGGCACGACCTGCGCAGCGCCCGGGAACTCAACGACATCGTCAATGACGTCTTCCCCGAGGAGTCGGTATTCCGCATCGACCACTACCTCGGTAAGGAGACCGTCCAGAACATTCTCGCGCTGCGCTTCGCCAACCAGCTCTATGAGCCGATCTGGAACAGCAACTACGTAGACCACGTGCAGATCACCATGGCCGAGGACATCGGGCTGGCCGGCCGGGCCGGCTACTACGACGGCATCGGCGCGGCCCGGGACGTGATCCAGAACCACCTGCTCCAACTGCTCGCCCTCACCGCGATGGAGGAGCCGCTGTCCTTCTCCCCCAACTCCCTGCGCGGCGAGAAGATCAAGGTACTCTCCGCGATCAAGCTTGCGGAGCCGCTGGACGACACCACCGCGCGCGGTCAGTACACGGCCGGCTGGCAGGGCGGCACGAAGGTCGTCGGGGTACTCGAAGAACAGGGCTTCGACCCGAACTCCACCACCGAGACCTTCGCCGCTATCACGCTTAACGTCGAAACCCGGCGGTGGGCTGGGGTGCCGTTCTTCCTGCGCACCGGCAAGCGGCTGGGTCGGCGGGTCACCGAGATCGCGGTGATCTTCAAGCGGGCTCCGCACTTGCCCTTCGAGAAGACCATGACCGAGGAGCTGGGGCAGAACTGCCCTGGTGATCCGGATTCAGCCGGACGAGGGCGTCACGATCCGATTCGGCTCTAAGGTACCGGGCACCGCGATGGAGGTCCGGGACGTCACGATGGACTTTCGTTATGGCACGGCGTTCACCGAGTCCTCCCCGGAAGCGTACGAGCGCCTGCTGCTCGACGTCCTGCTCGGGGAGCCGTCGCTGTTCCCGGTCAACGCCGAGGTCGAGCTGTCCTGGGCGATCCTGGACCCGGTGCTCGAACACTGGGCGAAGCGCAACGGCCCCGAGCCCTACGCCGCGGGCACCTGGGGACCGCCGTCCGCTGACCGGATGATCGCTGCGGCCGGACGGACGTGGAGACGACCATGATCGTCGATCTGCCTTCCACCACCACGTCAGCGGTGAACCACGCACTGATCGACATCCGGGAACGTGGCGGCGCGGTAGCGCTGGGCCGGGTGCTCACCTTGGTGATCGTCACCGACGACTCAGCCCAGGTGGAACAGTCAATCGAGGCCGCCAATGAGGCCAGCAAGGAGCATCCGTGCCGGGTGCTGGTGGTGGCCCGGGGCCTCAAGCGGGCCGGGACCCGGTTGGACGCCCAGATCCGCGTTGGTGGCGACGCCGGTGCGTCCGAGGTGCTCGTGCTGCGCCTGTATGGCCCGCTGGCCGACCACGGGGACAGCGTGCTGATACCGCTGCTGCTCCCGGACTGCCCAGTGGTCGCATGGTGGCCGGGAGCGGCTCCGCCGATTCCCGCGGAAGATCCCATCGGGCGGTTGGCGCAGCGCCGGATCACCGACACCGCCGCGGCATCGCAGCCGATCAGGGCACTGGAGAGCCGCCGCACCTCCTACGTCGAGGGGGACACCGACCTGGCGTGGACCCGGATCACTCCCTGGCGCGCGCTGCTCGCCGCGGCCCTGGATCTGCCACCGTATGAGGACGTCGAGACGGTCACCGTCACCGGTGCCGCAGATAACCCCTCCGCTGATCTGCTCGCCGGCTGGCTGCGCTCCCGCCTGCACGTCCCGGTCCGGCGCCGCACCAGTCCCCCCGGTGGTGGGATCAGCTCAGCGGTCATGGAGCGTCGTTCCGGTCGGGTGGAGCTGGTCCGTCCGGACGGGAAGGTGGGCACCTTGCGCCAGCCCGGTCAACCGGAGCGCCGGGTGCCGTTGAGACGACGCCCGGTGCGCGACTGTCTCGCTGAGGAGTTGCGCAGGCTGGATCCTGATGAGATTTACCAGGCCGCGCTGCAGGCGCTGACCGAGGTGGACGGTCGCAATGGTCGACGTGGCGGCCCGGTGACTTGAGCTACCAGTCACTCGGGCTACCAGTGACTCGGGCTGATCAGTGAGCCGTCCCGACATCGTGGTGCACGCCACCGCGGAAGTGCTCGCCGCAGCCACCGCCGCCCGGCTGGTCGCCCGAATCGTCGACATCCAAACCGCCGCGGGGTCCGCGTCACTGGTGCTGACCGGCGGCCGCATCGGGACGGCGGTGCTTCGTGAGCTGGCGCATACCCAGGCAGCGACGGCAGTGGACTGGCGACGTTTGGATATCTACTGGGGCGACGAGCGGTTCTTGCCCGCTGGGCATCCGGAGCGCAACGAGACTCAGGCACGCGAGGCGCTACTCGACCACGTCGGGGTGGATCCCGCCCGGGTGCACCCGATGGGCGCCTCCGACGGCCCGTGGGGCGATGACCCGGACACCGCCGCCCGCGCCTATGAGGATCTGCTGCTGAGCCGACGGCGACCGGAGGACCGCGGTCCGGCGCCGTCATTCGACATCTGCTGCCTGGGCGTCGGCGAAGACGGTCACGTCGCCTCGGTGTTCCCCGGCTCCCCCGCGGTCTACGAAACCGAGCGAGCGGTGACCGGCGTACGGGGCAGCCCGAAGCCACCGTCCACCCGGATCACCATGACGCTGCCGGCCATCCGGTGTGCCGCCGCGGTGTGGCTGATCGCCTCGGGGGCAGCCAAGGCCGCAGCAGTGACGATGGCGCTGCGCGGCGCGGGAGAAGTGCAGCTGCCTGCCGCGGGCGCCACGGGTCGCCGCCGCACCCTGTGGCTGCTGGACCGATCCGCTGCCGCCAAACTACCCACGGACCTTCTCACCCGCTGACTCTGCGGGAAATGCGGCGGGGAGAGCACTGTCCATAAGCGCGTCTGGTAGCCATGAGGCGTAGTGAGATCCCTCACGATGCAGGACGACGTGAGCTGCCTTGTCAGGTAAGTCTGACGGTAATACCAACGCGCACCGGCGACGGCGCGCGTACTACGAGGGGGACAATATGAGCAATCAGTGCCGGGATGTCCGCGGAGACTCCCCAGGCCTTCGTGTCTTTGCCGCGTCCGCGATCGTCGTCGGACTCATGCTCGCCACCGCCCCGGCGGCTCTCGCCCAGGTGAGGCTTCTTGTGGGCACCGCTCCAGCGACGTTCGCCCAAAACGACCTGACCCTCGACGCACCCGCCCGAGACGACCCCGGCTTAAGGACCGGAGGTTTACAAGACGACGACAATGCCCAACGCCCGCCAACCATCCGCGCCGTGGCACCATTGATCAGGACCGCAGCCAGTCACGCCCTGAGGTGCGCCTACGACTTGTTCTTCCAGGCCAGCAACCGCGACTGTTATCGAAGTCAGTTTGCTTAAGCTCACTGAAGTACAGCGCTCACTGCGCCGCATGGGCGCAGTGAGCGTTCTGCGTCAGGGCTCGCGGGATTCCTTCAGCCTGGCCAGTGCCTCCGCGAGGATGGCCTCGCCGTCGGCGTCGGAGCGGCGCTCCTTCACGTAGGCGAGGTGGGTCTTGTACGGCTCATTGCGCGGCGCGTTGGGTGGCCGCTGCTCGTTGCGCCCGGCCGGAAAACCGCACCGCGGGCAGTCCCAGACGTCCGGTTCCTCGGCCTCGGCCGCGAACGAGACCCGAGACTCGTGACCATTGGCGCACCAGTAGGACACCCGGTTACGGGGAGCAGTCTCCCCACGCTCGGACTCGCCCATCGGACCTGCTCCGACCCGCGTACCGCGGATCGCGTTGCCACTTGCCATTGATCGCCCTCACGTCGCGCAAGCATCCGGGCATTGCCCGGAGCTGCTCAGCCGATCTTGATCAGAAGCCCGATCCCCACGATGGCGATTACCCAGACCGAGCTGACAAACAACGTCAGCCGGTCCAAGTTCTTCTCCACGACGCTGGACCCGGACAAGCTCGATTGCACGCCGCCACCAAACAGGCTGGACAGCCCTCCACCGCGGCTTCGATGCAACAAGATCAGCAGGATCAGCGCGATACTGGTGACCAGGAGCAGGATCTGCAGGAAGAGCTTCATCACACCCTCGTCGGACGACGACTGAATTGCAAGGCTACCCCGTCCAGCACTGGGCGGCGCCCCGGGCCGGTCGCAGCCTCTTGCGTTCGCCTCACGGCAGTGGACCGCCTGCAGCCAGGGCACAGAGCTTCGCGAACTCGTCGGCGTCCAGGCTCGCACCGCCCACCAGCGCCCCGTCGATATCCGCCTCAGCGACCAGATCGGCGACATTGCTGGACTTGACTGATCCGCCGTAGATCACCCGGACCTCGTCGGCGACCGCGGCGCCGTACTTGTCCGCCAGCGCCTCCCGCAGCGCGCCGCAGACCTCCTGCGCATCGGCCGGAGTAGCGACCCGGCCGGTACCGATCGCCCAGATCGGCTCATAGGCCACCACGACAGTCCGGACCTGCTCGGCGGACAAGCCCTTGAGGGCGGCCCGTAGTTGCCCAGTGCTGTGCGCCAGGTGGCCGCCGGCCTCCCGGATCTCCAGACCCTCGCCCACGCACAGGATCGGAATCAGCCCGTTGCGCAGCGCGGCCCGCACCTTGCTGCCCACGACGGCGTCGTCCTCGCCGTGGTGTTCGCGCCGCTCGGAGTGCCCGACGATGACGTAGCTACAACCCAGCTTGGCCAGCATCGGTCCGGCAACGTCGCCGGTGTAGGGCCCGGAGTCCTTCGGGGCAAGGTCTTGCGCGCCGTAGCGCATCAGCAGCTTGTCCCCCTCGATGAGGGACTGCACGCTGCGTAACGCGGTGAACGGCACCAGCACCGCCACCTCGACCTTGGCGAAGTACTTCTCCGGCAGCGCAAAAGCGAGCTTCTGCACCAGCGCGATGGCCTCAAGGTGATAAAGGTTCATCTTCCAGTTGCCGGCGATCAACGGTTGGCGGGGCACTCCCTAAGTCTCCAGCACCGCTACACCGGGCAGTACCTTGCCCTCCAGAAACTCCAGAGAGGCGCCGCCACCGGTGGAGATGTGCGAGAACCCATCCTCGGGTAGGCCCAGCAACCGCACCGCGGCCGCCGAGTCCCCACCGCCGACGACGCTGAACGCGCTCGATCCGGCAATGGTCTCCGCGACGCCGCGAGTGCCCGCCGCGAACGGGGCCAGTTCGAATACGCCCATCGGACCGTTCCAGAACACGGTGGCGGCACCAGCCAACGCGGCGGCGAAGTCACCCACCGTCTGCGGGCCGATGTCCAGGCCCATCCACCCGTCCGGGATAGCGTCGGCGGCGACCGTATCGGTATTCGCCTCCGCCGCGAACTTATCGGCGATGACCACGTCGCGCGGCAGCCCGATGGTGTCGCCGGCGGCTTTCAGCAGCCGGGCGCACACGTCGACCATGTCGGGTTCCAGCAGTGACGAACCGACCGGGTACCCCAGGGCGGCCAGGAAGGTGAAGCACATCCCGCCGCCGACGAGCAGGGTGTCCACCTTGGGCAGCAACGCCTCGATCACGGCGAGCTTGTCCGACACCTTCGACCCGCCTAGCACCACGGCGTAGGGACGATCCGGAACGGAGAGGCGCCGCAGGGTGGTCAGCTCGGTCAGCACCAGGGTGCCGGCATAGCCGGGCAACCGTTCGGCGACGTCGACGACCGAGGCCTGCGCCCGATGCATCACGCCGAACCCGTCGGAGACGAACGCGCCGTCCGCCCCGACCAGCGCGACGAGCTCGTCGGCCAACGCGCCCCGCTCGACGGCGTTCTTCGACGTCTCCCGCGGGTCGAAACGGACGTTCTCCAGGAGCGCGACGGCACCATCGGACAGGCCGTTAACCGCGGTGTGCGCCGAGTCCCCGACGACGTCGGTCGCCGCCGCCACCGGTGCACCCAGCAGCTCACCGAGCCGGGCCGCGACCGGCGCCAGCGAATACGCCGGGTCCGGCGCTCCCTTCGGGCGCCCCAGTGCGCGGTGACGACCACCCGCGCGCCGGCTTCCGTCAGCGCCTGCAGCGTCGGCAAGGAGGCCCGAATCCGCCCGTCGTCAGTGATCCGCGCACCATCCAGCGGCACGTTGAGGTCGCTTCGAACCAGCACCGTCCGGCCCGACACGCCACTGGCGAGCAGGTCGTCCAGTGTCCTCACAGTCGGGTCCTCACAGTCGGGTCCTCACAGTCGGGTCCTTACAGCTGGGAGCCGACCAGGACAGCCAGGTCAGCCAGCCGGTTGGAGTAGCCCCATTCGTTGTCGTACCAGCCGACGATCTTGACCTGGTTGCCGATCACCTTGGTCAGTGGCGAGTCGAAGATGCACGACGCCGGGTCGGTGATGATGTCCGAGGACACGATCGGCTCGTCGCTGTAGCGCAGGATGCCCTTCAGCGCGCCGTCGGCGGCGGCCCGGAAAGCCTCGTTGACCTCTTCGACGCTGGTATCCCGGGAGACCGAGGCGGTCAGATCGGTGATCGATCCAGTGGGGATCGGGACCCGCAGCGCGTAGCCGTCGAGCTTTCCGTTGAGCTCGGGCAATACCAGCCCGATGGCTTTGGCGGCCCCGGTGGACGTCGGCACGACGTTGATCGCGGCGGCCCGGGACCGGCGCAGGTCCTTGTGCGGGGCGTCTTGGAGGTTCTGATCCTGGGTGTAGGCGTGGATGGTGGTCATCAAGCCCTTGTCGATGCCCAGCGCGTCGTGGAGCACCTTGGCCATCGGACCCAGGCAGTTCGTGGTGCACGAGGCGTTGGAGATGACCGTCTGGGACGCGTCGAGTCGGGCGTCGTTTACGCCGAGTACCACGGTGAGGTCCTCACCGCTGGCCGGCGCGGTGATGATCACCTTTTTCGCGCCGCCCTCGTCGACATGCTTGCGAGCGTCGGCCGCCTTGGTGAAGAAGCCGGTCGACTCCAACACCACATCGACGCCCAGCGCTTTCCAGGGCAGCGCGCCCGGATCCCGCTCGGCGAGCGCCTTGATGGTCTTGCCGCCCACCGCGATGCCATCGTCGGTGACGTGCACGTCGTCTTTCAGCCGGCCCAGCACACTGTCGTACTTGAGCAGGTGCGCCATGGTCGCGACGTCTCCGAGGTCGTTGAACGCGACCACCTCGATGTCGTGGCCACCGGCCTGCACGGCGCGCCAGAAGTTCCGCCCGATGCGGCCGAATCCGTTGATCCCTACCCGAACAGTCACGTCATTCGTCTCCCTCTGCACACAGACCAGCGCCACGCCGGCACGACTCTGTGCCACCCTATCGGCCGACGCGCAGCCCGCAGTGCCCCCGGTAGGGGGAGCCGCACGGGTGTTTGCAAGCTCAGGCGTCCAGCATGTCCGGTGTCACCGCGGATTCGGTGTCCGGCAACCCCAGCTCCTCGGCTCTGCGGTCCGCCATCGCGAGCAGCCGGCGGATCCGGCCCGCGACCGCATCCTTGGTCAGCGGCGGGTCAGCAAGCTGCCCCAGTTCCTCCAGCGACGCCTGCCGGTGTTCCAGCCGCAGCTGGCCCGCGGTGGTCAGATGTCCCGGGATGTCCCCGCCGAGCAACTCCAGCGCCCGGGCGACCCGCGCCGCCGAGGCCACCGCCGCGCGCGCGGATCGGCGCAAGTTGGCGTCGTCGAAGTTGGCCAGCCGATTGGCGGTGGCGCGAACCTCTCGACGCACCCGGCGTTCTTCCCAGGCCAGTACCGAGTCGTGCGCGCCCAGCCGGGTGAGCAGCGCTCCGATGGCGTCGCCATCGCGGATCACCACCCGGTCAGCACCCCGGACTTCGCGTGCCTTGGCCACGATACCGAGCCGGCGAGCCGCTCCGACCAGGGCCAGCGCCGCCTCCGGTCCGGGACAGGTCACCTCCAGCGCGGCCGAGCGGCCCGGCTCGGTGAGCGACCCGTGCGCGAGGAACGCCCCCCGCCAGGAAGCCTCGGCATCGCACAGACCACCGGAGACGACTTGCGGGGGCAGGCCGCGCACCGGGCGGCCCCGCACGTCAAGCAACCCGGTCTGGCGGGCCAGCCCCTCCCCATCGCGGACCACCCGCACCACATAGCAGGTGCCTTTGCGCAAGCCACCCGCCGTGATCAGGTGCACGTCGGAGGTGTGCCCGTACAGCTCGTGTACCTCCCGGCGTAGCCGGCGGGCGGTCGAGCCGGTATCCAGCTCGGCTTCCACCACGACGCGGCCCGCGATGATGTGCAGGCCCCCGGCGAAGCGCAGCAGCGAGGCGACCTCGGCCCGCCGGCAGCACGTCTTGGTCACCCGCAGCCGGCTCAGCTCATCCTTGACGGCGGAGGTCATGGCCACTGCTACGCCTCCTTCCCGTGGACTCATCCGCCAGTATCCGGCGCAGCGCTGCGGCCAGTGCTACCGGATCGTGGCGATCGGTGGATCCGTCGTCGGCGACCCGGTCAAGGTACGCGCGTCCGCCTAGCGCCGCTGCGCAGCGGTGCAACCGAGCAGGCACCGCGACAGCGTCGACGTCGGCAAGTACCGCATGCACGGTGAATCCGGGCGGTGCATGGTCGCACAGAACGGTCAAGTGCTGCTCCGGGGAGAACCCGGCGGTCTCACCGGGCTGCGGGGCCAGGTTGAGGATCAACACCCGGCGCGCCGCGGTGCTCACCAGTGCGCTGGCCAGGCCAGGCACCAGCAGGTGCGGTAGCACGCTGGTGAACCACGAACCCGGGCCGAGCACCACGAGATCGGCATCCTCGATCGCGCGGACCGCCTCGGCGCAGGCCAGTGGCCGTTCGGGACGCAGCCATACCCGGCTTACCCGGCCCGGAGTGCTGGCCACCGCTACCTGACCGCGGATCCGGCTGAGCCTGTCCGGGTGATCGCGATCCCCGTCCAGACCGGCCACGTCAGCCTCGATATCGAGCGGTTCGGCCGCCATCGGCAGCACCCGGCCGGTGACCCCGAGCAGCCCGCACAACTCGTCCAACATCGCCACCGGATCGCCGAGGGTCTCCAGTAGCCCCGCCATCATCAGGTTGCCCACGGCGTGCCCGGCCAGCGCGCCGGTGCCACCGAAGCGATGCTGGAACACCTCCCGCCAGCGGCCCCTCGCACCGTCGTCGGCCGCGAGCGCGGTCAGCGCCATACGCAGGTCCCCCGGGGGAAGCACGCCCAGCTCCCGGCGCAGCCGCCCGGAAGAGCCGCCGTCGTCAGCCACCGTGACCACCGCGGTGATGTCCGTGGTGATTTCCCGCAGCGCCAGCAGCGTGGCGTACAGCCCGTGGCCGCCACCCAGCGCGACCGCCTTGATCGCGCGGCTCACTCGCGACCCACGTCCCGGTGCACGACCTTGACAGTGATCCTCTCGATCCCCTCGATGCCGTCGATGCCGTCGATCCTGTCAACCCGCTCGTTCTGGTTGAGCCGGGCGGCCAGCGCTTCGGCAACGACCACGCTGCGGTGTTTACCACCGGTGCACCCCACCGCGAGGGTGAGGTAACGCTTACCCTCCCGCCGATAACCACCGCTGACCAATCGCAGCAGCTCCAGGTAGCGGTCCAGAAACTCCTCGGCGCCTTCTTGGGAGAGCACGTAGTTGCGGACGTCGGCGTCCAGACCGGTGAAGTCACGCAGTTCCGGAATCCAGAATGGGTTAGGCAGAAAGCGCACGTCGATCACGAGGTCGGAGTCCATCGGCAACCCGTACTTGTAGCCGAAGGACAGCACCGTGATCCGGGTGCGGGCGCTGGATTCGTCACCGAACGCATTCTCGATCTTGGCCCGGAGCTGGTGCACGGACAGACCGGTAGTGTCCAGCACCAGATCGGCATCGTCGCGCAGCGGGGCGAGCAGCGCCCGCTCCGCAGCGATCCCATCCGCCAGCCGGCTGTCACCCTGCAGCGGGTGGCTACGGCGGACCTGCTCGAAGCGACGGATCAGCACCGCGTCGGTGGCTTCCAGGTACAGCACCCTCGGCCGGTAACCGTGAGCGTCCAGATCCTTGATCACCGATGCGAGGTCGCTGGTGAACGCCCGGCTGCGCACGTCGATCACCACCGCTATCCGAGTTACCACGCCCTGCGAGCGAGCGCCGAGCTCCACCATGGTGGCGATCAGTTCGGCCGGCAGATTGTCGACCACGAACCAGCCCAAATCCTCCAGCACCTTGGCGGCTGTGCTGCGACCTGCTCCGGAGAGCCCGGAGACCACGGCGACCTCGATCCCACCTCGTGCCGTGATACTGCTAGGGGCCTTGGTCACGGTGCCGCTCCATTGCTCGCTTCGAGGCCCCGGTTGTCCTCTGAACAGCTTGAACAGCTCAGGGCGGCGAGCACCGCCCGGGCGGTGCTCAGCCCGACTCCGGGTACCTCAGTGAGCTGCTCCACGCTGGCTTGCCGGATCCGGCGTACCGAGCCGAAGTGTTTGAGCAGCGCGGTGCGCCGAGTCTGCCCGAGCCCGGCGACATCGTCCAACGCAGAACTGATCATCCGCGCCGACCGTTTCTGCCGGTGGTAGCTGATCGCGAATCGGTGCGCCTCGTCTCGCACTCGCTGCAGCAGGTACAGGCCCTCGCTGGTGCGCGGCAGGATCACCGGGTCGGCCTCGCCGGGCAACCAGACTTCCTCGAGCCGCTTGGCCAGCCCGGCGATCGCCACATCCGTCACGCCGAGCTCGAACAGCGCCTCCGTCGCCGCGGCCACCTGCGCCGGGCCGCCGTCGACGACCAGCAGGTTCGGCGGGTACGCGAACTTGCGGGGACGCCCGGTGTCGGGATCGAGCCCGGGCCGCTCGGCCTGCGGCTCGGTATCCCGCACATGGCGAGCGAAGCGTCGGCGGACCACCTCGGCGATGCTTGCGACGTCGTCAGAGTGCCCGTCGCCGGCCGCGTCCCGGATCGCGAAGCGCCGGTAGTCGGACTTGCGCGCCAGCCCGTCCTCGAAGACCACCAGCGACGCCACCACATCGTTGCCCTGCACGTGGCTGACGTCGATGCACTCGATGCGCAGCGGAGCGGTGTCCAGTCCCAACTGTTCCTGGATCTCCTGCAGGGCGGCGGCGCGGGCGGTCAGGTCGCCCGCACGGCGCAGCTTGTGCTGAGCGAATGCCTCCGCGGCGTTGCGCGCCACGGTGTCGGCCAGCGCGCGCTTGTCTCCCCGCTGCGGTACCCGCAGCGCCACCCGGGCGCCACGGAGCCCGGAAAGCCATTCGGTCAGGGCATCGGCGTCCTCGGGTAGTTCAGGCACCAGCACCTCCCGCGGCACCGGCTGCATCGCATCGTCTGCGGCCTCGGCCAGCGAGGCCTGTTCACCGTAGAACTGGGTCACGAACTGGCTGACCAGGTCAACCTCCTCGACCCGCTCGATCACCCAGCCGCGCTGGCCGCGGACCCGCCCGCCCCGAACGTGGAATACCTGCACCGCTGCCTCTAGCTCGTCGCAGGCGAAGGCGATCACGTCCGCGTCGGTCCCGTCACCGAGCACCACCGCCTGCTTCTCCATCGCCCGGCGCAGCGCCCCCAGGTGGTCGCGCAACCGCGCGGCGCGCTCGAACTCCAGCTCGGCAGAAGCCGCCGCCATCTCCCGCTCCAACCGGCGGATCATCTTGTCGGTCCGGCCGGACAGGAAATCGCAGAAATCGTTGACGATAGCGCGATGCTCATCGGCGGTAACGTCCCCCACGCACGGCGCCGAACATTTATCGATATATCCGAGCAGGCAGGGGCGGCCCATCTGGCCGTGTCGCTTGAATACGCCGGCCGAGCACACCCGGGCAGGGAATACCCTGGTGAGCAGGTCGAGGGTCTCCCGTATCGCCCAGGCATGTGCGTATGGTCCGAAGTAACGGACACCGCGCTTGCGGGGCCCGCGGTAAACCTGCAGGCGGGGATACTCCTCATTCAGCGTCACAGCCAATACCGGATAAGACTTATCGTCTCGGTACCGGACGTTGAACCGGGGATCGAACTCCTTGATCCAATTGTATTCCAGCTGCAGCGCCTCGACCTCGGTGCTGACCACCGTCCACTCCACCGAGGCCGCCGTGGTCACCATCTGCCGGGTCCGCGGGTGCAGGCCGGACAGGTCAGCGAAGTACGAATTGAGCCGGCTGCGCAGGCTTTTCGCCTTGCCGACGTAGATCACCTGGCGGTGCTCGTCGCGGAAGCGGTACACCCCCGGGCCGTCGGGGATCGTCCCTGCCGCCGGACGGTAGGTGGTGGGATCAGGCATGGGGCAGCCTCTGCGGCTGCACGGCTTGTGAGTGACGTTGCCAGCTATAGCACTGTTTGCCACTCACAAGCTCGATGCTTCTGAGGATCGAGCGAATCCGCCAGCCCCACAGCGGGGCCAGCGCGTAGCCGGGGTAGGACGCCAACCAGCTGGCACTGCCCAAGCTGACGGCGTCCGCGCCGGCCCAGAAATACTCCCGGCAGTCGTCGAAGGTCCGGATCCCGCCGGTTGCGATCACCGGCAGGGTGATCCCCGCGTCGCGCAGCTCGGCTACCACCCGCAGCCCGATCGGCTTCACCGCTCGGCCGGACAGACCGCCGTAGCGGTTGGCCAGCAATGGTTGGCCGGTCCGTGGGTCCAGCCGAAGCGCGCGCACCGTGTTGATCGCGGTGAGCGCCGAGACTCCGGCGGCGGCGGCGCGGCGGGCGTGCCCGACGTAATCCCGATCCGGGGACAGCTTGAGGATCACCGGGTGCCTGCTGGCCGGCACCGCGTCGGCGAGCACACCGTCGAGGATCGGCTCGAAGTCGTGATCGACGTTCGGGCAGGAGACGTTGAACTCCACGGCCGCGATCTCACCCGTGGGCACTGCCGCGTTCACCGCGTCGACCAGGGCGACGAACTCCTCGGCGGCGAACCCGCCCACCGAGATGATGGTGTTCTGGTCGCGGGTGCGCGGGTAGTAGTCGCGCAGGTACGCCTCAATGCCGACGTTGCACCAGCCGAAGGCGTTGATCCAGCCGCCGTCGACGGCCCGCAGCACTGTGGCGTAGCGGCGCAGCAGGCCGGGCAGCGCATGCAACGGCCAATCTGTGCGGTTGGTGAAGTGCCCGTCGCGGGGCTGCACCGTCAGGGTGCGCGTGGTGACCGCCCCGAAGCGCTCCAGCGGCACGAACCGGGAGATCGGGCTCATCCCGTACGGCACCCGCCCTGGGTCTGAGGCACCATATCCGAGCAGGCTCGAGGAGGTGACCAGCCGGTTGCGCAGCCGGATATCGCCCAGCCAGACCTCTCCCACCGCTCCTCCTCGCAATCGCGGCACCCCGCCAGGATAGGTCGCACGGACGCGGGCCAGATCGCCGCTCCACCGCGTTCAGCGGGAGCACGCAGCACGTGCGTGGCGCCATTCGGAACCGAATCGCGGTCCGCGCTAGCCGGCGATGCGGGTGAGTTGGGCTGAGAGGTGCGGTTGCAGGGGGAGGCCGCGCAGCGCGCGTTCCTCGGCGTAGACCAGGTCCCCGTTCTCCACGATGCCGTACAGCCGGGCCGCCGCGGTCGTCTGCCGAGCGGTGTCGGTCCGGATGATGGTGTCGGATTCGAGCTCCCACGCCGTCTCGCCGGTACGCCCACCGTAGTAGATCTCTGCGATGCCGAACATGTGCGCAAGAACCAGCTCGATGGTCTCGTCCTCGTCCACCCGCCACCACCCGACCTCACGAGCCGCCGGACGCAGCACTTCGCCGGATGGGTTCAGGAGCCACGCCCGTGCCTCATAAACCAGGAAGGGCCTGCCGTCATGGGAAAAGGTGATCTGCTGGCCGTAGCGGAACTCACCGAGCAGCGAGGGGTACTGCGCCAGACCCGCACCGCGCCACACACCCAGCAGTGGCGCCAGCGGTTGGCATTGGGGGTGCAGCTCGATGCCCTGCCCCAGGGTGACGGCGTCCATACCGATCGGCAGGTCGTCAAACCAAGGCTGGTCGCGGTCGCCCGGCAGCGCGTCAGCGTCGGGGCTGGAGTGGGAAACGTCGCTGTTCACCCCTGAATCGCATCACGAACTGACCCCTCTGCGCCATGAAACTTCGCGGTAGGCAACCAATCGGGGCGCAGCCGCGTCTCGCAGACGTTCTCGCGGGGGGACTCCCTGGCGGAGGCACCGCCCGGAGCCGGGCCTGACGGGTGGGCGCGTCGACCCGGCCGGAGCCGGGCACCCTACCCCCGCCCGGGGCCGCCAGGTCACGCGTAACTGGTGAATAACACACTACTGAACGGACCGCCCCGAACTGTAGGCTTATGCCCAGTTACCGAGGGGGTCTGTGTGATGCGTTTCTTTCGCCGTGCCGTGATATCACTTACCATTGCCGCCGGGTGTGCAGTGTTCACTCCTGCGGTCGCGCTCGCCACCCAGTCGGCCGCCGCACCGTGCGGGGTGGCCGCGGCGGCCTGCATCAGTCTCAGCAGCCAGCAAGCGTGGCTGATGAGTCATGGTCAGGTCACCTATGGACCGACTCCGATCACCTCCGGCAAGCCGGGTGAGCGAACCCCTCCTGGCGTGTTCCACGTATTGTGGAAGGACAAGGACCACCGTAGTTCGGAATTCCACAACGCGCCTATGCCCTACTCCGTGTTCTTCACCAACACCGGCATCGCTTTTCATGAGGGCAGCCTCAGAAATCCATCAGCTGGATGCGTTCATCTCAGCCGCACTGCTGCGACCACGTTTTTCAGCAGGTTGTCGGTGGGGCAAGTCGTGCAGGTCGTCAGCTGAGGTCACGGCTGCGTAGGGCAGGACACCAGCCGTTCGCGTAGTGCAGGCAGCACGGCTCGCAGCGCCCGGCCGCGGTGGGACACGGCGTCCTTCTCGGCCGGATCCAGCTCCGCGGAGGTGCGCCGATCGCCGTCCGGCACGAAGATAGGGTCGTAGCCGAAGCCGTTGCGGCCGCGAGCCACCCGGGTCAGGGTGCCGCGCCAGTGTCCGCGGACCACGGTCTCGGTCCGAGAAATCGCAGCTCCGGACGGCACGACCAGGGCCGCGGCGCAGACGAACGCTGCACCCCGACGATCGTCGGGGACGTCCGCCAGCTGATCGAGTACCAGTTGTAGGTTCGCGGCATCGTCGCCGTGGCGCCCAGCCCACCTGGCCGAGAGCACCCCGGGCATCCCATTGAGCGCATCGACCTCCAGGCCCGAGTCGTCGGCGATCGTGGCCAGTCCAGTAGCCGCCGCCGCATCGCGGGCCTTGGCCAGCGCGTTGCCCTCGAAGGTGGCAGCAGTCTCGGGGACCTCCGGGAACGGCGGCACGTCGTCGAGCCCTACGACCTGCACGCCGCTGACATCCGAGGACGCCAGGATCCGTCGCAGCTCGACCAACTTCTGCGCGTTGCGCGTCGCCAGCAGCACCCGAACCGGGCTCACGACCGGGGCAACTCACCGGGGTACGGCTGGGCCAGCGCGGCCGCTTGGAACGCGGTCAGCTCCTGGCAGCCCTTGAGCGCCACATCCAACATCTGATCCAGAGTGGACCGGGCGAAAGTGGCTTTCTCCCCAGTGCCCTGCAACTCCACCAAGGCGCCGGTATCGGTGGCCACGACGTTCATGTCGACCTCGGCGCGGCAGTCCTCTTCATAAGGCAGATCCAACCGCACCGCGCCGTCCACTACGCCGACGCTCACCGCGGCGATCGAGCAGGTCAGCGGTTGCGGACGGCGCAGCCGGCCAGCCGCTCGCAACCAGGTCACCGCGTCGGCCAGGGCCACGTAGCTACCGGTGATCGCCGCGGTGCGGGTCCCGCCGTCGGCCTGGATGACGTCGCAGTCCAGCGAAATGGTGTTCTCACCGAGCGCCGCGAGGTCGATGCACGCGCGCAAGGCGCGGCCGATCAGCCGGCTGATCTCGTGCGTCCGGCCCCCGAGACGGCCCTTGACCGACTCGCGGTCGCTGCGGGTGTGCGTCGAGGACGGCAACATCGCGTACTCCGCGGTAAGCCAGCCCTGGCCGGTACCCTTGCGCCAGCGCGGTACGCCCTCGACCACACTGGCTGCGCAGAGCACCCGGGTGCCTCCGCACTCGATCAACACCGACCCTGCGGGCCACTGTTGGTAGCCACGGGTGATGCGAACCTCCCGAAGCGCCTCGTCCGTCCTGCCGTCCGCTCGTGTCACCGCGCCAGCCTACCCACGGCCGCCGATGCACGATTGCGCCGTGAGATTTCACAACGGCTGAGCCGTCAAATGTCGTAGTGGACGCCGGCCCGGACCAACTCGGTAGGCCCGTCAAAAATGGCTTTGGCCTCGCTGAGCACCTGCTCGGCATCGGTCCACGGGGGGACGTGGGTGATCAGCAGCCGGCCGACCCCCGCCGCCGCGGCGGCCTCCCCGGCGTCCCTGCCGGACAGATGGACCGCAGGGGGATTGTCCGGCCGGTCCGGCCAGGACGCCTCGGCGAGCAGGACGTCCGCACCGGTGGCCAGCTCGACGAGTTGGGGGCACGGGCCGGTGTCTCCGGAGTAGACCAGCACCCGCCCCGCGTGGCTGACCCGCAGGGCGTAGGCCGCGCAGGGGTGCTCGACGCGTGCGGCACGCACGTCCAGCGAGCCGATCCTGGCCGCTTCGCCATAGGACCGGAACTCATAGAGGTCGGACAGGTCGGTCCGGTGACGTTCATCGGCATTGGGCGCGTACGCGGCGGTGAGACGCTCTGCGGCGTCCGGCGGCCCGTACAACGGCAGCACATCGAAGGGCGGTGGATGGGGGTGATAGCGGCGATACACGGTCAGCGCTGAGACGTCGGCGCAGTGATCCGGGTGCAGATGGGACAGGACAAGCCCGTCGAGGGTAAAGGGGTCGAGATAACACTGCAGCGCGCCGAAGGTCCCGTTACCCAGATCGAGGACCACGCTGGTATCTCCGGCTCGAACCAGATAACCCGAGGCGGCCGACTCCGCGGCAGGAACGCTGCCGGAGCAGCCCAGCACCGTCAGCAGCATCGCATTCTCCTCACCACGTCGGCCTAACCCACGGCGGGCGCAGTCGCCGCGAACGACGGTCCCAGGAAACGGCGGGCCAGCCGGGCGAACGATCCCGGATCCCCGGTCGCGGTGAACAGATGCTCAGGTTCCTCGGGCTGGTCGCGCAGCAACTCGGCTTCGGTGAGCACGCGCAGGACATCCTTGGCAGTCTCCTCCGCACTGGACACCAAGGTCACCCCATCGCCCATGACGATTTGCAGCACGCCGGTGAGCAGCGGGTAATGCGTGCAGGCCAGCACCAGGGTGTCCACCCGGGCCTGCTGCAGGGGCTCGAGGTAAGACTGCGCGAGCCCGAGCATCTGGCGTCCCGAAGTCATCCCACGCTCGACGAAGTCCACGAACCGCGGGCAGGCCACCCCCGTCACCTCGACGTGCGGAGCCGCGGCGAAGGCATCCTCGTAGGCCCGGGACCGGATCGTGGCCTGCGTCCCGATCACCCCGACGCGACCGGAGTGGGTGGCCGCGACCGCTCTGCGCACCGCTGGACGCACCACCTCCACCACCGGGATGGGGTAGCGCTCCCTGGCGTCGGCCAGGCAGGCCGCCGACGCCGTATTGCAGGCGATCACCAGCAGCTTCACCCCGGCCCCCACCAACTCGTCGGCCACCGCCAGCGCGTGCGAGCGGATCTTCGCGATGGGCAGCGGACCGTACGGACCGTTCGCGGTATCGCCGACGTAGTGCATCCGCTCCCGCGGTAACTGATCAGCGATCGCTCGGGCGACGGTGAGCCCCCCGACGCCGGAGTCGAATACCCCGATGGCGCCGTCCGGACCGGTCACGCCCATCGACACTACCCGAGGCGGTTCCCCGCAAGGCGGCGCTCTACGCCCAGAGTTGGCCTTCTAGGCGGGCGGCGGCTTCCTCGAGATCTCCGGTGTACGCGCCGGTGGAGAGGTACTTCCAGCCGGCGTCGCAGACCACGATGACGATGTCGGCCGGCTCACCGGTGCCGGCGGCCTTCTCGGCGACGGCCAGCGCAGCGTGCAGGATTCCGCCGGTGGAGATGCCGGCGAAGATACCCTCGCGCTCCAGCAGCTCCCGGGTGCGGCGCAACGCGTCGAAGGAACCGACGGAGAACCGGCTGGTGAGCACTTCCGGGTCATAGAGTTCGGGCACGAATCCCTCGTCGAGGTTGCGCAGGCCGTAGACCAGCTCCCCGTAGCGTGGTTCCGCCGCGATGATCTGCACGTCGGGCTTGTGCTCGCGCAGGTAGCGGCCGACTCCGACCAGCGTGCCGGTGGTGCCCAGTCCCGCGACGAAATGAGTCACGGTGGGCAGGTCACGCAGAATCTCCGGGCCGGTGGTGCGGTAATGCGACGCGGGGTTGGCCGGGTTGCCGTACTGATAGAGCATGATCCAGTCGGGATGCGCCGCCGCCACCTCCTTGGCCCGGGCCACCGCCTGGTTGGAGCCGCCCGGCGCCGGCGAAAAGATGATTTCCGCCCCGTACGCCTCAAGGAGCTGCCGCCGCTCGATCGAGGTGTTCTCCGGCATCACGCAGACGAGCCGGTAGCCCTTGAGTTTCGCCGCCATCGCGAGCGAGATTCCGGTATTGCCCGAAGTCGGCTCAAGGATGGTGCAACCCCTGGTGAGCCGGCCGGAGCGCTCGGCGTCCTCGATCATCGCCAACGCCGGGCGGTCCTTCACCGAACCTGTGGGGTTGCGGTCCTCAAGCTTGGCCCACAGTCGCACGTCGGCTGACGGTGAGAGGTTGGGCAGCCCCACGAGCGGCGTGTCACCCACCGCGTCGAGCAACGAGTCGTAGCGGGCCATGGCGCTCCCTCCGGTCGTGCTCGTGAGTGGCAATGGGTGCTATAACACTGTTTGGCACTCACGAGCGCAGCCGCCGGCCACCGCTGGCAGGATCGTCACGTTGTCACCGTCGTGCACCGCGGCATCCAGGCCCCCGGCGAAGCGCACATCCTCATCGTTGACGTAGACGTTGATGAACCGGTGTAGGGATCCGTCCTTCACCAGGCGGCCCTTGATTCCCGAGTGCCGAGTGTCCAGATCTTCGATCACCTCAGCAACCGTGGAGCCGGACGCGTCGACGGACTTCTCGCCCCCGGTGTGAGTGCGCAGAATGGTGGGAACGGACACGGTGACGGCCATGGTCGGATTCTCCTCTGGGTGCGGTCTGCTCACCAGTATCAGTACGCACGACCAACCCCGCGCATTCCGGGGCGGTCGCGCCGATCAGGGCGCGTCGGGGACGTCGTCGGCACCGGTATGGGAGAACATGTACGACTCGACGACCTCGACCGGCTCCTCGGTGACCACGCCGTCGAGGATGCGGTAGGACCGCAGCTCGTGAGTGTCCGGATCACGGGTGGAGACCAGCACGTAGTGAGCGTCGGGCTGTGATGCGTAGGAGATGTCGGTTCTCGACGGGTAGGCCGCAGTGGCGGTGTGCGAGTGATAGATCACCACGGGTTCCTCGTCTGCGGCATCCATCGCCCGCCACACCCGCAGTTGCTCGGTCGCGTCGAACCGGTAGAAGGTCGGCGAACGCTCGGCGTTGACCATCTGGATGAGCCGTTCCGGACGATCCGACCCCACCGGTCCGGCCACCACACCACACGCCTCGTCCGGGTGGTCCCGCCGAGCGTGTCCGACCATCGCGTCGACGAGGTCGCGCCTGATCATCAGCACGCTCTCATCCTACGTGCCGGCCAGCGCTTGGATGAGGGATTCTTGCACCCAGGTCAGCCAGTGGTACACCACCAGGTGCGGCGCGCGGGGATCGTCGGCGGGAAGCTCGTCGGGCATGTCCTCGGTGACCTCGAGCATCGTCCCCAGAGCCAAGCGCACGTCGTTGAGCGCAGTCAGCCACGCCTGCGCCTGTTCGTCGGTCAGGCGCACTCGCCCGCCCCGGGCCGAACAGGTGTCCAGCACGACGGCGGCCACCCCGTCCTTGGCGGCCAGCAACTCGGGCTCATGCAGGGCGCGCAGACCGCCGGACAGGCTGGCATCGTCGCGGTGGAAATCAGGGAGCAGCCGCGCCAGCACCCGGTCAGCGGGAGGGGTGGTCGGTCCGGCGGTGATGCCGGTGAGTTCGGCCAGCTCATCCTGGGGGGTCGCCGCGACCCGGGCGCCGAGCATGTCGCGGAGCTGGCCGACCAGCCCGCGCAGCAGCCCGGCCTCCCGCTCGGACAGGTGCGTCACCACTAGTCCGCCGCGACGCCGCCAGCCGTTCACGCGTCACGCTGCATGGTCGCCCAGAGCCCGGCGCCATGCAGCTTCGCGACGTCGATCTCCACTTTGTCCCGAGAGCCCTGGGTCACCACGGCTCGGCCCTTGTGGTGCACGTCGAGCATCAACTTGGTGGCTTCGTCGCGGCTGAATCCAAAGAGCTTCTGGAACACATAAGTGACGTAGGACATCAGGTTCACCGGGTCGTTCCAGACGATCGACACCCACGGCCGGTCCTCGGCTCCGACCTCGTTCACCGCTGGGTCGACCTGGGTCTGTTCCAGTTCGACGGGTGTGGTCATAGCTCAATGTTCCCACTACTGGCCATACGCTGGCGACATGTCCCCCGTACTTCAGGACAGCACTGCGCTGCTCACCGACCAGTACGAGCTGACGATGCTGGCCGGTGCGCTGGCCGACGGTTGCGCCTCGCGGCGTTGCACATTCGAGGTCTTCACCCGCGGTCTGCGCGGCCACCGGTACGGGATCGTCGCCGGTGTCCCGCGGGTGCTCGACGCGGTGGCCCGATTCCAGTTCGGCGACGAGCAACTGGCGTTCCTGCACCGGATGCTCGACGCCCGCACCCTGGGTTGGTTGGCCGGCTACCGGTTCCGCGGCGACATCGACGGCTACCCGGAGGGTGAGCTGTACTTCCCCGGCTCCCCGGTGCTGACCGTGACGGGCAGCTTCGCCGAGGCGGTGATGCTGGAAACGCTGGTGCTCTCGGTGCTCAATCACGACAGCGCGGTGGCCTCCGCAGCGGCCAGGATGGCCGGTGCCGCAGGGCAGCGCCCGTTGGTCGAGATGGGGAGTCGGCGCACCCACGAGGAGGCTGCGGTGGCCGCCGCCCGGGCGGCCTACCTGGGCGGGTTCAGCGCGACGTCCAACCTGGCTGCTGGGCAGCGCTACGGCATCCCCACCACCGGTACCGCGGCGCACGCGTTCAGCCTGCTGCACGACAGCGAGGCGGACGCTTTCGCCGCGCAGGTCGCCGCGCTGGGCACCGACACCACCTTGCTGGTGGATACCTACGACATCACCCAGGGCATCGCTACCGCGATCGAGGTCGCCGGTCCGGGGCTGCACGCCATCCGGATCGACTCCGGGGATCTCGGGGAGCTGGCCCGGCAGGCCCGTGAGCAGCTCGACCGGCTGGGCGCACCGGATGTGCAGATCGTGGTCTCTGGCGATCTGGACGAATACTCGATCGCCGCGCTGCGCGCTGAACCGGTGGACTCCTACGGGGTGGGCACCTCGGTGGTCACCGGTTCGGGCCTGCCGACCGCGGGGATGGTCTACAAGCTGGTCGAGGTGGACGGGCAGCCGGTGGCCAAGCGCAGCACCGACAAGATCTCCCGGGGCGGGGTCAAGAGCGCGCTGCGCCGGTACAAACCCAGCGGCACCGCGATCGAGGAGGTGGTGTTCTTGCAGGGCAAGCAACCGGAGCCCGAAGCGCACGACCGACTGCTGCCGGTGCCGTTGCTGCGCGAAGGGCAGCCAGTGGGCTCCCTGCCGACCCTGCACGATGGTCGTGAACGCGTCACCGCCGCCCTGTCCACCCTCCCGTGGGACGGCCTGCGCCTGTCAACCGGCGAGCCCGCCATCCCGACCACGTTCCTCTGACCGGGCCCCGATATGGAGCCATGTCGGGGCAAATCAGCCCGCCATAGGCCCGACATGGCTCCATATCGGGGGACCCATCGGGAGACGCACCTGTAGCGTGGGCCGCCGTGCCGGTTCCGAAGGTCGCGGTGCCGGATGTTGCGGCGCTGCTTGCTGCGGCTGTGGACGCCCTGGGAGGTCGGGAACGCGCTGGTCAGCTCCAGATGGCGCAGGCGGTGGACCGGGCGATCCGCACCGGAGAGCACCTCGCCGTGCAGGCCGGCACCGGCACCGGCAAGTCGCTCGCCTACCTGGTTCCGGCGATCCGCCACGCCGTCGCCACGGGCACCACCGTGGTGGTCTCCACCGCGACCATCGCGCTGCAGCGCCAGCTCGTGGATCGTGACCTGCCCCGGCTGGCCGCTGCGCTGAAGCCGCTGCTGGGCAGCGCCCCCAGCTTCGCCATCCTCAAGGGTCGCCGCAACTACCTGTGCCTGCACCGGCTGCACACCGGGCCGGCCGAGGACGGCGAGGACCTGTTCGAGGCAGCGGCGGCAACCTCCGCCACCTCGGTGCTGGGTCGCCAGATCGTCCGGCTCAACGAGTGGTCGTCGACCACCACAATCGGGGACCGTGACGAGCTGGTGCCCGGCGTGACCGACCAGGCGTGGCGGCAGGTGTCGGTCAGCGCCCGGGAGTGCCTGGGCGTGTCCCGCTGTCCAGTCGGCATGGACTGTTTCGCCGAACGGGCCCGGGCCCGAGCCGGACGCGCCGAGGTGGTGGTCACCAACCATGCGCTGCTGGCGATCGACGCGATGGGTGATCATCAGATACTCCCCGACCATGACGTCGTCATCATCGACGAGGCGCACGATCTGGTCGACCGGGTCACCAACGCGGCCACCGATGAGCTCACCGCGTCGATGGTCGAGACCGCGGCGCGGCGCTGCGGCCGGCTGATCGACCAGCAGATCGCCGACGAGCTGGCCGCCACCGGTGACGGGCTGGCGCTGCTGCTCGGCGACGCTGCTGCGCAGCGCTGGGACACCCTCGCCGCCGGTGTGGCCGGCGCCCTCACCGCAGTGCGCGACGCGGCGCACCACTGCACCAGTGTGCTGGGGACCGAGCGGCGGGATGATCCTGATGGCGCTGCGCCTCGCCGGCTCGCGCTGGCCGCGCTGGAGCAGGTGCACTCGGCTGCCGCTCGGGTGCTGGTGGCGTTCCCCGACAGCGAAGCCGACCGGCGCGACGTGGTCTGGTTGGCACAGGAGTCCGTACGTGGGCGGGTGCTGCGGGTCGCGCCGCTACGCGTCGCCGGCTTGCTGCAGCAACGGCTGTTCGCGAAGCGAACCGTGGTGCTCACCTCGGCCACCCTCACCCTGGGCGGGACCTTCGACGCGCTCGCCTCGCAATGGGGCCTGCCCCGGCAGCGCCCGCCTGCAGCCGCCGCCGCTGGAACAGCCACCGAGCGACCGCCGCCGACCGATGACGACACCAGCCCGGCTTGGGCCGGCCTCGATGCGGGTTCCCCGTTCGAGTACCGCCGGGCGGGCATCCTGTACACCGCCGCGCACCTGCCCGCACCCGGCCGCGACGGGCTAACGCCTGCCTACCTCGACGAGCTCGCCGCGCTGGTCACCGCGGCCGGCGGCCGCACCCTCGCGCTGTTCTCCTCGATGCGGGCGGCCCGGCAGGCCGCCGAGGCACTGCGGTCCCAGCTGGACGTCCCCGTCCTGTGTCAAGGCGAGGACGCAACCGGCCTGCTGGTGCAGCAGTTCGCGGGAGATGAGCCGACCTGCCTGTTCGGCACCCTGTCGCTGTGGCAGGGCGTCGACGTGCCCGGCCGGTCGCTGTCTCTGGTGGTGATCGACCGCATCCCGTTTCCGCGTCCCGACGACCCGTTGAGCTCGGCGCGACAACGCGCCGTCGCGGCCCGCGGTGGCAACGGCTTCCTCACGGTGGCGGCGACGCACGCCGCGCTTCTGCTTGCCCAAGGCGCCGGCCGGCTGTTGCGCTCCACCGAGGACCGCGGCGTCGTAGCGATCCTGGACCCCCGCCTGGCCACCGCCCGCTACGCCCCCTTCCTGCGCGCCTCCCTCCCCCCCTTCTGGCCCACCACCGACCCCGCAGTAGCCCGAGCCGCTCTCACCCGTCTCGTCCGTACGTAACACCCGGCGCTGATATCGCCATTCGGAGCCGGATCGCGCTCGCCGAGCCGTCCAGATCGCCATTCGGACCCGAATGGCGGGAGTAACCTTCGCGCTCATGAGCATTGCGGTCGTTCGTCCCGGCGATGGCGATGCGCTGTCTGCCGGCCCCATCGGGGTGCGAATCCTTGAGACGGGCGAACGGACCGGGCATCGGCTCGGCATCGTCGAGGTCACGCTTCCGCCGCACACGCCGGGCCCACCCCAGCACATCCATCGCGAGCACGACGAGACGTTCTACGTGGTCGCCGGCCGGCCGAGTTTCACCAGCGGCAGCGACGAGTTCACGGCCGGGATCGGCGAGTTGATCACCGCCGGAGCCGGCACGCCGCACACCTTCGCCAATCCCGGCGACGAGAAGGCCTTGATCTACTGCACGATCACGCCCGACCTGTACATCGACTACTTCTACGAACTCGACCGGCTCCCGAAGGGACCCCACGGACTCGACCCTCAGGCGGTCGCCGAGATCATGGCCCGCTATTCCACCGACGTCGTCCTGCCTGGCGAGCCACGGTAGCGGTCACAAGGGCACCCTGCGCAGCATGCCGTCGGCTGCGTCGGCGGCCTCCACCTCGTCGCGAGTGACGCCGAGCACGAAGAGCACGATGTCCAGGAACGGCTGGGTGATCGCCGTGTCCGCGACCTCCCGCAGCGCGGGCTTGGCGTTGAACGCGACACCCAGACCAGCGGCGGTGAGCATGTCGATGTCATTCGCCCCGTCCCCGACCGCGACACACTGGGCCAGCGGGATCCCGAAGTGCTCCGCCGCCTGCCGCAGCGCGTCGGCCTTCCCGGACCGGTCGACCACCGGGCCGATCACATGGCCGGTGAGCTTGCCGTCGTGGATCTCAAGCTCGTTGGCGGTGCAGAAGTCCAGCCCCAGATCTTCGGCGACCGGTTGCACGATCTGGGTGAAGCCGCCCGAGACGGCTCCACAGTAGAATCCCAGCCGCTTGAGGGTCCGTACCGTGGTGCGGGCCCCGGCGGTGAGCTCCAGTGCGTTGGTCACCTCGGTGAGCACGCCGGCGGGCAGGCCCGCCAGCAGGGCAACCCGGCGACGCAGCGACTGGGTGAAATCCAGCTCCCCGTCCATCGCAGCCTCGGTGACCGCCCGCACCTCGGCCCCGCAACCAGCGTGCTCGGCGAGTAACTCGATCACTTCGCCCTGCACCAGGGTCGAGTCGACGTCGAAGACCACCAGACGCTTGGCTCGGCGGGCGATACCGACCCGTTCGACGGCGAGGTCGACCTCGCCCTGCGCGGCAAGCCTGACCAACGTCGCGCGCAACGCGGCGTCAGCGGCCTGTGGATCATCGCTGCTGGGCACCGACACGAGCAGCTCGAGGCCGGTGACCGGGTAGTCGGCGATCCGCCGGATGGCATCGATATTGATGCTCAACGCGGCGAGCGCGCGGGTCGTCTCGGTGAAAGCGTGCGCCGTGACCGGCCGGCCCAGGACCAGGATGACATGCGTGGACCCGCGAGTACTCGCACCTACCTCGCCAGCGCCGACCTCGACTTCCAGCTGCATCCCGATGCTGGCCATGGCCTGCTCGGCTGCCTCCTGCAGGTCGTCCGGATCAGCAGTGGTCGCCACCAGCACGCCGAGGATGATCCGGCCGCGGATCACCACCTGCTCGACGTCGAGGATGTCCACCCCGTGACGGGTGAGCGCGGAGAAGATCACCGACACGACCCCCGGCTTGTCTCGGCCGGTGACCGTCACCAGCAGGGTTGTCCGCGAGTCGCCGATCACTTGTCCCGTGGATCGGTGTAGCCGGTGTCACCGCGCTCCACGGTGGAGGTTGCTTTCTCGCTTGGCGCGACCGGGTGGCCGCGACCACCGATGTGTGCCTCGTCCCGTATCCGCTCCATCATGTGTGGGTAGTGCAGTTCGAAGGCTGGCCGCTCCGACCGAATCCGGGGCAGCTCGGTGAAGTTGTGCCGCGGAGGTGGACACGACGTCGCCCACTCGAGCGAGTTGCCATACCCCCACGGGTCATCCACGGTGACGACCTCGCCGTAGCGGTAGCTGCGGAACACGTTCCACAGGAACGGCAGCGTCGAACCGCCGAGCACGAAGGCACCGATCGAGGACACCATGTTCAGGGTGGTGAAGCCGTCACTGGGGAGGTAGTCGGCGTAGCGGCGCGGCATCCCCTCAGCACCGAGCCAGTGCTGCACGAGAAACGTGAGGTGGAATCCGATGAATGTGGCCCAGAAGTGGAACTTGCCCAGCCGATCATCAAGCATCCGTCCGGTGATCTTCGGAAACCAGAAATAGATCCCGGCGAAGGTGGCGAACACGATCGTGCCGTAGAGCACGTAGTGGAAGTGTGCGACCACGAAGTAGGTGTCACTGACATGAAAGTCGATCGCCGGCGCGGCCAGCAGCACCCCGGTAAGACCGCCGAGCAGGAAGGTGATCAGGAAGCCGATCGCGAACATCATCGGGGTCTCGAAGGTCAGTTGCCCGTGCCACATCGTGCCGATCCAGTTGAAGAACTTGATCCCGGTGGGGATCGCGATGAGGAACGTGGTGAACGCGAAGAACGGCAGCAGTACCGCGCCGGTGGCGTACATGTGATGCGCCCACACCACCACGGACAGCGCCGCGATCGACAGGGTCGCGAAGATCATACCCTTGTAGCCGAACATCCCCTTCCGGGAGAAGACTGGGATCACCTCAGCAATGATCCCGAAGAAGGGCAGCGCCACGATGTAGACCTCGGGGTGGCCGAAAAACCAGAACAGGTGCTGCCAGAGGATCGTGCCGCCGTTGGCCGGGTCGAACACGTGCGCCCCGATCCGCCGGTCAGCCTCCAATCCCAGCAGCGCCGCGGTCAGGATCGGGAACGCCAGCAGGACGAGCAGTGACGTGACGAAGATGTTCCAGGTGAAGATCGGCATCCGGAACATCGTCATGCCGGGTGCGCGGAGACAGACCACCGTGGTGATCATGTTGACCGCGCCCAGAATCGTGCCCAGGCCCGCGAGTACCAGGCCCATGATCCACAAATCTCCGCCGGCGCCGGGTGAGTGGATGGCGTCGGACAGTGGGGTGTAGGCGAACCAACCAAAGTCGGCCGCACCACCCGGCGTCAGGAACCCGGACAAGACGATGATGCCGCCGAAGGCGAACGCCCAGAAGGAAAAGGCGTTGAGCCGGGGAAAGGCCACGTCCGGCGCGCCGATCTGCAGCGGCATTATCAGGTTCGCGAAGGCGAACAGGATCGGCGTGGCGTAGAGCAGCAGCATGATCGTGCCATGCATGGTGAACAGCTGGTTGTACTGCTCGTTGGACAGGAACTGCATGCCCGGCCGGGCCAGCTCAGCGCGCATCAGCATCGCCATGCTGCCACCGATGAAGAAGAACGCCATCGAGGTGACGAGATACAACATGCCGATCACCTTGTGATCGGTGGTCTGAAGCAGCTTCAGGAGGGCCGAGCCCTTGACCGTGTGGCGGACCGGACGCGGACGGGTGATGATCGGCTGGGGTGCTACGGCCGTCACAGGTTGCCTCCCGATTGTCCACGACTCCCCGTGCACGGTACCGACCGGTGGCGACCGTAGTCACCATGGTCCCGGACAAATATTAGCTGCCGCAATGCGCGCCGCTGCTACTGCCTCCTTGCGTGCCCCTGCGCGGGCTACGGTGGCCGTTTGGTCCCAGGTGAGCTGGGGTAATCGTTGTCATGGTCCGTTTACCACTCACCCGACCGATCCGAACCGCTGCCATTGGGCTGCTGGGCGCCGCGGCCATGGTCTGCGCCGGCACGGCGGAAGCCGCCGCCGCGACGAGCAGCGCACCGTGCTCAGCCTCGGCTCGGGCCTGCGTCGACCTGTCGACCCAGCAGGCATGGTTGATGCGCAACGGCAGTGTCAGCTATGGCCCAGTCCCGGTAGCGACCGGCAAGGCCAGCGCACCGACCGCCCCCGGCACATTTGCGGTGTTCTGGAAGGATCTGCACCACCGCAGCAGCATCTTCCACAACGCGCCGATGCCCTACTCGGTGTTCTTCAACGGCGGTGACGCCTTTCACCAGGACAGCGTGGCGGTAGGCTCCAACGGCTGTGTACATCTGAGCCGAGCCGCCGCCCAGACCTTCTACAACACCCTGAACGTCGGCGACGTGGTGCAGGTCGTTCGTTGACCTTCTGGGCAAGGGAAGAAATGCAGTTCATGCTGCTCGGCTACGACGGCAAGGACGGCAACGCCCTCGGACGGCGCCTGGCAGCGCGCGAGCGACACCTCGAACTGGGTGATCAGCTCGCCGCCGAAGGGAAGTTGCACTTCGCTGCCGCGATCCTCGACACCGAGGGCACGATGATCGGCTCGATGCTCGCCCTGGAGTTCCCGTCCCGCGCCGAGTTCGACGCGTGGCTTGCGATCGAGCCCTATGTGACCGGTGACGTGTGGCGCAAGATCGAAATCTCGCCGGTCAGAATTGCTCGATCAGCCAAGTAGGTCGACTACTCGGCGGGTCTCAGGGTGTTCGGTTCGCCGAACATCACCACCACGTCGTCGGGCTGGACGACTGTGTCCCGGCTCGGGTTTGGCAACAGCTCGCCCCCGGCCCGACGGATCAGCAGCGCGGTAGCCGAGCCGCAGACCCTGTCCAGGGTCTGCCCTACCAGTTCCGAGCCCCCGGTGACGAGCAATTCCTCGATCCGCAGCGCGGCGGTGCCACTGCGTGCGAGATCCAAGAAGTCGACCACTTCAGGCCGCAACGCGATCAGAGCCATCCGCCGACCGGTGGTGGCATAGGGCGAGACCACCCGGTCCGCACCCGCCCGGTAGAGCCGATCGGCCGCGGCATCCTCCGACGCCCTGGCCACGATGCTGATGCCGGGGCTGAGCGAGCGGGCCACCAAGGTGATGTAGACGTTCTCGGCGTCGGAGTCGACCGCGCACACCAGCCCGCGGGCGCGATGAATCCCGGCGGCGCGCAGCAGGACCTCCGAGGAAGAACTGCCGATCAGGTACAGCACGCCATCGCGCCGGAGATCCTCCTCCAACTCGGGTCGCAGCTCGATCACGACGAAGGGCACGCCGTCGGCTTCGAACTCACGAGCCGCTGCGCGGCCGACCCGCCCGTAGGCGCAGATGATGTGGTGATCGCGCAGGTCGGTGATCCGTCGCTGCATCGAGCGCCTCCTCGACCGCTCGGCGATCTGCCCGTCGACCAGCGCGGTGGCCAGCACGCCGAGGGCGGCCACGAACACCGACACGCCGAACAGCGACAAGCTCACGGTGAACATCTTCGCGCCGTCGGACAGCACCACCGGTGTGGCGAACCCCTCGGTGGTCAGCGTCGAGACCGTGAGGTAGACCGCGTCCACCAGGGTGAAGCCGAACAGCAGGTAGCCGGCCACACCGTAGCCGACCAAGGCAACGATGGCCGATACCAGCAGCCACGCCCGGCCGATGACACCCGCCGTGCCCATGGCGCCCACCCAAGCCGACCTTCGCCAGAGGTGGCGAAGCCGGGAGGGTACTACAACTAGCCGCTAGGCACCTGCGCTCACCCGTTTAACGAGGTCAGCGGCGAGTATGGACGCCGCGCGCGACACCGTCTCGGGCTCGCCGACACCCTCCTCCGCGCGCCCGGCCATGGTCGCTCCGAGCGCCTGTGGGCCAGCTGCGAACAGCTCCGCGAGGTGGCTCAGCGCCACGTCCGTGGCGTCGGCGCTGACCTTGTCTTCGAGGAGCACACCAAACGCCGTTACCAGCTCGTCTGTCTCGATAGCGACGAGCACGCGGTAGATGTCGTGCGCGTCCTTGTCATTGAGCCGGTGAAGCGATCCGACCCGCTCGGCGATCTTGTGCAGCTTGGCAACCACGAGTGCAGCCGGACCAGCGACGCGAACCGAGTGACGGCGAGCGTCCGCAGGGTCGAGAGCGATGACATCCAGGAAGGAGTTGTCGACGACGGCCGCCTCCAGCCCGCGCGCCCGGCGTGCTGCCCTCCGGTCATGCGGCGGGATGCGCGCGCCGCGGGTCAAGGGCGACCCAGCACCGGCGAGGGTCTCGGGGACCATGAGGTCGACGGGGATCCCGCCGGCGTTGACCCAAGCACCGGGCTGGTTGCTCACCCCAGGCAGGAAACCGGCGTGGCGCATCGCCTGCTCCACCCGCGGGTCGTCGGAGAGCAGCCGTGGATCAAGCGCGAGGTCGCTGTCTTTCGTCGCCTCCGCCAGCGCGACATCCACGCCGCCAGTCCGCAGGTATATCGCCTGCGCGCCGATCACGACGACGGCGTCCCGCTGCTCGGCCAGGGCCTCCAGCGCGTCGAGTAACGCTGATCTGGCGCGAGCCAGCAGGTCGTCCCTATCCACGCCAGGTTGACTCATTCCGCCCCATCCACTCGATCAACTCCTCCGCCTCGGACGGCGCTCGGCCAGGGCCGGTCATGAGGTCGACCGCGACCTGAGCCGGCGCGGCGAGCCTCATCCCCTTTTCCCCCGTCGACGTTCGCGCGAAGGCCGTCGGGTAGGCAGATTCGGCGAGAAGAACATTCGCGCCGGTGTCGGTCAGTCGCAGGTCCCAGGCGCGCGCTGCTCGGTCGGCGTCCGCGACGTAGATCATTGCCAAGCGTGCCGGGGCGTAAGGGGCCCACTCGGCGGCCGCAAGTGTTCCAGTGACTGCATAATCTGTCTCGGACGACATGCTCACGCGGTCGGCGAGCGCCTTTAGACCCCGGGGCGCGATCCATCGAGTGACGCGATTGCTGCGCATGAATCCGTAGTCGCCGCTCCATCGCCGCAGCAGGGGAACCCAGTCGGGCACGACGACGCGGCCCTGCTCGTCCCTCGTCATGAGCTCCTCACCCTCAAGGAACTCCACCACGCGGTACACCGACCCCGTCGATGCCCGCGATGCGTCGACGAGGTCGCGGATCTTCCACGGACCGGCGATGTCGACGAGAGCCCGTACGATTTTGGCTGCCGGCTCGCCCTTGAGCGTCCCTCGCGGTCGGCCTGGGCCTCGCCAGGGATCGTGGTCGGCACCGCGATCAGCGATGTGCAGCCCGGGCTTCGCGATGCGGACCAGAACATTACCGGTGGCGTCGGCGTAGGACAGGCCGGTGGCTGCGAGCCGCTCCTGCACCGGCCGGGACAGATATCGGGCGACGATCAGACCGTATGAATCGGGTTCTGAGGCGGTGAGTGCGGCGAGTTGCTCGCGTACCGCGGCGACGTCGCCGCCTTCGAGGATTGTCTTTGCCTCTACAACGACAGTTGCCGACGTTCCATCCGGGGCGGTGATGCGCAGGACGGCATCGGCGCGGGCGCGCGCCGGGAGTGTGTCTCGCGTGTTGTCGATGGACCATCCCGGCGGCAGGCGCTTGCGCACGCCGTCGAGTCCCGCCTGCAGGGTCTCGCGCTCGCTGTGCGGCGGACCCCTGAGCTCCGACTGGGTCATGCTCACCTCCGATGTTCAGAGAATAACAGCGTTCCGTCGTCGACGGAACGGCCATTTTTCCCGAACATCGCAGACGCCGCAGGAAGCTTGGTGGAGCCGTGGCGCTTTCATCCGGACAACGCCCCGTACCACCGACTCGCTGCCACCTACTCGGTCAGCAGCATCCCACCGGCGTGGCTGGCCCAACTCCAACTCGGGCTTACAGGCTGCCTGGTCGTCGCTAGCGATGGTGCTGCCCACGGACATCTGCTCGGTGACACCGCCAATTTCATGTCAACGAGAACCCAGGCCGGTACCGAAACCGTGACCGCCGTGGCGGGCTGATCTGGCACACCCAGGGCTCGGGTAAGTCCCTGACGATGGTCTTCCGGGTCAGGGCTATGCGGTCGGATCCGCTGCTGCGGGCGTTCAAGGTCGTGGTCGTGACCGACCGAACCGACTTGGAGAAGCAGCTCGCCGAGACGGCCAAGCTGTCCGGTGAGGGTGTCCAGCGTGCTCGGCGCGTCAGCAAGCTCCGGACGGTGCCGGCTGAGAAGGGGCCGGCGCTGGTGTTCGCCATGATCCAGAAGTACCGAGACGCCGACAGCAGGGCCCGGGCGAGATGTCGATGCTGTGGCACTACGTGTCGACTGTGTTGCCCGGTGGGTTTAAAGCCCAGCTCTCCGCCACCAGCCGTTTGAGAGTTCATCCTGGCCAACCGTGAGGCCGTGCTGGTCGAAGCCCGTGTCAGGGCTGACCTGCGGCTATGTCCCATGCAGGTACGTTGGGGGCGCCTGACCGGGTAGGGGGCGCAGGTGGCCGCCGTTGGACCGCTTTTGATGTCACCTTTTGACGCGCTACGCCTCACTCTCGATGTGTTCGAAGATGTCAGCGTCCGTCTCCTGCTGCCACTCCGGCAGTTCCTCCCAATCGGCCACGTAGGCCGGCTTGGGATCCGGAAAATGCTTGAAGCTTCCGGCCAATCACACCTGAACTGGTTTGCCACGCCGTATCCAGTGCGGCGTTGGCATAGGTGACAAGTTGATCCACATCGCGGCGCTGGGCACCAAGCATGGCAAGGTCGGTAACCACGCTGCCATGACGACGCGTGGAGAGATTCAGGCTTAAGGCATCGCTCAATGCCTCCTCGGCCAAGTCCGGGCGCTGAAGTGCCACGTAGCAAGTTCCCCGCTCTTCGGGGAGGCGGGAACCGTCAAAGCGAAGCCAGCCGCCGTTGTGAATCTGACCTTCGAGCTGGTGCACCTGTTCTGCCTGCTTAAGGGCTCGCTGACAGGCGTCCAAGTCACCAAGGCTGCAAAAGCTTGGGCTTGAACTGCGCTAACCCAATACCGCGTAGAGAGTGCGTTATCTCCCCGTTGTGCAAGGTCAGCAGCTCTGCTGTAGAAGATCCGCCACCAGGCGCCATCGGGGCCAGTGAAGGCCCAGACCTCGGTTGCGTCTGCCCAGATGAAGCCGCCAACCTCGACCTTGGCGCCCAGGGGGAGAGATACTCGCTCGGAGTTGCGCAGGATCCGCACGCGCTCCGACCCGTATGGGAACATCCGAGAAGAATCGTTGAAGACAATATCGATCTTGCCGCCAACGGTCTGGGTCTGGTACCTGGCGACATCCCGCGTCCGGTCACCGAACTGGCCTGTCCCCTGGTTGGTAATCAGAACGGCTTCACGGCGTGGATCGATCACGATTGCCCTCCGAGTGCGACGTGATTGCGCCAGCCGGAAGCCACACTCGGACTCTCCTGAAGGTTGATGTTGCGGTGATGCGTGGCGACAAGATGCGCGGAAGGACCTGTCCAGCAAACCATCCAGCCGAACACTCGGGGACCCCGATCGCGGGCGCGCCGCATCACCTTGCCCGTCGGCCAGCGAGCCAGGAACCGCAGGACAGGCCGAAGAGATCGCCAGCCGCGTCATGCGTGAGTCCGCACGACCAAGACCGAGCGCATCCCGAAGCAGGGACACCAAGCCGCCGACGTGCCGGGAATCGCCCATCCACCGACGACAACGTCCAGATCAACGAACTGGGCGTCCAGAGGTGGAGCTGACGGGATTCGAACCCGTGACCCCCGCACTGCCAGTGCGGTGCGCTACCAGCTGCGCTACAGCCCCGAAAAGATCACCACGGCCCGCCGCGGCGCGTAGGTCACGCTACACGAGACCGGCGATGATCCCCGAGCAGGACCCGGCTCAGCGTTGGGCGCCGCTGAGTGCCTGGTCCAACCAGCCGTCGTCGCTGAGGTCGACGAGTTTGCCGTTCACGACGATGCTGGGAGTGCCGAACCGGTGATCGGGTCGCAGCGCGCTGATGTAGTGGCTGGCGTTCTGGGTGGCGGTGGCGACGCGCTGCTTCGCGCCGGTCTGTACACAGGCAGCGAAAGGATCGCCAGCACCGAGGGAGCGGCCGAGTTGCTGGAGCTGCGCGACGGTCCAGCCGTGACCTTCCTCAGGCGGTTGAGCGGCGAACAGGCTGTCGTGAAAGCGGGGGAAGATCCCGGCCTGGGTGGCGCAATAGGTGGCACCAGCCGCCAGTGTGGAATAGCCCGGAGGGACCGAGAGTTCATCGAGGATAGCGACCGGGTGGTACACCACCTTGGCCTTGCCGTCTGCGGCAGCTTGCGCGAGCCGCTGGTGGTAGAGCTTCTCGAACTGCCCACAGATCGGGCACAGGAAGTCCTCGTAGACATCGATCGTCACCGGCGCCTGCGGAGTTCCGGTCACGATGGCGTCACCCTGCGCGGCCACCGGATACTGCACCCCGGCCGCAGCGACCGGAATCCCCCCCGGGCCGGTACCCGTTTTGTGGCGGTTCTGCACCCACAGCCCGACCCCGACGACAACGGCGAGCACGATGACGATCGCGACCCCCGCGATCATCCCGCGGTTGCCTCCGCCAGATCCGCGGGCCGCAGTCACCACCTGGGCACCCTGCTTCTTGCGTTTGTCCTCGGCCTGCTCGCCGCTGCCCACGATATGTCCCCTCTTGCTCATTTGACCGGGTTCCCCGCTGGGCCCCACTGTGTTCCCGGATCCTGGGCGCCCGGATCCGCGCGCAGCCACCCGTCCACGCTCAGCATCGTCCTGGGCCGCACCAGCAGCCATACCGCCAGTAACAACGCGCCGACGTCGCGCGCCAGCTCCTGTGGGTAGCGGGTGTCGCCCTTGGCCACCGCGCCACCACCACCGAAGCACCCACAGTCGATGGACAATCCACGAGCCCAGGCCTGCGCCACCGCGGACATCAGCACTAGCAGCAGCAGCGCCGAGGCGACCGCAACCCACCGGGTGAACGCACCCACCAACAGCAGGGTGCCCACGACCAGTTCGACCAGCGGCAGCGCGGTCGCGACCGGCCCGATCAGGTCCGGCGGCAGCAGCTCGTAGGCGCGCACCGCGGTCCGGGTCTGCGCCGGGTCGACGACCTTGATCGCTCCGGAGACCAGGAACACCGCAGCCAGCCCCAGCCGCACCACGGTGCCCAGCCGATCGAGGACTGGGCGGGATAGGCGAGCCACCCGTTCAGACTAGCTAGTCGCCCGCGGACCGGGCGCGCTGCCCACAACAAGGCAACCCTGACCACTGCCGTGGTGGCGAAGACGTTGCTGAGATGCTGTGATGAACGATGCCTGTCGAGCCGGGTAATGAGGTCGGGCACGTCCATCAGGACGTGTCCGGCGGGTGGCTGCGACCGGCCGTATTCGGCGCGATGGACGGTCTGGTGACCAATATCGCGCTGATCGCGGGCGTGGGCGCGAGCGGGGCGGCCGCCCACCTGATCCTGCTGACCGGGATGGCCGGTCTGGTCGCGGGTGCGTTCTCGATGGCGCTGGGCGAATATGCGTCGGTCGAGACGCAGAACGACCAGGTTCGCGCCGAGGTCAAGGTGGAACGCGACGAGCTGCGCCGGCATCCGGCCGCGGAACAGGCCGAGCTGGTCACCTCCTTCATCCAGATGGGGCTGACTCGCAAGACGGCGAAGCAGGTTGCAGAGGAGGTGCACGCCAACCCGTCGCTGGCGGTCCGCGTGCACATCAACCAGGAACTGGGCGTCAACCCCGACGATCAACCGTCGCCTTGGTTGGCCGGCGGCTCGTCGTTTCTCTGCTTTGCGATCGGCGCGCTGATCCCGCTGATCCCCTACCTGCTCGGCTTCGCCTCGCTGCTCACTGGTCTTGCCGCCGGCGCGGCTGGGCTGTTCGTGGCCGGCGCGCTCTCAGCCCGGTTCACTACCCGCTCGTGGTGGTTGGGTGGGCTGCGCCAGGTGGGCTTCGGCGCGATCGCCGCGGTCGCCACCTACCTCGTCGGCGCCTTGATCGGGGTCGGCGCTCGCTGAGCGCAGCGGCTCGGGTGAGCGCAGCCAGACCACCGCGGCAAGCAGCGAGACGCCGCCGGTCAGGACGAAGGCCGCAGGATAGGACAGCTTGTCAGCGAGTAGTCCGGTCGCGATCGGGCCGAGGATCGCGCCGATATCGGAGGTCATCTGGGCAACGGCCAGCGCCGGACCACCCTTGGCCTGCGAGCCGATCACGTCGGCGACCGTGGCCCCCAGCGCCGGCGTGACCAGCCCGGTGCCGGCACCGGCGATCAGCGCGGCCGCCAGGAACTCCGGCACCCCGCTGGTGAAACCCAGCCAGATCGTCGCGCCACCGGTGACGAGCAGGCCGACCAGCATCGGTGGCCGGCGCCCCAGCGAATCCGCGAGCCGGCCGGAGAACATCAACACGGCCACGGTGCCCACGGCGAACACCGAGAGCGCCACCCCGGCCAGCGACTCGGCGCGATGCAGCACCTCGACGACGAACAGCGGCACCAGGGAGACCCGCACACCGGTGACCGCCCAGCCGTTGGCGAAATTGGCGGCCAACGCGGCGCGGTACGCGCGGTGGCCGAATGCCGCCCGTACCGTCAGGGCCGGGACGTTTCCGACCGAGGCAACCCCGCCCCCCGGCGAGCGCCGCAAGAACAGCCAAGCCACGGCAGCGGCGACGAACAGCGCCACCGCGTAGACCACGAAGGGCGCGCGCAGCGAGATGCCGATCAGCCCACCACCGGCCAACGGACCGGTGACGCCACCGAGCAGGAAACTGCTGGACCACAAGCTGGTGGACCGCCCGCGCAGCGCCGGTGGGGTGAGCCGGATCAACAGCGCGACGGCTGAGACGGTGAACATGGTCGACCCGACCCCGCCCAGCGACCGAAACACCAGCAGCTGCCAGTAGTTCCCGGCGAAGGCGCACGCGCCGGTCGACAGGCCGACCACGAGGATGCCCGAGATGTACACCGGGCGTTCTCCTAATGCCGACACCAGCTTGCCGCTGACCGGCGCGAATGCCAGTCGCATGAACGCGAACGCACTGACCACGATCGATGCCGCGGTGACGCTGACGTCGAAGCTGCGGGCGAAGGTCGGCAATGCCGGCGCGACGATTCCGAAGCCGAGAGCGATCACGAAACTGACGGCAACCAGGATCCAGACCTCGCGAGGTAGCCGCGAAGCGGGTGCAGCGCTCGTGGACGTCAGTTCCGACTTGCCGTCCACGACACCAGCCTTGTCCCGATCTTGTTAGCCACCAAATATCAGCACAGTGCTCAACAAGTGGAGCCGGGCGATGCATTCCCGCTACCGCGCACTGGCTCGGCGCTAACCGGGATTCGCAGCGATTGCCCCATCAAAGACAAGATCTGGATAGGGTGTCCCAGACGCCAGGGTGTAGTTCGACGTGCGACCCGGTGGGTGGCTGGTCGAAGGCTCAGCTGCGGTGGGTGTGACATTTCATGCACGCTTCCCACATACTGGCCACGCACCGATGCCCTGCGACGTCAGGACCCGCTCGGCGACGGTGATCTGCTGCGCCCGGGAGGCATGGGCGGGATTACCCAGACCGCCGTTGGCGCGCCACGTCGACAGTGTAAACTGTAGTCCGCCGAAGAAGCCGTTGCCCGTGTTGATGGCCCAGTTTCCGCCGGACTCGCACTGCGCAACCGCATCCCAGTTCACTCCCGACGTGGCGGCTGCGGTGCCCACAAGGAGACCACCGGCGATGACCGGTATACAGGCTGCGGCGGCAAAACCGGGTAGGCTGCGGCGGGCGGGTGCTCGGTGCTTACCTCGGGACATGGGAACTCGATTTCCCGGTCACCAAAAAGAGTGCCGAAATGATGGAAAATGTTCTCATGATTCCCTCATCGCGGGCATCGAAACGGAAGTACGTGGCTTCTTTCAGCGCTGAACGGTCAACTTTTACCGGTGTACGGTGTCCTATTTTTGAAGCCGTTAAGAAGCATTCTGTCTAGAGTCAGTCGGTGATTTTCCCGCCCGTCAATGACGCAGCCGAAACATGAATCACAACAGTCGGCGGTCGATGCGCTGCGCTGGGTGAATGTTCCCGATAGCGGATTCAGGAAGCGGGGCTGAGGCCGAAGGTGGTGTCGATCTCGGCGGCGAGACTGTCAACATCGGCGGCGAAGGGCTTCGTCGCTGCTCCCGAGCTGGCCGTGCGTTCCAAATCGCGCAGGTGCGTACTGAGCGCGGTGCGGCTTTGCGCGGTAACCCATGGCGCCTGCGCCAGCGCGCGAGTGAGGTCGTCATCGGCACGCTGCAAGGCGAGACCGGCACCCGCGTCACCGCCCGTGCCCAATGACGCCGCCCCGGCCTCCACGTGCAACGACAACACGCGCAGCTGCGAGGACGTCTGCCGGGCTTGCTCCCGGACCGTCGCGACCCGGTCCGCCGGAGTCGGTGCGGTGAATCGGCCGACGAACCCCCCCACCACGCCGCCGAGCAGGAATGTGGCGACCGTCAAGATCGCCAGCTGCCGGCGCCGCTGGGCGTGCGGAGTGTAAAGGGCCATGTCAGGCCCGCCCGACGATGACCGCTGCGGCGCCGGGGCCTACCGTGTCCGCGATCGAAGCCGGATCAGCCAGCTCCCGGATCCGACCGCCTTGAACCACCCAGGCGGTCGGTTGCACAGTGATCGGCCCAACATGGCGGACCTGCCGGCCGACCACCGACCCGATAAGCGCCTCGTCGGGCGAGCCATCCACCAGGATCGCTTCACCCCGCACGTCAAGGGTGGGGTCGCCGAACCGGTCGAAGAGCAGCACCCGGCCAGCCAGTGAGCTCAGCCAGAACCGTCCGACCTGGTCAACCTGTTCAGAACCACCGGCAGCGCGGGCCACGTCGATGATCGCCTCCCGACTCAACGGTGGCCGGCCGGGCACCACCCCGGAGCCGAGCACGAGTGCGCCCACGGCCACCGCACGGATCGCCCCACGATCGGTGACCTGGCTGACCTGGACCTGCAGTGAGGTCGGCGACGCGCCGGCAGCCAGTGCTTCAGCCTCCACCTCCGCGATCAGGGCATCGACGTCGGCACGGGTGGCCCGGGACACGGTGCGTTCGCGCTCGGCGCGAACCAACGACAGCGCATCGCCCATTGAGGAGATCACCTCGGCGCCTGGGGGAATCTGGCAGTCCAGCCCGAGGGTGCCGGCCAGCGGGCGACCCAGCACGCTGGCGCCGCCACCGACGGCGATTAGGGTGGGTTGGGTGAGGTGGTGCTGCGCGGCCACCGCGGTGACGAGGTCGGCCAGCGCCTCGGTCGATGCCTGCATCATCCGGCGGGCGAGTTCAGCGCCGGGCAGCCGCACCGCTTGGCCGGCGATGTCCAGCGCCGCGGTCGCTGAGCGCCGGTCACCGGCGGCGTAGTCGCCGTCGGGCACCAGCCCGAGAGCGTTGGCAGCACATGTGTTGGTCAGCGCGACCATCGTGCCGTTGGTGAGGCGCAACGCCAGGTAGTCGGCCGGATCCCCGGGCCGGGGCGCGAGGGCCTCCGGTTGGGCCCCGGCAAGCCGCTCCGGTGCCACGAAGCAGGAATAGGTGAGCCCGGCGATGTGCGCGCTGCGCGGCCCGACACCGTAGATCCGGCGCCGTCGCACCCGCAGCATCGATCCGCCGGCGACCCCAGCCACCTGCACGTCCAATGCTCGCACCGCAGTGGCCTGGCCGGCGACCCGGACGTAGGACAGCGCCGGACGGCCCGCGGTGATCGCCGCGACGTTGGTCGAGGTGCCGCCGACCTCGACGATCACCCCGTCGCCGATACGTAGTGTGCGCAACGCGCCGGCCACCGAGGCTGCTGGTCCCGAGTACAAGGTGCGGGCCGGCGCGGCGCGGAACCCGGCCAGGTCGGTGGCACCACCGTCGCCACGCATCACCATGACCGGGCTGGTCACCCCCGCGGCGGCCACCCCGGCCTCCACCACCTCCGCGGTGCGCAGTGCGATCGGCAGGATCGAGGCGTTGAGCGCAGCGGTGACCGTGCGCAGTTCGAGGCCGTAGAGGCCGGTCAACCCCGAGGAGGTCGTCACGGCGAGCCCCATCTCGGCGGCGAGTACCGCGACCGCGTCCTCACATGCCGAGTCGTCGGGGGCGAATGCCTCGGCCACACACACCGCTTGGGCGCCGGCCTCGGCCAACCGGGCCAGTGCTTGGCGGGCCGCGCCGGCGTCGAAGCCACCGGACAGGTCGAGGAATTCGTGCGCGACGGCTCCGCCGATCGTGGTCCGGTTGCGGGCCTTGCGCAGGTAGGGTGCCCGGGCCATGCCGAGTACACCGACTGGCACGGTATCGCCTTCCAGCAGCGCGTTCACCGCCTGAGTAGTGGAATGGGTGACCAGTTCGATGGTCTCCGCGCCGACCTCGGCCACCAGCTTCGCGACCACGTCGACCACGCCCGCGGACACTCCGTCGCGGTGGTCGTGGGTGGTGGGGACCACCGCCCGGCCGGCAAGCTCACCGGTCACGGAATCGATCGCGACGGCTTTGGTGAAGGTGCCGCCGACGTCGGCGCCTACCCGGAAACCCATCGCGCCTCCCGCACCCGGCGGGGCCGCACCAGCAACAACCACACCGCGCCCAGCGCATAGACGGCGACCAGTGCGGCCTGGCTGGCCAGGGTCTGCATGCTGGGCCAGTACCCCAATGCCTGGGACAGGAAGATCGGCGCGCGGGGCACTCCGGCCAACGGGGTGAGGCCGATCAGGTCAGCGGTCTGCAGACTGCGTACCGCGTTGCCCAGGAAGGCCACCGAGGTCGCCATCAACAGCACCACCGCACCCACCAGGAATGTCTTCACCGGCAGTCGCCGGCCCAGCTTGAAGATCAGGTAGGACACCACGGCCAAGCTGATGAGGCCGGCCGACAGTCCGACCACGATCCACCAGCCCAGTCCCTGACCGAACTCGACCAGCGCCTGGTAGAGCAGCGCCGTCTCCAAGCCCTCCCGGTACATCGCGGTGAATCCCACCAGCACCAAAGCTGTGGTGGAGCCGACGGATACCGCGTTGAACAGCCGGCTGCGCAGGAACTCCATCCACCGACGGTGCTCCAGGCGGGCGATCAGCCAGAACGAGATGTACAGCAGCACCGCAACAGCGGCGGTGGCGACGACCGCTTCCAGCACCTCCCGCCCGACCGGCAACACCGCAAGAAGGAACCGCAGGATCAGGTAGGTCACCGCCGTCGCCGACAGGCCGAGGATCACTCCCCACGCAATCGGCTTGCGGTACCGGGTCGCCTTCGTGGCCTCGAGATATCCCAACAAGGCGGTCAGCAGCAGCACCGCCTCGAGGCCCTCCCGGAAGATGATCAGAAATGACTGACCGGCCACCACGGCGACTGCATCGAACCCGGTGTCGGTCAGCCGCCGTTCGGTGTCATCGATCAACCGCCGCAACTCGACGATATTCGTGCGCACGGCATCGATCGGTGCGCCAGATTTGATCAGGCCGCGAATCTCCGCGAACTTCGTCTCGGCGTCGGCGGTCAGATCGGGAGCCACCACCCGCAGCGGCACCTCGACGTACTCGAAGTGATCCAGATACCCGGTTTTGGCCTGCGTATAGGCCTGCTCGATGTCTCCCTGCTTGACCAACTCCAGGGTCTGGTCGATCGAGGCGCGCACCACGGCCAGCTGGCGGATCGCCTCCTCGCGAGTGATCGCCTGCTGCTGGGCGGCAACTTGCGGTGCCGCGATCGCGCTGCCGGCGCTGAGCAACGTGACCACCGGGAGCAGCGCGGCGAGCGGCAGCAGTAGCCCGAGCAGGCGGCGTCTGATCATCCCACGTACTTCGCCAAGTAAGGCTGCACCGCCGAGGAGATCCCGGCAGATCCCTTGGCCGCCGCCGCGGCATTACCCTCATCTGCTGCCTTCTCCAGCACCGCGAAGTTGTCCTCCATCGCGAGGTAGGTGTCCTGGTCGTTGCGCTTGACCGTGTCCTCGATCCGGCTCCAGATCGGCTCAAGCTGGCCGTCAAGGCTGGCCCCCTTGGTCTTGTCGGTCCCGGCGGACTCGGCGATCTGCCTGGCGATCTGGTCGATTTTCCGCATACCCGTCGCGACTTGCGCCGGAGCCGCCGGCTGTGCAGGAGCTGCGACAGCCGGCGCCACCGATGTCGACGCCGGCGAAGGGCCGCCAGCACTGGAACAGCCCGCAAGTCCCACAATGCTGATAACCACCAGCATCAGACTTGCGCTTCGCCATCTACTGGTCAACGCCGCTCCTCCGAACGCCAGAAGGTCAGCCAGCCCATCGGGTGAGGTTAGGCTCGGTATACCCCACAAAAACTGCCAGAAGTCGGCCAGCGAGGGAAGGTTAGGCTGCACAACCACCTAGTTGGCCGATGTGTCGGTAGCAAGCGCGAGGGCTTCTCACTACATTCTGTGACTGTTGACGACGTCAGCCGCGCGTCTCCGCCACCAACCAGGACAGGTACTCGGCGCTGCCCCCGGTGATCGGAATCGCGATGATCTCCGGTACGTCGTAAGCGTGGTTCGCCTTGAGGTATGCCGCGAGGGCGGGGACCCGGTCGGCGGCGGTCTTTATCTCCACGCGCCATTCTGACTCGGTCTGCACCTCGCCGTTCCAGCGGAAGACACTCGTGATCGGCCCGACGATCTGGGCGCACGCACCGAGCCTGGCGTCGATCACTCCCGCACCAATCGCCCGCGCCGCTTCCTCACTCCCCGTAGTCGTCACGACAACAACGTGATCAGCCGGCACCCCACCAATCGTAGGCGCCACGCTTCCCGCATTCAGCGGGTTGAGCGGGGTTATTGAGGCCTGTTTACCGCGCTGAGCCCGCTGAACGCGAGGCGTCAGACCGGGGTCTATACATACGTCTGTTTAGGTGGGTAATGTAAGGGGCACTGGAGGTCGGGATGGCGCTACGACGCAGGATCCGGTGGGTGGTCCGGCATGGGCTGATCAGGCGGACGGTGCAGCGCCAGATGCGCGCCGGTGACCTCGGTTCGCGGCTGATGATCGACCCGGCGATCCGCGAGGATCCCTACCCGTACTACGACGAGCTGCGCGCACCGGGCCGACTCGTCCGCACTGGGCTCGGCCTGATCTCCGCGCACCACGACGTCTGCCTGGCGGTACTGCGCAGCCCCGACTTCGGCCAGCTGCGCTTCGATTCAATTCCGGGAATTCTCCGGGTGGGCATGAAGATCGGTGGCCAGGCGGTGCTGGGGCCGATCGAGCCACCATCCATGCTGGTGACCGATCCGCCCGAGCACACCCGCTACCGCAAGCTGGTCACCCGGGCGTTCAGCGCGCGGGCCATCGCCGCCATGCGTCCCCGGGTCGAGGAGATCGCCGAAGAGTTGCTCGATGAGATCGCCAGTTCAAGTGGTCCGAGCGTGGACTTGGTGCAGCGTTACGCCAGTCTGTTGCCGGCCACCGTGATCGCCGAGATGCTCGGTGCGCCGGTCGCGATGCGTCGGCAGTTCCTGGAGTGGGGGGCCGGCGCGTCATTGTCACTGGACCTGGGACTGAGCTACCGCGACTTTCGCCGCTCCGAACTCGACATAGCTGCACTGCACCGCTGGATGCTCGATCACTTCACCGGGGTCCGCGGCGCTCACCGGGGCGACGTCCTCAGCGCCCTGGTGACCGCGCACGATGAGGGCAACCTGACGCTTGACGAGCTGAGCAGCATCTCGATGCTGCTTCTTGCCGCTGGTTTCGAGACCACAGTGAACCTCCTCGGCAATGGTGCCGTCCTGCTGATGCGCAATCCCGATCAGCTGGAGTTGCTGCGGGCCCGACCGCAGCGCTGGCCTGGCGCGGTGGAGGAGATCCTGCGCTATGACTCGCCCGTGCAGCGCACCGGGCGCGTTGCGCTGCGCGACACGGTGGTCGCCGGGCGTCTGGTGCGGGCGGGTTCGCTGATCATCCTGCTGCTCGGCGGCGCCAACCGCGATCCCGAGGTCTTCCCGAACCCCCACCGGTTTAACGTCCAACGGCCCGAGGCAGACCAGAACGTCGCGTTCTCCAGCGGCATCCACTACTGCATCGGCGCCGCCCTGGCCCGCTTGGAAGGTGAAGTCGGCCTGGAGACGCTGTTCCGCCGATTCCCCGACCTCATGCTCACCGGTACGCCACAGCGGCGTCCCACCCGCGTACTGCGCGGCTACGACGCGATCCCGGTCCGACTGAGCAGCCGCGCGTCAACAGGCACGTCGGTGCATTCGAGCACGCAAGGATAACCGCCGGAGCCAGCCCGCGCGGCCGCCCTACAGCAGGCCTAGCGCAAGGTGGCGCGTGTGCCGTGGTCGCAGTTCAAACCATCGGCGGGGTGGCTTGTTCAGGACCGCAGGCAGCTCAACCTGTTCGCGGGTGACGGTGTCGCGGTTCGTGAGGCGATCATGGCGCCGGGGTACCAACCCGCACCGCACGCAGTGGGTCGCCGGGCAGGAGCGGGAAGGCCGGGCACACGGTTCGCAGCGGGTATAAGAAGCCCACGCCACTCACGTCCGGGTTGCCGGCATCGCCGACACGCTCCCCACTGGGCCTGCTCGTCGAAGCGATCGGCAAACACCAACCGGTGGTCGCAACAAACGATCACGAAATTGGATACACCTTGTGAAGCCAGTCACAAATACGCTGTGAATCGAGTCACAAAAAGCATACAGCAACTACCCCAGCTAACGGACCAACTGTTCACGAGGAGTATAGCTAATTAACGTGCTCGGTAACCTAGATTTTATCTATCGTGGCCTACCATGACGGTTGTGCAATATTGCGTCGGCGCGGACAGTAGGGGTGCGTCGACATTTTTCGCCAGCCACGGGGAGCACCGAGGATGCTTGCTCAGGTGAAGGACGCCTCGATCCACGACACACATGATCGAGTCAACGGGAGGGCAGGGGACGCCGCCGCCGAGACCAACAACCGGAGCTGGCGCGGCAGGGGTCCTTACCAGCACAAGCACCGTTTTCGTATTTCTGCGTACCGCGACGGACAAGAGCACATCGATGCAGAGGTTTCGCGACGACTATTCGAACAGGTGGTTCAGCAGTGAACAACTCCACTCAGCTCACCCAGCAGTGGTGGGCCCAACTTGGCTCCGCCGACCGTCAACGGGTGTGGAATAGGCGCCACAGCTACCTCCCCGGTGATTTGGTGGAAAGCATGGCGAACGCCGGCATACCCGTCGTCAGCGACGGTCGCTGGTCCTGCGTCAGCGTCGGACCCACCGGCTTTACCGTGCCGGTCCACGTCGAACAGATGCTCGAGAGATTGTCCCTGGTCGCGGATGGCGGCGGCTCGACTTGAGGCCTGTCATGTGGCGGAGGTATCGGGCTCATCCCGCAAGGAGCTCATCCTGAAGATGATCACGAACAGTGACCAACTGCTCAACGAGTTGTTTCCCGACTTCACCAAGCATTTGGTGCGGTCCTGGATCCGCGGTCATGTCGACGACCTCGCCGCCGAAGTCGTCGGCGCCATAGGCAACCAGCCCTCTTACCCCCCGGCTGCCTCGGTCAAGTTCCCGTCCTGGCCCGATCCGAGTAGTCGACCACTCGCAAGGAGGTGAGCCAAAGTTGAGCGACGAGGTGATGGTGGTTGGTGTCGACGGTTCCCCGGCCAGTTACACAGCGTTGCGGTGGGCGCTGGTGCATGCCGGGAATACCGGTGGTCAGGTGCACGCAATCCGCTGCTGGCAGCCGACGTCCGCGATCGGCTTGGAAGCTGCGATCATCATGGAGCCTGTGCCTTCCAGCGTCGAGCAGCAAGCCCGGATCGAGCGCCAGCTCGCCCAGATCGTGGCGGCGGCACGCCGCCAAACCCCAGAGGCGGCGCAGGTTGGCCTGCGGCGCAGCGTTACCCGCGGGCCAGCCGGCCCGGTGCTTATCGCCGAAGCCGACGGTGCCGCACTGCTCGTCGTCGGTAGCCACGGTCACCGGCAGATCCACGAGCTGTTTTTCGGATCGACCAGCTCCTACTGCGCACGGCACGCGACGTGCCCGGTGATGGTTATCCCCTCGGCGATGGCCACCCGACGCACAGTCGGTGCGATGAGGTCAGCTGATGCTTCAAGCCGCCGAGTGCGATAAATGCATCCAGCCGACGGTCTCTGCGCCCGCGACCACCGTGACGCACCGGTCAGCGGGGTCGATGAGATCCGCTGACTGCGGTGAACTGACCACGGCTAAGCTCCCCGCATGGGCTTTGTGGATACAGAACGGAACAGGGCGGCCGTGCATGAGGCAGGGCACGCACTCGTTGCCGCCTCCCGTGGCCTTGCCGTCGCCATCATTGAGCTGCATGGTGACGACGGCGCGGGCGGGATGCGACTCCGCGACGTACCATCGGAACTCGACCGGATATGGGTTCTGTACGGCGGCCCATTCGCTGAGAAAGTGGTCTTCAAGAAATGGGCGGCAGCGGCCATACCACCTGATCTTGATGAGCTACTGTTGGCGCACCGCCTGTGTCGCCAAAGAGGAATCAGCGATACCGTCGGGATCAGGGATCAAGTCGAAGCCTGCCTTCGAGACAAGCAGCTCCGACTTGAACTCGTTGCATGCCGGTTGTTGGAGGTCGGCGTAGTAGAAGGTGCTGAGCTTGCTGAGCTACTTCGCGAAGAGCTAAGCCGAACCTGACCGGGCTGGATCAGCGAAGCTGGGGAAGCACCTCATTCGCCCAGCCCTCGAAGAACACCTGCTGGTCGGGCCCGATCTGTTTGCCTGAGCCGGCTTGGCTCGGCAGGGCGGACAGCCGGAACCGCTCGGTGCCGTCCTTCAAATGTCGGCTAGGGATCCTTGGTCCCTGAGACTTTGACGCTTGAGCAGAGTTTTTGTGACGTCTACGGTTGTGGTTGCCCGCGCCAAATGTCGCGGGCAGTAGGTCTGACCAGCCACTTTGGGGTGGCACGGCCGGTCGCTTCGGTGATCGGACTTCGACGCAGCGGGCGGCGGCGGTCTGCCGATCATGACCGCAGGCCCCTGCGTGAGCTTGGCCAAAATCAATTCAGTCAGCGAAAAGCCCAGCTCAGCCGTCCACTCAACCGCCATTCGGAGCCGAATGGCGCCCACAGGACGCGCTAAATCGCCATTCGGAGCCGAATGGCGATGAGCGGCGGCAGGAGCAGCGGGACGGCCGTCCCACTATGCGACAGTGCAGCTGTAGTCAGTCAGCGAAGAGCCCAGCTCAGCCTCCCACCTCGGCGGTCCGAGGCGCAGCCTCTCTAGGTGCAAGCAGGTAATGCCGTGACGTCGGGAAGGATCAGGGGCCAGCCGGTCCGCTCGGCGGAGGCTTCGGCCGCTCTCGCGCGGCCGACAAGTACGCCGCGTAGCTCCACGTCAGGTCCTGGACACTCTTCTCGTAGCCCGTGACGGCGTCGAACTGCTCGCTCAGGCGGAAGCGGTCGCTGTGATAGATCACGGTCTGGAGACTCTTGTCGCCGGCCGTTCGAAGCGCATCGACCACTGGCTGACCGCCGCCCTTCACGGTCGCCTCGTCGAGCCCCATGTCGTCGAAGTATGGCTTCGTGAGTTCGTTGAAGACAGCGCCCTGGCCCTTCCCGAACGCGTTAGCGAGGCGGTAGTAGAGCTGGGTCAGGTTCAAGGTGCAGACCGCCCACGGGTGTCGCCCGTCGTTGATGCCGTCGGCAGTGTTGCCGTCGTAGCGGTCGCTGGGATAGCGGCCGATGAGCGGCCCGAATCATCGGAACTCGTCGTCGTTGATGGGATAGGCCGCTGACCCGCCCTTTGACGTAGGACCGCCGGATCTGGGCGGCCGTAGAGAGCAGCTTCGGGTCCGTGCAGGCAACCGAGCCGTAGAGGCAGGCCATGACCACGTCGGAGTTGGGGTCGTACTGACTGTCGTCGGTCTGGCTCGGATCGCCGACCTCACGGTTGAGGACCGAGGAGTAATACTTCTTATCCGGCAGCCAGTGGTCGTCGAGCGCCGTGCGCAGACCGTTGAGGGCGGTGTCGAACCCGTCGCGCTCCTTAAGGCCAAGATCGGTGCCCTTCTGTACCTCCTCGAGGAAGCGCACCTGTGCTGCCCGGGCGAAGAGCGACTTCCCCTTGACGTCCTCCCAAGGGCCGAACTTCTTCACGTCCTGGTCCCGCTGGGCGACGACCTCATCGAGGTTCTTCTGAGCGACCTGTGTCGCGGTCGCCTTCGCGGTGGCGTCGAGACACGGCCACGCCTGGATGAACGCGAGGCTCTGCAGAACCGGACCGTCCTTCTGGTCGCTCCAGTCGCGGGGCGTGCCGTCGATGTTGAAGCAGGCGCGGAAGAAGTCGACATTCGGGTCGGCGGCGACGTTGTCCTGGCACAACTTCGAGAACGCGACGTAGTCGCAGAGCGTCCGGTCGACGCCATCGGCGTCCAGCTGCGGGGACGCGGCCAGCTCCATGGCCACGATCGCTGCGTCACGCACCCAGTGGTGGACGTAGTCTTGGTTGGTCACGTCTGCAAAGCTCGGCGAGGCGATGACGCAGCCGGGTTGTGACGTCCGCAGTGTGGTGGCACCTGGTCGTTGTGCTCGATGACGGCAGCCGAACCGCAGATGTTCGCTCGCATGAAGGCGAGTCTGGAGCGCTTGGGCCCGCCTGTCGAGGAGGCCCGGTGGAATGCGCGGTTCGCTTGACCAACAGCCGTCGTTCGCTCATACAGCGCGAGCGGTTGCGGATCGCAGCTCCTCCGCACCACAAGAGAAGGGACTCGCACACCAGAGAAACATGAATGCCCAGGTCAGAAACCTGGGCATTCATCGGTGGAGGTGCCGGGAATCGAACCCGGGTCCTCCGTCGCCTCGTCAGGGCTTCTCCGTGCGCAGTCCGCTAAGTCTCTACTCGGATCCACCGGTCACGCAGACAAGCCGGTGTGACGATCCCAGTCGCTGTAGGTGTCCCATCCAGACCCCGCGACCGGGCCTGGTGGTGAGTCCCCTCACTGATGCCGGAGTCCGGGGCGGGGACGGCCCCCGGTCCGACACAGTCGCTACTCGCTCAGGCGGCGAGGGCGAACTGGTGCTGACTAGAGTCGGCACTTATTGGTTGCGATGACGCTTACGGTGGTCTCTCGCCTGCACCGGCACGCTTCCCACTGACTTAACGTCCAGAGTCGAAACCTTTCACCCCCTTGTCGGGCCTAACCACCCTAGGGTAACGCCTCGACGTCCAGTCTTCATCCCCGATGCCCAGCCGCGCCGAGTTGTAACAACCGGGCGGGCGTGTCGTGCACCACCGCGCGCAGAAACTCCGCGCCCAGCCGGTCGTCGGCGGCTGCCCAACCCGCCACGGCCCGCAGCTGGGTGGCGTAGTCGTAGGGGATGTTCGGGAAATCGGTGCCCAGCGCGATCCGGTCCGCCACGTCGACCAATCGTGGCACCCAGTCCGCCGGAAGCGGGGCGAACGCGTCGGTGAACGGCACCCCGACCATCGTGGTGTCCAGGTGCACGCCGGGATAACGCCGCACCAGCTCCAGGGCATCACCGTAGTCGGGCAGTCCGGCATGAGCCAGCACCGCGACCAGCTGAGGATGGGCCGCGAGCACCTCGCCGAACACATCCAACCCGGTGTGGGGCCCGGCGACCGGCCCATTGCCGCAGTGCACCACGACCGGCACGGCGGCCTCGGCCAGCAGCCCCCACGCCGAGTCGAGCAGGGGGTCACGCGGGTCGAAACCGCCTACCTGCACGTGCATCTTGACGCACCGCGCGCCACCGGATAGCGCCCGCTGCAGGTATCCGACAACGCCGGGCTCCGGATAGAAGGTGGCAGTCGGTACGGCCTCCGGAACTGCGGCGGCGAACTCGGCGACCCAGCTGTTGAGCCAGTCCGCCATGCCTGGTTTGTGCGGGTACACCAGTGGCGCGAAGCATCGCACAGCCATCGCGCGCAGCACCGCGACGCGATCGTCCTGGGGCAGCCGGTAGTGCACCGGCCACGGGGTGCCGTAGTGCTCTGCAGACCGGTCGAAGAAGGCCCACACCTTGGCCATAACCTGATCGGGCAGGAAGTGCACGTGTAGGTCGATCAGCCCGTCCACGCCCAGCGCCGCCGTCCACGCCGCGACATCGGCGTCATCGACGGGTGGCGCGGTCAGCGGGTCGCGACTCATCCCATCCCCTTGACCCGCCGCCCCAAAACTCGCGCCACCTCACGGTTCGCGTCCCGCTTGGCCATGTCTGCGCGCTTGTCGTAGGCCCGCTTGCCACGGCCCAGCGCGATCTCGACCTTCACCTTGCCGTCGGAGAAGTACATCGACAACGGCACCAGCGCCAGTCCGCTCTCCCTGGTCTTGCCGATCAGCCGCTCGATCTCCTTGCGGTGCAGCAGCAACTTGCGAGTCCGTCGAGGCTCGTGGTTGGTCCAGCTACCTTGGCTGTATTCCGCGATGTGCAAGTTACGTAGCCACACCTCACCATCGTCGACGCTGGCGAAGGCGTCGGTCAGCGAGGCACGGCCGGCGCGCAGCGACTTCACCTCCGTGCCGGTGAGCACGATGCCCGCCTCATAGGTGTCCATGATCTCGTAGTCGTGCCGCGCCCGCCGGTTCGAGGCGATCACCTTGCGGCCGTGTTCTTTCATGGCGCCCTACGTCACGTCCGCACGTAGAGACGCAGCGTCAGGTAACCGGTCAGGGCGGCCACCCCAGAACCCACCAGCAACAGGATGGGCGCGACGGAGAAGATGTCCGCATAACCGATCCGCGGCACGATCGCCGCGTCGAACACGCCCGCCAGAACCCGATCGACAAAGGCGACCTTGCCGACCACCAGGCCGACGATCGCCAGCACGCCACCGACCACGCCGGCGACCACGGCCTCAATGAGGAACGGCAGCTGGGTATACCAGCGGGAGGCACCGGTCAGGCGCATGACGCCCACCTCAGCACGCCGGGTGAACGCGGAGATCTGGATCGTGTTGGAGATCAACAAAAGTGCCGCGAGAGCCTGGATCAGCGCGATCACGAAGGTCGCGTTGCGCAACCCGTCAAGGGCGCGGAACAGCTGCCGGAGGTACTCACCCTGGTCGGTGACCCGGTCCACGCCGGGGCGTCCGGTGAACGCCTTGGCGATGGACGGGAACCGTGCCGGATCGGACAGCTGGACCCGCAGCGACGCCGGTAGCGCCTCGGGTCTGGCCAGCTGCAGCAGTTCCGGCTGACCTTGGAAGATCCGCTGGAACCGCGCGAAGGCGGCCTGTCTGCTTTCGAAGATCACCGTCTGCACCCCGGGAGTGGACTCCAACTGCCCGCGCAGGGCCGAGCAGGTGCTCGAGGTGCAACCGGGGTCATTCGCGCTGATGTCGGCGCTGAGATACACCACGGTCTCGACGCGCTGGTAGTAGTCCTGCTGCATCCGCTCGATGGTGCGGACCACGAGCAGGCCCCCGCCGAGCAGGCCGAGGGAGATCGCCGTAGTCAGGATCATCGCCACGGTCATCGTGACGTTGCGGCGCAGGCCGGTGGCGACCTCGCTGAACACGAAGCTGGCGCGCATGGGAAGTGAATATTCCTCAGGTCGGGGACGGGGGGCTGGAGAGCAGGCCTCAGCGGCTGACTCCGTACACGCCGCGGCTCTCGTCCCGAACAATCTGTCCGAGCTGGAGCTCCACGACGCGGCGGCGCATGGAGTCGACGATCGTGTGATCGTGGGTGGCCATCAGTACCGTGGTGCCGGTTCGATTGATCCTTTCCAGCAGCAACATGATCTCGTGGCTGATGTCGCGATCCAGGTTTCCGGTGGGCTCGTCGGCCAGCAGGACCAGCGGCCGGTTGACGAAGGCTCGGGCGATCGCCACCCGCTGCTGCTCCCCGCCGGAGAGCTCATCCGGCATCCGGTCGGCCTTACCCTCCAGGCCGACCAGCTCAAGCACCTCGGGCACCACCTTGCGAATACTGTGCCGGGGCTTGCCGATCACCTCGAGCGCGAACGCAACGTTCTCGAAGACGGTCTTGTTGCCCAGTAGCCGGAAGTCCTGGAACACGCACCCCACCCGCTGCCGCAACTGCGGGATACGGCGTTGGGAAAGCTTGCCGACGTTGAGGTCCGCAACGTAGACGTCTCCTGTGCTGGCCACCTCCTCCCGCAGCAACAGACGCAATAAAGTGGACTTACCCGATCCGGACGGTCCGATAAGAAACGCGAACTCGCCCTTGCCCACCTCGACTGTGACGTCATCGAGAGCGGGCCGGGTAGAAGTCCGGTAGGACTTGCTGACGTGCTCGAGCCGGATCACGAGCGGCGAGTCTACTCAGCCGAGCCACACACTTCGCGGCGCCACGGCGAAGGGCGCCCCACAGATCCACATTAAACTCAGCCGGCGACCCGCGCTTCCTCCTGGCGACGCCACCGGATACCGGATTCGAGGAAGCCGTCGATGTCCCCGTCGAGCACCGCGGCCGGGTTGCCCACCTCGTGCTCCGTCCGTAGATCCTTGACCATCTGGTAGGGATGCAGCACGTAGGACCGCATCTGGTTGCCCCATGAGCTACCCTCGCCCTTGAGCGCGTCCATCTCCGCCTGCTGCTCCTGGCGCATGCGCTCGAGCAGGCGGGACTGCAGTACCCGCATCGCCGCAGCGCGGTTCTGGATCTGCGATTTCTCGTTCTGGCAGGACACCACGATCCCGGTCGGTAGATGGGTGATACGCACTGCGGAATCGGTAGTGTTGACGCTCTGTCCACCAGGTCCGGAAGATCGAAAAACGTCGATCCGAATCTCATTCTCCGGGATATCGACGTGGTCGGTGGTTTCGGTCACCGGAAGTACCTCGACGCCAGCGAAGGATGTCTGCCGACGTCCTTGGTTGTCGAATGGTGAGATCCGGACCAGCCGGTGGGTGCCCTGCTCGACCGACAGGGTGCCGTAGGCGAAGGGTGCCTTCACGACGAACGTTGCCGACTTGATGCCAGCTTCCTCCGCCGGCGAGATGTCGTAGACCTCGGTGGGGTAACCGTGCCGCTCGGCCCACCGGAGGTACATCCGCATCAGCATCTCGGCCCAGTCGGCCGCGTCGACTCCCCCGGCCTCAGACCGGATCGTCATCAGGGCATCCCGCTCGTCATACTCGCCGGCCAGCAGCGTCCGGATCTCCAGCGAAGCGATCTCCTTGCGCAGCCGGTGGTGCTCGACTTCAGCCTCGCTGCGAGCGCCCTCATCAGCGCCTTCTTCGGCCAAGTCGTAGAGAACTTCCACGTCATCCAACCGCTGCCGCAGTCCGACCACCCGCCGTAGATCGCCTTGCTTGTGGGCCAGCTTGCTGTTGACCTGTTGAGCCTGCTCAACGTCATCCCACAGATTGGGCCGGCCGGCCTGCTCCTGCAGGTCAGCGACCTGAGCCCGCAACCGGTCGATGTCCAGCACAGCCTCGATCCCGGCGAGTGTACTGGCCAGATCCTTGAGGTCGGCGGCAAAGTCAGCGTTCACATCGAGTCAGGGTAGTCGTCCTCTCGCTCAGTCCGTTGGGATGGCGTCGAGCAGCGTGAGCATTGCGCGCCGGTGCGCCACTGTGAAGTCGGCGGCTGCCTTGGTGTACGGATTGGTTGCGGCGCGCGCGTCGGCCTCGGCCTCTTCGAGGTAACCGAGGTAGTCAGTCCGGGCGCTGCTGACCACGTTGGCGCGTTGCTTGGCGTTGAGCTGCCCGGCATGTACCAAGCGCAGGAGCAGCGGGCTGCGCAGGTTGTTCGATTGCGAGGTGCACGTGAGCCACGATTTGAATGCGCGCTTGCCGGCGGCAGTGAGGACATACTGCTGGCTGGCTCGCGCGCCACGCTTGCCGAGCCGGAGCAGGCCGGCGGCGGTGAGCACGGGCAGCTCGCGGTAGACCTGGCTGCGGGTAACACCGAAGAACGAGCCGAACCGCTCGTCGGCGGCGGTGACCAGTTGGCCGCCGGTCATCGGACCGGAGTGCAGCAGCCCGAGCAGTGCGGCTGACGTCGCGTTCAGCTCGCGCATCAACCCACGGTGCCACGCCCCGCGCGTGTCCACAATGGTCGTCGCTGACTGTCCATTGTGGTAGGCGCTCGGCAACCGCCGACGCTCATCAGCTCACCCAGTGATCACGAGCCTCTCGAACCGCAATCCGGTTACGGCACCGCTAACCCGCTGACTTCCTCGATCCGGCGGCCGGCGGCGATCATCATCGAGCGGGTCACGGCATCGTGCAGCAAGCGCACCGGTGCGAAGTAGACCCGGCCTCGCCAACCTTTGAGCGCGACCACCGTGGTCACGTGCACCAGACCGGGCTCTACGCGCACGGCAGCAACGAACCGCAAGTGCCGATCATCGGTGTCGATGATCGCTTCCTCGCCGACTACCCGGTTTACCGCGAGCATCGCCGGATCAGCTGGCGGCAGGCGTAGTGCCGTCGCGGCGACCGCGCGCAGAGCGAACATGGCCCTGACCCAAGATGGCAGGGCCGAGACGTCAAAAATCGCCCGAGCCCACTGCTCGGGCGTATGCCCGGCTGCTTTCGAGACCGCAATTGTCGTGGTCGCCGCCCAGTCCGGGCACGGCATCAGGCCGAACGCTGCTGACATCGACGTCTCCGTACGCTGGCGTATGGTGATTCGACCGTACGCTAGCGTACGGTCTGTGGCGCAAGCGAGGCGGACGCGGGACGGCTGGATCGACGCGGCCCTGCACGTGCTCTTGAACGAGGGACCCGATGCCGTGGCCGTGCAGCCGATCGCGCGCCGGCTCGGCGCTACGAAAGGCTCCTTCTATTGGCACTTCTCCTCGCGGGACGAACTGCTGAGCGCCGCGCTCGCCCGCTGGGAGGTCGTCGCCACTGACGACGTCATTGCCGAGATCGATGCGTCCCCGGGGGCCCCGGCCGAGAAGATCAAGCAGCTATTCGCGCACGTGACGGCCAGCAGTGAGCAGCACCCCGGACAACTGCTACTGCTCGGTTGCGCAGGACAGCCCGATGTGGCCGCCGCGCTCGAACGCACGACCACCCGTCGGATCTGCTATGTGTCACGGTTGCTGCGCGACACCGGCCTCACGCCAGCGGTCGCAGACCTGCGGGCGACGCTCGCCTACGCCGCCTATCTCGGACACGCGCAGCTTGCGCACACCACGCCCGCAGCGCTGCCCCGCACGTCACGAGCCAGGAAGGCACTCATCGACGAGTTGGCCGCTGTCCTGCTCAGCTGACCGGCACAGCATTCTACGAATCGCCGGCGAAGTCCCGAATCCGTTCGATGAGCCGCACCCGCTCGGCGGCAGATCCGGCGATGGGGGTCACGTTCAGCGTCGTGACGCCTGAGGCGCGCAGCACCTCCAGCCGCTCCCGGACGTGGCCCGCGGACCCGATCAGCGAGCTGCACCGAACCAGCTCGTCAGGCACCGCAGCGGCTGCGTCGTCCTTCCTGCCCGCCAGATAGGAATCCTGAATCGCCTGAGCTTGCGCCTCGAACCCGTAGCGGCAGGCCAGGGCATGGTAGAAATTGCGGCCCTTGGCACCCATGCCGCCGATGTAGAGCGCCAGCATCGGGCGGATGACGTCGAGCAACCCGGCAGCGGTGTCCGCGTCGTCGGTGATCGCCAGCGGGGTGGTCACCACGACATCAAGATCGCCCAGCGACGGGTCTCGCTTGGCCCGCCCTGCAGCCAGCGAATCACCCCACACGTCGGCGGCCCGCTCGGGCAGGTAGAAGATCGGCTGCCAGCCCTCGGCGATCTCCGCGGCCATCGCCACGTTCTTCGGCCCGATCGCGGCGATGATGATCGGGATCCGCTCCCGCACCGGCTGATTGATCAGCTTCAGCGGCTTGCCCAGTCCGGTGCCACGATCCGCGGGAAGCGGGATCTGGTAGTGCCTGCCTTGATATTCCAGCCGCTCGCGACGCCACACCTGGCGGCAGATCTCCACCAGCTCCCGGGTGCGGCCCAGCGGTGCGGTGTAGGGCATCCCGTGAAAACCCTCGATCACCTGAGGCCCCGAAGCGCCGATGCCCAGGCTGAACCGACCGCCGGAGACGTAGTCAAGCCCGGCCGCGGTCATCGCCGTCAGCGCCGGGGTGCGGGTGTAGATCTGCAGGATCCCCGACGCGATCTGCAGCCGCTCGGTGCGCGCGGCGATGAATCCCAGCTGGCTGACCGCGTCGAAGCTGTAGGCCTCCGGCACGAACACGATGTCGAGCCCGGCCTTCTCGTAGTCGGCCAGCTCCGCGATGGAGTCGGCGAAGCCACCGCTGTAGCTCAACACCGTCCCGATGCGCACTGTGCTCCTCCTCGCTCAACGATAAGCAGCCTTCCACGAGTGCGGGTAACGTCGGCGTACCGCTGGAGACAGTGCCGAGGAGGATTGGTCAACGTGAGCTCTTCCAACCAGGTCACCACCGAGCCCATCACCCTCGACGAGGCGCGCACGCTGATCGCCTCGGGCGCCGCCGTGCTGCTGGACGTCCGCGAACAGCACGAATGGGACGCCGGCCACGCCCCGGAGGCCGTGCACATGCCGATCGGCGAACTCGATGCCGCCGCGTTGCCGCCCGACGTGCAGATCCTCACCACCTGCCGTTCAGGCGGGCGGGGAGCGCGAGCTGCCGTGGCGTTACGCGCAGCGGGATTGCCAGCGCGGGACCTGACCGGCGGGATGCGCGGTTGGCGCGACGCCGAGCTGCCGCTGGAGTCGTCCGACGGCGGCCCAGGCGAGGTGCGCTGACGCGCTCGTGAGCGGCATCCAGTGCCATAACACTGTTTCGCACTCACGAGCGCAGCCGCAGCCGCAGGCTAGCGGCTGCGCATACGCCCTCCCGCTCGATGCGGGCGGCCAGCGATCGGGCGTGGTCGACGAGGCCGGCGACGTCCACTCCGTGCGGGGGCTCGCCGGCGTAGGGATCGATCCGATCCGCGCCGCGGCGCAACAACGCCACCGCGCCCTTCGAGTTGCCCCGCTGTACGTGGGTCAGGCCGACCGCGAGCTGGGCCAGTCCCTGCCACAGCTCGCGATGCTCCCCCGACGTCGCCTTCCATACTGCCTCGAACACCTCGTGGGCGTGAAAGGGGTAGCCATCGTCGATCAGCCGCTGGGCTTGCCCGACCGCGTCGTCCGGGCTGAGCGCCACATCCTCAGGAACTCGCTCAACCCCTCGCTCGCCGGGCGGCAGCGGTCGGCCCAGGCCGTCTCGGGGACGGGCGTTGCGGGGCCGCCCGCTCAGATCCCGATCCCGGCTGTCCATCCCTGCATGATGGCAGGCTGCCGCGGGCAACCGCACCGATGCAGGCAGGATAGGCACATGGACCAGCACGGCCGCTCTGAGTACACCGACCGGATCCGGCTGCGCGGCTCCGCGCTGCCGATCGTCAGCCCGGCCCGGTTCTACGTCTGTGGCATCACCCCGTACGACGTGACTCATCTCGGGCACGCCAGCACGTTCGTGTGGGCAGATGCGGCCGCCGCCGTGCTTCGTCTGGCCGGAGCGGAGACGGTGACTTGCCGCAATATCACCGATGTGGACGACGTGCTGACCCGCGCCGCCGCGCAGCGCGGCCGACACTACGACGAGTTCGCGCTGGAGCAGGAATACCTGTTCGGACGGGACATGGCCGCACTGCGGGTACGGCGGCCCGAACACGAGCCGCGGGCCCGCCACCACGTTGGACGGGTGGTGCAACTGGCATCAGCGCTGCTCGTCACCGGCCACGCCTACCAGCGCGACGGCACGGTGTACTTCCGTGGCGCCGGTGTCCCGGCGACGGCCGGGCTGACACCCGACCGTGCCACGGAACTCGCCACCGAGTTCGGTGATCGGTCCGACGATCTGAGCCGGGACGATCCCTTTGACGTCCCGGTATGGCAGCCTTCCGCCGACGACCAGCCCGGCTGGCCCAGTCCCTGGGGTCGTGGCCGGCCGGGCTGGCACGCGGAATGCGCCGCCATCGCGCTGGGCATACTCGGCCCGGCGGTGGACATCCTGGCCGGCGGCGCCGATCTGAACTTTCCGCACCACGCCTACCAGGCCGCCATGGTCGAGGCAGCCACCGCCGTCGGGCCCTTCGCACGAGGCACGTTTCCGGTCGGCACCGTCACCGTCGACGGGGCGAAGATGGCCAAGTCGACGGGCAACCTGGTACTGGTCTCAGATCTGCTCGGCCACCATCCCGCAGCGTCGGTGCGGCTGCTGCTGCTCAACCGGCCATGGCAGCAGACCTGGGACTTCCGTCCCAGTGACATTGCTGACCAGACGAACCAGCTTGATCGGCTGTACTCAGCGGCTGGCACGGCGCGCAGCTCGCAGACCGCAGCGGAGGCCGTCACCGCCGCCTTGGTGAATGACCTCGACATCCCAGCCGCACTCGCGATCGGCGAGGAGTCGGGTGGCGACGCGGCGCGGCTGGTATTGCGCACCCTCGCCTTGGACTGACGAGATCGCTGCGGCCCGGCGACCGAAACCGTACGCTTTCGATCAGTGGGTGTGTCGACGTGGGGAGGGAAGCCGGTAGATGGCCACATCGGGTAACGGGCGGGTAGCGGCGCGCGAGGCACAGCTTGTGGTCCGGCCGCCGGAGGTCCTCTTCGCCCCGCTGCCCGAGCAACTCGCCAATATCCGGCGCTGGAATCAGGAGCGCCAGTGGGGCTTGAGCGCCGGTGACCTGCACTCGGTCGACCTGACTCCCCGGGCGGGCAACGATCCACTCGTCGTTGACCTGATCGCGGTCTATCTGCGCGATAGTGCAGAGATGGCCGGTGTCCAACGCACCTGCCACGAGCTGTGGGCGGTGGCCGCTGAGCAGCAACCGCACAGCTGGTCGTGGGATTGGTATGGGGACAGGTGGGAACAGCGACCCAAACCGGTGCAGCTGATCGCCGGCCTCGTCCATCGGCCCGGCATCCGCCGAGTCACCATCGACCTCGGGGCCCACTACGAACCGGGACGCTACATTCGGCCCAGCGCCGTGCGCAGCTCTGACTCCGCGCACGCGGAGATTCTCGCCGCAGCTGCCCACTTTCCCCGGTGGATCCGGGCCATGGATGGGAAGAAGGTCCCCTACACCTGGCTATCAGGCTACGAGGTGCTGATTCGGGGACGCCCGACACCGTGGCGCCTGCCGGCCCTGAGTTGGAGCAACCTCCGTTACACCATGAGTCTGACCGCTGCCTGGGCGAACCACTCATATAGCGGCTGGGCCTCCCCCATCCGCCTCAGTTGAGCGTCACCCGAACGTAGCGGATTGTCACATTCCGCCCCACCGTGCCGCGATGGAGATCTATCCTTGCGCAGTGACAGTCCCAGGGGGTATCCGCACGCTGTCGGTTTGGTCCATCGCGCTGGGCCTAGGTTTTACTGCCGGCTGCGCAGCCTCGCCGGTCCAAAGCCAGCAGAATCTTCCGGGCCTCCCCCGCGACTGCACCCGGACGATCATGCGATCTGACGAGGTCCGGCCGGCCCTGGCCGCTGCTTTACCGGGAACCACATTGTGCTTCACCGGCAATAACCTCACTGGCGCTGACGTGACGTTGACCAGGTCGGGCACCGCGCGCTCGCCGATCAGGCTCATCGCCGCCGGTACCACTGTCAAGAACATGTACGTCGCCGCTGACCACATTTTCATCGACGGCTTTACGGTCACCGGCGGTGATGGAATATTGCTTGAGGGAACCGGGATCACTGCGCGGCACAACACAGTCCACGACACCCAGCGGACCGGCATTGCCTGCATGCCGTGCACCGACTCAACCATCACGTCCAACACGGTGTGGCACGCCTCGACGACCGGCGTTTACCTCACCGGGCAGCGGATTACCGTCAGCGACAACATGGTGAGCGACACGGTCGCCCGTGACGATGGGGACGCCGATGGCATGCGTTTTTTCGGCACCGGCCACAGGATCATCGGGAACACGATTCGCGACATCTCCGACCAGGGATACAGGGCGCCTCCGCACCCGGACTGCTTCCAAACCTACGACCACGACCCGGCCACCTACGATGTCGTCATCTCAGGCAATACCTGCCAGAATGTCGACGCGCAGTGCCTCATCGCCACCGACGATCAGCCCGGCAATGGCGCCCCCCACGGGATCCCATCGATCACGTTCGTCGACAATACCTGCGCGCCCAACGGCTCTCAGGCGATCAACCTACGGCACTGGCCCAACGTCGAGATACTGCAGAACAAATTCTCCGGCCCCCACCTTGAGCGCGCAATATTGATCATTGATGGATCGACTGGCTGCACCGTGACCGGTAACACCTCGACCGACAACGGGCCCCTCGTGGATGTGGACGGCGCTTCTCGACCAGGCTTTCGGCAGAGCGACAACAGTCCCGCCTGAGGGAAAGTGGGAAACGCTCCCGAGACCGTGAACCGATAAGCCGAGTCAATCACTCGTCTCTGTCCATGTCTGCTAGCTATGACGGCTTGAGATAAATATGAGACGATCGTTGACATGTTACGAACACTCCCGCGAAGAGACGTTCATATCGCGCGCGGGTAGTTCGAAGTGCACTTCACGGCAGAGGACGCGTGTGGTACCGCGCACTGTCGGAGCTTGGAGCGGTGCTGGCGACTAACGTCTTTACTCTCATCGAGGAATGTCTTGCGATCGGGCCTGTACCGGGGGTCAGCGAAGTGGAGAAGTGAAGCGACCCAAGCGGCTGAGCCAACAAAAGAAATTCACCCTGTGCCGTGCGGCACAGGGTGAATTTTCCGGTCTCGGTTATCTACACGCCTTCACGGAGGACGACCTGCTGACCTTCCCTGAGGCCCGAGATGACCTGGGTGCGGTCGTCCCCAACCAGACCGGGTTGGAACCTCGCTTGCTGCTGCGTCCCATTGGCGTCGATGATGGTGACGGTGCTTTGATCGCCACGCTTGCGGACCGCCGAATTCGGGACGGTGAGGACATCGGCGACCTGGTTGGTTATCACCTTTGCTTGCGCGGTTTGGCCATCCTTGAGCCGGGGGTCGGTCTCATTGAGCACAACGGTGACGTAGTAGTTGATGACGCTGGAGATGCTGCTCCCCGTGGGCGCCACCGCGACGACCGTTCCGGCGCGAGTGAGGTCGGGGACGGCGTCGAAGGTCACGTTGACTTTTTGGTTCGGGGCTACCTTGGCGGCGTCGGATTCCTCGAAGGGCACGACGACCTCGAAGCTGTTGACGTCGTCGAGAACCATGAACTGAGTACCACCAGGACGCGTGGCACCGGTAGCCGGGTTACCCAAAGAGACACTGCTGTTTGATGATGTTCCGCTGAGACCCGGGATGGGGGCGACGACACCCGGCGCAAGCGGCGTGGTTCCCGAGCTTCCCTGGAGGAACTCGCCCGTCAAGCCATTGATTACCGAGACAGTGCCCGCGACCGGCGCGCGTAGCACGGTGTTGTCCACATCGCGCTGGGCCGCTGCAACCTGTGCCTCAGCGGCGGCCACCAGTGCCACCTGCTGATCGATGTTGAAGGGACGATCGGTGGCTGCGGAATCGAGGTTGTTCTGCGCGGTGACCACGCTCTGGCGGGCGTTCTCGACCGACACCAGCCCTTGGGCACGGTCGACGTTCTCCTTCTGCTGATCGACGTCCAGAGCCGTCCGGTCCGCGAGCACCGTGCGGCGGCCGCTGACGACCGCTTGCTGATCCGTCGGGATCTGGTTGCACGCTGGGTTGCCGCTGCCCCCCGCACCGCCGGCACCCGCTCCGTTGGTCCCTGGTGCGCCCGCAAACACGGGACCTACCCGGGCGGGATTGTCCACACCCGCTTGAGCCGGCCCCACCCCGACCGACGAGTTAGATCCGCCGGGTCCCGTGACCCCGTTGGCGGGTGCGGGCGGGGTGAAGGGAATGCCTCCGGTCGAGGAGCAGGAGATCTGATCAGAACGCAGCTGTGACTGCGCCTTGTCCAACAGGTAGCTGTCGAAGTCGAGCAGCTTGTGAGCTTGCTCCGTCGCGGTCGCATCCGCAGCGAGCTCCGCGTCGACCGACTTCTGCGTCGCATCCAGGATCTGACGCGCCTGATCCAGGGTGGCTTGCGCGCCTTGCACCGTCGGATCGTTGAGGAACCTGCCGTACAACGCTTGCTGGGAGTTCAACTGCCCCTGCAGTTGGTTCAACGTCTGGCGAACGGCGAAATCATCGAGCTTCGCCAGCACCTGGCCTGGGCTTACCCGATCCCCGACCTTGACCATCAACTGCGTGAGCTGTCCGCCTTTCGGGAAGCCCAGATTCTGCTCCCTGATGGCCGACAGCGAGCCGGAGGCTGACACCTTGGTCATCACCGCACCGCGCTCGACCCGGCCGGTCGGCGGTGGTGGTGGCTCGCCGCCGCACCCAGCCGCCACACCGAGCACAGCGACCAGCCCGAGCGCTGCCAAGACTCGGGCACTGGCTCGCCGAGCTGAAGACAGCGTAGATGAGCTGGTCAGGATCATTGTCACAGCGATGTCCCCCTGTGTCTTCGGTTCCACGCTGTGCAACGCCTCAGGCGGCAGGGGGTTACGGGATCTGGCGCTTCGGTGCGGTGAGTCTCGTGCCTACTGGTACCTGAGGGCTTCGATGGGCCGTAGCCTCGCGGCGCGGTTGGCCGGGTAGCCGCCGGCGAGGAGCCCGATCGCGAGGCTGATCGCGAACGAGAGCACCACAGACGGAACGGTCACCGCGGGAGCGAACGTGGCGAAGGTGGGCCCGAGGGCAGGCGCGAGGAGGGCGCCGAGCAACGACAGCCCGACCCCGACCAGGATGCCGATCACTCCGCCTAGGCCGGCCAGCACGAGCGATTCGATAAGGAATTGCTCGAGGATCGCGCGGCGGGTCGCGCCGAGCGCCTTCCGGATGCCGATCTCGCGGGTTCGCTCGGTTACCGACACCAGCATGATGTTCAGGACCCCGATAGCACCGACGAAAAGCGAGATCGCCGCGACTGCAGCGGTGAACAGCGTGAGGACCCGGAGGATCTGGTTGAAGGTGTCGAGCCGGCTGCGCAGGGATTGCACCTCGAAGTCCCTGTTCGCTGAATCCTTGATCTTGTGCCGGTCGCTGAGAATGCGAATCACGTCATCCTCGGCGGCGGGCACCACGGAGGCTTGGGCAGCCTGCACGATGATCTGGTTTACCTTGTCCCCGCCACCGAAAATGTAGCGGCGCGCCGTGTTCAGTGGCATGACCGCGACGCTGTCCCCCGGCTCGCCGACGGACTGCATGACCCCGATGACCCGGAAAGTCTGGCGGTTGATCCGGACCGTGTGATCCAGCGCGGCCCCGTAGTCATCGCCAAAAAGGTAGCTCGCCACGCTGGGACCCAGCACCACCACTCTGGCCGTGGAGCGGACCTGGGCATCGTCGAAGAACTTCCCCGCCGCCATGTCCCCGTTGTTCAGCTCAAGCCAGCGGTCGGTGGAGCCGATGACGCTGGCCCGGAAGCGGAAGGAGTCGGTCTCGGTCAGCGCCCTACCAGAGGTGGCCGGGATCACCGCGGCGATATCGTGGGACAGTGCCGGCGCCTGTAGTGCCTCGACGTCGGCGTCGATCAGATCCTTCGGCGCGGCGCCTCCGGGCACGTTGCCGACCGACGGCACGACGGTGATCAGGTTGGCCAGCGGTTGGATTTTCTCATTGACCGAGGACTGCACTCCATTACCGATCGCGACCAGCAGAATCACCGACGCGACGCCGATGATGATGCCCAGCATGGTCAACACGGAACGCAGCCGGTGTGCGCGTAACCCGCGCAGCGCAATGCGGACCGCCTCGCGCAGGTTCACGCGATGACCTCCGTCCGGCTTCGCTGGACCCGGTCACTCTCGATGCACCCGTCGCGCATCCGCACCACCCGCCTGGCGAACCGGGCGACTTCCTCCTCATGAGTAATGATCACAACGGTACGGCCGGCGTCGTTCAGCGCGCCGAGCAACTTCAAGATCTCGGCACTGGCGGCCGTGTCGAGGTTGCCCGTGGGCTCATCGGCAAGCAGCAGCGCTGGATCGTTGATCAGCGCCCGAGCGATCGCCACTCGCTGCTGCTGACCGCCGGATAACTCATTAGGCATGTGTTTTTCGCGGTCGCCCAGCCCGACCTGCGCCAGGGCCAGTCGCGCGGGATTGCGCCGAGCCCGTACCCCGGCGTAGACCAACGGAAGCTCGACATTACGCACCGCACTGGTGCGGGCAACCAGGTTGAACGACTGGAACACGAACCCGATCTTGCGACTGCGTATTCTGGCCAACCTGTTATCGGACAGCACGCTGACGTCGGTGCCGTCAAGCAGGTAACGCCCGCTGGTCGGGATATCAAGGCAGCCCAGGATGTTCATGAGCGTGGTCTTGCCCGACCCGGATGGACCCATGATGGCGACCAGTTCACCATCGTCGATTGTCAGGTCGACACTGTGGAGTGCCCGCACCTCAACCTTACCCATCCGGTAGACTTTGGTGACGTCCTCAAACTGGATCATGCCTACTCCCCCCATCTGATTTCGACCGCGCTCGAGCCCGGTGGCCGGCAAGCGAGCAGCGCACCACCCCCGTAGCGCGCCAGCCTCCCGCACCGGACCTCGGGGCGGGAGGGGACGTCACCCACCGTACGCGGTCCATTGAAGACGCTACCGCGTTGTGCACGTCACGGAAAGTACTGCCACGCACACAGGTGCACGCTTTTTGGATCATCACGGCGCAGATCGCTGAAGCGGCGCAGAAGGCTGGGCAACGGAATACAGTATGGCTCGTGGAGCTGAGCCAGGTCGACATCCTGCCCGTGGACGGCGCTGGAGCGTTTTGGGACGATCGGTCTGGTCTCGTGGCCTGCCTGCGGGAGACCCCGCCACGGGTGCCCGCCTACCTCGGGTACGACGCAGCCGGTTCGGACCTGTTCGAGGCGATCACCGAGCTACCCGGGTATTACCCCACCCGGGTTGAGTACGAGTTGCTGCAGCGCCACGCCGAGGAGATCGCCGACCTGATCGGGTGCGAGCGGATCGCCGAACTGGGCAGCGGGAGCGCGAAGAAGACCCGCGTACTGCTGGCGGCCTGTGTCGCGCGGCGCCCGACCACCTACCTTCCGATCGACGTCAGCCGCGAGATGTTGGTGGCGAGCGCGCGCGACCTGACCGCCGAGTTGCCCGACTTGCGGGTGCAGGGTCTGTGGGGCCGGTACGAGGCGGGGCTGGCCTGGCTGCGTGAGGGTGAGCCCGGGCCCGTGACGGTGGCGCTCCTCGGAAGCAATCTCGGCAACCCCGTACCCGAGGAGCGGGACGCTCTGCTCTCCGAGATCGGGAGGACGCTCCGCCCTGGCGACGGCTTTCTGGTATCGGCCGACTTACAGAAACCGGCCGCGGTGTTAGAAGCCTGCTACAACGACCCGCTCGACCGCTCGGCATTCGCACGGTTCCGGCTCAACCACCTCGCCCACCTCAACCGACGGTTCGCCGCCGACTTCGCACTGGAGTACTTCTATCCGCGAGCGCACTACGATTGCGCCAGCACTGCGGTTCAGGCCCACGCCTATGCGACTGAGGACCAGACCGTCACGCTGCGCGAGTTGGGACTTGAGCTGATTCTGCGGCGCGGCGACTCGCTGAACGTCGGATTCTCCTTCAAATTTCACCGCCCCCAGCTGGTGGCTGACGTCGCTGCGCAGGGCTTCACGCTCAGCGCACAGTGGATCGACCCCGTGTGGCAGTACGGCATTTTCCTGTTCGTCCGTTCGAGCTGATCCTGCCCCCAAAAGGATCCGAAGAGGCACGACGAGGTTTGTTCCGGCCACTCTATGGGTAGGTTAGGAGTCGTGTTGCTATTGCGGCCCCCAGGGGTATATCGAGCGGATAGCGATACATCACTATTGATCAACGTTCTGCGCGAAGGCGGTTACGCGGCCGGCCGGCGCGTCCTGGACATCGGGACCGGAACTGGCGCGTTGGCGGTGGCCGCCGCCCGGGCCGGCGCCACTTCAGTGACCGCGGTGGATCTTTCGCTACGGTCAGTGGCCGCTGCGTGGCTCAACAGCCGCCTGCACCGTGTTCCGTGCACAGTGCACCATGGCGATCTCTTCGAACCCGTGACAGGTCAGCGTTTCGATCTCATCCTGGCCAACCCGCCTTACGTCCCTGCAGCTACCAACACGCTGTCCCGGCACCGGATCACCCGGTGTTGGGACGCCGGCATCGACGGGCGCGCCGTGTTGGATCGCATCTGTGCCGAAGGACCTGCCCTACTCACGCCGGACGGCATCATGCTGCTTGTCCACTCCACCGTCTGCGACGACGACGTCACCATCAGCCGCCTCCGCGATGCTGGTCTGCGCGCCGAGGTGCTCGCCCGCGCCACGGTGCCCTTCGGCCCCGTCATGCGCCTGCGTGCCGCCATGCTTGAAGCCCGCGGGCTCGTCGGCCCCGGGCAACGGGACGAGGAGCTAGTGGTTATCGGAGCCCGAGGCGCGCGTTCGCATGGTCACTGAACCGGCTCGCCGCCAAGTCACCGTCACCGACGAGGGCCCCGTGCTGGTGCAGGGTGCCGTGGAGGTCATTCTGGCTGATGGCAGGAGGGTGACCTCCGACCGCGCAGTCACTGCGCTGTGCATGTGCCGACGCAGTCGTCGCTATCCCTTCTGTGACACCAGCCATCGGCGACGCGTACGTCCCAGTCCCGCTCGTCCCAGCGAACCCGATCCGGGTAGTTGAAGGACAGATGCGCAGCGCCGCCGCGCCGCCGTCCGTGACAGCGCCCGCCCTTCCAGAGCCGCGCGGCCCGCTGTCCGTCGCCGTGCTCGCCACGCTGCGTGGCGGCTCAGCGGCGCCCTATGCCGCGGAGATCGAGTCAGCGGTCGTCGAGCGCGCCGACCCCTACGGCGAGGACCTACAGCTGGCGCTGTACTGCTGCTATGAGTTGCACTACCGGGGTTTCGTCGGCGTCCCCGATGACCTGGAGTGGGACCCGAGATTGCTAGGACTGCGCCGGCAGTTGGAAGGGGCCTTCCTCGCCGCGCTGCGGGACGACGTCCCGGGTGGGATCGACGTGGCCACCGAGGTCGACGCACTGCTGGTGGAGCCGCTGGACGCCGGTGGCGTCTCGCACCATCTACGCCGAGCCGGCCGGCTCTGGCAGGTGCGCGAGTACGTCGCGCACCGCTCGCTCTACAATCTCAAGGAGGCCGACCCGCATGCCTGGGTCATCCCCCGTCTGACCGGGGCCGCCAAGGTAGCGCTGGTCACCGTCGAGTATGACGAATACGGATCGGGCAACCCAGACCGCATGCACGCCCGACTGTTCGCCGAGATGATGACCGCGCTTGGACTGCGCGCCGAGTACGGCGCCTACCTCGATGCCGCACCGGCCGCCACCCTGGCGGAGGTCAACTTCATCTCGCTGTGCGCATTGCACCGCCGGCTGCGCGCGGCGCTGATCGGCCAGTTGGCCACCGCGGAGCTGACCTCGTCCCCTGCTTCGGACCGGCTGGTCCAGGCCATGCGCCGGTTGGGTTGCAGCGCCGCCGCGATGGAGTTCTTCGCCGAGCACATCGAGGCCGACGCGGTGCATGAACAACTCGTCCGACACAGCCTGATCGCTCCGCTACTGGCAGCCGAACCTGAACTCGCCGGCGATGTGGTATTCGGCATCCAGGCCAGCACTCTGCTGGCCGATCGGTTTGCTGAGCTGCTTCTGCAGCGATGGGCCGAGGATCAGGCCACCTTGCGCAATCCGCTGCCGGATGCGCCGGGGAAAGGGTTTTAGCGGTGATGCACCTTCGATGACGAGGGGTTGGCGCACAGCCGTGCTGTGATCGTTGGTTGCCATCGATACTCCTGGACGTCATAATAGCCAGGCCCTAACCTGGATCCGATGCGTGTGAGGTGACTCTTGGCGATCAGAGCGGCACTCCCTGCTTCTCAACCAGTTTCGAAGATTCGTCGCTATATGGGACCGATTCTAGCAATCTGTGTGACCGTCACGCTTCTCGCCGGGTGCGGTAACGGCCAAACGAACAAGAGCGGCACATTTTTCGGCCCAGCCCAGAGCATCGGAAATGGTACTGCAAAGACCTATGTGACACTTGACAATGCCGGTAAGCCGAACGAGATCGGCATCCGGATGTCGGCGGCATCGCTGGACGGGCTTCCGGCGGAAGACGCCGTTCCTCCCCAGATGTTAATCCTCACCTTGCCGGCGCAAGCCTCGGCGACGGACTTCGATCATGTCATGCTCAATTGGAACAGTCACGGACATGCGCCGGCGGAGTTATTCGGCAAACCGCACTTTGACATGCATTTCTAAATGGTCGATCCGGCAGCGGTGGAAGAAATCAATCCGAGCAACCCGAACTTCGCCGCGCAGGCCGCGGATCTACCTGCTCCCAAGTACATCCCGCGGGATTATGTCGTGCCTCCCGGCCCGCCCGCAGAGAACACCGTACCCGCCATGGGACTGCACTGGGTCGATAAGACGGACGGCCTCGAGCCGGGTAAGTATGACTTCAAGCAGATCTTGATCAATGGGTCGTGGGACGGCACGTACACGTTTATCGAACCGATGATGACGCGTGAATGGATGTTGATGAAGCAGACCGTTCATGAAGATATCAAGCAGCCCAAGGCGTACCAGCGGAGCGGCTACTTCCCGACCACATACAACGTCCGGTACGACGATCAGGCGAAGGAGTACTCGATCTCGCTGGGCGGAATGATGATGCGGCAAGCATCATAACTCCCCGCAGTCGGCGGGTCCACGTCATGAACTCGACGTCACCGACCTCCCGCTGTACTACTACGCACCGCTGGCTGACGGTGACTGGTCAGGCAACGGGACTCCTCGACGAGCCAATGGGCACCTCCGCGTTGTCGTTCCATCCCAGGGCGCCAACGGCTTGCGTCTCCCAGCTTGGCGACAACCGGGTCAGCATTCTCTACCTCGACCGGCGTGCGGTCATCGGTGGATGCGCCACCCAACTGGAGCCGGATATCTCTGTGCTGTTGCCCTCGCGGTGAGGACCGTCCATCAAGCCGCGAAACAACTCGCAGCGGCGGCCGTCCTCGGGACGTTTGGCGCCAGCACCGGAGCTCCCGGCGACGCTTCTGTGATGACTCCCGTGACTGCACGCCAGATTCACCGTTGCTCTGACGACCCGGATATGCTGCGCGGCTCGCGGGGACGCCGACACCTAGACCCCCGTGATCTTGGTTCTTTCGACCGTCCTCGGACACCCGGCGGCTCCGTGGGAGGTCGGGGTTTTGAGCCTTGCTGGATTGCGCACCTGCCGGGATCGTGACGAGCATGAGTACGTCGATGCTGCCCCCGGAGGGCGAGCACCTCACGACGGGATGGGAGCCGGATCTCGCGGACGGCGACACCCTCGTCCGGCAGGCCGTGCTGGTGCACGCTTCCTGGCCGGTGCGGGTCGCCCGCGGCGCGGGACGGCCGTGGCGATCCGGTCCGCGATGGGCCGGAGGCTGGATCGGTGATCGTGGAGCGCTGACCAACCCGGTTGTCCTGATCCAGCCGTTGACCCGGCCCGTAGAAACGCTGCGTGATATCGGTTCCCTATTCTCACCACAGGCGCCGTATCTACTGATCAGCGCGTGGCCCACACCGGACCTGCGACCTCACGGACTCGTCCTGATCGGGCATCCGCCGCTAATGGTGCGCTTTCCCAGCCCGCGACCGGACTCGTCACCTCCGGAGGCTGACGTGCGGGAGGTCACGAACTCCGACGAGCTGATGGTGGCCGAGCGGGTGCTTGTCGAGGGTTATCCCATGCTGGAATTGGAGCCGCTCAAGCCGGGTGACCTGCTGGGCCCGACGCTGCTGCAGTCGGATACTCGGGTATGGCTCGCGTGGCTGGACGGGCAACCCGCGGCGGTAGCGGCGGCGCACCAGCACGCCGGGGTCACGCTCGTCGAGTACGTGGCGACATTGCCGGCAGCGCGGGGCCGCGGTGCGGGTGCCGCGGTGACTTGGGCCGCCACCCTCGCCGACCCGGCCGCACCGGCGGTGCTGATCGCCAGCGACGACGGGCGACCCGTATACGAACGACTGGGCTATGTCGCCGTAGAACGGTGGACCGTCTGGCTCCGCCCGGAACGGTAGCGGCAGCCGTCTCCACAGGGGAGCACAGCGGTACTCCTTGCTTTCTCAGTCAACTCAATATGACTCTCCCTTCGCGTCCGGACATCACGAGCGAATCGGTGTATCTAGCTGCGCGCTCCAGGCTCTCCTCAATCAGGCTGGCAACGCAATCGAACGGAGGAGGCTGATCACATGACTGCGGAAATCACGGCCACGGTGGCTACGGAGATTGGAGACGATCTCGCGCAGGAACTGGAGCCCAGGCTGCGCGGGCAGCTCGTCCGGCCCACGGACGACGACTACAACGAGGCCCGTCTGGTGTGGAACGGCATGGTGGACAAGCGTCCGGCGCTCATAGCACGGTGCGCGGGCGTCGCGGACGTGATCACCACCATCGGCTTGGCCCGGGGCCGAGGCCTGCCCGTCGCGGTACGCGGCGGCGGACATAATGTGGCCGGTAACGGTGTCTGCGACGGTGGTTTGGTGATTGACCTTTCGCTCATGAACAGCATTCGCGTAGAGCCGGAGAAAGGGACCGTCCGCGCGGAGGGCGGCGTCACTATCGGTGAGCTCGACCACGAGACGCAGGCGTTCGGGCTGGCGGTGCCGATGGGGGTCGTCACCGCTACCGGAATCGCCGGTCTCACGCTCGGTGGTGGACTCGGTTGGCTGCGCCGCAAGCACGGGCTCAGTTCCGATAACCTGATCTCCGTCGATGTCGCCACCGCAGACGGTCAGCTGATCACTGCAAGCGAAGAGCAGAACCGTGACCTGTTCTGGGGGGTGCAGGGTGGTGGGGGATACTTCGGGGTCGTCACGTCGTTCGAATATCAGGCACACCCCATAGGCCCGGACGTGTTCCTCGCCTTCGTCGTGCACGCTGGTAGGGACGCCCATGAAGCGCTGCGTTTCTACCGCGAGTGGGCGATCACTGCTCCGGACGAGGTGAGTTCGTTTGCCATCCTGTGGCACGCGCCGGAGATCGAGCAGATTCCCTCGGAGTATCATCACACTCCGATTGTGGTTTATCTAGCGGTCCACTGCGGCGAGAAGCAGCGTGCGCAGCAGGACCTGATGCAGCTGCGTGAGTTCGGCTCGCCGATCGCTGATCTTTCCGATACGCTTCCGTATTTGGAGATGCAACAATTCTTCGACGCCGACTACCCTGCGCACGACATGCGCTACTATTGGAAATCACATTACCTAACGAGCCTACCGAACGACGCTATCACCATCCTCCTTGACCTCAACGAACGCAGCCCCTCTCCGCATTCAACGCTAGACATCTGGCAGCTGGGTGGCGCATTCAGCCGGCCGGAGGCCTCCGACACGGCCTTCGGGGACCGGTCCGCACCGTTCCTGCTCGGCATCGAGTCCAACTGGGAGCACCCCGAGGATGACGACGCGGCCCTCGAATGGGGCCGGGCGGCGTTTCGCGCGCTGGAGCCGTTTGCAACGGGCGCCGAGTACGTGAATTTCCCGGGACTGTACGAGGACAACGATAGGATGGTCCGCGCCACCTTTGGGGCTAACCTCGACCGTCTCGTCGCAGTGAAGCAGCGATACGATCCGACCAACCTCTTCCGCCTGAACCACAATATCCGGCCGGACTGACCGGCCGGCGGTTGCACGCGCTGCCGCGGAATGCGCTGCCGCCCGAAGGCCGCCGCGACCGTGGCCACCGCCCAGCGGGGCCGGCGATGCTTGGTCCCGCCGCTGCGCACGCCGGCCAACCCCAGCTCGCGCATCAGTCGCTCCACCGTACACCGCGCTACCGGGACGCCCTGGCGGTTGAGCGCCAGCCGGACCTTCCGCGCGCCATAGACACCGTATCTCCTGGTGCACCCGCGCGATCTGCGTCTTCAGTTCTTCATCGTGCACCGCCTGTCGGCTGGTTTCGCGGTGGCGCGTGTCGTAGTAGGTGCTGGGGGCGATCGGCGTGCCGTGATCGAGCGGCACAGCGCAGATCGGCGCAGCCCGTCGACGGTAGCCCGACCGGCGTGCTCCGCGATGAGCCTCACGAGATCCTGTGTGGCCGGTCGAGCTCGGCCGCGAAGAAACCGGCCGCTGCCTAAGGATCTCATCAGTGGGCGGCGCAATTCCCGGTTCTCGGCGCGCAGTTTGCGCAGCTCAGCACCATCCTGACTGCTCGCCCCACGGCCGGCGTCGGCGTCGATCTCGGCCTGACGCACCCACTTGCGCACCGTCTCGGCCGTACCGACACCCGACTTCGCCGCCACCGACGTGATCGCCGCTCCCCAGGGTTGGAGTCTCCGGACGGCTGGAGCGGTTCCGCGTGCACCTCATGGAATTCAGTGCTTAAACCAACTCCAATCCATCACCAATCCCCAACCAAGCATGGTGACCGATGGTGGGCGCACCCAAGTCATCACAAAGGGGCCGCCCGCCATGACCGACATCGACTTCACTGAGAGGTCGCGATTCTGATGACGACCGCCACCGTCAGCTACGTTCCCGCCGACACCACGGCCACCATGGCTGACCTGTTGCAAGGGATCCACGACGGGGATCCGGCGTCCTGGGATGAAATCCTCCGCCGGTACGGCAACCTCGTATCCGCGACGGTGCGGACATTTCGGCTGCAGGAGGCCGACGCAGTCGACGCGATGCAGATGACCTGGCTGCGGCTGGCCGAAAACGCTCACCGGGTGCAGTTCCCCGAACGGCTAGCCGGGTGGCTGGCCACCACCGCCCGCCGCGAATGCCTGCACATCCTGCGCCAGGGCAAACTTGGGCCGATCCTCACTGACGTGGCGCCAGCACCTGCCTCCGACCCCTCGGCGGGTCCCGAGCAGCGCGCTATCAACGCCAACACCGCACAGACGTTACGGAAACTCATCGACGAGTTGCCACCGCTCCGGCGGACCTTGATACGGATGCTGTTCACCGATAATCCCTGCACCTACAACGAGATCGCCCGCATCGCCGGTGTCCCGCTCGGCGGGATCGGACCAACTCGGGCGCGTGCCTTGCGGCAGCTCCGCGACAAGCTCGACGCAGCTCTCCGTTAGCGCAAGTTCCAGAACAGCACACATTTGCCTGCGACTCCTGCCGGGCGGCTTTAGCGCTTCGGCGCCGAAACCCTATTGATTACGGACGCAGGTTGCACAGATCAGGTTCGACATGAGGGCACCGTGAGGCCATGGACTACATCCCCCATTGTCGGCCGCCACTGGGGATGGCCACGTAGCGCTGGTTGGGCGCCACGGCCCACCCGCTGATTCTTGGACAGAGTCGCGCGGGAGGGCCGTGTGGTGCGCTCGGAGGCGCGGTGGTCACGGTAGAGGCAGATGCCGGACGGGGTCGAGGCGCAGTTGCGCTCGGGGGCGCTGGCGTGTCCGGGGTGCTTGGGGGTGTTGGCCGGGCGGGGTCGGGCTCGGGGTCGGTCGGTCCGCGATCGGGTAGGTCCGGTGTGGATCGTTCCGCGGCGATCTCGGTGCACCGGCAGCGGGGTGACTCACGTGCTGCTGCCGGTGTTGGTGCTGGTCCGGCGGGCGGATGTCGCGGTGGTGATCGGAGCGGCGCTGGCGGCGAAGGCGGCGGGTTCGGGCCATCAGCGGATCGCTGCCGGGTTGGGTCGTCGGCGGAGACGGTGCGGGGTTGGTTGCGTTGCTTCGCTGGGCGCATCGAGGCGGTGCGCGCGGTGTTCACCTGGTGGTGCCGGGCGCTGGAGACGGATCCGGTGTCGCCCGGGCCGGCAGTGACTGGGCGGACGTCCTGGCGGCGATCACCGCCGCTGCGGCGGCGGTCGCGGCCCGGTTCGGGCTCGGCACGGTGGCGCGCTGGGAAGTGGCTGCGGCGGTGTCTCCCGGGCGGTTGCTTGCCCCGGGCTGGCCGTTGGTGACCCGGACGCCGATGAGCAACACGAGTTGACCCTTACCCCGGTGGTGATCTTGCTGTGATCCTCGGCGGTCATCCCGACTGGATCGGCCGGACGGGTGACACCGCAGGAGGTGCGCCACTGATGGCAGGGAGCTCACCAACCTCGACTTTGCCGCCGTGCGCTGGGCGGACCATCCACCGTCATTGACGGTGAGACCCGCTGGAACCAAGCACGCTGGCTGCTCCACGACAGCACCGTCAAATCCGAGGACCGCGTCGCTGGGCTGCTCGTAATGCTCTACGCGCAATGGCACGCCACGATCAGTCGACTCACCACCGACGACGTCCTCACCGACAAGACCCAAGTACGGCTGCGACTCGGTCGCAAACCGGTCGTACTGCCAGAACCTCTCGCGACTCTCGTGCTCGCACTTGTTGCCACCCGCCGAGGCCACGCAACCCTCGGCGACCAAGGAACCTCCCCATGGCTGTTCCCAGGAGGGCGGACCAACCGACCAATCAGCCACACGCGACTGACCGAACGTCTGCGCCAACTCGGCATCCGGGTCCGGACAAGGCCACTCAACAGCCCTGTTCCAACTCACCACCGAACTCCCCGCCGCCCTGCTGGCCCGCATGCTCGGCATCCACATCAGCGTCGCGGTCGCCTGGCAGCGGGCCTCGGCCGGAGGCTGGGCCACCTACGCCGCCGAGATCAGCCGCCGAAGCCACCCCTGAGCAGAGGTATTCAGACCGTTGCAATATCTGACGTTGCCAGAGCATGTGATCCCCAGCATGGATGCGGAGGGCGGCCGGCTCGCAGCGGCGGCCATCCTCGAGACGTTAGTGCCGGCCCCACAACGCCCCGGCGACCCTCCTGTGACTAAAGAGCCAGATTCACCGCTGCACTGATGACCCGGATATGCGAGAGGGCCCCTGAACCTACTGGGCAGGGGCCCTCTCGCGGTGGTAGCGGGGGTAGGATTCGAACCTACGACCTCTGGGTTATGAGGCGAATGGCACCCGTCCCATGCCTCCCATCGGATCTTCGGCGTCCCGCTTATCCAGGGCGAACCGTCCATGGTGTCTCACCCCGTCCAGCCTGTCCTGCCGCTGCCCAAAGCGTCCTTACTACTGTTTCTACTACGACCGCCCGTGGATCATCTCGGAGAACAGCGCTCGCCTTCCTTCCCACGGGGATGACCTTGCACGCTGGAAGCTGTGTGGGTGGCAGCGAGCGAGTTGGCCGAGGCCCGGGAGCCCGGGGAGGTGTGAGCCGCTCAGCTCGTGGCCCGGTGGTGCTCGACGCCTCGGCAATGGTTGAGCTGGTGCTGCGTAGTGCTCAAGGCCGGTGGCTACTGAGTCCTCGGCGTGCCAGCGGTGGTGCCCTCGATCGCGCAATGATGCGGGGTCGCAAGGCCGGGGCCCCCAGGGCGAATGGCCAGAGTCTTGTGACCTACTGTTTCAGTGTGACAGAGCAAGAACGTCGCAAGCAGCACTGGATTCCAGCGGTTGTGCTGGGCGGCTTCTCCTCTGATCTGGATCGTCCCAAGCCGCGGGACCGCCGGCTCTACGTGCGGCACCGGCATGAGAAGGAGCCTCGAGTCACCAGTGCGAAGAACCTCGCGTACGTCCGCGGTGTATACGACTGGGACGCCAATGGGCCTTTTGTCGGCGTCGACATCGACATCGACATGCTTGATGACACGTTTAATCCGTACGAGCGCAAGCTGTCCGACGCGTTCCGAGAGGTGGCGGCGTCGACGTCTACTGGCTTGATCCGCTTCGAGCCATGGATACGCGCGCTTGTGCCCTACGTTGCAGGGTTAACCGTTCGTGCGCCTGAGTTCACCGACAGGATCAGCGACGGCACGTCCAACGCTCTCGTACAGCTGTCGCGCTTTGGCGAGATGACACGATCGGTAGCCCCCATCATGGCTGCTGACTGGGTTCTCCTTTCGACTTCCGGAGGTGAGCGCTTCATCATCAACGACCGAGGCTTTGCTTGGGCAGAAGATCGCGAAAACGGGCGCCTCGGTTTGCTCATCCCGCTCATGGCGACGCATGCGTTGGTGGTCCAACCCAACGACGAGCGTCTGATCGCAGGCTTGAACGGCGCCGGGTGCTGGATGACCGAACTTCCCAGCCGCAAGATGAGCCCAGACGATGTCGCGGAGGCTAACCTCACGATCGCCCGTGACGCGTTGTCCTGGTTCGCCGGTGCCGCGGCCAGTGATGTTGATTCACTGGAGTTCGGAGAACCAGTGGTCGACCGGACCCCACTCGGCTACTCGTGGCCTGACCGCGGGCCTCTTGGCTCGCACGACCAAGACTGGTCGGCGGCCATGCACTACGCGGGCCTCACCGTCGGCGAAGAGGACTGGCAACCGTTCGGGGTATTTTCGTCCATTGGACCTGGTGTCCGGCTGGGAGCGACTCCTCAAGGGCCTGTCATCCAGATCAGCTTTCGTCGGTCACAGAACCAAGGAGTGTCCGCGTCCGATCCAGAGGCCAAGACCTAGGGGTCCACGGAGCACGATGCTCGGTACCTCGGTTGCCATCACCGTCGTCATGGGTGCACTCGACCACGCCATCACCGCGCGGCGCGCGAATCCTGGCCGGTCACCCAAACGAGATGCACCAGATCACCACTAGCCCGGGCTCTTCACGATCTTGGCGGCGTGTCCGGGGATGGATGAATAAAAGTGCCCGTCGGCCTGGGAAACAGGGCTTGCTGAAGATCCATGATCCGGGCAGAAGAACACTTCCGACGTGCAGGTTACAACGATTCCCTTGTGCGAATCGGCGGGCGCACGGCAGCGGATTGTAAATCCGTCGGCTGATGCCTTCCAAGGTTCGAATCCTTGACCCGCCACACCAGCAGAAAAAGCCGTGACCTGTGATGACAGGTCGGGTCGTTCGTTGGGGAGTGACGATCGGTGTGCCCGTGGCTGCCCGCTGTACCCCATCGGTCACCGCTGCATCTGGCACGTATTTGGCACGGCCGGTGGCTCGTGCGCTCGACGTTCTCTCTCCCGTTCCCTCGCGGCCGGCCCGGATTTTGCGTTGGATCGGCGGAGTCGAGGGTGGTGTTGGCACTGACAGTTCTTGCACCGCTGGGAGCCGCGTGGCATCCCGTCGTCTGGCATCGCCCGACCACGCGGCTCTTCGGGGGCAACATCCCTGCCCACCGCCGGCCGAGGTTGCCAGGCCTGCCCCGGGGAGCCGCGTGTGGTAGCCCTCAGGGAGGCCGGCGGGATGCCACCACACCCAGTCCGCCCACCGAGCCGGTCTTGGCGCTGGTGTCGGCCATCCCGGAGACCTGCCTTAGAGTGTGCGAGTCGGGAGCCTGCGGCGAGCGACAGATTGCCAGCCATCTGTTACCGAACGAAACCGTACTGGCTACTATTCGTGATCGTGACCGCATCCCGCGATGGTCGAAGCCCGGTTGTGACGAGTCGCCCTAACGCGCGAGACGAACCGGTTTCCCCTGGTACCCCCGATAGTCCGAGCCGGGCTGATGCTGGTACGGCCTCGCCGCTGCGCATCTGGCGGGAGAGCCGCTGGCCGGTGATCACCGCGATCGTGGCGGCAATCGTGCTGCAGGTGGTGTTACCCGAGCGTGCGGTACTGCATTCCCGATGGCTGCTCCCAGGCCTGGAATCTACTGTGCTCCTTGTCTTGATCGTGGCCAACTGGTCGCGGGTTACTCGGGAGCCCCGCGCCCTACGGGCCCTCCGCCTGATCCTGACAGGACTGCTTAGCTTGTCCAGCGGCTGGATTATCAGCTTGTTGGTGCGGGGCGTTTTGGATGGGCATAGCGTCAAAGACCCCGCAGCGCTGCTGGCAGCCGCAGCGGTGAGCTGGTGGATCAACATTACCGTTTTCGGCTTGTGGTATTGGCAGTTCGACGGCGGCGGTCCTGCTGCCCGAGCTCACGCCCCCACCGACGCGCCGGATTTTATGTTCGTGCAGATGCAAAGCACTGAGCTGCTCGGTGCGAGTTGGAGGCCCCAGTTCGTGGATTATCTATACCTGTCATTTACCAATACCACCGCCTTCAGTCCCACTGATGTGCTACCGCTCTCAGGGAGGGCCAAGTTGACCATGCTCGTCCAGTCAACGATCTCGCTGGCTACCGTGGTCCTGGTCATCGCCCGGGCCGTCAATATTCTCAGATAGGACAACATCAGGTCACCAACGCGACACCAGCCTCTTATCCCCATGCGGTGGCTCGGATTCCCCGATCCAAGGCGCTCGACTTCTACGGTCGTTCGCCAGCTGTCCAGGCGTCGGCAAGTGACCGAAAGTATTCAAGTGATCGTGAGACTCTTTTCTCCGCGAGCGGGCCGTCGTGCTACTCCGTCGACAGTGAGTGTGAGAAGACACGGTGCGGGCGACGAACTCCTACAGTTGATTCCGCTGAACCTGGTCTCCCGCTCAGTGCAGGACGCGAACCTGCGAGCTAGCGATTAGCAGGACCCACTACCGAACAGGGCCGGTCATGACCGAACAGTTCATCTGGCCAGTGCAGACACTTCTCAACAGTACGCACTGGTACCGGACGTTGACGGTTATTTCAGGTAAATAAAGCGTGGAGATGATCACGGGACGGTCTCATTGACCTCCTGACATGAGTGCGAAGCAACGGGACGCAGAGGGCCTCGCTGCGGCGTTCACGGTGTGGATATGAAGGCTGGCTGCGGACTAGACTACGAGATGCCCGACTTCTCCTGACCTGGCAAGCGGGCCTGCGGTAGTTTGGCGGCTGACTTGCCCTGGCCTGCTGGTTTGTTCTCGTCCTATCCCGTTGCGTCCTGACATGACTTGACGTCGGACGGCCTGCACACGGCCTGATCTTGCATACTGGGACTGGTGTGGCATCCTGTCGATCTGGCGCAGCCCGTCCACACGGCACCCCTGGGGCAGCCCTCGACTAAACCGGCGCATGTGTGATCTGGCTCTGCCCCAGGGGTGCCGTGTGGTAGCCCTGGAGGGAGATCGACGGGATGCCGCACCCCCGCTCAGCCCGACCCAGTCGCAGCAGCTCTTGTGGCTGGCCATCCCGGAGATCTGCCCGCCCGGCGAGGGCATTTTTGGTTGCGCGCAGGCGCCATCAGAGACCCGAGTACCGCCTTGCAAAGGTCCGGACTGTAACCACCCGTAAGCAGGGAAGTGCTCTCATGCGATGAGCGAGGATTTGCCGCCATTGCCGGTGATTCCGGGTGAGCCCCCCGTGGGAGCGGGCACACGAGGGGCACGCACCAAGATCACCGGATCCACGGGCTTATGCTCGCGCTTCCTTCGCCAACCTTCACACTGTGGACGTCGATCGTGTGTCAGAGCAGTTCCCGGTTAGTCAGCGAGCGCTACGCCGTTCCAGGGGCTCCTCAGACCGGCGGCCGGCGCTGGTACGGACCCGGCGGCACTGCACTGCTGGGCAGCGTCGAGTGCGATCAGTGCCTGCGCCACCTGACCGCAGTTCCAGGAACCACCCGGCGCGGGAAGTTCTCCCTGGGCGGGGAGCGTCGCGCACGTTGGTTGCCGTGGCAACCGTCCGCTACCCTCGCCATCCCGTTCGCGCTAGTGTCGAGGAGTTACACGGCGACCCTATGCGTGAATTATCCGGCACAGGTAGGAAGGTACAAGAGAGTTGACGAGCGCGCTGGATGCCTTTGAAAACAGAATCGATCTTGAGCGGTTCGGGCCCAATGGCCTTCTATTGTTCGCGCTAGAACTCCAATTCAACCTCGATGATATTGCCACGGTCGCCGCCACCGCGCTTACCGATGGTGACAGAGATCGCAAGTGTGACCTCGTGTATATCGATGTAGACAGCCGTACGGCGGTTCTAGCCCAAGGGTACGTCGCTATGGAGCTAAGCAAGGCGGCTGCGCCGGCCAATAAGGCAGCAGACCTCGCTGTGGCAGCGTCCTGGGTGCTAGGTAATGAGCGACCTGAACACCTTAGACCTAGCCTTCGGACTGCGGCTGAGGATCTACACCAGGCGATCACGCGAGGGGAAATCGACGTCGTTGAGCTTTGGTATTCGCATAACTTGCCTGAATCGACCAATGTGAAGCTGGAACTTGAGCGTGCGGCACGAGCGGCGAAAGCCATTCTATCGCAGTGCTACTCAGAATTTAACATCGATGTCCGTTCACGGGAGATCGGCCGCGGCACGCTCGATGATTGGTATCGCAGCACTCGGAGCCCGATCCTCGTTAGTGACGAAATTGAGGTTCCAGCAACTGGCTGGTTTCGTGAATCTGGTGACGGTTGGAATGCGGTCTGCACCTCGGTCCCCGCGCAGTGGTTGCATACCCTGTTCAAGAAATATGCGGACCGATTATTCTCGGCGAACGTACGCGGATATATGCCGAGCCGCCGCTCGGCTCAAAACATCAACTTCGGAATCGAGCAGACTGCCCGTTCCCACCCAGGCCGTTTCTGGGCGTTCAACAACGGCGTCACTGCGTTGGTGCATCGAATCAGCGCCGACGAAAACGACCCACCTTTTCGCATATTCGGTATAGCCGTGGTGAATGGTGCCCAAACGACCGGTGCCCTTGCGCGCGTCGATTCATCATCGCTTGGCGACGCGCGGGTTTTGATCCGGTTTGTCCAAGCCAGCAACAATGAGCTGGTCGAGGACATCATCCGCTACAACAACAGCCAGAATCAGATCAAGCCATCGGATTTCCGGAGCGGAGATCGCCACCAAGAACGACTTCGCAAAGAGTTCAAAAGGATCCCTGACGCAACCTATCTTGGAGCACGCCGCGGCGGCCAAGATGACCGGGCTCGTCGGCCGTCGAATCTTATTTCCTCAGACACTGCAGCGCAGGCACTTGCCGCCTTCCACCAGGATCCCAGTACCGCGTACCACGATCTGCGAAGCATCTGGGAGAACGATGAAGTTTATGCACGTTACTTTTCCGAGCACACTAGCGCGGGGCACATCGTCTTTTGCTACTCGCTTTGGCGCAGAGTTGCAGAGACGAAGGCGACGCTCGCAGCGACACATGAAGGAGCACTGACCTCTGACGATAGGAACGCGTTGGACTTTCTCCGGAAGCGTGGCTCACTACATCTACTGGTAGCTGCGATTGCCGGCTCGGCTGAAATCTACCTGGGCCGGGTACTCACCGACACTTTCTCTTTATCCTTTAGCAAAGGTGTGAGTCCAGCGGTTGCAAGCGAATACTGGGAACCACTGGTCGAGGCTTTGCTCCCCTTCGCTCCGAGTCAACTCGGTCCAGTTTTCGACAACGGTGGCCTTCGACGTAAGGAGGCGGTTGCGTTAGGTCTCAATAACTTCCGTGCGATCGTGGCATCGACGAAGCGAGCAAACGCAATGGTATTCGACGAATTCCGCGCGTACGTGCTTTAGTTCGGTTTGCGGTGCTCTCAACATGCGCGAGTCGTTTAATGCTCAGGAGCCGCGTAACACGTCAGTTGAGCGCGCCTTCTGTTCCGTAGTCGCAGGCAGCACCCTGCCATTACCTGCAAGTTATCCAGGGTCGGGCCTCATCTTCGGGATCAGTCCAAGGATGTCCGTGGTCGTCCGTAGCCGTTGATGTATCAATTGATGTAGACCAGGAGACACTTCGGTCGCAGGCTTTGATCGGTTGTCTGTCCGCTCGCCGAGCACCTGATTCTGGTCAGGAGCTTCGGAAACCTATTACCAACAGGATCCGGCTTAAGGCCAGCTCGTCCGCCCCGCGCGCGGCCACCTGCACCAGCGGAGTAATGCAGCGAGGTTAACAAGGAAGAACGCTCTCGCTGCTTATCGAGGTTTCTCATAACTTCTCGACGTCCGACGGCCCGGTGACGGCCCAGAAATCGATCTTGCACGCTGGGGCTGTGTGGCGTCCCATCGATCTGGCGCAGTCCGACGACACACCAGCCTGGGGGCAAGCCCTCGACGGAGTCGGCGCATGCGTCGTCGGGCTCTGCCCCCGGGCTGGCGTGTGGTAGCCCTCAGGGAGATCGATGGGATGCCACCCACCCACCCACCCACCCAGCCACAACAGTCCTTGAAGCTAGCTATCCCAGAGATCTGCCGGGTTGCGGGGCGGCGAGCGCCCGCGATTGGTTCTACTGAACCTGGTGTCCAGCTCCGCCAGGACTCAACCTGCGGCTAGCGTTACCAGAACGGAGTACCGGACAGCGCCGGTATCCCTCTGACGCTGTTGTCCCCCGAGCTTCTGTATAAGGGATACGGAGAGTAGAGTGCTGGGGATATGAAGCAACCGGGACGGGTGTTTGTGGGTCACACGTCAGAGCTACACCAGTTACCGGTTGGTCGGTCGTTTGTTGATGCAGCCGAGTCTGCTGTGATCCGGGCCGGTAGCACGCCGGTGAGTATGGCGCACTTCACCGCTGATCCGCGGCCACCCGCTCAGCTGTGTCGGGACGTGGTGCGCAACGCTGATGTGTTCGTTGGGATTATCGGTTTCCGGTACGGCTCGCCAGTGTGCGATCACGCAGAGTTGTCTTACACGGAGCTGGAATTCGAAGAGGCCGGCAAGGCGGGCTTGCCCCGATTGGTGTTCTTGCTTGGCAAGGATACACAGGGCACCGAGCGGCTATTTCGGGACATTGAGCATGGCGCGCGTCAGGAAAAGTTCCGCAATACGCTGGCCGGCAGTGGGATTACCACCGCGACAGTTTCTAGTCCGGAAGGCTTGGAAACAGCGCTGTACCAGGCGTTGGTCCAGCTTGGCCATGGCGGGTTCTGTGGCATCGCCAGGTGGCGGGGCCCGGTGTTCGCCGTGCCGCCGTTGCGGGGTGACGAGGTCGTCCGGACGGGGCTGATGAAGGACCTAGTCTGGGCGGTGACGCGGTCGGGGGCCGGCGCGGTAGGGATGACAACTGGTTTGTGGGGGGCCGGGGGGTTCGGCAAGACCACGATGGCTCGACTGTTGGTCCACCGCGACGAAGTCAAAGCGCAGTTCCCTGATGGCGTGGTGTGGGTAACAGTCGGCGAGGACGCTGCGGGACCGGAACTAGCCGAGAAGGTCACTAATGTGGTGGGCTTACTCGGCGTTGATGGGCCCGCATTGACGGATCCAGTGGCAGCTGGCGCAGAGCTAGGACGGGTGTTGGGTGATTGGCGGGTATTGCTGGTCATTGATGATGTCTGGAGCGCTACTCAGGTAGAGCCCTTCATGATTGGCGGCTCTGCCGCGGTGCGGTTGTTTACGACCCGCATCCGTGGAGTATTGCCGGAGTCTGCAGAAATGGTTCGGGTTGATGAGATGGACCGGGGTGAAGCAGAACAATTACTGACTGCTGGGTTGGTCGGGGTGCCCAGTGGTGTGATGGCGGGGTTGTTAGCGGTGACTGGGCGGTGGCCGGTACTGCTGGCCCTGGTCAATGGCGCGGTCACGGCCGATCGAAAGGCCGGACGCCGGGTTGAGGGTTCGATGCGTGAGATCCTCTACGAGCTGCGCACGACAGGACCGACCGCACTAGATGTCACCGACGTCGGCGAGCGGCACACGGCGGTGGCCGGGACGATCGGGGTCAGCCTGAGCCGATTGGCCCCGGAGCAGCGGGAGCGCTATTTGGAGTTGGCGGTGTTCGGAGAGGACGTGGCGATCCCCGTCTCGGTGCTGGCCCGATACTGGAACACTACCGGCGACTGGTCGGCGTTTCAGACCCGGCGGTACTGCCAGCGCCTGGCTGACCTAGCTCTGATCAGCGACTACCGACAGGACCAGGTGGTATTACACGACGTTATCCGCGCCTACCTCCGCGAACAGACCCACCACCGGCGGAACGAGTTGCATCAGGCGCTGATCGATGCTCACCGGAGTCTGGTCCCGGATGAGGACGGGAACAGTGCGTGGTGGCAGCTCCCCGCGGCGCAGCAGTATCTGTGGGCGTGGCTCCCCACCCACCTGCAGGAAGCGGGACTGGAGCAGGAGCTACGGGCGTGCCTGCACCATCCGCGCTGGCTGACCGGGAAACTGGAGAATGTCGGACCGGCAGGGCTGGAAGCTGATCTAGCCCTTTCTAATGACCCAATGTCACGCGCGTTGGTTACCGCGGTGCGAGAGAACGCCCACATTCTCGGGCCACTCCACCCTCCTGGATCACTTACCGCCACTTTAGCCACTCGGTTACCTAGCGACGGCCCGATCAAAGATATTGCCGAGCAGTTGGTCGTTGGGCTGACTGGACCTCATCTGCGAGCGATCACCGCTCTGCCGGATCTGCCACATATGGTGGTACCCCGGGTGCGGGCAGGCCACACCAGCGGGGTGCAGGCGTTGGGGGTTGCGCCGGATGGATCTTGGTTAGCTTCCGGTGGTGATGGCGGGGAGGTGCGCATTTGGGACCCGGTTACCGGCGCCGCTCGCCACATGCTCTCTGGCCACACCCGTGGGGTGAGGGCGTTGGTGGTCGCCCCGGATGGATCTTGGTTAGCTTCCGGTGGTGATGGCGGGGAGGTGCGCATTTGGGACCCGGTTACCGGCGCCGCTCGCCACATGCTCTCTGGCCACACCCGTGGGGTGAGGGCGTTGGTGGTCGCCCCAGATGGATCATGGTTAGCTTCCGCCGGCTATGGCGGGGAGGTGCGCATGTGGGATCCAGTTACCGGCACTGCTCGCCACATCCTCACCAGCCACACCAGCGGGGTGAGGGCGTTGGTGGTCGCCCCAGATGGATCATGGTTAGCTTCCGCCGGCTATGGCGGGGAGGTGCGCATGTGGGATCCAGTTACCGGCACTGCTCGCCACATCCTCACCGGCCACACCAGCGGGGTGAGGGCGTTGGTGGTCGCCCCAGATGGATCCTGGCTCGCCTCCGCCGACGACGGCGGAAAGGTGGGGAATTGGGATCCGATTACCGGCACTGCTCGCCACATCCTCACCGGCCACACCAGCGGGGTGTGGGCGTTGGTGATTGCCCCAGATGGATCCTGGTTAGCTTCTGCCGGCTATGACGGGGAGGTACGAGTCTGGGATCCCGTTACCGGCGCCGCTCGCCACATCCTCACCGGCCACACCAGCGAGGTGTGGTCGTTGGTAGTTGCCCCGAATGGATCTTGGCTGGCCTCCGCCAGCTATGGCGGGAGGGTGCGGGTCTGGGATCCGGTTACCGGCGCCGCTCGCCACATCCTCACCGGCCACACCAGCGAAGTGTCGGCGTTGGTGGTTGCCCCAGATGGATCCTGGCTGACCTCTGCTGACACCAGCGGAGAGGTGCGGGTCTGGGACTCGGCTACCGGCACCGCCCGCCACACCTTCACCAGCCACACCCGCCGGGTGCGTGCCGCGGTAGTTGCTCCGGACAGGTCCTTGCTGGCCTCCGGTGGCTTTAGCGGGGAGGTGCGGGTCTGGGATCCAGCTACCGGCATCGCCCGCCAGACCCTCACCGGCCACACCAACAGCGTATCGGCGTTGGTGGTCGCCCCAGATGGATCCTGGCTAGCCTCTGCTGATACCAGCGGGGAGGTGCGGATTTGGGATTTGGTCACCGGCATCGCCCGCCATACCCTCACCGGCCACATCAGCAGAGTGAGGGCGTTGGTGGTTGCCCCAGATGGATCCTGGTTAGCTTCCGCCGGCTATGGCGGGGAGGTGCGGATCTGGGATCCGGTCACCGGCATCGCCCGCCACATCCTCACCGGCCACACCAGCGGGGTGAGGGCGTTGGTGGTTGCCCCAGATGGATCCTGGTTAGCTTCCGCCGGCTATGGCGGGGAGGTGCGGATCTGGGATCCGGTCACCGGCATCGCCGGCCACATCCTCACCGGCCACACCAGCGGGGTGAGGGCGTTGGTGGTTGCCCCAGATGGATCCTGGCTGGTCTCTGCTGACACCGGCGGGGAGGTGCGGATCTGGGATCCGACTAAAAGTGCCATCCGCCACATACTCACCGGCCACACCAGCAGGGTGTCAGTGTTGGTAGTGGCACGGGATGGATCCTGGTTGGCTTCCGCCTGTAGTGATGGAGAGGTGCGCGTCTGGGATCCGGATCGTGGCACCGCCTGTCACAGCCTTAGTGGCCACACCGGCGAAGTACAGGCGTTAGCGGTCGCCCCTGACGGGTCCTGGCTGGCCTCCGCCGGCCGCGACGGGGAGCTGCGGATCTGGGACCCGATCACCGGTGCAGCACTAACGTCCTTGCGCGTCGCGGGCGGCTTGTTCCACCTTCTCCTGACGCCGATGACGATCGCAGCCGCCGGAGAACGTGGTCCGTATTTCCTAGCATTCTGCCGTGATTCCCATCCGGATAGGTGCCATGATCGCTGAGACATGGCGCGTCGCCCGCAACCAAAAGGAAAATCTTGCCGGCCGGTTGAGTGGGATGGACCAGTCAAGTCGAATAGAAGATCGTGCAATCAACTTGCTCGATGGTCGCTATGCAGAGGGCCAGCGCCGCCCGCCGGGCCGGTCCGCGCGAGCACGGCCGCAGGCCGCGCGCAGCAAGCGGGATCGGCCCGAGCGGGCAGGCGAGTAGGGCGACGGACTCGGCCACGCCAGCGCCGCCGAAGGCGGCGTGCTTGATCCCATAGAGGCTAATTCGGCAACAACGTTGTGTGACAGCTTTCTGACGTAGTGTGACTGTGATCAGGCTGACCGTCGGCGGCGCTGACGTGCTGTTCGGCGTATCGACGTGGGGGTAGGTCGGGTGGGCTTCTGGTGCCGTGCGGAGGCCGGGCTGGAGCGCCGCGGAGCAGTGTTTTACGTGTACTGCCAGGACTGGCCGCTACCGCGGTACTGCTCGACCGGGATCACGCTGGTGATGTCGGCCATGCGGTCGGTGTAGAGCACGCCGGCGAGGTGGTCGATCTCGTGGGTGACCAGCCGAGCGACGCCGCGCTCAAATAGCGTGATGTGGGTGCTGCCATCTACGTGCTGATGCTCGACCTGGATGCACTGCGGCCGGGGCACCTTGCCCCGCACGTCGAAGAAGCTCAAGCATCCCTCATACTGCTCGTCCTGATCGTCGGACTGGTCGATGATCTGCGGGTTCAACAGCGTGATGATCTCACCGCCCGGTGTGCGGACAACGGCAGCGGCACGTCCGATACCGATTTGCGGGGCCGCGATGCCCATACCCTTGCCGAACACGTGTGCCTGGCCGACGCGTTCGAGGGCCGAGTGCAGCTCGGCCACGACACGGCGCGCGTCCTCGGCTTCCTCGGGGAGCGCGAATGGGCGCGCCTGCTGGCGCAGCAGCGGATCGTCGAGCTGGACGACACCGAGCTTGGCCATTGTGTCGCTGGGCCTGCTGTCGTGGTTATCGGCGCGTGGCGCGGTCTGCTGTTTGAAGCGCCACTCAATGCGGTAGCGCGCGTGCAGCGGCGGGTCATCCGTCGTCCAGGTGAACCGGACGCGGTCGCCGTCCTCGGTTCGTGCAATCGGCGTTCGAAACGGCAGTGCTTGGGCGCTCATCGAGGTCTCCATACCCCACACCGACGGCCCGAGTTCGGCAGGGAAATCCAGCCGAACGATCAGGCGACGCGTGGGTAGCCGGACGGCTCGCTGGAACCACTGCCCCCATTTGATGTCGCTGACCGTGTAGCTGTAGACGATCTCAGTCGATTCCCCAGGGTAGAGCGGGAAGCAAGCCTCGTCATTTTCGAAAAGCAGCCACAGTTCCTTAAACGCGTCCCGGTCGTGGCGCACCTGCCAGGTCATCGGCTCGCCGTCGTGCGAAGCTTCTAGATGTAGCTCATCCCAGGTGAGCGGATCGTTGCGGTACAGCTCATTGGACTGCTCGGGCGAGCCCGGGTACCGGTCAACTGAGATGCGGATGAGGTATCGGGAGATCGGCTCCTCGCCACAGTTGCGGAGTTTACGGCGCATCGTCGCCCGGTAGGTACGCCCGTCATAGCTCAGCTCAGCGTCGTCGTACTCCACGAGCAAGCTCGATCCGGCGGGTTCGTGCTCGCTGGTCGGTTGCGCCTGCCCAACGACATCAGCTGGCACGGTCGGCGGGATCGGTCGGATAGCAGACGTCTGTTTTTGCGGTGTGGGCGGTTCGGGTATGAACTCGATTCCACCCTCGTGTTCATGAAACAGTTGGTCCACTTTCCAGCCGGGAAACATGCCCTCCAGGATTCGGCAGTGATCCGCGTAGGGAAGGCCGATTAAGTCGCCGGAAAGCCACCGGTAGAACTGTGCCTTACTCGGCCACCCGCCTTTAAGGGTCCGGTCGACATCAGCGGCAACCCGGTCGTACTCGCGACGGAAGGCGCTGTGAGTTTGCAGATGGCGTTGCTGCAGCAGCACCTTCAGCACGATGGGCTTGGCGGTCACCCGGTCGGCCTCCTTGAGCGCGAGACTAGACAAGACGAAACGAGACTATCACGGTGGGAACGCGGCGAGACTACATGAGGTACAGAAGCTGGAGAAGAGACGATCACGGGGTCGAGAACAGACCATGACCTGGCCGAATCTAGTGGTGTCGCCGCTGACGGGGCGGCAACCAAATAGGCAGTCGAGTCAGAAGGGCAACAGTTCATGGCGATCCCCAGGGGATACCGATTTGACATTCAGTTCGACCGAGCGTTTCCGCAGGGCTTGGTCCTGATCGGCGACCTCGCGCCGGACACCGAGTACCAGACGCGGGAGGACAAGGCCGCCGCCCGCCCGGTGCGGCAGAAGACCGACCAGGTGACGGGCCAGCGTCAGTGGAAGGCCACGGTCACCGACCCGGACGAGGCCACTGCCAAGCGTGCCTCGTTTGAGATCACGTTCGTCGCCGACGTCCAGCCGGTGCCGTCCACGACCGAAGTCCTCCCGGGCATGCGTCCCATCGAACTGGAGGGACTGACGGCTGAGCCCAGGGTCGCTGGCAACGGCGAGTTCAAGTATCAGTCCTACGTCTACAGGGCAACCGGGTTCGCGGCGACGACCAGCGCTGGCGGGACTCGGTCGGCGCAGTTGATCAAGCCAGCCGGTGAGCAGTCTGGCAAGGCGGCATGAGTCTGGCGATGGGTCCCAGCGGGGTCGCCCGGATTGGGGCCGTCGGCCGGGTGGGTCTTCCGATCGCTCGTCCAACTCTCTGGCCCGCCTCCCGACGACCCGCGCGCCATGTCGACCTCTGATGGTGGCGTGGGAGCGTCGGATCAATCCGTGCGTGTCTGGGAAGCGGCGTATCGGCAATACGGCCGCGCCTGGGAAGCGTCGGCTCAATCCGGTAAAGGTGACCCGGCGACGGCACGAGAGATGGCAGTGACCTCGTGGGCGGTGGCAGCGGCCTGGCGGCAGATCGCAGCCGCCACCACGTTGCCCTGGTGGACCTTGGCGGCCATCGAGTCAGCCGCTGGCGCATTCGAGGGGCAGGCACGCAAATACGAATCACGCGAAAGGATCGAGGAGTCATGACCGCGGGCAAGCCCCCGGAACTTGGAGCTCCGACGACATTAATGGAGGCTCATATCACGTTGGTGCGCATTCGGCCACGTCTAGACGCGCCACTGGAGCAGTGGCAGGCGTATTACCAGAAGTCGGTGGCACTGTACGCCAAAATCGCCGAAATTGACCGGGGACACCATCACGAAGCCCTGTACTGGGCCGAACGTGAACAACACAAGGCGAAGGAGGTAGCTGACGCGATCAAGAAGAGGACAACATCCTGGAACCCGTTTAGCTGAACCAGTGCCTTCCACGCAGCAAGATAGGAGGTGGATGCCAATGAGGGTACCCAGCCGGTGGGTTGCGCTGGTCGCGGGACGAAAAGTCCGCAGAAGTCGGGTTCGACCGACGTGGCGGACCTGCCGCCGATGCGGAAGCTACTCGTTCCAGCGGACAGATAACGATCGACTCTGTGGAAGCTGTCTGAGCCTGCAATAGCAGACACCACAACAAGGAGGTTCAGAAAGAAACTCAACGCACCGGGGGTGGTGCGGTAATGCCGCACGCCCTCATCAATTATAAGACCGACGTACGCGCAGAAGCGGATCTCTGGCTACCAACCTGTCCGCTTCTGCGCTGTCCACCCGAGTCAGGAGTGAACAGTAGTGAGGATACCCAGACCCACCGGGAGAAGCGCAAGCCCCCTCCCCGGTAGGAATGAAAACCGCACCAAACAAACGCACACCGCGCACCTTCGTGAAGGTCGGGGGTGACCGGTGATGGACACGTACCTGATCGCCACAGTGCTGGCCGGGGGCGCCGCGCTGGGCATCGTGGTGTGGGTGCTTGCCAAACTCGGCAAGGCGCTGATCAAGATCGCTGAAGCCCTGGCCGCGGCGGCAGTAGTGGTCTTCACGGTCTGGTTAATGATCAAAGCCGTACTGTGGGCGCTACACCAAGTGATTACCCACTGGCGGACGAGCCTGACCGTGCTCGCCATCGTTGCGTGGTGGCAATGCTGGGGTGGTGCCTCGCTGGCCCTGACCGCCGGCCTGATCGTCGGGGTGCTCACCGGGTGGCGGCTGATCGACCTGTCGTCCTTTGATGCGTGGGTGGGTCGGCATCTGCGGGCCTGGTGGCTGCGCTGGACGGTCTACGCCCCGAAACTGCCCGACTGGTTGCACGCCTGCGGCCTGAGCATCAAACCCGACGCCGTACCCATGGTGGTGACGGTCAATCCCCTCGGACGCAGCATCCGTCGCGGCCGAAGCCAGGCCCAGGCGCGGCTGCCCCAGGTGCTCGGGGTGCGCTCCGGGGCGTCGTGGGATGAGGTACGGGTGCGGCTGGTGCCCGGCCAGAAACCCGAAGACTTCGACCAGGCCGCACGGGCGTTGGCCTCGGCCCGGGCAGTGGCCCGCTGCCAGGTCCGTGAACTGACCCCGAATGTGGTCTCGATCGATTTCCAGCGCCGCAACCTACTCGCCGACCCCGTGGCCTGCCTCGACCTCGCGACCCTGGCCAATGTTGAGGGCACAACGGTGGATTTGCGGCGGGTGTTCTCCGGGCGCACCGAATACGGCCAAGACTGGCACGTCCCCCTGGTCGGGGGTCACACCCTGGTGGCGGGCGAGACGGGGGCGGGCAAGAACTCGGCGATGTGGTGCCCACTGGTGTCCATCGCCCCCGCCATCCGCGACGGTCTCGTGCGCGTCTCGGGGATCGACCCCAAGGGCATGGAACTGGCCTACGGCCGGCGGATCTTTGCCCGCTACGCGGTCACCGGAACCGACGCCGTGGCGGTGCTCGATGACCTCGTAGAGGCCATGCACGCCCGCAAAACCAAATTCGCTGGTCAGGTGCGATCGGTGCCGATCAGCGCAGAACATCCGCTGGAGCTGCTGGAATTCGACGAGATCGGGGCACTGACGAAATACATCGACCGCAAGACCCGCGACGCGATCACCGAACGAGTCGCCTTATTGACCACCCAAGGCCGGGCGTTGGGATTCACCGTCCGCGGCTACGTCCAAGAACCCACCAAGGACACCGTTCCGGTCCGGGAGCTGTTCCCCCGCCGGATCTGCCTGCGCGTCTCGGCGAAATCGCATGTGAGCATGGTGCTGGGGGATCAAGCCTACGAGCGCGGCGCGTGGGCCAACCGGATCACCGAAGCCGAGGCCGGCGTCGGCTACGTCTTCGGCGAAGGCATCCGCGAACCGCTGCGCATCCGCGCCGGCTGGGTCCCCGACCAGACGATCAAGCAACTCGAAGCGTTCGTCACCGGCCCTATTACTCACGACACCGCGGTGCTGCCCTTCCCCACCACACCCACCGACCCCACCGGGTCCACTCACGGAGGCGCCGCATGAACAGCACCGGTGACCTACTCACGGCTCTCTGCGCTCACCTCACTGAATTTGAGCTGCCCGCGATCACCATCCCACTACCGATGCCGCGCCACGCGGCCACCGTCGAGGAGGCGAGGGCCTGATGGCCATCACCACCGACCCCACCACCGTTGATGCCGCGCGGATGACCCGGGTGCAGCGCGCCGAGCTGCCGCTGACCGCTGATGTAGCCCAGGCCCTGGCCGAACAACACGGCGTCTGCATCCGGCCACTGGCCATGCGCCGCATCGACACCACTACCGGACGCACCGACATCGTCCCCGTCCCCTGTGGATCCACCCGGGCCGACCAGTGCCTGTCTTGCGCGGAGAAGGCCCGTCGGCTGCGGATGGTTCAGTGCCGCGAGGGCTGGCATCTCGACGCGGAGCCGATCACCGACCGGGCCACGCCCAGCGAGGAACACAAGGAGCTGATGGCCACCCGGGCCGATCTCCTCAGCGTCTACACCGAATGCAAAACCGTCGGCGACGAGATCACCTGCGAGCAGATCGCTGAGTCGGTCGCCGAACTCGACGCCGAACTCCGCGCGGCAGGGGTGCGTGGTCGGCTCACCCCGCTCGATCCAGCACCCAAGCCGGTCAAGCGATCCACCCGACGCCGCCAAGACACCCCGAACCTGCCTCGCCGACCCGTGGAACAGCGCACCGTAGGGCGGGTCTTCGCCGGACGCTACCGACCCTCTACCTTCCTCACCCTCACCCTGGACTCCTACGGCCGAGTCGATGCCGAGGGGGCGGCGGTCGATCCCGAGCGCTATGACTACCGACGGGCCGCCCGCGACGCGATCCACTTCCCCGCATTGATGGATCGGTTCTGGCAAAACACCCGCCGTTGCGTGGGGTGGGAGGTGCAGTACTTCGGCACCGTCGAACCCCAAAAACGTGGTGCCCCGCACTTCCACGCCGCCATCCGGGGCGCGATTCCCCGAGCAGAGCTGCGGGCCATCACCGCCGCGACCTATCACCAAGTGTGGTGGCCGCCCCATGACCAAACCCTCTACAGCGGAGAGCGACTGCCCGTGTGGGACACCCGCGAAAAGGCCTTCACCGACCCCGACACTGGGGCACCGTTGCCGACCTGGGAGCAGGCATGTGAAGAGCTGACCGAACCCGCACACGTCGTCCACTTCGGCGCGCAGGTACACGTCAAGGGCATCCTCGGCGGCACCGAAGAAGCCGGACGCCACATCGGCTACCTCACAAAATATTTAGCCAAAAGCATCGGGCAGGCCGCCGGACTCGACCAGCACGCCACCGACGCCCACCGCGACCACGCCCACCGACTCCACGCCGAACTACAGATCACCCCCTGCTCACCACGGTGCGCGGTGTGGCTGCTCTACGGAATACAACCCAAAGGCGCCCGGCACTCCATCACCCCGGGACTCTGCAAGGGCAAGGCCCACCAACCCGAACACCTGGGTATCGCCGGACGACGCGTGCTGGTATCGCGGAAGTGGTCCAACAAGTCCCTCGATGACCATCGCGCCGAACGCGGCGCATTCGTTCGGCAACTCCTCGAAGCCGTGGGTATCCAGCCGTGCCATGGGCTCCAAGACGGTCCCTACCGGTGGGAACGTCCCGCACCGTCTGACCCAGACGTGCCACCCCGGCCAGTGCTACTTCTACACGCCGTCGCAGAACGACAGCGATGGAAAGCCGAATACACCGCCGCGCAACTCGCAGCAAGCGGATCACCACCCGACAACCGTTCGGCAACAACCGATCAAGCCGCCTGAGAGGGGAGACGACGATGAGATCTCCAGGGCGGCCGCTCCGTACCTCGCTGATCAGCACAAACGATCCTGGTGGGGCCGGTGCGATTACCCCGCCGCTCCGCGTCGTTGGGAGCGCCAAGTGAGCACGCATCAACTGACCGTGAATCCGTGCAGCGTCGAGAAGAGGCAGGACATGGATGCAATGGCGGCGCTCAAGTCGCTCCCCCCGCTGATCGCCATTCCCACCGCCGCCAAGCTGCTCGGCATCAGCCGGTCGGCCGCGTACCGGTACGCAGCGATGGGCGACTTGCCCACCAGGCATCTCGGCGGCCGGGTCTACATCGTGACAGCTCTGCTCCACGAACTCATCTCGAACGCGGACAATGGAAGCGAGGCGGCCTGATGGCCAACGGTAACCGTCGCCGCGTCCCGGGAGTCACCGTTTATCGACGCGGGAAGAAGTGGTCTTACACGATCTATGCTGAGCCGGATATTCTCACCGGGAAACGAGATCGAATCAATGCTGGAGGGTTTGAGTCCGAAGATGACGCGTGGGCGTCCGCGTTGAGGAAGCACGCGGAGATGGATCGCGGGCGACAAGTCAAGCCATCGACACGTACTGTGGAGCAGTTCCTCGCCGAATGGCTCGTCAGCGTCAAACACTCGCTCAAGCCGTCCGCGTATGAGAATTACTCGACGAATGTGTCGGCCTATATCATTCCGAAGATCGGCCGACGGAAATTGCAAGACATCTCGGTGCCGGTCCTGAACGCTTTCTACGTTCATTTGCTCGAAGCCGGCCGAGTCAAGAGCGACGGCAACGGCAGGATGTACGAGTATTGGCGCGACCACCGCACGCTCCGCAACGGCCTGGGCCCCACCCCCACCGAACTCAGCAAGGCATGCGGCACCTCATACCAGGCAGCGAAGGAGGCTGTCTGTCGCTACCGGCGGGGCCGGGTACCTGCGGAGTACCTCGCGGGCCTGTCACCGAAGTCGGTGCGCAATGTCCACAGGCTGTTGCATCGAGCGCTCAGCGACGCCGTCGCGTGGGACTATCTGGTCTTCAATCCCGCCGAACATGCGAGCCTCCCCCGGGAGCGCCGCCGTGGCCGGAGCGTTCCTTCACCCTGGTCGGTCGAGGAACTCGCGCAGTGGCTGCGGCATGCCCAGGAGGACCGGTTCGCGGGTATGTGGGTCCTGGCCGCCACAACGGGCATGCGACGTTCAGAGCTGCTCGGAGTTCGCCGTGACTCGCTCGATCTCGATGCCGGGACACTGACGATTGACGAGACGCTGATCTCGGTGGCGGGCCGCGCGGAGGAGTCTGATGGCAAGACCGAAGCCGGAGTGCGGACCGTGTCCCTGGATGCCTTCACGATCGTGGCCCTCCGGCGGCATCTGGCCATGCTCGACGTCGAGCAGCATGCCTTCGGCTCAGCCTACCCGGCGGCCGGGTGGCTGTTCGTGTGGGAGAACGGGCAGCGGCCGCACCCCGACACCGTGACAGGCACGTTCAACCGCCTCGTCGACGCAGCCGGCTCCCGGCGAATTCGGCTCCATGATGTGAGGCATACGTACTCGACGCTGTCGCTCGACTCCGGCATCGAGCCCAAGATCCTTAGTGATCGGGTCGGCCACTCCAACCCGACCGTCACGTTCCAGATCTACGCCCATCGCTCCACCGGGCGGGACCGCGCTGCCGCGGACCTCATCGGTCGCCTGATCGAGGATGCCGTCGGCGGTTCGGAGGGCACCGCACCCGAGGCTTGTTGACCAGGCTGTTACTACCGTTTTTACTACCAGTACACGGAAAACGGCCCCCGGGAAGATCTCCCGAGAGCCGTTTTACCTGGTAGCGGGGGTAGGATTCGAACCTACGACCTCTGGGTTATGAGGCACTCAGCCGTTGTCCCACCTGATCACGTGAGTGACGTTGCGGCTGTTGACACACCCTTCCGATGCTCGACGCGTCTCACGCACCCCATCCAGTCATATACCGTCCCGTGACTAAACGTGTGACTAGCGGCGCATGGCGACACTGTCAGCAGCGAGGAAAACGACCTGGTTCACGCCCTGGCGGATCGTGGCACGGTGACGTAGCACTACCCGCGCAGCTCTGGCTCGTTGTCGGTGGTGTGAGGCATTCTGTGTGAGTCGGGCGGAACGACAGGGGTGGACACATGGATGCGATTGTGGTCAAGGCTGACCCGGCGGAGCTTGGTGCCCGACGGGAGCGTGCTCTGTCGTCGGTTCGGCTGACCGAGGACGAGCTGCGGGCACGCGTCGAGGCTGGCAGCGCCACGCCGGAGGAACGTGACGCGTGGGAGGAAGTCGACACCGTCGCGTTCCTTCTGGGAGCCTCTGCCGGGTGACCCTCGACCTCGCCGCAGCAGCGGGCGAGTTTGGCGAAGAGCTGCAGCAGCTGCTCGACGCCGTCTTGCCCTACGAAGAGGGCGCCGACCCGGAACTGCGCCAGGTCACAGTTACAGCGTCTCACTACGCCTTCGCTGTCGAGCTGGGCACGGCAAAGGCTAAGGAGGCCAAGGCAATTCCACTGCTCAGCCAGGGTCGCAAGATCGCCGAACTGTTCGTTCTTATCCGGCTCGTCGCGGACTCGGCCGACCGGTACCCAGCCGTGGCCAAGTCGAAGTTCGAGCTGCGGATCAACCGCCATCCACTGCTGCGCCTCGACTTCGACCGCGAGATGCACACCGCGCCGGGCAGCCATTGGAACGTCCACGCAGAGCGCGGCGCGATTACGGGCCTGCTGACTCGGAATAATCCGGATCACAGCGGCGAATTGAGCAAGCTGCACCTTCCCGTAGGAGGTGCCCGGATGCGGCCCTGTCTGGAGGATCTGCTGCAGCTGCTCGTTCAGGAGTTCCGGTTTGACTCGATGCCGGACGCGCTCAAAGCCATCGAGGACGGCCGCGTGAAGTGGCGTCGCAGGCAACTCGCGGCGATGGTTCGCGACGATCCCGAGGAAGCGGCACGCGTCTTGAAGGACGAGCTGCAGTACGAGGTCAAGCCGTCGATCTCTGGCGCCCGTGGCGTCCGGTTCGACCGGCTGCGACGCTGGTGAAGCAGGGCCGCCTGGTGCCACACGACCAGCGCTCGGCCCTACAGCTAGGATCTCGTCGCGTCAGTGGTGCTCACCGCGGTGTTCAGTGCGGCGGGGAGCGCAGCCACCGTGCCCATCTTCCTCCCCGTCCTGGTTGGGTTGCCAGTGCTTATCGTCACGCTCGGCGCCGCGGGATGCGTATTGCTGGGACGAGGCGGAGCGCAACCGCTCGCCGTCTGGCAAGTTGTGGCAGGTGGCCACGGGTACGCTGCCGCGATGCCACAGATCCGTTTCAGCAGCTGTGCATGTCGGAGCGAGCCAACGTTGATCTTCGCCTGCTGAGAGCGAAGAAGATCGGGATAGGAGGAAGATGTCGTCGCCGCGCACCGCGCCGAAGGCTCCGATTAGGCCAGTGTTGAGGGAGCATTCCTAGTGTCCGTACGACTCCAATGGGAAGGCAAACCGACCCGGGTCGAGCGCCTAAGTCTTCCGTTCCAGACCGTCGAGACCATCAACGAGTCACGGGCTACCCGCCAGCGTAATGCGGAGACGCTAGGCATCGAATTCGGGGGTTCTGCGCAGCCTACGCCGCAACGCAACCTTCTCGCCTGGGGCGACAACAAACTCGTCATCGGTAGTCTGCTTAAGGAGTACGCTGGCAAGGTCAAGATCGTGTACATCGACCCACCTTTCGACACGGGCGCTGATTTCTCCTACCGTGTTTCTGTGGGCGATGGCTCCCTGACTAAATCCCCATCCATTCTTGAAGAGCATGCCTATCGAGACACATGGGGCCACGGCAAGGGCTCCTACCTCAGCATGTTGTACGAGCGGCTCGTGCTGATTCACGAACTTATCGCGGAAGACGGTTCACTGTTCATCCATCTTGACTGGCATCAAGGCCACTACGTGAAGATTTTGCTGGACGAAATCTTCGGCGAAGACCGTTTCTTAAACGAGATCGTCTGGTGGTATTACAACAAGTACCAGGGCAACATCAATCGCTTCTCGTCCAACCACGATGTGATCTTTTGGTACTCGAAAACTAACCAATATACGTTCAACCGTCAGCGAGAGACCAGGGAAACGCCGACCCAACAGATACGGCGCGTGTGGGACAAAGAAAAGCAGTCTATCGTCAATGCCAAGGACCCAGTAACAGGGAAAGTCCTCTATCAGGAGAGCACGGAGCGCACGATCGACGACGTTTGGCGCCTGTCGATGCTCCAGCCCGCTGACAAAAAGGAGAATGTCCGGTACGACACGCAGAAACCCCTTACCCTGGCACATCGGATCATCTCCGCCGCCTCGAATCCGGGCGACCTTGTCGCTGACTTTTTCTGCGGATCGGGCACGGCGTTGGTTGCAGCCGAGCAGCTTGGACGCCAATGGATCGGATCGGATCTCGGCCGCTTTGCAATTCACACGACCCGGAAACGACTGCTGAATATTCCAGACTGCAAGCCGTTTGACATAAAGAACCTCGGATCTTACGAGCGCCAGCGGTGGCAACAGGCGAGCGGTAACGGAGCGCTTCACGCCTACTTCGAGACGATCCTCGAGTTCTACCGCGCCGAGCCCCTCCATGGATTTACTCATCTCCACGGCCAGAAGGCCGGCCGCATGGTTCATATCGGAGCGACTGACGCTCCGGTGACTGTTGACGAGGCCGAGGAGGTGATGGATGAGATGGCCGACAACGGTATCGAGGCTTGCGACGTGCTGGGGTGGGAGTGGGAGATGGGTCTCCACGACACAATCCCAGAGCGAGCACGTCGGCGAGGCCTCGGTATGCGGCTTCTCCAGATTCCTCGTGAGGTCATGGAGCGCCGACTTACCGAGGCGGGTGCCGTGCGCTTCTTCGAGCTAGCCCATGTCGACCTCGATATACGTCGCCAAGGTCACGAGGCCGCGGTTGTCCTGAAGGATTTCATCATTCCGAGCGAGGACCTCATCCCGCGAAAGGTTCGCACAACGATCGTGTCCTGGTCCGACCTGATCGACTATTGGTCAGTCGACTTTGATTATCGCGACGACACATTCCACAATGAGTGGCAGGCGTACCGTACGAACGCCGACCGAAAGCTCGCCACGCAAAGCGATTGGCATGAGTATTCGGGACCAGGCCGGTTCGCGATGGCAGTGAAGATCATCGACATCTTCGGCAATGACACGACAAAGCTGGCCGAGGTGGTGATCCGGTGACGGCGCCAGCCGACGAGGAACTGGCCGGGGATCCGTACGCGGTTCCACTTAGGCGCAAGCCGAGCGAGGGCACGCACCTCGTTAGCGGCGTGCGTGCGGCGGTCGATGCGTGGCGTGCGAACGGGTATCCGGGGGCCAGCTCCACGACCCGGCGGCTGCTCAGCTTCTGGTTCGACGACGACCACCGCAGGCCGGATGGTAGTCCGTTCCGCTTCTATTTCTGCCAACGTGAGGCGGTCGAGACGTTTATCTATCTCGCTGAGATCGAGCCCGTCCGTTCGTTCCTAGATCTCCTCGCATACGCGAGTCAACAGATTCTCGTCCACCCTGGCGAGACCAAGAGGCCTCGGCTTGCGTTCAAGATGGCCACCGGCTCGGGCAAGACCATGGCCATGAGTTTGTGCGTTGTCTGGTCGTATTTCCACGCAGTCCGCGAGCCGGGTTCGCTCATGACGTCGTCATTCCTTGTCATCGCGCCCAATGTGATTGTCTTCGAGCGTCTTAAGACTGACTTCGCAGACGGCGCCACCTTTCGCACTGAACCGTTGGTCCCGCCCGACTGGGCCCAGGATTTCAACCTCACCGTCCTGCTTCAAGACGATCCCACCCCCGTCACAACCCGCGGGGTGCTGTATCTCACCAACATCCAACGGCTCTACGAGTCCTTGGCCAGCGCCCCAAGAGACCGAGACATGAGCCCAGTCGAGGTGATGGTGGGGCCGCGCGTGAATCATGGAGCCTCCGCCGCTCTGGAGCTATTCAACCGAGTGGCGGCTCGTGGTCGCGTGATGGTGATCAACGATGAAGCGCACCATGTGTGGTCAGAAAAGCTCAAATGGAACCAGACGATCGAACGCCTCCATGCTGAGCTGCGCGAACGGGCGCCAGGAGAGGAACGATCACGCAGTGGAATCGTCTCGCAGCTTGACTTCTCGGCGACCCCTAAAGACCAGGCTGGGCGGCTGTTTCGCCACGTCGTCGTCGATTATCCCCTCGCTGCCGCGGTCGCGGACGGAATCGTCAAAACCCCGCTGATCGGCGAAATCCACGGCGCCACGGTCGAGCTTGGCGATTCGGCTGTTCAGCGATATCGCCAGTGGCTGGATGTTGCCGTGGGCCGGTGGCGCAAGTTCCACGAGGCGCTGTCCCCCTCGGGTAAACGGCCGGTGCTGTTTGTCATGTGTGAGAACACCCAAGCCGCTGATGAGGTTGGCGACTACCTTCGACAGCGCGCTGACTTCGCCGGCGACAGACTGCTCGTTATCCACACGAACAACCAGGGTGAGGTCACCAAGCAAGACCTCAATCTTGCGCGGAAGGCTGCCCGCGAAGTCGACGGCCCGGATAGCCCCATACGGTGCATCGTCAGCGTCCTGATGCTCCGCGAAGGTTGGGATGTCCGAAACGTCTGCGTCATCGTGACGCTACGCAGCCTCACAGCCAAGGCAAAGATCCTCCCAGAGCAGGCCCTCGGACGCGGACTCCGGCGGATGACACCACCCGGGTCGGGCTTCGACGAACGCGTCGTCGTGATCGAGCACGACGCCTTCCGAGACCTCTGGAGTGCGCAACTCGACGGCGGCTTGATCGTCGAACGGGAGGACGCTGACAAGATCGAGAGTGGAGCACTCACGATCTTTGCTGACGAAGGAAAGAAGCGGTATGACATCGCTATTCCGCAGCTCACTCGGGCCATCGTTCGTACGGACGTCCCACTCGACCGCTTGAATCCACAGACGATCAGCGGTCCAGATACACCGCTTGAGGTGCCTAACGTGGCGGCCGACGGGTACATCGAGTATCGGGGGATTCACCTGATCCAGAAAGCGGAGATCGAGCGCGATCGCTTCCTTGTTCCCTACGCCGAGGACCCCGTCGGCGTCGTGTCCTGGTACACGAAGACCGTGGCCAAGGCTGGCGGTGTGGCTGGGATCGCGGGAGCCTTCGCCACCCTGGCTCCGATGGTGCGGGATTACCTTGAGACCCGCGTGTTCGAGCACCCGGTCGATCTCGCAGATACGGTGATACTGCGTCGGCTGGCCGAGAATGACGCCCAGCGGATCGTGATCGGAGCGTTCCAGAACGCCATCCGCGCCTTGTCGATCAGCGAGCGGGATACTGCCATCACTGAGCGGCACTTCCATATCTCGCAGACACCCGCGTTTCCGTGGTCGCGGAAGACCGTCAACGCTACCAAGACGGTCTTCAACCTCACGCCGGTCGATAACGCTCTTGAAGCTCGGTGTGCCCAGTTCCTCGACCGCGCCTCGGATGTCGTCGCCTTCGCGAAGTTGACGATGAACAGTCGGTTCGCGCTTGAGTACATCTCCTCGACCGGCGCTATCCGCTACTACTACCCGGACTTCGTCGTGCGCTTGGCGGACGACACCTTCGTGATCGTCGAGACGAAGGGCATGGAGGACATCGAGGTGGCGCTGAAGGACCGCCGCGCCCGACGGTGGTGCCGCGACGCCACCACCCTGTCTGGACGGGAGTGGGTCTACGAGAAGGTGCTCCAGGGTCTCTTCGACGCATATTCTGGAGACACCGTGGAGGGGCTGAGACGAATGCTCGCAGCAGGTGGCGATGGCCGGCGGGGGAACCGATGAGGCGACCGGGTCCCGAACAGATCGATCTCTTCCAGTGGGCATCGGAGCTGGAACGAGAGCAGGATCATGTACGGACCGTCAACGACAACCGTGTGAACCGACGAGGGTTTCTCGTCTTCGCGACCGACCCCACTGTGGATACTGATGCGCCCGGCTACCGACAGGTCTATGCAACCGAGGCTGCCTCCCCCGCTCAGGCAAGAGCGAAAGTTCGCCCACTCGCTGGTAACCGGCGGCTGCGCGCCTATCTTGCCACCGGATCTTACAGCGACGAACTCGCCGAAGCTCATTGGGTCCCGGACTAGTCTTGACAATGCACGAACTTGATCCGACCAGACGGGTTGAATGACTGTTGGTTCAGGTGAGTTCGAGGCGGCCCTTGCACGTGAGCATGACCGCGCCATCACGAACGAGACGTGCACGACAGATGTGCGGTCCCCGATCGACACGCTAGGGAATAGGGTCCGTCAATTTGATCCCCTTCGTCAGCGGCGTGGCAGGAAACCCACTCCGGACGGGGCTGTTGCGTTGTGCGAAGTCCGGGGCAGTCGAGATCGTTAATCGAGGTCGGTCAGATCGCCATGACCAGCTCGTCGAAGGTAGCCCAGGACCGCTAGGTTTACTGTTTCCTCGGCCCGAAGTTCACAATGGCCGCGGCGGATGTTCTGGATGTCCGGTGCTGATTCCTCGCGCCCCGTGGAGTTGTTTGGGCCCGCGCATCACTCGCAGTCGGGACTTCAGCCGTCCCCGATCGGCTTCGATCGGCTTGTTCCCGTATTGCTCGGTGACATGACGGGCGGCCCGCACCAGCTCATCGAGCACCCGCGGGTAGGCAGCTGCGCGATCAGTGGTGACCTCGAACAAGGATGGAAGGTCGCTTGGGGCACGCGCGGGGCCACTTAACGCTTCGGTCGGACGGCCGCCCCGAGACTAGGGCTAGTAGCCGTGAACGACGAGATTCGGCGGAAGCCGACCGCGCACGACGTACACCAGTTGGTCTCGGACGACGGCGTAGGCCCGCTCGCGCCAACTGGCCTCGGTGCCAATGCCCCCGACATGGGGAGTGATCAGTACTCCGGGCATCTTCCACAGTGCGTGCCCAGGAGGCAGCGGGTCCGGGTCGACGACATCAAGCACAGCATGTAGCCGCCCGGAACGAAGCTCCGCGACGAGAGCGCTCGTCTCCACCACTGCCCCTCGGGACGCATTGACGAGCACCGCTCCGTCGGGCATTGCGGCCAGGAACTCCGCCCCGACCATTCCGACGGTCTGCGGAGTAAGCGGGACCAGCAGCACGACGACATCGTGGGAAGGCAGTAGTCCCAGGAGGTCATCAGCGGAGTGGACGCCGGCCCTCCCCGTCCTGCCGACCATGCTCAGGGCAGCCAGATCGAATCCGTCGAGGCGGCGGGTGAGCCGTTCTGCGACGTCACCCGCACCCACCAGCAAAACCCGCTTACCGATCAGTGTCTCGCAGGGCCGGCGCAGCCACAGTTCTCCATCCTGGTTTCGCACGAAGGTCGGCAGCTCGCGCAGCAAAGCGAGCAGCCCGGCCACCACCCACTCAGCGGTCAACGCGCCGTGCGCGCCTCGACAGTCCGATAGCGCCACCCCCGGGGGAAGGCGGTCCACCCACCGCTCCGCACCCGCTGATCGCAGTTGCACGAGGCGCAGCCGGGGAAGACGGCCGAGAAGCTCGAGGAGTGTCATCGTCCGACCGGAATCCCGGGACGAGCACCTCGGCATCGGCACCCAGCGCGGCAAGATCGGCCTTTTGCCGATAGCGGACGACTCGCAGACCCGCCATACCGGACAGGGCGCGCTCCCCCGCCTCGTCAGGAACCAGCACCGTGATCGAGCTAGCGGGCATTTGCGGGCGTCGCGTACCAGTGGTGCCAACTAGCCGGAGCACGGTTTGGATCCTCACAGAGTGCGGATGTGTGGTCTAGTCCCTCTCGCTACGCCAGGCTTTGGACTCGGCTGTGAATTGCCCCAGCGGCGTAAGCAGGCGATACCTCGGCCGTGTTCACGGAGATGTCAGCTCTTGGCAGGGGCTCCGTCTCATCCCATGCCCGCAGCCGAGCCATCGCATCCCCTGTGCCCCGCGCGGCGATCCGTCCAGCAGCAACGTCGCGGGGGCACCACAGCCACACAGTCACCCAGCGGGTTGACAGGGCACCGGTTACGGCTTTCACGGCCTCGACCTGGCCTAAGTGCACCACCGGAATGCAGACCGTCAGCATTTCAGCGAGCGACGGCCGATCGACTATGTAAAGCGCACCATACCGGCTGGGTTTCCCAGACTAAGGCGCCTGCGTTTCGCAGCGCCTCGATGTGAGTCGGCGTGGTCATCCGGTAACCGGCCGTGCGGCCAGCTCCGACCTTCAACCGTCGGTAAAGTCGGTAATTCGCGTCAAGCGCTGTCAGAGCGTTGGTGACCGTGTCTTTCCCAGACGCTGGCGGACCGTATAGTACAACCGCTGGCACTACCTCGCACCTGAGCCAACAACCGACGCTAGGAGCGCCCTCGCCTGCTCCTGCAATGGGACGCCAGACGCCGAGTTGTCAATCAGGGTGTGCGGAACAGGCGGCCGGAAGTTTAGATCGACCGTGTCTAGGTACGCGTCCCAATTCTCCAGCTTCACGGCGTCGCGTGCCGCTCCACGGTGCCGAACGTAGGTGTGCATGGTAGCGGCGTCGCAGTAAACCCAGGCTACCGAGAGCGCCGCCTTCATGTCCTGGCAAGCGGCCGCGGTCCTGTTGATCCAAGCTGTATCGTGCAGCTCGCGGATGAATGGTGCCGTGACGATCGCGCTTGTGCCACACTGCACGTTTTCAGTCATTGCGCTCATCAGTGATTCATATTCTCGCGGTCGGATAACTTTCAGGTACGTCTCTGAGTCGCGGTCGTGCGGCGAGCAGCCGAGCACCTCAAGAGCAACTTCAACGACAGGCCGTGTAAGCGTATCTTTGTCCAGCATCGGCCAACCCGTCTCTCGGGCGAGAATTCGCCCGAGTTCGGTCTTTCCGCTTCCCGCGTACCCTCCGATCAGGACGACGTGGGGTGTGCTAGTCCGAATCTCATTCCGACGCACCTGCTCAGGGGCGTTGACGACTCGCCCCGCCCGTGGCTTGCTAATGACTAATCCCTCATCCGACAGCAGCTTCATCGCCTCATTGATCGTGAACACGCTTACCCCCCACTGCTCGGCAAGTTCGCGTGTCGCAGGGAGAGGCTGACCGTCACGCAACACGCCTGCCGCGATGTCGTTCCGGACGTTGCGGGCTACCTGCTGGGGTAGCAACTCTGATCGGGAGATCCGGGAACCCTGGCCCGACATGCCGCCTCCTGGCGCCTGAGGACTGCGTGGACTGGCGAGCGTACCAGGAACCTAACAGCGCGCGTCCGCGAGTTTTCCCAGGTAGCACATCATTTCACGCCCAGCGGTACGCTAACAGTTGACTTGGTTACAAATCAACTGTTAGCGTACCGCCTCACAGCATCCGGGTCTTCCGGGGCGAGTCCTAACAAGGGAGAGCAGCCGTTGAACGGCAACGAGTTTCCAGAGAGGTTCAGCCCCGACGGGCTGACCGAGCAGATGATCGATGTGCTGCTCAGGGAGGTGGACGTGGCCGGGGCAGGGCGGCCGCGTCCGAGTTCGGCGTTGATGGGCGAGACGGCGGCGCAGCGGCGGTATCGGCGTCGGGCGCGGCGTTCGGTGGCAGCGGTGGTGCGTGCGTTGCCGGTGCGCGGTACCGCGGGTGGCCCGGATGGGTGGGCGGCGTGATGGCCCAGGTAGGCGGGTGGGAGATCCCCGACGCGGCCGTCAGCTCCGCGTTATGGGTTCGCCCGTCTCGCGCGGTGCACCCGCTGGATGCAGTGCGGGTGTCTGGGCGGCTCGTGCCGGTGACGACGTGGGTGCACCCGGATGAGTTCGTTGGTGCCGCCCCGTATCAGCCGGTGGGCCGGTACGGGCATTGGACGCGTAATCCCTCTGCGCTCGGTGGCCTGGTCGTGGCGGTGGTTGTCGTAGCGACGCTGGTGGTTTGTCTGGTGATTGCGCTGTTGGCGTTGGTGGCGTGGGTGACCGCACACGCCCTGGCGGTGGGCGCTGCGCTGGCGGTGGTCGTGGTGACCGCGCTGGCGTTTCTGCGGTCGTTGGCCAGTGCCCGTAACGCCGGACCCCCGCCCTGTGGGGGGTGTTACCGGTGAGGACACCACCGCGCGTGCCCTGGATTGATGTTGATGTCACCCGACCCGGCGGCCCGAACCGCCAAGCACGTGCCCACCGGGTCGGGGCTCCTGAATCACCCGCGAAAGCAATCAAGGAGATCGGAATGCTACAGGTCCATACCTGTGTCAGCGTCCACTGTGGCCAATGCGGGGCCAGTCCCGTCGGGCTCGCATTCGAGGCGCACTACCCCACCGAGACCGCCGCGCTCGACGCCGCCGAGGCCGCGGGCTGGGTGGTCGGCCCGGGTGGGCAGTGGTGGTGCTCGGCGTGCGGGCCGGTGCTGGAGTGTGAGACCGAAGGTCACCAGTTCAGCCCGTGGCACCCGGCAGACACCGAGCGGGAGGTGCTCGGCGCCCGCGAGCTGCGGCACTGCCAGCGGTGCTGCCTGCACGAGTCCCGCGCGCTGACCCTGACCGGTGTGGCGGGGGAGGTGGCGTGATGGCCGAGCGGATCTGGACCGGGCTGCCCGCGGCAGCCGCGGATGGGTTGGCGTGTGTGATCTGCGGTCGGGGCCTGGCGGGGCCGGGGGCGGGCGTGCGGTGCCGGTGGGCCGCTCGCACACCGGGGCGCAGGTCTTCGCCTGCGTCGGCGACTGCGCCGACGCGGGCCGCCGCCACCCCGGAGGTGTTGCCGATCCCGATGGAAGCGCTGACCGCGGGCGGGGCGGCGTTCCTGGCCGCAGCCGACCGGGCCGGGGGCGTGCACCGGGCCTATCCCGATGACCTAGTCGCCGAGACCGTCACAGCGGCGGCACCGCTGGTGGTGGCCGTCGAGCTGCGCCGGGTCGCCGCCGAGCTGCGGACCCGCGCGACCGACCTCGACCCCGCTGGAGGTGAGCAGCGATGACCCCCACCACCAACACCGCGGCGCTGATCGTCCTGGTCGTGCTCGCCGGGCTGGGTTCGATCGTGGCGTTTCGCAGCGGCGCCCGCGGCGCCTACAAAGTCGCCAAGCAAACCGAACAAGTGACCCGGATGAGCGGCAACCTCACTCGGGCGTTGGGCACCGGCGCGGTGATCGTCGCCATCCAGTGGGCGGTGGTGGCGCTGAGCACCGACCCGCGCGCGTGGGGGGTGGCGCTGGGCGTACCCGCGCTGTTCGCCGGCACCGCGATCGCCCGGATGTTCTCGGTCACCGAGCTAGCCCACCCGCAGCCATCGCACAAAGGAGGACGGCGATGACTGCACCCCAACTCTCGGGAGCTCGCCGTGGGACGTGCGGCCGGGGCCGGGCAGCCAGGCCCGCCGGCTAGCGGCCGACGCGGCCGCTGCCGCGGAGCTGCGGGCCTACCGCACCGACCCCGACGTCGTCGCGCTACGCGTCGAACAGATCCGTACCCAGGTGGACTACTTGATGTGGGTCGGGATCGTGCTGGGGCTGTGTTTCACCATGACCAACGTCCAGCAGTTTGCTGCCGCCGGGGCGGCGGTGGGGTCGCTGGCGTGGTGCTCGGCGTGGCTGCTCGATCCGATGGTGTCGCTGGTGCTGTTGGCGGTGCTGCGCGCCGAGCAGGTCACCACCCGCTACCAAGTCACGACCGGCATTTGGCCGCGGGTGGCGAAGTGGGCGCTGCTGTCGGCCACCTATGTGATGAACACCTGGGTGTCCTGGGCCGCCGGGTCCGGCTCGGGGGTGGTATTGCACTCGGTGGCGCCGCTGGTGGTCGTGCTCGCCGCCGAGGCCGTCACCGACCTGCAATACGCGCTGAGCGAGTGCGTGCAGCGCGCCCGCACCACCGCCGCCACCCGCGCAGAACACACCGCCCGGAACCTGCCCCAACCGGCCGCGGTGAACACCCGAGCACCAGTCTCCCCCCGCGATCGAGGGCGGTGCCGGTGAACACCCGGCAGTCGTGGGCGAGCGGTTCACCAGCGCTGTTAGTCGAACGGATGCCCGCGCGCCCGGTGAACCCGACCAGCGCGGTTGCTGGACGGTCCGTGGGCCGGGTTGGTGAACACCGCCGTGCACCCGGCAAGCCGTCTACGGGGCCGGTGCGGCGCAAGTTGCTGGCCGACTATCTGGGCGAGGCCCGCGCGGCGTGGACCCCGGGAGTGGTGGTGACTCCGGCCTGGGTGCGCCAAGTCACCGGTTGTTCCCGTGGGTTGTCGCCCAAGGTCGCCGCCGCCCTGAACACCGAGCACAGCACCCGGACCGAGACTGAGCGGAGGGCCGCGTGATGAACACCCACCAACCCCACCACAGACAACGACAGTCAGCTACCGGCGCGTGATGGACGGTTAATCCCGTTTCCCACCCCGGCCGGTGAACCGATCGAATCGGCACCGGAGGTGCTCGACGGGGAGCTGCTCACCGATGCCGAAAACGCCGCGGTCGCTGGTCGCCTGGCGGATCGGTTCGCGCCGCGCATGCTGGTGCTGGCACGGGTCGTGGCCGCCTCCCCGCGCACCGCTCAGGTCAAGGCGGTGGCCGGGTACCGGGTGCGCAAGGCACCGCGGGATGTGACCCGGTTGTGCTGGTTCGCGCTGCGCGGGCACGGCCGGTGGATCACCAAAGCCTGGACCTACACCACCCACGGCGATCTCCGTGCCGACGCGAGGGCCGCGCGGCTGGCTGGGGACCAGGAGGCCCGCCGGATGGCTCAGGAAACGATCCGGGCCGACTCCCGCGCTAGGTGGGCCAAGGTCGGGCTGGCGCTGCACCGCGGGCTGGCCGGTGGCCTGCTGATCACCTTCCTCGCCGGGGTCCTCGCGCTGGTCGATTGTCAGGTCAAGCGCGCGGACATGTGGCCGTGGCTGGCCACCGTCTACACCGTGCTCGGCATGGCCGGAGTGGTCGGGCTGTTGGTGCTGAAGGCCGTACCGCTCGGCTGGTTGGTCGCGGCGGTGTGGGAGGGCCGCGACCGCACCCCCGGCGCGTCCTGGTTGCACCGGCCGGACCGGGCCGACGCCGACTCCTGGATTGACGAGCGGATGATCTCCCAAGCCCTCGCCCATCTTGGCATCGGTCCGCTGGACCGATTCTTCAAAAACGGAGGCGAGCTGGTCTACACCGTGCCCGCCCGCGTCGACGGCGACGGCACCTACGCCCAGATCCGGCTACCCATGGGCGTCACCGCCGACATGGTCGCCGCCAAGCGCACCACCCTGGCCGCGAACCTGGGCCGGGCCGCGCTGGAGACCTGGCCCACCCAAGGCGAAGAAGCGGGCGTCCTCGATCTGTGGATTGCGGACAAGGGCAAGCTCGGTGCCGGGGCCGGGCCGTGGCCGCTGCAAGACGACGGCACTGTCGATGTCTTCGAGGGCGTCCCGTTGGGCAAATCGCAGCGGGGGTCGGTGATCGAAGCCCCGCTGTTCGAGTCGAACTACCTATTCGGTGGTCGCCCGGGGCAGGGCAAGTCCGCGGTAATGCGGACCCTGCTCCTCGGCGCGGCGCTCGACCCCACCGTCGAGTTGTGGGTGTTCGTGATGGGCCAGTCGCCGGACTTCAAACCCTTTGAGCCCCGACTATCCCGCTATGCGATGGGAATGGATGACACGGTCGCTGAGGCCGCCATGGCAGCCCTGGGTGATCTGCTCAAGGAGATGGAACGCCGGGGCAAGCTGCTCGAACGCCAACCCGGGTCACCACCCAAGACGTCGCGCAAGCTCGCCGACAAGCCCGGGCCTGGGGTTGCACCTGCTGATCTGCGCGATCGATGAATGCCATGAGCTGTTTCAGCACCCGAAGTACGGCAAGCAGGCCGCCGAGTGGGCCATCCGGTTGATCAAACGTGGTCGCAAGTACGGGATCACTCTGTTGCTGGCCACCCAGTCACCGACCAAGGACTCGATTCCCAAGGAGGTCACCCGCAACGTGTCCTGTGGGTTGGCGTTCTCCGTCGGCGACCACGTCGCCAACGACGGCCTACTCGGCGGCGGCAAATACCGGGCAGGGATCAGGGCGACGGATCTACGGATGAAAACCGACCGCGGCACCTGCGTCGCCGTCGGCGTCACCGACGCCACCTTCGAGTTGGTCAACACCTTCTACGTGCCACTCGAAGACGGCATCGACCTAGTCACCCCGGTCATCAACCGAGCCATGGCCCAGATCACCGAACTACGCCACACCGGCCCCACCGCCGAGGAGACCGAGAGGTGGTTCGGAACCCGCCGACCCGCTGGCCGACATCGCCACCGTTCTCGGCACCGCGCGGCGGGTGCTGACCCGGGTGGTGCTCACCCGCCTCGCCGAACACAACCCCAGCCAGTACGAGGGCTGGACCTTCACCGACCTGAAAGCCGCCCTGGCCGTCTACGGGATCGAGCCGGTCAAGTCCGACGGGCTCATGGTGATCCGCGCTGAGGACATCACCCAAGCACTCACCGACCGTGACGAAGACACAGACGGTGAGGGGGCTGAGGAGACAGGGAGTTGAGCAGGGAGGCAGTCAGGGAGCCAGGGAGTTCTCCCTGCCGCCTCCCTGACCCGACCTCCCTGCCCTGACCAGCCCGCATCCCGCGCAGGGAGTCGCCTCCCTGCCTCGCTGACACCCCGCTAAACCCCCCAGATCCGGGGTAGGGAGAGGCGGCCACCTTCTCCCTCCCTGCTCCCGGCCTGGACCCGCACGCCCACATCCGACTACTCGCAGTGACATGCAAGTTACCGTTCGAGATTAGGGAGATCACCCGCAGTGGACACCACCTCACCAACCTGCGCGCCTGGGCGTTGCACTTCGCTGAGCGCGGCTGGCACGTCTTCCCCATCACCCCCGGCGCCAAGAAACCACCGGTGATCGACCGGTGGGAGACCCGGGCCAGCACCGACCCCGACCAAATCCACCACTGGTGGCACCACACCGCCTACTCAATCGGGATCGCCACCGGCCCCTCTGGGCTGATCGTGGTCGATCTCGACACCCGCAAACACGGCCAGCACATGCCCGACCGCTGGACCACCCTGGGCATCGAATCCGGCGTCGGGATGCTGCGGGTGCTGGCCCGCCAACGGCACACCACCGTCGCCCCGACCTACGCCGTGACGACTCCCTCTGGTGGGTGGCACCTCTACTACACCGCTCCGGCCGGGGTGGCGTTGCGCAACACCCATGATGTGATCGGGTGGAAGATCGACACTCGCGCCCACGGCGGATACGTGATCGCGCCCGGCTGCCCGGTTCCCCCGAGCGGATATCAACTCATAGACGACCGCGACCCCGTCGAGCTGCCCAACTGGTTACACCAGGCCCTCACTCCCCGGCCGCCTACGGCGCTCTCAGCGCCTGCTCAGACCGTCGCTGCCAACCCCGACAGCTACACCGCCGCCGCAGTGCGCGGCGAGGTTCACCGGGTGCGCACTGCCCCGCCAGGCCAGCACAACGCCGTGCTCTGCCGCGCCGCCTACGCACTGGGCCAACTCGTCGGCGCCGGACTCCTTTACTCGCACCACCGCCCACGACCGAACTCAGAACCGCCGCCGGTGCCCTGATCGGCGCCGACTGCGACTGCACCCCCACCGAAGTCGCCCGCGTCATCACCGCCGGACTCAACGCCGGAGCCCGCAACCCCCGCCGCATCACCGGCAACAGGAAGGCTGCCTAATGGCCCAGCTCGCCAAGATCGACGGAGCAGCTCTACTAGATGCGGTGCATGCCGCGCTGATCCGCTACGTAATCCTGCCCACCCCGCAGGCCGCCGACGCGGTGACGCTGTGGATCGCAGCGACCCATGCTCAGCCAGCGTGGGCACATGCACCACGGCTTGTCATTCGGGGACCAGAGAAGCGCTGCGGAAAGTCACGACTGCTCGACATTGTCGAAGCGCTATGCCGGGACCCATTCATCACGGTCAACTCGTCCACGGCAGCGGTTTACCGCTCGATCAGTGACGATCCGCCGACCCTACTAGTTGACGAGGCGGACACGATCTTCGGGCCGAAGGCCGACGGACACGAGGACCTGCGCGGGTTGCTCAATGCTGGCCACCAACGCAACCGACCAGCTAAGCGCTACGACGTCGCTACCAATCGGGTGGAGTCCATTCCCACTTTCGCGATGGCCGCGCTTGCGGGGATTGGCGCGATGCCCGACACCATCGAAGACCGTGCCGTGGTAATCCGGATGCGGCGGCGCGCGCCGAACGAGACGGTAGCCCCGTACCGACACCGCCGCGACCGGCCCTCGCTGCGTCGGCTCGCGGAGCAGCTCACCAAATGGTCACGCGCCGATCTCCCCGCGCTGGAGGTGGCCGAGCCGGACATGCCCGTTGAGGATCGCGCCGCCGACACTTGGGAACCTCTCGTGGCTGTCGCCGATCATGCGGGGGCGCACTGGCCCGACCGCAGCCGCGCAGCGGTGCTCGTGCTCACCACGGAGGCAAACGACAGCGGGGAGGTATCAACTCGGATCCGGCTGCTCACGGACTGCCGGTCCGCGTTCGGTGACCACGACGCCATCCCCACCACTGTCCTTCTGGAGCGCCTGAAAAGCGACCCAGAGGCGCCGTGGGCGGACTACGGACCCACCGGCCTAACGGCGATGAAGCTGGGCGTCTTACTGCGCGAGTACGGCATCCGCAGCGCCACCATCCGGTTCCCCACGCTCGGTCAGGCCAAGGGCTACCACCGCGCCGACTTCACCGACACGTGGAACCGCTATTGCCCACACACGGATTCAGACACCGGCGTACCCGATCATGGCCACGGGGGAAAGCCGTACCAGCCGTACCAGGCTCATAAGCCCAGCTCAGAGCGGTACGGATCTCCCGACTGGTACGGGTCAAGCCGTACCCACCGCAGAGACCGTACCGGCCTGACCTGCGCAAACGAGGCTGGTACGGCTGGTACGGCTTCCCCGCCTCTCCACGTCGTCGGAGGCGGCGAATGAGCGTAATCGATCCCCTGTCATCGGACCGACGAGACGAGGCCTCGACCGTGGATACCCGCAACCTTCCGCCGCTGATCCCTCTACCTGCGGCCGCGCAGTTACTCGGCATTCCGCGTGCGTCGGCCTACCGATACGCCCAGGCAGGAACGCTTCCGGTAAAGCGATTCGGCCGCCGCGTCTATGTCGTCACCGCGAAACTGCGGGACCTGTTCGAGCCGGAGTCGTCTGAATGGAATGCGGCATGAGCGGCCGGGTAGAGAAGTACGGCAAGGGATGGCGATACCGCTTCGATCTCGGACCGGACCCGTTGACTGGCAAGCGTCGGCAAGCGACCCGCGCGGGCTTCGCGACGAAGCGTGAGGCAGCGGCGGCGATGAACGAAGCCATCCAAGCCAGCCGTCAAGGTCGGTTCGTCCGGAGATCTACACGAACGGTGCGCGATTTCCTCGCCGAGTGGCTAGCAGCACGACGGCTCGGCCTCAAGTCATCGACGTGGCAGAGCTACCGGGACTACACCAAGTCGTACGTCGACCCCATCATCGGCGATGCGAAGCTCTCCGAGCTGAACGCGCAACGGCTAAACCTCCTGTACGTGCATCTCCTGGAGAACGGCCGGTGCAAAGTTGACAAGAATGCTCTTATGCACCGCTATTGGAAATCAGCCTCAGCGTCCGGCAATGAAGAGCCGAACGCCCGCGTACTCGCGGAAGTAGGTGGGGTGACCTACGACGCTGCACGTAAAGCACTCATCCGTTACCGAGCCGGGCTCATCCCGATCCCGAAACCCGAAGGTCTAGCACCCAAGACCGTGAGGAACGTGCACACAATGCTCACAGCAGCGCTGGGCGATGCCGTGCGGTGGGACTACATCCCGCGGAACCCCGCAGCCGACGCCAAGCCGCCCAGAGCCCCGCGGACGGTGCGTGAGATCTGGACCGCGGAACAACTCCGACGCTTCATCACGCAAGTCCAGGGTGACCGCTTCTACGCACTGTGGCTGCTGGTCTGCACCACCGGCCTACGGCGCGGCGAGCTGGCCGGCCTATGGCGCGATGGTGTGGACCTCGAACACGGGCGGATCGCGAACAGCAGAACTCGGGTAGTAGTCGGCGGGCGCGCCGAGGACTCGGATACCAAGACCGAGAGCGGCAGGCGATCGGTTGCGCTGGATCCTGTGACGCTTGAAGCGCTACGCAGCTATCTCCGGCTCTGGGATATCGAACGTGCGGAGTTCCAGCACGAGGGCAGTGTCCTGTTCTGTTGGCCCGACGGACGCCCCATCCACCCGGAGACGATCAGCGATTGGTTCGCTCGACACTCCATCGCTGCCGAGCTGCCGCCAATCCGGCTGCACGACGTTCGGCACAGCTACGCGACGGCTGCCCTGCGTGCAGGGGTACCGGTCAAGGTAGTCAGTGAGCGACTTGGGCATGCCTCCGTCGCCTTCACACAGCAGGTCTACATGCACGTGATCCCCGGCATGGATGCGGAGGGCGCTCAGCTCGCGGCGACGGCCATCCTGGGCACCTTGGTGCCTCCCGCCGACCCTTCCGTGACTAATCCCGTGACTAAAGGGCCGGATTCGCCGCTGCACTGATGACCCGGATATGCGAGAGGGCCCCTGAACCTACTGGTCAGGGGCCCTCTCGCGGTGGTAGCGGGGGTAGGATTCGAACCTACGACCTCTGGGTTAT